>JAVZLQ010000001.1:0-391207 GCA_038883655.1 Bathyarchaeia archaeon
CTTAACAAACCTATCAAGATAGTTAATCATATTCCTTGCATTAGCAGGCTCATAACGCTTAAACTCAACATACTGCAGAAACAACTCCCTCGTTTCAGGCCAACTTAAAACAAAGCCTTCAAAGGAAACACCACCAGCAGCCAAAGAGCTTAAGGCTTCACAAGGCTTCTCCACACGCCTCACCAGCTCTCCAAGCCTATCTTCGCCTTCTATGCTTGAAGCTAAAGAACCCAAAGCCCTAGCTTGCACCTCAACCCGCCTTTTCAACTGTTCTATGCTGTCTCCGGCCATAGGACGGCCCTCCCAATGTATCTGGGACGGTCCCAGGACGGTCCCAAAAGCCAGAGGGCAAACAAGCCCGTTTCTGGCTTCTTTCTGCTGAAGCAGGCAGTTTTGGAGTGCTCCGGGCGGGATTTGAACCCGCGTCTCCGGCTCGAAAGGCCGGAATACTTGACCGGGCTATACTACCGGAGCATGTTTGGCTAGTTTGGCATCATGCAAATATTTTCTCTTTCGGATAAACCTTATTCTTTTAGTGCGGTTTTTATGCACTTTTCTAGCGGTGCTAGCGTTACATCTGCTTTGTTTAGTGTTGGTGCGTAATGTGCCGTTTTTGCCGAGTTTGTCATTATTGTTTTTATTCCAAGCATATCCGTCCATGTTACAACTGCGCATGTGTCCGTGATTATGCGGCCTCCGCGCATTT
The DNA here is from genome assembly GCA_038883655.1 of Bathyarchaeia archaeon. GTDB lineage: Archaea > Thermoproteota > Bathyarchaeia > Bathyarchaeales > Bathycorpusculaceae > JAVZLQ01. Next base: position 707 of record JAVZLQ010000001.1, read on the forward strand.
CTATTACGGTTGCGTATTTTCCAGCCTTTTCTTTTATGTGCTGTGATGTGCAAACCCAGAATTCGAGGTCGCTTCTAATTTTCTTGTTGCTGATGAGGTTCGCGACACGTTTAATTTCGGTGAGTGAGCAGTGAGGGCAGCCTATGAAAATTAAGTCTGGCTTTTTTGTTGATACGGTTGTTAATTTTTGGCTTACTTTTGCTAGTTCGTTTCTGTCCACGCTTACTTTTTCAAGCTTTTTTTTCAACATGTTTTCGTTGTAAAAGTGGAACATGTTAACCATTCCTGTTGATGCAAGGGCAGCGCCTAACTGTTTCAAATTGTCTTTTGAGGCGCCTTCTAAACCCTTTATTGCTGGAATTTTGTCTTCTAAAATTTCGCCTAGAAAAGTTCCTAGCGCGCCAAATTCAGTTTCATCCTTGAGTTGCGTGTTTAATGTTACTAGAACTTTTGGTTGGCGTTCTTCGGCTCTATGAATGCCGTAGTTCGGCGTCTTTCCTATTATGGCTGCGGCTAGAGCGCTTGGACCACCCTCACGGTTTGTCCACGCATTCAAGATGGAGTTTGCGTATACAACTGCTGAGGATTCGGACCATGCCATATGCGTGTTGCGTTTCGGTCTTTCCAAATAATATGGTGTGCATGTCAGTGCGTTTGTAAATCCCATTTTTTCAAAGTTTTTCGTGATTGCCGACTGTTTTTCAACGGTTTCTTTTGGAATTTTCGTAAGGATGTGTTTTTTGTCAATGCTATGAGGGTTCGTTGTTGCTTTCACTTTCGCCTTTACATCGGATTCTGCCAATGCTTCTAAAAACTCGGACGATGCGTCTCCCAACGTTTTGTATGATACCCCTGAGACATGTGCTGAGTTTATCGGGATGAGTCTATCTGCGCCAAAAAGTTCGCCTAGGCGCACAAGGATTTTTATGCATACTTGGTTTGCCCAACCTAGTTCCCCATCATAAATATGTTCTTCCTCTTTTGTCAAGTACATTTGAGCCTGCTCACCTTTCTTTTTAGGATTTTTACAATACCTTCTGTGGCGTTGACTTCCAGCAAATCACCACTCCTTATTTTTGCTATATCGATTTTATCAATCATTGGTATGTTCGCAATTATGGCTCCAACAACCACGACCGGGTCTGCGATTTGGTTTATTATTACTTTTGGCGCCATTTTTCGCTTTGCAAGAGCGTAGAGGACATAGCTGCCCACGGTTGAGCCGTGTCCATGCGGAAAACACAGTGCTTTATCCTTTATGCATTCACCGCATAAATCATGATTTTTCTCTATAATTTTGCCGTCCGCTGGGTCAACTCCGCCAAGGAAGCTTATTGGCTTTTTCGACACTATTGCTTCTGCTTTACAATGTCCTTCAACAATTTTTCTGCCCTTCAATGTTATTGGTTGCATGATACACACGCAACATTAATATGATATTTTTGCGGTTGCGGGAATTTCACCCAAAATCTTGGTCGCAGCAACGCCCACTTTTTCTCTGTTTTTCTCATCTGTATAAACGCGGAGTATATTCATGAAGCCCTTTAAAACTTCAAAGATCTTTGATATTTCACTCAGTTTCTGTAGGATTTTTTCGCATCCTCTTGTTTTGTAGAAGATCGGAATTTCCATCGGCTCCATGAGTGCTGCATGGTGATATGGAACTGATGGAACTGTCGGGACATCTATTATCACGGATTCTGCCTCAACTCCCGCCTCTTTTGCGATATCTTCTTGGAGTTGTTTTCTGTGGGATTCTTGGCGGAAAACGTTTGAAATCATAACGTCCTTTTCATAGAAAGTTTTTTCGTATGCGCATTTCAGCATCTTTCGCCTTTCGAGGTTTTCGATTATGCCCTTTGATTTTTTGCAGTTTTTCAGTTTAGCCCAAACTGTGTAGTCGTCCATGGCTAGGTATTCTTCTGGAGTTTTAAAATTAGACAGTCCAAGTTCTTCATCGGCCTTTTCCATGGCGATTGCCAACATTATTTGTGCTGCTCTTCCAACGCGGTGGAAATAGATGCTTTTGAAAGATTCTATCCGTGCGATTATTAGGGACTCGAGTGCAGACAATGCTCCTAGGTCTACCGCCAAGTTTCCATTAACGACGTCTAGCGCATGTATTAAGCGGAAAATGTCGATGTAGCCATACTCGGCGCCAGTGTGATGCGTATCTCTAACTACAAAATCAAGTTTATCAACGTCTACGGCGCTGCTTATTATCTGGTCTAGGAAAGTTTTCTTTGGTTTGTGGAGAACGCCTGTCGCGAGGTCGCCAACATCCTTGGAGTCGTGCCCGTATTTGTTAAGCAAGTCTTTTAGCTCGCTGTTTGCTACAATCCACCTAGTTAAATCCTCGTGAGTTTTGCCTAATTTCTTGTCAAGCAAGTGCTCAAAAACATGCGAAAAGGGTCCATGTCCAACATCGTGTAACAAGGCTGCGATTCTAACCATTTCCGCCTCTTCTTCGCTTATTTTTTGGGCAATGTTTTGGTTTTCAACAACCTTTCCAGCAAGGTACATGACGCCGACTGAATGTTCAAAGCGTGTGTGGTTTGCTCCTGGATAAACGTATTCAGCGCCAGCGAGTTGGCGTAGCCTACGCATTCTCTGAACCGGGTAAGAATCTATTATTTCTTTTTCCGTTTCTGTTATGTAAACATAGCCGTGGACCGGATCCTTTATTTCGCCCCAATAGTTTTTAGGCATTTTGGGTAATCCCCGCTCTCCTTTAGAGCAATTATTTAATGCAACTTCGCTCTTATAATGCCTAATGCTCTTGAATGTAAAAGGAATGGTGAAATGAAAGGCGTATTTATATGCGTTGAGGGCTTGGATGGCTGCGGAAAAACCACACAAGCGAAACTTCTTGTAAAAGCTTTAAGAAAGGCTGGGTATGATGCAGTTTATACCGCGGAGCCGAGCCGAGGCGAAATTGGAAAGTTTATTAAAAGATATTGTTTGCATGGAAGGCGAAGAGGCTCCATCGTTGTTGAGGCTTTACTTTTCGCCGCTGACCGTGTTGAACATCTTGAGCGCGAGGTTCTTCCAGCCCTAAAGAATGGAAAAGTGGTTGTTTCTGACCGCTATGTGTTTTCTTCTTTGGCTTATCAGGGTGCTTCTGGCTTAGATTTGAAGTGGATTGAAAAGGTGAATCAGCATGCGCTCATGCCGGACTTGGCACTTTTTATTGATGTTGAACCTGAAGTGGCGATTAGGCGAGTTAAGCCCAAAAAGTCTGTTATGGAAGATCTGGAAACACAGAGGAAGGTGCGTGAGGTTTACATGAGATTTGTGGACGCGGGCAAACTTGTTCAGATAGATGGGAATAGGCCCAAGGCTGATGTTGCTAAAAATGTTCTAAGCGTCATTCTGGAGTTTTTAGAAAGAAGGTTTAAGGCTGTATAAGTGGCTTTAAAACTTTTCTGGAGAATTCTCCATTAATTCTATTTGCGATAAAGTTTATGATGTCGTTTGGCGCTACGTATCTTGGGCCCTTCTCGTGGAAAACCAGTGTTTCAAATATTTTTTTACCGAATAAAAAGCGAATCATGTAATAGTCAAATTTTAGCGGAGTCTTTCTTTCATTCTGCCATTTATAATAGCGTACTGCACAGTACAGGTCGATGACTTGGAATAGCCTTCTGTTTATGGCTTTTAGCGCTTTTTCCGTTTCGGCGTTATCTAAATATGTGAAGCTGTTTGCCTCTGCAATTCCAAACTCAAAAAGCACGGTGCACTGCGGAATAGACGGGTCTGCTATCTCTTCCAGTCTTAAACTTTTCCCATTTATCTTGCTTAATGCGTGTATTAGTGTTTGTTGGAGCCTTTTGCTTGACAATGTTGTGGTGAAAGCTGCTGTTTCATGGACGTTTTCCGGAAAATTTTCGAAAAATCCGAGAATCGTATGTAACTCGCCTCTGCTAGATTTTTTTTGTTTTTCTCACTTTTTCAAGGTTCTCCAACAATTCAGTGAGGGTTTTGCTTAACTTTTGCAACTCGTCAACGTTCTCTTCATGCTGCATTTTATTCTGAATTTCCTGTACCTTCACCAAAAGTGTTGCTTCAAGCTTTTCTAAAACCATTGAACTTGTAACTTTTGCCGGTTCTTCCCCCTCCTTCACAACGATGACTTTTTTCTCGCATTTTGCACACCATAAATCACCGCTTCTTAGTTTGAAAAGTGGAGATGCACATGCTGGGCATGCTAAATCGGTTAATGTTGAGCCTTGGCGAAGGAGATCCGCCATACGTTTTATGTGCACTTCTTCCCTGTTTTCGTGTGGCAAGGTTTATTGCCCCATTCATAGAATAGTGTAAAAGCTATTAATAACTTGGCTATTTTAGGGTTTAGAGGGTGGTGGCTTTGGTTCGAAAGAAAAAGTTGGAAGAATACGAGGAGAGAATTAAACAGGCGCTTGCTGTTCTCGGAGAAGTTTCAGAAGACAATACAACCCCAAGAAACATTAGAAGAGCTGCAAAAGACTCGATGAACGCGTTGCAGACAACTGAATACTCGCCAGCCGTTAGAGCTTCAAACGCCATATCAATTATAGACGAGATTTTGCAAGACCCAAACATGCCCCCTTATACTAGAGTGAAACTTTGGAACGTCATGAGTCTTTTAGAAGCCATAAAAGACTAATTGGCGCATCCTAAGACCGTATTTTGTTCTTCGGTTATCTTGTACAGCATGGATTAGCATAAATTATAAATGAATACTACTAAAATACAGCGATGAGAAGTGAAGGTGTATGAAGATCTTCCATTATAAGGAAGTTAAAGTAGAAGAAGCCAGAGAAGAAGGGGCTTCAAAACTGAAGGTCCGTTGGCTAATCACAAAGAACATGGGTGCCCCAAACTTTGCCATGAGACTTTTCGAAATGGAACCTGGAGGGCACAGCCCGCTACACAGTCACCCGTGGGAACACGAAGTCTTCATATTGGAGGGCGAGGGCATTGTTGTTGGCACCGAAGGCGAAAAGAAGCTTAAAGCTGGCTACGTGGTTTTTGTTCCTCCAGGCGAGCGTCACCAGTTCAGAAACGACGGCGACAAAACGCTAAAGTTTCTTTGTTTAGTGCCAAATAAATAGGAAATAATTCTCATCCAGTCATTGCGGAAGTTGAAAAAGATGTCAGCTAAGAGAGGATGGAACGCTATTTCCAAGAGTTACCAGCAAAAGTCAAAAATCTCACTTGAAGATGTTCATTACGGTCCGATTTCTCGGTTGTGGCGGGGGACAAAACGCAATAGTTCTTGCTAAATGGGGCGCCAAGTCTGTTGGTTTAGATGTTTCTGAAGAGCAGATAAAATACGCTATGAGACTTGCAAAGAAAGAGAATGTGAATGTTAAATTTTACATTGGCAGTATGGAGGATTTGAGCATGTTTCAAGGGGAAAGTTTTGACATCGTTCTTTCTTCTTTTGGGATAGGTTACGCAGAAAACCTCGCAAAGACCTTTCACGAGGTCTTCAGGGTGTTACGAAAAAGCGGGTTATTTGTGTTTGCTGATGTTCATCCAATAGCTAATAGAGGGCGAACCATACGTTATGGAAAGAGAAGAATATAGGGTTTAAGCAACTATTTCGATAGAAGAAAACGCTTATGGACTTGGAAAATTGAAGGGAAAGTAGCACAATTTCAAGGCTACCATCGAACCATTCAAGATTATTTCGATTTGCTTCTGACAGCGGGTTTCGTTATTGAAAAAATATTGGAACCAAAACCATGCCCGCTTGACAAAATGAGTGAAGTTGAAAAGAGGCGCATCCTGTATGTCTATGAAGATTTCGTGAAGAATTATGATTTGTGGAAAAGAATACCATATACAATAATCTTCAAAGCGCGAAAGCCCAGCAAGATAAATAGTGGACCACCATTTCGTACTTACATTCTATGAATGCTAAATTAACCAAAACCAAAAATAACAGAAAGACAATTTCGCTAAAAATATATGCTGGTTGTTACATCTAGTTTTGGGTTTCAAGGTGAACAACCACTTGAAATACGACGTAATAATTGTCGGTGCAGGTCCAGCTGGGATTTTCTCCGCTTTAGAGCTTGTTGGAAAAAGCAACCTAAACATTTTGATGCTGGATAGGGGACCAGACATTAACAAGCGAAGATGTCCAGCAAGCCGTGGATTTGAATGTGTAAACTGCGAGCCATGCCTTCTACTTTCTGGGTGGGGTGGCGCTGGAGCCTTCAGTGATGGCAAACTAACACTGTCAACCGAAGTCGGCGGCTGGCTAAACCAGTACGTGTCAAACAAAGAGCTCGAAGAACTAGTGAATTATGTGGATGAAATTTACCTGAAATTTGGCGCAACCGAAAATGTGTACGGAACAGATGTTGAAAAGGTGGACGAAATTGAGCGTAAAGCTTCTTTGGCTGGTCTAAAACTGATTCGCCAGAAAATAAGACACATGGGAACTGAACGCTGCGCCCAAACACTCGTGAAAATGCGTCAAGCGTTAAATGGCAAAGTCGAATTTAAACCGCGAAGCGACGTGAAGGGGCTAATAGTTAAGGACGATGTTGTTGAGGGCGTAGAAACTGTTAACGGTGAAAAGTATTATGGCAAATACGTAATTGTTGCGCCTGGACGCAGTGGCGCCGAGTGGCTCCAGTCCGAAGCCCAAGCTTTGGGACTGAAAACTTTAAACAACCCGGTGGACGTGGGCATAAGAGTCGAAGTTTTGGCTTCCGTAATGGAAGAATTGACAACCGCGCTTTACGAGCCAAAATTCATTTATTATTCTAAGTCTTTTGACGATCAAGTGCGCACATTTTGCGTTGCTCCGTATGGTGAAGTCATAACAGAATCTTACAACGGTGTCTTAACAGTCAATGGACAAAGCTATGCGGAACGCAAAACAGAAAACACAAACTTCGCCATACTTGTCAGTACATCATTCACAGAACCCTTCAAGGAACCAATAGCCTATGGAAAATACTTGGCGCGCCTATCAAACTTGCTCAGCGGAGGCGTAATAATACAGCGTCTAGGCGATTTGGAATCTGGAAGAAGGTCAACGCCAGAAAGAATCGCGAGAAGCGTTGTCACTCCGACGTTAAGAAATGCTACACCAGGAGACCTAAGCTTTGTTTTGCCGTACCGCTACTTAGCCGACATAAGGGAGATGCTCCATGCACTGGACAAAATCACTCCGGGAATACACTCAAGAGATACGCTTCTCTATGGAATTGAAGTAAAATTTTACTCTTCAAGACTTCAACTAAGCAACTGCCTAGAGACAAAAATCCGCAATTTATTTACAATTGGCGACGGAGCAGGGGTCACACGTGGGCTTGTTCAAGCGTCAGCGTCAGGCGTTATTGTAGCAAGGGAAATAATAAGAAGGGAAAAAGCAAAGGCGTAGAAAATGGCGATAGTCGAAAAGATAAGCTGTCCACATTGCGGAGCACCGTTACCGTTTGAACCGGGTGAAATATTTGCTACATGCAGATACTGCGGCTTCACTGCTGTCATAGAAACTGGAAAAGCCTTCATCTTTGAGCATTCCATGCTAACAAACAAGTTTGACCAAACGAAAATTGAGGAACCCGTAAGAGTTTGGATGAGCAGCGGTTTTCTAAAGCCCCCAGACCTGGCAAGAAAATCAAAAATAGTTGAAAAGAGCCTTACCTATCTACCCTTTTGGGTTATATCCGCCGAAGTTAAAACCATATATAAAGGGGTTTTTGAGCGTATAACTCCCGCCATAACTAAAGAGGGCGTAATAGAAAAGAAGTATAACTGGCTTGTTTTGGCTAGAAAGGCAACGGAATTTCCGACAAGAGAATACAATGTGCCGCTTGAGGGCAAGGTTCCATATGACTTCAGGAAAATTGAGGGATTCGCCAAGGTTCTTAACAGCGAAATGGACAAGGATGAGGCGGTGGAGTTAGCAAAGCAACAAATAGAGGAGCATCACCGTTACCTAATTCAACAAGATGTTGATAAGATCATTGAAATGAAGAGCGAAGTAAAAGTAAACCAGACAGTTTACTTGCACGCGCCCGTGTGGCTCATAAAATATGAGTATAAAGCCAAAATTTACCAGTTACTCATAGACGGTGCAAGTGGCATGGTGATAAAGGGCGACATTCCACTAGCCAAACTTTAAACGAACAGCAACCCCTCTAAACATTTTTATTCAATCTCTAAATTAATGCCTACTGAGGCGCAGCCCAAAGTGGAAGAAAAAATAATTGGGCACGGCACATGGTACGACAAAATGGCAGTTGAAATAATCAAACGCGAGCAAAAACTTGGCAGAAGCCTAGACATGCTCAGAACAGAGATGGGTATAGCTGCCTCAGGTTTTCCACATATAGGCAACCTAAGCGACGCCGCAAGGTCTTTTGCCATAACGCTAGCCCTCAGAGAGCAAGGCTACAAATCGGAATTAATAGCCTTCGCAGACGATAAAGATGGACTGCGGAAGGTGCCAGCGGGCATGCCTAAATTCCTAGAAGAGCATCTTGGACGCCCAGTCACGGACATCCCCGACATCTATGGATGCCACAGAAGCTACGGCGAACACATGACCTTGCTTTTGCTGGATGCCATGGACGAGTGTGGAATAGAATACAAGTTTATGTCTGGAACGGAGGTTTACAGAAGAGGCTTGTTCAACGAAGAAATTAAAACCATACTTCTAAACGCGAAACGAGTCGGCGAAATAGTCAAAGAAGAGGTCGGACAAGAAAAGTTCCTTGAAGCATTACCGTACTTTGCTGTCTGCGAAAACTGCGGACGCATCTACACAACAAAGGCCTACGAGTTTCTCCCGAAGGAAGATAAGGTTCTTTACGTTTGCGAGGGAATGGAAGTAAAGGGGCGATGGCTTGAGGGATGCGGACATAAAGGCGAAGTAGATTACCGCAAGGGCGAAGGCAAACTGAGCTGGAAAGGCGAATTTGCGGTTCGTTGGAAAGCATTAGACATTAGATTTGAAGCTTTTGGCAAGGAAGTTGCGGATTCTGTGCGTGTAAATGACCGTATATGTCGAGAAATTCTCGATTATGAACCTCCCGTACACGCAAAATACGAGTTGTTTTTGGACAAGAGTGGAAAGAGACTCTCGAAATCCGCTGGGGTGATCTTCACCCCGCAAACATGGTTCAAGTATGGCTCACCACAATCGCTGATGTTGCTTATGCTAAAAAGATTTGTTGGTTCACGCACACTAGACGTGACAGACATACCATCATACATGAACGAAATGGATTACTTAGAAGACCTATACTTCGGAAAGAAAACGCTGACAGACAAGAAGGAACTAGCCAAGCTTCGAGGCTTATACAAATACTGCTGGGCAATGAAGCCTCCGCAAAAGCCTGGAATAACCGTGCCCTATAACTTGCTAACTTTCCTAGCCAAAGTAGCGCCAAAAGGACGTGAAGAGGAATTCATCATGGAAAAGCTTCGAAGCTACGGCTATTTACAACGCGGACAAGAACCAGACGAGAAATTGAGGAAACGAATTGAATACGCATTTAACTGGATAAAGGACTTCGAGGAAATAAAGGAAACGGCAGTAACGTTGACCCTGCAAGAGAAGGAAGCGCTAAAAGAACTAATCGAAACCATCAGAAGCGAAGAAAAAGCCGAAACAATACAAAACGCAATATTCAACATAGCCAAAAAACACGGCATACACCCACCAGACTTCTTCAAAACATTATACACCGTGCTGATAGGCGTACCACAAGGACCAAGACTAGGACCATACATAACCACAATGGGAAAACAAAACGTCATAAACGCACTAGAACGCGCAATAAACACCAAAAACTAAACCCTTTTATCCACAAAACCAGAAAAGGTTCCTAACAAACGCGCAAAAAGGGCCCGTAGTCTAGCATGGATTAGGACGCTGGCCTGCGGAGCCGGAGATCCTGGGTTCAAATCCCAGCGGGCCCGCCAAAACAAAGCGCTTTAGTAGATAATTGTATGGGCCGGGCCGGAGTTGAACCGGCGACCTCAGCCTCGTAAGGGCTGCTTTAGGCTTATTTCGCAAGTGTCCTAACCAGGCTAGACGACCGGCCCATCTGCACTTATTTAGAAGGGGTTTTCTGTTCTATTAAAGTTTGGCGGGTTGGGAATAGATATTAATGTGTTTAAAGCAAAATAAGCGCGATTGGTGGTTTAGGGTTTGAAGAGGGTATTGGTTACTGGTGCTGGTGGACCTGCTGGCGTGAATTTTGTCATGTCACTTAGGCTTGCACCTGAAAAGATGCGAATAGTTGGGACGGAAGCGAGTGAGTATTATCTTTATTTGGCTCCTGTTGATTCACGTTTTCTAGTTCCAAGAGCATCTGATGCCGCTTACATTGATAGGCTAAACGAGATTATAAGGAAGGAGAAAATCGGTTTTGTGCATGCACAGCCAGACGTGGAAGTTGCAGTAATATCCGAGAAACGCGAAGAGCTTAACGCAGTCACCTTCCTGCCTTCGAAGGACGCTGTGCGCAAGTGTCAAGATAAACTGGAATCAGCGAAAATATGGCAGAAAAAAAGCGTGCCAGTTGCACGAGTCATGGAATTGCGTAGCGAATCTGACATTGATAGGGCTTTTGAAGAGTTTGGCAGTCCAGTATGGATTAGGGCTAGATACGGCGCGGGCGGAAGGGGAAGCACACCAGCATACAATAAAGAAACAGCCTTGGCTTGGATTAGCTATTGGAAATCTCGCAAAATGGACTGGGAATTCATCGCCCAAGAATACTTGCCTGGAAGAAATTTTGGTTTTCATAGCCTCTGGCTGGACGGCGAACTGATTGTTTCTATGGCTAGAGAACGTGTCGAATATATTTATCCGAACCTTGCGCCTTCCGGTGTTACTGGCACACCTTCTGTCCAGAGAACAATTCATAACGAGGCTGTAAACGAAATCGGAACGAAGGCAGTTTTGGCGATAGACAAAAACTTCAGCGGAATTGCATGTGTGGATTTGAAAGAAAATAAAGAGGGTATGCCGTGCGTTACAGAGATAAACGCTGGAAGGATGTTTACAACATCGTTTTTCTTTTCATACGCGAGCAAAGTGTTGCGCCACGATTATTGCGCTAATATACCATACTTGTACGTGAAACTTGCCTATAATGAGGAAGTTCCAAGAGTCCCAAAGTACAACGTCTTGCCCGAAAACGTGTACTGGATACGCCATATTGATGCACCTGCCAAGCTTGTTAAGGATGGCAAGGTTCTTGGCCAAATGTACCAGTAAGCATTCTCGTTTGTAATTGCGTAAAAGGCTTTTAGCAACAAAACTTTTAAATAAACGTGAAATCGAGAAGCCCCTTCATAAGGAGGATAAACTTTGATACTTATCACCGGAAGTTCAGGGTTCATCGGGACAAACATGACACAATACTTTATCAGCAAGGGCGAAACGGTGATTGGCTTGGACCTCGCAAGTCCAATGGTGAATTTTCCCAAAAAATCTTTCACGTTTCATAAATGTGACTTAACAGATAGAGACGCCGTATTAAACGCTTTCAAAAAGTTTAGCCCCAAATTTGTAATTCATTTGGCTTTTGTCACTCACCGCAAAGAAATCTACAGCGAATTCATGGATGATGCCAAAATAACTTTGAACATGCTGGATGCCGCATGTAAACAGCATGTTGAAAGGTTTATTCTCATGAGTAGCTCAACGGTTTATGGATTAAAAACAATCGACAAGCCTGTCGATGAGAGTGAAAAGCCAAACCCGAAGGGAACTTATGGAAAGGCGAAGCTTATGGCTGAGTTGATGGCGAAACAATACTTTGAAGCTGAAAATCTTCCAGTAACAATATTTAGAGGTTTTGAAATTTATGGACCGAACCTGACGATTCCATCTATTGTTAGAAAGTTGTTAGACAGGGCGGTGAACAAGGAGCCCATGCAATTATACTGTTATGGAAAGCAAAAAACTGACTTCACCTATGTGGATGACCTTTGCCAAGCCATGGAAATAGTTCTACATGACAAGCGGGCTGTAGGCGAAACTTTCAATGTTGGTTCTGGAAAAGCGTACACTTACGAGGAGTTTGCAAAGGCCATTAGCAAGTTTTTGCCTTCAAAAGTTGAGTTGCTTCCGCCGAGACCAAACGAGCACCCGTTTTACCTATATTCAACAGTTGAGAAATTGAAGGCGCTTGGCTTCAACCCAAAATATGACATCTCAGAGGGTTTAAAGAAAACAATTGATTGGATGTTGGCGCAGCATGGTTGACATTTGGCTTGACGCAGTAACACCGAAGGACTCGCTTCTAGTTTATGCGCTGTTGCCTGCGCTAAAAGAGAAAGGCTACGACGCTGTCGTGACCGCTAAAAAGCAGACACAAACAACGGATGTTTTGGAACTATTAGGCATACCTTACACTTGTGTTGGCAAATATGGAGAAACGTTAAAAGAAAAGCTGGTGGAGGAACAGAAGCGGACTTTGGAGTTTGTAAAGCTTTTTGATAGAATAGGTTTGCCTAAGGTTTTGTGGACTCATGGCGATGTTAGCGCTATCCGAACAGCTTTTGGTCTTCAAATTCCAATAGTGTACTCTAATGACACGCCCCATGCCGTTCATGTGGCTAGACTTGTTTGTCCGCTTGTTGATTGGCTTGTGGCTCCAGTTTGCTTTGGCAAATTATGGAGCAGGTTTGGGGTTCCAAAATCCAAAATAGTTCTGTATGATGGCGTTGAGGAAGTTGCGTGGCTGACAAAGCTTCCAGCGAAAAAACCAGACTTTTTAGAAGCGTTCAGCGGAAAAGAACGGATTATCCTATTTAGGAATGTCGAGTACAAGGCTAGCTACTGCAAAGATGTAAAGGTGGACGTTTGGAAACTCGTTGAAGAACTCTCAAAAATAGCCACAGTCATTTATCTTCCAAGATATGAAGAAGAAAAGGAGAAGCTAAAAGGCTTTAGAAATGTGATTGTTCCCGATAAACCATTATTGACATTTCAAATCTTGCCTTTTATCGATTTGGTTGTGGGAAGTGGGGGAACAATATGCCGCGAATCTGCACTTATGGGAATACCAACAATAAACTTTCACTTCTGGGACGCAATAGCAAAATACTTGTCCAGGAAAAGTTTTCCGATTTGTCAAATGGCAGACGTAGAGAGAATTATTAGTTTTGCTCAAAAAATCTTAAAGAATAAGCAAAAGGTTGATGTTAAACATGCCTTTAGACAGCTTGAGAACCCTGTTCCAGTGACTGTAAATTACATCACGGCATGCTTAAGAGATCGTGAATAATCATTCTGTTGATTCCAAAAAACCCTTTAGGTAATATAATCTTATTAGTGGGTGGATGATGGTTATCGTGGGTTCTTTTGCTTTTATCGCCATAAATAATCCTGTGAACGGAGACATGATAAAACGAGATAATACTGTATACTTTGTAACTGGTGGGGGCTTATTTGTTTCTGTTCTTATTCTCTTCCAGATTTCGTTTAGTTGAGTTGCATACCAGTATTGGTGCTGGAGTTCTTGCTTTAAGCCACTTCGTAAGTGTATGGATTGAACATTGTAGTCGACAACCCAGTGATACCCCGCTTGTTCGATTTTGTAAGCTAAAATTGTGTCGACTCCAGCGTTTACTTGCAATTTCGGGAAGCCTCCAATTGTCTTGATAATCCTTGTTTTGTAGATGGTATTGTCTAATGTTTTACCCAATGTGAAAGCTGCGCGTTCCCTTGCTCTAAGCCATGGCGCAAGCTCTGATTCGCCTCGATATTTTTTAGCCACATATTGTTGTAGTTTTTTTACGCCTCCTGGTTTGCTGGCGAAGCGCATTCCAGAGGCTGCGGCGACTCTTGGGTTTTCAAGATAAGGCGGAATTTTTTCCCACCAGTCTCGGGCTAATAGTAGGTCTTGTTCAAAGCTTATGAAATATTCTGATGTGACGTGTTTCAACGCGGTGTTGGCGCCGTCGCTTATGCCTTTTCCCTCGTTAAAGGTAACTGTCCAACCAAACGATTTGGCTATTTCTCGCGTATTATCAGTGCTTCGGTCATCTACAATTATGCGCTGGTTAACCGCTTCGGCGGGTATAACTTCGCTTATACGTTTCAAGACAAGCGGCAATGTTTCGGCACCATTTTTCGTCCACATCACCAAGTCAACTTTGTAAGGCAAACTCATCCCGGATGAATTTTATTTGAGTATTAAAATAATAGAGGACCGAGAGTTATATAAGGATTGGATATAAATGCCAAAGGTAGCGCCACCAGTTACGGTTATTATTCTCAATTACAACGGTGCTTCTTACGTTAAACGATGTCTGGGATCTGTTTTGCGGAACAACTACCCCAATTTTGAGGTTTTGTTTATTGATAACAACTCTGCGGATGGCAGCGCTGATTTAGCTGAAAAGTTATTTGGTTCCAACCCACGCCTAACAATCATCAGAAATGCTGAGAATCTAGGTTTTTCTGTTGGAAACAACATTGGGTTTGAAAGGTCAGAAGCGAAATACGTCATAGTTCTAAATAACGACACTGAAGTCCAAGAGAACTTTATTGAAACGCTTGTCAGAGTTGCGGAGTCCGACGAATCAATAGGGAGCGTGGGATGCAAAATTGTACAGGCAAACGGAAGCATTCGTTACGGACCAAAGTACACGGCGTATGGCTTTATAGTTCACGCCCGCCAAAGGCAGACATACGAAAAATTTACGGTTAATTTGGCAAATTGTGGATGTGCAGTTCTCTATCGAAAATCAGTTATTGACAAAATAGGCGGTTATGACCCTCTTTTTTGGGCAGACTGGGAAGACCACGATTTGGGATATAGAATAAACTTGGCAGGGTATAAATCGGTTTACACTCCGGAAACTATGGTCCTCCATCTAGGCGGAGGACTCGCTTTAGGACTCAGCAAAGAGCGAAAAGTGCGCATATTCCGCAATAGATTGCTCACATACCTAAAAAATTATGAAACAAAAAACCTGCTTTTACGCTTTCCCATACTCTTTAGCTTAGCTGTGTTAAGAGAAGCCTTGTTAGTGATTAAGGACAAAGAAATGTTTCCGATTTTAAAAGGGATACCTGAATTCTTTAAAGCGATAAGACCAATACTAAAGGAGAGAAAACGTATCCAGAAGCTTAGAAAGGTTTCAGACAAACAGATACTTCAAAATACAAAAATTCCCGAACACTTATCTATTGTAAAGGCAATAAAATTATCGTAAAACCTCTTTTATCAGTTTACGTCGCGTGCACTTTCTATTCGCTTCTTAGCAGTTTCTCTTCGCTTTAATTTCATATTCAAAGGGTATCCTAAAATGTTTTGTCAACCACTTGAAATACTTCGCTTTTCTACCACTTTCGAAAGTATGAAATAGGCATATCGTGTTTTTTATACACACGCCATTCCATCCTCTACATTTTAGGTACGCCAAAATTTTTCCGGTTCGATTAGCCACAAGTGTAGCCCTCTTTTCCTCGTCGATATAGCCATTCGTAAACTAGAAAAAGACATCAGGAACCATGGTTTAACATCTAACTCTGTTGGAAACTTAATAATCTCCTTTGAAGATACTTTTATCATTTCGTCTAAGGCTTTCCAAGGATTTTTTAAATGTTCAATAACATGCGATGCCTTAACCACATCGAAACTTCGGTCCCTAAAAGGCAAATAATGTGCATCAGCCAAAACCGTAGGTTTAAAACGCCACGATAGAAATTCTTTCGAAACATCTGCACGCACATCGCCCCACAGATCTGAGCCACAGCCAATATTCAGCGATTTCATGATACCCTGATCATCAATAATAGAAGAGATATTCAATTTAAGCGTTCTAATTGTTTCTGCAGTTTTCAAGCAGAATAAAAATTGAACACAAAAGCGCTTGAAAGCTGTCCATTTTTGAAGCGTAAATTATTGTAATTATTGTAAAAATGTTGCAACCATCTTATTCCTTTTGCCATTATGGTTTTGTAATAGTTACAAGTTTCCTCCTTTG
The DNA here is from genome assembly GCA_038883655.1 of Bathyarchaeia archaeon. Taxonomy (GTDB): domain Archaea; phylum Thermoproteota; class Bathyarchaeia; order Bathyarchaeales; family Bathycorpusculaceae; genus JAVZLQ01. The sequence continues at coordinate 16,673 of JAVZLQ010000001.1, forward strand.
ACAACGCAAGGTAAACCAGACAGAGCGCTAAAAACACATCATAAACAAATTAAATACTTCAATTAATTATCGTGCAAGACTGTACCGCGTACAGTTTCTTTAATGTTAAGCCGGTTTGTTATGTAATGTAAAATACTTTTCTAGCTAAGAAAAATAATAAATGAGTTTGGCTTAACATTACCTTATGAAAGCTTTGGTTTTAAGTGGTGGTAAGGGTACTAGGCTTAGACCTTTAACTTTCACTACGGCAAAGCAGCTAATACCAGTTGCCAACAAGCCAATTTTAGGTTATGTGCTGGATCACGTTGCCAAAACTGGAATTAGGGATGTTGGCATAATAATTGCGCCTGAAACTGGACAAGACGTCAGAAACTATGTTAGGAATGGCGCTGCGTGGAACATTAACGTCACTTATATTCCTCAAGAGCCTCTGGGACTGGCGCACGCTGTTAAAACAGCGCAAAATTTCCTCGGCGAAGACAGTTTCATAATGTGCCTGGGCGACAACCTCATAGGAAAGGGGTTCAACGCGCTCCTCAAAAAGTTTGAAAGCGAAAAATTGGATGCACTTGTACTTTTAAAAGAGGTTGAAGATCCAACGCGCTTCGGCATAGCAGTGCTTGACAGCAAAAACAACATCGTCAAACTAATCGAAAAACCGAAGACTCCCCCAAGCAATTTAGCGCTTGTAGGAGTCTACGTGTTCTCAAATAAGGTTCACAAGGCAATTGAACGAATAAAGCCTTCGTGGCGCGGCGAACTCGAAATAACAGATGCCATCCAAGAAATGGTCAACATGGGATACCGCGTAAAAGCCGAAAAACTTGACACGTGGTGGCTTGACACTGGAAAGAAAGACGATATATTATATGCAAACGCGAAAATCCTAGACGAGTACATTGTACAGAAAATTGATGGAGAAATAATGGAAAGCAAAGTTGAAGGGAGAGTCACCATAAGCGCGAACACAAAAATAATAAACAGCATCGTGAGGGGACCTACAATAATAGGCGAAAACTGCATCATACAAAACTCTTTCATAGGACCATACACAAGCGTTGGAAACAACAGCCAAATAATAGAAAGCTCGATAGAATACAGCGTAATACTTGAAGGCTCAATGATAAAGGGTGTTGAAAGGCTGGAAGAAAGTTTGATAGGGCGAAACGCGAAAATTATAAAGAACCAAAAGCACAAAACCCTAAAACTCAACATAGGCGACTACTCAGAGGTAGAAATATGAAAGAATATCCACTCAAAGGAGTCAAAGTCCAAGAAATAAACATAGTACCAGACGAGAGAGGATTCTTCGCAGAAGCCCTAAGACAAGACTGGAAAGAATTAACAGAAGAAGAATGGATCGTGCAAGCAAACATAAGCTACAGCTACCCAAACGTTGTCAGAGCGTGGCATAAGCACGAGAGAGGACAAGTGGACTACTTTCTCGTCCTAAAAGGCGCTGTGAAAATCTGCGCTTACGAAGAAGAAACGGGAAAAATGATTGAAATCATAGCCAGCGAAGAAAAACCATCCATAGTGCGTATACCAGGAAAATACCTTCATGGAACAAAAACAGTCAGCAGCACGCCATCCCTAACAGTGTACTTCGTCACGAAACTCTACGATTCAAAGAATCCAGACGAAATACGCAGACCGTGGAACGATCCAAACATAGTTCCAAAGGAAATAAATGGAAGAAAGGATGACCCAAGAGTTGGCAAACCTTGGGACTGGTTCCATCCGCCACACAAATAAGAGGAACAAGCAATGAGGTTGCTTGTTACGGGTGGAGCAGGGTTTATTGGAAGCAATTTTGTCCATTACATAACCAATAAATATCCTGACCATGAAGTTGTTGTTTTGGATAAGTTAACCTACGCTGGAAGAAAAGAGAATCTAAAAGGACTTTTGAATCGAATAACCTTCGTTAAGGGCGACATTAGTAAAAAAGAAGATGTGGAAAAAGTTGTAAAAGGATGCGATTTTATTGTAAACTTTGCCGCAGAAACGCACGTGGATCGAAGCATAATTGAGGCGGGAACTTTTGTCCTAACGGATGTTCTCGGAACTTACAACCTGCTAGAAGCTTGCAGAAAATTTGAAGTAAAAAAGCTTGTGCAAATAAGTACAGACGAAGTTTATGGGCACATTTTGAAAGGTAGTTTTAATGAAGAAGATAGGCTCTCTCCCAGAAACCCGTACGCCGCTTCAAAGGCTTCAGCAGATTTACTTTGCAGATCCTTCTTTGAAACTTACAGCCTGCCCGTTGCAATCACAAGATCAACAAACAATTATGGTTACTATCAACATCCGGAAAAACTGATTCCTAAAACGATTATTTACGCTTTATTGAACAAAAAAATTCCAGTTTATGGTGAAGGAAAAAACGTTAGAGACTGGATTTTCGTCGAGGACAATTGCGAGGCTATAGATTTGGTTCTACATCACGGTGAGAACGGAGAAATTTATAACATTGCTGGGAAACAAGAGCTGGAAAACATCCAAGTCGTCAAAACCATCCTAAAAATCATGGGTAAACCTGAAAGCCTGATCCAATTCGTCAAAGATAGACCTGGTCACGACCTACGTTATTCATTGGATGTTTCAAAAATTGAAAAACTTGGTTGGAAACCAAAAACCAGATTTGAGGAAGGAATAAGAAAAACAATTGAATGGTATAAGGCAAATGAATGGTGGTGGAAGCCTATAATTGAAAGACAAAAAATTGATTTTTATCAGAAATTCACATAATCTTTGCGGAGCAAGAAACCGATTAGACAATGAAACAAATGTTTAGGTTGACAAGGTCATGAAAATAATCGTTATAGGCTCAACTGGTCAACTCGGCACCGACCTCATGAAAGTTTTAAAGTCAAAACACGAAACCATAGGTTTAACACATAAAGAAATTGAGGTGACAGACTACAAAAGTTGCCAAATCATAAAAGATTTTCGCCCTGACGTGGTAATAAACACTGCTGCATTCATTAAAGTTGACCAATGCGAAGAAGAACCACTAAAAACTTTTGCAGTCAACACTGTTGGCGCAAAAAATATAACCGAAGTGTCGAAAGAGGTTAAAGCGACAACAGTTTTCATAAGCACAGACTACGTGTTTGACGGATCCAAAAGTGAACCGTACACGGAAGAGGATGTCCCAAATCCAATTAACACCTATGGAATTTCAAAGTTAGCTGGGGAATTCTGCACAAAACAAAATCCTAAACACTACGTCATTCGCGTTGCGAGCTTATTCGGTGTTGCTGGAGCAAGCGGTAAAGGCGGAAACTTCATTGAAACAATGATTGCAAAAGCAAAAGCAAACGAGCCCATAAAAGTCGTTGACGACATGTGGATGTCTCCTACATACACAAGAGACGCTGCAGAAACAATCAAAAAAATATTAGAATTGAATGTCCCGTACGGGATTTACCATGCAACCAACAGCGGCTACTGCTCATGGTTCGAATTCGCCAAAGAAATCTTCAAGATAACTGGCTTGAACCCAAACCTGACGCCAACAAAAACTGAGCAATTACAAATGAAGGCAAAGAGACCTCGATTTTCAGCATTAAAAAGCACAAAACTTCCAAGGTATGGAATATTAATGCGCAGCTGGAAAGAAGCTCTTCGCGAATATTTAGCCGAAAAAGGACACGTATAACCGCGGTGAAACGCTTGCACATAGCCCAGATTGGAACTGGACGTGTGGGAAGACCAACAATTTATACAATAATGTGTGCAGGACTAGCGGACACGATAACTGTGTGTGACACAAAGCCGGGACTTGCGGCAGCCTTTGCGGAAGAGTTGAAGCATGTTACAGCGAGTTTGGAAATTAATGTTGAAATAAACTCTTGTGAACGTGACGAAGACGTTTGCAACGCGGATATAATTCTAATATCTGCTGGTAAGCCTAGGGCTCCAGGCGTAAAAATGAGCAGACGAGATTTAGCCATGCAAAACGCAGAGATAGTGAAGTACATTGCCGAAGTCACAGCTCCAAGAAACCCCGGTGCAAAATACGTTGTAATCACAAACCCCGTTGATGCCATGGCGATGATTTGTAAAAAATATTCAAAAGCGGAATTCGTTATCAGCACTGGAACAAACCTTGAATCTTTAAGGTTTAGATCTAAACTGGCGGAAACGTTGAAAGTGCCCATCTCAGACGTTCGGGGGTGGGTCGGCGGGGAACATGGCGACGCCGCGGTAATTTTATGGTCAACGGTGAAAATCGGCAATACACTACTGGACGAGTATGTTCGTTCAAAAAATGAAGAGTTGAACAAGAATGAAATAGAGATTTACATGAAGTCTGTGTCGAAGATGATAATAGACAACATTGGCGGAACAGAGTATGGTCCAGCTGCTTCATTTAGAGATATCATAAGGGCTATGGTAAAAGATACTGGCGAAATCTTGTCCATTGCCACACCAATGAAGTTTGAAGGAATACCGGAACCAGTTTTTGTTGGGGCACCCGTCAAGCTTGGAAGAAGTATCGGTGAGTCCTTGTATGGTAAGCTTTCTGAAACTGAAAGAAAGGCCATAGCTGATGCTGCAAAGGCGATTTACCAAACATATCTTATGTCAATTGAGAATTTTAGGTAGGAAAAGCACTCACATTTTAAATATTTTACATGAATACATTTTTGTGGAACGGCAAAGGAGAAAAATGCTGACGATTAGGATAGATGTTGACTATCCTTATCCTTCGAGGGTAAGAAGCTTCATCTACACAGCCTTCGGCATAAAATTTGGAAACGATTACCTTAAAAACTCCAAGATAATTGCAAAGATGATTAATGAATCGCCAAAGGATGTAAAGGCATACTGGTTTTTCACACCAAAGACTGTTCCAGACAAGGAAATGTTAAAATTGCTTGATAATAGCAGACACGAAGTTGCATTGCATGTGGCAAACAATCCATATGAGGAAATGAGGCTTCTGGAAGAAAAAACTGGGAGAAAAATAAACTATTACACGGTTCACGGAACAGCACGCTTCTTTGCCAGAATGATGTGGAAAAGATGGAAGTACAAAGCACCGCCGATTCCCAAAAACTTTCCACTACAATCATTTTACCAGTTCAAAACATTAGGTTTAGATGTTATATGTCATGCTTATCCTTCGAAACAAGCTACAAAAATTGCGGAAAAGGCGATTTCAAGCGGGCACGTCCTACATATCCATCCAATATGGCTTTTTCAAAGAGGAAAAATAAATTATAGAGGACCCTTCTATGAGACGCTGAGGAGAATTTTGGAAGTGGACAAGGAGTTCGAGACTTTAACATTACGCAGAAAAGTGTTCTTAACTATAGCTAGAGATAACAAGGAGTACGAGATGGACATCATTCCAACAGAGGAATTTTTACAAAAACTAAAGCAACGCGGCGTTGACATATTCACTTTTATAGAACGGAAGTGGTGTTCAGAGATTCCAAATCCACCAGATTGGTGGGTTAGAGCGGAGGACAACGTGGGACTTCTTAGGGTTTTTTCGTATGAAAAGTGGCTTAAAAATGTTGTGAAACGTACAAGGCATAACATGGTTCGCAAAGCAGAGAAAAGTGGAATAAAAACAGTTGTTGTTGAGCCTGATGAAAAGTTTATTGAGGGTGTCTGGCGAATTTATAATGAAACGCCAATAAGGCAAAATAGAGCCTTTCCGCATTACGGTATATCCCTGGAGGCAGTGAGAGAAGGGATACTTTCAGCTGCAAACTGCACTTTCATGGGCGCATATCTACAAGACGAATTGGTGGGATTTGTACAGTTGGCTCAAGGCGACAACATTGCAATTTTGGCTCAACTGCTCTCAATGCAAAAACACTTTGATAAAGCCGTAAACAACGCCCTGATAGCGAAGGCTGTGGAAGTGTGCGAACAAAAGGGAATAAAATGGCTTATGTATGGGAGAATGGAAACTGCACATCCGTCACTTGACCGCTTCAAGATAAACAACGGCTTTTCTAAATTTCCAGTAACTAGGTTCTACGTTCCCTTGACAAGGAAGGGAAAGATTGCAATAAAACTAGGGCTGCACAGAGATTTGAAGGATGCCCTTCCAAGACCAATTAGGTATGCGCTTTTGCCATTTTACTGCTGGGCAAGCAGAACCAAAATGCGAATTAAATTAATGCTTAAAGGAGATTAAAGCACGTGGCTGAACTGGAGGAGACCTACTGGGAGAAGAAGAACAGAACCAGAATGGGCATTTATATAACAAACGTTGAAATGCAGTTTATCTTTGATTCCAAGAGTTTAAAGAAAGGTGGTCTAGCTGTTGATGTTGGTGCTGGCGCGGGACGTTTCTCTCTCCCAGCAGCGGAAATCATGAATGTGGCGGCTGTAGACTTGGATTTACATGCGCTTAAGAGGTTGAAGTTCAAAAATCGGGATGTTGAGGTTATTCTGGCAGATGCAAGGTTTATGCCGCTAAAAAATGGTGTAACCGACGATGTGATAATGATTGAGCTGTTGGACTGTGTTGCAGAGTCGGAAGCAATCATATCCGAGTGTTCAAGGATTCTCAAAGACAACGGAGCAATTTTTCTTTCATTTGGAAATAAGTCCAGTATAAAAGGAAAAATTAAGAAACTCGTTGGAAAGCCTTATCTTCATTCTTACAAGGAAATTTTAGGCATTCTAAAATCTAAGAAGTTTAAGATTGTTAAGAAGATGGGCTTCAATTGGGTGCCGTTTGGCCGTGTATCCGACAATCCTTTGGTGCCTCTTTTTGCCAAAGGCGAAAGAATTTTTGGGTTAAGAAAGCTTGTGAGATTCAGCCCATGGGTGATAATTCATGCAATTAAAACTGCTGAACAAAACCATAAAGCAAAATAATCAAGCTCATAAACAATTGACATCGATTGCGAAGGTATCCATGTGGCTAGGCGAAAGATTGCTTTACAGTATTCTGGGTTTGTGGTCTTTGCATCCAGGCTTGTTAGTGTGATTACGGGACTTGCCTTTAACTTAATGGTGGCACGTTCCGCGATAATAACTCCAACAATTGATGAATATGGCGTATGGGGAAACCTTTACCAGATTTTGCTGCCCTATTTCACTTTGGTTTCTGGGGTTATCCCTTTTTGGACAATGCGTTTTGTAGCTAGAGGTAAAGAAGGTGCCGTAAAAACTGGCGTGTTCGCTAACACGCTTTTGGCGGTTGCTGCGGCAGTTATTTATCTCTCTCTAATTCCTCTGCTCACTTCTTTTTTCAAGGCGGAAGCCTACACACTTGTTTATGCCATTGCGGCGTTGCAAATTATTGAAATGTATTTGATAAGTGTTTTAGAATTTTGCCTACAGGCTCAGCAACCACAGTATGTAGGCTACGGTTTTATCGTTGGAGACACGTGCAGAGTCTTCCTTGGTTTAATCTTTATGATTGTTCTTCAACAACGGCTTTTGGGTGCAATTTTAAGTATCGTGATTGCGCTCGCCCTTAAAGTAATATTCTACTTCAAGGTGCTAATAATCGAGTTTAAACAAAAAATAAACTTTAATTATATAAGGGAATGGTTGAAAGGTTCGGCTTTCAATCTGTACAACATCTTGGGCGACAGAATAGCCACCTCAGTTTTTCTTATGATGTCCCATTATGGCGGGCAACAAGCACAAGGCTATTACACAGCTTCAACGCTTGTGGCAACTGTTGTGACATATTCCTCTTTTTTGGCGTTTGCGTTGTATCCAAAACTTTTGGCAGAAAATAACCTAGAAGATGCCACAACCTCGCTCAAAATGGTTTTGATGTTTGCAGTTCCAATGGCCGCTGGGGTTATAGGGTTGGCGGATTCCTACCTCATCATACAAGATGTTAGTTATGCTGTTGCCGAACCAATTATAATAACTTTAGCGGTTGATGCTTTAGTTATTACATTGTCGTCCATCTACTATTATGTTCTTCTCGGGATTGAGAAGGTGGATGAGAAGGCAGAGATTCCGTTTAGGCAAGTTGCTAAAAGCAAGCTTTTCATTGTTTTTTCGCTGCCATATGCGCATTCGGCGATAACATTGCCGACAACATTTTATGTCATAAACAATTTTGCGCAAAACAATCCGCTGCTCATAACAACATCCGTCGTGTTGATTAACACAATGGCACATCTAGCCATGTTCATAGTTCTTTATGCAATTGTACGCGGAGCCGCCAAGGTTATAGTACCATACAAAAATATCGCCAAATACATATTTGCTTCTGCTGTTATGGCAATCATCTTGCGTTTAATTCCGCATCCAACAACAATAATGCTCACGTTGATTGTAACAGCTGTCGGCGGAATAATTTATATGTCAATTTTGTTGGCAATTGATGCGGAAACCCGCACTTTAGCCTTCACAATTTTCAGAGAATTTAAAAAGAGGATGCTTAGGGAAGCCTAGGCTTCCTTGCTCCATAGTTCGCCGAAGAGTGTTTTGAAAGCCTTTACAAAAGCATCATAGTTTGTCCACAGTGCCGCAATGCGTTTCTTCCCATTGTTTTTCCTGATGAATAGAAGCAGCTGTTCATTGTCCGCTAGTATAAATGTTGGCAAGTCTTCAGCGTCTGAAAGTGAATACTTCGCCTTTTTCAGCTTTATTTTTTCGATAAAGAAACAGCTTTTTGGAGAATAGTTGGTTAGCAATTGAACATTTATGCTGTCCTTTGATTTTCTTTCAAGCTTGTCTAAAAGCCCAGAATGGTAAAAGTTCGGTATGTCGTGCTCTGACGTAAAAACAAATATTTCCGTGGAGGAGTTGCTTACAATCTCATCCGCTTTTAGGCTTATCTGCTCTTCCCCTTCAAGTATTTGAAAAACTTCTTTCCTCTCATTCTCGGTTTCTGGTTTTGGAAGAGCCAACCACAAGTCTACTAGGCTTTTCTTCCTCTTTTCCAAGAGACTTATTTTCATCTTCTTCGTCTCTATGAGTATGTCCAAAGCTTTCTCAAATGGTGTGGCTATGAATTTTAGTGGTTTCTCAAAGACGGATGAAACAAGCCCTCTTTTCTCCAAATCACGCAATATCCTATAAGTCTCAGTTCTGTGAAGTGATAAAGCCTCGGAAATTTCGCTTGCCTTGTGCTCACCAGTTCGTGCAATGTAAATGTAAACTTTGACCTCGTTCTTTGAAAGTCCGAGCCTGTGTAGTGTTTTCTCGATGGTTTCCATGGCTTTGGATGGTCCAGCGTCTGTTTTTACGAATCTCCATAAGCCCGTTGTTTCGTCATAGAGCCTCATAATGTTTTCGGGTTTTTCTATTGACAATTCCATTTGTACCACTCTGTAGCCTTGCTCCTCTTGTCTGATTCAGAATTCGAATCGGCTTTCGCCATATTTTATACTTCTGAATTTCAGATATAGATTAGAAATCAACATTCAAAAATGCTTTAAACAAAACTTAACAGAAATAATAAAATTGCGGAGAGGAGAAAGGATGCAAAGCAAGCCATGCTTAAGCATAAGCCTCAAAAGTTTTCTACTTCCAAAAAACAATCATTGGATGAAAAGGATAATGCTCATATTTGGCTTCATCGCTTTCGACTATTTGTCAACATTAGTATTTTGTCGCGCCTCACATGAAGAGGCGAACCCCTACGCTAGAATTTTCATGGAAAACTTTGGTATACCAGCTGGTCTAACGCTATTCGTTTTCGTTATAAACATACCAGTCTACGCACTGCTAAGCTTTAATTCGCATGTTGTTAGACTTCCGCCGAAAATTGCTTCCGGCGTGGAGACATGTGTTGATTTTGCCTTTGCTTGGTTTATCGCTGGGCTACATTTTCATGGAGGGACAAGCTGGTTTTGGCAAGCACCAGACATTATCAGGCAAGTGTTCGGCGCTTTGATTTATATTGTTTTAGCTTTTCTGGTGGTTAGACCGCACAAGCCACATTATGACGAGTAATCTAAATTTAGTGCGTAACAGTTGGCAACATACTAACCCTATTATCTTGAGCGCGGCTGATTGTTGTTTGGTTCAGTTTAGTGAAGAATATAGAGGAAAGATGTTTATGGCTGAAAAACCAGTTAAACCAAAAGTGAATGCTGAACAACAGACAAAGACGGAAAACCAAGACAATGAGGTGACTGAAGAAACTTACTTCTTTCATCCCATCCAAATTTCGGATGAAAGCGCTGAGGTTCTAAGCGAAGAGCAAATAGAAAAATCAAGGGTGGAAGTTGAACAGAAATTGCAAGAACTTTTTAAAACGATAAGTGAGGAAACACTTCAACTGAGTGAATTTTTAATGGAAGAGCACAACCTTGTACAGGAACTCTACAATTCGCTAAAACAAATTTTAAAGAAACTTAACGTTTCATTCAACATACCACCAAAAAGTTTGCCATTGAAGAGGCAAATTAAAAAGGCAATTTTGAACGAGGAATGCCACCTAATAATAGTTCATGAAAGAGGTGAAGTTAACTCTGCCTCGCTTGCGGAGTATCCTCCAGAAATAGTCATGGCAGTTTTGTTGGCAATAATGCCCGAACTCGCAAAGGTAGTGATGCTTTATAGAAAGAAGATAAGTACACGTGTCAACTTCTTTGGAAAAGTGAAGAAAGAACTGAAGAACATTGTCAAAGCTATAGCTGGTGGAAAGGAAACAGAGAAGAGCGTCGAGGAAGAGCAAACAATGGATGTTGTTAAAGAGGCAGTAACGGAAGGCGGTCAAGGTTAAGGACCATCATTTATGGAGGAGGGCAACCCTTGGATGGGTTTATGACTGAAATTCGAACTTTTTATTCGCTTAAGGAAATTCGGGAGGCAATAGACGCGCAGATAAGCCAATACAAAATGTTACTTGAAGACTATAGTCAATGGTTAGGAAGTCTCTTAAGGAATCCAGAATCTATAAAGAATCAAGAGAAAGCCAAGAAAATTGCTGAGTTGCAGAAAGTTTTGAAAACTAGCGGCAGAAAAGGCGGCAAAAAAGAGGAAAAGAATGTGAGTTTTTCGTCAGATTGGGCGCAGTTTAAGGATCTGATGGTTTGCGCTGATGATGTTGGCGAGGCTGAAATATTGTTTGAGGCCACCGAGGAACTTAAGAGCAAAATTGAAAGGTTGGAGAAAGTGAAAAGTTCCATAATAGACCTTGAACGTTATGGATTGGGGAAAGATTTGCTTTTTGTAACCTTCATTCATGATGGTGTGCCAGAGAAAATAGTTTTTAAACCGAAGAAAGGCGTTGGTGCTGTGGAAAAGTTTGAGTTTGAAGCCAACTTCTCTATTGTAGAACAGCCTAGCTAGAATTGTACTCCATGAAAGCCTTTGTAAACTTCTTCATAAGTTCATATGGCTCTTCAACCACGCAGTTCACATGCACATAATTCCTAACTGCGCGGCTGTTGACGCCTATGCCTATTACGCCTATGCCCTTTCTCTCGATGCTTTTGATTGTTTCTTTCAACTTTTCTTCTGCGCTGTCGTAGCCTGCTGGAAAGAAGTCGGAAACAATTACTAGGATTTTTGATTCTTCGAGGCGTTTTGTAAGTGCTTGAGCAGCAAGCATAACAGCATCTGGCAGATACGTTAAGCCTCCATGCACCAATCCACCTATTCTCGCTTTAACGTGGGCATCATACTTTTCCGAAAAATCTTTTACAACGTAGAACTTATTGTTAAAAGCGTATAAACCCCAAGAGTTTTGGTCTAAGATTAGCATTCTGGCAACTTCAGCTAGGCATAGTGCTATTCCTTGGACTTCTCCCTTGAATAGGCTTAGGCTGTGGCTTGCGTCTACAAGAATTGACCATGTGTCTTCTCTTGTTTGAAGCTCCTCCCTAACAAATATGTCGGTTCGCTGGCTTTTGCTTGCAATAACCTGTATCGCCTCTTGTAAGTCGACGAATCCGCTTTCTTGCCTGAAATCTTCTCCTCCAACATTCTTTAGGAGTCGCAGTTGGTGCATTATACGTCTTATTGGGCTGCTTAGAAGTTCCCGTTTTCTCTGAAACTCAGCGTAATCTTCTGCTGGGAAAACGAAGTCTTCAAACTTTGTGTCCTTTCCAATTTCAACGTAGTTTCTTAAAATTTTTGATTTCGCTTTTTCATACTCGCACCATGCCGTTAGGGCTTGATGCGCCTCACTCTCCTTCAAACTTTGCAAGGCATCATCTAATTTTTCTTTGCCATACACTTCTATGCGCAAGGCGTTTAGTGCTTCACTTAAAATTTTTTGGATTTCCTCCTCTTTTGGTATTCGCGGTTCATAGAATAGGTCGTTTGTTCCGTGACTTTCCGTGTACAATAGCGATGGTACTTCAAATGTTTCTCCGTAAATGTTTATTGCGTCATAAATTTTTGTGGCGGCGTCCAAGCGCTTCTCAAAAGTTGAGTTTTCTTCTAGTCTCTTGAGGATTGATGTTACTGCCTCAACGTCTGTAAGCATGTCATCTTTGAGTTTTCCTTTTACTTTTCCTAGATTGCAATTTTGCAGCAGTGAAGCCATAACCCGAGATGGATCATTCGGCAGTTCATCTACTGCTTTCATCCGGAGAAACGAGATAGCGTTTGCGTATGCAATTTCCGGCAGCATCCATGGAAAGACGTTTGCTATGCGTTCGTTTACTATTGCGTCTTCAATTAGGCTTAGAACGAAAGTTGCCACGTGCGGGTTTTTGCCGCGTCCCCATTTTGAATATGCCGCAAAATTTGATGATTGTAAGTGCATGCAGAAATGATAAACTGAAGCTTTAAACAGAAACCAGATAATCTTCTTATGTGTTGGGTTTTGGAGGTTAAATTTTAGTCCTTGGAAAAGGGCATATTTCTCATTTAGTTTTCTTGGTTTTATAAGGTGTAGAACATAGCCGTTACCATCCCTTCCAAGGTATGGATACCTCAACTCGTCATGTAAAAGAATTTTCATTTCAGCATACGTTTTGCGCGTTGTTTGATGTGCGGTTGACCAGCAAAAATCAAAAAAGTTCAAGGTTTAAACCCAATTTAGCTTATCCGAACATGGATTCGATGACGCGTTTTACGGCTGCCTGCACCTCAACATCGTCGCTCGTTGTTCCAACAATGGTTTCGACAGCTGCCTCTATTGGGTTGACGCCATCAGCAATCAATGTTGCCCAGTTGATTAGGTCTCCTGGCGAAGGTCCGTAGGGCAGGTCGCCGTTCTTGTATTGCCTTCTAAGTTCTGCGCCTGCCCTAACTATTTTTTCAGCTATCTTTTCGTCTACGCCGCTTCTTTTCATTATTAGTTCTATTTCGTCGCGGGATATTTTGTCGCCCACGCTTAGATAGTCAAAGTTTATCCAAACTGCCATTCTCCGCCTTAAAGCCGCGTTTAATGGTTTTGTTCCGATGAATTCTGCTGAAAACGGGTTCATTGATATTACCAAATAGCCGTAGGGGTGCCTCTTCACTATCTCGTTATCCTTCTCCGTTAAAACAATGTGCCCCCTCGTGTCTAAGACTGGGTTTAGCCTCGTCGCGATGTCTTGTTTCATCATGTTTGCCTCGTCTAGGTATAGGATGCCGCCTTGTCTGCACCACATCACTATTTGTCCGTCAATCCAGTTTTCCTTGCCTAATCCTATGTACCTTCCAAAAAGATCATAGGCGGACGTTTGCAGTCCACAGTTGATTTCCCACATCGGCAAGCCGCAGAGTTCAGCAATTAAGTAGACAATGTGTGTTTTTCCCGTTCCGCTTGGACCGATTAGGGCACATTGTTTGAAGTAGTATAGGGCGCGCACTATTCTTTCGACGTAGTTGAAGCCTCTGTCTACGTATTCTGGAGTGTTTCTTGGTATAAGTGATTGTACGGTTTCTGGGAAGGCGTATCCTGGATGTAAGTCGTACTTGTCTATGCGGTATTTTTTGCGGAGTTCCGCGTATGTTGGGGAGTCTATGTTCGCCGATTTTGTTATTGAGACGGAAAGCTTCGTGTCTTTTACTGCTGTTTTTATTTGTTTTTCGACGACGTAGACTGCGTTGCCTTTTTCCTTTTTTCCGCCTTGGAATCCGAAGCCGACAGCGCTTGCTACTAATGGTTTTTCGGTTAATTTTTGTTTGTTGTTTGACAAATTTGCCCCTCGCTTTTTCATGAATGTTATTGGCGAGAACTGATTTAAATCTTACTTCTCACGATTCAATACATGCTATTAAGCGCACAAATTACAACAGGAGCTCACTCAAAACACCGTTAAGCTCGCTTTTGTCCTTTAAATTTCTAAAAATGGCTTTTCCAGTGCCATAAAGCCTAAAGGAAATTCCTTTGAAGGTCAATTCGAAAATTATGTTGGAGATTGACTTTTCCATTTTAGCTTTTTCCAGAATTTTCGCGATTGCTTGGTCTTTTTTGTCATATTTGAAAATTATAATGAAGGCTTTTTCTTCACCGCATGTTTCTTCTATTCTGGCAACATAATCTTCAACAGAACCCATTAGATTTGCTCAATCTCCTTCAAAATTTCTACAAACCTATCAACTTCCTCGCGTGTGTTGTAAATATAAAAGCTTATTCTTGCTGAGGATTGCAGTTTGAAAACTTGATGGAGTGGTTGGGCGCAGTGGAAACCGCTCCGAATCATAATTCCATAGTTGTCAAGGAAGAGGGCAATGTCATGAGAACTTAAGCCCTCAATATTAAACGGGATTATTCCACATTTGATTGCGGCATCTTTGAGTCCGTAGATCCTAACTTTTTTGCATTCTTGCATACGCTGCATGGCGTAGGCCGTTAATTGGCACTCATGTGCCTTAACGTTTTCCATTCCAATTTTGCGAAGGTACCTTACTGCTTCCATCAAGCCTACGCCGCCACAGACATTTGGTGTTCCCGCCTCAAATTTCCATGGCAGTTCGTTCCATGTTATGTTGCAGCGTTTCGTCCTTTCATTGTATGATACTTCCCTTATCATTTCTCCTCCGCCTTGATAAGGCACCATTTCCTCGAGTATTTCGCTTTTGCCGTAGAGAACGCCTATGCCTGTTGGACCGAGCATCTTGTGCCCAGAAAAGGCTAAAAAATCCACGTCTAAATCTTTGACGTTTATTGGTAGATGCGGGACGGATTGTGCTCCGTCAACAAGCATTAAAGCGTCGTGTTCGTGGGCTATTTTCGCTATTCTTTTCACGTCATTTACTACGCCGGTGACGTTTGAGACGTGGGAAACGCAGACTATTCTGGTTTTGTTGGAAATTAGGCTTTCAAGAGACTCAAAGTTTAGGGTTCCGTCGCTATTAACTTCAGCATACTTAACCTTGAACCCGTTTACTTTGGAGAGGATTTCCCATGGCACAATGTTGCTGTGGTGCTCCATCAAGGTTACAATGACTTCGTCGTCTTTCTTTAGGTTGTAGAGCCCCCATGCGTAAGCAACGAGGTTTATGGCTTCGGTTGTGCCTCGGACAAAGATTATTTCTTCCATGCCCTTCGCGTTTATGAAATTCGCGACTTCTTCATGTGCACTTTCATAAAGTTCAGATGCTTCCTGCGATAATGTGTGGACCGCTCTGTGGACGTTTGCGTTGTGTGCTTCATAGAAGTTCTTGATTGCTTCAATCACTTGTTTTGGCTTTTGCGATGTAGCTGCATTGTCAAAATAGATTAGTGGGTGACCGTTTATTTTGCGCTTTAAAATTGGGAAGTCTTCGCGAATCTTGTAGGGGTCAAACATTATCTTCCCTCAGCTAACTTCATTCGCTTTGATAGGATTCGCGCTAATTCTTCCTCTTCCAATGCCTGTTTTTCTTCAAAGCTTAGTTCTTCTTGAAGCCAGTTTGGTGTTGCGCCCTTTTCCTTATAATATTTTCTTATGGCTCTTTTTAGTGCGCCTACGGCGAGGATGCCGCAGTGAAACTTTATGCTTGGCAGTCCGCCTACTGCTTCTGCCACGCTTTTCCAAGAGATTTTCCAAGCGTCTTCAAGTTTCATACCCTTAATCATTTCTGTGACGATGCTTGATGTGGCAATGTTTGCGGCGCATCCGTAACTTTCAAATGTGGCTTTTTCGATGAAGTCTTGCTCGTTTATTTTTAGGTAGAAGGTTATCATGTCTCCGCATGCTGGGTTTCCAGCAACCGCCGTTACGGTGGCGTCTTCCATCTTACCGAGATTTTTTGGGTTCCTAAACAACTCAAGAACCTTTGGGTTATATGGTAATGGCATCCGCGACATCAGTTTTCAACTCCTGTCGAGCCAGTTATCTCCCTTATCCTTTGAACAGCTTTTGGGATGACGTCCAAAACATAGTTTATATCCTCTTCCTTATGATAACGCGTAACCTTCATTAATATGCTTCCATGCGCCTCCTCGAACTTTCTTCCAATGGCAACAAGAACATGGCTTGGCTGAAGAAGCCTTCTCGTGCATGCGCTTCCACTTGAAACATAAACACCGTTTAGGCTAAGTTCAATCGTTAAGGCTTCTCCCTCGCATCTAAGAAAGCTTATGTTCAAGTTGTCTGGTGCCCGTCTGTCGCCCCTCGGTCCATTAAGTTTAACGTCTGAAACTCTTTCTATTATCCCATTTAACAGTTTGTCCCGCAATCCTCGCATATAACGGACGTTTTCATCAAAATTTTGAAATGCAAGCTCGGAAGCCTTGGCAAAACCAACTATGAGCGGAGTGTTTTCAACGCCAGGCCATAACTTTTGTGTTCCAATTTGGCCCTCCAGAATTTTTTCGATGTTGACGCCTTCTTTCACGTATAGTGCGCCTATTCCGCGTGGTCCCAAGATTTTGTAGCTGCTTATTGTGGCTAAATCCACGTTTAGGCCTTTAACGTTGAAGTTTATTTTTCCGTAGGCGTCTGACGCGTCTGTGTGGAAAAGTGCTTCTGGGTTTTTGTCTTTGACTATTTCTATTGCTTCTTTTATTGGCTGTATTGTTCCAATTTCATTGTTTGCAAGCGCAAAGCTTGCTAGGGCTGTCTCCTTGTCAACGGCTTCCTTTAGCTTTTCAAGTTTTATGAAGCCTTCCTCATCGACTGGCACTTTCACCGTGGAAAAGCCGTATTTTTGAAGCATCTCTGTAACATGTATTATGCTTATTGGCTCTATTTCTGAAATGACAACTTTCTTGCATTTGCCTCGCATTGAAAAGGCGGCCCCCATCAACGCCAAGTTGTTTGCTTCTGTTTCGCCTGGAGTAAAAGTGATTTCCTCAAGTGTTTTGCATCCGAGGAAGTTGGCGATTTTTTGCGCGTTTTCCATTATTGTTTCTAGGGCTTCCCATCCTGGCTTATGCGTTAATGTTGGGTTACCATAAGCCCGCCTGTTATAGTATGGGAGCATTGCTTCAATAACTTCTTCTGGGACAAAGCTGGAGTTTTCAATGTCCAAGTAAACTTCCATTTTCAGTCTTTCATGCGCTTTTAGGAGCTCTCTAACATTCTCAATCATTGTTTTCAAGTCCTTGCGCTAACCATAACCTAAATAGGCTTTAGCTTATAGAAAAAGGTATTTGGCTTCGCGCACGCCTAACATCATTCCACTCTAAATGGAATTTGAACATTTTTCAGTTTTATTTTCCCTACCCCCTCCCTCTCTAGAATTTTCAATAATGTTTTAAATCCGCAGTACTCTTTTAGAGTTTGCAGCAGAGAAATAGGCGTATGAAACTTGCGAATAACAGACTTACCCGTTCCAGAGTCGGTTAAAGAGGTGCTCATTAGATGCGGAATTGTTGAGCTTTATCCACCGCAGGAAGAGGCGGTTAGGGCTGGAGCTTTGGATGGGCGGAACCTTGTTTTGGCTAGTCCAACGGCTTCTGGTAAAACATTGGTTGCCGAGCTATGTGCCTTAAAGCATGTTTTGGAGAAGGATGGAAAGGTTATTTATTTGACGCCTTTGAGGGCTTTGGCTAACGAGAAGTTTGAGGAATTTAAGAAATACGCTTCTCTTAGGAAAAGTGATGGCGGAAGGGTTCGCGTTGGCATAAGCACTGGCGACTTTGACAGTAGCGACCCGTGGCTGGAAAGGTATGACATAATAGTTACCACTAATGAGAAGGCGGATTCGCTTTTGAGGCATAGAGCTAAGTGGATGGATGAAATTTCGCTTATAATAGCTGACGAAGTGCACTTGCTTAATGACGCAGAAAGGGGGCCAACGCTCGAGGTTGTTTTGGCAAGGTTTATGCAAATAAACCCAGATGTGCAGATTTTAGCTTTAAGCGCCACAATAAACAATGTTGAGGAAATTGCAGCTTGGCTTAAGGCGGGCTACGTTACAACGGAGTGGCGTCCAATACTCTTGAAGGAGGGTGTTCTCCTTCACGATGAAGTTCAATTTAAGGATGGGGATGCGTACAAAATAGAGCGAAAAACAAAGAATTCAGCGATAAATTTGGCGTTAAGTACTGTTAAAGCGGGTGGTCAAGCGTTAATTTTTGCCTCAACACGGAAAAACGCTGTTTTGTTGGCGAAGAAAGTTGCTGGCGAAATCGAGGGAGTTCTGTCAAAGCCAATAAGGCGTTCTCTTGAGCACGAATCAGAGAAGATTTTAGCTGCTGGAGAAAAAACGCGCGTAAGCGAAACTTTGGCGGAACTTGTTAAGCGTGGAACAGCTTTTCACCATGCTGGTTTGGGCGGAGCACACCGTAAGCTAATTGAGGATGCGTTTCGTGAAGGAAAAATTAAGGTTTTGACTGCTACGCCTACGTTGGCTTTCGGTGTAAACTTGCCCGCAAGAACAGTGGTTATCCAAGATTATAGGCGGTATGAGCCTGGTTATGGCTATTACCCAATAAGCGTTTTGGAGTACAAGCAGATGGCTGGTAGGGCTGGCAGACCAAAATACGACAAGGTTGGTGAGGCTATTCTAATCGCTAAAACCAGTGATGAAGCCGATTATCTCATGGAAAGCTACATTTTGGCAAGTCCAGAACGGATATGGTCTAGGCTGGCGGTAGAACGCATATTAAGATCTCATGTTTTGGCTACAATAGCTGCGGATTTCGCGCACACAGAACGTGGAATCTACGAGTTTTTCGGCAAAACGTTCTATGCCTACCAGTACGAAACTGGCGCAATGAAGGGCATAATCGCTAAGATTCTCAAGTATCTTTACGACGAGGAAATGATTGACGTTGCTGGCGAAAACATTTACGCAACAAAGTTCGGAAGACGCGTAAGCGAACTCTACATAGACCCAGTTTCAGCCGTCATCATACGTAAAGCTTTAAGACGCAAACCTGCATACCTAACAGAGTTTAGCCTCCTTCACCTAATCTCGCATACTCCAGACATGGGACCGATACTGAGACCGTTTTCCCGCGAACTTGACGAAATTGCGGTTTTCACGGAACAGCACAGAGACGAATTTCTTGTTGACGTGCCAGACGAGTGGGAAGACCGCATCGCTTACGAGCAGTTTCTGGGAGAAGTTAAAACGGCATTGGTTCTCAACGCTTGGATAGAAGAGAAAAGCGAAGACGAAATAATAGAGCGGTTTAGGACGCAGCCAGGCGACCTGTATAGAACTGTGGAGAACGCCAAGTGGCTCCTTTACGCAACACACGAGTTGGGCGTGTTATTTGGCAACAAAGAAATTTTACCGTTAGCCCTTGAGCTTATGGAACGCGTAGAAAAAGGCGTTAAGAGGGAACTGCTGCCCATCGTGAAGTTGGAGGGCGTCGGCAGAGTCCGCGGACGAATACTCTACAACGCTGGATACAAAACAATAGAAGACATAAAACTGGCAGCCATTGAAGACCTCATGAACCTTCCACTTATAGGACCAAGACTAGCGAAGAAGATAAAGGAACAGGTCGGCGGTTTCGTTAAGAAGGAAACGTGGGAGAAACTCGAAAAGGAAAATGTTTGGAAACAGAAGGCGCTGACAGAATATTAAATGCCGCGGGCTTTTCGTTCTTTCTTTGTCTTCTCAACCATAAGGTTAACTTGTTCTATTGCTGTGCCAAGGTAATTTTTAGGGTTCAAAGCAGCGTCAATCTCTTCCGCACTAAGCTTAGAACGCACAGTCTTATCTTCAAGGAGAACTTCTCTAAAATGTCGCCCTTCCGCCTCACTTTTCGCAGAAAGTCTTCTGAGAAGTTCATGTGCCTCTTGGCGACTTATGCCCTTCCTCGTTAACGCTATCATTACTGCTTCTGACATTGCACGTCCCTTGGTTAGTTCCAAATTTTCCAGCATGCGCTTCTCATCAACATACAAATTCGCAATTATGTTCGTCATTAAGAAGAGCATGTAGTCGACTAGGATGCATGCTTCTGGAAAAATGAAACGCTCCGCAGAAGACTGCGTCAAATCGCGTTCATGCCACGTTGTAATGTTCTCCAAGACTGGGACAACTAGGCTTCGCACTATTCTAGCTAAGCCACAGATTCTCTCGCATATTTCGGGATTACGCTTATGCGGCATAGTTGAGCTGCCAACCTGTCTTTCAACCTCGAACGGCTCGAAAAGCTCTCCAATTTCTGGTCTCTGAAGCTCCCGAATCTCGGTGGCGAAATTCTCAAGCGAAGAGGCGATAAGCGCAAGAATGCATACGATTTCGGCGTGGCGGTCGCGCTGCACAATCTGCGTTGAAATATCTGCGGGCTTAATTCCCAACCGTTGCATGACAAGCTCCTGAACTTTCATGGCGTTTGCGCCTAAACCCGCCTGTGTTCCCACGGCACCGCTCATTTTGCCAACTAAGGCGCGTTCTTTGCATTGTCTGAGCCTTTCGATGTGTCTTGAGATTTCCCGCATCCAAACTGCAAACTTGAATCCCAAAGTTATTGGCAAGGCGTGTTGTCCGTGTGTTCTTCCGATCATGAGCGTTTCCTTATACTGCATGGCTTTTTCCATCAAAACTTCTTCGAGGCTGTTGAGCCTCTTTTCGATTAACTCTAAAGCCTCTTTCAGTTGGAGGGCGTTCGCCGTGTCTACAATGTCATAGCTTGTTGCGCCAAAATGCACGTATGCGCCGCTTTTTCCGCAAACTTCGGCCAAAGCCCTAACAATCGCCATAATGTCATGCTTTATTTCTTGTTCAATCTCCTTTATTCTACTGATTTTAACGTATTTTGTGGAAGCCATGCTGATTATTTTCTCTGCATCCTTTCGTGGGATGTTACCAACTTCGGCGTGCGCCCAAGCCAATGCGGCCTCAACGTCAAGCATTTTTTGGATGCGCGTTTCCTCTTCAAATATCCGTCGCATCTCAGGAGTGCCGTAACGTCCCGTATCTATTGGTAAGATGGGCAAGTCTTTTTCCCTCGCAGAGAGTTAAGACAATTAAGGATTAATGTTTTACCGAAGCATTAAATGGTAACAGCCCCTAACTGAAGGAGTCAAGCACATGGGCACAATAGTCGCCGTTATAAACAAAAGGGGAGAAAACGCTGCCGAACAAGCAGTGAAAATGCTAAAAGTCCTGTCACACGGCGGCATAGAAAGATTTGGGCTAGCCTCGTCATCTGCCATAAAAATAGAGGATGCCGCCGAGAAACTGTTGTGCTCTGATGTTAACTCGTCGATTGTCTTGGGATATGCCTTCTCAAGAATAACAGCGACGGACAAGCCGCAACCAGTAAAACTTGAAAATGCAGCATGCGTCTTTGAAGGAAGAATATATCCAACATCCATGGAGAGGTCAGATGCGGAAATTTTCGCTGAAAAAATACAGAAAGACTGTATCAGCAGCGCCAAAAGTTTTGTAATGAAAACCGAAAGCAGCTTCGCGTTTATTATTGCTGAACGGAAAAAGCTTATTGCGGGCAGGGATGCAATCGGCGTCTGTCCATTATATTTCGGCGAGAATAAGCAGTTAATTGCGCTTGCCTCTGGGAAGAAAGCCTTATGGAAAATTGGAATAGCAGATGCATGTTCTTTCCCACCTGGAAGTCTTCTAGTTGCGAGTAGAGGAGGCTTCAAAGTTAAGCATGTGAGAAGGTTATCTTGTGAAAAAATAAGTAGCGCGACAATGCGGGATGCATGTGAAGGGCTCTTAACTCTCTTACAAAGCTCAGTGGAGAAGCTGGTTGGTCTGCAGGATGTTGCTGTTGCGTTTTCAGGAGGACTTGACAGCAGCCTAATCGCTTTTCTGGCAAAAAGGGCTGGAGCGGATGCGCACCTAGTTCATGTCAGCCTAAAAAATCAGCCAGAAACAGCACATGCAATAAAAGTGGCTGAAGAGCTGAAACTCCCAATTCATGTCTACACTTACACGGTTGATGACGTTGAAGAAGCGCTGCCAAAAGTTCTTTGGCTTGTTGAAGAGCCGGAGCCAGTCAAGGTTAGCATAGGCGTGCCAATGTACTGGGCAGCGGAGAAAACATCTGAAATGGGTATAAAGGTTTTATTAGCGGGGCAAGGGGCTGATGAGCTTTTTGGTGGGTATAAGCGCTACTTAACTGCCTACGCAAGGTACGGAGAAAATAAAGTTAAGGAGATGTTGCTCAACGATGTTTTGGGCATTTCCGAAGCAAACGTCGAGAGGGACTATAAAATCTGCAACTTTTACAATGTTGAGTTGCGTCTTCCATACTTAACGCACAAAATGGCAGAATTTGCCGTCAGCTTGCCTTTAAAATTTAAACTTAAACTGTCACGTGGTGGCATGCGCAAGCTCGTGTTAAGGGCGGCAGCCAAAAAACTTGGCTTACCAAAGACCGTGATAGAAAGACCTAAAAGGGCGATTCAATACGCAACTGGGGTGGATAGGGCAATTAAGAAGCTTGCCAAACAAGAAAATTTATCCACAAAGGAGTATTTAGCGCGAAACTTTCGCAGCGTTTTCGAGAGAGTGGTGAAAGATGGCTAGAACAGCGGTTATCTTTTCGCCCAAATATTACAAGCATAACACTGGTAGGGGGCATCCCGAATCTGCAAAACGCATCGGCGCAATCATAAAGGAATTGAGGACGAGCGTAATCTCAAAGAGTGGGGATTGGCAATTTGTAGAACCAGAAAGAGCAAGCCTAGACAAGATTCAGCTCGTTCACAACCCCGATTACACGCGATTTGTTAAAAACGTTTGCAAGGCAGGCGGTGGAATACTGGATTCTGGAGACACGGTGGTTTCAACAGAGAGCTTTGATGTTGCCACTTATGCTGTTGGTGGTGCACTTAAAGCTGTTGATCTAGTCATGAAAGAGAAATTTGAAAATGCCTTCGCGCTTGTTAGGCCTCCCGGACATCATGCTGGAAAATTTAGCGCCGCTGGCTTCTGCATTTTCAATAACGTTGCCGTAGCCGCTGAGCACTTGCTGAAAGATTTTGGTTTAAACCGCGTTTTGATTCTGGATATTGATGCGCATCATGGAAATGGCACACAAGAAATTTTCTACGGAACCAGCGAGGTTTTGTATGTTAGTCTGCATGAAGATCCGAGAAGTTTTCCGGGAACTGGCTTTGTGGATGAAATTGGGGAAGGCGAAGGATTAGGCTTTACCGTTAATGTTCCATTGCCTTTTGGGGCGAATGACCAAATATACCTCAAGGCGTTTAATGAAATAGTTGTTCCAATAATAAGCCAGTACAAACCCCAATTTATTCTTGTTTCAGCTGGTCTTGACGGACATTACACAGACCCAATTGCAAACCTGTCCCTATCCGCCCATTGTTACGGAAAAGTTTACGATGAAATTGTTAGACTATCGTCCAAACTGTGTCACGGAAAACTTTCTTTCGTTTTGGAGGGGGGTTACAGCCTAAAGTTTATTGGGAAACTGGCAGCCTTTGCCATTGCAAAAATGAGTGGTTCAAATTATACCGTAAATGACGTGGCTATTGCTGCAAGTGCATGCGCAAAAAGGCTTGGTGAAAAAGTTTTGAGGGAAGTTAAGAAAGCACAAGGGCCTTTTTGGAATTTAAAATGACAGCCTAAAATAATATGAAGGAGAGGGTAGTTGCTGATTTATTCAATGACTTGGATTGCGCTTTCTGGACATTGGACTTCGCATGCTCTGCAAACAAGGCATTCTTCGGGTTTCACTGGAACAGACTTTCCATCTTTTAATTCATAGACGCCTACAGGACATGTGTCAACGCATGTCCCGCATCCAGTACACTTATCGTTATCAACAACTATTTTCACCATTTTCCTTATCCCTCACAGTTAGATTCTCATTGAGAGAAAACTGGTGGAATAAAAGCCTTTAGGTTCAATTAGCGGGTTTCTTCACGTAATCTTAGCAGAATTCCATTAATTGACATTTGAGCTTTCTCTTTCCTCTGCTGGTAATCAGCCAAAAGCTTTCTATACGCTTCTAACGATAATGTTCCTTGGCTATGGCGCGCTTCAATGCTTCTTATGTTGGCTTCAGCCTCGTTAATTTCCGTTTCTGCAATCTCAAGCTGCCGCATCAAATCCGCGTACAAGCCACCAGCTCTGCGCATCCGCTCTTTAAACTCCGCTAAGCTTCTATCCAAAGCGTTAAGCCTCATCTCAAACGTTCTCTTCTGCACCTTGTAACGTCTCCTTGAAATTTTTCCCTTGCGAACTCTAGTTTCTAAAGTGTCTAACTCAAAACGTATCTTACGCTTTTCCTCATACAGTCGCACGAAAGATTTAACGTATTCTGGCTGCAGTTTCGCGGCTACCGCGACTTGAACTGGAGCAGCTTTCGGTCTCCTCCAAACAACAGTTACTGCGCAGCCAGCAAGGGCCAAAGCCCAGATCCACAATGTCGGACGAAATGCCAACCATAATGGATTATACTCGTAGCCAATATACAAAACTTTCACTGGTGGGATGGTGCCTTCCAAGTAGCTTGCATGGTCCAAGTTAATTGTTAACGTTTCTTGGAAAACACTTTTTGACATTTCACTTCTACTTGTGATGAATGTGTTTTCGAGATTTGTTATTCTAGCGCCCTCTGGCAATGTTAAAGTTAGAGAAGCGCTTTCAACGTGGTAGTTCAAGTTCTGGAACAGCAGCAGAGTTGCGTTAAAAGTGCCTTGTGCTGCAAAGTAAACCTGGCTTGGCAAAATATATCTCACGCTGAACCTGCCCGATTCGTAACTTCTAAGTGGCAAGTCAAAATTAACTTTGTATAACCCAGTTGTTTGGTTAATCCAGCTTGAGCTTAAGCTTCTTCCAAACTGGTCATAGGCTGTTGGGTTGGAGGCGTTTGGCGGGAGAACAATTATCATGTAATTCATGTCGGAAGGAGCTCTGTTTGTTATGTAGTAGTTGTCTGAACATTGGATTTCATTCGTCCCGCTTATGACCACTTCACGCTTTAACTCCTTTACGTCTAAAAGTTGAATTTCGTCGCTTGCTAATGCGGTTAACGAGAAGGTAACAGTCGCTATTGAATATGTGTAGGCGGGCAAGTTTTCTATGGAAAATTCAGTTTTGCTGGTTATTTCTCCGTCTTTTGAGACGATTATGTCTCCCGCTCCAGATGGCAGACTGATTTTAACAGTACAGTTTTCAACCTCTTCTGTCAAGCTTGGATATGCAGGAAAATCTAACACGTATTTTGTTCCAGATTGATTCAGAAGCATGTTCGAAAGGATGAACAAAACTGTAAACTTTTGTGGAGACGTGTCAGAAAGGTTCACTTTAACAGCGTAGAATCCTGCGCGTTCACCTAGGGGCACAGCGAGTGTAACTGGAAAATCTGTTGTTTCGCTATAGGCTATGCATTTCTGGATGTGTGCACCGTACTTATATGGAAAACCTATGAGAAAACTGTTCGGTGGTTGCCCAGAAAATTCAATGGTATCATTTATTACAGCGTAGCCGTTACGCATTATCCCCACAGTGTGATACACTTTACTTATACTAAAGCTGCTTTGGGCATCCGCTTTTTTAACTTGAAATGAAAATTGTAAGGCAATAACCATTATGACCACGATGGCGAATGCTATTGCGGCTTTTCTCAAAGCTTGTCCTCCACGAATTTTAACCGTTGACTTCCTATTATTCGATTGGCTTATTTATTTACTTTTAGAATACATGCCAAGGTTTCGTATATACTTACCCCTCACCACAGCATTTGTAACCCTATTTTCACGAACTTTCGAAAGTTCAAAAATGAAAACTTCCCTTTCCTCACCATTCGCATCCACTTGAACGTCTTTTCTCACATTTAAAACGTTGTATCGTCCGAGAAAAGCATACCTTCCAGGAGACTTCTTTTCAAAAACGTATAACGGATATTTCTCTTCAACCTGCCTTTTTAACGCAAGGTTTCCTCTAGCCATCTTCTGGTTTCCAAAGCGCCCTTCGCCCGTGTAAAGGATTATGTTGCCAGTCATTTTATCATCGTATGGGTTCAACCTAAAATCTTCGGGAGACTTTTGAAAAGCTGCAACCAAAACCACGTATTGAATTCCTTTGCGTATGCTTCCTTTGTATCTTATTCCTCTATGTGCACAGACGTCGAATTTTCTTGAAATTTCTATGTTACTTAAAATTTGTCCCTCTTTAAGCTTCATGTTTGGGGCGCACACGGACTATTGAAAAGTGCAAAATGGTAATAAGAGTTTACGCCAAAATCGTTTCGGAGAAATTAGTCTTGCTTTATGATGCGGTTCAGAGACATCTAGCCATCGAAAAGCTAGTTACACGTTTAGGCTCAAACGGGCTGGAGCGAAAATATTATCGCATTAGACCAGCAAGGTGGTATGGCGGAATTGTAACCGCTGACTGTGTTGGATGCGGTTTAGTGTGTAGGTTTTGTTGGGTTGCAGACGCGGTTATGTTTCATCCAGCAGATGTGGGAAAGTTTTATACGCCGCGTGAAGTTGCTGATGGTTTGATTGCTTTAGCCAAAAAATGCGGCTTGAAGCTTTTGAGAGTAAGCGGTGGAGAACCAACAATTGGAAAACCACACCTTCTAAGGCTTCTCGAAGCGTTAGATGGAAAAGGCTACCGTTTTATTCTTGAAACAAACGGCATACTAATAGCTCATGACGAGGGTTATGCTGAAAGCCTAGCAAAACACAAGTTTGTTCACGTGAGAGTTTCTTTGAAAGGTTGCTGTGAAGAAGAGTTTGCGAGGTTGACTGGCGCCAAGCCTGAAGGCTTCACACTACAGCTTAAAGCCTTACAATTGCTCATGGAAAGCGGCGTTAGCTGCCATGCTTCTGTTATGTCTTCTTTCTCAACCAAAGAAAATCTTCAAGCCTTAACGCATAGGCTTATGCGTATAAGTCCAGAATTGGTTGAAGAACTAGAAATCGAGGAGCTTATCCTCTACCCACACGTGACAAGACGCTTGCAGAAGTATGGTTTAAAACATTTTACGGGCTACACGCCAGACAAAGTTCCGCCAGAACAAGTTTAAGACGCATGTGCTTGAGCGTTTATAACTCGCCATGTTTAAGGTAATAATTTTCCTCTTTCTTCGGTCCAAAGCTTCTTACGCCTTTCGCCTTTAACTGTCTTCTAAGCTGGGCGGCATAATCCTTTCCTATTTCGCCTCGCTTTTCCATGTAAGCAATTATTTCTTCCGCTTGTTCTTCGGTGTCGCATCTGCGTATAAAGTCGATGACGTCTGGCATGTAGTTTGTGAAGTTTTTCTTTGAAGAAGCCCTTTTTTCTCCAACTTCGGTGTCCGTCCGTACAGAGTTTATTGAAAGTCTGTGTTCGCCGGATTCTATTTCCTTTGCTAGGTTTGGAAACATTCTTTTGAAGGTTTCTTTATCGAATTCCAAACGTGCACCTTCAGCTTTCTAGTCTTCAAAGCATAATTTGGGAAATCACGTATTTAAATCTCTGCAGTTGAAACTAGCTAAAAAGGAACAAAACGTTTTATTGGGTTCTCTTTTAACAGTTTTTCAAGCTCTTCTATGCCTAAACCAGTTATGATGTCGCCGTAAATGTCACATCTCTCCTTTCTTAATCGTTCTTCGGGGCTACGCACAATAACTTCAATTTCCTCTTTTGTTGGTGACTCAAGGAATATGTGAAGTGAATCACGTTTTTCTTCCTTATCCACTGCTGTTACTTGTTGTGCGTGAACAATTTTTAAGCCGCTTTTTTCCAAAGTTTCTTGCACTTCTTCTGGTTTGTCATGGAACGCTATTATGTCTATATCGCTTTGATGGTGAATTGTTCCGCGCCAAACGCTTCCAACAACTATTGGATAATACTTCGCTAAAAGCTTCATTATGCTGAGGGCTTCTCTTCGCATTTTGATTAGACGTTCTTGTCTGGCTTTTCCCTCGTACTCATCGGCGATTCTGTCCAGTTCAACTGCAACCTCAATATTTGTTGGAAGAAATTTCACGCCAAACGCTTCTGCAGCCCTAACCTTGGCTTGCTTAAACTCCTTTTCTACGCCAAAATAGATTAGGCTGGCTGCCTCCCTCGCAACTTTCTTGCGCTTTTCTGTGCGGCTCGTTTTCAACTGTTCACCTAAAATTTGAGTGCCGCTTTTAGCGCTTTAACACTTGCTCATAAAGTGCAATGGTTTTTTCAGCCACCTTATCCCACGTAAATTCTTCAAGAACCCTGCGCCTGCCGTTTTTTCCAAGCCACTTCTTCTTTTCTGGACTTTCCAATGCGCTTGTTATGCCCCATGCGATGTCGGCTGGACTGTTTGGGTTTATGTGAAAGCCACATTGCTCTTCGCCGCAGCATATAACCACTTCCCGCATTCCGCTTACGCCCGCCGCCCCGACAACAACTGGACGTTCCATGCTCATTGCTTCAAGCACCACTATCCCGAAAGGCTCGTAGAGGCTTGGAAAAACCGCGACGTCGCATGCCGCATAATGCAAGATTCGCTCCTCTTCGGGGATAAATTCAAAATTCAGTTTGACAAAGTCTTGAAGTCTCATTGTTTTGACGAGGTTTACAAGGTAATCTTGTAAGTCTCCAACGCCAACAATGACAAGTTTCGCCTTTGGAATCTTCTGCAGCACGTGCGGCATAGCCATGACAAGCCTATCAACACCCTTAACTCCGACAAGTCTTCCGAGGAAAAGAATCATCTGCTCGTCTTCCTTTATGCTATATTTCTCCCTAACATTCTTTGCTTGTTCAAGGTTTACCGCTTCTGGATTATACTTCTGTGGGTCAACGCCGTTATAGCAGACTTGAATTTTCTCTTGTGGGAATCCAAGTTTTATAAGCTCATCCTTCATTGCATAAGAAACAGTTATTATCATGTCCGCCGCCTTTGCGCCGTGCAGTTCGATGTTGCTTACGACTTCTGACCCATTTCCGAGGGTGCGTCCCCTCTCTGTTGAGTGCACGTGAAAAACGAATGGAAGTCCAACTTCCTTTTTGATTGTTATGCCGCTTATCGCCGAAAGCCAGTCATGCGCAATCACGATATCGTATTTGAAGTTCTCCTTCCTAATTAGCTCATTAACGAGCTTCGAAGCGCTAAGGTAATTGTAGACGAGGATTTTCGAGAATAATTGTATTCCTCTACCCCACTTTTTCACGTCCTCGGCAACAACATCCGGCAGCGAGTCAGATATGTCAATGTGCAGTGGACGGTGGATTTCGATTCCTCGCCAAATCTCTCTTGTTGGGAGGCTTCCCTCGTCATCATTCATTGTGAAAACTGTCACGTCGTGGTCCATTAAGACGAATTTACGCGTGATTTCCGCAGCGTAAGTGCCTAAACCCCCAACTATTTTTGGTGGATACTCATAGACGAGCACAGCCATCTTCATAGCCTTCACCATTTCTCCAGCACTAAACGGTGCTATTGCTTAATAAAACATCCCTTATTTACGTTTCTCGCGCTTGCTACCAGTATGCTTCAAACACTCACTATTCACCTGGTGTTACGCCAACACGTCAACCTATAAATTAATTGCTACAATTCATAAAACTCTTCCGTAATGAATAATAAATAAGACAGGAAAATAATTATTGGATAATCATGCATAAAAAATTAATGTTTATCTTAGTTATTATGGCATTTTTTATTCTAACCGTGCCATTTTCCTCATGTAAAGCCCAAGAAACAGAAGTAAATGGAATTATCTACATAAAGGCTGATGGAAGTGTGGTACCTTTAAATGCAAACATCACAACACAAGATAATAAAACTTACACATTCATTGACGATGTTCATGGCTCGATAATCGTAGAAAGAGACAACATAGTTATCGATGGTTTCGGTCACATGTTGCAGGGTTACGGAAGCGGAAGCGGAATAAACCTAACTAATAGGGATAATGTGACAATAAGAAACATGTTAATCAAAAATTTTGATGAAGGAATTCGACTTTGTAACTCATCAAACAACAACATTACTGAAATCAACATTACATTGTGTAGTTGGTATGCCATTTTTGCAATTTGGTCCAGTAATAATGATATATCAAAAAATGTGATATCAAACAACGGAGCAGGTATTTGGCTTAAAGGTGAATCCAACAATAACACGATAAGAGAAAACGTCATAAAAAATAACACGTGCGTTGTTGGCAATGGTATTGGATTATCTGGTGTTTCAAGCAATTACATATACAAAAATACAATAGTGAATAATAATTATGGTATTTGGATTAAACTGTCATCAAGCAACAACGTTATCAGTGAAAATAACATAATATCAAATTACATCTATAACATATGGTTCCGTGAATCTTCAAATAATAAAGTGTATCATAACAATTTTATAAGTGAAACTTGTCAAGCTTTTTTGGAAAGTTCAATAAACATCTGGGATAATGGCTACCCTTCAGGCGGAAACTATTGGAGCAATTATACGGGCATGGATGTGAAATGGGGCATGGAACAGAATGAGCAGGGAAGCGACGGAATAGGCGATACTGTACAACATGTTGATGAGAATAATGTGGATCGTTACCCTCTCATGGCACCAATTACTATTTTTGAAGCTGGTGTTTGGGACGGAACAGCATACGATGTTGCCATAATCAGTAATTCAATCATCGCGGATTTCCATTTCAATCCATTTGATGCTTCCATAGAATTAAATTTAACCGACCAAAATGGAACGAACTTCTGTAGGTTGATCATTCCAAAAAGTCTATTATGGGCTGGAGAGGATGAGTGGACGATTTTGGCTGATGATGTAATGTTAGATTACATGACAATTTCGGACGAAAAAACTACGTATTTATACTTTACCTATGACTATGCGAATCACATAATCATTCAAGGAAGAGGTGCCATATCAGAATTTCGACAAATGTTTTTACTTTTGCTATTAGTTATAATTGTGATAATTGAAATGGCACTAGCGACCAAGATTTAGCGAGGAAAATTGAATCTTTGAATAAACCATCTGTGTGAACTGTTGTTTCGTAATGCGTTCATTTTTCTGGCATCCAATAGTATGCGAAAATTGAAAAAGGCTATAAGCACAATAATAATAGAACTGTAAGTGATTACGATGAGTATATCACCAGTTAAAAGACTGATTCTTGAAACTGTTTGGGTTTCAGAAAAACCAGTAAAAGTAACAGAAATAACAAAAGAGGTTGGACTTGATCCTCGTTCAGTGCGAATGCACATGATGCAACTGTCGCGAATGGGTTATCTAGAAGCCACGGATGATGGAAGTTACCTCTTAACGGAGAAGGGACGTAAAGCCCTTGGCTTTCCAGAGATAGATTATGGGAAGGCTGCTGAAATTTTGGTTTATCTACCACTTGAAAAGTCTTTTCACTTTTATGTTGACGTTGGAAAGCCATTAAACATTCATGCGGCAAGCCTAATCGACTTTTGCGACAAGCTCTTAAAGGTTAATTTGGAGTCAATTGAATTTCATATGAACCGTGGAGATTTTGAGGCTTGGTTTGCGGGACTGGGTGACATTGAACTTGCGAGGAAAGTTTTCTTGCTCAAGGAGCAGAAACTCGTTGGCGAAGACTTGTGTAAGAGGCTTTGTGAAATTGTCAAGAACAGGTGCGAGGAGTTGGCTAAGATAAGGAAAAACGAAGCAAAGGCGAAACCTGCTTAGATGCCTATCTCTAGGTTGGTTTAAAGCGTTCCTTAAGCCTATCCAAGATCTGCCGTAGAGTGGTGTATTCCATCTCCTCTGGTCCCAAACGTGCTGGTTCAAACTCGCCCATACGCCTAAGCATAGCAGCATACGTCAAAGACTCGCGCCTTGCCAGAGCAAAGGCTGGGTCATCAAACAAGTCGGCAATCATCGGTCTGCCGTTATCATCGCATGCAATCTTGCCGTTTGAAACCTGAAATCCTAACGCTACTATCCTTGGAGGACCATCAAAAAGCGTGCATTTTGCATCTTTTAGGCTTACTGGCATTATTGGTCCCCAATGGCTTCCACGCATCCACCCTTCAACAAGGTAACTGTGCAAAAAAGGCGCTAGGATTTCTCCGACGGCTGGAAGTCCATGCTGTGCGCGTACAATCATTACTGGATCATCTTTTCCAACATATTTTCCAGCAATCTGTGAAAGTTTGGTTACACTGCCAACAGCGCATATTAGGTTGTCTCTCGCCCTCCAAACACGTGAGATCATGTAGCGCTGGACGGTGCCAATCAAAGCCAACAACTCATACATCTCCTCTGGACATTTGAGAACAACTCTCTTGTTTTCCGCCGTGTCTATAACCTCAAACCTAAAGCCTCCAGCCATGTTTGGGTCAATAACAAGCCCAGCCGTGTTCATTGGATCCGCAAAAATCCTGAAAAGCGGATAGTTAAACGAGCCAGCAGAGGTTTTGTCTGCTGCAAAAACAACTATTGGGTCTGAACCTCTTTCCTCGATTTCCATTTCTGCGACACCTGGTCCCATGCCGCGAATGTTTCCGCTGAAAGCATTTTTTAGTAGATCTTGTCCAGCGCCGTAAAGCTTAAGCTCTAACGCCTTTTTTGTTGCTTCTTTAAAGGTTTCAAAGGCAAGTTTGTGAACTTCGGGGTTTGATTCGCCCTTTTCGTGGACCATTAAAAGTTGGATGTCGTCTCCAACGTTGAAAACGTAGCAACTGTTAATTAATTCCTCTTCAGCTGCTCTTTTAAGGTTTTTTTCAGCTATGGCCAGAAGGGGTTTCGGTGCAACATGATGCCCAGCTAGTGAGCCGACGTCACATTTGATTAGCGAAATTGTGGTTTTTCTCGGCATTCTTTAATCACTTCAACCTCGGTTTAGAGTTAAGCCGTGGCTTTTAAAAAATTTCCGAAAGAAACCCTAAAGAGGAAACCATGAAATACTTAAGATTATAAACGCTAACATAGGCGGGCATGCATGGAAAAATTGAGGGTAATTTCCGTGAAAATTCCAGAAGAAGTTTACAAGGAACTGCTCATCCGCGTTCCAGAAGGTGAAAGAAGCGACTTTATCCGAGATGCGATAATGGAAAAGCTGCAAAAAACACCAAAACCAGACAAAATCTTAGAACTTGAAGAAAGAATTAGCCACATGGAAAAAGAATTCTCAGAAGTAAGAAAATACCTTGCTGATTTGGAGCTTTTAACTTATGAAAAGGGGAAAACAAACCCACACAACTTCTGCATGGACGAAACAGACCACAAAATCGTAGATTACTTAATGCACTATAAAGGTGCAACAACGCCTGAACTGGCAGACTATCTAAAAACAAACAGGTGGCTCATCCTAAACAGGTTAAAAAGAATAGAAAAACTATCGAAGAAGTATATCGGAAAACCCGTAATCGAATATTATCCGGGAGAAAGAATGGGCAAGAAAAAGGCATGGTGGATAAACGAAGAACTCATTGAGGCATAACAACATTAATCAAACAAACACACATCTTCTATTTTGAGAAAGCAGGGCCCGTAGCCCAGTATGGATTAAGGCGCCGAACCAAAAGCCAAAAGGTGCGCAAGCCTCCGGAGCCGGAGAACAGGGGTTCAAATCCCCTCGGGCCCGCCATTAACAAATCTATGTTGTAATCATTTATAGATGGAAATGGTGTTTCAGTTTTCAACTTTGCCAAGGTAATAGATGATATCGTGATAGTGGGGCGTATCATGAAAATCAAGTTCTAAACCTTTTAAATGAATGATTGTTTGCATGTCTGAAAACAATTTCTTGACTTCTTTATAAGTGAAGTAGTGAATGTAGGCGCCTATACGCGAAGAGTAAAAGGTATTCTCCTCGACGGGTACCAGTTGTTTCCTTGCTCTCTTGTAAGCTGAATCGTTGGTTGATATGACAGAGACAAAAACAAAGCCACCATTTTTGAGCCCGCCTTTAATTCTCTCTGCAACGTCTTCAATTTCACTCTTTTTTAAAAAGTTAAGGGATGCGCCGGCAGCTATTATTAGCGAGTATTTTTGCTTGGCTATTTTGAAGTCTCTTAAATCGCTGACATGTGCATTTATATCCAATTTTCTCTCCTTAGCAAGGCGAATGGCCCTGGCGATGGCGGTTTTAGACACGTCGACGCCTTCCACTTCGAATCCTTTTTCAGCAAGAAAAAGGGCGTTCCTGCCTTCACCCATCCCTAAATCCAAAACCGGACCTTTTGGAAAAAGTTCAAGGAAGTGCACCAAGATAAAGTCAGGTTTGAGTCCCCATTTACAACATGTTCCCACATATAACTCTTCAAAGTATTCTGCCAAAGTTTTACACCATACAAAACTATCTCATGCCTCTATTAAAAATGATTACGTACTATGGGGTGTTTAAACAAAACTATATGGGAAATAAAGTTGAAGTTGAGTGACAGCATCAACGATGTTAAACGCTTGCCAGCTTATGTAAAATTTCCTTTTCAGCTTTTTCTTCGCATATCTTGAATGTTTCTGGTTCCTCAATTTTCAAAATAGCCTTCAAGGCGTCAGCGTCCAATTCGCGCAGGAGCCGGCGTATTTCTCTTTTTGCTGATTCCAGATGCTTTTCGAGGACTTCCTTATTTTTGTACATGGCGCCAGCAAGTGGGCAGATTTTCTCCATCTTCAAATACCATTCCACCATCCCAGTTTTTGCGTTTATGTCAAATGTTATTGGTCCTGCAACGCATGTTTCTGGCTTTATTGGATGGATTTTGCATCGCCTTGTTTTTTTGTCATAGAAGATGCAGTAACCTTCAGCGTCTTCCTTCGGGAAAGTGTAGACTTTTTGTTCAAACAGGTTTTCAGCGGAAAGCCCTTGCCTTTTTAAGAATTCCTCTATTCTTTCTCTTCGCTCATTTGTTATTGGTGGTCTCGCGTTTTGACAGCAGCTGATTTTGCATTTGCCGCAAACGTTGAAGAAATCATTTTGTCTCGGCTTTTCAGCCACTTCTATGCGCTCCTTTTCCGTTAGAAGTATGGTTCATTGTTTATGAGGCTTTTTATGAGTTTCGAGTAAACGCCTACTATAGCTTCTTTTAAGTTGGTTTTCTGTGCCCTTCGCAGAATATGGTCCCTAATGATTTCGGATAGGTTTCCTTGTTCGGTTCTTTTCTCCAATATTGGAAGATACCCGCGTTCTTCTTCCGAAGCGTTTTCCCAAGCAATTTTTAGAAGACGTTTGCAAACTTGGCGGGCTGTCTGTCCAAAGGGATGTGTGACCTTCGCGTTTAAGCCGTCTCGCACTATGGAGTTAAAATCTTTCACTAGGGTTTCTCGCGGCACGAGGGTGCCATTCTCTCTAATTATTCCTTTGAGGGCAGCTCTTATGAAGCAGCTCAGGGCGACGTCGGATTTGATGCATTCCTGCTCGTCCATGACGCGAATTTCGATGGCTTTTCTGTCAAATCGGAAAATCGCTCCTCTGGAGTTGACCCAGTCCTTGTAGGGTAAGCAATCGACCACACCAGCCCTAATCAGATCGTTTGAATAGCGTCCTATAATCTCCGTTTTATACTGTTTAAATGATGTAACGTATTCTGGGATGACGTCGCCTGTGACTGTTGGCACTTCTTTCTGGTTGAGCATGTAAAAGTGTAAGCGGTTGTCAATGAATTCTCCAAGCTTTCCTTCATATATTGGGGATGAGGCGGAAACCGCTGGGAGGTAAGCGCATATTTCCGCCAGTGCATTATGCGCTTGTATAGCGTCTTTTTCCTTTGTGTATGGAAGATTAAGCTGGAAACTTTGGATGTTAAGCCAGCCGTGCTGTTTTAGGTTGAAGACTTTGCCGTAAAAATGATAAATTTTTCTGTGACGGTGTGGCCAAACTCCAGTTTCATCAAGCCTAAGCGTTGGATGCATCCCTGTTCCTAGAAGGTTTGCCTTGTATTTGTTTTCAAGAAATTCTGTTAATGTTAGAACGGCATTCTGCATCGTTTCTTCAAATTCTATCGGCGATTCGAAGGGCTGGTTTGGCTTAAGCTCCAAAACATGCATTTGCATTTCCTTCCCAAAAGTGAAGCTGGACTGTTCAACGAAGTTTACGATACGCCCTTTGAAATCCTTTATAATCTTGTCGACGATTGGCATGGCTTTCAATGTTTCGTTAACAATGGAGTATTCGTGTTCCGGACCTAAAACCTCTAGGGTTTTGTACGTGGTTGCCCCTCTTCCTGCCCTAATATTCTTGTTTTAATGTGCGTATATAAAAGCGCAACTGCTAA
Source organism: Bathyarchaeia archaeon (assembly GCA_038883655.1). GTDB lineage: Archaea > Thermoproteota > Bathyarchaeia > Bathyarchaeales > Bathycorpusculaceae > JAVZLQ01. The sequence continues at coordinate 53,021 of JAVZLQ010000001.1, forward strand.
ATGCGTAGTTAATTTTAAATATTACTGATGCAATACCGAGGTTTTAATCATCTGGTGTTACATGGGTGTTGGTCGTCTCAAACATCGACCTAGCTTTAGAAACGCCGATAATGAAACCATCAGCCTTTCTCGAATCTTCGATTAAAGATTTTACTCTCAACATTAACAATGACTATCGCTATTTGAAGACCGGATACTACGTTTCTTTGCACGCTGAGGTTCTAGGAAATCCAGTGATACCATCAACAGAAAACATAGTTGACGCTTACAGGACGCCTATACTACTGTTGCGTGCTTCAAAGGCTGGAATTCCGACGATGCCATTTGTGGTCACGGACTCGGTTAAGCAGATAATGTCAAACTTTAACTTTCCAATGGTCGTTTTTGCAGTGAACCCGTTCTCTTTTGAAGGTTTTAGGACTGCGAAGAACAGGAATGCCCTCTATAAAGCTGTTAGAAGTTTGGGCATGAACTACAAATTTGCTGTTTGCGCGCAACCCCTTATTGGCGAAATAGCCTCTTTCAAGTCCATTTTTGGAAAGTGTGAGGTGAAAGAACCAGCGCAGAAAATCGCAGAAGAAGTGTACCACCTCTTTCGGATTCCACTTTGTAAGCTTCACGTTCAACTTGTCGGAGAAAAAGCCTTCTTGTGCGGTCTTCAGCAAATACGCAAGGATGAACTTACGCAGTTGGACTTGCAACTTCTGCGTAGCGAAGTCTCTTGCCTTCTTGAAGTTGGTGAACACCTAGTTGGGTAATATAGCCTGCTTTGTTGAAAAATACAACTTCACCGACCCAAGAGAAGTTGGCGCTCTCCAAAACTTTAAAATAACAGCCGAGAGCATGGGTCATAGGTTTAACTTTGTTTTTAGGGAAAATCTTGTGGAGCTTCCAAAGTATGATGCCGTTTTTATTAGGGCGACAACAGACCCGCTTTACACGGCTTATGTTGTTTCAAAAACAGCTTGGGAACTCGGCCTAAGAGTTGTCGATGACCCTAAATCGATACAGGTGTGCGGAAACAAAGTTCACTTGTATGAACTCTTCAAGAAACATGATGTTCCGCATATTCCAACGATTTTCTTGAACAAAGATGAATTTCACCATAAAAAGATTCTAGAAATCTTCAACACCTTCGGAAGACCAGTCGTTTTAAAAGCGCCATACACAAGCTTCTCGCGATACGTGGAAAAAGTCGCTTGCGAAACAAGTTTTAGAGAAGTAGCCAAACGCTTCTTTAGGCGCTCAGACATTTTGGTTGTTCAGAGGTTCATGCCAACAGCCTTTGACTGGCGTGTGGGCGTCCTAAACAATGAGGTCTTATATGTTTGCAAGTACATGGTTCCGAAGGGCAGGTGGAAGCACGGCGTAAAGCGGAGGGGCAAGCCAACCTTTGTTTGGGGAAGAACTGTTTCCCTTAAGAGGGAAAACGCGCCAGAAAAACTTAAGGAAACAGCTTTAAAGGCATGCGCCCCAATCGGCAATGGCCTTTACGGAGTTGACATCAAAGAGTTTAACGGCAACTTCGTTGTGGTTGAAGTAAACGATAATCCAAGCATCTACGCTGGTTACGAAGACCTACGAAACAAGGACATTTACAGCAAAATAATCGCCTTCCTAACCAACTAGAGCCGCGGAAAAGCCAATTTATTTATCCTTTGACAACAAATTCTACGCATCGACCATTGGAGGATTAAAACATGCTTAAAGAAACTGTTGAAGATTACCGCCTTTCCGAGAAAATGTCTGTTGACGAGCTTGTTTCGCAGATGGAGCGTGCATGGGGCTTTACTGCAGGTAAGTTGGCAGTGGCTGTGCGAATCCTCGAGAAAATGGTACGGGAGAAAAACTGCGTAAAATTTCTCTCCTTTACTGGAAACATCGTGGCAACTGGAACGCGCGGGGTCTTGAAGGAGCTTGTGCAGAGAAAACTTGTTGATGTCGTGATAACGACTTGTGGAACCCTTGACCATGACATTGCAAGGTGCTGGAAAAACTATTATAGAGGCTCATTTTTGATGGATGACGCTAAACTTCGCGAGGGTGGGGTAAACCGTTTAGGCAACGTTCTGGTTCCGAATGAGAGTTACGGCGCCATAATCGAAGAGAAAATGCAGATGCTTCTTGAGGCTTTGTGGCGGGAAGACATAAAAGAAGTTTCGACGAGGCAGTTGTGCAGCGAAATTGGGAAGCGTGTATGCAATGAAACGTCAATTCTCTACTGGGCAGCCAAAAACAACATACCAGTCTATGTGCCTGGAATAACCGATGGGGCTGTGGGCTACCAACTGTGGCTTTTCTCGCAGGAACACCGCGACTTCAGAATTAACCTATTAAAGGATTCTGGAGAGTTAAGCGACATTGTTTTCACGGCGAATAAAACTGGCGCCCTAATAGTTGGCGGGGGCATATCGAAGCACCACACGCTGTGGTGGAACCAGTTCAGAGAAGGACTGAACTATGCTGTTTATGTTAGCACGGCAGTGGAATGGGATGGAAGCCTTTCTGGCGCAAAGCCAAGAGAGGCAGTTTCGTGGGGCAAAATAAACAGGTGGGCTAGTCGCATAATGGTTGAGGGCGATGCCTCTATAATATTGCCAATAATGGTAAGTGCACTACTAACAAGATTGAAGGGTTAAGTGATTTCGCTAAAAAGCCATGAAAGGTCTGGTGCCTTCCGTTTTACTTTCACCCTTTCGTTCAGTGCATGCGTTATCAGTGGCAACGCAATTGTTGCGTCGCAGTAAACTGTTACGCGTTTTCCTTCACTGTGAATCTTGCCCCAGCTTATGGCTTCTTCCAGCGTACAGCCTGACAAGCCTCCCCACTGCGGCGAATCAGTAGTTATCTGTATGGCGTACTTGTGTGGATAGTAATACTCTTTTATGGACTTTCGCATGTAGCCTTCTCTTCCAGGCACACCCTTGTCCATGGTTTTTGGAGAAACCGAAATTGCGATTAGCTGCGTGTAGTCTTTTGGGACTCCACCGCCGACGTAAACTACGCCTATGTCCTTTGCTTTTTCACCTATCCCGACAAATTGGTCGAACTCCTTAACCTGGTCTATGAGGATGGCATGTCCCATGTTTTTAGCCATCAAAAATGCTTCACCGTAGGCGCTGTCCGAAATTGCTGGACAAAATATTGGGACGTTGTTTTCCGCTGCTACGGCAGCTATGCTTCTTATTCCCTTTTTGCTGAGCCACTTGCCGAACAGGTGCAGAAGTTCCATGGAAGAATATGTAAAGTCCGTTTTCAACGTTAGTAAGAACTCCGTCATCAACTCTTCCATTTTTCTATAGTCTACCTCTCGCCCATAGACATCATAATACCTGTTTATGTCCGCCTTAAGCAGTTCCGCATCGTTTACGAATGGTGAGCCTTGCCAATAGCCGAAACCCATTGCGTCGACGATGTCTTCTGAAACGTTTGCGCCTGTTGAAACGAGAACATCGATGAAGCGGTTTTCTATAAGCCAACTCACAATCTTCCATTGTCCCGCCGTACTCATCGAACCTGCAAAACCCATAATTATTGTTAAATCCTTCTCCTTCAGCATGGCTTCCCAAACTTCAACCGCCTCGCCAAGTTTTCTACCTTGATAGGCTGTTTTTGCCATTTCAGCCAGGAGTTGGGATATGCTCTTTTCCTTAACCTCTATGGCTTCAACTTTTCTTTTAAAGTACGCGTTTGCCATTTTGATCGCCTTCTTTTTAGGGTTAATGAGCCAGTATAATAAATTTCTGGAATAAAAGTGCGTTTTGGTAATACTGAAAACTAGGGAGGGGGTCTGAATTTAGCGGTTGAAAACCTCCAAAATTTGACATACCTCAAATAGCCATTGAGGCGAAAAGAATTAACTTGTATGTCTAAAACTAGAGTGTGATGGGTTGCCATGCTAAAGTTTGAGAAGGCTGTTAAGCATGCGAGAATTTTGAATCCTTTGAAAAATTTTGAAGAAGACACGTTAACATTTGAGTATAGGGCTGACCCGCTTACTGGGCGAAACACCACCGTCATCAAGGGAATGCTAAACTACATTAGCAGATTTCTAATATCAGACAAAGAACAGCTCAAGGCTCTTGCAGAAAAGACTAGGGCAAACTGCCCCTTCTGCCCAGAAAACGTGAAGTCAAAGACGCCGATGTTTCCTCCAGATTTTCTGAAAAAAGGAAGAATCTTCGTTGGCAATTCAGTTGCCATTCCAAATCTTCTTGGGCATGCGGAAAGAAGCATCCTCGTTGTCTTGTCGAAGGAGCATTACCTGCAGCTTAGCGAGTTCACGCCAAAAATGCTTTTTGATGGCTTTAAAGGTGCATGTGCGTACTTAAGAAGGCTTAAGGAAAAGGAGCCATCAATAATCTTTCCAACATTAATCTTCAACTATTTGCCACCAGCCGGCTCATCGATTTTTCATCCACACATGCAAGTCTTGGCAAGGGACAGACCATTCTATCTTGTGCAGCTTATGCTAGAAAAAAGTATGGAGTACCGCCAAAAGCATAATTCAAGTTTTTGGGCAGACCTTGTTTCGACAGAAGAGAAAAGCGAAAGGCATATTTTCAGAGCACGTAGCGTGGAGTGGCTTGTCCCCTTCGCTCCTCTTAGAGGATTAAATGAAGTTCAAGCAATTGTTAGGGGCAAATCCCACATCCTAGAACTTGAAGAAGAGGACTGGCGTGGAATCGCCGAAGGAATGGCAAAAGTGTTAAGCTTTTACCATAAAGAGGGATACGTCAGCTTCAACGCTATACTGCTCTCTGGACCAGTGAATGCGCATTTGGATTATTTCGACGTTAACATGAGGATTATCAGCAGAACTGGCATACAGCAAACGTGTTTCACGGATGCTTGGGCGCTTCCGTACTTGTTGTGGGACGGCGAAGCTGTGGAGGAACCCGAAATTTTTGCAGAAAGGCTAAAAGCCTACTTTGAGGGAATGTAAGCGAGGCGAGTATAAAATTGCGGTTTTCGAGAAGCGAATTGGCGAAGATTATTGATTCCACAAATGTTAAGGCTACAGCCACAAAAAAGGAAATTGAACGGCTATGCGCGGACGCTGTCAAATATGGTTTTGGATGTGTAGTTGTAAATCCGTGCTACGTGAAGTTTGCCGCGAAAATCCTTGAAGGCACTAACGTGAAAGTATGCTCAACTGTTGGTTTTCCGTTTGGCGCCTCGTTGCCCGAAATAAAGGCTTTGGAGGCGCTTAAGGCTGTTGAGGATGGCGCACAAGAACTGGACATGGTCATAAACCTTGGTGCGCTGAAATCTGGCGACTACGAGCTTGTTAAGCAAGATGTGAAGGCTGTTGTGGATGTGAAGCGTGTCGCTAAAGAAGTCGTTGTCAAGGCTATTATCGAAACGCCAAGCTTGACCGATGAGGAGAAGATTATTGCGTGCAAAATCGTTAAGGAAGCCGGAGCGAACTTCGTTAAAACTTCTACGGGGTTGTTTGGCAAAGGCGCAACTGTTGAAGACGTAAGGTTAATGCGGCAAGTTGTTGGAAAAGAGATCGGCGTTAAAGCAGCTGGTGGCATTAGAACCTACGCTGACGCTGTTGCAATGATTGAGGCTGGAGCCAACCGCATTGGAACAAGTACTGCAACCACAATAATTAAAGGCGCGCCATAGGTTTTAGCAAGTTTATGATGCCGACTTTCGTTTTATCAATCTTGCAAGTATTACGGTTGTTGGAAAGGTTACGGGCACCACATAGAAGCGTGGGGGAACTCTGGTGTCATCAAGTACGTAGATAATTAAGGATTTAACTTTAAACACAATACCGCTCTAAATTAATGATAAGAGACTTAAAGGCTTATTGAACTGAATTACATGCGCTCAAGCGCTGTTATTCCAATAAGGTTTAAGGCGTTTCTTAAGACTATTCGAATGGCATCAACCAGCGCCAGTCTTGCATCGCTAAGCCCTTGAGGTTCAGCCTTTATCACTGGCAAAGCATTGTAAAATGTGTTAAACTTGTCGGCTAAAGCATTCGCAAAATCTGCAATCATACTGGGCTTAAGAAGGTCTACTGCTTCCGCGAATGTTTCCGGGAAGCTTGCTAAATCCAAAACTATCTCGCGTTCAATCTTTTCCTTCAGCAAATCATATGATGGATTTTCTGGCTTTTTTGCGGCTTTGCGCAGTATGCTGCAAGCCCTCGCGTGCGTGTACTGAAGATAAGGCGCGCTGTTCCTCTCGAAATTCAGCACCTTATCCCACGTGAACACCACAGGCTTTGAAGGATCAACACTTGCTAATGCGTAACGAACAGCGCCTATGCCAACGGAATTGGCAATCTCCCTCTTCTCCACTTCAGAGAGCTGAGGTGAACGCTTGGAAACCTCTGCGTAAGCCCTTTCAACAGCCTCGTCCATAACCTCGTCAAATGTTATGTAACGCCCCCTACGACTTGCCATCCTATACCCTGGAAGAGAAACAAGGTTATAGGCGAAATGCACGAGGTTGTCTGCTTGTTTGCCATATCCCAAAGCGTAAAGCGCAATCTTTAATTGCAGTTGCGCTAGGCTTTGCTCCATGCCTATAACATTAATGCACTTTTCAGCCCTTTCAAACTTCCATAGGGTGTAAGCCATATCCCTCGTCGTGTACAACGTTGTTCCATCAGCGCGAACAAGAGTTAAAGGCGGAACTTCATAGTCTTCTCTTAATCCAAGTTTCTTTTTCAAGTTAAAGTCCCGGACAACCTTTTCCGCGTTGAACTCCAAGACCGCGCCAACTCTGTAAACGTATGGTGTTGCTTTCAGTCTTTGCAGGACTTCGGATACTCTGTTGCTCCAGACGAAGTCGCTTTCCCAATCCCAAGAATCATAAGAAACGTCTGCGCGGCTTAAAGTTTCCTTGAAGCCTTGAAGGCATAGCTCGCTGACTTCCCTTACGAGCTCTTTAGCCCACTTCTCTCCCACTTCATAAGCTTGATTAAGTGTTGCAACTTCGCTTTCTGGGTCTTTGTCCTCGCCTATTCTATCAAGAAGCTTTTCGAATAATTCTGGAAACTTTTCTTTAAGCTCCACGGCCACGGACATCCAATCGTCAAGTTCCCTATTTATCTTTGCAATTTCATCCACTGCTGAAACAGCCTTTGCGCGCTCAAGCTCCCTTTTTAAACGGTTTATTTCGATTATGCAGCTGGTTATGGTATAGATTTTGCCGATGAAATGATCTGGCTTGCCCTCTGGTTTAGGCTTGCCCAACTTCTTATATCCATAGGCGATTACTGCGCTTTGCCTTCCAACATCATCGATATAGTAATGGCGGAAAACAGCGTGTCCCCTAGCCTTCAGAATCCGTGCAATGGCATCGCCAAGCATCGGGTTTCTGGCTTGTCCAATATGTATCGGGTGAAGCGGATTCACGCTTGTGTGCTCAACAATAATCTTCAATGGTCTTTCAGCCTTAACAAAGCCATAATCAGCGTCAAACTGCCTAGCCGATTCAATAGTTAAACTTGAAAGTTTCGCAAAATTCACGTGAAAGTTTATGTAGCCTCCGCCCGCTTGGGAAACGTGGTCTACAAGAGAAAACCGCGTCTTATCCATAGCCTCAATTAAACATTCAGCTAATTCGACTGGTTTCACGCCGATTTTCTTTGCAAGTTCAAAACAAAGCGATGATGCTAGCTGTCCGAACTCTATGTTTGGCGGCTTTTCCAACGTTAAAACTGGCTTTTCAACCTCGGGAAAACGTTTCTTTAAGGCTTCTTCTAAAATCTCTTTGCATTCCGTGCGGAAATCTGCGAATGGGCTTTCCGAAATCATTGATGCTTTCTCCATTTGTTATAGAGCTTTTCTTAAACCTTTTAGGGTTGAAGTTATATTTTAATTTGCAACAGCACAACAAAATAGGCGAGTAAATGGAAACAAAAATAATCTTTTCAGAGAAGTGCTTGGGCTACGGGTCTTGGCACATCGAAAGTCCAGAAAGGGTTAGAAAAGCCTACGAAATCCTAAAAGCAAAAGGCTACAAGTTCCTTGAGCCAGAGCCAGCATCCGAAGAGGACATACTTAAAGTTCATGATATCGAATATGTCTGGAACTTGAAAAAGGGTTTCATCGAAGACGTGGACACACCAGCCTACGAAAACATCTATGAATATGCAAGACTAGCGGCTGGCGGAGCCATGCTGGCAGCAAAAGTAAATGGATTTTCGCTTATGAGACCGCCTGGGCATCATGCTGGAAAGAGCGGAAGGGCGTTAGGCGCCTACACAAGGGGATTCTGCTACCTAAACAACATAGCCATAGCGGTCAAGTACCTGGACAAGCCGACTTTGATCCTAGATATTGATGGGCATCATGGAAATGGGACGCAAGAAATCTTCATGGGAGACGAAAGTGTTGTGTACATCTCCTTGCATAGATATCCGCATTATCCCGGCACTGGAAGTTTTTCCGAGGGTAACTGCCTAAACTTTCCTTTGCAAGCTGATTGCGGAGAAAAGGTTTATTTGGAAACTTTGGCTGGAGCCATCAGAAAAGTTGATGCGAGCAAGTTTGAGGTGGTTGCGGTTTCGGCTGGGTTTGACACTTACGCTGGAGACCTTGCTTCGCTCGGCTTAACCGAAAAGGCTTACAGAGAAATCGGCAAACTGATTAAATCTTTAATGAAGCCTACGTTCTTTGTTTTGGAAGGCGGCTATAACGGCGAAATCATTGGAAAAGCCATTCACGAACTTCTAATGGGATTTCAAAGTTAAACTGTTTTATACCCATTTTTCCAGAAGCATATTTTCTCCAAAAAATTCCAGAATTCTCCTCGGACTAAAGACCGTGATTGCGGCATTTGAAAGTTCTCTGCCAATTTTTGGAATCAGCCCAGCAGCATCCGTTCCAAGCTTACACACCATAGCGTTTTCAAAAAGCCCCAAGGATTCAACATCCACCACGTCTCGTAAGCATCGCTTAACCCTCAAAACGGACATCACTTTTTCGCGTGTTGCCCCAAGAACTATTAGCCTGTCAAGAAGCGATTTCATCCAACCCTTATAAATCCTTAGTTGAGCCTCCGAAAACGTTGTTTCCACGATGCCTTCTTCTTTGTTCATGTTTAGGGCTTTAACTGTTAATGGTATGTTCTCGCGAAAACCATACAATTCAGCCAATTTCGCAAGCGCCAGTTTTCTTCCATCAGCCAACTGCGCTTGCAGATGCTGAAGTGTTAGTTCTGCTTCCACCTTTTGTGGAGAAGAAACTCCTATGTCAATTATTATTTGGTCTTTGTTTATTGCCGTTATATACCCTTTCAGCGTCGAAAACTTTCTGATTTCTTCAATGGTGTTTGGGCATAAGCCAACTTCCTCACTTATGTAGCGTAACGCTATTTTTTCATCTTCGCCAGAGATAGATACCTGAACCCAGTTATTCAGTGTTCCACAAACTTGGGTTTTAACCTTTAACCCCTTGAGTTTTAGTTTTAGGAATGCTTCGACAACTTCAAGTTGATTCTCGTTGTAGGTTTTTATGGCTAGGGTTGTGTGCACTTGCAGTCGCCTATTAAACGCATCATTTCTTCATGCAACTTCAGTACGCGCATAACCGCCGCTTTAGGCAACTTTTTTGAAAAACTCTCTATGGCCTTTTCTATGGGCACTCTTTGGGCTCCCTCAATTAATTTGTCGCTGTAGGCAACAATTTTTTCTTCAAGGGTTTTTGGAACGTAAATGTCCTTTGGCCATCCCAGTTTTTTCGCTTCTTTCGGCGTTATTCCACCGCCCACGTGTCTCTTAATTATCGCTAATATTGGTTCTGGTAAAGACATTGCCTTTGCGATTTCTGCACCTATGACTGCGTGGTGGACGCTGTGGGTTTTTGCCCTTCCAATGTCATGAAGCAAAGCGCCGATTTCAACAAGTTGAAGGTCGACTTCCAACCCTCTTTCTTTGCATGTTTTTGCGATTTCCAAGGCTAGTTCAGCCACGGCTTCACAATGTTTTATAACATTTTTTGAGCATCCAGCTTGTATGAGAAGTTGTGTTGCCTCTTCCCTTGAAGGGAGCTTTTCACTCACCAAGCTCCTTCCTTAACTGCTCAACTTTCCTCGTTAAGGCGTTAACTATCTTATCGTTGTCATAATACATCAGCGGTTTTCCACATGTTGGACAGCGGAAAACAAGCTCAACAGCCTCTTCGAACGGTATCCTTCTACAACCCACTGTTGAACAATAGTAGAAGTCATGGTTTTTCTCGTACTCCAGCCTTATGTTCAATTTTTCCAACACGCGGCGTTTTTGACTTAGTATGAAGCCTTCAAGTTGATTTGGTTGGAGTTTCCAGTGGAATATGAACCATCCAGTTTTCGGGTCGCGTGTTCTTCTTAGGCTTACAAGTGAATGGTCATAAAGCTTGTAGAGTATTTTGCGCACCGTGTTTAGTCTTATTCCCGTTTTGTTGGCTATTTCGTCGTCTGTTATTTCATCACAGTCCTTTAATATTTCGATTAGTTTCACCGCTTCTTCTTCGCCCAGCGCTTGTGCAACTTTCATTAGTGTGGCATCGTTTATTGCTGACGTAATAATCACTCCCGCTTAATTGTTGAACAGTTGCCTCTCTTCTAACAATAATATTGTGAGGCTTTAATTTAAATTTCTTTACTGATCAGAGTCAGATTTTATGTTGCCCTTCACAACTCTTTTCCCGCGTTTCTGAGGAATTATCCGTATCTTAGCGTCTTCAAAATTTTTAGCCAAGGCTTTACCTTCAAGCAGTCTGTCGAGGAAGACGGCTAGGCTGGCGCATTCAGAGTGCGGTTGACTCCCGATGGCAACGTTGAAATCTGAAACTTTTTCGGAAAAGAATTCCCTTGGAACCTTTTGACTTCCAACGATTATCAAGATATCTTTTCCAGAGTTTTTGATCCGTTGCAGCACGTCGCTTGTTTGGATGTTTTCGCCGTAGGCTGTCAAGTGCACGACTATTCCGCCTTTAGCCCTCCATTCTTCAACAGCTTTTCGCCACGGATTTCCCATTTCAAAGTGGAATGGTCCACCCCAGTTTTCCACAATTTTTTTAACTGTTCTGGCGATTTTTTGGTCTTTTATGTCTGCTAGTATGAAGCCGTCGGCGCCTAGTGCTCGGGCTGTTAGCGCCACGTGGGTTGTTAGTCTTGCGTCTCTTCGTGGCCTATGTCCCCATCTTAAAACAAAAATTTTTGGCATTGCATCTTCACTGGTGGATTTCGATTTTTCCATAAGTTTTCCACGTGATTTTTAACTTTTTCTGCGAAGCTTGGGTTCGCCTCAAAAATTATGTTAGCTGAGTCGCCCCTATATTCTACGTGTTGCACATCTGCCCTTTGGAAAAGCCATGATATGAACTGCATTGTCTCGTTTGTTAATGGTATTGTGAACGACATTTTAACATAGTTCTGCAATTGCTTGCTAATAGCTTCTTTCAACAGTTCAATGTTTGTTCCACGCAGTGCCGATGTTGGTATAGGATTTGGCGCCTCATCCTTTATCGCCTCCAGCCTCAAGCTAATTTCTTCTTCTCGTAGAAGGTCTATTTTGTTCAAGGCAGTGATTATGGGGATTCCTGACGCTCCTATACGTTCTATTGTTTCTAGGCACACGTTAAGCTTCTTTTCAACAGTGCTTACCGGCTCGCTTACATCAACGACGAGCAGTATTAAGTCTGCATAAATGGTTTCTTCAAGGGTTGAGTGGAAAGCCTCGATAAGCGTCAGTGGCAAGCGGTCTATAAAACCAACAGTGTCCGTTAACAAGAATTTTTTTCTCGCGATTTTCACGAGCCGCGTTGTTGTGGAGAGCGTCGTAAAGAGCGTGGTATCAACCGGCACCTCCTCTTCCGTTAGGGCATTGAAAAGTGAGCTTTTTCCAGCGTTTGTGTATCCAGCCAAAGAAATTGACGAAAAGCCAAGTTCTGCCCTTCTTTCACGGTGCAACTGCCTCTTCCCACGAATCTTCTTAAGCTTCCGCCTTATAGCGTGAACTTGTCTTTTAACAGCTTCGTAGTAAACGTCAACTTCGTAGGCTCCAAGCCCCATGAAGCCTGGTTGCTCTCCCATCTTTGCGAGTCGCACCCTCTCTTTTGCATGTGCGAGTTCGTATTGGAGTTTTGCCAGTTGAATTTGTAGTTTTGCTTCTGTTGTTGTAGCTCTTCTCGTGAAAATTTCGAGTATTAGTTGAAACCTATCTATAGCTTCGACGCCAGTGGACTTTGCAAGGTTGTATGCTTGCACTGGTTTTAGTGGATTATCAAAAATTATTTTTTGGGCGCCAGTTTCTTTTACGAGTTCGGCGAGCTCCTTAACTTTTCCAGCGCCTATTTGATAACGTGAGTCTGGTTCCCTAATTTGCTCGATCTTGCCGACTACGGTGTATCCTGCTGACTCTGCTAGGCTTTTGAGTTCTTCTAGGCTTGATGGTTCCGTGGGGCGTCTGCGTTGAACTATGATTGCTTTCGTTCGGCGGTTTCCCCCTTTTCCGAGCTTTTCTCTTTTTTCCCAAGTTGGATAATGTCGCCCAATGTTAGTTCACGCTTTTCCAGTTTCGGAATTTTTGCTTGAGAAGCAGTTTCTTCAGCGACCGGAACAAGCAACCTAATTTTCAACTCGTGTTCCAACTTCCTTGCGAGAATGTCGTCCGGCGTCATCTTGCCCGTTTCAATTTTCCTCAAGACAGAAACTTTCTCGTTTAATCTTTTGCCCAAATCCTCGTGGGACAACCCAAGTTTTTCTCTCGCCTGCTTAATTTTCACGTTAAAATCTTCGATAAGCTCGAATGAGGCTAACTTTATTTCTTGGTGCCTCTTTTGTTGCTGTAGCCTTGGCGTTAGGGGTGTTTTAGGCTTTGTTAGTATGGGTATTTGCATGGGCGTTTTCGGTTTTTCTTCCAAAATTGGCTTTCCATGTTTTGCGCATTCGTTGCACACTGTCAGTTTTGCTCCTTCGATCATGACGTTGCATGGTTTGCCGTAGATTTTGCGTCCGCAGACTTCGCACCGCACGCGTTCACACACCTACTGTTTTTATTTTACTGCTAGTGTTTATAGTTGTCGAATTGTAATGGCGGTTTGGGGTGCATAAACCTTGGAAGAAGAAGACCTTAAAAGGATTAGAAGCGTGGCAGACTACCAGTTTGGAAAGGGTGTGGGCGCAAAACTTTTTCCAGAAAACGTGGAAATCGCCTATTCCAAGCGCACTGGCAGAATCCGTTACGTCTACTTAGAGGGCAAAAGGCTTGCAACCCTACGCCCAATTGATGGACTGTTTTCCTTAAGTATTACTGGCGCAAAAAGGATTGTCAAAAGCAATTGTCAAGCAAGATGCATGGTTGTTGTTCGCGATGATGTTGCAAAGTTTGTTGCTGAGGGCGGAGACGTTTTTGCCGCGCATGTTGTTGAGGCTGATGACGCCATCCGCCCAAAAGACGAAGTTATCGTTGTTGATAAGCATGGAAATGTTTTGGCTGTTGGTAAAGCGGTATTATCTGGTGTGGAAATGTGTGCCTTCAAGTGCGGCGTGGCTGTCAAGGTTAGGCGTGGATGCTTGGAAGAAAGTTAAGTATTTGAACGCCTTATCAAATAGTAAAGTGTGGTGGAGAGAAAAGGTTATGCATAGGCGCATAAGTCCCAGAGAAGCGAGGCGCATGATGCAACGCATGGGCTTAAGCATGGACGCAATCCCAGACGTTGAACAAGTAATAATCAAAACAAGCGACAAAGAAATAACAATTCAAGAACCAGAAGTAGCCATACTTGACATGCAAGGACAAAAAATTTTCCAGATAACCGGCGGAAAAGTAACAGAAAAGGCGCTTGAACGTAAATTGACGATTCCAGACGAGGACGTGCGATTAGTGGCAGACCAGACTGGAAAAAGCCTTGAAGAAGCAAGAAAAGCCCTTGAAGAGTGCGGAGGCGATCTGGCGAAGGCAATTCTCCTACTTCAATCAAAAATCTAACCCTTCTTGCACGCATTCACAAATTAAAGTTATATTTTTCGTCTTATTCGTATATTAGTTCATTTGGGGGCAATCCGCTAGCGTTGACTGACATAGCAGCAGTTGGACATTTCTCAATAGATTCCATTCTTCTTCCATCAAGCCAAAGGCCACACGTCGTTCTTGGCGGTTCGGTGGCTTACGTGGCGCTTTCAGCCCAACGCTTAGGCGCAAACGTTTCCGTCATATCTAAGGTTGGCAGCGACTTTCCAGAAGCCTACATGTGGTGGCTTGGACAAGAGGGCATAAACCTTTCTGGCATATTAAAAATTGAAGACGCCCTTACCACACGTTTTGAATTGAAGTACAGCCCAGACCTATTAAGTAGGAGTCTGCGCCTTGCAACCAAAGCCCCACCAATAACCATTGACGATATACCAAACTCCTTAAAGGCAAAGGCAATCCACATAGCGCCAATAGCGGATGAAATCAAAAACGAAGTTGTAGAGAAACTCAAGGCACATGCAGATTGCGTATCTCTAGACCCTCAAGGTTTTCTGCGAACCTTCGACGAAAACGGAAATGTAACTTATCGCGAATTGCCAAACAAGCAAATTCTCGAACACGTTAACATTTACAAGTCTTCTTCTGAAGAAATCATGCATGCAACAAGCTTAAAGAATATTAGCGCGGCTGTAAGAGCGATTCACGACTTCGGCGTGGGAATAGTCATAGTCACTTTGGGCATAAAGGGCGCTTTGCTATCGGTTGAAGGAGCAGTCTACAACATTCCAGCATATAAAGCAGCAAGGGTTGTTGACCCAACTGGTGCTGGAGATGTTTTCATAGGCGCCTTCCTTGCCGAGTACATTAAAGGTAAAGAAGCCTTATGGTGTGCTTGTGTGGGCTCCGGGGCGGCTTCGGTTGCTGTTGAAGCTGTTGGCCCAACTTTTGCTGACTGCAGAACCGAAATTTATAGAAGGGCACATTTGCTCTGTGAAAAAGAAATTAAGAATGAACTGCATTAGTATTTCAGAAAAGGAGACATTGACTTTGGGTCGCATCGATAAAGGCGCAAAATGCAACGTTTCTGGATGCGGTAAGGAAGCAGTTCGATCGCTTTCCCTAGACAAGGTAAGGTCTTCTGGTTTAAGTGTAAATGTGGAGGGCAGACGCGCTTATCTTTGTAAGGGGCATTATAAGGAGTATAAGAAGCGTACAAAGAAGGAGAAGCAGCTTGAAAAGTGGCGGCATATGGGCTAGGGAAGGGTGATTATTAAAATGCGGGTATTACAGTTGCACTCCGACTTCATCGAGTTTCAGCCAATACAAAAAGAAATAGCAATGGCTGAAGAGGCGGAGAAAAAGAAAACACGCCTAGAAGAAATAGTTGTTCTTTTCACGGCGGTTGAAGAGGGCGACAACACCGCCTTAGCGAAAAAGGCAATAGATGAAATTTGCGACTTTCTCGAAAAACTGAAAGTAAATCGCATACTAATCTATCCATACGCACACCTAAGCAGCAACCTCGCAAAACCATCAGAAGCGCTAAAAGTAATTAAAGCCATGGAGGCATATGCGAAAGAGAAGGGTCTAGAAACCTACCGTGCGCCTTTCGGCTGGAACAAGCAGTTCACAATCGCGATTAAGGGTCACCCACTAGCAGAGCAATCGCGTGTTTTTCTTCCAGAAGCAGAAAAAGAGGAGAAAGAGCTTGTATCCGAAGCTGTAAAAGCCGAAGAAAAACTGAAGTCGCATTGGTATATTCTCCAACCAGACGGCAAAATGGTTCCAGTTGAAGAATTCGATTTTAGGAATCATGAAAACCTTAAAAAGTTCATGAAATACGAGGTTTCAAAGGTTAGGGCAAGCCAGCAGATGCCTCCACATGTTCCTTTAATGAAGAGGCTTGAAATAGCGGATTACGAGTTTGGAAGCGACCCTGGAAACATAAGGTGGTACCCGAAGGGGCGGCTAATCAAATCACTGCTTGAACAATTTGTGACAGCCAAAATGATAGAGTACGGCGCCATGGAAGTTGAAACTCCAATAATGTATGATTTCCAGCATCCAAGTCTAGCCGACTACATAAACCGTTTTCCAGCAAGACAGTACTTGCTAAAATCGGAAGACAAGGAGCTTTTCCTGCGTTTTGCCGCGTGTTTCGGGCAGTTCCTTATGGTTCATGACACGCAGTTCTCTTATAGACATATGCCACTAAAAGTTTACGAGTTAACACGCTACAGCTTTAGACGCGAAAAAAGCGGCGAGGTTGTAGGCCTAAGACGTTTAAGAGCCTTCACAATGCCAGATTGCCACGCCTTCTGTAAAGATCTCGAACAAGCCAAAAGCGAATTCCTCGTTAGGTTCAAAATCTGTATGGAAGTTTTGGAAGAGATAGGCTTGCCGAAAGAGGATTATGAGGTGGCAATACGCTTCACAAAAGACTTTTACAAGGAAAACAAGGATTTCGTTGAGTCCCTAGCGAAAATTTTCGGCAAACCAGCCCTTGTAGAAATGTGGGAGGAACGCTTTTTCTACTTCGCGCTAAAATGGGACTTCAACTTCGTGGATAATCAGGATAAGGCTGCAGCCCTCTCAACAGACCAAATCGACATAGAAAACGCGAAAAGATACAATATAACGTACGTTGACGAGAAAGGCGAAAGACGCTACCCGCTTATCTTGCACTGTTCACCAAGCGGAGCCATCGAAAGATGCGTGTACGCATTATTGGAAAAAGCTTACAAAGACCAGCAAAATGGTAAACCGCCGATGCTGCCGCTTTGGCTCTCGCCAACACAGGTGCGCATAATTCCAATGTCAACAAGCTATCTTGAACACGCAGAAAAACTCGGAAAGGAGTTAGAAGCGCATTGTATACGCTACGATATTGATGAAAGAGCTATGACGCTACAGAGAAGGATTCGCGAAGCCGAGATGGAGTGGGTCCCATACATAATCGTTTTAGGAAAAAAGGAGGTACAATCAGAAACGCTCCCAGTTAGGGACAGAAAAGCTGGGAAAATACGCAACATGAAACTTGAAGAACTCATAAAAGAAATTGAAGAGGAGGTCAAAGCTAAACCCTTCAAGCCGCTGCCACTTCCAAAACACCTTTCAAAGAGACCGCAGTTCTACGGCTAGTAACATTATAAAAAGGCAAATTTTTGCAAAAAATATATCAAACCCAAAAGGCGATAGCTAATCTTCTAGCCTAGGGGAGAAAACAATTGGAAAAGGAACTTCTAGTTTATATCGACGGTGAATACTATCCAAAGTCTCAAGCAAAAATCTCTGTTTATGACCATGGTCTTTTGTATGGCGACGGAGTGTTCGAAGGAATCCGCGCATACAACGGCGTTGTTTTTAGACTAAAAGAACACATAGATAGGCTTTATCGCTCCGCACACACCATAATGCTGCAAATTCCAATACCAAAAGAGGAAATGATAAGAATAGTCTTGGAAACACTTCGTAAAAACAAACTAAGAGACGCTTACATACGCCTGGTCGTTACGCGAGGCGTAGGTGACTTGGGACTAGATCCGAGAAAATGCCAAAAACCAACAATAATCGTCATAACAGACACCATAAAACTGTTAAAAACAGAGGCAAAAGAAAACGGGATAACCGCCATGATTTCATGGGTTAAAAGAGACCCTGTAGACGCAACAACACACGAAATAAAATCGCTCAACTACCTAAACAGCATACTCGCAAAGATCGAAGCAAACATAAACGGCGTAGACGAAGCCATATGCCTCGACAAAAACGGCTTTGTCTGCGAGGGCGTGGCAGAAAACATATTCATAGTTAAAGGACACAAAATCTTCACACCACCAAGCTATACGGGCGCGCTTCCAGGGATAACAGCCGAAGCAGTAATGAACCTCGCCAAAAAACTCGGATACGAAGTCGTAGAAAGGAACATAACACCTTACGAGCTGTTCAACGCGGACGAGGTTTTCTTTACCGGGACAGCCGCTGAAATCGTGCCAGTTAAAGAAATAAACAAAAGGGTTATCGGTGACGGCAAGCCCGGCCCGGTGACAAGAAGGCTTATGGAAGAATTTGCGAAGATGGTTCAAGACCCGAAAGAGGGAATACCAATCTACAGCTAGTATGGCGCTTAGCCCTATTCACCCTATTTATTCCTTTTCATGAAACGCTCAACTTCGTTGAAGGCTTGCTCAAGCACATCAATTGGTGGGAGAAAGACGCTTCTAAAGTGACCAGAACCGTAAACTGGGTCAAAACCAGAACCGTGCACAAAAAGCACACCGGTTTCTTTCAAAAGTTCAAGAACAAACTCTACATCGCTTTTCCACATTTGCCCTACACCATGAACCTTCGGAAAAACGTAAAAGGCTCCTTCAGGCTTAGCGCAACTAATGCCGTTTATCTGACTTATCCTTTTCAACACGTAGTCCCTCCTTTGCCTAAGCTTATCCACAAGCTCCTTGATATGGTCTTGCGGTCCGTTCAATGCTGCTACTCCAGCCTTCTGGACAGGCGTGTTTGCGCATAGCCTTATTCTCGCTTCTTTTTCGATGCACTGCTTTAGCTCTTCCAGTTCGCCGTTCTTATCATGAAAGTAAATGTAGCCTAGCCTCCACCCAGTCATTAAATAAGCTTTTGAAAAACCGTTAAGCCCAATTACTGGAACATCCTTGGCCAAACGCGCAGTGCTAACAAAACGTTTTTCAAACGTTAACTGGTCATAGATCTCATCCGACAATACTGGAAGCCCAAACTCGCCGGCCAAATCTAAAATCTGCTTTACGGTTTTTTCTTCATAGAGCGCGCCGCATGGGTTGTTGGGATTTATAACAACTATCCCACGGGTTCTTTTCGAGATTTTGCGTCTCAAATCGTCAATGTTGGGCTGCCAACCATCATCCTCAACTGTCTCATAAGTTACAGGTTTGCCGCCGAAAAACTTGGCATAAGAAATGTACGGAGGATAAGTCGGACCCGGCAGGAGAATTTCGTCTCCCCCGTCAATAAGCGCAGCCATAACCATTTGGATACCCTCAGAAATTCCAGAAGTAACAATAACATCCTCAGCGCACACATCAACGCCATTAACACGCTTCTCCTTGTCGCATATGGCTTGTCTAAGCTCAGGCAAACCTTCAGAAGGCGAATAGGCGTTTGCACCACCTTCAACAGCCTCAAACAAAGCTTGTTTAATATGCCTGGGCGTATCAAAATCAAACGCGACTGGATCGCCAATGTTCAAGTAGTAAATCTTTTTCCCAGCCTTTGCCAGTTCCCGCGCATAAACAATAACATCACGAATGGCATACTCGATTGTGCGCACGCGCTCCGTAACCTTAACTTTGGCTTTAGCCATAAGACCCACTTTACCTTGTAGAATCTAGCCTAGACTTTTATAAGAAATAAATTTTGTGCACTTACGGTGATGAAGGATACCAAACCTTTGATATCTGGAAGCCTTCAGCCGTGTAAACCGTGACCTTTAAGCTGCCCGCAAGATACAATCCCCAGTTCCATCGACAAACTATGGTGACATTTTCGCCTACTTTTAGTAGATATCCATTTGGGACTAAAACTGGAATAGTTAGTGTTCCATCTATGATGAATGTTTGGTTTTCCACTTCAAACACTATAGATGTTACTGTCACGTTTTGAATGGAGTTAACCGAATTTGAAATTGTAATGTTAACGTATGGGCCTAACAATTCGCTTAAGGCTGGTTTTTCCATTTTTAATTGCACTGGCGGTATTTCGATTGTTCTTGAGATGTTCACTCCATCGCTCCTTATTGCGGTGATCGTGATATTTGTGCCTATAGACGTCTTCCAATTTATTGTGCAATTAAAAGTCACTTGGTCGCCTTTGTCGAGAAAGGCGAACTGTGGCGTAATTTCCGTTATATTGTCATTTAGCATTATTCGTGTAATGTTTATTCCAGAGAGCGAACACGGCATATTCTTAACTTCAACCAGAAAGTAATCTGTGTAATCTAAGTCAAATGTCACATTTGTTATTTCCCAGACAATCTGTGGCGGAGTTGTCACATTTTTGGCTGGCACAGTGAACCCTTCATTTGTGTACACTTTAACCGATATTTTCTTGTCTCGATAATCACTCCAGTTCCATAAGCACTGGAAAACTTGAGAGCCATTTGGAGGAACGGAATTAAAAACTGATGGTTCTCCCACAGGCGGAAGCGTTTGGTTTATTGTTATTTCCCTTCCATCCTCCAATGTTATGTTTATCCTTCTTATTGAGGCGTATGCCGTAGAATCCTCTGAACTGCTAATATTAACGTAGAAGCGCTCCACATCAAAATAGTCAAACTTAACGTTTTGTATATTTAAAATCGCGCCCGGAAGTTTGTTTGTGGTATACGAAACTTCGTAACCCTCAAGAGTTTTCACTGTTACAGTGACGTTTATGTTCATGAAACTTTCCCAATTATAATTACAAGTGTACGTTAAACTTGAATTTACTGGCAAAATGTTAACAAAATCAAGTGATGGTGTAACATTTTCCTTTATAGAATTACTAAACAAAAGTATATCTGAAATTGTGAGATTCGACGTCGGGCTCTCATTTTTCACCGTTATGTTGAAGTAATTGACGCTTTCTGAAACATTAAAGTATGGCGCCACTTTCAACTTCACATTTGGCGTCTGGTATAAGTAACTCTTTATTGAAGCGCCTTCTGCCGTAACTGGGTCTATTGTAACATTTTCACCGGCAAATTTACTCCAATTTTTTAGACATTTAAAAGTCTGCTTGGTTCCTCTTTGAAGCAGAAATGGAAGTGCTGGTTCTGTACTTGTGATATCGTATGTTTCGTTTTTTCCCTCAATATTTAGACGAATTGCGGTTATGTTTACGTCTAAAGCCGAGTTTGAAGGATTGAGAATCGTCACGTTAAAATATGTGGCGTTTGCAGCGTTAAAAGAAACATCCGTCACTATAAGAAATGTCATATCTTCTGGCATGTTATAATAGCTTGCCATAACCCAAATGTAAGATATTATAGCTCCAAAAGTAGCTGAACACAATAACAATATTATTAATGCTAGAGTTGAAATTGCCCTTTTGTCAACCAACATGCACTATTCCTCCGATGTTGAAACAATTGTTTTATCTCATACCGTGTTGGAATAAATAAGTGTTCTCTTACAAGATATTTAAGGTCGTGAAATTTGTGTCAAACTTTATAAATGGTCTGAGCGTCCTTCTAAAATTCTGTTGGTTGAAGGGAGTTTGATGGTGGAGTGCGATGTTCTAGTAGTTGGGGCGGGCGTTATTGGTTTGTCAACAGCCTATCATATAAAAGCTACCAATTCTGACTTACGTGTTCTTGTGGTTGACAAGTTTAATTCTGCTGGTCAGGGAAGCACAGCCAAAAGCGCTTCGGCTTTCCGCTGCTTGTTTTCCTCTTACACTAATTATGTGCTTGCTGATTCCTCTGTCGAGTTTTACCGCCATGTGCAAGAAGATTTGAAGGTTGATTTGAAGCTGTTGTGGATTGGTTACTTGTGGCTTTTAAACGAGAATAGCTATCGTGAGGTTTTTCCTGTTTTGAAGGGGCTAGCCGATAAGGGTTTCGTGTATGAGGAGCGTGATGCTGAGGATTTGGCGCGTAAGCTTTGTTTGCGGACGGATTTGAGCGGTGATGATGAGGCTTGCTTGATGCGTTTGGGGAATGTTTACAAGGGAATTTTCATTCCAAAGGCTGGCACAATCGATGCTGATTGTCTTGTCAAGTTTTATGAAGAGGAGTTTCTGCGGTTAGGCGGAAGAATCGAGTATGGCGTAAACGTGGAAAACCTCATGGTCGAACCCCGTGAGCCTTTAGGTATTCCCCAGGAGCCATATTTTTGGCAAGAGTCGAGAATTGCTGGTGTAAAAACGAATAGGGGCGTTATTAAGGCGAAGAAGACTGTTTTGGCTGCTGGGGCTTGGATTCCGCAGCTTTTGGACGCTGTTGGAATCGAATGTTTCATTAAGCCTAAAAAGAGGCAGCTTTTTACAATACCAGCGAAAAGCCCTGCTTTGAAACAGCTGCTTTTTACAAAAGGATTCAACTCTGTGGGTTGCATTCCGTTTACGATTTTGCCAGAACCTAAAGTTTTGATTCGCCCCTTCCCGAATGAGGGTGTATTTTGGCTTGGTTATGCTGATGATTTTCCAAGAGCCTTTAAGTTAGAGGATGAACCCCAACCTGAAAAGAACTTTTATCAGTATGGGATATACCAGGTTTTGGTGAAGTATTTTCCACAGTTTAGGGATTGCCGTCCAACAAATGCTTTTGCTGGTTTATATGAAATTAATACTTTAGATGGGCAACCCATCGTCTTTGAGGAGAACGACTTGATTGTTGTTGGCGGCGCCAGCGGAAGCGGTATAATGAAAGCTGATGCCATAGGGCGGGTTGCCGCTGCGCTTTATAACGGTGAGAAATACGCCATCTTATTTAATGGTAGAAAGTTTAAGGTTAGCGACCTAAGCCTAAAAGAGAGAAAGGTTGAACCTGAAAGGCTGATAATTTAGCTTTCTGTGCTTTGGCGTTACGGTAATCATTAATCTTATTTACTTTCTACGCGATATAAGTATGCAATGTTTCAGGATGGTTAACCTATGTTTGGATGGACTGGAAATTTTCTCCGCGTGAACCTCAGCAAAGGCAAAGCCGTAGCGGAGCCTTATGATGGTCATTTTGCGAAAAGCTTTCTTGGTGGTAGGGGTTTTGCAGCTAAAATTTTGTGGGACGAGCTTAAGCTTGGAGTAGATCCATTATCGCCGCAGAACAAACTGGTTTTTGCCGCTGGACCTTTAACTGGTTTTGCCTTGCCAAGTAGCGGAAAACTTGTTGTGGCTGCAAAGAGTCCGTTAACTTATGGTTATGGTGACGGCAATATTGGTTCACATGCGGCTGTTCAGATGCGTAAGGCGGGTTACGACGCTGTTATTGTCGAGGGCAGAGCTGAAAAGCCCATTGTGCTGCTTGTCCAAGATAGAAGCGTTGAGTTTTTGGATGCGAAGGACCTTTGGGGCTTAAGCTCCTTTGAGACTGAAAAGAAGCTGCGGGAGTTTTATGGTCAAACTGCTGGTATATTGACGATTGGTCAAGGAGGCGAAAACCTTGTGAAATTCGCGAACATAGTTTGCGAAGGGGGTCGTGCTGGCGGCAGACCAGGCATGGGCGCGGTGATGGGTTCTAAGAATTTGAAGGCTGTAATTTTTGTTGGTTCTGGCGAATTGTCTGCCGCCTATCCGAAGGTTATGAAGGAGTTGGGCGCGGAAGCTTACCGTGAAGTTCTAATGAAGCCAAACTACGCCTTTTGGAAGCGCCAAGGAACGATGATGACCATCGAGTGGAGCCAAGAAAACAGTGTGCTGCCAACACGCAATTACAGCGAAGGCGTTTTCGAGAAGGCTGAAGCCATAGGTGGATTTTCAATGGAGAAAATCAAAATTGCAAATAGGGGCTGCCCACACTGCAACATGACATGCGGAAATGTTGTGAAAGACTCTGTTCGCAGGGAATCTGAACTTGACTATGAAAACGTTGCCATGCTGGGCTCAAACATAGGAATCGGCAACCTAAAGCAAGTGGCTGCGCTTAACAGGGCCGCTGACGAGTTTGGATTGGACACTATTTCGCTTGGCAATGTTATAGGATTCGCGATGGAAGCCTCAGAAAAGAAACTGATTCAAGAAAAAGTTTTTTGGGGAAAGTTCAAGGAGACGCAAGCCCTAATTGAGGATATAGCCTACAGACGCGGCTTGGGCGATACACTGGCGGAAGGTGTCCGCTTTGCAGCTGAAAAGTTTGGCGGCGATTCAAAGCGTTGGGCTATGCACGTTAAGGGACTGGAGGTTTCAGCTTATGACTGCCACACAGCACCAGCCATGGCCTTAGCCTATGCAACAAGCTCTATAGGTGCGCATCATAAGGATGCGTGGGTTATATCTTGGGAAGTCAAATTCGGACGCGAGAGTTACGGCGAAGAGAAAGTTGAAAAGGTTATAGAGTTTCAGCGCATTCGTGGAGGAGTTTTTGAATCCTTGACTGTTTGTAGGCTTCCATGGATTGAGCTTGGCTTCGAACTTGAATGGTACACGAAGTTCATGTATGCTGCTACAGGCTGGGAAGTAAGCTGGGACGACTTTAACGTGATTGCGGACCGCATCTTCAATTTAATACGCGCCTTCTGGATTCGCGAGTACGGCAAAAACTGGAGCAAAGAATTCGATGTTCCACCAGCAAGGTGGTTCGAGGAACCATTAACAAAAGGTCCATTAAAGGGCGGGAAACTTGACAGAACACGGTATGATATTATGTTGCAGAGATATTACAAGAAGCGCGGGTGGGACGAACGCGGAATACCGAGAAAGGCAACTTTGAAGAAGCTTGGACTAGAAAACGTTGCAAAGCAACTTCAGAAACGCGTCAAACTCTATGATTGACGCCCTATTCTTGCCTAGTAAGACTTTGCAAAGTAAACAACCTCGTTTGCTTTTTCTCCGCAGTATATGCAATCTGCGAATGTTTCTTCTCTCTCGAAGGGCACAATTCTGATGGTTGCTCCAGTCTCCTCCTTGATTTTTTCCTCACAGCTTGAGTTGCCGCACCAGCACGCCCTTAAGAATCCGCCCTTTTCTTTTAGCACTTTCTTGAACTCGTCATAATTTTTAACCGTGGTTATGTTTTCTTCGAGGAATTTTTTGGCTTTGTTGAAAAGGTTTCTTTGGATTTCATCAAGCAGCTTTTCGACGGCGTCAACAGCATCATCCTCTTTTACTGCAATTTTTTCAAACGTATCTCTACGAGCAAGCGTTAGCTGTCCATGTTTTATGTCTTTTGGTCCTATCTCTATTCTTAGGGGCACTCCTTTAAGTTCCCAGTCGTTAAACTTCCATCCCGGAGTGTACTCTTTCCTGTCATCAAGTATTGCGGATATGCCTTTTCTCTGCAGTTTTTCAAGAGTCTCTTTAGCCTTTTCCATTATTGCTTTTTCATCTGCTTCCTTGTAGGGTATTGGAACTATGACCACCTGTGTTGGCGCTATTTTCGGAGGCAAAACCAATCCTTTGTCGTCGCCGTGAACCATAACTAATGCGCCTATAATCCGTGTTGAGAATCCCCAAGAGGTTTGCCAAACGTAATGCTCCTTTTCATCTTGTCCTATGAATTTTATGTCGAAAACCTTTGCAAAGTTTTGTCCTAGCTGGTGGGATGTTCCCATCTGCAATGCCTTTCCATCTGGCATTATCGCTTCTAGGGTTGTTGTGTAGAGGGCTCCAGCGAATTTTTCGTTTTCTGTTTTTCTTCCTGCTAGCACTGGAATAGCCAGGTAATTTTCCATCAGGTCTTTGTACATGCCGAGTATTTCCATGACTTCGCGGTCTGCCTCTTCTTTTGTGGCGTGGGCTGTGTGTCCCTCTTGCCATAAGAATTCCCTTGTGCGAAGGAAGAGTTTGGTTGCCTTTGTTTCCCATCGTACAACGCTGTTCCACTGGTTCAGCTTTAACGGCAAGTCTCTCCAGCTTCTTATCCACTTTGCGTATGTGGCGTACATTATCGTTTCAGAAGTCGGCCTTATCGCGAGTCTCTCCTCAAGCGGTGTGCTTCCACCTATTGTTACCCACGCAACTTCTGGAACGAAGCCCTCGAAGTGTTCAGCCTCTTTCCTTAGGAAACTTTCAGGTATAAACATTGGGAAGTAGACGTTTTTGTGTCCAGTTGCCTTTATCTTCGCGTTGAAGATTTCTTGGATTTTCTCCCATATGGCGTAGGAAAGCTCGCGGAATATCATACAGCCCTTTACTGGAGCATAATCTGCAAGTTCGGATTTCACGACTACTTGGGTGTACCACTCTGAAAAGTCTTCGTTCTTTTTTACGGTAACGCCTACGTCAGACATTTTCGTCTCTCCCTTTGTTTTCGTTTATTGAAGAATATATTTCTAGTGTAAAACTAATTCTAATGTCAAATAAGTGAAGGCAGAATTCAGCAACGTGGAACGCAATCGCCCATTGCAACCACTTCCAGAACAATAACAAAGGAAACTATTAAACATTTCTTACGCAACTAATTTTAACTGTATGTGACTACTTCAATTGTGTATTGTTAAGTTGGGTGTGAAGCATTTGAAGGCAATGCTTGTTGTTGGAGATGGCATGGCGGACAGACCAATAAAAGAACTAGGATGGAAGACACCATTAGAAGTTGCAAAAAAGCCAGCACTGAACCGCATAGCAAAAAGCGGCATCTGCGGTATAATGGACCCAATAGCACCTGGAATCCCTCCTGGAAGCGACACGGCAACACTTGCTTTGCTTGGCTATGACCCATTCAAGGTTTATTCTGGAAGGGGAGCCTTGGAAGCGGTTGGCTTTGGCATAAGCGTAGAGCCATGCGATGTTGCCTTTCGGTGTAATTTTGCAACTATCAGCGAGGATTTTGTTGTTTTGGATAGACGTGCTGGAAGAATAGCTACCGAGGATGCAGCGCTGCTGACTGAAAGTTTGCGGAATGTTAAGCTTAAAAATCGCGCTGTCAAGTTTCTCTTTGAAAACACTGTTCAGCATAGAGCAGTTCTCGTTCTTCGCGGACGTGGGCTTTCCCCAAATGTTAGCGATTCCGACCCAGGAAAGGTTGGAGAAAAGGTTCGAGAAGTAAAACCTTTGGATGGAAGTGAAGAGGCGCGGTTTACTGCTGAAATTTTAAATGAGCTTATGATAAAGTTTCACGACGCCTTGAAGTATCATCCACTTAATAAGGCGCGGGTTAAGCGTGGTTTACCGCCAGCAAACGTGATTTTGTGTAGGGGCGCAGGTACAATCCCAAAAGTTAAGGCCTTCTCGGAAATTTACGGTGTAAACGCCGCGTGTATAGCTGTTGTGCCATTGATTAGGGGTGTTTGCAAAGTCGCTGGTATGTGCCTCATGGACGTTAAGGGTGCCACCGGAACAGTTCAAACGGATTTCATGGCTAAGGCGAAATCCGCCGTTGAAGCATTAAAACATTATGATTTTGTGCTCTTGCATGTTAAGGCAACTGACGTCGCTAGCCATGACGGAAATGCTGAACAGAAAATTGCGGTTATCGAGAAAATTGATGAAATGCTCGCGTTCATACTTGAAAAGGCGAATATGAACACGACTTATTTGGCAGTAACTGCAGACCACACAACATCGATTTTAACTGGAAGACACGAAGGCGACCCGGTTCCAGTGGCAATAACTGGACCTTATGTGCGCAGCGATCATGTTGAGGAGTTTGATGAGCGTTCCTGTGCTAAGGGCGGACTTAATAGGATTAGAGGCGTTGACCTAATGCCAATTCTCATGGGTCTGATTGGCAAAACAAGGCAGTTTGGCGCTTAAAGCGCGTTTATTGAACTGGCATTAGTCGCCATTCCCTATAATCCGTTATGACCTTTATGTATCCGCGGAGCATATTATCCACCTCAGCATCACCAGTGTCCACGCGCAGAACGTTTCCCTCTATGCTTTGAAGTTTGCTCTTTGTTGCGGCAACTATTATCCGCTGTTTTGTTACACGTTTGACTATTTCTGGGCTTATCTGCTGGTTGCCCCTTCCCAGAAGTATTCCTTGATGTCCAATCGGCGAGAGAATAATCCAAGTTTTCTGCCAATCCTTAACTTCCTCCAATATTCGCCTTTCATCAACATCAAGTATCACCTTGCCATTTTTGTATACATCCACGCCAAGAACAGTTTTCTCAACACCCAAAAGTTCAGCTATGCGCTTGACCGTTGTTCCTGGACCAAGTATATACGTTGAGTCTTGACGCATATCCTCAATTATGGACTTCGCTATTGCAGTTTGATTCTCCTTTTCATCAACCGTTTCTGGGCTGACCTGTTTACTTCCCTGGATCCGCATTGGAAGAAAAGGACCTTTCAAGAAACCGTGAAGCTTTACGGCGAACGTATCGCTGCGAATAGCCTTCTCGTCAGCGTCCATAATTTCAAAATCTGCAATTTCAGCTTGGTTTTCAGCGAAAGCCAAAACCACATCCACAGCGTCAGCGGGGTTAACCGCAAAGATTCCACTGTACATTTTCACGCCTGCTGGAACGCCTAAAACCGGAACATCAGCGCTGCAGCCTTTCATAGCGTCAAAAATATCTTTGGCTGTGCCGTCCCCGCCAACAAAAACGATTAGGTCAACGTTGGCTTCGATAAGCATCTTAACTGCAATCTTAGTATCTTCGGCGCTTGTTTCAATTCTTAACTTCATTGGCAAAAGTTTAACGCTGACACTGGTGTTTCTCGCTTCTTCTTCGCCCATAACCCCTGGGCATGTTAAAATTTCAATTTCTATTTTTCCACGGTTTTCTTTCAGTTTTTTCAGAAACTCAGTTGCCCTTTCTGGAGCTACTGGTTTGGCGCCTCTTGCGATAGCCTCTTTTAAGACGCCGTCTGTCCCTTTAAGTCCAACTCTACCACCCATGCCCGCAATCGGGTTAACGATGAAGCCCAGCTTCATGTTTCTCTTCAACCGCCCAAAACTATGTTTCGTTTACACTGCAAACTATTTTAGCATATGCACGTTTAAGACAATTTGGGAGAGCTGAAAATAAAGTTGCTGACGGCAAATTCCGGTTCCAACAAATCTGATGGGACATTTCCGATTCTTGCAATTTCAAGCAACGGAAAACTTATGGGCGTGGCTGTTGCCTCAGGTTCAACGTCTGTCGGCGACAGGGTTCCACACGCAAAGCCTGGCATATGCGTCATAGCCACTCAAGCATACACGAACGTTATGCATGGCGTTAAGGGGTTAGATTTACTCGAAAAGGGGCTTTCCTCCAAAAGAGGCTTTAGGTGCTCTTTTGGCTGAGGGTGTAGAACGGGATTTACGGCAAGTGGCAATAATGGGCTTTCAAAAGCGAAAGGCGGTTTTTACTGGGAAAGGCGTTCCAGGCTGCTGGGCTGAAATTGTGAGGGAGAACTGTATTGCTATTGGAAACTTGCTCGCCGCAAGCGAAGTGGTAAACAGAATGGCTGAAAGCTTTGAGAATTCTCGAAGCGATTTCGCTTTAAGGCTTGTTGAGGCTTTAAGGGCTGGAAGTGAAGTGGCGGAGATGGGCGTGGAGAGTGTTCCGCGGCAATCATGGTTGTGGATTCTAGAAAGGTGGTTTTGAGTTTGAGAGTTGATTTTCATCAAAAGCCAATTGATGAGCTGCTCCGTCAACTGAAGTATACAAAACTCTGATTTTCTCTGAAAATTCTTATATGCATTGAAATTTTAAACTTGTTCTCCCATTTAAACGCGAGGTAAACCAATGTCAAAAAAGGGCACTAAACGGGTTTTGGTTACAGGGTCAACTGGGCAGATAGGCTCCGAACTGACAGAGGCTCTTCGTGAAAGATACGGCAACGAAAACGTTGTGGCTATTGGACACAAGCGAAAGCCAAGCGATAAGCTCCTAGCTTCTGGTCCATTCGTTTACGCTGACGTTACTGATAGGGAAAGCATAAGAAAAGTCGTAAAGGAATACGACATAGACACAATCTACCATTTGGCGGCAATTTTATCAGCTACTGGTGAAGAAAACCCGCAACTTGCATGGCACATTAACATGGATGGACTTTACAACATACTTGAAATTGCAAGGGAGTTCCACCTACAAGTTTTCTGGCCGAGCTCCATCGCAGTTTTCGGTCCAGAATCCCCGCGCATAAAAACTCCGCAAAACACAGTTCTGATTCCAAGAACAATTTATGGAGTTTCGAAAGTTGCAGGCGAGCTCTTGTGTAACTACTATTTTCAACGCTTCGGCTTGGATGTGCGCAGTGTGCGCTATCCCGGCATCATAAGCAGTGAAACTCCTCCTGGTGGTGGAACAACGGATTACGCTGTTGAAATTTTTTACGAAGCGATTAGGCGAAAGCGCTACACATGTTTTGTGCGTAAGGACACAATTTTGCCTATGATGTATATGCCGGACTGCATAAACGCTGCAATCAAGCTTATGGAAACAGAACCAGAAAGGATTAGTTGCCGCACAAGCTACAACGTAGCGGCTATGAGTTTTTCCGCTGGGGAGCTTGCTGCAGAAATTAAGAAGTATATCCCAGAATTTGAATGCGAGTATAAACCAGACTTTAGGCAGAAAATCGCAGACTCTTGGCCAATGACCATAGATGACAGTCTAGCCCGTAGGGACTGGGACTGGAATCCGAAATATGATTTGGCTTCTATGACTAGGGATATGATTGAGAAGTTATCGAAGAAGCTAGCCACAAATGCGGCATAGTGAAATGCTGTTTGTTGTATAGGAAACGTTAAAAGAGCTTCTGTGCAAACTCTCTTTTTGAAGGTGACAGTTTATGATTAAGCGTCATCCAACAAAATATTTAGGCGAAGAATATCAGCGTTTGGTTCGAGAGAACCTAAACTGGGAACTTAAAGTTTTGGAAAGTGCAAGCGAGCCAATATGCATAGTAAACGGCAAAGAGGTTCTAATGCTCTGCGCAAATAACTATCTGAACTTGGCGACCCATCCAAAAGTTGTTGAAGCAATGATAGAAGCAACAAGAAAATATGGCGCTGGAGCTGGAAGCGACCGTTCAATTGCGGGCAACATGAGCCTCCATGAGGAGCTTGACCGCAGACTTGCAAAGTTCAAAAACGCCCCAGCATCACTAACATTTCAGACGGGCTTCATGGCTAACGAGGGAGTTATACCGCAACTCGCCGACAAGGGAGACCTCTTCGTTTCAGACGAATTAAACCATGGCTCAATAATTGATGGTGTACGCCTAAGCCATGCTGACAGAGCAATTTACAAACACAAGGACGTTGAAGACCTAGCCCGCGTTTTGGACGAGGCTGAGAAACACGACCCACCGTACAGGCATATTTGGATATTGACAGACGGCGTTTTCAGTATGGACGGCGACACCGCACCACTACCAGAAATAGCGAAAATAGCCAAAGAACACGGCGCGGGAGTTTATGTTGACGATGCCCATGGAGAAGGCGTACTAGGCGAGGGCGGAAGAGGCATCGTAAACCACTATAAGCTTTCAAGAGACGAAGTGCACATCGAAATGGGCACTTTCTCAAAAGCCTTCGGCGTAATAGGAGGACACATAACCGGAAGCGAAGACCTGCGCAACTTCGCCTACAACAAAGCTAGAAGCTGGCTTCTAAGCGGTGCTGTTCCACCTGGCGTTGCCGCTGCGTGCATTGCAGCCATAGATGTTTTGGAAACAGAACCGCAGCACGTTAGGCATGTTTGGGAGAACCGCAACCATCTGCTCGAGGGCTTGCAAGACGCTGGTTTTGACACTGGAAATACTGAAACGCCCATAATTCCAGTGATGTGTGGACGAAGCAAAGCGGCGAAGGACTTGGCGGATTACCTCTGGTCTAAGGGCATATTCGTGTTGCCAATCTTCTACCCGATGGTGGCAAGGGACAAAGCAAGAATAAGAGTTCAAGTCTGCACAAAACACACGCGCGAACAGCTGGACAGAGCCTTAGATGCATTCAAAGAAGGCGGCAAAAAACTTGGAATAATCTAAAATCCTAATTATTTTTTAGATGTTCGCTAATGAGCGTGTCCCAGAAAAAACAGCAGCTGCGCGAGAAAATTTGGAGCGAAATGGAACTTAGAGGAATAGCCACTTTTCCAAAACCTTGTAGGGGACGAATCCCAAACTTTTTAGGCTCATCAACTGCCGCTGAAAAACTGCGCCAAACAGACGAGTGGAAAAAAGCAAAAGTGATATTCGCAAATCCAGACTCGCCTCAGCAAAAGGTTAGAGAAAACGCGCTATTGGACGGTAAAACACTGATAATGGCTTCTCCGAGGCTTGCACGAGGATTCATCCTAATCAACCCAACTAAAGTGAAAGGCAAGGAGCGTTTCGCCTCAACTATCAAAGGCGCATTTAAATTCGGTGTGGAAACGCGATCTTTTCCAAAGCCAGACTTGATAGTTGAGGGTTCAGTGGCTGTTGATGTGTATGGGCATAGGCTTGGGAAGGGACATGGCTACGGCGACACGGAAATAGCCATAATAAAAAGGATGTTCGGAGAAATTCCAATAGCCACAACCGTACACGACATGCAGGTTGTTGAAGCTGTCCCGTTTGAGGAAAAAGACGAGAAAGTATCATTGATTGTCACGCCTACAAGAGTTATCCGTGTTGTTGTCCAAAGTGGTTCTGCGCAGAAAACCTATAGGGGCTAGGTCACTATTGGCTTTTTCCAAGCCAAAAATACATGAATTTTCAGCGCAGTTTTTCAAGAGCCTTATCAACGTCGTCCAAGCCAAGTTTTCTAAGCGTCGCGCTTTTTGGAATGCCGTTCTCGTCCCAACCAACAGCCTCGTAATATCGCCTGATTTCTGCCTCCACCTCAGTTTTGTCAGCGGCTTTTCCCTTGTATGGTCCAGACGGTAGTGGCTCATAGAATCTTGGCGGGTTTGAATCATGTATTTTAGGGTTCCATTTTAGGTCTGGTCCACCCAGCAGCAGCATTGCCCTTTGCAGTTGAAGGATTCGTAGTGCTTTCGTGTTAATCCATTCTTCGTGTGTTAGTTCTATGCCCGTGACTGCCTTGTAAAACTCGAATTTTAAGCCTCGTGGTATTCCGAAAATGTTGAAGTAACAGTACACGGCTGAATCATTAAATGTCATTGCAAGTTCGCTTCTGAAATCGTCTAGTGGAAGGCAAGCAGTTGAGGTGTGGTCTCCGCCCTGAACTGAACATGCGTAAGAGTAGCTTTCTGGATAATCCTTTCCGCTTCTTATTCCATGCGCGCCTATACCTATCCCCTTACATTGAACAGCATACTGCAAAACGTCAATTCCCTTCATCTCTTGTATCTTCAATGCTGCGCGGTAAGTTCCCTCAGCCAGCAAGTCGCCTATGCCTTCTCGAAAAGCAATTTTCTTTGCTAAAACTGCGAAGGCTTCAGCGTCACCCCACTTAAGCTCTAAACCATCCAAATCATCCTTCGTTAATATGTCTCTCTGGAAAAGCTCAGCCGCAAATCCCATAACATTCCCAGTTTGTATTCCGCAAAGTCCCAAATCGTCAATGAGTGAAGCCAAAAACACGTTTTCTTCAGGTGTGAAAATACCCAGGTTAGGGCCAAGATAGGCTTGCAACTCGTAGTCTGGATTATCCGTTATCGCGCCTTTAAACTTTCCAGTTTTTACTACGGCGACTTTTAAGCATGTTGTTGGACAGCCAAAATCTCCCCAGTAAGGCTTAACCCAAACACGGCTCTCAAACTGGTCAACGCCAAAATTCTTTTCATCATGCCACTCCTCCTGCCAGTTCCGAACAGGCTCGGAACTCGTTTTCGCGCCAACCTCATAGCCGGCTGAACCAGTTCCCCAACGCCTCCAAAGCTCACTCTCATAAACATCGTTGCACACTGCTTGCATTAACTCCTTCACCTTCTCCATGTCCGCAACTTCTGGTAGTGGACCGCTACCCTTGACGGCTATTGCCTTAAGCTTTTTAGAACCCATAACCGCGCCATAACCGCCATAACCTGCCGCATGCGTCCACTTAGCCGCAACAACAGCTGTTCGAACCTTGTTCTCCCCGGCTGGACCAACATATAAGATGGATGGTTCTTTCCACTCGCCCTTCCATGGAAACCGCTTATCCAAAAGTCCTCTGCATTCCCTTGTCAGGATGGCAACTGTTTGCTTTGCGTCTTTGCCCCAAACGTGAGAGGCATCCCTAATTTCGGCGTCGCCATCTTTGACGAAAAGGTAGGATGGTTTTTCTGCTTCTCCAGTCACTATTATACCATCATAGCCAGCGCACTTCAATTCTACACCAAATTCACCTGCAACTGTTGAGCCTACCATGCCGTTGCTTTGGGGAGACTTGCCGGAAACGCATATTCTCCCGCCTGGAAAGAATCCCGTGAGCGGTCCAGTTAAGAACAGCAAAATGTTTTCTGGTCCAAGCGGGTCAACGGTTTCCCATCTGTCGCCTAACCTGTCCCACAAAATTTTTGCTGCTAGACCTCTGCCGCCAACGTAATCTCTCAAAACTTCGTCGCTGAATGTTGTTTCTTTAATTTTTCCAGTTGAAAGGTTGACCTCTAAAAACTTTCCAGCGTAACCCAAAATCATAGTAGCTTCTCTCCCTCCTCCCCGTAGATTTTGATGGCTAAGCTACGCGCTATCTCCTTTGGCTTGCGGGCATAAAGCCCATATGCGTAATTCCCCTTTGAAACAACGCGCAGAACATTCCATGAACCTTCTTGACAGACTTTAACACATTGTGGCTCTCCACCACACAAATCACAAATTAGTATATGTTCCTCCGTGGGGTGCATGTGTGGAACCCTTCCAGGACAAGCCTCAATACACTGCCCACAAGCAATGCAAACTTCCCTATCAACCAAAACGGCACCAGTTTCTTCGCTTACTGACAACGCCTTCACCGGGCAAGTTTGAACACACGGATAATCCTCACACTGCACACAGAAATGTGGAAAATCCGTGCCCGGAACCAGCATAAAAACCCTTATTCTGGAGGCTTCGGGCCAAATGCGCTTCTCATGAAATAGCGAACAAGCAATTTCGCATTTTCTGCAGCCGCTACATTTTGCTAGGTCTCTGGCTATCCAAATCTGCTCCTTTTTGGTTGACAAATTAAACACTCCTTAATGGTTACATTTCTATTGGGCGAGTGCGGAATACCTACATCTTTAAATGGTGATTTATAATTTTTGTTAAGTTAAAAGGCGAGGTAAAACTGTTGACTGCTCTGTATGAACTTCTAGGCATATTAGCCACTTCATTCATTTTAAACATTATACCATTCACTGGACCATCCAACATGCTTATTGCCGCAAACATGGCTTTACTTGTAAACGCTGACCCATTTACTACTGGCTTTCTTGTTGCCTCGGGTTCAGCCCTAGCAAAGTCCATCCATTACGCCGTAACATTTTTCGTCAGCGGCTTCGTAGACGAAGAACGTAGAAAACGCCTTGACGCAGCTGGAACAAAAATTAAAAACTGGGCTTTTTTGGCGCTTTTTATCGTGGCTGCATCACCACTTCCAGATGAGCCCATTATTATACCATTAGGGATTTTGAAATATAACCCAGTTAAGTTTTTTGTGCCGTACTTTATTGGAAAGTTGCTAATCTCCGTGATTGGAGCTTACCTTGGAAATACAGTTCAAGAACAACTTGCGCCTTTTGTAAGCCAAGAAGTTCTGGTAATTGCCTCAATAATATTCACAGTGGTAGTAACAATCTTGTTATTGAAAGTGGACATAAGCCAATTCATTAGGAAGGTAAAGCAAAAGAAGCGAAACAGCCCGATGAATAATGCTCTAGGAAAAGCTTTTATGACAGCGTATAAAATCCAGAAAGTTCTATGCCCGAAGAAGCTGAAGAGCTGCCAGAAACACGCTCAATAAGCAAGTACAGAGACAAAATTGTAAATGGCCCCATAATTCGCACCTTCTTTTGGTTGGGCATTCCTCCGCTTGTAAATCAGATTATAGTTGTGGCTTACAATCTTGCTGATGCTTACTGGCTAAGCGTTTACAGCGATGTAGCAGTGGCTATTCCAAGGCAGATGTGGCCAGTCATAGTGCTTTTCCAAGCGCTTTTGATGGCTTTAACAGCCGCGAGCCTAGGCATAGTTTCGCAGTATGTTGGAAACAAGGATTACGATGATGCAGGTAAGGCTGCTTCACGCTTTTTCACATTATCTTTTATTTCTGGGGCAGTCCTAAGCTCCTCGCTTCTAGCGTTTAGAGGTGCTATTTTCACTTTTATGTCCACACCAGCGGATATTTTTGATGATTTGATGACGTATTCTGGCATAATCGCATTTGACATCTTCTTCAACTACATATCCCTAACCTTTACAACACTGCTGCAGAGTGTAGGAGACACCAAAAGACCGGCAATTGTAAACGGCATCGCCATCGGCATAAACCTAATTCTCGACCCGTTTCTAGTGCTAGGCATAGGTCCATTCCCAAAGCTTGGCGTTATAGGCGCGTCCATAACAGATGTTATGGGAAAAATAATTTCAGCAAGCGCTTTGGCATACATCCTCAGAGAGCATTATCCAGACATCAAAGTGAAATTCACCAGAGACATAAGTGCCAGCTGGATTCGCTTAGTACTTCGTATATGCTTGCCGGTTTTGGCTTTGGGTTTAACAAACGGCTTCGCCTTTCTGATACAGCTCAAAATTATTAACATGCTTGGCATAGTGGCAGCCACAGCTTTCTCCATAGGCTTCGTAATAATGGATATCGTTGATGCTGCGCTTTGGGGCTTAAGCGGAGCCACGGCAATAATGGTTGGACAAAGCTTGGGCGCGGAAAACCGTAAGAGGGCTAGAGAGGTCGCGTTTAAAACGGCCTTCGTAATTTTCGCAATTATGGCAGTGAGCGCAAGCATACTCTACACAATTAGAAGGAACGTGGCTAGCGCCTTCACAGAAGACCCGAGCATGCTTAATGAAACAGACCTTTTTCTGCAGACCTTGCTGCCAACACTTCCATTTTTCGGACTATTCATAGTCGCAATGTCCACTGGAAGAGGTTCCGGACACACGCTTTTTCCAACATCCCTAGGTGTAGTACGCCTATGGGGAATAAGACTTGTCTTAGGCTATTTGATGGCTTTCACATTTGAAATGGGCTCCATTGGAGCGTGGCTAGCAATAGCGCTAAGCAACATTGTTGGGGGAACAATAGCAATACTTTGGATAAAATATGGAGGCTGGGCTGAAGCCGTGATTAAGAGAAGATGACTAATTCATAAGCAACTTTTAGAGCTCCTTCTTCCAAACGTTAAAAATGCCCAATAGCTTAATCTTTAATTCTTGCTGCTTAATAAGAGAAAAATCTTTTTCTGCTGGAATCCAATAAATTCCACTCTTCACCTCATAAGCACTTACGTTCATGTGCAACTCTTCTAAAGGTTCAATTGTTTTAATAAGGTAAGCTTGCCCTTCAATTTTGTAACCCGCCTTTTTATAAAACATGTTAGCACTTTCAGCCTCGATTGGAGTTTCCGCCAAAATTATTTTCAATCCCTTTTTTCGTGCGAAGTCTTCAGCGGTCATAAGAAGTGTTGTTCCTACACCTCTGCGTCGGAACGTCTTTAAGACAACTAAATTTTCTATATGCGCTCCATTTTTACGCAGTTTTACATCGACAAGTCCAACTGGTTTGTCTCCAATTTCTGCCAAAAAAGTGGCATCATAATTCATTTTTTTGGCTTCCTCCATAGAGACAGCATTTTGCAACACTCCAAACCACGATTCTGTTGAATAACCCTCATTATGCACTTTCACGTAGCCTATTAGGTCATTGCGAGACTTCGTATTCAATAATCGAATTTTGATTTTTCGCATATGGATACACGCGACTTTTGTTTTAACAAAGCCTCCTCATATATAAGATTCTAAAGTTGCTAGAGGTGTTTTCCGTGTTACATTTACGGGAAAGACAAGATAATATTTCTTCGGGAAACACAAATAAAGCGTGAAGGTCAACAGTAGGAATATGAGAGTTATAGCTGATCTTCACATTCATGGCAGATATAGCCGCGCTACAAGCCAAAGAATGTGCATCGAAGAGATTGCAAGATTCGCAAAAATAAAGGGTCTAAACCTTGTGGGCACAGGAGACTTCACGCATCCAAAGTGGTTAAAAGAACTGCAAGAAACGTTAATTCCCGAATCCGACACTGGCTTATATAAAGTTGCAAGCAACCCCGAACTTCCAGTGTACTTCATGATGACAACCGAGGTAAGCACAATATTCACGTATGAAAATGAAGTTAAAAAGATACACCATGTCATTCTAACACCAAGCATTGAAATAGCCATCCAGATCAACGATAGACTGGCGAGTTATGGCAACTTGGCCGTTGATGGCAGACCAACACTAAACATGGATGCACCACATCTTGTTGAAGAAGTTATGGAAATATCAACTGACAATATGGTTTTTCCGGCGCATGCTTGGACTCCATGGTTCAGCATATTTGGCGCCTTCAGCGGGTTTAATAGCGTTGAGGAATGCTACCAGGACATGACAAAGCACATTTACGCTTTGGAAACTGGGCTTTCCTCAGATCCGCCGATGAACTGGCGTTTAAGTAAACTCGACAAGTTTGCGCTGGTCTCAAATAGCGACAGCCACAGTTTTTGGCCATGGCGGATAGGCAGAGAAGCCAACGTCTTCGAAATCGGAAAACCAAGCTACCATGAGATTTTAGAGGCTATACGAATGAAGGATTCTAGGCGCTTCAAGTTCACGATTGAGACAGACCCAGCTTATGGAAAATATCATTGGACTGGGCACAGAAACTGCAAAGTATCCCTACCTCCGCAAGAAGCCATAAAACTTGGCAATACTTGTCCTGTTTGCCGCAGAAAGCTCACAAAAGGTGTCGAGCAGCGTGTGGAGGAGCTTGCCGACCGCCCCCATGGATTTAAACCAGACGGTGCCATTGGCTTTAAGCATTTGCTGCCACTTTCTGAGATTATTGCAACAATGTTAGGCGTTGATTCTCCTTCTACACGGCAAGTTTGGAGCATTTACAATAGGCTTGTTGAGAAGTTTGGTGACGAGTATAGCGTTTTAATCGATGCGTCGAAGGAAGCCCTAAAAGACGTTGTTGATGTAAATATCGCCGAGGCAATAGTTCGCGTGAGAGAAGGTCATGTAAAGGTTATACCTGGATACGATGGGGTTTATGGGCAACTCGTGATTTTTGATGAGGTTATGCGGGAGGGAGCTGCTTCTCAAAGAGTTCAACAAATGAATCTTACAGATTTCATGTGAGCCTTTTCTCCATGTTTTTGTTGTGTATGTGTGTTGTACGAGTATACGACAAAACTTATAAAGTCGTAATATACACGATACATATGTGATGCAACATGGAATCTAAAAAAGTAAACAAGATATCAAAAATCGTAGACAGGGTTCTTAAGCAAGTCTTCGGCGAAGAGGCAACGCTCCTAATATATAAGTATCTGGAAGCAAACTACAATGTTAAGAGGGACGAAATAGCTGAAAAAATCGATGTTTTTGCACGCGGTCTCGAGGATTTTCTAAGCACTGGAGCCTACGTTGTTGAACGCAAAATACTAGAGGACATATATTCCAGCTATGGTCTGCTACGTAGGCTTGAGCTGGAAAAGATGCATGAGGAACGCGATTTTGCAAGCCACATTAAGCTTCTGATGCGGAACGCGTAAAACAGCTCACTTAAAACTAATTTTGTAAGGTTAAGGGCAGTTTTACAACAACTTTTATAACTTGTTTCCGGGTATTTCTTCCCTAACCCAGTTTGGAAGGG
Organism: Bathyarchaeia archaeon; assembly: GCA_038883655.1. GTDB lineage: Archaea > Thermoproteota > Bathyarchaeia > Bathyarchaeales > Bathycorpusculaceae > JAVZLQ01. Next base: position 92,300 of record JAVZLQ010000001.1, read on the forward strand.
AAGGCTTACTTGAAAGATGATTTGCTTAAGGTTGTGAATAAAGCGCGAGGGTTTGGCGCCGAGTATTCTGAAGTGCGTGCTCAAGAACTTTTTAGGACAACATTAACCGTTAAAGAGGGACGTGTTGAGGCTGCAAGGCAAGGAATAGAAAATGGTGTGGCATTGAGGGTTCTTGTGAATGGCGCTTGGGGCTTTGCCTCTGTTGGAAGTTTTGAAACCAGAAGTTTGCTTGAGGCAGTTTCGTCTGCGTGTAGGATGGCTAAAACCGCAAGTTCCAAGCTTAAAAATCCAATAATGTTAGCAAAGGTTAAGGCTGTTGAGGACAAGGTCACAGTTAAGCCGCGGAAAGACCCATCAAAAATTTCAATAGAGGACAAGATAAGCTTGACTTTGGCCATAAACAACAATGTTTTGGAATATGACAAGAGCGTCAAAAGTTGTACAATAGATTATTTGGATATGACTGGAAAAGACTACTTCATAAACAGTGATGGCACGTACATCGAACAAGACAAGCTTTATGTTTGGTCGAGGATAACAGCAACAGCGAAAACGGGCGAAATTTTCTCTTTCAGCCGGGAAGAAATAGGTTCAACCTCTGGCTACGAAATATTTGATGTGGAAACTCCGGAAGTTGTTAGCGAAAGGGTTGCAAAACGTGCAGTTGAACAGCTTAAAGCGAAACCTCCAAAAGGCGGCGCTTTTCCAGCGGTTATAGGACCAAATGTTGTTGGCGTGTTCGTTCATGAAGCTTTTGGTCATCTAGCTGAAGCGGATCTCACGTTGTCTGGCTCGGTGCTTTTGGGGAAGATTGGGAAGAAAATAGCGTCTGATGTTGTTACATTGTATGATGATGGCACAATAAAGGGTGCTTTCGGCTCGTTCAAGTATGACGATGAGGGCGTTCCATCGCAAAGAACGCTTCTCGTGAACAAGGGCATAGTGGTTGGACTCATGCACAGCAGAGAAACTGCACAGAAATTCAACATGCAGCCAACTGGAAACATGAGGGCTGAAGATTTTCGAGCTGAACCAATAATCCGCATGCGCAACACATACATGGAGCCAAAAGACCATTCATTTGAAGAACTAATTGAAGGCATAAAGTTTGGCTATTACCTAAAAAGTTTCAGGGGTGGCCAAGCAAATTTGGATGGCACTTTTCAAGTGGGCATACAAGAAGCTTACGAAATTGTCAATGGCGAGTTAGGCGAGGCTGTTCGCAATGCCTCTATAAGCGGAAACACTCTTGAAACGCTTTTGAAGGTTGACGCTGTTGGAAAAGACTTTGAGCTTTGGCCTGGGAGATGCGGGAAGGGGCAAACAGCCTTTGTTTGTGATGGGGGTCCGCACATTAGGGTGAGGGAGGTGCTTGTTGGTGGAAGCGCTTAAAAAAGATGACACTTTAAGTTTGGTCGAAAGTGCTGTTCAGTTTGCCTTAAGAGCTGGTGCTGATGAAGCTGAGGCTTTTGCATATCAAGGTTTGACGACAAACGTGATCATAGAGCGTGGACAAGTTGCACGTAACTCACGTATCATCGACCAAGGAATCGGCGTTAGAGCCATAATCAACAAGGCGGTAGGTTTTGCTTACACGAACATACTGGAAAGTAAGGAGGCAATTGAAAAGACTGTTCAGAACGCCTTAAAGGCTGCTAAGGCAAGCAAGCCAGACAAGGATTGGTGTGGTCTCGCATCAAAAAAGCCTAGAGCTTCAGTTAAGAACATTTATGACCGAAGGGTTACTGAACTGCAATCTGAGGATTTGGTGAAACTAGCTTCGTCCATGTTAAGCGCTGCTGAGGAAACGGATAAACGCGTTTTCCCAATAGAGGGTGGAGTCGGCGCCTCAGAACTTGTAAGGGCTGTTGCAAACTCAAATGGTATTTCATGTTTTGAAAAAGGAACAATAATTGAATGCAGCCTAGCTACGGTTGGGCAGGAGAGCGGCGAAGTGACACCTGTGTGCTTCGAGTTTAACGCTGAACGAAGCTACAAAATAGACCCAGAATGGGTTGGTAAAGAAGCGGCAAGGCTTGCGGCTTCAGCTTTGAAAGCCAAAAAATTTGAAACTAAACGCACAAAGGTTGTGTTTGCGCACGCCGCGTTTCACGAACTTCTTTACTTCACTTTGATGAACGCTGTTAAGGCGGACTATGTGCAGAGAGACCAGTCTGCGTTGAAGGGCAAAATTGGCGAAAAAGTGGCTTCTGAAATTGTTACGGTTTATGATGATGGCTTATTAAGTGGTGGTCTTCGCACATGGGAATTTGACGGTGAAGGTGTTCCACAGCAAAAAACTCCATTAATGGAGAAGGGCGTTTTACGCAATTTCCTATACGATAACTATACGGCAAAGAGGGAGGGACGAGAAAGCACTGGAAACGCCTTCAGAGCAGGATACCTATCAACGCCGTACGTGGATGCAACGAACTTCCACTTCACGCCCGGAAAGAAATCTCCGGAAGAGCTTATAGGCGAAATTGGTGATGGCTTGCTCGTATATTCTTTGCAAGGTGCTCACAGCAGTAATCCTGCAAGCGGCGAGTTTTCTGTTGTGGCTACTCCAGCGTGGAGAATCAAAGATGGTGCGGTTGCGTATGCTGTTAGGGGGGTAATGCTGGCTGGCAACGTCTTTGATATGCTAAAGAACATTTCGGATTTAGCGAACAACGAACGGAAGGTTGGTCAGCTTGTTGCTCCTTGGGTGCTTGTGGAAAACGTTAAAGCTATAGGAAAATAAATAACCGAGTCTTTGTATCCGCATTAAAAAGAGGCGGTGCATGTGGGCGGCAAAATCAAACAGGGCTTACTGAAATTTAACACACTACGCAGAATTGTCCAGGTCGTTTCCTTCGTGCTCTTTAGCACTGCATTCTTTAATGCTGGCGCGACGCTTTTGCTTCCTGTCCTCTGGACTTGGGGTCTTCAACAAAATGTTGTGGGCGACGCCTTCACTGCTATACAGTTGATGCTTTATGATGTTGTTTTCCCATGGTTAGCTCTTGCCTCATTTCTAGTCGTAGGCGTTTTGCTTGGCAAATCTCTATGCGGTTGGATTTGCCCCTTCGGCTTTGTCCAGGACCTATTGGGCTTTATAAAACGTAAAAAGGAAGAAGTTTCGCCGCGCACCCACGAAAGCATGCTCTACATGAAATATCTCGTTCTGGGCGTAACTTTGTTTATAAGCTTAACATTTTCAGCATCTAAGCTTGCTGGCGTCCACCAGAGCTATGAAAAAGCATTTGGTGTTTTCGCCAAAGCGCCATTCACTACAATAAGCCCAGCAGAAATCCTTTTTGGGACAATACCGCGGACAATCCACGATTTTCGCACAAGCACCTTAGATGTTTTTTCCCAAATAGCGAACTTGCCACCGCTTTTCTGGTTTCAAATTTTCATGTTAATTGGCGTCATTATATTCACGGTTTATGTTCCGAGAAGTTGGTGCAAGTACTTCTGTCCACACGGGGCGATTATGGCTATAATGAACAAGTTTAGCTTCATTGGTTTGCGTAGGGACCCAGCAAAATGTGCCAAAGGTTCATGTCGTCTTTGCGTTGAAGCGTGTCCTATGCGTGTTAAGATTTTGAATTTGCCTTGGGAGAAGTTCAGCGACCCAGAGTGCATTTACTGTTTAAAGTGTGCTGATGCGTGTCCATACGGCGCGATAAAAGTGAGATATCCATAGATCAAGCCCAAGCGCTCCGCAAATATTCTTCCAAAACGCCTTCGTACACATTTCTTGTTTGATTGGCTATCTCATCCCAATTATATTTCTCTCTAACTTTTTTGAAGGCATTGTTCCTTATCCAATCCGCATATTTCTCGTCTGTTAAAACCCTCGTTATCCCCCAAGCCAGCGACTCTGGATTGTTCACGTAGACTTTTACTCCATCAACGTCATGCTCAACGATTTCGGACAAGCCTCCAGTATCCGAAACCACAACCGGGCTTTTGGCCGCCATGGCCTCTAGGGCTACTATGCCGAAGGGTTCGAAGAGCGATGGCACAACCGAGACGTCTGCGCATTTCTGCAGTTTTTTCAGCGTGTCATCATCAACGAATCCCGTGAAAATTACCTTGTGGGACAAGCCCATGTTACCAATTAGGCTTGAAAGCTGCTCTTTCATATAGCCGTTGCCCACAATTATGAACTTCGCGTTAACCTTTTCGAGAACCTTTGGAACAGCATTCACAAGCACGTGAACTCCTTTTTCGTAGACGAGTCTTCCGACGAAGAGCACGATTTTCTCTTCTGGCAATGCGAATTTGCTTCTGAACTGCCGCAAGTCTTCTGCTTCGTTTCTCGAGTATACTTCTACGTTTACGCCGTTTGGAACCATGACAAGCTTGTCTTCTGGAAGCCCAAAAGCCCACTTAACATGTGAAACCATGTAGTTGCTGCAGCATATAACCTTCCAAGCCTCATAGGTTAGCCAAGCCTCGGTTTCATGAATCATTCGTTCATAATCAAAATGTATTCCATTTCTGCGTCCAATTTCTGTTGAATGGATTGTAGCCAAAAGTGGTTTCCTAAAAACATGTTTTAAGCCTATTCCCGCGTTCGCCACAAGCCAGTCGTGCGCATGGAAAATATCAACTTTTCCGCCCAAACTGCGCACTATTGCCGCTGCTTCCTTTTGCATGTTAACATTCATCAAGTAAACCCATGTTGCAAAGTCTGGAGAGGGGTTCTTGTAGGAGTCAATCCTAAAAACTTCAACTCCACCATCCAAAACCTCGTGCTGCGGCGCCCCCGGAAAATCGCATGTAACCACATATACTTTGATGCCCTTTCGCGCTAAACTTTTGGATAAATTGTAAACATGAGGTGAGATTCCTCCGATGATTCTTGGCGGGAACTCCCAAGTGAGCATCATGACTGTCAGGTCTTTCATTTCGCGTTTTTGCCTCCAGCCACCGCGCAGTATATTTCCAAGATGCTTTTCAACCATCCTTGCGATTTTAGCTTTACCACGCTTATCTTTTCCAGTGGAACCTTGTAGATTCTGAAAACTTCTTCTCGCATCCACTCTGATTTGACAATGAGCCTTTTAGCTTCATACATTCCAAGCCACTCAATGCTTTTTATAGCCATATTAAAAGGCGAGTTTGCCCCGTGTGAACGGTGCTCTTCAAGGCTTTCAACAGAATAGATGAATGGTATGCCAAGCGCCTTTTTCAAGGTTACAGCCGCTGGGATAAAATGCCAATCATGGGCATCTATCAAATCTACTTTTCTGTTTGCCCTATAATACACGTCTGCTGCTGCCCTTTCAACTTCTTGGTTTAATGTTAAGACCCATGTGAGCACGCCTATGTGTGTGCGCACAGGATTTGTTACTCTGTGTGTTTTTACGCCGTTTTGCTCGTTGGATTCTCCAGTCAAATAGTCATGGTACGTGACAACATGGGTTTCCACGCTATTTTTTGTAAGTTGTGTTGCCAACTTCTTAACGTAATATGCGAGTTGCCCCACAATTCTTGGAGGGTATTCCCATGAAAAGATTATTACGCGCATTGGTTTCACTACGTGAAAAGCGCGCAGACCTTTATTATTCCACGTCCAGTGAGGTAGTATCGCTTTTTCCCATCGTTGTCCATGAAGCTTTCCACAAAACCCTCAATCTTATAGTTGTCAAGTGCTCGTTCAACCTCGCCAATGTCGAGCTGCAAAACTTGCGCCAGTTCTTCACTTCTCCTTGCCAAATCAGCGGCGGTAGCACATAAATTGTGCAGTGTCTGCAAAATTTTTTCTGATGTTGGGAGTTCCCCCATCAAACTCTCACCCTTGAATGTTCAAACATAGTTTTGCGCTTTCCGCCTATAAATAGGTGCGTACATTTCGCAAGTTCATAAATACTTTGTTGCCTCTTGCACTTGCGTTTTAATTTCGGCGAACCTTTCACTTGCAACTTTAATTAGTAACCTCCTTAGCTCTTCTCCTTCTTGCTTTTCAACCCTAATCTTCTTCAGCTTATTCGCCAACTGTTTATCATGAAGCGAATTTTCAACCCACTGTTCAAAGTCGCCGCGGTGCCAGTGAAATTCTATGGATTTTGCGTCTACTTTTTTGAGGGCGTTTATGAAGCCCTTTAGACTCCAAGCCATGAAGCCCGTAAACTTGTCTTTTCCAACGCCAGTGTAGAACAGGAACGGTTCATTGGCAGCTGAAATTGCAAGTTTTACTCTATTTTCGAAGTCCAAAGCCACAGCATGCGCGGTTACAAATGCGTCTGTGGGCGAGTTGAAGGGACTGAAGTAGGAGTGAACTTCTCCTGGTCCACCGCCAGCCATAAACATATAGTACAAGTGGTCACTTGTTTGCAAATAACGCCATATCCGCGTTAGGTCTTTGTCTTCAGCCTCCCTAATTAAAGGTTCAAGTCGCCTTATGCATGTGTAATAAGCCCACTGCATCGTATTGCCAAGCCAGCAACTGGCGTCTCTTTCCAAGTCAGCCCATGAAACTGTTCCACCAAGCTCTGGAACGTCTATCTCTCCAGAAACCGCGTATTTATCTACAACCTCTGACGGCGTAGCCATGTGCATGTGCCACCACTTCAAAATTTCCTTTGGCAAATGCCTCAAAAAATCGTGGATGCCAGTTTCTGGCCAGTGGTGTTCGCCGAAGGTTTCATAGTCTGGAAAGATGTTTACGCATTGTCCTGGTGTTGCCGCGAGCCAGCTTGCATATTTGTCTGCGGTTAGCGGCCACTCGCTCCACCATCTTGCCGAGAACCTAAACCCTATGTCGTCTGTCAGCTTGTAATTTCTTAGTAGAACTTTGATTTTTTGGCAGCTTTTGGGCTTGTAGAGGTAGTTTGGCGATTTCTCGTGAAGTATCCTTTCTACGCCTTCTGTGAATATTCCTTTGTATCCCATCTCTTCAGCTGTTTTTGCTATGGCGTTGTTATACAGTAGTTCCGTGTTCTCGAAGACTTTTGGCGTGTATCCAAGCAAATCCCTTACTGCTTGCTTGTGCATTTTCACCTGTTCGATAAATTCACTTCTTTCTGGGTATAGGCTTGCAAGAGAGTGGTAGTATGTTTGGCTTAGAAATTCTACGCATCCAGTTTCTGCGAGTTGTTTGAAGGATTCTAGGAGGTCTTTGTTGAACATTTCACATTGTTCTAGGAAAATGCCAGATATGCTAAACGAAAATTTCACTTGCTTTTTCTCCCTTTTATGCGCGTCTATCAGCTCGAGCAATATCTGGTTTGATGGAAAATAGCATTTTCTACACGCTCTGTCGAAAACTTCTCTATTCACAACATTGTCAAAATAATATTCGAATAGCTCATTTTTCTTTACATGCCTAAACGTTTTGTTTTCCCAGAAAAAGTTCTTCTTTAGGCGATGTGGCTGGTGAACTTCGAATACAAACACTATGTCTGTCAAAGCTTAGCCTCTATCCCATTTTATCGCTGTATGTTATTTTAGCTTATTTGCTTAGTTCAACGCTGTTTTAGTAATTTTTATATTTGATTCGGATTTTGAATTCATAATTTATTTATCCGTTGCACCACATCTCCATAACACAAAGGTGAAACGTTTGTCAATTGAAAAACTGAAAGTTGAAAGCCACCAGGAACTAGAACAGCTAATAACCAGCGAGATAAATAAGGTGGAGAAAAACCTAACAGTCATCTGCAGTAACATACCAATAAATGATAAAGCAACTCTGGACATTCTGTGCCACGACGATAATGGGCAACTGGTCATAGTGCAGGTAAGCGTCGAAGAAGACGACACCATGTTCTTACATGGAATCCAAAGCATTGATTACGTTGACAAGTTCAAATCCTTCCTAAAAGCAACGTACAACAAACACAAAATCGACGACAAAACCAAACCGAGACTAATACTTATTGCGCCACACTTCTCAGATGCTTTACGCCTTGCCGTAGAGGGAATGAAAGGCATACGCGTTGACCTGTACGAGTGGGAATATCTAAAGCTCGGAGACCATAAGGGGCTCCACCTCCAACCCATTTTTACTTGGGCGCCACCTGAGAAGCCGAGGGAAAAAGAGGAAAAAACAGTTGAAAAGAAACGTGAGCCAAAACCCATAAAAAAGAAAGAGCCGCCTATGCAAACGCCTCCAGTTGTTGAGAAGAAGGAAGAACCAAAACCAACACCGCCACCAGTGAAGGAACCACCGAAAGAGGAGCTTCCGCCGTTTCCGCCACCACCAGAGCCAAAAGAGGAGAAACCAGTTAAGCAAGAACCAACAGAGCAGCCAAAGAGAAAACTAAAGCTGTTCTAAAACATCGCTTCGCCGTTTCTGCCCTTTTACTTACTTGGACGGTTTCTGTTTGAGAATCGGTTTCTTTGTCTGGGAGTATCCTCCCGCGCTTGTCGGCGGCCTGGGCACGTACGCCGACTACATTACACGTGAATTTGTTTCCATGGGACATGACGTAACCGTTTTTACACTTAATCCTGGAAACTTGAAAACCCGCGAAATTGTTAGGGGCGTTGAGGTTCACAGACCCTTAATTGTGAACGCCAGCAACGTCTTTCCAATGTTCGTTATTGACGACTTAAAGAAGTGGGGAACAAACATTCGCTTGTTCAACGACATCTTCATATACAATATTCTGAGCGCAACAAAATTCATAAACAGTATGTTGAAAAAGGAATGTTGCAACTACGACGTTGTATGTGTTCATGACTGGCTTAGCAGCATCGCTGGAATCCTCGTGAAAAACGAAACAAAAGTTCCAGTTGTCTTCCACGTTCACAGCACCGAATGGGGTCGAAGCGGAGGACACGGCTCCGAAGTGGTCTCGTACTTAGAGTGGGAGACAGCCCAAAAAGCCGACAGAATAATAACCGTAAGCCACGCCATGCAGGAAGACCTTGTCCGACATGGATGGCCAAAATCGAAAATAAGCGTTGTATGGAACGGTGTTGACCCAGAACGCTATAACCCCAAAAACTGTAGGGCTGAAGAAGTTGAAGCCATACGCAACAAATATAACATAAAACCAGACGAAAAGATGATTCTCTTTCTCGGCAGGCTCACATGGGTTAAAGGCGTCACAAACCTTATCCAAGCAATGCCCCTTATCTTAAGCGAATACCCAAACGCCAAACTTGTGATTTTGGGCAAAGGCGAACAACAAAACGACATCGTTGAAGCTGCAGATAGGCTTGGAATAAGTAAAAACGTCATCTGCAGATTCGATTTTGTTCCAGAAAAAGAACGCATACTGCACTACGCAGCTGCGGATGTCTGCGTTTTTCCATCCACTTACGAGCCATTTGGAATAGTAAGCCTGGAAGCCATGGCGATGGCAAAACCAATAGTTGTTGGCGCACAAGGCGTGGTCGGTTTCAGAGAACAGGTTGCACCATACGGCCCAGACCAGAACGGAGTACACGTGAACGGTGGAAACCCAGCGGACATCGCATGGGGAATAAAAGAAGTTCTGTGCGATTTAGAAAGAGCCAAAAGGTGGGGAGAAAACGGCAGAAAACGTGTCCTGCAGTACTTCACGTGGAGGAAAGCCGCTGAACAAACCCTAGAAATATACAGCAAGCTTCAGCATCCGAAAGAGCAAGACGAGTATCGCGTCGTAGATCTCATGGAAAAAATTACAAGAGCATAAAGAAAAAGGGAAAATTCGTTAAGCTTTTTTCGCAGCGGCTTTTTCCAGCGCCACAACGCCTGGCAGTTTCTTTCCCATTAGAAATTCTATTAGTGCACCTCCAGCCGTGCTTACGTAGGATATTTTGCTTGATAATCCAAGTTCTTGCAGCGCTGCTATTGTGTGTCCTCCGCCAGCAAGCGAGAAAGCCTTTGAATTTGCAATTTCCTCAAATATTCGCTTTGTTCCGAAAACAAACTCGATTCTTTCGAAGACCCCCATTGGCCCGCTTACAACGATGGACTTTGCATTTCTAATTATTTTCGCGTATTCCTCAACTGTTTTCGCTCCAATGTCAAACATTTGATAGTTCGTGGGCAAAGCGTCAACGGTAATCTCCTTCCTTTTTCCATCAGCTTCTACAGCAACGTCCACCGGCGTCTTTATCTTGCCTGGATACTTTTGCATAAGCTCCTTTATTCCAGGTATTAAGCCCGTAAGCTCCTTTTTTTCTAGGAATTCCATGTTTGGTTTTCCAAGGTCAACGCCCTTCGCCGCTAGGAATAGTTGACCGATAACGCCGCCTGTGAGCACATAGTCTGCTATGTTATTGCCTAAAACATACTTTGATATCTCAAGTGAGTCGTCGCCTTTTGCTCCGCCGAAGATGAAGACGCATGGTTTTTCTGGTTTTTCAAGCACTCTGCTTAAGGATTTGAGTTCTCTCTCCATTATACGTCCAGCGACACTTGGCAGAACCGCCGTAAAACCTATGATCGAAACGTGTGCTCTGTGTGCTGCTGCAAATGCATCATTCACAAAGATGTCAGCTAGTGGTGCAAGGTTTTTGACAAGCTCTGTTTCCGCGTGCTGTTCTGGTGTCCCCTCTTTTGTTTCTCCAGCAAAGTTTCTAACATTGTCCAGGACAAGTATTTCGCTGCTTTTCAATCCTTTTATGGCTTCTTTGGCTTTTTCTCCGAAAACCTCATCAACATACTTAACTGGTCTGCCTAAAATTTTTCCGAGGATTTCCGCGTGCTGTTTCAACGGTATAAAGTCTGGGTCACCCTTTCGTCCCTGATGCGCCAAAACAACAACTTTCGCGCCCTTTTCCGCCAACTCCTTTATCGTTGATTCGCCATGCGCTCGAATTCTCGAGTCATCCAAAATCTTTTTAGTTTCCGGGTCTACCGGCGAGTTGAAGTCAACCCTAACAAGCACAACTTTATCCCTGACTTGAACATCATCTAGAGTTAGACATTTTGCCATTTTTACTCCCTCTAAACCTTTATAAAATAAAAAATTGGGGGCTCTAAATTTAAGCCTTGAAGCCTTTAGAAGCCAGCTTTCTCGCTTATGAGCTCTATTAGTTCAACCATTCGGCAGGAGAAGCCCCACTCGTTGTCGTACCACGCGAATACCTTGACAAGGTTTCCAGCCACGACCATCGTAGATAAACCGTCAACAATGGCGGAATACGATGTGTGGTTAACGTCTGTTGAAACTATTGGGTCCTCTGTGTAAGCCATTATCCCCTTCAAGGGTCCTTCTGCCGCTTTCCTGAACGCCTCGTTAACCTCTTCTCTTGTTACGTCTTTTTCAAGCACTGCTGTTAGGTCGACTATTGAAACGTTTGGAACTGGAACGCGGAGCGCTATTCCGTCAATTTTTCCTTTTAGCTCTGGGAAAACGAGTGCTGATGCCCTTGCAGCTCCTGTTGTTGTTGGTATAATGTTTATTGCTCCAGCCCTTGCTCGGCGCAAGTCTCTGTGAACTAAATCCATTATTCTTTGGTCGTTTGTGTAGGCGTGGGCTGTCGTCATCAGCGCTGATTTTATTCCGAAGTTCTCGTGTAGTACTTTGACGCATGGCACTACGCAGTTTGTTGTGCATGAGGCGTTTGAGAGGATGTTGTGGTTTTGGTGGTCGTATTTGTCGTGGTTTACGCCAAGAACTATTGTTATGTCTGGGTTTTCAGCTGGTGCCGAAATCAGAACCTTCTTTGCTCCTGCTTGTAGGTGTTTCGCCGCGTCTTCTCTTTTAGTAAAAAGTCCAGTGGATTCCACAGCTAGGTAAACGTCTAAGTCTTTCCATGGTAACTGCGCTGGGTCCTTTTGCATTAGCACTTTTAGCTCCTTGCCGTTTACGATTATGCTGTTGTCTTTTGTTTGTATGTCTGCGTCAAACCGTCCATGTACAGAGTCATATTTTAGTAGGTGTGCGAGCGTTTTGGCGTCTGTTATGTCGTTTATTGCCACAAAGTCTATGTTTGCGTTTCTTTCGATTGCTGCCCTGTATAGGAGCCTTCCAATTCTTCCAAAACCGTTTATCGCTACTTTTATCGCCATTTAAACCACCCTTATGTTATATCTGCTTTAAATACCCACATTTGCTAATTAATTTTTGCGCTAGCGAAGCTTCATTAAGACCATTTCAGCAGCCAAGACGAATGGCTCCCAAGTTTCGCATAGGGGCGGTGCGTAGGCTGTGTCTGCCTTGGCCAACTCTTTAACTGTCATCTGTTTTTGTATAGCTAATGATATGACGTTTATTCGCTGTGTTACCTCTTCTCCGCCGATTATCTGGGCGCCTATAACCCTTCCAGACTCTTTTTCAACGACCAGTTTCACTTTTATTGGCAGAGCGCCTGGATAATAGTCTGCCTTTGTTTTCGAAGAAATCGTTCCGGTAACGGTTTCAATTCTCGCCCTTTGTGCAGCGTTTTCAGTTAAGCCCGTGGCGCCCACATCCATGTCGAAAAGTCTTGTCACGGCAGAGCCTAAAACTCCGGTGAAAAGCGAGTATCCTCCAGCTGCGTTTATTCCAGCAACCTTTCCATGTCTAACTGCAACGGTGCCTAGTTGTTGAAGGGTTGGTCTCTGTGTGACGATGTGTATGGACTCTGCGCAGTCGCCAACAGCATAAACGTCTTTTGCGCTTGTTTCCATTCTTGCGTTTGTTTTGATGGCTCTGGTTTCTCCCAAATCTATTTTCGCGTTCACGGCAAGTTGCGTGTTTGCTCTTACGCCAAAGGCGCTTATGAACAGGTCTGCGGTTATCTGTTCGCCTCCAGCGACGATGCCGGTTACTTTTTCTGTTCCGAGGAACTCTTCAACACCCTTTCCAGTTAGAATGTTGATTCCCCTTTGTTGAAGCATTTCTTGGACAACCTTAGCCATGTCAGCGTCCAGCATCTGCGGCAAAATTTGGGGCAGCAACTCCACAACAGTCACGTCCAAACCTCTTTCTTTTAGGGCTACGGCTGTTTCTAAGCCAATTAAGCCAGCGCCCATAATCACCGCTTTCCTTGCCCCTTCCTTGACTGCTTGGGCAATTCTTTCGCCATCCTCTATTGTGCGAAGTGAGTGGATGCCCGCTTTTTCTCTGCCTTTGATCGGTGGGATGAAACTGCTTGCACCCGTTGCTATTATTAGGCTGTCATATGCGATGGTTTCGCTTTTGCCATCCTTGTCTAAGGTCTCAACGGTTTTTTTCCCAGTATCTATCGCGGTGACTTTTGTTTCGGTTTTTAGGTTCAGCTTCATCATTTGGAAGTACGACGGCGGAAACACGATGAGGTTTTGGAAGCTTGGTATTTGCCCACCTAGGACGAAGGGTAGCCCGCAACGTGAATAGCCAGCATGCTTCTCTTCAGTTATCAATGTTATCTCCGCAGTCCTATCGGTTTTTCTTGCCGCCGAGGCTGCGTCGACCCCCGCTGCGTGCGCTCCAATTATAACTATGTGTCTTGGCATTGTTCTGTTCCTTCTTTACTTGATTAAACTCTTGTGCCATTCCACTGCCTTGTTGAAGTCCATTATGTTTGCCAGTTCAGCCTGAAGATTGGATGGCTTTACAAGCAGTAGCCAACCCTTCCCATACGGGTCTTCATTCAAAATTTCTGGTTTTGACTGGACTTCAGTGTTGACTTCTAAGACTGTTCCGCTTATTGGCGCGACGAGGTCTGAAACCGCTTTAACGGACTCAACTGTTCCGTAGGGCTCGTTTTGTTTTATTGTTGTCCCTGGACTTGGGAGTTCTGCGTAGACGATTTCGCGGAGTTGTTTTTGTGCATAGTCTGTTATACCGATGCGCACGTTTTCTCCTTCGATTTTTGCCCACTCAAAATCCTTCGTGTAGTAGAGGCCTTCTGGCACCTCGTATCCGTCAACCTTCACCATGTTGTTTTCACCTCTTAATTAGTTGTTATTCTTTTGCGTTTCAACCATTAAAAATTAACTGTTATCTTGCGCTATTGTTAAGTCAAAATAGGTGTTAGAAACGTCAGCCTTGCAGTTTCATCTGCCCCTTTTTCCGCTTATGTACTCTTCAACCCACACCTTTGCCTCTGGGTCTGGCACTTGAATTGGCGGATGTTTGAAGGCGTATGATGATATACTTATTAGTGGTCCCGCGATTTTGCGGTCCAAAGCCAACTTCACAGCTCTTATCACGTCGATTACGACACCAGCGCTGTTCGGCGAATCCTCAACTTCAAGCTTAACAGATATTGTTAATGGTCTGTCACCAAACTTTCTACCCTTAAGCCATATGTAACATATCTTCTTGTTCCCTAGGAAAGGCACGTAGTCTGATGGTCCTATTCGCGTTGGCAAGTCGTATGGCACGAGGCTTTTTACAGCTTCTGTTTTGCTTATGCGCTTTGTTTTTAGGCGTTCCTCGACGGTCATGTTTAGGAAGTCTGTGTCACCTCCAAGGTTAAGCTGGTAGGTTTCGTCAACTATTACGCCTCTGTCAACGCAAAGCCTAACAAGGTTCCTGTGCAGTATAGTCGCGCCCAACTGGCTTTTTATGTCGTCTCCAGCAACTGGCAACCCTTTCTCCTCGAATTTTTTGCTCCACGCTGGGTCTGAGGCTATAAATTCTGGCATGCAGTTTATGAAGGCGCATCCAGCATCTAACGCCGCTTGGGCATAAAAACGTGTGGCATTCCAGCTTCCAACAGGCAAATAGTTGACTAAGACTTCTGCTTTAGCTTCTTTCAAAACTTTTATGACATCGTCCTTTCGGGTTTGGCTGTCATTGTAAACGTTGAAAGGCGCTTTCATGTGTTCAGCTACGCCGTCCAATATTGGTCCAGGCGAAACCTTCACGCCTAAATGCGGAACTTCTGCAAACTTTGCCACACAGTTTGGTTCAGTGAATATTGCTTCAGAAAGGTCTTTTCCAATTTTGTTCTTGTTCACGTCAAACGCCGCGACGAATTTCACGTCTCTTACGTGGTATCCTCCAAAGTTAACGTGCATAAGTCCTGGAACAGCCTCGTCTTCCTTCGCGTTCTTGTAGTATTCTATTCCTTGAATTAGAGCTGAGGCGCTGTTGCCAACGCCTACTATTGCGACGCGGATTTCTGGCAAATATAACACTCTCTTTTGAAGGCGTTTTGTCAATGGTTTAGGTTTGAGCAGCTCTTAACTTTTTCTAGGGCATAGCAAAATTAAAAGGGAACATTAAACGAGAAGAGCTCAGAGAAGACCCGTTTAGGAATGGTGTTTGCATGAGCGAAGGTGACGTGAAAATAAAATTTGAGCCTTTCAAGGAAATCGTGATTATGGAACGCAACTTTTTCGCAACTCCAGATGACATGGCAAGGTTTGTATCCGTAATTGCTGGTGGCAAACCCGCTGGGCTATACTGGGCTGAAGGCGTGGTTTTCCTCTATTTCCCGCTTCCAGCATCAACAGAAGCCTCTGCAAAAGCGCTCATCGAAGAGAATAGGGTTTACTGGACCTTCGTCGGTTATGCGCTTATGCCAAAGTACCAGCAGACGATAGAGACGAGAGAAAAAATAATCGTCCCGGTTATTGACATGTCCTCTAACCCCATGTTCAGAAAGGTTGCAAATTGGCTGAAAGAACAAAAATAAACGCAATACAAGTTGAAGGCAAAGTTTTCTCTGGAAGTGGTGAAGGCGCAAAATTCGTTAGCCTTCCATGGGTGAAAAGGCAGATAGCCGAAAAGCTAGGGTTCATTCCCTACAACGGAACATTAAACATAAGGCTGAACGAGGATGGTGTAGCCCTTAAAAGGCATATCTTGGACAAAGCAGAGGCCATAAAAATAATTCCACAAGAAGGGTTCTGCCACGGAAAACTCTTCAAAGCAGTTTTTATGGACAAACTGGAATGCGCAATAGTCATACCAGAAGTTAACGGCTACCCAAGGAACGTAATCGAAATAGTTGCTCCCATAAACTTAAGAGAAAGATTCAAGTTAAAAGATGGTGACACTGTTAAAGTAAAAATTTTAACTTGCCACTTTTAGGCGCCATTTTTGCAGCAAAATCTAGAGGGGCTAGTCAATTTTGCGTGTTGCACAGCCAAAAACTGACAATTTCCTAAACGGACTTTTCCTCACGCTTGTCTTTTAGAAAGTTTCTTATGTACTCTTCTAGACAGTTGTTCTTTTTCAAGTACAAGCCATATTTAACAAGCGCGTTCATCGCCCTTGCGGCGTCTTCTGGTGAGGAGTATGCGGGTATCCCAAGTTTATCAAATCTAAAGCGCGTGTGCAGTGCCATTTCAGTTTCACCTATGTCACATGCAACAATGGGCTTCTCGTATCTAGTGGCAACTTTCGCCACTCTGTCAACGTAATCCTCTTGTAAAGCTGGCGTGTGATGCAGGCCAAGCAGTATTATGCCGTGAATCTGTGGGTCTTGAAAGAGTATTTCAGTCGCCAACTCGAACATCTCGGAAGTGACAGAGCCCGTCAAATCCACTGGGTTGAGGTTTGTTGCGAATCTTGGAATTTTTTCATCAGCCTTTAACTTTTCAAACTTTTGGATGGTCTCTTCGGAAAAACGTTTCACAGACAAGCCCAAAAGCTCACATTCATCAACAGCCATTATTCCTGGACCACCAGCATCCGTAATAACGCCAACATTTTTTCCGGCGGCTGGAGGCTGCATTGCCAAGGCTTTTCCAACATCAAAAAATTCCTCCATGTCCTTCGTCCTTAAAATCCCAGTTTGGGCAAAGGCTGCATTATAGATGTTGTCAGAACCAGCAATTGCCCCAGTATGCGATGCTGCAGCCCGTGCTCCAGCTTCGGTTCTTCCAGCCTTAAGAGCCGCAATAGGCTTTTTCTTTGTTACTTTCCTTGCAGTTTCGATGAATCTCCTTCCGGACTTTATGTCCTCGACATAAAGCAATATCACTTTCGTCTCCTTATCATACAGCAGGTAATTGAGCATCTCAGCCTCATCAACGTCGCGTTTGTTCCCAAAACTTATGAATTTGCTTAGACCAATTTGCCTCCCAGTTAAATAGTCTATTGCCGCAACGCCGAACGCCCCACTTTGTGTAACTATTGCAATGTTTCCAGGCATGGGACGCGGTGTGGCGATAACCTCCTCTCCAGTTGTTAACACCTTTGTTTCTGGAAGGAAAAGCATGTCAACACCAGTCTTTGGATCGTAAACTCCTAAGCAGTTTGGACCTAAAACGCGTATTCCAGCCTTTTTGGCTATACCTATAACCTCTTCCTCAAGTTCGCGATTTCCAATTTCAGCGAAACCAGAACTTATTATGACAACAGCTTTAACTCCTTTCGAGGCGGACTCCTCCATTATTTGCGGCACAAGATGCGCGGGAACAACAATAACAACGAGGTCCAAATTTTTAGGAATATCCAGAACTGACGGGTAACATTGAAATCCTAGAATGGAGTCTTCGTGGGGGTTGACTGGAAAAATCTCTCCTTTAAAAACGCCTCTTTTCTTGTTTTCCACAAAATTTTTGAAGATTACGTGTCCAGCCTTGTTAATCCTCTTTGTGGCGCCCACCACAGCAACAGAGCCTGGATTAAAAAAGGCGTCTAACAATCTTATCGCTTTTTCCACGCGTGTTCACCTTTTGCCTTTAACAACCACTATGGGTTTATGCTTTACTGTGTCAAGCATCTCCCAACTAACTTCAGTCAAACCAACCCTAAACCTTCTAGCCATCTCCCAAACAGTCGAACCAGCACCAAACCCCCTCGCGCGGTTCGCCAACTCGGCAATGTCTAAAGCTAACTCGACTGGTATTCTCCGTCCAGCCACAGCCACTGGAGTTGCTCTCCTTTTCAGTTTAAGAACTCTTCCAACGATGTAGGCGACAAAGCTAAAACAGTGTATGTCCCTAACAGTTTTTCGTCGATGCGTAAAATGAAAGTTTCCTATGGAAAACGTCTTGTCGGTATCTACAATAATAACCGAAACATCCTTGTGCAGTCTCAAGCGTATTTGCTCTCTGATTTCGCTTGCTATTCTGTCCGCATTTTCAAGAGGCAAACTCACATACGAATAGGCTAAGTTGCTCCCATCTATGCCCCCTTCAGAACCAAACATCAACGACTGCAAAAAACCAACATTCTGCAGCGCAACTTGTTTATGGCGGCTTCCCTCCTCGAATGGATATTCGCGAATATTTCTGAGCAATCCTTTCCGGAACTTACATATTGGACCTAAAACGTAACCCCATACCACGC
Organism: Bathyarchaeia archaeon; assembly: GCA_038883655.1. GTDB lineage: Archaea > Thermoproteota > Bathyarchaeia > Bathyarchaeales > Bathycorpusculaceae > JAVZLQ01. The sequence continues at coordinate 110,392 of JAVZLQ010000001.1, forward strand.
GCATCCAAAACCACGCAATTATTTTCGCTGTTAGGCTTGGCTTAACTTTGCCCTCATCAACAATGTTGTTTGAGGCTGTGGATATCGCCTTTTCGGATATTACAACAAAATCTCCGTTATCTAATTTCCCATTAATGCTTCTGACGATTTCCTCCACATAGTTTGTTCCGGGTCTCCAGTAACGCGTTATAATCGCAAAAGCCTTGTAGTTCGGCATTTAAACCGCTGGCTTAAAGCCTATAGGCTTCTGAACTGCTCCTTTATCTCTTCAATGTTGCATTCTGGCGGTTTCATTTTTCCTTCTGGACAGTAGCCCAACTCAACACATGTAGGTCCAGCATTCTCAAAAAGCGCCGGCGCCACCTTTCGTACTTGTTTCAGCATTTCAATAGCTACTTCCCTTATTTCCCATTGTGCACGGTTGCAGCAGCGCAAGTTAAAAAAGTGACGTAGTTCCCGCGCATTCATTGTTACAATTATGTTCGTTTTTGCGGCGTTTGGAAGAATAAACCTTGCATCTTCCTTTGGAATGCCCATATCCAAAAGTTTCTTGTAAGCATCAGAAATCTTCTCCAAAGTTTCATCAAAAACCTTTTTTGCTTCGGCGTTTTCTGCAATGTTTGGCGGTGTAACAAACTTTTCAAGCGTGTCATAAGCCACGTAACGTTGGCTTTGCTGCGTGTAAGAAGCAATGCGGTGCCTAACAAGCTGGTGTGTCATAGCCCTTGAAACGCCCTCAATGCTAAATGTGAAGGAAGCATGTTCTATAACCGACATGTGCCCGTAACCCGTAACCCTTTCGATTATTCGTTTAGCAGTCTTCAAATCCATCTTCTCAAAAATTTCAGAAGGGCTTCCGCTTCTCGTCGATGTCAGGGCAGCGGCTCCACATAGAAGTTCCGCATCCATCGTGTAGCGGAGAAGTTTAACCTTCAAACCTTGCGCCTCACCACTCTTTTAACGGAAGGTAATAAATTTGCTTTGTGTAAAAGGGTTTTGGGAAAAGCTTGCCAAGAATAAAACGCGCCATTGACTATATAGAGGCTTTGTGCTCAAGTAAAGAAAAAGCAAAAAGCATACTCGGCGAAGAATTGAAGCAGCATTATGATAAGTGGTCGAAATCCCTCAATTTACAAGATTTTCTGCTTTTCCTTGAAATAATAAAGGAGAATAAAGGCAAGATTGGTGTTCCACAGTTTTTCGGCAAATTCCGTGCATACGCATTTGAGGAATACATTTATAGATTGATAAGTGCGAGAGCCAACATGCCAAAAAATCTCCAAACGTTTTGGGGCGAAAAATGCATAGTTTGGCGTGAAGGCAAAAGCGAATATGCCATGGAGTTCGACGTTTCCATAGGTGAGAAACTAAACGATTTTGTCGAGCCGAAAATGGTTTTTGAAGCGAAAGTCGAGTTGGATGCCGCACGCCTAAAAACGGCATTAGCTTCATTTGCAATCTTGAAACGATACAATCCAAAGGCAATGTGCATACTACTGTATCTAATTAGAGATTTTGACACAACCTTACTTAGACTTGCTGAACAATGGACTGATGGCATTTTTCAATTTAAAACAGATAACAAAGCATTAAACAACATAATCAATTTTGTAAATAAACGCCTAGGTAAATGCTAAATATGCGCGTAAATGCGGTCGCTTGTGTATCTGCCACTTTCCATCTCTGTCTCAATTTCCCGCAGAAGCAATATCCGCTTGAAGGTTGGCGGGTGCGTTGCAAACCAAGTATTTATTTTCACCCAAGCGGACTTCGCTTCTTTCTCCATGGCAAGTTCCAATTCTCTCTCGTCGAGAACACCATCCTTGTCCAAGTCATACTCTTGCTTTTTCTCAATTATCATTTGCACCTCTTGCTTAGCCATCGCTGGGTCGCCAATATAAAACGCTCTTGCGCCAGATGGAGGTTTAGGTGAAAGCGACAAGCCGTAAGTGATTTTTGCCAATGCGCTTTGAAGGCTTCTTGGAGAGCCAGTAACGTAAGCGGAATAAGCGTCTGCGTAGTGCTCTCTAAGTCTGCTTAGGCGCATAACACAGAAAAGCGAAACTATGTAAACTATGTATGAGATTATGGCTACCGCGAAGAAAGCGGCTTTTATGCTTCCCTCCTCCTTCTTTCTGGACGAACCAGCGTGTCTTGCAACTTCCCAGGTCCCCCTTGCAATTAAATAAGCCAAAAGCGGCAGCGCCGAAAGAACAGTCATAACCACGTAATCCTTATGCTTAATGTGCCCCAACTCGTGTCCAATAACGCCCCTAATCTCATCCTTGTTAAGTTTCTTTAAAAGTCCCTCATGGACAGCTAACGTTGTATTCTTGGCGGTTCTCCCAAAAACAAAGGCATTAGGCGTATCATCCGGAACCATAGCCAAGCGCGGCGTCGGAATTCCACTTTTATCCGCCAACTCTTTAACGGTTGATTCAAGCCAGGGGTTCTCGCCAGGCTCCAAATAGCGAAGCCTCGTTGAACTCTCAACAACCGCTGGACCTATAAGGTATTGGAAAAGTATGAATAGGGCTGTGCCCACTATTGCCCATTCCAACGGGAAACTGAAAGCAATCATGATTACCGACAGGAACAACGCAAATATAAAAGCCACTAAGAAAATGGATGTTCCCATGGCAAAGCGAAGTTCGGCAAGTCTAGCCATTAGCGTTTCTCCAGAAAATCACATGACAAAGCATGGCGAATTAAAGCTTTCTTTAACTAACAGTAAAATTTGCATCTTACATTTTCGATATTTCTTTCTTTCCCAGCGGCAACAGCTCTCGTTACATTATGTTTTTCCAAAAAACTCTGTGAAATTTTTTACTATTTGCTCTGCAACTTCTTCAACGCTTAACCCTTTTATTTTCGCTACCGCCTCAACTACCACTGGTACGAACGCGGGAGTCGTTTTCTCACCGTTAAACGGCTGCTTAAAGTACCTCACTGGGCCATCAGTTTCCGTCAGCAAGTTCGTTAATGGCGTTCGCCTTACAACCTCTTTGATGCCGTTGGAGTATACCGTTGGCGGTCCTTCTGTAATGTAATATCCGTTTTCTATGGCTTTTGCCAGTGCGCTTATTGGGTTGCTGAACCAGTGGAGAAGCACTTTCTTGAGGCGGTACGAGGGAAGCATATCAACAATATATGCTGTTGTGCCGCGCGAGTGAATTATAACTGGCAAGTCAAGCCTTTCAGCTAAGCGTAACATTTCGTCAAAAACCTTTAACTGCTTAGCCCAAATCTTCTCATATTTTGCGTCTAGCCCCACTTCTCCAATAGCAACAACCGCTTGGTTTGTCCTTTGCCCAGAAATTAGCTTCACAACTTCTTGAAGTTCGTCATTTGTCAATGCTTGCACGTTCCACGGGTGTATCCCCAAAGCGGCGTAAACAAGTCCATCATACTTTTTAGCGAGCTTTAGGCTATTTATGCTCGTCTTCAAATCCATAGAGTTTGAAACTAGGGCAACAACATTGGCTTTTTTCGCTTCACTTATAATTTCTTCTACGCAGTTGACATATTCCTCATCTGACAAGTGAATGTGGGCGTCAACAAACTTCATTAGGGCATCCTCTTAGATGCAAATTACGTTATTACATGCACTTTTATAATTTATCCCATTTAACAAGAAAAGGTTAAATATTGTTTTAAATAGAAAAAGAGGCTACGGAGGAGTCTTTATGGCTGATTTGGAGTTAGCTGTTGCTCCTATGCATAGAATATGTAAAAAAGCTGGGGCAGACCGTGTTAGCGAAGCAGCAGCGAAAGAGCTTGCTAAAGCTTTGGAAGAGGTTGGCATTAAAATTGCCAAAGAGGCGCTTGATTTTGCGATGCATGCTGGAAGAAAAACCATAAAGGCGGAAGACATTGAAATTGCAGCGAAAAAAGTCATGGGTAGGTAAAAGCTGTTTTCTCCAGCTTCCCCTTTCTTTTTCGCAATTTGCCCCTTCTAAACTATTCGGGAAGAGTCCCACAAGAACTGAAAGTACTCTCTAGCAAAGCGAACAAGTCCAACATGGTTGCTCCATATTACTAAGCTTGGTTTATCCTCACCAAGAAAAAGCATAGCCTCTTTGCCATCAACAATTATGCCTCCGCCGAACATCTGGTCTCTAGCGCGCAAATCCACAAAACGCACTAGTTTCCTAATTTTATCGTCCACAATTTTTTCTGAAACCATAACCTTTACTTTAACATCGGCTTTCTTCAGCGCTTCTTGAAGAAACGTGGCTGAAGATGCAATCATGTTTTTTGCGAATTCTGGAATTGCAACCATTATTTCTCTGTTTGCTTTGTGCACTGTTTCTTCTAGTTTAGTCATTACAGCCTTCTGTCCATACAATATTAATATGTCTGGGCGTTCAACGAGCTCTTGCTGCTCATACAAGAGTTGTAGTTCACCAGCGATTTTTTGTTCCCAAAATTTGTATTTCTCCTCGAATTTGAGCTTAGCATTTGCTATCGCTTCAAGAGGAGCCACTGGATGATATTTTGTCGGTCGGGTTTCAACGCTTTTTATCCATCCCTTGTTCCTAAGCGAGTTTAAAACTTCGTAGATTTTTGAGTATGGAACTTTTGCTTTTCTGCTTATTTCCATGGCTGTCATTTGTCCACTTTCCAAAAGCGCTAGGTAAGTATCAACTTCGTATGTGTTCAGTCCCATCTCTCGTAGAATCCTTTTAGCTTCTTCGCTTACTGGCAAAGCATTTCCCCTTAATCACCTTATGAAAAGTTTGGAAACCTTATTATATTCTACCCTTTTCTTACAAACTTTACAATTGGCTTATGATGCGTGAAAACATGCAATTCATAAAAAATACGAAAAGCATTTGCCCCGAATGCCTAAAAGTCATAGACGCTACAATATTTGAGGATGGCGGAAAGGTTTACATAAAGAAGACTTGTCCAGAACACGGCTTTTTCCAAGATGTCTACTGGTCTGATTATGAGCAGTATTTACGCGCTGAAAAGCTTCGGTATGACGGTGACGGCTTAAGAAATCCGCGTACAAAAACAGTCAATGGTTGCCCATATGATTGTGGAATATGTCCTCAACACAAGTCGCACACAGCCCTAGCCATAATCGACGTCACAAACAGGTGCAACCTAAAATGTCCAGTGTGCTTTGCGAACGCTGCAGCCGCTGGATATGTTTACGAGCCGACGAAAGAAGAAATTCGTGGAATGCTTGAAAACTTGCGCAAAAATGACCCCGTACCCGCGACTGCCCTACAGTTTTCTGGAGGTGAACCAACTGTTCGCAATGACTTGTTCGAGCTCATTCAAATGGCAAAGGAGCTTGGCTTCCGTCACGTTGAGGTTAATACGAATGGGCTTCGACTTGCCCAAAGCGTCGAATATTGCAGGGGCTTGGAAGAGGCTGGGATGAGCACTGTCTACTTGCAGTTTGACGGTTTAACGTCAGGCGTTTACAAGTTCATCCGTGGGATAGACCTTCTAGACGTTAAGATGAAGGCTATTGAAAACTGCCGAAAAGCTGGGATCGACAGCATAGTCCTAGTCGTCACGCTGATTAAGGGCGTAAACGACAGCCAACTCGGCGACATAATACGTTTTGCAGTTAAAAACTTCGATGTTATACGCTGCATAAACGTTCAGCCTGTTTCTCTCTGTGGAAGGTTACCCCAAACTGAACGCGACAAGATGCGTATTACAATCCCAGACTTTATGCGCCTAGTGCAGGAACAAACAAACGGCAAAATCAAGGTTTCAGACTTCTATCCAGTGCCAACCGTCGTGCCAGTTTCGAAGGCTGTTGGAGCGCTTAAGGACAAAAGGTATGTGGAGTTCACTGCGCATCCTCACTGTGGCATGGCAACATACCTTTTCATCGAAAACGGCGAAATCGTCCCAATAACGCGTTATGGAAACGTGGACAAGTTTGTCGAAACGATGCGGAAAATATATGATGATGCCTCTAAAGGGAACAAAAACAAGGCGAAACTACGTTTAGTCGGAGCTTTGCGGCATATCAAATTCAGTTTCCTAAGGAAATATGTTTGGGGTGTGTTGAAAGAAGGAAGCTACGAGGCGCTTGGCAAACTGCAGAGAAAATCAATTTTACTCTCTGCCATGCATTTCATGGACCCGTACAACTTCGACCTAGAACGCGTACAGAGATGCGTTATCCACTATGCCATACCAGATGGGCGCATAATACCGTTCTGCACGATGAACTCCATACATAGGGCTGAAATAGAGAAGAAGCTTGGAATGTCGATAAAAGAGTGGCAGAATAGGCATAAAGCTGAAATAATGCAGTACGTATAGAATGAGAATAACCATAAAAACAGCGGGAAAACTTTCTCTTAATGGAAGCTGAAAACTATGGGTGGAAAAAAGAAGCTTAGCCTAAAACAGATGGAACGCATGCAAGCAAGAAAGGCGGAGGAAGAAAAAGAAAAGAAGAAAAAGGAGAAAGCAGCAGCGGCAGCGCCAGCAAAAGAAAAACGCGCTTCGGATGTTATTCCTCCAGACCCAAAAAGCGAGAAGATAATAGGCGAACTAAAGAAAATGCCAGTTCTAACCCCATACACGGTTGCCACACGTTTCAACATACGGATAAGCGCGGCAAAGGACTTTCTTGAACAGCTAGAGGAAAACGGTATAGTGCAACTTGTCTCTGGAAACCACGACATCAAAATCTACAAACCAGTGGGATAGTTGGAGTTCCCAAAAAGAGTTTACACTTATGAAGAGGTCAAAAAGGCAAAAGAGTTAATTGACAAAGGCTACAAACACCGTTTGATAACGCGTGGCAACAAAACCTTCAAGCAAAAGGTGAAAGAAGCACTTAGGCTTATTAAAACTGCTGGTTACTACGATTTTTTGAGGACTTACATTCATTACATAATCGAGATTGATGGCTTAACCCAGCTTAGAGAGTCCGAAGCCGCAATATGGGCAAACAAGTATGCTGTTGAAAACCCCGTTGACGCGGCAAGCCTATTCATGCAAAAGGCTAACCACATGAAGGAATATCTTGAAAGCAAGCTATATTATGGAGGTAAAGCTGAAAAGCGCTCAGTTGAGAAGCGCATAGAATTCCTGGAAGCCTTAAAAAGGAAAAGCCGCAGTAAAGAAGTAAAACAAGAGTGCGAGAGGCTTCTAAAACTTTGGAGCGAAAGCTCACTAGTTTACTAGTTCAACCCTAATTTTTGTTCCACTCTTAACCTTGCTGAAAATCTCAAGGTTCCTAGTAACTTTTCCAAGGATGTTAACTGGGCTGTAGGGTTGAGATTCTCCATAAAAGATGCATATAGCGCTGCCCATAGGCCAAAAGGCTATCGTACCCTTTTCAACAGTGTCCTTTGCCTTTTCCTCTCCCATCTTCACTGGAGTTTCGAAGTATACTTCCTCTTTCCAGAGGGCTGCCCTTCCTTCTATTGGAAGTTTCCTAACTATCATGTCCACTGTTCTCGGCGACAGAAAGCGCACTAACTCGCCTTCCGCCTCACCCAGCCCTTCAATTACAAACTTTATCTTTACTCTCGAAATTGTTTTTTCCTCGGCGCTCATTACTTTCTCACCCTTTGAAGGAAATTATCTAGCACTTGCTCAAGCGAGATTGGTCCGAGAACCTGAAGTTCGTACTTCACCCTAACAGTTGGCTTACTTATAGTTGTTACTCTTCTAAGGTCTATCGGTGTCCCGATGACCACGACGTCGCATGGCGTGCGCTCAATTGTTTCTTTTAACTCAGCTATTTGTTTTTCGCCATAACCAAGGGCTGGAAGGATTCCTCCCAAATGCGTGTATTTTTTATACGACTCCTTTATCGAACCAACGGCATATGGCTTTGGGTTGACGATTTCACTTGCGCCAAGCCTCTGCGTTATTATTGTTGCTGCTCCATATGGCATGTCGCCATGCGTTAATGTAGGGCCATCCTCGATTACTAGGGCTCTTTTGCCCTTAACCAGTTCTGGATTGTCAACGGTTATCGGCGAGGCAGCATCTAAAACTATGGCGTTTGGATTAACCATTTTAATGTTTTCTTTCACCCGCTTCACATTTTGTGGATCGGCGGTATCCACCTTATTTACAATAACAACATTTGCCATTCGAAGATTTGCCTCGCCTGGATGGTAGGTAATTTCGTGTCCAGGGCGATGCGGGTCAACCACAACTATGTGTAAGTTTGGTTTGTAGAATGGTATGTCGTTGTTGCCTCCATCCCAAACTATAACGTCTGCTTCCTTCTCTGCTTCACGCAAAATCTTTTCGTAGTCAACTCCCGCATAAACTATTATGCCATTGTCAATATGCGGCTCGTATTCCTCTCTTTCCTCAATCGTGCAATTATGCTTGTCCAAATCTTCATATGAAGCAAAACGTTGACAAACTTGTTTTCTGAGGTCGCCGTATGGCATTGGATGGCGAACCACAACAACCCTTAAGCCCTTGTTTTTCAAGATTTTCGCAACCTGCCTTGAAGTTTGGCTTTTTCCCGAACCAGTCCTAACAGCGCCAACAGATACAACTGGAACTTTCGCCTCTAACATTGTGTTTTTTGGTCCCATTAGGCGGAAATCTGCTCCGCAGGACAAGGCTATTGACGCTTTGTGCATGACATATTCATGCGATACATCGCTGTATGCAAAGATAACCTCTTCAACATTATGTTCCTTTATCAAGGCTGGCAGTTTCTCTTCCGGATAAATTGGTATTCCCTTAGGATAGTTTGGACCCGCAAGTTCTGAAGGGTACACTCTGCCTTCTATTCCTGGAATCTGAGTGGCGGTGAAGGCAACAACCTCATAGGCGTCGTTGTTTCTGAAGTAGACGTTAAAGTTGTGAAAATCTCTTCCCGCTGCGCCCATTATAATAACTTTCCTTTTCATAAATGGTTCCCTTCTAAAACCGTGAGGTTTAATACTACGGGTTTCATTCCATATAAACCTTAACGTGTCAGCGTTACTCTAGTAGACGTAAAACTGTTTCCCCTATGAAGTCTGCCTGTTCCGCTGTTACTCCTGGATGAACCGGCAAAGAGAAGACTTGTTCAGCTGCCTTTTCTGTTTGTGGGAGCCTTCGCTTTCCGAATTTTTTGTAGAATGGCATTCGATGGATTGGATTTGAATAGTAAACCTCTGCTCCTATGCCATTACGCTTTAGCTCCACGACGATTTTATCTCTTTCTGCTCTTTTTGCGTTTTTCAACCTAACGGTGAACAAGTACCAGCTATGTCTGTATCCTTTTGGTTCCTTTGGCAATTGCAGCTTCTCCGCCTTTTCCAGTTTTTTTGCAAGTTTCTCTGCGTTCCTTCTTCTTTTTTCCAGAAATTCAGGCAACCGCTTGAGCTGAACATAGCCTATTGCCGCTTCAATTTCTGGCATGCGGTAGTTGTAGCCCAGCATAACGGACATGTATTTTTCCACTTCGCCGTGGCTTCTCATTGAACGGATTTTATCCGCCAACATATCATCATTAGTTGTTATCATTCCCCCCTCACCAGTTGTCATGTTCTTGCTTGCGTAAAAGCTCCAACAAGCAATGTCAGCGAATGTTCCAGGAGGTTTTCCCATGTACAATGCGCCGTGTGCTTGGGCGGAGTCTTCAATGACTTTTAGTCCATGTTTGTCAGCAATTTCTTTTATCGTTTTCATATCTGCTGGCAAACCGTAAAGGTCAACTGGCACTATCGCCCTAGTCTTTTTTGTTATCGCCTCCTCTATTTCTTCTGCAGAGATGTTGTATGTTTCTGGGTTTATGTCAACGAACACTGGTTTGGCTCCAAGTGCAGCTATCACTTCAGCTGTAGCTACGAAGGTGAAGCTTGGCACTATAACCTCGTCACCTGGTTTTACACCTGCAGCGGCAACTGCTAGGTGTAGGGCGGCTGTTCCAGAGTTTACCGCTATTGCGTGTTTTGCTTTTACATGCTCTGCATAGGCTTTTTCAAATTTTGAAACCATGGGACCAGCGCCAAGTCCATGCGTTAGAATCCCGCTTTCAAGAACCCTAATAACGGCTTTTATTTCCTCTGTTCCTATTTGTGGAGCGTTAATTGGAATCATGGAATCGCCTAGCCCAAAATTCTAGTACACCCTTCTATGTTAAATAATTTCGTTTTTGGCTTGCTGATAAAAATGGAAAATCAGGGTTTTAAGAAGTTGTTGTTTATGGTTTTTACTCTGTTTAGGAAATCACCCATTTCCTTTTCCACTTCTTCCTTCCGCTTTGTTAGGAAATCTAGTTCCTCAATGATTTCTTGAAGCCATTCTTTTATGGCGCGTTTACACTCCTCCTCCGTCATATTCTCAAGATATTCTGAAACGTCTTTTGGTTTGCCTTTCTTCAGCAAATTTAACGGGTAATTTATTTGCTGAAACTTTGAGAATGGAAAGAAATGTCTTGTTGAACGTGGCTTCATTAGGCGCCCGCTTATTCCAGCCGATATGACATCTTCAATTGGTATTTCCGCGTCTTGATCATAAATGTACCGATGAATTCTTCTTTTCCCTACGCGTATCCCAAGGTTTTTGCTTGCGTCCACGAGTATTGTTGGTATAAGCGTGTATCCTATGTTTTTGAGGGCGAGCCAGCGGTGCATTCCATCCAGTATCACGCGCGTCTTTTCGTCTGCTATTATTGGATATTTTAGCACTCCGTCTCTGGTTATCTCTTGCTTAAGGATTTCAAGGTATAGCGGCGAACCCTTCTCATGGGGTTTTAACTCATCTACGGGCAGCACAACCACTTTTAAATTTGCTTTTTTCTCCAGTGTTGTCGACGTCAATCATTTCACCGTCAGCGCTTGAAAACTGGAACTTCGATTTTTTCAGGTTCATAATCGACAAGTTTGCCCGATAGGAACTGCTCATACGCTGACAAATCAAGCAAACCGTGTCCGCTGTAGTTCATTGCGATAACCTTCTTCTTGTTTGTTCGCTTGCAGTTCAAGGCTTCGTCTATGACGAATTTTAGACTGTGCGCGGTTTCTGGAGCTATTATTAAGCCTTCTGTTTGCGCCAGAATTTGGGCTGCTTGGAAAATTTCTGTTTGGCTGTATGCGACTGAGCGCATGTACCCCTCATAGATCAGGTATGATATTAGCGGCGCCATTCCATGATACCTTAAGCCGCCAGCGTGAATCGGTGGGCAAGCATACCCATGACCGATTGTTAACATTTTAAGTAGCGGTGTCATCTCACCAGTATCGCCATAGTCATATGTGTAAACGCCTTTTGTAGTGTGCGGCACGGCTTTCGATTCGCAAGCAATGAATTCGGTTTCCGTTTTGCCCTTAAGTTTATCCATCATAAATGGGAAGCAGAAACCAGCGTAGTTTGAGCCTCCTCCTATGCAACCACAAACAACGTCTGGATACTCGCCTATAAGTTCAAACTGCTTTTTTGCTTCTAACCCTATAATCGTTTGGTGCATTAGTACGTGATTCAGCACCGAACCCAAAGAATACCGCGTGTCCTCGTTTGTTAATGTGTCTTCAATGGCTTCTGTTATGGCTATGCCAAGCGTTCCCGGATGGTTTGGGTTCTCCTTTAGGAGTTTCCTTCCGAAGCTTGTTTGGTCGCTTGGTGATGAAAACATTTCAGCGCCATAGACTTGCGCTATTATCCTTCTTCCTGGTTTTTGTTGGTAGCTTGCTCGAACCATGTATATGCGGCATTTTAAGTCGAAAATTGTGCATGAAAAAGCTAATGCTGTGCCCCACTGTCCAGCGCCAGTTTCTGTTACAAGTCGCTTTATTCCCTGCGCCTTGTTATAGTACGCTTGTGCAAGCGCCGTGTTTGTTTTGTGGCTTCCAGTTGGACTAAAGTTTTCACATTTAAAGTAGATGTGCGCTGGAGTCTTCAAGTATTGTTCAAGTCTTTTTGCGCGGTACAACGGTGTTGGTCTTGGAAGCCTTAGATACGCGTCTAAAACTTCATCTGGTATTTTTATGAAGCGCTCCGTGGATACTTCTTGCCTTATCAGTTCCTTTGCGAATATTCTCTCTAGGACTTGTGGGCTTATTGGCTGCATTGTTGTTGGATCTAATGGTGGCGGTAATGGTTCTGGCAAGTCCGCTTGTATGTTGTACCATTGTTCTGGAATTTCGTCCGGGTTTAAGGGAATGAAGCATTCTTTTGCGTTGCCTTTCATTCTTTTCGCTCCTACATGTACTTTTTTGTTCTTTTATGTACGGTAGTATACCTCTAAATGCGCGAACATATTTATACTTTATTGCGCAAAAATGTACATGAAGGAAACTGGAACATGTGGAGTACAATCAAAAAATACCTTGAAAACCACCCGGAAAGACTAAAAGTTGCGCGTGTCCTCGTAGAAAACGGACTGAGCGTAAAAAACACGAAAATATTCCTAAACGAAATTGAGATTCCTCCAATCCGTGTGGCACGAGTTGCTGGCGTAGATAGGCGAACAGTAAACGAGACGTTGAAGGCTATTAGCGCAAATCGTGAACTTTGCCAAATCTTTGAGGGATTACGGAACGCTGGGCACTCCCTAAAAGAAATCGCGAAGCACCTAAACTTTGGGGTCTTGGAAATAACGCCTGTTGACGCTAGAATGCCTGGCATACTTGCCAATTCAGCCTTAATATTGGCTGAAAATGGCTTAAGCATTCGTCAAGCTATTGTGGATGACCCTGAACTTTCTCCCGAGCCCAAACTTACGTTAATTGTTGAGAAGAAAATTCCAGGTGAGCTTATTCCAAAGTTTCTAAGGGTTAATGGAGTAGCTAAAGTTTCAGTTTATTAAAGGCATAAACAACATTATGGTATGTTCAAATTGTCAAAGTAAATTATTATCCACTTGTCTCCTCTCTGCTCAATGTGCATGGTAACGCTGTTTCCTCTTTCTGTTGCCATCAACTCGTTCCATTGGTCGGTTCGCAGGTCTTTGGGTGTTGCCTCAACCCACTGATAAGTTGTGTTGTATAACTGTAGGACTATGTGTGTTGTTCCATCCTCGACATACTCGTACTTATCGCGGACGGTCTCGTGAAGTTCAATGTATGTTATGGCGCCGAAAAGTTTTATGAAATCTATGCGTGTTTTGCTCACTAGTTGTGTGCTTGTTAATTCCTCAGTCATCATGTTTATTACTACTTTACTGGTTTCCCAAGCGTCTACTATTGCAAATCCAGCCAAGTAAATGGTTTCGTCTGGTTCGCTGGTGCCTTCACGCCAATAAATCGGCACGTACCATGCGAGCCTATAAGTATTTGAAACGTTAACTGGGTATAATAGTGGCATTTCCGCGTAGTAAATTCCCGCGGCTGGTTTTGGCAATTTTCCTTCCACAATGTCTTCCGCCGTCATGCCAGATATGTAATTGCTTAGCCTATAATCGTAAAAGAATATGCCGTCACGCGTGGCTTTGAAGACGCCTGCTAGCGTTCTCTGGTTTCCGTAGGGGTTAACGCATACAATCGCTACCATGTCGTTTGTTTCCGGGTCTAAGACGTATCGCGTGTCCTCTGTCATTTGGAAGCGCTCGCGGCTCGGCGGTATTATCCACAAGAAGCCTCCAGCCCAATAGTCAAAACCTTCTCCTCTTCTGAAGCATCCCATCTCGTTTATCATTTCCTCAAGCCAATTCTCATCGTAAACCTGCGTAATCCAGTCGGGGACTATGGACAAATCGTTTCCGTCATATCTCAAGCTGCCTTGTGAATCGTAGATTATGGGTTTTTCATATCTCCTTATGAGGTCAAAACCAACATTGTAGCGTGTTAAAACGTATAGTGTTTCATTTGTTGTTGAGTTCCATGTTGCGTATGCCACGCCATAGCTTTGCGATGTGTCTGCCATGTAAGAGCGGAAATGTATGTTGTGGTCCCACCACAAGTTTTCTCCAACAGCGAATTCTACATGTAGTGTTTCTGGTGGCGCAGCTGGGTCTGTTGCGTCTATTATGACGAATCCTTTAACATAGTTTTCCGCCAACACGTTTGTCGAGCCTATGACTGCAACCCAAACAAGTTTTCCTTGTGGAGATTTTGTTATGTGGCAGTCCAAAACGCGCATGTTGCTGCCAAACTCTGACATATGCCTACGCGCAATTGAAACTGCCAACTCCTTTGTTACTAAACGAACCATGTTATCTGGAATTTCCTTGCTGAAGGGAAACTCCGAACTTTTAAATGTTATGAAATTGTTAAAGTAGGCGGCGTTTGCCACCCTTTGAATTTGCCAGAAAACAACAGCCAAAGAAATCGAAAGTAAATAAATCAAAAATAGGGCTACAACTATTTTTCCTCTAACTTTTGCAGACAATTTCAATGGAACATGGCGATGACGTGGATAAAGGTGTTCTGTTGCACCTTCTTCTTCCAAATGCTTTAGGGAAAACGCTGATTCAATAAGCGCCGCAAAAGCCCTTGTGAATATGAGTATGTATATGAAGATGCTTAGGGGTGTACGCGAAAACTGAACTATAAAGAAAATGAATAATCCTAAAAGGAGTGAAACAAATCTGGCGGGAGATTTCCATTTTGGTTTTCTCGGCGGGATTGGAATGTACCACACAAAAGCCCATATCAACAGTAGTATGAACAAGTTCAAATTTGCTGCCTCACTTAAAGTCTAAAACTTTTATATATTTAAGTTGATGGATAAAAAATAATCTTATTATCCAACTATACTCTTTAACATAAAAGCAACAGAGGCTTGCTATGAGTTATACAGTTAAATGTTCAGCTTGCAATCGCTCTTCAAATAACTTGCTAGAGTTTAAGTGTCCCTCTTGTGGAAGTCCGCTTAACGTTCATATAAACATAAAATTTGAAAATAAAGAGATTCTTAAAAAACGCCACAACCTATGGCGCTACGCGAAGTTTTTCCCATATGTAGATGGCGGAAGCATCATAACTCTGGGCGAAGGCTGGACGCCTCTAGTCAAATTTTTCAGAAACTTGCATTTTAAGCTTGAAAACCTTAATCCCACTGGTTCCTTTAAAGACAGAGGCTCTGCAGTTCTCATGTCAGCGTTGCACAAACATATCAAAAAGGCGAATGGCTATATCGCCGAAGATTCTTCTGGCAACGCTGGTGCCTCAATTGCGGCTTACGCTGCACGTGCTGGTTTAAAAGCGAAAATCTACGTCCCAGAAAATGTTTCTGGACCAAAATTTAATCAAATAAAATTTTATGGTGCTGATGTTGTTAAGGTTTCTGGTAGCAGAAGCAATGTGGCTGAAGAGGCGCAGAAAGTTGAAAGTGGCAAAGTCTATGTTGGACATATCCTTCATCCGCTTTTCAGGGAAGGCATAAAAAGTCTCGCTTATGAAATTGCTGAACAGTTTGATTGGCGTGTTCCAGAAAGGATTTACTTGCCAGTTTCCGCTGGGACTCTCTTATTGGGCGTTATAAATGGATTCAAACATTTACTTGATTCTGGCGAGATTAAAGTTATGCCTAAAATCGTGGCTTGCCAAACACGGCAAGTTTCACCTTTATACCATAAATTCAAAGGTCTCCCTTACACTCCGCCTAAACGGATAAGCTCCATCGCAGACGCCTTAGTTAGCGTTAATCCACCACTTTTAGATATTATGGTTAAAAGCTTGAAAGAAGCTGATGGTGATGCCTTTTTGGTTGAGGAGAACGAGATTTTTGACGCTTTTTTGGAGCTTGCAAAGAAAGGCTTCTTTGTTGAGCCAAGCTCCGCCGTTGCTTACGCCGCCTACAAGAAGCATGTTGAAAGCGGTGAAACATCAAAAGGTGAGGATTCAGTCGTTGTTCTCACTGGAAGTGGATTGAAAACCGCGTTGCAGCCAATCTAGGGGTTGCAGAATCTAACTTTGGGCTATCTTTTTAGAAAAATTTATATTGTAATGATGTTTCTCATTGAGACGCACGGAGGAGGTTATCTGATTTGTCAACACCTGGCGGAGTTCCAGTTTTAATATTGAAGGAAGGTTCAAGTCGAAGCAGAGGTAGAGAAGCGCAACACGCAAATATTATGGCGGCGCGAATTGTAGCTGAAACCGTTAAAAGTTCTCTTGGACCAAAGGGTATGGATAAAATGCTTGTTGACAGCTTCGGCGACGTCACAATAACAAGTGATGGGCGCACAATCCTTGACGAAATGGATGTTCAACATCCAGCCGCCAAAATGATGGTTGAAGTTGCAAAAACACAGGATAACGAAGCTGGTGATGGAACAACAACGGCTGTGATAATCGCAGGAGAACTTCTAAACAAGGCTGAAGAACTTATCGGAAAAAACATTCACCCGACAATAATAATCGACGGTTACAAGAAGGCCTCTGAGAAGGCACTTGAGGTTCTCGACGAAATAGCCATAAAAGCTGGGACAAAAATGCAGGAATATGCAAAGATGGTTGCAATGACTTCGATGGCAAGTAAGCTTGTCGCTGAACACCGAGAATACTTGGCTGATTTAGCTGTAAAAGCAATTCTTGAGGTTGCGGAAAAAGAAAATGGCAAGTACAAGGTGGATGTCGACGACGTTAAAGTCGAGAAGAAACCGGGCGAATCACTAAGAGATACAAGGCTTATTCAAGGCATAGTTTTAGATAAGGAAGTTGTACATTCTGGAATGCCCAAGCGCGTGGAAAACGCGAAGATTGCTTTGCTCGACGCTTCCCTCGAAATTGAGAAGACAGAGTTTGACGCCAAAATAAACATTGAAAGTCCAGAGCAGATGGAGGCTTTTCTCAAGCAAGAAGAAGAAATGCTGAAAAACATGGTTGACAAGCTTGTTGCTGTTGGCGCAAACGTTGTTCTATGCCAAAAAGGCATAGACGACATGGCACAACACTTCTTGGCTAGAAATGGAATATTAGCTGTTCGTCGCATCAAAAAATCAGACATGGAGAAGCTTGCAAAAGCTACCGGAGGAAAAATAATAACAAACATTGACGATATGAGTCCAGCAGATCTCGGCTACGCAAGCCTAGTTGAGGAACGCAAAATAGGCGACGACAAAATGACGTTCATAGAGGGTTGCAAGCACCCAAGAGCCGTTACAATACTGATAAGGGGCGGCACAGAACGCATAGTGGATGAAGCAGAAAGGTCGCTTCACGATGCGCTTTGCGTAGTCAAAGACGTAATTGAAGAACCAAAAATACTAGCTGGAGGCGGAGCACCAGAACTCGAAATTTCAAGAGTTCTCAAGAAGTACGCTGAAACACTGCCTGGAAGAGAGCAACTTGCAGTCAAAAGCTTCGCAGAAGCCTTGGAAGCAGTCCCAATAACCCTAACTGAAAATGCGGGACTGGACCCAATTGATGTGCTTTCAGAACTTAGGGCTCGCCACGAAAAAGGCGAGGTCTGGACTGGCATAGAGGTGCTTTCTGGAAAAGTTCAGGACATGGCTTCTGCTGGAGTTTTTGAGCCTTTAGCTGTTAAAAAGCAGATCATTAAATCGGCTACTGAAGCAGCTTCGATGATATTGAAGATTGACGATATAATTGCTGCTGGTAAGATGAAGACTCCAACACCTCCGAAGGGTATGCCAGAGGGTGCTGGAGAGTATTAAAAAACGTCTAAAAAAGAGAAAAAAATCTTGATAGGTCCACCAAAACTTACCCGCTTTGAAAGAGCTAGGATAGTTGGCGCTAGGGCTTTGCAAATATCTATGGGCGCGCCGATACTTGTTGATGTTTCAGAGGGCTTCTCAAGTCCCATAGACATTGCGCTAAAAGAGCTTGAAGCTGGAATACTGCCAATAACCATTAGGCGAGTGTTGCCAGATGGCACCTATCAGGATATTCCACTGAAGTGGCTTTTGGAAGGAGAAGAATAACCCATTTAACTGTTTTTATTTATGTTTGTTTTTAAAATTTCTTTTGCCTCTTCAAGAGTTTTCCTAATTCTTGTCCAGTGGGCGCCTTGCCAATAAACTTGTCCACACTTTGGGCATCGCCAAAACTCGTCGTAAAATTTGAAGGTGGTTTTCTCAACCTTATTTTCTACACTTTCTTTTGGAACAGGTTTTACACGCGTGTTGCATTTTGGGCAACGCGAAACCTTTAGGTCTATATCTAACGAGATTCTGTATCTTTTCGCTAACCGCGCAAGCCTTTCAGCTTCATTTGTTCCTTCCAAATAAAAGGCGTTAATACCCTTAGCCGTTGCTTGCTGGTAAAGCTCCAAATCTCTTGTAAGCAAAATTCTTCTTTCCTTTTTGGCTAATGCCATCAGCTGCGCATCATCCAGCCTATTTGAATACTTCACGTTATGCCCTAACATGCGGAGCCAACGCGTCAGCTTTCCAAGCATACCATCAGCAATAAACTTCAATGCTGTTTTCTCCGTAGAATTCTTCCACTTCCAGCATTGCAGACGATTTCGCCATCATCCATAACTAGTTTGCCATTTACAAAAGTTTTGACAGGCTTCCCCTTAAACCTCCACCCATCAAAGGGCGAGAACTTGGCTTTAGAATGGAACTTTGAAGCGTCAATTCTTCCTTCTCTTTTCAAGTCAACAACCGTCAAGTCGGCGCTGTTTCCCGCGCTTAAAAAGCCACGTCCCCCCAAACCAAAAATTTTAGCCGGGTTCTCAGCCATAAGCCTAATAACATCCGACAGAGCCAAGTTTCCACGATTAACCTCGGTAAGCAAAAGCGGCAAAGTAGTTTCTAAACCAACCACACCAGTCTTAACATCCCAAACAACATCTGCCACTTTTTCCGCCAACACGTGCGGAGCATGATCTGAAGCTATAACATCAATTATGCCACCTTTTATTCCCATCCAAAGGGCTTCTACATGACTCTTTTCTCTAACTGGAGGCACGGTTAAGGCTATGATTCCAGCACTCTTCAAATATTCATGAGACAAGAGAAGATGATGAGGCGTAACCTCGCAGGTTATGGGCAGCATGGACTTTTTTCCTTCCTGTACTGTTTCGAGTCCCGCTTTTGTGCTCACATGGCAAATGTGAATTCTGTTAGGCGTTTGTCTAACAATGTTTAACAGCCGTTTTATGGCACTTTGTTCAGCCCTTTCAGAATGTGCTTCAAGAAAAGCTTCAATATCGTTGCGATTGTTAAGCTTCAACTTTTGCTCCTCCGCCTTTACAGCCGCTCCATCTTCGGCGTGAACGGCAATCAACACGTCCATTCTGCTGAGAATCTTAAACGCTTCAGCCAAAGAAGAATCATCATTAATGTTTAACCCTCCAACTTGTTCAATCATGAAAAGTTTAAACGCTATAGCGCCAGCATCAACAATCTCCTTTATCTCCTCTAGGCGCCTTGGAAATTCAGAGTAAAAACCAACATTGACCAAAATGCGGTTTTCAGCTTTTTCGATGCGATTTTTCAGGTTTTCAGCGCTCATGGTAACAGGCTCGTTATTTGGCATATCCAAAACCGTCGTCATTCCACCCGCCGCCGCTGAAGCTGTTCCACTGTAAAAGTCTTCTTTGTAGGCTTTCCCCTCATCTCGTAAGTGTACATGGACGTCAATTAGTCCTGGCAGAACAAGCAGTCCTTTCAAGTCCATTTTCATTTCTGCTTTCGGCATTTGTGCTTCTCTGCCTATTTTGACGATTTTTCCGTTTTCCAAGGCGATGCTGCAGTTCACTATTTCGTTGTTGATGTAGGCTTTCGCATTGCTTAAAATTAAATCGCACTTCAATTTTTTCACTCATCTATTTGTTCTCGGTGAATATGGCATGTAAAATTGTTAAAAGTTTACTCTATAAGCTTGAAAAAGTCCCTCTCCGTTATTATGCCAACAAGTTCCCCATGCTCAACGACTGGAATTGCGCCCACGTTTCTGTCCCGCATAAGCCTCGCCGCTTGTCCCGCATCCATTTGGGGTTCAATCGTTGCGACTTCCTTTGTGGCTATTTCAAGTGCTGGGGTATTCAAAACTTGTATGATCGTGCCAGACCGCAACTTTTCAAAAACCTTACCAGAACCAAAAAAGCGTATAACATCCATTGTCGTTATTATGCCAATAACTTTTCCATCAGATATTATCGGTAACCTTCTAAAACCCTGATTTATCATGGTCTTTTCAGCCTCGAAAATCGTCGTTTTAGGCAACGCTGTAACAACCTTATCCGACATCAACTCAGCCACTTTTGCACCACTTATTTTGTCGGCAAAAATGTTAACAATGTCCCTTTCCGTAATTATTGCGCGCACACGATTTTGCGGGTCAACAACGGGTAAGCCTCCAAGATTTTTCTCCTTCATCAATCTTACTGCATCGCTTATTTTTGAGGATGCGCTTACGGTGACAACATCCTTCGTCATTATCAACCGCACCGGTTCGTTTATAGCCTTAAAAATGTTGCCGCCATATTTTCTCTCAATTATTTCAAACTTCTTCCCACCGCCAAGATAATCAATGACATCAGTAGCTGTTATTATTCCCTCTAAAGTTTTTGTTCCAGGATTTGCTATTGGTATTCTACGAAAACCCTCCCTTGTCATCGTCTGAATTGTGTCATAGATTGGTGTTGTCGACGCACATGTCACAACGGGACTTTTTGCGACATGTAATATTTCGCCCTCGTGTCTCCTAGATGGAGGCTTCTTCGCTGATGGTTTACCCTTCTCCTTCAACGTTCTCCTAAATGTTTCACGACTCAACAAGCTCTCCCTTCTTATTTTATAAGCAATTTGACAATATCCTCTCTGTCAACTATACCTATCAATTTACCATCTTCATCTTTTACCGGGACTCTCCCTATATCCTTCGAAACCATCACCTTGGCAACGCGGATCGCCTTAACCGAAGGCCCAACCGCTATAACATTTGTATTCATAACTGCAGAAATCTTCGAAGAGGCCTTAAAACGTCCCTTTGCCGACTCAAAGGTTGGCAATGTAACCCCCCTCTCAAGAAGGTCTTTTTGGGTAACTATTCCAACAATCCTTCCATTCTTAACAACCGGCAAACCTGCAAGACGTTTCTCAAGCATCAAGCGCCAAATGTTATCAACTTCATCGTCTGGAGAGCAAGCCACAACATCCCTAGTCATTATTTCAGAAATTTCCTTCGCAAACTTCTCTGGGCTTGTCCTAATTGAATATTCAATAAAATTTTCCAAGCCTAAAACTCCCATATACATCTTATCCGTTGGTGATGCTACAACAGGCGCGTGCCAAGCATCTACGCGCAGCATACCCCTAATTGCTTGCACAACCTCCTCTTCCACTGTTGCCACGTACCTAGGCTGGGTCATGATGCCCTTAACCCTAATTAGCGAAACAGAAGAGGATATCGCCATAATATCGCGGCGTGAAACCTTGCCCAAAAGCTTTCTTTGCTCATCCGTCACTGGAAGTATCCTTAAGCTATGCTGCCTTATAATTGCGCGGGCTTTTGTCGCTAACTCGTCTGCATGTATAAACGGGTGTTTTGCATCCATTATTTCTTTAACACGCAAAAAATCGCCCCTTCATTACTCCTCTTCAAATTCAACCCTACAATCTTCACATAAAAATTCTCCGTTAACCTCCTTTAAGGCGTCTGACCATGCTCCACAGCGGTCGCAGTATCCAGCAAGGGGCGCGCCTTCTTCGGTTGCCTCTTGGGCTCTGTTCTCGCCTTCTATCATGGCATGCTCCTGAATAGTTTCAAGAAGTTCTGGCATAACTGATAGAATGTCTTTACTTGAGAGCAATCCAATCAACTGTCCCTTGTATATCACTCCCAGCCTCCTAATGTTTAGTCTACTCATTCTTCTGGCTGCCTCGCTTATTGTTGCATCCGGCTCTATGGTGATCAAGGGCGAGGTCATAACCTCGCTTGCTTTTATGGAGTCTGGCTTTGCGTTTTTCGCTAGGACTCTTCCAACAAGGTCTCTTTCTGTTATTATTCCAAGCGGTTTTCCATTTTTGCTTGTGACTATTATGCATCCTAGTCGATGCTTTTCCATTAGTTCCGCAACTTTGTTTACTGGTGCATTTTCCTCTATGGTTATAACTGGGCTGCTCATTACATCCTTAACCAGCAGTCGTGATGTCCTTAATCCAATCTCTGACATGTTCTCTCCGCCACGCTGCGCGCACTTTTGCCTTTTGTATGCTTCACTGAACTCAAACTGAAATCCAGCATTTAAAACTTGTCATGTTCACGGAGTTACATTTTGTTCTTTGGGAAATCTTATTAGCGGGCTTGTCATTGCTATTGTCTGACGTGTGGTATGTGTGATGTTGAGGACGAATGTTGATAAGCTTGTTAAAATTTCCGTTTTTGGCGAGGTTGTTAGTCCAGTTTTTGGTAGGGGCGTGTATAACATTTCCGCTGAGGGCACCCCCGTCGTCTTGCCCGGTGTTGGCGGAATAACCTACAACGTGCGTGTTGGTGATCCCGCTTGCGGTTGGGAGGCTGATCATGTTGAGCCCGGTGTAAGCATCGAAAACAGGGAGAATGATCCGCGTTTTGGTCAAGGCGCGAATGCCGCTTTGAACGTTCTTTCTTGTGTTGGTAATGAGGCTGTTGTTGTTAGTGGTGATGCGAAGGGCTCTAGGGGCGTTGTGACTGGCAAGCATGGCGGTATTGAGCATGTTCTAGTTGATTTTCCGCCCGAAACGCTTGAGAAGCTTATGTTGGGTGATAAAGTTCTTGTTAAAGCCTTCGGTGTTGGTTTGAAGCTTTTGGATTTTCCCGATGTTAAGGTTATGAATTTGGATCCGCGTTTTTTGGAGGCTATCGACCCTAAAGTTGAGGATGGCAAGCTTGTTGTTCCTGTTACGCATGTTGTTCCAGCTGGGATTATGGGTTCTGGTTTGGGCGCGAATCAGACTTATTCTGGGGATTATGATATTCAGCTTTTTGATGAGGGTGTTAGGCGTCAGTTTGGGCTTGATGATCTAAGGCTTGGGGATTTGGTTGCGATTCTGGATGCCGATCACTCTTTTGGGCGCATTTACCGCAAGGGCGCGGTTTCTGTCGGTATTGTTGTGCACACGAACTGCGTGAGTTCTGGTCATGGTCCTGGTGTTACTACGCTTTTTACTTCTTCTACTGGGCGTATTGTTCCTCGTGTTGATGCTGGTGCGAACATTGCGCGTTTGTTGAGGCTTAGGAATGATATATAAGCGTGTTTGTTGTATTGATGTTTGTAAAATGGGGTTGGTTGTGGTTTATGCCTTATAAGCGTAAGAGTCGTGGGCGTTCTAAGGGTGATAAGGGCAGTAGTGGTCCTGTTCAGTGTGCTATGTGTGGGCAGCTTGTTCCTCGTGATAAGGCTAAGAAGGTTACTGTTAGGCGTTCTATTGTTGATCCGCAGTTGGCTAAGGAGCTTAGGCAGAGGGGCGCTTATATTTCTTCTTTGGTTGATACTAAGTATTATTGTATTTCTTGTGCTGTGCATAGGGGTATTGTGAAGGTTAGGGCGCGTGAGGAGCGGCGTTTGCGTTCTGGTAGGCGTTTTTAGTTTCTAGCGGTTTTTAGTTTTTTGTACGTGTATATTGTGCGTTGTATTACTGTTGCGTGTGTTAATATTGCTAACGCGATTATGGCGTAGTTTAGGGTTTGGGTTGGCTGCCAGAAATAGGCGATTATTGTTGCTGTTGTTAGTATGATTAGGCGTTCTGGGCGTTCTGCTATCCCTATTGTTTCCATTTTTATTTGGAGTGATTCCGCCTTTGCGCGGGTGTAGCTTACGAGTAAGGCGCCGATTAGGGCTGCGGTTCCCCAATGAATTTCGCATAGTCCGCTTATTGTTATTGCTGTGATTGTTGCGGCGTCGGCGTATCTGTCTAGGAGTGAATCTAGGAAGCTGCCGAATTGCGTTGTTTTTTGTGTTATGCGGGCTGTTGCGCCGTCTAGGGCGTCGCAGTATCCCGATAGTAGTAGTAAAAGCGCTGCTGCTACTAGGTAGGCGCTGTTTGTTTGCCATTGTGTATAGGCAGTTGCGGATGCGATTGCGAGTGTAATGCCTATTGCTGTTATTGTGTTTGGTGTTAAGCCTATTTTTGTGGCGGTTTTTGCTTGGTTTTCTAGTAGTTTTTGGGTTTTTTGTTTTAGTTTTGTTAGCATTTTTGCGCCCGTTTTGGGTTAATTTTATTTGTGTTTGTTATGTAAGTTTTGTTGTGCGCGTTTGGAGTGTGTTTGCGTTATGGTGGTTGTTGAGTTGTTGCGTGTTGGCAGTAAGGCGTGTTTGGGTGTGCGTGTTGAATTGCCCAATTCGCCTCCTTTGTTGGTTGTTGTTGCGGATAAAGGCTTTGTTATGTGTGGGTTTTTGAATGTGGAGGCTGCTGAGCGTTTGGGTGTTGCCGCTGCAATGGTTAGTGGTGTTAAAACTTTTGAGGATGTTTTGCGTTCAAGTGTTAAGGCTGTTACGAGCGGGGCTGGAGCGTTAGGCGTTAGGGTTGGCATGAGCGGAGAAGAAGCGTTAAAATGCATGTTTTAGAAGTGAAGTACTGCCAAAAAGTGAATGGTTTGTTTTTTCCTTTTATTTTCCCTACTTCCTTCCTCTCTAGTTTTTCAAAACGTCAATTTTATGACTTTTCTGTTTGCTAAATTGGATACCCCCTCTAGAAATTTTAGCTTCTAACAAAGCATGCGAAAATGAACTGCTATAAAACGTTATTTTCCCCACCCCTACCCTCTAGATTTTGTTGCTATTTTAGTTTTAGGGATGGGTTGTTTGGTTAGGTGTTACATGAAGTTGTCTAGTGATGTGGTTGTTTCTTTTGTTTTTTCTACTTCTGGTTTTTTTGGTGGTTTTAGGCGTGGTTCTTCTTCGCCTTTTATGGCTTCTGGTGTGGCTTCTTCTGCCCTTTGAAGTCTTCTCTTCATCATTGTTTTAGCCATGATTTTTGCGGTTTTTGCCAGTTCTTTTGGCAGTTTGAGTATTCTCGTTATTTCCATGTCTATTTTCTCGATGACTGTGTCCCAGAGTTTTTCAATGTTTTCTGCTGTGTCTGCACCGCCCAGTTTTCGTGCTTCAGCCTCAAGCTCATCAAAAAGAGAAGCCAACAGCTCTACATCCTTCTGTTTTAGAGTTTTAACGTCTAAAATGGGCATTTCTTCAGCATGTTTGACTTCTAATGCTGCAACGCCCATTCCAGTTATGCGAGCATGAGACTCTATATATAATTGCGGAAAGCTTGAATTTAGATAAGACAATAATGCTTTTGTTTCATTTTCAGTTAATTCGATTTTTGGGATGAAGGTTATAATAGCGTGATATGTTACAACTGGATGTTTAGTTAGGATAAACCTTGTTTTATATTGTGATTGATATATTGCCATTATTGGTGCTTTTTCTATTCCGCCGAGGTCATACCATCCATGAAAGAGGTCTTTCTTTTTTTCTCTTGCTTGGCATGCTAAGGCTTGGCTGCATATTTTTCCGCCGCCCCTTGTGCCTCTTATCATTGTTCGGCATTCTGTTTCTCCCCATTTTATATAATCCAAAACGTTTTTGGGCAGTTTCTCGCGTGGTTCATGGCACATGAAAAAGTAGCATGGCGCGCCCTTCTTTTTTAGCTCTTCCCAATCTTTCTTTGTGAAAGTGAACCATTTAGCATACCTTGCACTTGTTAAAGCAGGATAAGCATAGTCTTTTAAGCCATAATGCTGAACCTTACTCTCATCCAAATAGAAGAAATCCTTTGCTCCAACATCAGGTCTTTTACCATGCTTAATAGACCAAACAGACCAGAAACAATTGCCACGGCTTGGCTCAAACAAGTCCCCCAACCGAATAGTTCTACCTTTAAGCTTGTCTAGTATAGCATTTGCATCAAATAGAAGGTTTATCCATTTTTGTTCTTTGGGTATTTCCCTCTGCTTTAAAGCTCTGATGATGTAGCGTTCCTCGTATTTTTCTGGTTTTTCAATAGCCTCTAAAATCTCATCAACCTTGAATGCTTCTGTTTCCGCTATGTCTGCATACATGAAAACTGTTTGATTATCTTCGCGTTCTTCCTCGTTGGCGCATTTTTCAAGGAGTATGATGCATGTGCCGATTAATGGCACTGGAAAGACTCTGGCTGAAATGTCAATTAAAGCCTTAACCTTAAAATGGTCCAAAAGGAAACGCCCAAAATCAACGCCATAATCCGTTTGAAGCCAACTATCAGAAATAATCATCCCAAGCCTTCCGCCTTCCTTCAGCATATCAAAGGCGTGCATTATGAAATGAATGTAAATGCCAGGCTCCACGCCTCTCTGAATCTGAGCGGTCAAATTATATTCTGTAAGCAATTTTTCAATGGAATCTTTGATGGCTTCTCTTGTTTTTTCTGGAATTTCAGTCCACCGCGTGTAAGGCGGATTAGCAATAACAGCGTCAAACTTTGGAATTGCAATTTCACGCTTTATTTCCCCAGCCAAAGTCTTAACCACGTAAGGCGAAACAACAGTCTGCTCAGCCTCAACCCTAAAGAAATCAGTATGAATCGTATTCACCTCAGTTGACGGCGCCCTAATATAACGCGAAGCCAAATTCAAAGCAGTCAAATGCAACGGAAACGGGTTAATATCAAAAGCATAAAGCTGCCTCAAAATCTCCTTATGCGCCTTTTCAGTAGGCTCTCTATACCCTTTCAACTCCAACAGACGCTTATACGCCTTAACCAAAAAAGTGCCAGAACCACAACCAGGGTCCAGAACCTTGTCGTCTGGGCTTCTTACAGCCCACTTCGTGATTAATTCTGCTATGGCTGGTGGCGTATAAAACTGTCCAAGAGCATGCCTTTCAGCAGCTGGAATAAGCTCCTCGTAGATAAAGCCGACAATATCCGAGCCTAAATCCTCAAGCCTATGATGCTCCATGTCCTCAATAAACGCATTAATGCCCTCAAGCACAAAGGGGTCGTCTGGAAGCTCGATCTCATCATAAATCCCTGTATAAAACACAGGCTCAAAATCGCCAGTAACCTCAACAGCCTTAGCAAAATAACGATACAGCAAATCCAAATAAGCTTTAGCATCCAGAGGTGGAATGCGCTCAAGCTTACGTTGACCCAACTCTTTAAAATGCCTCTCCAAAACCTTGTAAAAGACAATTTTGTTCATGAAAACGTAAGCCATTTCCTTGGCTAACTGCGTGGCATCGGGCTTATAGCCGACCTCTTCTGCAAACCGCGCATATTGTGCCTTAAATTCCTCGTTAACCCTAAGCTTTCTACGAATTAACGGCTCAACAGCCTCAGAAAGCCAAGTCACAAAATCCCTAAGCACAACAATAAAAGACCAATCAAGAGGGGTAACCGCCACTGGGACCTGCTGATAAAGCTTAGCAACAGTAATCAAAAGCTCCTCTGCAAACTCCTCGTTAACCACGATTCTTTCTTTAATCAAGATCCTATGCGTGTCAAAAGAAAACTTTTCAGTTTCCTTCGGTCTTCTAAATAAAGCAAAAATCCTCCCATTAGTCGTCGCAAAGTAAGGCGCACCAGAGTAAGTAGCATACCACAACGCCTGTTCAATTACAAACCTACTAGTAGGCGCAATATCTCTACGCTCACGGTAAAATCCAGGCTTGTCTATCTTTCGTTTAGTTTCAATAATAAGCAACGGCCTTTTGCCCGCCAAAAGGACAGCAACGTCAGCACGCCGCCCACTAATAGGGTATTGAGTTTCCGGCTCAGCGAATCTTACTCCCTCAATCGTAAAGCCTCTTTTCTCCAAAACGCTCAAAATATAATGGTGAAGTTTACTTTCAATTCTGGCTTCACGGTCACTCATTTGAAACTTCCTTTCCTATAGTTAAACTGTTCTCTATGCTCCTAGACCAAATTTAAATTTGCATAAACTCTGATAAAAATGTTCAACGGCAAATCTGAATCCTTAAAAAAAGCTATATGTTACTTTAGTGTTATTTTTCGTTACTGAAGTGATATAAAATGAGCACGGTAAAAACCAGAAAGGTTGGGGGTTCAATAGTAATAACACTACCAAAAAAGCTTGTAGAAAGCAAGAAAATCAAAGAAGGCGAACTCCTAGAAATAACCATCAAAAAAGGCAAAATTGATGGTTTCGGCGCCCTCAAGGGAATGAAACCATTCACAGCGGAAGACGAGCTAAAAGTGTATGATTAAAAGTTATTTTTAAGTGCTTCGAGTCGGTAAATACCAAGCGGGACTCACACTTTCAAAACATAAAACAAGCAATATTAATAACAAAACTGTAACATTCACTTCATGCAAAACCAACTAAACGCCATAGCTACTGAAATCAAGCAATGCACAAAATGTCCGCTGCATAAGTCGCGTAAAAATGTTGTTCCTGGTGAGGGTAACCCAAACGCAGAAATAATGCTCATAGGCGAGGCTCCTGGCTACTGGGAAGACGTTCAAGGCAAGCCTTTCGTGGGTGCTGCTGGAAAATTTTTAGATACGCTACTAGCCGAGGCTGGAGTTTCAAGAGCTCAGGTCTTCGTTGGCAATGTCTTAAAATGCCGTCCACCAAGAAACCGCGAACCCGCCCCCGCCGAAATCCGAACTTGCACGCCATACTTGGATAGGCAGATAACCGCCATAAAACCAAAACTAATCGTAACACTCGGAAACCACTCAACCGCATATATTCTCGCAAAAGCTGGAACCCCATTCAAAAGCATAACAGAGGCAAGGGGAAAATTTTACCCAGCAAATATTCTAGGATTGGCTTTAACCGTTTTTGCAACATTACATCCGGCGGCTGGGCTCTACAGCGCCAAATACAAACAACAGCTCATCCAAGACTTTAGGCTGCTCAAAACAAAAATAGCGGAAATGGGCTTAACCTAACTTTTCAGCCCTCTCCAATTCGCCCAAAAGCTCATCCAAACCCTTAAAAGTTTTCGAAGGCAAACCAGCAAGTAACTCCGCCAGCCTTACCTGCTTGCCCTCCGCGATTTCCACAAGCCTCCAACCCACCCGCTTAATAAGAACGCTTTTCGCCACTGGATAACGAACCTTGCCTAAAACGCTTTTCACAGAATCCAAGCCAACACCGCCAGCCAACCTCGGAAATCTGCCCCGTGAAAGGTAATGCGCAAACCGCAAGCCGTCCTCAAACATGGAAAGATTATTAAAAAGCACATAAACCGTCTTCCCGCTAGCCTCAAAGGGTTTAACAATTTCCGCCAGCCTCCTCAACTCCGCATCGCTGTACTGGTAATAATAAAGCTCTTCACCCAGACCATGCAACCTAAAATAGGCAATTTGACCAGTATAAACGGGCAAAACCCGAAACGGGTCAGTAACATGCACAACATCCAAGCCGCTTAAAACCCTACCAAGCTCCTCACGGACTTCTGGCTTATCCCACTCAGAACCGCGAGTTTCCCAAACAAGAACTAAGTCTCCACGGTCAACAGCTTTAAAAAATTTCTCTGCGTCGCCAAGCCTTTCTGGGCGAAAAGAACCAGGTGTCTGAAACAAAAGCACATTAGCCTTCAAAATTTTGCATATCTGCTTCATCTGCTCAAACGCCTTATGGCAACCCTCATCTAACACCATTTTTGCCTTATGCGTAATATCCTGATGCGCCTTAACGGTAAACTCAAACACTTCAGGTGCTTTTTCGCGCCAGCCCCTAATAGTCTCCAAACGCGGATAATCATAGAAAGTGCGGTTCAACTCAACAAGCTTAAACTCTTCAAAATACTTTTTCATGCTAGCCGCGAAACCGCAACACCCAACCTTAATCATACGCATTTCACACTTTAAATGCTAAACGCTGATTTTAGGCGGAGCGCGGATAGGCCTACCCAACTTTCTGCGCAATGCAATGCGATAAAGCTTACGAAGAGACTTAACAAGCTGCTCAACGGTAGGCAAACCAGAATAAATAAGCGGGATGCGGTCGTACTCCGCAAGCCTAACAGAATAATCATCAGGCCTAACGCCGTGGAAAACAACCACACGAGGCTTTAGGCTGCTCAAACGCACAATCATCATAGGCGAACACTCACCACCAATATTCGTGAAAACTAAGGCTCTCTCCGTCGTAACGCCCAAAAGCTGAGAATACTCAAAACCAGAAAGCGTCTCAACCGCTTTACGCCCATCAACAACCGTGTAGCCATTAACCTCCTTAACAAATAGGCTTGAGCAGGCAACAACCTCGCCTTTAATGGCTTTACACAAATACTCGACGCGTACTGGAATGGGGAACTCACGCAAATCAATGACCGCCACGCTTGGCGAACTCGTCAACTTGGCAAACTCGCGAATAAAACGCCCGCCGCGCTCCTCATCAATCTTCAACAAAGCCCAGACAAAACGTCTAATAAACCGCGTTCCAGGACTCTGGCGTCTACCACTCTCGTAATCGCTGATGACAGAAGAGGATATGACCATCTTGTCCGAGAGGGTTGTCTGCGAAACAGCGAATAACTCACGCCACTTACGCATTGTTGCGCCAGGCTTACTTGAGAGGATTATCTCACCAGCAATTCGCCTGGCAAGAACCTCGCGAACGCTTGGAGACGCTGACATGCATTCCGCCAAGAGTCTCCCTTAAACATGCAAGTATAAAACTGTACCGCTTTCTAGACGATAAGTGCATAATCCTTATATTTTGGAACGTCGTATGAGTTGGAGACCTTAGATGCGCCCACAAATAACGAAAACGAAAAATTCCTTTATGCATTTGGTTACTGGGCGCTTTATTAAAAGGCAAATTATGTATTGAGCGCCCGTAGAACCGCGTTTTGTCTATAGGTTTCCGGGCTAGGTGATGTAAAATGGCTGTAGAAAACAACTTGTCCATCGTCCACTTGTCTGACATCCACGCTGGCGCGAAGTTGGAGCGGGATATGCTAGAGAGGGCTATTGATGAGATAAACGAGTTAAACCCAGACTTGATTGTTGTTACTGGCGACTTAACAGAGGATGGACTGCTTGAAGAATTCCAAGAAGTACATCAGCATCTTCAAAGGCTAAAGTGCAAGCGTCTTGTTGTTGGAAGTGGAAATCACGACGCTAGAAACACTGGATATAGGCTTTTCCCGCGTTTCTTTGGCAAGCCATGGTCCGTAACGGAAATTGGCGATGTTGTACTCATAATGTTGGATTCCTCCCGACCAGACCAAGATGACGGTGAGGTTGGTTATCGCCAGAGACTCTGGCTAAGAGAGTGCCTAGAAAAATATCATGACAAATTTAAGGTTGTGGCTATGCACCACCACCTCTTGCCAGCGCCGGACACTGGCATGGAGAAGAACATGATAGTGGATGCTGGAGACGTGCTTTGGACACTGGTCTCGCATGGCGTAAACCTAGTCTTGTGTGGTCATCGTCACCGCCCGTGGGTTTGGAAGCTTGGAGGCTTATCCATCGTTTATGCTGGAGCAGTTTCCACAAGCAGGCTTAGGGGCTTCTACCAAAACTCTTACAACATCATTAAGATTGAAGATGGCAAAGTTGACGTCGACCTAAAAATAGTTGGCGGCGGCGAATACGTTTTTGAGCCGAACGTCATCAAGACTTTGCAGACTGTTTAGCGGTTAAAGTGCATGTTTGAAAGAAAGAGAAAAAGGGATATTATAGTATTGATTCTTTGTTTAGCGGAAAGGCTGTTGTTGCTCTTATGTCGTCTGTTCCTAAAACGAATTGTGTTACTCTGTTTAGTCCTATGCCGCATCCAGAATGTAGAGGTCGCGGTTCCTTATAGAATTCTAGGAACCATCTAAAGTCTTCTATGCTTCCGCCTTTTGCGACAAGCTGCTTGAACATCATAGAGTTTATGAGGCGTTCATAGAGCTTCTCATACCTATATTCGCGTTCTGCTGCGCCGACGGCTTCTCCGCTCATTGGCAGTAGCAAGTCTGCGCTGTTGACTATTGCTGGGTTTTCGTCATTTTCCCGCATGTTGAAGAACTTTATGGCTTTCGGGAAATGCGTCACAAAAAGCGGTTGGTTTCCATGCATCTGAACGAGCAGTTTTTCATGGTGGCTTTTGAGGTCGTCACCCCACTGTACGCCATATTCGGCTAGAAGCCCAACGGCTTCTGTGTATGTTATCCTCTGGAATGGTCTTTTAATTCGCTTGAGCCTTTCAACGTCAACTTTTAGTAGTTGTAGTTCGCGTTCTCTTTCGTTTAGTGCGCAGTTTATCATGGAGCAAATTGCGCCTTCTATGTGCTTTAGCAGTTCTTCGAAGTTGCCTGCGAACTCCAGTTCGATTAGAGTGAACTCGGCTAAGTGGCGCTCGTCAGCCAGCGGTTCTGCTCTGAAGCTTTGTATTATGCACCAAACTTTTCCGAGGAAAGG
The DNA here is from genome assembly GCA_038883655.1 of Bathyarchaeia archaeon. Classification (GTDB taxonomy): domain Archaea; phylum Thermoproteota; class Bathyarchaeia; order Bathyarchaeales; family Bathycorpusculaceae; genus JAVZLQ01. The sequence goes on from JAVZLQ010000001.1 coordinate 142,544, forward strand.
CGTTAAAGCTTCTAGGTAAAGCTGTCCTGTTTGGCTTAGGTACGCTTTTTGTCCAAAATAGTCCAGTTCGAACATTGTTGCTATGTTTTCGCATGCGCCTGTCGCCTTTGTTATATGTGGAACTACGACCTCTGTGAAGTTGTTTTCTTCAAGGTATTTTCTTGCCCCTCTTATTAGGCTTGACTCTATTTTTACAACGGCATACATTTCTGGCGTTGAAAGTAGCTTGTGCCTGTCTGTTGTGCTTTTCAGAATGGAGATGTCCAGCGCTTCTTGTTTTCCTAGAATTTTTTCAATCTCACTTGGATGGGTCTCCAAGACCCACACCAGCAATCCGCATTTTTCAAATATAAAACTTTTGGTTTTAAGCAAACGCGGGATTAAACCTTCTTTTTCACGCCGTGAATATTAAGAAGATTCCAGTTACGATGATAATTGACCCAGCAACGTCTAGTATTGTCACTTTTTCATGTAAGAAGATGATTGCTGATAATGTTGAAAATAACGGTGTTGTTGAAGAGATTGGCACAGCTTGTGATTCTGTTGTTTGTGTAAAGCTGTACGTTAAGAAGAACCATCCTAGCCCTAGAGCTACTAGTCCGCCAAATATGAGTGCGGCAAAAGTTTTCTTTTGCATTTTTATAAAGCCGTGCTCTCTGTCAATTATCGGCGCCAAAATCAGAAGTGAAGCCGCGATTGCCGTTGTTCTGATGATGTTGATTGCTAGAGCATGCTCTAATTCTGGGTTCTCCCTAACGGCCATGTTAATCATTGCTATACTTATTGACCAAAATATTGCTGTTAAAAGTGCAGAGGCAACACCAATGATTAACGTTCTTTTTTCCGAAACTTTAACACCTTCTTTTCCTTTTTGGCTTAGAAGCCATATCCCAAAAACTATGGCAAAAGCGCCAAGAACTATTGTTAAGGTTATGCTTTCATTTTCAAAGAATGTTGCCCAGAGAAGATTGAAAAGCGGATAAGTGCATGTTATCGGAACGGCGCGTGCAACACCAACAAGCTTTAGGCTTTTCATGTAAAGCGTATCTCCAAAACCAAGCCCTATTATACCGCTTATGCACGCCATAACGATTGCTTCAAGGGGCAAGTCCATTAAAACCCAAAACTTGCCAACAGCAAATGTAAAAGCGATTAGTATGGCACTTGTAGATGCTAGACGCACAATGTTTGCTGATATCGGCTTCGTCTTTTCCAACGCTTCTTTATACATGACTGCCGAAACAGTCCAGCTTAAAGCTGCGCCTAACGCTGCAAGTTCGCCAAACATCATCTCACGCCATTAACATCTAAACTTCATAAGAGTTTCGTCTATGGCTGTTAAATATCTAACGCAAACATAAATCAGAAAAGGAAGGCAAGCAAATGCAGATCGAAATCAAATGGGATTCGCGTGTTTTAGCAGAGTTCCCCGAACTCGCCATCTGCATAGGCACAATAAAAAATGTGCGTATAGAAAGGGATAACGAGCAGATTCAAAGACTTAGGAAAATCGTTTACGACGAGGTTAGAAGCAAATATAAAATTGAAACGCTTAAGGACAACCCGACAGTGCGAGCCTACAGAGACTTCTACTGGAAACTCGATATAGACCCAACAAAAACGAGGCCCTCTGGCGAAGCCTTGTTACGCAGAGTTTTACATGGAGATGAGCTTCCCCGCATATCCACGGTTGTTGACGCCTACAACTTGGCTTCTATGCAAACAATAATTCCAATAAGCGGCTTCGACAAAGACTGTCTGAAACCGCCTTTTCATGTGCGTTTTGCGAGGAATGGCGAAACGTTTACGGGTATAGGCATGGCAAAACCCATAAGCCTAACCGAAAAAATGCTTGTCTTGGCTGATGAAAGACAGGTCTTGTGTGTTTACCCATACCGCGACTGCGACAGCACAAAGATTACGGTGCAGACGCGAAACGTGCTGGTAGTGGCTTATGGCGCCCCAGAAATAAGCATAGAACTACTTAAAAACGCCACAGAAACCACACTATCCTATATCAAGCAAGTGGCTGGAGGAGAAATAGAGGCAATAAAGGTTTTTAGCGCCGCAACCAAATAGACATTGGTGCTTTAGCATGAGTTTTCACGTTAAAATGGAAAAGGCGGCGCAAGCTAAAGGCTCAAACATTGTTTTGGCTTTGGACTTTCCCTTCGAAAAACCAGAAAACCGCGAAAGACTTTTCCGCAAAGCAGAAAGCGTACTCGAGGCTGTTCATCCGTATATTTGCGCCGTGAAAATCAACCACCACCTCGTCCTTCCATTAGGCTTGTTTGACGGCGTCAAAAAACTTGTTGATAAAGCCCATAGTTTAGGACTTGCAACGATAATGGACTGTAAGGCTAATGACATAGGTTCAACAAACCAGATAATCGCCGAATACTATTACGCTGCTGGCTTTGACGCCTTAATTGCCAATCCCTTTGTCGGGTGGGAAGAGGGCGTAAAACCAATTTTTGATGCAGCGCAGAGGCTTGGGCGCGGCGTTATCCTGCTGGCTTATATGAGCCACAAAGGCGCAAGTGAAGGCTATGGACAAATCGTAATCAATCCAGAGACCAATAAGAAAACTCCGCAATACGTCTTGTTCGCAAATAAAGCACTTACATGGAAGGCGGACGGTGTAGTCGTAGGCGCAACTTACCCCGAAAAGATAAAAGAAATACGCCAAATAATTGGCGAAAAAATCCCGATATACTCGCCTGGAATCGGCGCCCAAGGAGGAGAAATAAAAACTGCGTTAGAGGCTGGTGCACGTTATCTCATTGTTGGACGGGCAATAACACACGCCGAGGAGCCTTCAAAAGTGGCAAAGGATATTAAAGATTCAGTGAACAAAATCATGTTAAATCTCAAATTCCAATCTCCCTAAAAACTTCTCGGCTTTGTTCCATCCACCCAAATTTGGGAAGCTGTTTTATCAGACTTTTCATTTTGGGGTTCAGTTGCAACGCTTTTTTAAAGGCGTTTATTGCTTCTTGCTTTTCTCCAAGTCTTAAATACACTATGCCCAAATCCACGTATACATCGTCAACATTTGGGTTCAGCGAAGCCGCCTTCAGCAGAACCGCTAAAGAGGCTTCTAAATCACCTTTCGCCATTTTTTCTTCACCTTCGTCAATTAAGGAGTAAACACGATGTAAAACAAGCAAACGCTTTAGCTCTGCAATCGGATCGGGATGGTCTTCAACGCGTAAGTCAATGTAACGGTCACCATAACCTGTACGTCCGCAATTCTTTCTAACAACAAGTAAGGCGGCAGATTGCCTTCCTCTAGCGTCGCCTCCAGCCTCTTCTCCACCTTCTAATGCGGCAACTAGTTTATCAGCTAAATCTCCACTGGCTGCTTCGAACTTTTGCGCCATCCTTATTACTACGTCCTCGCTTGTTAAGATGTTTCCTTGAACTGCATAGTTTTTGCCAACTTTGCTTCCAGCCCATTCTAGACAGTTCTTTCCCGTGAAGGCGCATGCATTACCTTTAGCATCCACGATTCCAACTTGTCGAAACTCTTTTGCTTCATCGCCTCTTGTAAGTTCGTCTATTACTTCTTCAACTGTTAAACCTTGTTTAAGAAGCTGTAAACCGCGAGGTCCATAAGAAACGTTAACAAAAGATTGAGTTGCGATTGCCCCAACATCTGCTTCTGCCCATGGAACAACAGAGCCAACAGAAAAGTAACGTGATTGCACGGCAACCCCCAGATCTCTGGTGGATGGCTCGAAGGCTACTATGGAAAAAGTTGATGCCAAATAGCATTTTTTAGGAACAGTATACACTTTCACGAGTTAATCCCTCTGCTTCTGCTGTGGTTAAATGCTATCTTCCTTTTCTTTCCCACAATTCTTTCTTTAACAAATCCCTAACTGCCGAACGTATGGCTGCACTTCTGCTTGGGTACATGTTCGCCCTAACAAGCTCATCTAAACCTTCTAAGTATGCTTCGGGTAACAGTACAGTTACAATTTTCATTTTCTCCACTCCACATATTATGTTTATAATATGTGCAAATATAAGTTTAAATGAATCTTCCGGTTATTTGTTCGTCCAATGTTTGGAGTTCTTTCATGATTGTTTTGAAGGTTGTCGGTATATCCTCTACGTGTAGGGTGCGGCGGCGAATTCCTTCTTGAACAGTACCAGTCGCTATTAACAAGCTGCCGAGGATATCGCTTACAAAGGGTTCTGGAAAAACCAGTAGGGCTACACCTAGCTTGATAAGCCATGGCTTGCTTCCATTATTCCATAGCTTTTTAGTAGCCTTAACGGTCTTCAATGTTCCGTTTAAAGATTGGAGAAAGTCAGCATAGCTTTCACTAAGCTCGGTTAACGCGTTAGCCACGGCTTTTGACTCATCCAACTTCAAAGCGAGAACCCTCCCAAACTTCTAAAGCTTAGGAAAAGCAAAAGCATAGAAAAGCTTTAACTGCTAAGAAAAGGGACTTTTGCGCGGCGTTTAGGAGCGAAGAAGAAACTTTTTTAAAATTACATTTCAAACGCGGCAGCATCCCAATAGAATTTTAGTGATTTTAAAGTGAAAATTGTAAAGCAGCGGTTGCGTATTTGACCGAAAATATTATTTCCAAGGCTAAATAAACCCGTTGTAAAAGCTGGTGGTAATACTTGTTTACCTCGCTTTCTAGCATGTTCGGTGCGTCCAAAAGCGGTAAATACATAAGCCGCGAGGTGATAACTCAGCTAATCGCTTAAGCCTCTGGAGCGGAAAATCATGGAAAGCTTTAACCCTGAAAAATTTGTTGAAACACAAATTGCAGAGATAAAAAGGGCTATTGGAAAAGATAAGGCTTTGGTGGCTGTTTCTGGAGGCGTGGACAGCACAACATGCGCTGTTCTGACGCATAGGGCTATAGGAAAAAACCTCGTCTGCATAATGCTTGATGACGCCTTTATGCGCGAAGGCGAACCAGAACGCGTGGCTGAAATACTCTCTAAACCGCCTTTAGAAGTTCCAACAAAAGTTGTCAACGTGCGCGAACACTTCTTAAAGGCTATGAAGGGCTTGAGGGACGCTGAGGAAAAGCGCAAAATGTTCCGCGACACGTTCTATCAAGTTCTAGGTGAAACAGCAAAAAACGAGGGCTGCAAAGTCCTTGTGCAAGGCACAATACGCGCGGACATAATCGAAACAGTAAGCGGCATAAAAACACAGCACAACGTTCTGGAGCAGATGGGAATAAACCCGATGGAAAAGTACGGCTTCAAAATTGTTGAGCCACTTTTAAGCCTTTATAAATGGCAAGTACGCTTGGTTGCAAAGCATCTGGGTTTGCCGCCAGAAATTTCTGAACGCCAACCATTCCCTGGTCCAGGCTTGTCGGTTCGTGTTGTGGGCGAAATTCGTTCAGATAAACTTGAAACTTTGAAGAAAGCCACTGCGGTTGTTGAGCGCGAACTTGCGGCACATAATCCCAGTCAGTATTTTGCAGTAATAATTGATAATGAGTCTTCTGAAGCGCCTTCTGGCATCCTTCACGTACAGGAGACTGTGGCGCGTTTTCTTAATGTTCCATCAAGAAACGTTGCTGTGAAGATTTTCAAGGACAAAGCTACTGGTATAGAAGGCGGAAAGCGGCGTTACGGCGAGATTGTTGGCATAACAGTTCAAACAGCCAGTGGGCAGGTTCACCAAACAACAATCCAGAACATGGTTGCGCTTCAGAAGAAACTAATCACAGAAAACCCCAAGATTGCGAGAGTATTCTACGCTGTTCGGGACTTGCTAGCGAAAAAGCCTTATGTTGTTGGCATAAGGGCTGTCCAAACAAGAGATTTCTTAACAGCGGAAGTTTCGGAAATTCCGTGGGCTACCCTTGACAAAGCCGCGGAAAAGGTTTTAAACGAATGTGCCAATGTGGCCGCTGTTTATTATGATGTTACGCCTAAGCCTCCCGCAACAATAGAGATGGAGTAAAAGTCAATGTTCCGCGTGAGAGTTCAAAAAATCGAGTCTATTCGCGATTTGGACGGTAACCTTGGGAAACGCATAGAACTCGTCGAAGAGCGCAAGCTTCCACATCTGGTTGTCCGACCCCAAACAGAAGAAGCCAAGGTGGTACAAGACGTTTTACAAGCCTTACAGCAGCAGTTACCAATGTTTCCAGCTAGGGCTGAATTTGCATTTCCAAAAATAATACTCTTTTTGACTGAGCAAGAATACGAAAGTTTGGGCATAAGTTTCGACGTGAACCAGACGTATGATGTGGTGCTTGAAAATCAAACGATAAAGTTCAAGAAAGTTTCATAATCTCTTTTCGCATGTGCTTCAAAGCCGAATAACGCGGATGAAAGGACAAAACAAACATCATACTCTTTAAGGCTGAAAGGACAAGACTGGGCTGAACCTTTCCATCCCGATCACAGTAAAGCGGAATAGGCTCTTCTTCGCCATTCTTATAGTAAACGTATATGGGTTTAAACTTGCCCTTGAAGGCGACAACCTCAAAATCCAAATTCAAAAGCCCAGCAACCCTCGCAACGGTTGCGCTAACCGACTTAAGCCTTCTTCCATTAAAAGCAAAAGATGAAGCGTAAACCAGCAACTTGCCGCCAGCACTCTTAATCATACACGCATCACCAACTAGACGAATGCTCAGCCAAAAACTCCTTTTAAAACAAGCGTCCGAACGACAAAAATGCACAGTGGAGAGAGTTAAGTTAAAGTGAAGATGAATCAAATTGAAATTACGTGGAGCGGACAGCCCCATGACGGTTAGAGCTCATGTTTTTGTTTCGGGTAGGGTTCAAGGCGTCTTTTTCAGGTCTGAAACGGCATATGAAGCAAAAAAGCGTGGCGTTAAGGGCTGGGTTCGCAACTTACCAGACGGAAGAGTCGAAGCCATATTCGAAGGCGAAGAAAAAAACGTAGAAGAATTAATAAAATTCTGCAAGCGCGGACCACCAGGAGCACGAGTAACGAACGTAGAGGTTTTATGGGAGCGTCCCACTGGAGAATTCAAAGATTTTGAAATCAAATACTGGTAAACCTTTAAGGATGAGAGTTCTCATGAATGTCCGCATCATGTTTTCTTTCTTGGGACTCTGAAGTGTGATGCCTTTCCTGCGCTTACGTAATCTCCGCCTATTCCACGTACTACCGATGCTATTTTTGCAAAGTTTTCCGAACCTAAAAATTGTCTTGGCTTTATAATTATGTAATCATCTTTTTCTTCGAAGTTTAAGAGGTTCTCCAAGTCTTCTGGGAACATCATTTTTATGTCTTCTATTGACTGCGTTTTTTCTATGGTTTTTGGCGTTGTTGTGGGCATAGGCGCGGGTGGCGTTGGTGTTGGAGTGGTCGGCGGCGTAGTTGGCGGTGTGATTTGTTGGATTGCTATTGATTTTAGTGTTATCGATATTTCCCTTAGGTCTTCTGCTACGCGATTTAGGATTATGAGCGTCTCGTCTATTCTTTCAATAAGCTTTTCAAGAATTTTTCCTTCGCCGCTCATATGCTTCTCCTTTTCCAAATCCTTAATACAAAACCATTTATTAATTGTTTTTGACAAGCAAAATAGAAAACGTTGAGAGGTTAAGTAGCATTTGATTGAGGTTGACGGCGGCCAAAAAAGCGGAAGCGGTACAATCCTGAGGCTTTCGGTTGCTTTAGCCGCCATAATTGGGCAGCCCCTACACATATACAATATTCGGCAGAATAGACCACAACCAGGTTTGAGACCACAACATTTGGAAGCTGTCTTAACCGCTGCTAGGCTTTGCGCTGCAGATTTGAAAGGTGCAGAGTTGAACTCTCGTGAGCTTTGGTTCTTTCCAAAAAAGGTGCGCGGCGGAACAGTTGAGGCTGAAATTGGAACTGCTGGGAGCATTCCAATGCTGCTAATGACCGTTTTGCCAATATGCGCTTTCGCGGAAAACCCCGTGCAACTTCATGTTTCAAAGGGCGGGACAGACGTTCAAAACGCGCCCACGATCAACTATCTGCGTTTTGTTCTTCTGCCAATGCTCAAGCAAATGGGAATAAACGCATCCTTACACGTTAACAAATATGGTTATTACCCAAAAGGAATGGGTGAGGTAACCGTTACCGTCAAGCCGAACAAGAACTTGAAGCCTATTCGCCTAGAAAATTTTGGCAAGATAAAAGGGTTGAAGGGCTTTTCTGTGTGCACTTTCCTAGCTGATAGGCGGGTGGCTGAACGCCAAGCAGAAGCGGCGAACAGCTACTTGCGTGAGAAAGGCTACACGGCGGAAATCCAAATAGTGAATGACAGGTCTAATCCCCTTCAAAAGGGCAGTTCATTAGTTTTATGGGCTGAAACTGACGCTGGCGCTGTTTTGGGTGCTGATGCCATAGGAGAAATTAGAAAGACAAGCGAGGCTGTTGGGCGAGAGGCAGCCGAGAAACTTTATACTGAAATTTCATGTAAGCCCACTGTTGATGTACATTTGGCTGACATGCTAGTTCCCTATGTGGCTTTAGCTAAAGGCAAATCTTGCTATTTGACGCGGCAAGTTTCAGACCATTTGGAAACGAACATTTGGCTCGCGCAAGAGTTGTTGGGCGTTAAATTTAATGTTGAAAGGGTTGGTGAGCTTTACAGAATTGAGCGAACAGCCTAAAATTGAGCTTGCGAGTGGCGTCTTTATGAAGGTGAAGGTTAGGGGAATATACACAACAGCCTTAACAAAACTACTTTTAGATAACGGCTTTGAAATAATTGAGCCGTCCCTAGCCATAAAAAACCGTTTTGGGCTTGCGGACAATTTTCTGCAGCCAGACATGAAGGTGAAAGACCGTTATGACATGCAAGGTGTGAGGGTGCTTGGCAAACCAGAAGCTGTTGAAAGGTTCAAGATGATTTTGCAGGAGGCTTTACCGGATGTTATAACTAGGAAGTGGGCTGTCAGTGTGGATGGAATATACAAGGGCAAAGTTGTCGGAGTTTGCGGAGACACAGTTTATGTTGACATGGGCGAGGGCGTAATTGGGCAACTCCAGAAACCAAACCTACATGCCTCAGAAGGTGAATCTATAATTGTTCAGGTTGAAAGAAGGCGCATTGGAGCAAAACAGCCAACCTTAACCACAAACTTGAAGATTGTTGGAGAAAATGCCATTCTCGTGCAGAACAGCCGCGTTGGTGTCAGCCTAAAAATCCGCGACATTAACAAGAGAGCTGAACTTTACGCTTTGGGAATGAAACTTGCCCCGGAAGGTTGGGGAATAATTTGGCGTGAAACCTCGGCAAAAATGTCAGTAGAAGCCTTAGAAGGTGAGGTGAAGATGCTTGTGGAGAAAGCGGAAAGTCTAAATGAAAGGGCTGTCGTGACGGAAGCACCGTCAATTTTGGTTGAAGGTTTAAGTTTCATGGATGTTGAGTTTCCTTTCTTCTCAAAGAGGGAAATGGATAAGCTTAGGGCGTATGTTACCCCAACATTGGATGGGCATCACTTTTACAAGAGTTGTGGTGGGAGGGTTTCATCCACCTTGGAGATGGCGGAAAAACTTTTGGAAAATGGTCAAAATGAAAGTGTGGTTAATGATGCTTTTAGGCAGCAAATCGTATACGAGTTTCCAGAAGAAGGCTCAATTGTTGATGTTGAACATGTTAAGCTAAGCGGCGCGGTTTTCCACCTTGGACAAGCAGAAATCGAGAGCATCGATGATAAAAGGCTAAAATACAGCCGAATCATGCGGAGCAACGGCTTCTATGATGGGTTAGGCGTGAAGAAAGAAGCAGGAGACAAAGCTGTAAGCGAAACCGAAATTGGCGAATTCTACACAACAACAAGTTATTTTTCCGTTGATGGAACATTTAAGGGCAAATACATAAACCTAAACACACCAGTGGAAATTTATCCGCAAACACTCCGCTATGTAGATTTAGAAGTTGATGTCTGCGTATTGCCAGACGGCACAACTAAGGTTTTGGACATGGAGAAACTTGAAAAAGCATTAGAGCGTGGGCTCATAAGCAAGGCGTTTTTCCAGAAAATTTTGGAGAAAGTCGAAGAAATAAAGAGGGTTTGCGGGTCTTAATGCCAAAAGAAGCTGTGTGCTTAAAAATTCCGAAAGCTGAAGGCGAAAAAGCCATAATCCTAGTCAGCAAACTCAAAATAATTGATAGGGAACTGGAAATTCAAAGAAACAAAAATTTCATTTATGTCCCGCTTACTAGCCAACCATCAGAAGATGCCCTAAAAACCTTGCAAAGCCAAATCCAAGAATATGAAATAACAACATGTGCATTCCAAGAAAAGGCTAGAAAAAGTAGAACCATAATTGAATACCTTGAGGGTAAACTTTCGCCACACTTGCTGGCAAGCCTTCCAAAGGCAATGGACATTGTTGGCGACATAGCCATAATAGAAGTTCCTCCAGAACTGGAAAAACACAAAGGCTTAATAGGCGAAGCCATAATCGAAACTCACAGGAACATTAAAACTGTTCTTGCAAAAGCTGGAGCCATAAGCGGAACCTACCGCCTAAGAGAATTGGCAGTAATTGCTGGAGAACCTAAAACCGCGACAGTCCACAGGGAATATGGATGCCAGTATTATGTTGACCTTGCAAAGGCGTATTTTTCCCCTCGCCTATCATATGAGCATCATAGGATAGCATCGCAGGTGAAGGAAGGCGAAACAGTGATTGACATGTTTGCTGGTGTTGGGCCCTTCTCCATTTTGATTGCCAAGATGCGTGAGCGTGTGAAGGTTTATGCCATAGATATTAACCCAGAGGCAGTTGAATTGCTGAAACGTAACATAAGGCTGAACAGGGTTGAAGGCAAAGTCTATCCAATGCTTGGAGACGCAGAAGGAATTATCGAAAAAATGTTCGTTGAAGTTGCTGACCGTGTAATTATGAACTTGCCGGAGAAAGCCATAGATTTTGTCGTTTCTGCGTGTAGGGCGCTCAAAGCAGCTGGCGGAATGATCCACTTTTATAGCTTCGTTAAACCTTCAGAACCACTGGAAGACATTAAAATTCGCTTCGCCCGAGTTGTTGAAAAGTCTGGGCGTAAGCTGGAGAAAATCCATTTTTCAAGGCTTGTTCGCGAAACAGCCCCATACGAGTGGCAAGCAGTAATAGACGCAGAAATTCGTTAAACGCTTACGGTTAACGTAATCTTCACTTTTTGCCGCGGGTTCTTCAGCTCTTCAACAAGCCTTCTTGAAAGGTCGCACGCCGCTTTGTCGGCTTTTATTGCCAATGTTCTCGCGCATACATAATCGCTTTTTCTGACAACAATGTCTGTTGGATGAGTCAAAATCAACTTTGGGCTGCCAAATGCTTTAACAACTTCAGCAACTTCATTCGTTTCAATATGCACAGTTATTTCTGCTCTTTCATTTAAGAGGCATTTTTTAAATTCTAGGCTTAAATCTGCTAAAGCTTTGTCTGCTGAAACAGCAATTATGCAATCACCTTTTCTTGTAAGCTCAGTTTCCTTCGTAATTTCAAGCGTTGACCCATGCGTGGCGCTAATATTCTCATGTCCGCGAGCAATGATGACTTCTCTTACTTTCACGGAGGTTCCATCCACGCTATTTGAGGGCAAGTTTAAGTATTATTGCGTCATGTCCAAGCCCAAAATAGTCTTGCATGAAGCCAGTTATGCGGAACCCGTGCTCATAATAGAAGGGGATGGCTGACGCGCACTTGTAATGCACCTCTGCAAGAACAGCCATAGCGCCTTTACGCTTTAGCGCTTTTAATATCTTTTCCAGCAAACGCCTTCCTATGCCCCTTCCTTGATAATCCTTTGCGATAACAATGTCTTCAAGCGTTCCTTGCTGACCACGAATGTCTGCAAGTGCATATCCAACAACTTTTCCATCTTTAACAGCCACGAAAGCTAAGTCTGGGTTTTCCCTTAATCCATCTAAAATGTGTTTGGAGTATTCTTCTTTTGTGGCGTAAGGGTTCGCCAGCACGGAGAGCTCGGATACAACTGGCAAGTCACTCTCAAGCATTCTCCTAATGGCTATTTTGGTCATGTCTTTTCACTTTGCTGCAGTTCCTTTGCTAGGTAAAGTGCAACCTTTCCGTCTTGGTAGATTTTGTCGTTGTATCCGCAGATTTTGTAGCCATTTTTAAAGTATAGTTGTAGGGCTGGTGTGTTGTCAATTGCCGTGTCAAACATTATGACCCGCGCTTTTTTCTTTTTGGCAAAGGCTTCCATAGCCTTTAATAGGGCTGTTCCTATGCCTTTGCATCTGTGTCGCGAATCCACGAGGACAGTTATAACGTAGGCGCTGTTGTTCCACCTATAAAAATGGATGCGCGAATAACCAACAATCTCACCGTTTTCTTCTGCCACAAAAAAGAAGCATTTTTCGTTTGGATTTTTCAGCGCAAAAAGTGCGCGTAAATTTTCCTTTGTCGGTTCACCGTTTCTCTTTTCTAAATCCAAAATTTCATCCAAATCCTTTACAGCGGCAATGCGAACCCTAACCATCACTTCACCACTCCACGTCTATTCTAGAACTTCTATGCTATCCACTTTGCCGTCTCCATCTAAATCGAAGCCTTGAATAACCGTTGCGAACGAGTCTTCGCCACCATACTTCCTCAAGGTTTTTTCCCAAAAATTTGTTAAAGCCAAAACACATGCCTTTGTGCCAACAGCCTTATTTCCAGCCAAAACAATTATTCTTTTTGTTTTGTCCCATGGATTCGCTATTTTCGCTATCAAACCGACAGCATCCGCCATGTAAACGTTAGTTGTTCTCCTTGAAACTAAACCGCCGAACAAAAAGCCTTGTTCTGAAGGTTGCATGTTAAACCTTATTGGCAAATAGTCATTCACTTCCTGCGTTAGAAGGTTTGTTCCCGGACCGCCTACGAGGATTAGGTTGTTCCGTTCTTCTTTTTCGGCTTTCACGTCAACGTCGAGTTTCACGGCGAACTCATCTGGCAATCTTGAAAATTGTCCAAGAAAGAATGTCAAGTGTGATGCGTAATGTCCATCTCTAGCGCTTGTTTTGAACGGTCCGTGTGGTGTTGGACTGCCAACGACTATTTTTCCTTCGAATGTTCCGTCATCCCTTATGAATTCTTTGAAAAACTTTTGGATTTGCTCGTCTATTCTTACCAGCGGAACCTTCTTTATTGTCTTATACTTTAGTGGGAGTTCTATGCCAAATGCGGGCGCCACAACCTTATAGTATTTTGCCATTGCGCCTTTCTTTCCCTCTTCTCTCGCAACTGTTATGGCTCCTGCTTTCGCAAGCTTCCTAATGTGATAGTAAACTTTCTGTTCATGAACTCCAAGTGTCTTCGCGATTTCCAAAGGGTACATTTCCTTTTCAGAAAGCATGACCAGAATTTTCCAACTTAACTTTCCCATCATCATCTTAAGCTTCTGTGGATCTTCAACAATCATTATGTCCTTTGCCTTCTGAACTTTGCCTTCTTCATGGACTAGCAGTTTTTTGTACATTTTTCTTCGTGTCTATAGGGGGCTAATCCATTATAAAAATTTTTATTATGGTAAACGTACAACTAAACAAAGCATACGCCAAACAACGAACACGGCGGCTCCTAAGCTCTTAAAAAATTTTTAGAGCTTGAATTTTTCTCTTAAAAAACCTTATTTACGGAAAAGCTTCGATAAAAGCTTGCAAAACCAGAAGGGCGATGAGGCTCAAGCATGTGTGGAATATTCGGATGCGTATTAAAAGAAGGAAACGCCGCGCCGACGATTCACGCTGCACTTGAAAGGTTGGAATACCGCGGCTACGATTCAGTAGGCGAAGCAACAATTCATAACGGCGTTCTATACATAAAAAAGGACAGCGGAAAAATAGAGGAAGTTCATAAAATCAACAACTTGGACGATCTGCCAGGCAATATTGGCATTGGGCATACACGATGGGCAACCCACGGCGCGCCGCTACAAATAAACGCACATCCACATGTGGACTGCAGTGGGCAAATTGCTGTAGTTCACAATGGCATAATAGAAAATTTTGCAGAACTAAAAGCGGAACTGGAAAACCGTGGACACATTTTCAGGTCGAAGACGGACACCGAAGTTATAGTCCACCTAATCGAGGAGAATTTGAAGGCTAACCCACAAATAAGCCTCACAGAAGCTGTTCTCGAAGCCGTTAGAAGGCTTGATGGTTCATACGCTATAGCCGTAATCTACACGAAAGAGCCTGACAAAATAGTTTGTGCGAGAAATGAAAGCCCACTTGTGCTCGGCATCGGCGAAAACGCAATTTATTGCGCCTCTGACATTCCAGCCTTTCTGCCACTCACCAACAAGGTAGTCGTAGTTGAAGATGGCGAAATTGTCACGCTGTCGTTAGAAGGCTATGAAATTAGGAGGATTGTTGACTTCAGTACAGTTTTGCGTGAGCCAAAGGTTGTTGACTGGACACCTGAAATGGCCGTAAAGCAAGGTTATCCACATTTCATGCTCAAGGAGATCCACGAGCAACCAGCAGTTTTAAGAAACACGTTACGGCTTCAGGAGCACTACTTAGACCTTATGGCAACATTCCTTGATCGTGCACGCGAAGTCTTCCTCGTGGCTTGTGGGACAAGTTACCACGCGTGTTTGGCTGCTTCCTACATGTTCTCCAAACTTGCCTTTTTGGGAACATATCCCGTTATCGCTTCAGAATTCATTGAACAGCATGGAAAGTCGGTGAACATCGACAGCACGATTTTGGCTGTGAGTCAATCTGGCGAAACCGCTGACACGTTGGCGGCTGTGAACTGTGCAAGGCAGCGGGCAGCTACAATCCTTGGACTGACAAACGTTATTGGTTCAACTCTAACGCGTGTCTCGCGAGTCTACATTGGTCAGCAGTCTGGTCCAGAAATAGGCGTAGCAGCGACAAAAACTTTCACGGCGCAACTTTCCGTTTTAGCCCAACTCGCCCTACGACTAGCCAAAAAGAGAGGCAAAATATCACAGGATGAGATGGACTTTATCGCTGAGCGACTGGAAAAACTACCAGAAGTCGTCGAAACCATAATCCGCACACAAGAGGAAAAGGTAAAACAGATTGCCAAAAAATACAAAGACGCTAAAATATTCTTCTTCCTTGGACGTGGAATAAGCACGGCAACAGCCTACGAAGGTAGGCTTAAGCTCATGGAAATTGCCTACGTGCCTTCAATAGCCTTCCCAGCTGGAGAAAGTAAGCATGGACCAATAAGCCTCATAGAGCCGGGCTTTCCAGTTGTTTTTATATGCCCGAAAGACGATACGCGTAAGACGCTTATTGGGAATATTATGGAGATGAAGGCTAGGGGTGCATCAATAATAGCGGTTGTTGAGGAGGGCGACGAGGAGATAAAGGGTTTGGCTGACGATTGGGTTGAAGTTCCAAAGGGTATTCCAGACGTACTTTCGCCAATACCATTCGTGATTCCGCTTCAGCTTCTAGCCTATTACATGGCTATTGAACGTGGACACAACCCAGACACTCCGCGGAATCTCGCGAAGTCTGTAACCGTCAAATAGGTTTCGCTTCAAATTTTACTTTAGGCAAATACGTTAAAAGCGCGCTAAGCATCTATTAGATTTGGTGCTAAGATTGGTTGATGAGGACTGGAAAAGACTTATTGAAAGTCTAAAAAGGGAGGGAATTCTCCGCTCGCCTAACGTGATAAGGGCAATGCAACTGCTTCCAAGGGCAAAGTTTCTTCCAGAAAACATGCGATCCTACAGCGCTGTTGACACGCCTCTTCCAATTGGCTTTGGGCAGACCATATCCGCGCCACATAGCCTCAGCGCAAAAGCTGAGCTAGGCGAAACATGGTTTCAATAATGAATGAAGCCCTACAATTGGAAGCGGGACAGAAAGTGCTTGAAATAGGCGCTGGCAGCGGATGGCACGCAGCAACAATAGCCGAGATCGTTGCGCCGAGCAACGCGCCGCGAAGTGAGTGGGGACACGTGTACACGGTGGAAATAATCCAAGGACTAGCTGAGTTTGCAAGAAAAAACATCATGAACGCTGGGTACGGCGACCGTGTAACAATAATATGCGCAGACGGATCGCTGGGATATCCGGAAAAAGCGCCATACGACAGAATCCTAGTAACCGCGGCAGCGCCAGCAATTCCAAAACCTCTAATGGAACAGTTAAAGTCAAATGGAATAATGCTAATCCCTGTTGGAAGCGTACACCTATTCCAAAACCTAATAAAAGTGACTAAAGGTGTTGATGGAAAACTGCGGGAGGAAAACCTCGGCGGAGTAGCCTTTGTCCCGCTCACTGGACGCTATGGACACAAATATTAGATTTTAAATACTTTCCAGTTTTTCTTTATAAGCCATCAAGTCCAAGAAGCCGTGTCCACTAATGTTCATGCATATCACTTTTTCCTCGCCAGCCCTTTCAGCCTTTAACGCTTCGTCTATTCCAGCGCGTATGGCATAGCTTGATTCTGGCGCTGGCAGCCACCCTTCGCTTTGAAGGAAAATTTTTGCTGCTTCAAATATCGCCTTTTCATCTGTAGGATAGGCTACAGCCTTAACTATGTTGTGATGCCTCAACATGCTTATGATTGGCGCTGCTGCATGGTATCTCAAACCATCCGCCTTTATTGGAGGCATTTCTGTTTTGTGTCCAAGAGTGTAAACCTTTATGAGTGGTGTGTGTTCCGCAACGTCGCCAAAATCATATTTGTACTCGCCCTTAACAAGGTTTGGTGCCGCAAGCGATTGGGCAGCCAAAAATTCGCATTCACGTTTTCCCTTTAATACTTCGCCGATGAAGGGTAGGGCTATGCCTCCGAAGTTTGAGCCTCCGCCTAAGCAGCCCACAATCAAATCCGGCTTTTCATCGATTAGGTCAAACTGCTTAATAGTTTCAAGTCCTATTATAGACTGGTGCATTAACACGTGATTTAAAACAGAGCCTAAACAGTACACGCAACCCTCATGTGTTTCGGTATATTCCAGTCCCTCCGAAATCGCAATTCCAAGCGAACCCGGATGCGCAGAGTTTTTGGAAAGCGTCTCCCTTCCGATGCTTGTTTCTTTGCTTGGCGAAGCGTAAACCTTGGCGCCCAAGAGTTTCATCAAAGTTCTTCTGTCAGTTTTCCAGTCATAAACTGATTTAACCCAAAAAATTACACATTCGAGACCCAAAAGCCTAGCCGCATAGGCTAGTGCCGTTCCCCACTGCCCCGCGCCAGTTTCGGTGCTTAAAGTTGTTTTTCCCTCTTTTAACGCGTAATATGCTTGAGCAACAGCTGTGTTCGTTTTATGAGAACCTGTTGGAGACAAATCTTCACGTTTATAATAAAGCCTAACCTTTTTCAAGCCTAACCTTTTTTCTAGGCGTTTTGCACGGTAAAGCGGGCGCGGTCTACCCATGTGAATATAAAGTTCACGAATTTCTTCGGGTATTGGAATCCACCCTTCACTTGACATTTCCTGCCTTAAACATTCTTTAATCATGGTGCGAGCCAAATATTCCATGCGTGAAGGTCCAGTTTCTGGCTCTTTTGGCGGAGGAAGTGGTTCGGGCAAGTCTGGCAATATATTATACCAATGTGTTGGTAACTCATCTGTCGGCAGAGAAATCTGGTCCTTTTCCAAGCGTTCTCTCTCCCCATTGAAAGAGTAGAGTATTATCTATTGTTTAAATAAAAGATTTCCGCATCAAAATTCGGCTTTATCCAAACCATCTTTCTAAAGTTGTTTTCCCTCTAAGCTTCGTTATCCCGCTTTGCATTTTCTCCAAGGCTTTTCTAACGCGGTCTTCAGAGAAATCCCTCTCGCCACATATGAAGCGAATCACGCCCTCAACGTCTGGCTCTCTCCACTCAATCTCATAATTGTCCGTAACTTTGGGGTTTAGGAAAATTTCCTTAATACGCTTTGGCTCCACGGGAAACTCGGCATTTTTAATGTACGGCAATGCGTTCTCGAGGCTTCCATGCTCCTTAATAAGTTTAAGCGCCGTTTTCGGTCCAAGCCCCTTCACACCTTCTGGGTTAAAGTCTGTTCCAATTAAAATTCCGATGTCAACTAGCTGTTCATATGTTATTCCGCACTCTTTTAAGACGCTTTCAAGTTCAACTATTTCTGGCACAACTTCAATGAACACATTTTTGCCTGGAAGTTTGCGTCTCCCAGAAATTGTAACGTTTCTCACAAGTCTAGGCGCGCCAAAAAGCAAGCTGTCATAGTCTTGGCTTGCGCAGTAGTCTGCGTCTCCACGTTTGACGATGTGGGCTGCTTGGGCTTCCCCTTCGCTTGGAGCTTGAATCCACGGAATGCCCATTAAATCCAAAAGCCTTTTGCTATCTTCGGCCATGTAATCTTTTAGGCTTGATGTTGCCTGCGCATACATCCGTGCCTCTTCAATCTTGCCCTCCTTCAAGGCTTGCTCATACTTTATCAGCGCTTCCTCCTTTGCCTTAACGCGCCTCTTTATCTCCATTTCCTTCAATGCTGGCGGCGTCCCATCAAAGACGTATATGGGTTTTATTCCCATCTCCACCAAATTGCTTGTTCTGTAAAGCAAGCCGCTCAAATGGCTTGTGATTCTGCCGCTATTGTCTTTCAATGGTGTGCCGTCTGGCTGACGTATAATTGCCAAAAACTGGTATAAGGCGTTGTAAGCGTCTATTGCTATGGATTTTCCACTCAAATCCTCAAGCCTAACAACAGTTTTCGGAACAATTTCACGGAGGTTTACACCCAAAAACCCTAACCCCACCATATATAGGGATTAAAACTGCGATAATAAACTTGCGAAAACAACGTTTTCCAAGATCCGAAGCATATAAGTTATAAGGAAGCTTGATAATTAGAGAAACCACCATTGAGGAATAAGTAATGACCGAAAAAGCAACAACAATAACGCTGGTTACATGTACAAGCTGCGGAAAAACCATTCCGCCCGGAGCTGAAGCCACAAAATTTCTTTGTCCGAACTGCGGAGAAATCACAATTAGACGTTGTGGAAAATGCAGAAAATTTGGTCGTCCATATAAGTGTCCCAAATGTGGTTTTACAGGACCATAATATGATTGATGGAGGTGCAAGCGTGGGAAGCGTAATAGTCTCATACAAAATCTTTCCAACAGACATAACCGTAAACTTTGAAGATTTGAAGAAGAAGATTGAAGCATGCCTTCCAGAATTCGCATCCATTTATGGTTATGGCGAAGAGCCAGTAGCCTTCGGATTAAACGCCCTAATAGCACACATAAAGTTTCCAGAAGACAAGACTGGCGTGCTCGACGAGCTTGAAAAGAAGTTTGAAGGAATAAGTGAAATAAGCCAAGTTCAAACGGTTATGGTGCGTAGAATAAGTAGATAACTTTAACTTAGAGTCTAAAACATTTATATAGGATTGAGCCTCTGTTTCGAAACGTGCTATACACACGTTTAAGGAAGTGTTCTGGTTGAGTGAAGTGCAATTACGCGTTGGAGACGCAAAACAAAGGGACGTGGGCAGAGGAATCGCCAGGATAGACCAGAGGGCGATGCAGAAGCTTGGCATATCTGCTGGCGACGTAATTGAAATCGTGGGAAAACGGACAACATCTGCCATAGCTTGGCCAGCCTACAGTGAAGACCAAAACCGTGACATAATACGCATAGACGGCTTTACACGCAAAAACGCTGGAGTAGCCATAAACGAGTATGTTATTGTTAGACCCGCCAAAGTTAAGGAAGGAATAAGTGTAACTCTTGCTCCCGTTGACATGCGTTTAAACGTAGATGAGGACTTCACGAATTTTGTTAAGAACCGCCTAATGGAAAGAACCCTCGTCGAGGGCGACACGACACTTGTTATGATGCTTGGGCACGCCATACCATTCACGGTAACGAAAACTCGTCCACACGGTATAATCAAAGTCACTCCAGAAACGAG
Organism: Bathyarchaeia archaeon; assembly: GCA_038883655.1. Lineage (GTDB taxonomy): Archaea > Thermoproteota > Bathyarchaeia > Bathyarchaeales > Bathycorpusculaceae > JAVZLQ01. The sequence goes on from JAVZLQ010000001.1 coordinate 162,404, forward strand.
GCTTACGATTTTGAATGAGCCAGCACCAGAAGGAAAGGGCTTGCCGAGAACAACATATGAGGACATAGGCGGACTCCACGAGGAAATCCAAAGAGTTAGGGAAATGGTTGAACTTCCACTGAGGCATCCAGAACTTTTCCAGAGGCTAGGCATAGAACCGCCAAAAGGCGTATTGCTTCACGGTCCGCCTGGTTGTGGTAAGACGCTTTTGGCTAGGGCTGTTGCAAACGAGTCTGAAGCAAACTTCTTCTCAATAAACGGTCCAGAAATCATGAGCAAGTTCTACGGCGAATCAGAAGCTAGGCTTAGGGAAATTTTCCAGCAAGCCCAGCAGAACGCGCCAAGCATAATATTCATAGATGAACTGGACGCCATAGCACCAAAACGCGAAGAAGTAACAGGCGAAGTTGAAAGACGCGTGGTCGCGCAATTACTCGCCTTAATGGACGGCTTATCAGGAAGAGGAAACGTCATAGTAATAGGCGCAACAAACCGGCCAGGCGCACTTGATCCTGCGCTTCGCAGACCTGGCAGGTTTGACCGTGAAATTGAGATTGGTGTTCCAGACAAGCAAGGAAGATACGAGATCCTTCAGATTCACACGCGTGGTATGCCTTTGGCGGAGGATGTTGACCTTAAAAAGTTGGCTGAGATGACTCATGGTTATACTGGAGCTGACCTTGCGGCTTTATGTCGAGAAACAGCCATGAAAGCGCTAAGGAGATATTTGCCACAAATAAACTTGGAGGAGGAGCGCATACCGCCAAGTGTCTTAGAGAAAATGGAAGTGAAAATGGAAGATTTCATAAATGCCTACAAAGAAGTTACGCCAACAGCCATGCGCGAAGTCTACATTGAAGTGCCGACAGTTCACTGGGAAGACATAGGAGGATTAGAGGATGTTAAACAAGAGCTTAAGGAGGCTGTTGAATGGCCACTGAAGAACCCAGACATATTCAAGCGTCTCGGAATAAAGCCTCCAAAGGGAATCCTGCTTTATGGTCCGCCTGGTTGTGGTAAGACGCTTTTGGCTAGGGCTGTTGCCACCGAAAGCGAGGCTAACTTCATAACAATCAAGGGCCCGGAGGTTTTTTCCAAATGGGTTGGAGAATCCGAGAAGGCGATACGGGAGGTTTTCAGGAAAGCGCGAATGGCTGCGCCTGCGGTAATATTCTTTGACGAGATTGACTCGCTTGTTCCACGTAGAGGCTTGGGTTTTGCGGATAGCGGCGTAACGGAGCGCGTCATAAGCCAACTTCTAACGGAGATGGACGGGATAGTCACTTTGGAGGACATAGTTGTGATAGCCGCCACGAACAGACCAGACATTGTTGACCCCGCCGTTCTCCGCCCTGGGAGGTTTGATAGGCTCATATATGTGCCGGAGCCAGACGAGAAAAGCCGCCTCCAGATATTCAAGATTTACACGAAGAACATGCCTTTAGCCAAAGACGTTGACCTAAACCAGCTTGTTGCGATGACGAAGAACTATTCTGGAGCTGACATTGAAGCCCTGTGCAGAGAAGCAGCCATGCACGCACTGCGAAGAGACGTAAACGCAAAAGAAGTTTCCATGGCTGACTTCCAAGAAGCGCTGAAGAAGATTGGGCCTTCAATAACGCCTGACATGGAGAAATGGTATAAGAGCTTTATGCAGCAAGTTCGCGTTGTACAAAAGCCAGCGACACCTGTTGCCTAGGAGAAACATGAGCCTTGCCCGTTAAGACTTGGAAGACGCATCCAGCAGATTTTGTTTTATTGGAGATTCTGCGGAAAAAGGGCGCCATGACCGACGAGGAACTTTTTGAATTATTAAATGAGGAGTTTAAGGATTTGGGGTTTAAGGACTTCAATAGGCTTTTGATGCGTTTGGAAATAGGCGGGAAAGTGCGAGTTACTTCGATGACGCGTGGGAAAAGGCGGGTTGAGCTCTTAACATAAAAGCCTAAACAAAACTTTCAAGTGCTTTTGATGAGTTTACCCGCAGAAGTAATAGTTGTCGGCGGCGGACCATGCGGGTCCTTTACGGCGCTTAACCTGGCAAAAAACGGAGTGCACGTAAAAGTCTTTGAAGAGCACGGCGAAATAGGCTTTCCAACGCACTGCAGCGGTCATATTAGCCTTAAAGGCTTAAACGATTTGAGTTTGCTCCCACTTCCAGCAAAGATTGTGGAAAATACTTTTTATAGAGCAAAATTTTACTCGCCAAGCGGCGTGGAATTCGCTGTTCACCTTCAGAAGCCGTTGACGTGTGTTGTTAACCGCGCCCTTTTCGATAAGCACATTGCTGAACTTGCAAATTCTCACAATGTAGAATATCGCTTGAACGTACGCGTCGAGTCCTTAATTGTTGAAGGTGGCTATGTTAAGGGCGTAAGATTTAGCCAAAATGGAAAAAGTGAAAGTGAATACGCGAAAATTGTGGTTGACGCTGAAGGTGTATCAGCGAGAATTTTAAGGCAAGCTAGGTTAAAGTGCGCCGATGCGTCGATGATGGTTAACGGGGTAAACGCCGAAATTGAAGGCTTGCGTGATGTTGAAACAGACAGCGTCCAAGTTTTTCTTGGAAAAGCTTACGCACCTGACTTTTATGCCTGGATTATTCCAAAAAAGGATGGAACAGCAAAAGTTGGGTTAGCCGCTAAACAGGGAAACCCGAAGGAGCTTCTGCAGCGATTTATGTTAAAGCATCCTGTTGCCTCAAAAATGCTTAAGTCGGCAAAGGTGTTGTGTACAGCTTTTCATCCAATACCGCTTGGAGGTTTCATCCCAAAAGCATTTTCCAATGGCTTTTTGGCTATAGGCGATGCAGCTTCACAAGTAAAACCCACAACTGGCGGCGGCATAATCCTCGGAATGAACTGCGCGAAAATCGCAGCTGAAACAGCATTTGAGGCGTTGCTTGCGGGTGATTTCTCAGCCAAATTCCTGAGCGCCTACCAGAAGCGTTTCAGGAGAAACTTTGGTTTCGACGTGAGTTTTATGCTTAGGATTAGGCGAATGCTCGACGCAATTCCCGACGAGAAGCTGGACTCTTTAATTAAAACTTGTGTTAGACTTGGCTTAGATGAGGATTTGCGCGTTTTCAGCGACTTGGATTTTCAAGGAAAAGCCCTAATGAAGCTCATGCCAAAACCAAAAATTTTGCAGGCACTTTTCGCTTTTTTCGCGCTTTATCTTTCTGCGAAGCTTTAAAATGTTTGAATGACAAAACTGACAGAAACGGCGGTAAACGCTATGTCTGAGTTTCGCTACAAGCAAGTCATAGTTTTTCGTTCCGACCTAAAACTGAGCAAGGGCAAGGTTGCAGCTCAAGCTGGACATGCGGCGGTTTCAGCGGCTGAGGAGGCCCGTAAAAGGAGATATGCATGGTGGAAGGCTTGGATAAACGAGGGACAGTGCAAAATAGCTGTTAAAGTGAAAAGCGAAAAGGAGCTTCTGGATTTGGAAAAAAAGGTGAAAGAACTTGCCTTACCGTGCGCCCTAATAGTTGATAGGGGATTAACGGAAGTTCCGCCTGGAACAATAACTTGTCTGGGAATTGGACCCGCACCAGTCGAAGAAATGGACAAAATAACTGGTCTGCTTCCGCTTCTTTAGAGGGTTTAATGCTTGTTTGTTCCAAGGGTTGAGAAGCTTATTGGGATGGAAGTTTATGCTACCCGCTCAAATGGGATAGGCGGAGTTCTCAAACATTTTCCAGAAGACTTTGTTGTTGAAGAAGTGCTCATTGACGGCTCAAAGGCTGAGGTGGCGCAACCTAAAACCGGTGAAACCAAAACTTTTAACTTTTCAGACACAAAAACACGCCGTCTGCTTTGCATTTTGGTTAAGCGAAACTGGGACACGTTTTTGGCTGTTAAAGCCATTGCTGGACAGTTAGGCATAAGTCCGAAGCAAATTCAGATTGCGGGGATAAAGGACGCGAAAGCCCTAACAGCTCAATACATAACGGTGAAAGGTGTAGATGCTGAAAGTCTAGCTAAACTTAAGGTTAACGACATAGAAATCCGCCATATTGGATATTTTAGAGGTGAAATCTCACCGCACTTTCTTCTTGGAAACGATTTCCACATTGTTGTTAGAACTGTAAGGCACTCGAAAAGCATGGTGAAAGCGCGGATAGAAAAGGTGATAGAAGAAATTGGGGCGTTAGGCGGTGTTCCAAACTTTTTTGGTCACCAACGCTTCGGCACAGTCCGTCCAATAACGCATTTTGTCGGCAAAGCCTTAATTCAAGGAAATTTTAGGAAAGCCACAATGCTTTTTCTTGCAAAACCAAGCAGATACGAGCATCCAGAATCAAGGCAGGCAAGAGAAACTTTAATGGCTACGCAGGACTTCAAAAAAGCCCTAAAAATTTTCCCGAAAAACCTACGTTTTGAACGTTTAATGCTTGAGCATTTAACCAAAAAGCCAGAAGACTATGTGGGAGCGTTTAGACGGCTGCCAAACAAGCTTTTAAAGCTTTTCATACAAGCATATCAAGCCTATCTCTTCAACAAATTTTTAAGCGCAAGAATAAGCCGCGGTCTTCTGCTTAACGTGGCGAATGTCGGCGACTATGTGGTTAGTGTTGAGCGAAACGGGCTTCCAATGCTAAAAATGCACAAGACTGTGGACAATAAAGCACTTGCCGATGTGAACGCGTCTCTGAAAAGTGGGCGGTTGCGCTTGGCACTTCCACTAATAGGCTTTAAACAGAAACCTTCAAGGGGGGTTCAAGGCGAAATAGAAAAAGAAATTTTGGAAGAGGAAGGCGTCTCCCAAGAAAATTTTAAAGTTGAATCTATTCCAGAGATCAGTTCAAAAGGCGAACTTCGAACCATGATAACGCCATTAAGAAACTTTGCACTAGATGAAATATTGAAGGATTCAGCCAACCCATCGAAGAAAGCTGTTAAACTCCATTTTATGCTGCTTCGCGGCTCCTACGCTACAGTCCTATTACGGGAAATCATGAAAGTACGAAATCCAGTAAAAGCTGGATTTTAAAGCGTTCAAAGCATTTAGTTCGCTAATTCCTTTTCCGCATTTTCCAATAGCAAATGCTTCTTCTCCGTTGGCACTATAACGTTTGCGGCATACTGATGCCCATCGGCAACACCGAAACCCTCTGAAGCCTTCTCCAATAAATTCACCGCCCCCGGGAGACCGCCGCTGTCGATTAGTGACTGCATAGTTTTCGGTACACGCATAGATGCCTTGACAAAAGTTTCTTTTAGCCTTCCCCAGTTTGGAATTTCCCTAGGCACGTTTACGAATCCCAAAATGTATTTTTCTGGTTTTATTAGGCTCTTTTGGTAAGCCAGAAAAGAGCAGAATTGCCCGATCACTTTTGTTCCCATTCCACGGTACATGTCTCCAGCATCAAACCATTGTATGTGCGCTGTTTCCCTCAACCTTTCACGGTAAAGCCTAGCCAAAACTTGGCGATTAACTTCCTTACGCCTAGCCTCCAAAACTTCAACCTTGCTTTCCACCTCATTGCTTAAGCCTTCAAGGCAAGCCCTTATTCCGATTTCTGGTCCTCCCTCATAATAGCCCACAGCGCCCAAAATTTGAAGCTTAGAGAACAGCGTGTCCAAGCGTGTTTTCAGCCTCTGCGCCTCAAAATTTTTGCCTTTCTGCTGAACCACTCCGCTTTTCAAAGCTTCTTCCAAAACCATTTTATTTATTGCTAAGAAACCATCTGGAATTTCGCAGCTGCCAACCAAAGCCAAATAGCTTAAGTCAAAATTCTCTTCATTCAGAGCTTTCGCAAACAAGTAACAACATGTGGCTCCAGAAAAGTCTGTTTCACCTCTAAACCCGTAATTTTCAAGGTTTAAATCCAAAACTTTCGAGTCTGATGAAGGCTTTGGATCATGGTGGTCAAGTATTATCGTAAAATTCTTGCCCTTGTTGAATTCTGAAATCAAATCCGCATGTGAGGAGCCAATGTCAACATAAAAAATCGTGCTGCCGCTTTTTGAATGCAAGTTAGCTATAACTTCGGTGTAAACCTTCTCTAAGCAGAACAACTTGGCTTTTACACCTTCCCTTTCCAGCGCCCTTAAGATTATGGCTGCTGCACATAATCCATCAGCATCATCATGATGAACTATTAGGGCTTCTTTAGGCTTAGCCGCCCTAAACTCCTTAATAGCCATTTCCAACTTCGACTTAAAATCTTCTAAACTCAAACTTTTACACCTCTTAACCTATAGTCTTCAACAGGTCCGAGCGGGTTATTATCCCAACAATTTCTTTGCCGCGCACAACCAAAACTCCTGGGTGTCTCTCAAGCAGTGGGCGTATTGAGTCTATTGGTGTTTCTTCCGAAACCGTGGGTAGCGGCGGACCCATTATCTCCTTCACTTTGGCTTCTGCAATGTCAGCGTCAAGATTCCTTATTATGTCTTCTTCTGTTATTGTTCCAATAACCCTTCCCTTGTCTAAGACTGGCATCTGCGATATTGCATTGTGCACCATGATTTCGCTTACTTTAAAGATGCTGTTGTTTGGCTTCGCGAAAATCACACCCGTCGTCATCAAATCCTTGCATTTCAACTTTTTTCCGCCAGCTAAAACTTCCAAAATCCTATTTATTGTTGAAAGCCGCGGGTCAACTTTTCCCTGCTCTATCTTTGCTATGTGTGCTTGTGAGACTCCAACAAGTTCGGCTAATTTTTTCTGAGTTAGCCCCGCTTCGGTTCTTAACCTTTTTAGGTGGTTTCCAGTTATCGCCAAAATAACCACCAGTTATTACTCTATATAAACTGATACAGTAAAATATATATTTGTTATCGCGCATACACCATAAACTTCGCGGATGGAATGTTTAAAATGCGAAACATAATTGTTGAAGACTTAAAGCAAACTCCGCTGGAAAAGCAGCGCATAGAAATAGTTGAAAGAAAAGGTTTGGGACACCCAGATTATATATGCGACGCTGTTATGGACCAAATTTCAATCTGCCTAAGCAAAGAATATCTGGAAAAGGCGGGCACAATACTGCACCATAACGTTGACAAGTCCTTGCTTGTGGCTGGCGAAGCAGAACCAAAATTTGGAGGAGGCGCAGTTAAGCAGCCAATGCTCTTTGTTTTTGGCGATAGGGCAACATCAGAGGTTAACGGCACAAAAATTGACGTTGCAAGTATAGCTGTAAACGTTGCAAAGCAGTGGTTTAAGCAGAACATGCGCTTCATAGACCCAGAAAGGCATGTGAAATATCAGGTTGAGTTGAAACCTGGCTCAGCTGGGCTTGTTGACATTTTTAAGCGTAAGGGCAAAGTTTTAGGCGCCAATGACACTTCTGCCGCTGTTGGTTATGCGCCTATGACAAGAACTGAAAAGATTGTTTTGAAAACTGAAAGGTTTCTGAATTCTAAAGAATTTAAGGAGCGTTTTCCAGAGTCTGGGGAAGACATAAAGGTTATGGGCTTTAGAGCCAACAACAGCCTAAACTTGACAATTTCAATGGCTTTTGTCGACCGCTATGTGTACAGCGAGGATGACTACTTTGAAAAGAAAGCGAAAATCCTAGAAGAAATTGAACGTTATGTGGAAGCGAACACGGACTTCGACAAAATCAACGTTCAACTAAACACTTTGGACATGCGTGGGAGGGGCATAGGAGGCGTATACTTGACAGTCCTAGGTACAAGTGCCGACAGCGGAGACTCTGGACAAGTTGGGAGGGGCAACCGCGTAAACGGCCTAATATCGTTAAATAGGCCCTTCTGCTCTGAGGCTGCAGCTGGCAAGAACCCAGTTAGCCACGTTGGAAAAATCTATAACGTTTTAACCTACAAGATAGCCCAGCATGTGTACGAGGAAGTTCCAGAAGTTGAGGAGGTTTACATTTGGCTTTTGAGCAAAATAGGCAGTCCAATCGACCAGCCAGCTGTCGCTGCAGCCCAAGTTATAATGAAGGGTGGCAACTCGCTTGACAAGGTTAGGCATGAGATAAGCAATGTGCTGAATTATGAGCTTGAAAACATAGACAAGTTTTGCATGGAACTTGCTCAAGGAAAAATACAAACATACTAACAATTAATTTATGCTTCACGCAGCCTATTTTTAGCGCATTGCACAGTTAAATGAGGATTTACGTATGCAGAAAAGCACATTTAAGATTCTAGCTGTTGTTGCAAGCATATTCTTCTTCACAAACTACTTGACTGGAATGTTCCTTCCAGTATATTATGTAGAATTGGGCCTAAACATAGGCGAAATAGTTTCACTCCTGTTAATAACGTTCTTAATAGTTGGCCTCCTCCCAACACTTCTACTCAAACTCACCAAAAACTTTGAAAGAATAATTTGCCTCGGAATAGTTTTCACTATGCTATTTTACGCGGCACTAATCTACGTTAAAAACCCAGTACTGCTCGGAATAGCCTACGGCCTAAGCATAGCAATGTTCTGGCCGAGCTTCAACCTCTTACAGTTTAGGTTAAGCACTTCAAGTATCAGGGCGAGAACCGTAAGCCTATTCTCCTCAATAATACCATCAATCGCCAGCATAATCGGCCCAGCAGCCGGAGGCTTCATCATAGAAAGCTTCAAGTTTCAATTCCTTTTCGCCTTGTCCATAATATTGTATCTTGCCGCCTTATCCTTCTCCACGCGTATAACGTTTAGAACCGAAACTTGTGGTTTATCAATTCCGAGGGGGAGAAAATTCCTAATCTTCTTTGCAACATTTATTCTTTTTGGCATGACTGAGGCTTACTGGCTTGCATACCCGCTTTTCGTTAACAAAATTTCAGAGACAATTTCTATGATGGGGTTGGTTCTTTCCGCTGCAAGCATTATTATGTCTGTTATAACGTTTCTTGTTAACTGGCTTTCAGACATCAAAATGCGACGTGTCGAATTCACAGTTATAGGCGTATTATTAAATGCTTTATGGTTTTTCCTGATAGGCTACGCTTCAACGCCACACGAGATAGTTCTATTATCCATCCTGTCTGGCTTGGCAGGCGCCTTCACACTTTCATGGTTTGCACACTACGGAGATTCCTTCAGCAAAGAACACTACGCAAGCACACTTGTTCTTATGGAAGTAGGCCTAATGATTGGAAGGATGATAAACCTCTTACCCACGTTCATTTTACTTCCAGAAGAAAACTTTTCTGGCTACTTTAGGCTTTTGGGGGCGTTCTCGTTGATGCTGATCCCAACGCTTTTAATAAGCAAAACAAGGCTGATTAATCGTTAAAACTTAAAAGCGCTTGGTGGCTGAACTGTAAGACAGCGTGGTTGCGTATGACGGAAGCATCGGAAAAATTGCCAATATCCGAATTCTACAAGGTTGTTGATTACGTCACAATTTTTAAGAGTGAAAAATGGTGGGAAGCCATAGTTGTCTTTGAATCCTATGGGCGGCGCTCAATAGGCTTATACCTTTGGCAAAAAAGGAACGACGCGTGGAAGCGAAAACACAAGTTTAACATAAGGAACCTCGACGAATGGAATAAACTTAAAAGTGCAATAGAACAGTTAACGCCAAAACTTGCTTTAAAGTAGCTTTTTGCCTTTAAACTCTGTATTTTTAATTCGTATTCAAAAACAGAATCTAAAATTGAATAATTTTATTAATTAACCCGCATAACAAAAAACAGAAGGCGAGCATCATGGAATCCGAAGAAGCACAAGGTGAAGGAATACTCTCAGAAGATGAAGTTCAAGAGGAAGAAAGCGCCGAACAGGATGAACTGGTGGCAGAAGCAGAAGCGCTTGAAGAAAGAGAGCAAGAAAGAGAAGCGCAAAAAACCAAAGCAAACAATCAAACTGAAGATAGAAGCAGTTTCGTCCACGGGCTTTCCGTTGGGCTAGGCGTTGGTTGCATTGCCACATTCATTATAGTTTGGGTTTCATTATTCTTTACGCCGCAGCTGCCTCAAGCGATCACTTATGAAAATCTGCTCTCGGTATTCATTTATCCGCTCATTTACTTGTTGGCTGTTGGTCTAGTAGCCCTAACAGCGGGCATAGTGAGAGAATACTATTCAACAAGAGGCAAAATCTAAAAAGGGCGTAGAATAAGCAATCTTTTCCGAAACTAATTTCTTTTAGCGATGAATGTTGAACGTTTAAGGGTTAGCTTAATTCTTTTGCGTGGAATTCTCCAGCGGTTATCTCGTCATACCATTCTTTATTTTTAGGCATGGCAAGAATTTCCAAAATTTGAAACCTTTGCTCCTTCTTCTTGCTGAACATGCATGGGGAATAGGTTGACTTCGCCACTATAGCTGTGTCTGCACCTTTGTCTGTCCCTGCAATCGAAATTACATTTTCAAACGGTGGTATCGCTCCACAGTCAGTTGCAAGCAATATTGCTTCAACAGCCGTTTTAAAACCGTAACCACCAACTGCTAGCAGCGTTTCATAAACCGCCCAGCTTGCCGGGACAAAGCCATATCTGGCTAAACCATAATCCACATTGTCACCAAGCGGTGAGGGCATGTTGTCAATAATCGTAACCTTCAATTTCTCCAATAGTTTTCTGGTTTTCACATTAATGTATGGATGCTTTTTAACCCTACGATCTGTTTCGCTAAAGGTTTGCCAGAAGGGAGGCCCAGAGACGCATACAACAGAAACTTTAGCATTCCTTAACGCCCTACCAACTTTTAATGCCGTTTGACCAGTAATGGATGCAACAACAACGAATTTCACATCACCATCCTTAACACGACCTCGTACAACCTCAACAACTTTATCAGTATTTTTAACACCAGGCAAATCAAAATAGACTATACTTTTTGTAACATGATCAGTCATATTACCACAATGATAATTTAAGGCACAAAAGTGTGATTTAAAATTATCCAACTAGCGGATTGTATAGACTCTAATTTAAAGCCTAACACTTACTTCAAGGCCGCCCGCATCTGCTGGCACATGTCTACTTGCATATTTTCTTGAACGTCTCACATAATCAAGATAGTCCGGCGCATGTTCCACGTTATCTGCAATCACAACGCTTCCTTTGTGGAGTTTGCCCTCGACTAGCCGTAGATAATCTAGATATTGCTGTTTCTCAGCATCTATGAAAACAAGATCAAACTTGCCCATTAACTTCGGAATTATTTTAAGAGCGTCGCCCACTAAAACTTTAACCTTCGGCGGTATTTCCGCCCTTTTTATGTTGTTCCTCGCAATTTCTGCTGCATGAGAGTCGATCTCTATGGTAATTAAAAGGGCATCACTTCCCAACTCTTTTCCCATAAGAATCGTAGAATAACCAACAAAGGTTCCTATTTCTAAAACACGTTTAGGCTTAAACTTGCGAATAGTTTCAACTAAAATTCGACCTCTAACAGGCCCAACGATTGGCAGAAACTCGCCCTGTTTAATTTTGCTTTCAATCTCGCTCAAAACCTTCTCCGCTTTGCTCATTTATTCTTCTCCAACTTTCAAGCGTTCAACGGCTTTGGTCGTGCGATAAAAACTTTTCGAAAACATCTAAACATTAAAGCGCAGAATATAATTTTATTGTCATCATTAGTGGCTTAAAACTATAATAGTTTTATATTTTATATATTAAATGGAATTGTGAATGTTAATGTCATCCAAGCTAAAGAAGTTCCTGGAAAGTGTTGTTGAAGAAAGAGCGCCAGGGCCATCTCCAACCTTCTCTGTTTTTCATTTGTTGCATGCAATAGAGCTTATTGCTGAGAAAAAGTTGGGCAGAGGTAAGCTTGCTGAAAGTCTAAACGTGGGCGAGGGTGCTGCACGCACAATTGTTGATAGGCTAAGAGATGCTGGACTTATTAAGACTTCAAGGTCTGGGTGTGTGCTCACCGATGAGGGTGTTAAATTTTGGAATAGTTACAGGTCAATTTTTGTGAAGAAGGCTGAAATTGGAAAGAACGAGTTGACACTTTCAGATTACAATTTTGCAATTTTAGTGAGAAATCGCGGAGACAAAATAAAGTATGGAATTGAGCAGCGGGACGCGGCGATAAGAACTGGGGCGAAAGGAGCTACGACCATGATTTTTGTTGGCGGTCGGTTGAAAGTGCCATCAATTAGTGAAAATGCTAAAAGTGACTTTCCAGAGGCAGCGTCCCAAATATTTAGGCTTTTTAAGCCAGAAGAAAACGACGTCATAATAATAGCAAGCGCCGAAGATGCGAAAAGTGCTAATTATGGCGCGCTTGCAGCAGCATGGACCCTGCTTGAGGACTGCTAGCCAAACCCTATTGCCTTAAAACTTATCAAGACTGTAAAACATTAAAGTAGGCGGGGGGACACCCATAAAATGGCGGAAATCAATAAGCTTGAAGACTTCATTTTTGAAAAGATGTCTGCAACGCATATACCAGGCTTAAGTATAGCCGCAGTCAAAGAAAATGAGACTGTATATAGCAGAGGCTTTTGTTTTAGGGATTTGGAGTATGGACTTAGAGCTACACCAGAAACGTTGTATGGCGTAGGCTCTGTAACAAAATCTTTCACGGCGCTATCCATTATGCAACTTGCAGAAAGCGGTAAACTGAGCTTAGACGACTATGTAGACAAGTATATTCCGCTAGAACTTAAGCCGATGGGCGCTCCAGTGAAGGTATGGCATTTGCTCTGCCACGCTTCTGGTATACCCGCGCTTGCGTATGCTGAGGCTCTTATCCGCTACTTGACTGGAGCTGGCGATAAGTGGATTCCAATAGCAAGTCATGAAGACATAATCACGTTCATGAGGGAAGCCAACGAGTGGGCTTTAACCAAGCCCGGCGAAAGGTGGTTTTACCTGAACGAGGGCTACGTGATTTTGGGCTATATTATCGAGAAACTTTCTGGAATGAACTACGAAGATTACGTTAGAGAAAAAATTCTGAAACCATTGCACATGAACCGAAGCTTCTTCAAGAAGACCGATGTTGAGGTAGACCCAAACGTTGCCGTGCCATATATAATCACGAGAGACGGCGAATGCAAAAAGTCTGTGCATCCCTACGGCGTTTATGCTGACGGCGGTCTAATAAGCAACGTTCTGGACTTAGCAAACTACATAAGGATGTATCTAAACCGTGGAAGCTACAAGGGCACAACATTAATCTCGCGTGAAGGCATCGAAGAAATGGAGAAGCCTCGCGTGCCCTTGCCGCTTCAGGTTTTCGGCGGAGAATCCTATGGTTATGGTTTGATGATTAACCCAAATTTCTTCGGCAAAAAACTTGTTGGTCATGGCGGCTCCGTTCTGGTTTACACGGCATATATTGGGTACATACCCGAGAAAAATGTTGGAATAGCTGTGCTTGCAAACGGAAGCGGCTATCCGCTTTCGCAAATTGGACTTTACGGGCTGGCGCTTATGATTGGCGAAAATCCAGAAAACCTACCATTCATGAAATATGAGCGGACGTACGACTTGTTGACAGGGTTATACGAAACCTACAAGGAAACCATGAAGGCGCAAGTCATTAGCAAAGGCGGAATCCTACAGCTTGAAATTAAGGACAAGTACACGGATATGATTATACCGTTAATTCCAGAAGATATAGAGGGTCAAGTAAAAAGGTTTTATGCCATCCAATCTGGTGGTAAGCTTCCAGTTGAGTTTATGGTTGAAGGAGAAAAAGTGGAACTGGTTTATGAAAGGTATAGGCTAAAGAAGGTTGGCGATTTAAAGTAGCGCCGAAATGATAAACCATATCCCGAAGCCAGTTAAGATGGCAAAACAAAAACCGAAAACGGCATCGCAAACCATCTTTGTCCAAAAGCGCCTCGACTTGAAAACCGTAAGCGAAACAAAAACGTTCCAAATCAAATCGCAAGACCAGTGAACCACGGCGAACAATAAAAAGCCTATATGTCCAAAAGAGGCTGCATTCATAACCAGAAAAGCCCCGATGGTAGCCCACCACAAAAGGAAATACGGGTTTCCAGCAGTAGCCAAAATTCCAGAAACAATCGAGCCATACTTGAGGAATGGAGATTCGCTTCCAACTTCCCTTCTGGTCTTGAGCATTTTAAACCCTAAATAAACCATTAAAATTCCGCCAACAAAACCTATGGCTTTCTGAACAAAAAGCGAGGCTAAAATCCAATTGAAACCAAGATAAATTAGAAACATTAATGGAAACTCTACAATGCCATGACCAACAGATATTAGGACTCCGGCGTTTTTATCTCTGCTTGACTTGGCAATGGTAACCGCGAACAATGGTCCAGGCGACATAACCCCCGATAAAGATACTAGGATTACCGAGAGCAAAAAGAGGTGGAAATCCGTTATTAACTCCATCGTCTAGCCTTTATCGTTTTAGAGAGAGGATTTTTTCCTCCGCTGCCGCCAATCCAACTCCAAGCTTAATGTCGTGTCCCAAATTTTTCAATGTTGTCTCTATGGCTGCTATTGTGGAAAGAATGTCGTTTTGGCTTACATTCCCCATATGTCCAACTCTGAAGCCCTTCCCCTTTAGCGGTCCAAGGGTGGATGCCACTGTTATCCCGCGATTTTTCATTTCGGTTCTAAACGCCGCATCCTCTACTCTTTCTGGGTAGTACACTGCCGTAACGGTGTTAGCTGCGTACTCCTCATCTGCAACCAGCTTTAGCTTTAATGCTTTCATTGCTGTTCTGAAGGCTTCGGCGAAAACATGGTGCCTTCTAAACCTATTCTCTAGTCCCTCGTTTAAGATTATTTCAAGCGCTTCTGATAGGGCGTAAATCATGTTAACTGGTGGTGTGGCAAAGTATATTGAAGGGTCTCGCATTGTTGGAAGCCAATTTTTAAGGTTGCCATACCAAAAGTTGACTGGGGTCTTTCTCTTTTCGAGAAATTCTATAACTCTTTTGCTTGCCGAAAGAAAGGCTAATCCAGGTGGGACACCTATGCACTTTTGCGAGCCAGAAGCGCAAATGTCTATGTTCCACTCGTCAACGCGAACTTCCATGCCGCCTAAAGAGCAAACTGTATCAACAATGTAGAAGGCGTCGCTCTCTTCCGCCACTATTTCGCCTATCTCCCTTATCGGGTTTGCAACTCCAGTTGAAGTCTCAACATGCGTAACAGTTACCGCCTTAAAATCGTCTTCCCTCAAAGCCTCTTTAACCATTCTTGGATTCGCGGGTTTGCCCCATGAAAACTCCAAGACTTTAGGCGTTGCACCGTGAGCCATCGACGCTTTAACAAAGTATTCCCCGAAAAATCCAGTTACTATGTTCAAAACCTTATCGTTTGGCTCCAAAACGTTCGCAACAGCCATTTCTAAAGCTAACGTTCCAGAACCAGCAACCGCGAAAACATCACCTTCAGTCATGAAAACTTTCTTTAACCGTTCAAGCGCTTCTTTGAAAACTTCGATAAACTCAGAATCAGTATGCGAGACTGTTGGCTTACTTAGGGCGCGAAGAACCCGCGGGTCAACATTTGTTGGTCCAGGAATCATAATCAGCTTTCTTTCACTCATATTTCTACACACCCTTTTAATTCACTTCTCTGGTTTTTGTTCTTTATCTTTTCGATCTTAGGTGGATTTTCGAACCAATAGGGCTATATTTATAGATGCCTTTAACAATATTATAGGAGGCGTATTTTGTCTAAAGGTTCTAAAGCGCGAGATAAGGGTTTTCTGCGGAAGCTAAAGGACTTTTTGGTTGGAGCCACCGTTTACAACGTAATTAAGGATTTAGAAGAAAAGAGGTTACTTGTCGAGTATGGATTGATGCTTTCTGTTTTCGGGGACATGCTTGGATTTCCAACATGCTCTTATTATCGTTTAAGGTTGCTTCCACTTTGGTTACCGAGAATTGAGTTGTGGAAGCATTATTTACTCAAGGAGAAAGATGTAACAGAAAAATTGTAAGGTATAATAACATTTTTATCTTTAATTAAACTTTCAAATAACAAAGTGAAGAATAATGACCAGAAAAGAAGCTAATGAAAAGAAAAACGAAGCGAAAAAGGAGAGCGAAGCAAAGAAAGCAGTTAAGGGACTGGTTTACGGGATGGCTATGCACGGTATGGTGAGCTACGCTCTGAAAACGCGCATGTATTTAGAAAACCTTTTTATGCTGATCACGATGGGCGACATGCTCGGCGTCCCTGTCCTTCCACCATATTATTGCCTGCGACTCCTGCCATACTGTGTTCCTCACATAAAGACATGGAAAAGAACGTTACTTAGAGATCGAGATGTGACCGACTCAATTTTTGCTTAAGAGGGTTAACGTATGTCTGTAACATTGTCAGTTGAGCAATACTTGAAAGCACATCCGAACGTTAAGTATATTCTCTTTGGAGGAAAGGGTGGGTTAGGTAAAACAACATTATCTGCTGCAACTGCTTTTTGGCTTGCAAAGTATGGAAAAAAAGTTGTTGTTTTTTCAACGGATCCGCAAGCAAGCCTAAGCGACATTTTCGAGAGGAACATTTTCGGTAAAGGCGAAGTCGAGATTGCCCCTAACCTCTTCGCATTGGAGATTGATGCGGATAAGCGGATAGCTGATTATCAGCAGGAAATCCGTAACAAAATTATAGAAATGTATGGTGAAGTACCTAAAGAGGTTGATGATTACATTCAGTCTTCCGCCGCTGAACCCGCGATGGCTGAGTCAGCAACATTTGATGCTATGGTTGAGCTGATGACAAGTGGCGTTTACGACTACTATATTTTTGATATGATGCCTCATGGGCATGCAATCCGTTTTCTTGGAATGTCAGAAATACTTGATACATGGGTTAACAAAATAGTTGAGACGAGGAAGAAGGCTGCTGAGTACGGTGATGTGGCTTCTGTTTTAAGCGGAAAAGGTGGATTAGCCCAAGAGGATAAAATTTTGGAGGAACTTGAGTTCATAAAGTCGCGGCTGGGTTTTGTCAGCAATATGATGAGGGATGAGGAACATACAGCCTTCTTTTATGTGCTCATTCCAGAACTTATGCCCATCCTTGATACGAGAAAAGCGCTTGAAATGTTTAGGGCTTTCAGCATACCCTTAAGCGGTATTATAATAAACCAAGTTTATCCTACAGAGCTGTTGAAGCAGAAGAATCTTCCCGCGCTGTTAAAGAATAAGATATTGATGCAGCAGAGGCATATGAAGGACATTGAAACGGAGTTTGGTCCGCTGATACGTGGGGTTGTCCCGATGTTTGATCGAGAACCTAAGGGGCTCAAAATGATTGCAGAAGTAGCAAAAGCCTTGTACGGAGAGGAGCGCTAGTTATGAGTGCAAGTTTGAGTTTTAGAGAGTATCTGGCTTCAAAGCCGCAATTGAAGTATATGTTTTTTGGTGGGAAAGGTGGGGTGGGTAAGACAATAGCTGCGGCTGGCACCGCCTACTACTTGGCGGAAAAGTTGGGTAAGAAGACTCTGATTTCATCCACAAACCCTGTTCACAGTTTATCCAGTGCTTTTGGACAAGACATTTGGGGCAAGGGAATACAAAAAATTGATGGTACAAAGAATCTTTACGCAGTTGAAATTGACATATCTGACACCATAAAGCGATATAAGGAGGAAATCCGCGATAGAATACTCACGTTCCTCAAGTATGCGGATATACCGCTGGATCCTGAACCATTTGTGGATATTGCAACTACAAACCCCGCATTTGAAGAATCTGCTATGTTTGATGACATGATAAATCTAATACTTAAGGGCGAATTTGACGCTTATGTCTTTGACACAGCTCCTGTTGCACATACATATCGTCTCCTTGGAATGTCCAAGGTTTACGACTTGTGGCTCCACAAGATGGTTAAAAGCAGAGAGGAAGCCCTATCTCTTCGTGTGAAATTGTCTTTCCGAAAGGAAAAGATAATTGAAGAGATTAAGAAGGACCCGATGCTTGCCAGTTTGATGAGTATAAGAGAAAAAACCGAGCAAGGCCGTAAACTTTTGACGGATAAGGATAAAACTGCCTTCTTCTTTGTTACATTGCCACTTTCTCTCCCAATCTCGGTGATTGAGCGTTTTATAGGCTGGGTTAAAGCATTCGACATTCCAACGGGCGGGGTTATCGTAAACGAGGTTTTGCCCAAAGAGGAGTTCGACTTGAAAAACGCAACGCCATATATTGCCAACAAGATTCAAGAGCAAGACAACTATCTTAAAATGATTCATAACAAGTTTCCGGGGATGGTTCGCGCGTATATACCCCTATACGAAACCGAAGTAACAGGGTTAGACATGATTGCCCGTGTCGCAGAAGCCTTAAGCAAAAAATAAAAGGGGAGAAAAAGGCTTAAGCAGTTTTTCCCTCTGTTTTTGCTGCTCTCAGTCTCTTGAAGGCTTTAGCTCCCTCGTAGCACATGAAAAGCCCAAGTATTAATAAGAAAACGTTAACTAACGCTGCAATTAAGCTACCAAATTTTGTTGGGTCTATGATATACCCGCTTATGCCAGTATATGTAAGGTATGCCAGTGCTGATAATGTGGTTGCCAACATGAAAAGCATCGGTATCAACGTATAGATTGTGGGACGTTTTTCTTTTGTAAGCCACAGCGATATTATCATTAAAGCTAGTCCAGCCATGAGCTGATTAGCACCGCCGAATGTTCCCCAGATGTACTGGAAAGCTGCACCTACATGCGGACTTGTTATTATGTAAACAATTATGCAAACTAAAATGGCGCTAAGATATTTGTTTTTCAAAGCACCTCCGGCCCTTAGTCCACTTAAATCGGATAGCACCAACCGAGTAATCCTCAGACCTATATGCATAATTGTTATTGCTAGCACGATCAGCATGACCGATGCTAGTCCCTGACCCGCTGCTGTTGGTATCCCTAAGAATCCTAAAATTGTGGTTGCGCCAGTAACAAAAGAACCTGCGGGGTCGCCTACGTTATTTGTGGTTGCAGGGTTTAAAATCGCAACGGTTGTCAGAGCTACTAACGCCAGTATTCCTTCAGCTAACATAGCGCCGCCGCCTATGAAATGGGCATCCGGTTCGGTGTCAAGCTGTTTAGATGTAACCGAAGAACCTATTAGACTGTGCCACCCCGAGATTGCTCCACAAGCAACCGTTATAAACATCATCGGCCATAGCGGGCCGCTCTTTGTTATACCTGGGTCATAGAACGCCGTTGCTAGTGAATATTGGTAGTTGGGTGCACCGATAAAGGCGCCTATTATGATTCCTATTACTCCAGCGTACACTAGGTAGAACGAGAGATAGTTGATGGGTTGTATAAAAACCCATATTGGTAATACAGCGCCAAGAAAACAGAAGAACAGCGTTATAAACATCCAGAAGTCGAGCGCATTTGGAAATGGACCTGATGAAGGGAGAGGCGCGGTGTATGGCAAAGCTATTCCAGCCCAGATTCCTAGAAATATGATGATCACAGCGATTACGGTTGTATAAACAATGTTAACTTTAAATTTGTATGTTAGGAAACCGGCTATTACACCAATTACTGTTACAATTAACACGGGTATCGGGCTTACGGGAAACCTTAGGAATAGGCGTGCTACCTGGTTGGTGAATGATGACAGTATTAAGATGACATACCATAAGATGTACCATAACAAAATTGTTCGAGCCCTCGGAGAGATCAACTCGTAAGTTATCGGTCCGAAAGATGATCCCTCAGATCTGGCTGAAACCATTAGGCTTCCATAATCATGAATCCAGCCGATGAATATTGTCCCGAAGATAATCCACAAAAGTGCTGGAAGCCATCCCCATTGAAGTGCTATAATTGGCCCGAGAACTGGTCCTAGGGCTGCTATACTTTTCCACTGGAACCCGAATAGGACGTATTTGTTTGTTGGGAAGAATTCAACGCCATCCATGTATGTGTGCGCTGGCGTTTCCCTTTTAGGGTCTGACATTATAACGTTTCTGTCGAACCACTTTATGTAGCCCCAGTAGGCGATTGCATAAAGAATTATTCCCACCAGAATAACGATTATTGAAAGCAATGTTATCCCTCAGAAAATTGTATGTAATGGCTATCTTAATATAAGACTTGCGATAAAACTACATTTTAAAATCTAAAGTTCAATCGGTCCGTGGGATCGGATGTGTACGAGTTTACAGCAATATTTCTCGTAGCATTAATCTTCATAATAGTATACTTCATTGGGATGCGCCAGAACAGGAAAATTGCGGTGAGATACGCGAAAGCCGTTAAGGCGTATATGTCTTCTCGCAGCGATTTTGTAGGTTTTCGTCCCTATAGCCGGGGTGGATTCCGAGCACTTTGTAAAATGAAGGA
Organism: Bathyarchaeia archaeon; assembly: GCA_038883655.1. GTDB lineage: Archaea > Thermoproteota > Bathyarchaeia > Bathyarchaeales > Bathycorpusculaceae > JAVZLQ01. The sequence goes on from JAVZLQ010000001.1 coordinate 182,575, forward strand.
GGATTCACCATTCTCGCAAGTTGAAATGGCAATAAGCCTCGTTGACCGCGAAAACCTGATGCACTATCCACTTTCTCTGCTGACAAAGGACAGCGACCGGTTTGCATGTTGGGGTTTTCTAAAAACTCCATTATCACTTAATATGGAGATTTTGCCAGTAAAAGAGGAGAAAATCTGCCGAAAAATAGCATCTGAAAAAGGCCTTGAAACAGTAAACTTAAAGGGTGAATTTAATGAGTCTTTCGCAGTTCTAGCTTCAAATCACGAGTTTGCGCATAAATTTCTATCAGACCGACAATTACAAAGATGCATTCTGGAAATGAAAGCTTCTCTTAAACGCTTATCCCTAAATGAGAAAGAATCAAGAATATACCTTTTAGGCGACCTAAAAGAAGAGTCCTCAATAGAATCCTTTATAGACATTATAATGTTTTGCGGAGAGCATTGCAGAAAAATAAGCTACATTAGTTGAATGAACTTTTTTTGCATTTCTATTATTGCTTTGCTATCTTTGGCTTTTGCGTAGCTTTCAAGTCTTTCCTTGTTTATTTCGATGAATGTGTATCCCCACTTGAAAATTGACAAAAGTCTATACGCTTCTTCTTTGAAGCTCGCAATGTAAAGTGCAGCCGCTAGAGCTTCAACTGTGCTAAGCTTTGTTGGGCTTCCGAAGTTTACTGGGTTTCCAGCAACTAGATATGGCAAGCAGCGTGATGTCCCCCTAACACTCTTTATTAGGGGTTTCTCTGCATGTTCCCAGCTAAAGTCTAACGCGGCTAATCCAAACTTTTCTATGCGCTTCTTGTCGGCTGGAGAAAAGGCGATTTCTGAAAAAGGATTCAAGACCACAGCACTTTTTGGCAGAAACCTAATTTTATGCACTATTTCAACTAACCCGTGACGTTTAAGCTTCAGCGCGGTGCATTTTTTGGGGTCGCACTGTCTGGCGTGATAAACAACTATCCTAACTTGTTTTTGCAATTGTTCTGTGCACCTTCAAATGGCACATCGGGTCATTCAAAATCATCGGAATCTTCTCAATAAGGTCTGTTGCAACCATGTGAAAACCCTTTTCCTCAAAAACAAAGTCTCCAGCAGCGCCATTAACAAATGCTCCAGCCACAGCAGCCTCAAATGGGTCCACACCATGAGCCAAGAAAGCGCCAACAATTCCAGAAAGCACATCGCCAGTTCCGCCGACAGTCATACCAGCATTACCAGTAAAGTTAAGTTTGAAGCGCTTTTCATTAGAAATTATATCGATTGGACCTTTTAGCAGTATTACCGCGCCCAGTTCAACTGCTGTTTTTTGCACTTCCGTCACTTTTTCGTTCAAGTTTTCCGGCAACTTTTTACCAGTTAATATGGCATATTCTCCAGCATGGGGCGTTAAAACCAAAGGCACATTAACTTTTCTCTTAAATTCTGCGAAAGCCTTCAATCCATCAGCATCCAAAAGCAGCGGCTTCTTCGCGGCTTCAACCGCATCCACCAAAGCCTTTACCGCTCCTCTTGTTTCTGGGTGCAAGCCCAAACCAGGACCCAAAACAACGGCGTTTACAGTCTCCAAGTAAGCCTTTAAGGCGGGTATGTTCCCAGCGTTTAGATGTCGTCCCTCAAGCTTTATTGTTATGAGGTCTGGAGACATGGCTGAAATTGCATAAGCTGTTTTTTCTGGAGCCGCAATATAAGCCAAATCAACACCAGTTCGCAGTGCAGCTAAAGCCACAAGTGCTGGGGCACCCGAAAAAGTTTCGCTTCCGCCAACGACTAGTAAGCGTCCAAAATCTCCCTTATGTGATTCTGCTGGGCGCGGTTTTGTGGCAAGTAAAACGTCACCTGGACCAGCAAAATTTTCAAACTCTCTTGGTATTCCAATGTCCTTTACAATTAGTTCGCCAACATAGTCCTTCGCGTTTTCAAGTCCCGCTTTTGTCTTATGGAATGTTATCGTCAAATTTGCCTTCACGGCGTCGCCTAAAACTTCGCCAGTGTCAGCGTCCACCCCGGTTGGTATGTCTACGGCCACTCGAAAGGCGTTTGTGGCGTTGATTTTTTGGACGAGTTGCATGATTGGTGGTCTAAGCTTGCCCTTTGTTCCAGTTCCAAGCAGTGCGTCTATGATTATGTCTGCGTTTACTTCTGGAATCTGTGCGCTATCGTAAACTTCGTGAATTGTAATGCTTTGCTTTAGAGGCTGTATTGCCAGCCAGTTTTTTAGGGCGGCGCTATCTGAAACTTCTTCAGCTTTGCCTGCGAGGATAACTGTTACTTTGAAACCCATTGCTGATAAGTGTCTTGTAGCCACAAAACCATCGCCTCCATTTCCGCCCAAACCGCAGAAAACGGCAATTTTCTTTTCTGTGTTGAATCTTGAGGCTATTTCTTGGGCTACATTTCTTCCAGCGTTTTCCATAAGTTGGAGCCTTGAAACGCCGAAGTATTCCGCGTTTGTCTCCAAAGCGCGCATTTCACGGCTTGTTATGTAATTTTTCTCCATTTTCTTGAACCTAATAGCTAATGCCCTAGTAAAGAAGATAAGTCCTTCGCATTTTCTGCGGCTTTCCCTTCCGGATTTTCAGTAAAATATTTTAATGTATAGCACGAACATTAGCGTGAGGAGACTAAATATGCCTACAGCCTTTGTGTTGATAAATACCGAGATAGGTTCAGAGGCGGATGTGTTAAAAGACTTAAAGAAGGTTGAGGGTGTTGAAGAGGCATTTGCTGTCTACGGAGTTTACGATATAATCGCGCGTGTTAGGGCAGATAGCATGGATAAGCTTAAGGAAATTGTGACTTGGCGCATCAGGAGACTTGACAAGGTTAGGTCAACGCTAACAATGATTGTTGTAGAGGAATCTAAATAGCGCAATTCTTCCTCCTTTTTATTCAAAACACATTTCCATCCTTTGCCTAACGAATGGGCTGTTTTAGCATGGTATCCGCGGTAATGCACATAGGCTTAGACGACACGGACTCAACTAGAAAGGGATGCACAACATACATTGCCGCAGTTCTAGTGGAAGAACTGCAAAAAATAGGCGCTGATTTCATTGATTATCCAAACCTTGTACGGTTAAACCCAAATGTTCCGTGGAAAACCCGTGGAAACGGCGCCTTATGCTTGAGAATAAGATACAGCGAAAATGTTGAGGAGAGGATTAAAGAGACCGTTATAGGCGCCGTTGAAGAGCTCGCAGACATGCATTTTAGGGGCACAGACCCTGGCATAGTATTTCTCAAGACCGCAAAGGTCCCAGCGATGGTTAAGGCTTTTGCGAAGAGCACCATAACTGGAATTGTAACCTTAAAAGAAGCTTTGAAGCTCATAAAGCGTTTTGGCGCTGAAGCTCTTGGATATAACAGTGGAAGAGGCATAATTGGCAGTTTAGCCGCTGTCGGCGAGACGCTTGAGGGAGACCACACCTACGAGATTTTGGCTTACAGAGTGCCCGAAAATTACGGTTTAAAAAGGATGGTGGATGAGGAATCAATTTTTGAAATGGATAAGGCAACGGCACCCTACACTTTTAACAATGTTGATTTGGAAAAGCGTAGGATAATTATTACTCCCAGGGGTCCAGACCCGATACTTTTTGGGATTCGCGGAGAAACTCCAGAAATTGTTAAGAAAGCCTTTAGAATGGTTAAGCCTCTTGAGCCTGTTGAGCGCTGGGTAATTTTCAGAACAAATCAAGGAACAGATGCGCATCTAAAGCGCGTTAAGAGTGTATGCGAAGTTAAGCCCTACAACCCAGTGATTGTCCGAGGACTTGTTTCTGTAAACCCAAGGATTGTTCCAAGGCGGCACGTGATTTTTCCAATAAAAGATGAAACTGCACAGGTGGATTGTGCGGCTTACGAGCCAACTGGAACCTTGCGCAAAATTGCACGAAAATTGATTGTGGGAGACTTTGTTGAGGTTTATGGTGGTGTCCGCCCACCCTCACGTAATCACCCATTAACCATAAACCTTGAGAAGATCCGCATACTCAAACTTGCGCCAAAAACCGTATTTCATAATCCGCTGTGTCCAAAGTGTGGTAAAAGGCTGAAGTCTGTGGGCGAAAATAAGGGTTTCAAATGCGAAGCTTGCGGTTCGCGTTATGTCAAACTTAAGAAAGTCGAAGTTAAAGTCAAACGCAATTTGAAGAAGGGCTTGTATATAACGTCTACAAGGTCGCAGAGGCATTTAACAAAACCAGCCGTTCGGTACGGCATGGAAAAGCCTAAGGGCGCATGTGTGAGGCTTATTGATGGTTGGCATTTTCCGTAGTGGCTAGTCTTCGCGAACCTTGAAGATTTCGCAGAGCAATCGATAAAGTTCATCTCCTCCCTCAACTTTTGAGAATAGGTCTTTTTCTGCTTTCAATATTCTGCCAACTGCCTGGTACGTTTGTCTCCATTCAAGTTCCTTCCACATCAAGCGATAGTTTTTAAGTTCAATCCATGCCCTGAAAATCAGAACAGCGAACATGCCAAGAGTTAACATCAAGTTTAACATGTACAGCATTTCTAATCCGTCCGTATTTTCACCTCCGTTGGCGATTCGCATTTCTATTTTGCAAAATGGTTAAATCAAACTTGCGATGACATAGCAACGTGGTTCAGATGAGCGAGTTGATTTCGCCCCTTATTTATCAACTTGGCATAGGCGGGGTAGGTGGCTTCATAGTCGGGTTCGCCTTAAAAAAATTAAGCAAACTAATAATAATGCTGATAGGACTTTTTATAATCGCCCTAATCTACCTCAGCACACAAGGAATAATCAATATAAATTATGATGCGCTTTGGAGAGCTGTGTCCAACTTCTTTGGGCTGGCTGGTGAGGCTTTCTCTTGGCTTGTGCATGTTTTATCGCTTATGCCTTTTGTTGGAAGCTTCATTGTTGGTTTCTTGCTTGGTTTTAAGCTTGGCTAATATAAAGCGAAATAGTTTAAATGCTTGTGCATCCTTAATCCTTTGAAAATATGCTAATCGCTTTGTTTGGAGTGTTTAGCTTTGAAGTTCACTGCGGAAGAATACAGCGTTCCATTCTTTAAGGAGCTTGGTTATATTAGAAAATTGTGTCCAAAATGCGGCAAGTACTTTTGGACGCAGAATCCAAGCCAAGAAACATGCGGCGAGGCAAGTTCTGAGGAATGTGCCTTCTACACCTTCATAAATAACTCGCCAACAAAGAAAAGCTACACTTTGCGTGAAATGCGTGAAGCCTTCCTATCTTTCTTCGAAAAACGCGGGCACACAAGGATAAAACCGTACCCAGTTGTTGCACGTTGGAGAGACGACATATACCTTACACATGCAAGCATAATAGACTTTCAACCATACGTGACCAATGGGATTGCGCCACCACCAGCAAACCCTCTTGTGATTTCACAGCCTTGCATAAGGCTTGTCGACATAACAAATACTGGACCGACATTTGGTAGGCACCTAACAATTTTCGAGATGGGCGGGGCGCATGCTTTCAACTATCCAGACAAGGAGGTTTATTGGAAAGACCAGACTGTACGTTACCATCATGAGTGGGCTACAAGCGAGTTGGGCGTAAAATCCGAGGAAATAGTTTACAAAGAAGAGGTTTGGTCTGGAGGTGGAAACGCTGGTCCATGCTTAGAGGCGGTGATTAGAGGGTTAGAGGTTGCCACACTAGTTTTCATGCAATACAAAGTCGTAAACGGCGAATTCATCAAACTTCCAATAAGAACAGTTGACCCAGGATACGGCATAGACCGTTACACATGGCTTTCTCAAGGCGCACCAAGCGGTTTTCACGCTGTCTATGGCGATTTGCTCGACAAAATATTCAGTTTTGCTGGAATAGCAGATGTTAACGAGAATTTGTTGTGTGCAGTTGCCAAGTTTTCTGGTTTGGTCAGTTTGGATAAGACTGCTAGTAGGTTGGAGTTTAGAAGGCGCGAAGCGGACCTTATTGGAGTGGACGTTGACGAACTGGACAAGTTTCTAGTTCCAATTGAAAATGCTTTTGCAGTTGCAGACCACACGAAATGCCTATGCTTCATGCTTGCTGAGGGCGTTGTTCCATCCAACATTCAAGAGGGTTATTTGGCGCGGCTAGTTTTCCGAAGAATCTACAGGCTTTTGAGGATGTTGGGCATACCAGAGAAACTGTACGATATTGTTGACATGCAAATTAACTATTGGTCTAGGGACTTTCCGCATTTGAAGGAGATGCGCAACGAAATCATGGAGATAATATCTGTAGAAGAGGAGAAGTATGGAGAAACGATAAAGCGCGGCGAGGGCATGGTTAAAAGAATATCAAGCGAATTAAAGGCTAAAAACCAGAATGAAATTCCAATTGAAACCCTAATAGAGCTTTATGATTCACATGGGCTTCCGCCAGAAATAGTCCAGTTGACCGCCGAGAACGAAGGCTTAAAGGTGAACATTCCAGAAAACTTTTACACCTTAATCGCACAAAAGCACCTACAAGCATCTAAAGCCGTTGAAGAGAAAAAACCACAAGAATGGCTTGAAGCAGAAGTTGCCCAACTCCCAGAAACAGAACCGCTTTACTATGTTGACCAGTACATGCGTGAATTTGAGGCGAAGGTTCTCAAAGTAATAGACGGCGAATACGTTGTTCTTGACAGAACATGCTTTTATCCAGAAGGGGGCGGTCAACCCGCGGACGGCGGCTACCTAGAATCCAATGGAGAAAAAGCCGAAGTTGTCGACGTCCAAAAAGTTGGCAAGGTAATTGTTCACAAAATAGCTGGCGCAACTATTCCAAAGGAAGGCACAGTTATCAAAGGCGTTATCAACTGGGAAAAACGCTATGCGCTGATGAAGGCACACACGGCAACGCACCTAATCAACGGCGCTGCGAGGCGCGTTCTGGGACAACACGTCTGGCAGTTTGGAACACAAAAAGGTATAGAAAGCTCTAGACTCGACATTTCACATTATCGCAGACTAACACTTGAAGAAGTGCACAAAATAGAGGCTTTAGCAAACCAAGCAATTCTACAAAACATGCGGGTAGAAACAAAGTGGATGCCGCGCAACGAAGCCGAAAGCCAATACGGCTTTAGGCTTTACCAAGGTGGAGCGGTTCCAGGTAAAGAGATTCGTGTTGTGGCAACTGGTGACTGGGACGTTGAAGCATGTGCTGGAACTCATCTAAAAAGCACGGGCGAAATTGGCTTCATAAAAATAATCCACTCCGAAAGGGTTCAAGACGGCGTTGAAAGGCTTGTTTATGCTGTTGGCGCCCAAGCCCTAAAGGTAGTTCAGGAAAAGGAGAAGCTGTTGTGGAAGGTGGCTGAAATCCTTAATGCGCCGTTGGAGAAGTTGGATAAGACTGCTGAAAGGCTTGTAAGAGAGCTTAAAGAGGCAAACGCAGAGAGAAGAAGGCTGATCAAGGAGTTAGCGAAAAAGGAGAGCGCTGTATTAAGCGAAAAGCCAGAGGAAAAGGCTGAAACCATAGGCGGCGTGAAGGTAATTCTGCGCGATTTCAGTGAGTCCACAGACGTTGATCGTATGGTTCAAACTGCAAGCGAAATAATTAGAAAAGACGCAAGCGTAACCGCAATCTTTTACGGGGCAGACGGAAAAAGCGCAAGAATCATGGTTATGGTTGGGAAAGAGGCGCTTGAAAAGGGCATAAACGCCCACGAAATAGTGCGGGAAGCATCGGCAATTATAGGCGGAGGGGGAGGGGGCAAACCGAACTTCGCTCAAGGCGGAGGAATAAAAATCGACAAGCTTCAAGAAGCTATTGAAAAAGCAAAGGAAATTTTGAAGAAGCAACTAAAACATCACAAAGCGAATTAAACCAGCTTTTTCGTGGCAAGTTTAAAATACTTTCATACACATAAACCAAAGGCAAAATGTATCGGAGAAAAGGTATATGCCAATCAATTTAGATGCTCTTGCAATCAACATAATAATAAACATAATCGTCATTTCGCCAGTCCTGTGGCTTGCTGGAATAGCCCTCGTTGGAAGACGAAAGGCAAAATTCACAGATGCCATATGGATAACGGTTCTCGGAACAATTGTTGCCACGTTTTTCGGCGCCTTCTTTGTGGGCATAATTGCATCAATAATCCAGCTCATATTGTGGCTTGCGCTCGTAAAGCACTTCTTTGACTGCGGTTGGCTTATGGCGCTAGCAATAAGCATTTTGGCAGTAGCAATATTTGTGGTTATAGTGACTTTGCTGAAACTTATAGGAATAGTTGTTTGGTCGATTTGGTTCTAATAGCTGCACGAAATTTTTATAACCACTGCACAAAAATAATCAAGAACCACGGTTGCGAGGAGATGCAAATGGTTAACCTAAACAAGATTGACTCTCTCATAATTGAAACCTTAAAGAATGCTGACAAAGATCTGACGCTTGCTGAAATTGCTGAAAAAACTGGAATACCTGAAAAAAAGGTTTTCACTTCTCTACGCAAACTCTTTGAAAATGAGATAGTTGACTGCGAAAATCGCCGCTACAGACTTGCAAAAAAGTAAAGGATTAAAGCAAGTTAGGCGTTATACTCTTTGGTGTTTGATGTGAGGGACAGCGTTCTCCACGACTAAGGGCAAAACATTTAATACTCCTCAAACCAATTCAGAAAACTTTATGGAATTTTTAAATAAAACCGAAGAAAAATGGCAAAAGCGCTGGGATGAAGCCAAAATTTTCGAGGCAAACCCAGACCCAGCTAAGCCAAAATACTTCATAACTGTGGCTTACCCATACCCAAACTCACCTCAACACATTGGACACGCAAGAACCTACACATTGGCTGACGTACACGCGAGATACATGCGAATGCGCGGCTACAACGTGTTATTGCCAATGGCTTTCCACTACACTGGCACGCCAGTCCTAGCAATGGCGAAACGCCTAGCAGAAAACGATGAAGAACTAATCAAAGACTTCGTTGAAGTCTACAAAATCCCAAAGGAAAAACTAACGGAGTTAACTGACCCATTAAACATGGCGCACTATTTTCACGAAGAAATCAAGGAAGGAATGAAAAGAATAGGGTTTTCCATAGACTGGAGGCGTGAGTTCACAACAATAGACCCGCAATATAACCGTTTCATAGAGTGGCAATTCGAAAAACTACGTGAAAAAGGTTACATAACCCGCGGAAGCCACCCAGTCGGCTGGTGCCCAAGATGCGGCAACCCAGTCGGTCAACATGACACCGTCGGCGACGTGGAGCCAGAAATAGGCGAGTTCACACTAATAAAATTCAAACAAGGCGAGACCATCTTTCCAACGGCGACGCTTCGCCCAGAAACAGTTTTCGGCGTAACAAACATTTGGGTAAATCCAAAAGCCAAATACGTAAAAGCCATTGTTGACGGCGAAGAATGGGTTGTAAGCCAAGAAGCTGCAGAAAAACTCACCTATCTAAACCACAAAGTCAAAGTCCTCGAAACATTTGAAGGAAAAAGTCTAATCGGCGCTTATGTCGAAAACCCAGCAACAAAAAACAAAATCATAATACTTCCAGCAGAATTCGTTGACCCAAAAAACGCCACGGGCGTCGTTATGTCGGTTCCGGGGCACGCTCCATATGACCTAGTTGCACTTGAAAACATCAAAAAAGCTCCTGAAATACTAAAGGAATATGGCATAAAACAAGAAGAAGTCAAAGCCATAAAGCCAATCTCGCTCATTGAAGTGCCCGACTACTCGGAAATTCCAGCAGCGGACGTCGTAAAAAAGATGGGCATCCAAAACCAGACAGACCCGAAACTTGAGGACGCCACAAAAGAGGTTTACCGCCATGAGTTTCACAATGGAAGAATGAAAAGCAACACTGGCAAATATTATGGCTTAACGGTGGCTGAAGCAAAAGACAAGGTTAAACAAGACTTGGTGGCAGAGGGCAAAGCAACAACAATGTACGAGCTCCTAAACAGACCAGTAAAATGCCGATGTGGAACAGAATGCATCGTAAAAATATTCGAAGACCAGTGGTTTATAGACTACGGAAACCCACAATGGAAAGTTTTAGCCCACAAAAACCTCGAAAAAATGGAAATCCTACCAGAAGAAAAACGCAAAGAATACGAAAACGTCATAGACTGGCTACATGAAAAGGCATGCGCCAGAAAGTCGGGCATGGGCACAAGGCTTCCATGGGACAAGAACTGGATAATCGAGTCCCTATCAGACTCAACAATCTACATGGCATACTATACCATAGCAAGACACATAAAAGAAGAAAAGATAGACGCATCCCAGCTAACAGATGAGGTCTTCGACTACGTCTTTCTCGGAAAAGGAAGCGCTAAAGAAATAGCAGAAAAAATAGGGCTAAAGCAAGAAACATTAGAAAAAATGCGAAACGAGTTCTTATACTTTTACCCACTCGACAGCCGCCACTCAGCACACGAGCTAATCCCAAACCACCTAACATTCATGATCTTCAACCACACGGCAATATTCCCAGAAAACCTTTGGCCACGCCAAATAGTGACAAACGGCCATGTGTTAATGCAAGGCGCAAAAATGAGCAAATCCTTCGGAAACATAATACCACTACGCGAAGGACTAGAAAAATACGGGGCAGACCCAATAAGACTAAGCGTTTTAGGCACGGCAGAACTGCTACAAGACGCTGACTTCAGCCCATCAGTTGCAAGAGCCATGCGCGAAAGACTAGAACGTATACACAAGTTTGTCACAAACTTCATCAAAGAAAAGCGTGAACAAAGAAAAACAAGCTATTCTACGATTGACAAGTGGATGCTTAGCCGAATGCAATGGCACATTAAAAGGACAACAGAAGCCATGGAAAAACTAGCCGTGCGAAAAGCCATACAAATCATCTTATATGAGCTAGACCAGGATGTTCAATGGTACCAAAGGCGTAAAACAGCTGCGGAAAATGGTGCAGCATCCCACGTTATCGGTGAAATTCTAAAAGCCCAAATAAGAATGCTTGCGCCAGTAGCCCCACACATTTGCGAGGAGCTATGGGAAATGCTTGGCGGAAAAGGCTTCGTTTCAATGGCTAGCTGGCCGACACCAGATGAGTCTAAAATAGACATTGAAGCAGAAGAAAAAGAAAACCTAATCATGAGCGTCCTAGAAGACACGTGCAACATTGTAAGAGCCACGGGCATGACACCAACGAAGGTATACTATTACACCGCTGCTCCGTGGAAATGGCAAATATACCAAAAAACTCTGAAAAAATCGGTCGGCGCAAAAATTTCACAAAAAGACTTGATGAAAGAGCTGATGGCGGACACCCAACTAAAAGCAAAAGCAGAAAGAGTTGCAAAATTCCTCAACCAAATACTGGACGACGTCAACCGCATGCCAGAAGAAAGAAAACAAAGGCTAATGCAAATCAAAGAAATAGACGAACACCAAACACTAAAAAGTGCTGAAAAATTCTTCAGAAAAGAACTAAAAGCCGAAATATACATATACAATGAAGAAGACCCAGAATGCTACGACCCCAAAAAGCGGGCACAACAAGCAAAACCATTCAGACCAGCAATCTACATAGAATAAAATAATATATCACCGCCAACCTTTTTTATTCAACCCAGAAAGAGGGCCCGTGGCGCAGCATGGATAGAAAAGCCAACCCAAAAAGCGCGTCGGCCTTCTAAGCCGGAGATCCCGGGTTCAAATCCCGGCGGGCCCGTTTTGTATTCGTTTTTGAGCGGAAATTTTAAATTAGTAGTGCAATAATAATTGGTAAGCGCCTTAATGTTTAACTGGTCAGTGTATAAGGGATTGTTATGAATACGCATGTGGATGAGTTAAAGTTTCGTTTGATGACTATTGAGATGCTTAGGACAGCCAAGTATAAGCGGAACATAACCTATCGCGAGTTAGCCTCAAAAACTGGTTTACCCGTAACTGTTTTGAGCCGCTATGCGAAAGGTCATGTTTTGCCTAATACGGCTCGGGCTAGGCAGCTTTGGAAAGTTTTAACGAAGCTTGTTGGTTTAGAGAGCGAGCTTCGTAATAGGATAAAATTTGACGAAGAAGGATATTTCGACAATACGGACATTATTGGCGATTTTACAATTCTTCAGCAAGCGGCTAATCATGCACTTGCAAATTTCGCTGGGAAACGCGTAACAAAGGTTTTAACTGCTGCTGTCGACGGAATTCCGCTTGCCACGATGGTTGCAAATGCTTTGGGCGTGAACCTCGTAATCGCCAAGAGAGGCAAGGAAGTAGGCGTAAAAGCCTTTCTCGAGGAGACTTATGCGCTTAGGGATTCAGGCGTAACCATGACGCTTTACATCCCAAAGGACAGCATAAAAAAGAGAGACAGCGTCCTAATAGTTGATGATATGATTAAGACCGGGGAAACCCAAGCGGCGCTGGTTAATTTGGTTAGGAAGGCAAAGGCTGAGATTTCAGGGGTTTTCCTGCTCATCGCGGTTGGAGAGGAGTGGAAGAAGAAGCTGAAGCTTTCTGGAGAATGTCCAGTCGAAGTTATAACCTACATTAAGGCTCCTCAGGGCTTAGGCACTCAGCCCTAAATTGGCAGACGGCGCATTTCTTTTTTCTGCAATAGTCTTTGCCAAGCCTAAGCAGTGCCGTTTCAAAATTTACAAAAGATTTCCCAGCGACGCTGTTCTCGAACCAAAAATTCTTCAGAGTTTCCGACACATTTTTGGTTTTTTCATCAATTATTCCAAGCTTTCTAGCTGCAAGAACAACAAGTGCTGTTGGTTCTGGTTCTGCTTTTTCCCATATTCCACGTAGTTCCCTTAAAAAGATGCTTACCGTAACGTTGCCTATCCCCTTCCCGAGGCTTTTCAGCTTGTTTGCTAAATCTTCCGTGTTTTTTGCCTCGTTGTAGAGGCGAGTTAAACTTCCATCATAATTTTCCACGAGGTTTTTCATTGTTTCTAGGAGCTTGTCTGCAGTTTTAAAGTCATACCGCGTATAGCTTCCTTCGTCCAAAATCTGGACAAGTCCATCCCAGCCTTTTTCTAGGATTTTTCTTGGCGTTAAGACGCCGTACTTCTCGAAGCACTTGTAGGTTTTTATTGCTGCTCTCTCTGTTATCGGCGCGCCAAACAAGATTGCCGCGAGAAACCATTTGAAAATTTCATTTTCCCCTCCCTCTGCAAGGTTTATTCCCAGAATTTCAGAATATTTTTTTCCGAATTTCTCCACCAAAAGTTTTAGGCTTTGACTTTTCATGGCTTTCGCCTTCCAACACTTTTTATACGTTTTGGAGCATAAACGGTTTACTGGAGTTAGGGCTTATGCTGGAGCGAACAATAGAGTGGTGTGACGGAAAAGTTCTCACAATAGATCAGACGAGACTTCCAAATGAAACTGTTATTCTTGAGATTAAAAATTGCGTTGAGATGGCTGAAGCCATAAAAAATATGAAGATTAGGGGTGCACCTCTTCTAGGCGCGGCCGCCGCTTTTGCCCTTGCTTTAACAGCCCATCATTCAAAAGCAAAGAGTAAAGACGCGCTTCTCAAGGAGTTGGAAGAAGCTGCCAGCGTTATTAGGGCGACGAGACCTACGGCTGTAAACCTTTTCTGGGCTTTGGATAGAGTTCTCGCGAAGGCGAAGAATTTTTCTGGTGACGTTAAGGCTCTTGCTTCTTTTGTTATTGAGGAAGCCCAGAAAATAGCTGACGAGGATGTTGAGGCAAATCGTTTGATTGGCAAGCATGGCGCGAAGCTTATCGCTGATGGCGACTCTATTTTGACGCATTGTAATGCTGGCGCCTTAGCAACCGTCGGTTATGGCACAGCTTTAGGCGTTATACGCGCGGCGTGGGAGCAGGGCAAGTGCATCAAGGTTTTTGCAACTGAAACTCGTCCAAAACTTCAGGGTGCAAGGTTAACAACTTACGAGCTTAAGCGTGATGGTATTCCAGTGACGCTGATTACTGATGGTATGGTTGGCTACGTGCTGCATAAGCGTCTTGTAAACAAGGTTGTTGTTGGCGCTGACAGAATTGTCCGTGATGCCGTGATAAACAAGATTGGAACCTTTACAATTGCGGTTGTGGCAAAGGCGCATGGAATTCCCTTCTACGTCGCGGCTCCAAAGTCGACATTCGACCTGAAGCACACGTCGGCTGAAATCGTCATAGAAGAGCGAAATTCAAGCGAAGTCACACATTTTTGTTCGCAGCGAATAGCCGCGGATGGCATAGACGTTTTGAACCCAGCCTTTGACATAACGCCAATGGATTATATTACTGCAATAATTTGTGAAAGCGGCATTCTATATAAGGAAGACCTTGATAAACTAAAAGGCTGAACGTGGCTTGGTATAGAGATGGATGTGGAAAAGGAAAAAGCTGCTGTTAAGGCTGAATTCAGAGTCAGGGGTTTGCTATTGGAGAAAGGCGTCAAAATTTCGGAGAAGCAAAGCGTTGATGAGCTTTCCTCAAAAGGCTATGGCATGGCTGAAGATAATTCGCTTATCCTAGCCTTTTACGAGGCACTTTATCTTCTGGAGAAGGGATTACTCGAAGTTGAGAATGAAAGTGGCAAGACTGTTGACTTTAAGGGACTCTTACAACTTTATGAGCGGGTTGACGAAAATGCGTGGGCGAAATATTTGGTGTACCGCGACTTGAGAAGTAGGGGTTACGTTGTTCGTGAAGGTTTTGGTTTGGGTGTTGATTTTCGTGTTTATGAAAGAGGCGAGTATGGTAAGGATACTGCCAAATACCTAATTTTGAACATTCAGGAGGGCAAGCCAATTTCGGTTGAGGATTTAACCCGCATTATGAGGCAGTGTCAAAGCCTCAAGAAGGAGCTTATTTTGGCTGTTATGAACCGTAGGGGAGAAACTGTTTACTATTCCCTTTCACAATTAAACCTACCATAAACTTGGATGTGGTTGGATGTCATCTTTCCAAACTGTTCGTGGAATGCGCGACTTTATGCCAGAAGAAGCAAAAATTATGCGTTACATCGAAAGCAAAGCGCGAAAAATAGCTGAACTTTATGGTTATAAGGAAATCATAACGCCAGTTGTGGAGTCTTACGAACTTCTAGCGGCTAAGGCTGGCGAGGAAGTTCGCTTGCGAATGTATGCCTTTAAAGACCTTGGCGGGCGTATGGTCGCTTTAAGACCAGAATTCACACCTTCTGTTGCTAGACTCGTGGCGACAACGCTTCGAAATGAACCTCGTCCCTTTAGGCTTTTCTGTGTTGGAAGTCTATACCGCTATGATGAGCCACAAATGGGCAGATACAGGGAATTTTGGCAGTCAAACTTTGAGCTAATGGGTTCAAACAGACCAGAGGCAGACGCGGAAATAATGATGTTGACTGACGATTTTATGCGCAGTGTTGGGCTTAAGAATTATGTCTTTAAGGTTGGGCATGTTGGCGTTTTGAGGGGAATACTTAGCCAAGAAAACGTTGAAGAGAAAAACGTGAATGAAATTATGCAGTTGATGGACAAGAAACTGTACTCAGAGGCAGTCAAACGCCTTGAAGAAATTGGCGTTACGCGAAAATGTGTGGAAATTGTTCAGAGGCTTGTTAAACTTAAGGGGAGTGATACCTTTGAAATAGTTGGGAAGATGCAAGAATGTGTTAAAGGTTATGATAAAGCCTTGGATGCCGTAGAAAACCTGAAGGATATTTTGAAGCTAATAGCGGAAAGCGAAAGCAAAATCGTCATAACCGTGGACGCTGGGTTCGCAAGGGGACTTGAATACTATACTGGCGCAATTTTTGAGGTTAACGTTCCAGAACTCGACATAGCTTTGGCTGGCGGCGGCAGATATGATAGGCTTATAGAATTGTTTGGCGGCGAACCCACGCCTGCTGTTGGAATAGCTCATGGGTTAGACCGCATAATGTTGGCTATGCAGAAGCAAAACGTGAAAATGGAGAGTGCCGAAGCGAAAAAAGTTGTTGTCATCTCAACGAGGGAAGAGCTGAAAACTGAAGCCTTAAAAATTGCAAACAAACTTCGCGGCACCGGCATGCCTGTTGAGGTCGAGGTTATGGGACGAAAAGTAAGTAAGGCTCTTGAGGATGCAGATAGGCGTAAAATGGATTACGCCATAATCGTCGGTGAAAGGGAGCTAAAAGATGGTGCTGTTGTTTTGCGAGACTTGGTGAAAAGGGAGCAGAACAACGTGAAAATCGAAGAACTGGTAGATAAAATAAAGAGTTAATTTTCATTCTTCCAGAGGCTTTCTTTCCCTTCTCAAAAAATCCCCGATATCCAGAACATTTTTCACGGCAACACCTTTCTTGGCGGCGTCCAAATTTTGAAGAATTATTCCAAAACCTAAACATTCGCCATACTCGTTCAAAACCAAAGTGTAGTCGCCCTTCCTTCTGGAACCTTCAACTTTTATTATTCCGCGTTTGAATACGTCTCTGCCGCAGATAAAAAGCCACGCAGAACGTTTATTCACAAAGACCTTGTTTGCCCCCTCTTTTTCTGCAATAACCTTTAACAAATTAAAGCTTGGAAGGAAAACATCATTTTTAACCCTTCCAAGATAAGCACCAGCATAGAAAAAGTCAGCCGCAGCTACGCCCTTAAGCCTATCATTCAAGAGAAAATAACGATTATCCCTCTTGACAATATTTTCCTCGTCAAACTCAACCTTTACGCCAAAACGCGCCACAAACGCGCCTATAAACCTCATAGGCTTTCACGCTCTCTTAAGCTTACAAACAAAGAAACCTTGAGTTTCTCCAGGCCATATCCTTCTGCAATTTTCTATTTGGCTATCAAGCTTTTTGCCAAAAATGTTTGTTGGAGATTTTTCGCCATAACAATTGATTTTTTCAGTCTCAAGCCCAAGCGTTTTCACTGCCCAGTCAACGTTTAGTTCATTCTCTTCCGGCTCCAGCGAACACGTGGAATAGACTATTTCGCCATCTTCAGCCAAAACTTTAACCGCTTCAGCTAACATTTCCCTTTGAAGCCGCGCGTTTCTCTGCACATCGTTGAGTGTTCTGCGCCTAAACCATTCTACGTCTGTTACAAAGTTTCCAGAACACGGCACATCCAAAAGAACCCTATCAAACTTCATCTTGAGCCTTGAAGACTTCCGCGCATCCAAACAGTACACTATCGTGTTTTTCACGTTGCATCTTTCAAGCTGATTTGCGAGGGCGGCAAGTCTCCGCTTCTTAACATCTAAAGCAACTATCACACCAGTGTTACCCATCAAATCCGCCAATTGAACAGTTTTTCCTCCAGGCGCAGCACATGCGTCTAGAACAGTTTTATTTCGTAAATTCGCAAATAGCGTAACTGGGATTTGGGCTGCTGCCTCCTGAATTGAATACATGCCTAGAAGGTATTCTGTTGTTGCCCCAACTGAAAATTTCGCTTTCTTAACCCAATAGCCATTTTCAAGAAACGAAATCTTTTCAAGCTCTATGCCCAACGCTTCCAGCCTTTCTACAATATCCCATCCTCCAGTGTTAATTGTGTTTATTCTTATTGCTTGCCTTAGCTTTACATTGCGGTATTTCCAGCCAAGTTCCTCATAGCGTTTTATGAAAAATTCTTTTTGCGACATCGATGCTTAAGTGGATGGCTTCGCTCATAAACTTTAGTTCTGGCAAATTTTAAATGACCAAGTCGAAGCATCTAATAACGTGGTTTCATGAAGGAAAAATATGCCTTCGTCATAATGGTTAAGGAGAAGTGGTGGCGCGAGTTTCTTCGCCTTCGCAGCAAAGGCAGAGAAATCCAATCCTATGTTCGAAGGGGTTCAGCTCCGCCAAAAAGTGCTTCGCTGATATTCTTTTACGTTACAAAGCCCATTTGTGAGATTGCTGGATACGCAGAATTTGTTGAACGCAAGGTCGGCAAGGCAGAAGATCTATGGAAGGAGCACGGCGGCGAATCTGTTTTGGAATCTGCTGAACAGTACTTTCAATTCGTAAAGGACAAGAATCCCGTCTCATTCATAAGATTCAAAAATCTCAAGGAAGCTGCTAACCCAATCCCGCTGAAAAACGCACTAATGTTTCTGGGCGTTAAAAGGCTTGGGAGACGCGGCTTTTACATTGACAAAGAAACGGCTGAAAAATTTGTCGCAATAATGGAGTAGTACGTACTGCAACTTGTTATGTTAAGGCTCTAAACTGCAACAAAAAGTTAATAGGCGACTTTTTCACTTTCCATGTAGCCTAACTTAAGTGAACATAAATGTTGTTTAAAACAAAAAACGAAGACATAGACCTCGACAGAACCCGGTTAGTTAGCCGAGAGAAGGTTTAGGATTATGGGACGTTATCGACAGATTGAAGAAATAGTAAAACTGATGAACAACCCAGAAGTGATAAGAAACACGAGCATCATTGCTCACGTTGACCACGGAAAGACAACTCTCTCAGATAGTCTACTTGCTGCGGCTGGCATCATAAGCGAACAGACCGCTGGTCAAAAACTTTTCCTAGACTCTTGGGAACTAGAGCAGAAGAGGCAGATGACTGTTTTTGCTTCAAACATAAGCATGGTCCACAACTACAAGGGAAAAGAATACCTCATCAACCTAATAGACACGCCTGGACACATAGACTTCAGCGGAGCTGTAACACGTAGCCTACGTGCTGTCGACGGCGCCTTAGTAGTTGTTGACGCTGTTGAGGGACCGATGACGCAGACGGAAACTGTTTTGATGCAAGCGCTCCGCGAAAGGGTAAAACCAATACTCTTCATAAACAAGGTTGACAGGCTCATTAAGGAGATAAAGCTAACTCCAGAGGAGATACAACGCAAATTCGCAAAAATAATCGTCAGAATCAACAGCCTAATAGAAAAGTATGCGCCGCCAGAACACAAGAAGGACTGGCAGGTGAAAGTTGAAGATGGACGTGTGGCCTTCGGCTCAGCGCTTCACAAATGGGGATTCAATCTTCCCCACATGAAAGCCAAAGGCATAACATTCCAAGAAATAATTAACGCTTATTCTGGCGAACCAGAGGAAATCGCGAAGAAAGTTGAAGTTTTAAGCAAAAAGGCGCCCCTATACGAGCCAATACTGGACATGTTCTGCGAGCACCTTCCAAACCCGCTGGAAGCCCAACCATACAGACAGACGCAGATTTGGCCCGGAGACATTAACAGTCCAGTAGGCAAGGCAATGGCGAAGGTTGACCCTAACGGTCCGCTTCTGATGTGTATAACAACGATTGAAGTTGACCCGCATAGTGGTGTTGTCGCCATCGGTAGGGTTTTCAGCGGTACCGTGGAGAAGGGAAAAGTTGTTAGGCTTATAAACAGCCGCCAAAAGGGAATAATCCAGCAAGTCTACATGAGTATGGCTGCAGACCGTGTAATTGTGGACAAGATTCCAGCGGGAAACATCGCTGCACTTTCTGGTCTACCATCAATTCACGTTGGCGAAACGGTTGCTGAAGAAGGCGTTGAAACACAACCATTTGAAGGGCTGAAATACGTTTCAGATCCAGTTGTAACTGTTGCTGTTGAGCCGGCAGACATTAAGGATTTGCCGCTCTTTGACAAGGTTATACACAAACTAACCCTAGAAGACCCAAATCTGCACTTTACCATAAACAAGGAAAGCGGCGAATACCTTCTTAGCGGAATGGGTGAACTACACTTGGAAGTTACGGCTTACAGAATGCAGGAAGCGGGCTTAAAAGTGAAGATAAGCAAGCCGATAGTCATTTACCGCGAAACGATAAGCCGCGACTACAAAGGACCGCCAATAATGGGCAAAAGCCCAAACAAGCACAACAGACTTTGGGTTACAATCGAAAAGCTTTCAGAAGACGTGATTGAAGCAATAAGGACTGGAAAGATTTCTGAGATGCAAACGCGGGATGAACGCCAAAAGATTTTGACGAAAGAGTTTGGCTGGTCGACGGATGACGCACGCAATGTCATAGCCATAGAAGGAACAAACGTGCTCGTGAACAGGATCAAAGGAAGACAATACGTTGAGGAAGTCATAGACCACGTTAAATCAGGCTTCCGCGAGGCAGTCCACACATGTGTACTAGCCAAGGAACCAGCATACGGCTTAAAAGTAAACTTGGAAGACATAATGATTCACGAAGACCCGGTACACAGAGGCCCAGCACAGATACTTCCGATGACTTGGCGTCCAATATGGTGTGCCTTCCTCCTAAGCGACCCTAAACTTCTTGAACCGCTGCTAAACTTTGAATGCAAGGTTCCAAACGAGTTTGTAAGCTCTGTAATAGCCATAGTGCAGAAGCGTCGCGGAAGAATCGTTGACATGGTGAACGAAGAAGACATGGTTATAGTTAAGGCTGAAATGCCAGTTGCAGAATCATTCGGTTTGGCTGACGAACTACGCTCCTCAACTCAGGGCAGAGCCTTCTGGGCAACGCAGTTTAGCCGTTGGGCACCAGTTCCAGAATCAATGCAGGCGGAAATAATCAGACAAATTCGCGAAAGAAGAGGCTTAAGTCCAACACCACCAAAAGCAGAGGAATTCTACGAAGAAGCATAAACAATAAACCTTTACATGCTCAATTACATGTTGGTGCACAGATTTGCCGAATCCAGTAGACATTGTTAGGCTTATCATTCCGCTTGTGGTTGGAATAGTCCTAGGCTATTTTTTACGCAACAAGAAAGCTCTAAACCTAAACAAAGTCGTTTCTGGAACAATCCTTATGCTAATATTCTCGCTAGGCTTCACCATAGGCTCAAACAACGATTTGTTGGCTATGATGCCAAACGTTGGATTAAGCGCCGCGGTGCTTTTATTCACAACATTATTTTTCAGCATAATTTTCGCTAAAGCGGCAAGAAAGCTGATGAAAATATGATAAAATACATTTTATTTGCTTTAGCTCTCGGCATAGCCACCGGCTACATAAGCAACAACCTTGAAATGACGATAATCACCGTCATGTTCTCTGAACACCTATTCAACCTATCCCTAATCGCGTTGCTTTTCTTTATGGGTTTGCTCTTTGGCGCAGACAAAGAAGCGGTGGCTAACTTAAAGAAGACGGGAACAAAAGTCCTTGTATTCCCATTTGCAATAGCCCTAGGAAGCATACTGGGCGGGCTCCTAGGCGGACTAATCCTAAAACTGGACTTAGTAGCTTCTATGGGTGTTTGTGCTGGCTACGGTTGGTACACTTTGGCGGGACCGCTTGCCGGACAGCTTTTCGGCGTTGAATGGGCTGCCCTAGGCTTCACGGTGAACTTCTTAAGGGAAATAGCCACAATAACAACGATTTCGCTTACGAGTAAAATTGACAAGTACGCACCAGTAGCCATGGGTGGCGCAACAGCAATGGACACAACTCTCCCAGTAATAGTACGCTACTGCGGACAAGACACGCTGATAACCGCATTTTCAAGCGGTTTCATCCTAACACTAATAGCGCCATTCACGATAACAGTAATAGCAACACTAGCACATTAAACCCGCCATATGATGGTTAGGTTATACCTTGTAGTAAAATCTGCGACGTGTACCGTCAGGTAATTCACCAAGGGAGCAGTTGAAGCAAGACCATTAAGTGCAGAACTAGCCGCTAAAAGGCTACATATAACTTTTAAAGATTATTGCTTATGTTTGTAATTTTGTGCTGAAAATTCTTATTTTTCTCTACTTTTTTCGTTAACTTCAGGTGAGAGAACACCATGACTCAAAGTCATAGCAAGTCACTTCATAAGGACCAGCAGAAATGTCAAAAGCAAGATTTTCCAATAAAAAGGTTATCAATTGCTCATGCATCATCATCTAAACAACCATTCATAAGACAATACCCTTATTTTTAAAAGTTAACATGATTTGAGCTTTTCTCCATTTGACAGTTTAATCCTTATGTGAGATTTAGTGCGGGGGGTGGGATTTGAACCCACGAACCCCTACGGGACAAGGTCCTAAGCCTTGCGCCTTTGACCAGGCTTGGCGACCCCCGCCCTTTTCAAGTGCTATCTTTTGCATATTAAGAATAATAAAATTATTTGTTTTCGTCTTTGTGTGTCGCGAAATCTTTTAAAAAATATGATGTGTATACTTGTTTGGGCCTCGGTAGCTCAGCCTGGTGGAGCATCGCCTTGGTAAGGCGGTGGTCGCGGGTTCAAATCCCGCCCGAGAACCGCCGTGTGCGGTCGGGAAGCTTTGGTTTGAACCCGCCTTGCCGCCGTTAGTGTTGTTTAGGGCGTTTTGGATGTTTAGGTTTGAGAGGTGGGCGATTGCTTGTTTTAGGGCGTTTTCTGTGAATTGTGAGATGTTTATGCCTAATTCTTTAGCTTTTTTGACTGTTTCGGCGTCTATTGAAAGGGTTAGTTTTGTTTTCACGTTCTCACCTACACGTATATTCACGTATGACAAATATTTACCATTCACTCTTTTTTTTCTGTTTCGATGAGTTTGGCGATGGCGTATTCTATGGCGTGACTTCTATTAGCAAAGCGTAGTTTCTGCACTTGGTCATCTATCCATTTAACGAAGTCTTCTCTTATGGTTACGTAAACTCTTATTTTTGGCATTTCAACCATTCTTTTTTACCTTCCCATATGAGTAGTTTATCCACAACTATACTCAAATATACACAAATCTTATAGATTTTCCGTTCAAAAATAGGATTTGCCTTTAAGGTGAGTGTGAGAAAATGGAAAAGACGGAAATCAGCTTCTTTGGAAAGAGAAAGTGGCATATTCCCAGAAAATATATTGTGGTTTCAAAGCGTCTTTGCAGCAGAGAGTTTAAGAAGTTGAGGCAATGGTTAGACGATAAAGACAGAATAGAGATAGGCACGGATTCAGAAGGGCGAATTTGGATTTTAAACGAAACCAAAGTTGGAGAGCATTTAAAAAGACAAAATAATTAAGCGCTATTGCCTATTTGCCTTCCAGCTTCCCCTTTTTCTTGTCAAGAGAACTCTTATTAATTGGAATTTCCGAAGGACTGAAATTTAACAGTCTTGATAATGGCAGGTCTGCAATATCAAATTCTTGAACAAAAGTTTTAAGATGTCGTGCAAGTTGCAGAACATCTGCTTCTGGACTGTAATAATAGGGTTGAAATTTATGTCTCAAAATTAATCCTTTATTGATGAGTTTGTTTATACTTCTGGTTAAAAGTCTGTTGAAGGTATCCTCAGAATAAAACTCTTTAAATTTCGGATAAACAGCATTAAAGATTTCTTTTCGAGATTGCCATTCAGAGCATTTTTTCAAATATTCTCGTATTGCGTTTTCTATGTTGTCCATTATGGACATATCTGACTGAATGACAATTTAAGACTTACTGACAAAGGTGTGTAAACATGGAAAAAGTTAGAATAAGCGTAAGAATTGATGGAGAAGACTTCAAAAGAATCCAGGAAACCATAAAGAAGGCGTATCCGACTTTACGGTCTATTTCAGACGTGGTTCGCCAAGCTCTGAAAGAGTTTTTAATAAAATATGAAAGTGTGTGAGTGTATGTGTGTGTATTATAGAATGTCTGTCTTGTCTTTCTTCTTTTCTTCTTTCTTCTTTACCCCTAATATACATATACATACACACATACACACTAAACACACACCTTCACTAAGAAAGCAAGTTAAGCGGCGGCGAAGCTCTGCTTCTTTTCCCATAATACACACACTCACACATACACACACCCTTAAAGGTGATGTTCATGGTTAGACGAGACGGAGCAGAAATAAGAAAAGAAAGAATTCAAGAAGTAATTAGACGAGTTGTCGCCCTTCTCTACAACCATGATGAAGTTGAACTAGAATCCACAGTCGCCATGCTTCAATACGAAACAGGATTAAGACCAGACAAAATAATGGAATACCTATCAATTGGAGACCAGCTTAAACGGTTCGAGCTTGACATAGACAAAAATAAAATTAGAAAAATAAAAGCTGATGAAACATGAGTCTTTATGAGTTTGGTGTTTTGGTTCTTGTTCTCGTCGTGTTTTTCTAGTTGTTTTGGCATATCTGGTTAATGCCTTCTGGAGCTGGAAACTATGAGAACTAAAATTTTAATTCGCTATAAGTGGTGCAAAACCGCCATACTCTTTTACCCCTAATACTGTTTGTCATTGCAATATTAACAAGCATAGAACCGCACTTCTATCCACTGTTCATATTCTTCTCAGTGGATTTTCTATTGATAGTTAGCGCCGCCTTCTACCTAATCGTTGAACATGGAATTAAAATCTTCAATAAATATGAAGATAAAGAGTTATATGGTTTATTGCAAAAAGCTGATAAATGGATTTAACCTTATATTAGAAGGATGACAATGAACATAAATAAGAGGGTTATAATTTTTAGCATATTGCTAATTTACTTTTTGCCTACATTGATTGAGTGGATTCAAATTTTTAATGAAACTTCCAAGTATGGTTATCCCCAAAGCAATAGATATTTTGAAATATTCTTAATATTCTTCCTATCATCTTTCATTTGGATGCCAATTGCAATATTTTTTTATTTCCCTACGCCATTAATATGGAAAATCAGTTTAGCTTCGTATTATATTATCGCCTACGGAATTTTGGCATGCATAATCCTTTACAAATATAGAAAAATTAGAAAAAATTAGTTTTTAAATTCTATCAAAAAACCATTTCCCTAAAATTATGCCAAATAAAATCGTTCCAATAACAATCGCATAATTTTTGGGGTCTTCATACCATTTTTCTATTGAAGGGATGCTTTCCCCTTTAATTTGTGCAATATATTGTTTAGTTAAATTGTAAAGATAGTATGGGTCATTATTCCATGCATCACGGTCATAATGCGGTTCAATTGCTGTGCGCTCTGGGAATTCATTCCAAGTAGCAATTGTTACAATATCAATTTTATTTGCCTTTGCATATTTGATAGCATCTTTCCATTCATTTTCATAAATTGGCAATGATAAATCTTTATTTATTGTGTAATTAGGATAGCGCACATAAAAATCATCATATCGCGGACATAAAGGATACATTCGACAATAAGGTATATCGTAAAACTTGTTATTTTTCCATGACTGATATGGTTCATATCCTTCAAAATGCGAATAAACAAAATTACAGAATGAAAAATGTCCAGAAAATTTTACGGTAAAACGGTCATCATATTGAAATTTTGAAAAATCTGTTAAATTTGGAGCATTCCAAAAGAGAATTAATGGTTTGTTATCCATTATGAAACATAGGGAATAGTAAGGCAAAATATAATTTTCGTAAACGTAATCATAGATAGATTTATAATCGTAAATTCCAGATTGGTTAAAATCTTCAACCATCAAACAAAATTTAATGTTTGAAACTTGATTTTTTGCGCATTCATAAACCAATTTAGCATTATTATCTATGTGATTGCCTATTCCCCACCATGAAATTATGACAAAATCTATTTTAAGGTCATTCCACCATTCTAAATGCTGATTAATAACCGTTATATTTCCGCTATTGTAATAACCTAAAATTGGTTTATCTTGATGCGTTGGGTATGACCAATTATAATAGGCATCTGGAGAATCGGGGTCATACCAAACATAATAGTATATGCCTACTTTGATTTTAGGCGTTTCTGAATAGGCGCATGGAATGCAAAGTAGCAAAAAACATAAAAAAAGGGGAGTTGAAGGGGGGACATTCATGTTTTTATACCGCCCTACGTAGTATTCCAATAGCTATGCCTAATAGCGCAATGCTGAATATTACATATATCCATTGCGATATCATTACAGATGCAGATGAAGTCATACGTTTTAGGAATATTCCAAGAACAACCGTGCAGTTTGACCCTTACCGCATTGCCGTCTGGAAGTTGGAAAGTGACAAAAAAACCATAGATATTATAGATAGAGACATAAAAATCGCATTAGATTATGTTAAGTTGGATTCGCATGAAGTCATGCAAAAATACGCTTTAAAAATACCGTAGCGACTTAACATGGGCAGTCAAGCGCGGAATATCTAAACTCTATGATGTGGTAGTGCGTGTTGAGAGGAAACAAGCATTAGATAATTCTACAAACATGCTTTAAACATTGAAATTTTATGGAAAAGTTATCGCCTTTTCGAGGCGATTGAAGTTTGTGGAAATATAAAAAAGTAGGAAGTTTAAGTGATTTTAGATTGTATTTCCGCTATGCCTTTGAACACTCTTTCCTTCAAATCGCTTATCAACGCGGGATTAAAGTAGTTCTGCATGAAAACGCTTATGCCTATCCGTCCATGTATGAAATCGATTTCTGGCGGTTTAAGGTATTGAGTCATTAGGGTAGCGTGAGCTTCTCTTATGTCTCCAAATTTGCATTCTAATCCGCGTTTCTGTAGTCGTTGGAGAATTGCGTGTGCGCTTGGCAAGGGTTTACTACAACTTATCTTTTCAATTATTTCTTTTGGCATGAAGACAACAAAGCTCTTTTTTGTGCGTCTTATGAATTTGTTTTTAAACTTGTAGTTTTCCAAAGCACAATTTTCACAGTTGTAGTATTCGCTTAACTTTCCTTCTCTATGGAGCTGGATTATCAAGTTGTAGCTTTCCACTGCTTCAACTAACCGCATACCGCTATACGTAATGAAATCAAAGAATAACGCCAAATCTGGAAAATCCGCCTTAATTTGTTTAACCCACTGGAAAATGCTTTCTGGGTCTATAACCTTTGTTAATCGTTGAATCAAAAGGTCATCTTTCGCCTTTCCACTCCATTTCAAACCGTAGCTTCTAACTAGTTGTTTGAACTTCTCGTAAACTCCCAAATACTTCGCTAACACACTTAACGCCTTCAACACGTGACCACGCTTGTCATCACTTAAAACCATCAAATCACTCAAGTTCTCACTAACCAAACAATGCGCATACTGTCTAGCATAACTGAACCTTTCCCTCGCCCTATTACGCTTATACAACTTCAACAAATACTCAAAGAAACCATCCCAATCAATCAAAAGTCGCCTTGGTAAGGCGGTGGTCGCGGGTTCAAATCCCGCCCGAGAACCGCTTTGGGCGGTCGGGAAGCTCTGATTTGAACTCGCGATCGCATTCGCTTCATTGTTTAGTGCTTGTTTTTAAGCCAATACTGATCTATCCCCCTAGGATTCTTTAGAAAATGGTGTATAGCCACAGCCTTATTTTCCCTACCCCTCCCTCTAGGCATAAGACATCCAAAAAGTGTAGATCGTTAATTAGCCTTAGATCTGCACGTATAGTTAAAGATTCACGAGCAAATTGAAGGGCAGAAGTAAAAATGATAATTTTGAATTAGATGTCTATAAGGCGCATTTAGCCATAAATGTTTTCGAAAATCTTAAATGAAAATGATTTGATAACGTCTAAATGGTGTTATAATGTCTAGAAAGGAATTTATTTATAAACTACCTCGTACATTCGAAGTTCTTGACGAAGAGGAACTTTCTCGAGATATACCCAAACTGGATTTAGAGGAAGTTTATTTTGATGAAGTCAAAGAAGGGGATTTATCGATCATGAAAGTTCCTGTCACCTCCAAGATTGTTAAGTTATTTGCTATGATTAGTGGAGATTATAATCCTCTTCATGTGGATGAGGAATTTGCAAGGACGCTTCCTCCAAAACTTTTTGGTGGAAAAAATATAGCGCATGGGATTCTTTTAAACTCTTTTTTAAGCGCGTTGATTACGCTTTCCTTTGGGAAAGGAGTAACGTTACTAGAATGGAAAGATCAGAAATTCAAAAGGCCTGTGAAGGTTGGAGACACAATAACGGCAAAGCTTGAAGTTGTAAGGAAGTATACAGAAGTTGTAAAGGAAAAAGAGAGACTATTCCTCGAATTAAAAGGATCAATTTTGACCTCTTCGGAAGAGGGGGAGATAGAGGCAACAAGTTGCTTAATTCTTGTCACATTATTTAAGAAGTCAAGAAAATTAATGTAACATGTCATAGCGGTTTATCATTGTTGCTCCTTGATAAATTGTAATGCTATGTTGTTGAATTCTTCTGGACGTTCCCAGATTACCGCGTGCCCTGAATTCTTTATTGCGACAAAACGCGATCCTTGTATTTTGTTATGAATTATTTTAGAGTACTTTGGAGGCTTTATTTTATCATTTTCTGCAGCAATAATTAATGTCGGCTTTTTGATTTTGTAAAGTTCAGGTGTTATATTTAACTGCATAAAACCCTTTAGCAATTCAATAAAAGCATCAATGTCAACTGCGGTGTCATAAATTGGGGCTGTGCCACTCACGAAATCCCACCTTTTTTCTATGAACTCGTCAGAGAAAATATCCGGATAAACCGCTTGGAAAAGATACTTTCCACTTCTGAGTCTAGCCGCAATTAGCCATCTCTCAACTATGGCTTTGACCACTGGATCTACGTGGCTTACTGCACAAGACACAATTAAAGATTTCACCATCTCCGGATATCTCGTTGCAAAGATTAAGGCAACCTCTCCGCCGAAAGATATTCCAACAATGTGGGCGCTTTGTATCTTTAGTTTCTGCATTAGTGCCCTAAGATCTTCTACATGAAGCTCCATAGGATATTTCATTAATGGCTTTTCCGATTTCCCTTGCCCCCTAAAATCTAACAAGAGCGTTTGAAATTGTTTTGCAAAATAGGGCACTTGATTCATCCAGCTTGAAGTGTTTGCAAGTATTCCGTTAAGAAAAACTATTGTTTCGCCGGCACCATGCAGCTCATAATACATTTGAATATCGTTTATTTTAGCGTAGGGCATACGGGCTACCTCCCCATTTCCATTTATGTTAACCATATTTTTCGATAAGCTTTTCCCGCAAAATTTTGCCAGCTGGAGTTTTTGGTATAGAATCCACATATTCTATAACTTTTGGAATTTTGTATTTTGCCATTTTGTCTTCACAATATTTGATAACTTCTTCTTTGCTCAGTTTTTCTCCAGCTTTCAACGCAATTAACGCTTTAGGAACTTCTCCCCATTTTTCATCCGGAATTCCGAAAACAACTGCTTCCTGTATTTTCGGATGGGAACTAAGTATTCTCTCGATTTCTTCCGGATAAATGCTCTCGCTTCCGCTCCTTATCACGTTTTTCTTTCTACCTACTATGTAAAAGAAACCTTCCTTGTCATATTCGACTATGTCGCCAGTATGAAGCCACCCATCTTCTAACGCTCTTGATGTCTCTTCAGGGTTGTTCCAATAACCCCCAAAAAGCGATGGTGCTCTTATGAGAAGTTCGCCAGGAGTATTAGGAGCCACTTCTTCTCCTTTATCGTTTACTACTTTAACGTCGATCAGAAGGTTGGGTTTTCCTATGGAACCCATTTTATTTATTGCGTCTTTGGGGTCTAGTGCAAAAACCCCTGGTCCTGCTTCTGTAAGGCCGTATCCTTGCTTTACTAAGACACCCTTTTTCAAGAAGGCATCAACAATGTCCTTAGTCAGAGCAGCTCCTCCCGTCGTAAACCAACGGACAGAGGTAAGGTCGGCTGTCTTAAACTTTGGCGATTCTATAAGCATCTTAAGTTGGGTGGGTACAAGAAACTGGAAAGTGACTCTCTCCTTTTCAATCAGTTCTAGAAGCTTTTCTGGGTTCCATCTATACATGAGTATATTTGTGCCTTGCCAAAAAAGTAATGGCAATGTGTATGTGTATCCACCAATGTGAAATAGTGGAACGCATGTGACAGTAACTTCGCCGGGCACTATTAAGTCCCTAATAGTTATCATAGCATTCCAAAATATCATTCTGTATGGTATAATTGCGCCTTTCGGTGTTCCAGTTGTTCCTCCAGTCTGCAAAATCATGAATGGGTCTTCTAAATTAACTGGTGTCGGTTTGTCTAATCTTTCCTCATAATCTACTAAATTCTCAAAATCTATCGAATCTATTATGTGGCTCTTTCCTAAATGCACGAGCCAACTGCCTTTTATCTTTTTTAAATCTTCAACTTTTTCGGTAAATTCTTCTTCGTATATGAGAACTTTAGGCTTGATTAGTGTTATTTGCTCCTCTATCTCTCTAGATGTATATCTAGTGTTGACTGGTATGAAGATACCGCCTATTTTTGTTGTTGCAAATAGTGCATCCAGCATTTCTATGCGATTCCATGAGATCATCGCAACTCTATCGCCTTTTTTAAGTTTTAATTCGTTCTTAAAGAAAGCAGCAATTCCATCTACTCTTTCACTGAAAACCTTGTAAGTGAATCGTCTTTCACTTTTTTCATCTATCAAAGCAACGTGATTTGGGTTTATTTTTGCATGCTGAGCTATCCAGTTATTAACCCAGTAGCCTTGTGTTGCAACGTTTTCTACGTTCATATCTCTTCCTTTAATTATATCCATCTAAATAATGCGGCAGACATCACGTATCCTACGCCAGAAGTGCAGAAGCACACAAGGTCATCTTTCTTAATTTTCCCTTGTTCCAGAGCGTCATGCAACGCGAATATCACGCATGCCGACCCGTTATATCCATATTTGTCCATTATCCAGTGAGTCTTTGTTAAGGGTAGGCCAAGTTCCTTCATAACATCCTTTATTGTATTTACGTTTACCTGCGTCATCAATATCATATTTAAGTCTTCTACCTTATATCCCGCTTTCTTCACGGTGTCTCTAATAAGCTGAGGCCAATGCGCAAAGTTTATATCCGCTGGGTAGCGATGACCACTTTCATGAAATCGTAAATAATGTTTTTTCTCTTCCACCATTTTGATGGTTATTGGGTTAGCTGTGCCCACGTAAATGCCGTAACAGTCCCAGTAACTTCCGTCAGCAATAATTTTTGAAGTTATATATCCAGGCTTATCCGAGGCGGTCAATATTACTGCTCCAGCACCATCGCTAAAAATCGGGGCTAGCCACTTTTCGTTCCAGTCAAGCCACTTAGTCATTCCATAGGATCCTGTTACAAGTACATAATTTATGCTTGGGTCATTCATAATGTAGTTTGATGCTATAGAAAGAGCGATGGGCACGTCTGTACAAGCGGCATTAATATCGAAGCAACCTGCATTTTTGGCTCCAAGCTTGTGTTGAATAACGGCTGATGTTGGTGGACTTACAAAGTCGGGAGTATCAGTAGCTAAGATAAGGAGATCTAAATCTTCTGGCTTTAAATTTGCATTTTTAAGTGCGTGTCGAGCTGCTTCTACAGCCATATCAGAAGTAGCCTCGTTAGGTTCTGAAATGTGTCTTAAAGTGATTCCTGTTCTTGGGCGAAGCCATCCATCAACATCAAATCCTATTCGTTTTCCTAATTCTTCGTTTGTTTCAACTTTTTTCGGTAGGTAAATTCCTGTGCTCAAAATTTTTGCGTATCTATTCATATCTCCAATCTCCTAAATTTTTATTTTATGTAGAAATTCTTCCAATAAGCTATTGAATTTTTCTGGGGCTTCTCTATTCGGCAAGTGCCCAACGCCTGGTATTATTTGCAAGATTGATCCCTGTATGGATTTGCTTATTGTTTCGGCGGAGCTTACTGGAGTGACTATGTCAAGATCTCCTACTATTATAAGTGTTGGAACTTTGATTTTCGGCAAGAGTTCGGAGTAGTCAAGCATGGACGTTGCCTCTGCTGATTGAATGTAGACGTCTTTTCTGGTTCCTGCAATCATCTTTGCTACTTCTTCTTTGAGTTGTTCTGGTGCATTCGCAGCGAGGGCGAATGTGGCTACTTCAGCGCCAATTATTTCCATGCTCATGCCTTCTAAGACTGCAGTTTGTGCTGGTGGAAATTTGTGTCTAGCAGCCACTAAGATCATGCTTAAAAAGTAGTCTGGATATTTTTTGTACATTTCAAAAAGAACTAATGCGCCCATTGAAAGACCGCAAAAATGCGCCTTTTTTATCCCTAAATGGTCAAGTAGACTTTTGACATCCTCTGCAAAATCTTCAATTTCGATTTTCTTTTTTGGGGTACTTGACTTTCCATGCCCTCGCAAGTCCAAAGC
Organism: Bathyarchaeia archaeon; assembly: GCA_038883655.1. Lineage (GTDB taxonomy): Archaea > Thermoproteota > Bathyarchaeia > Bathyarchaeales > Bathycorpusculaceae > JAVZLQ01. Next base: position 214,393 of record JAVZLQ010000001.1, read on the forward strand.
AACAACCCTGAATTTTTCAGAAAAAAAGTTAACTTGGTGTCTCCAACTCTCAAGAGATTCTCCTAACCCGTGAATAAAAACAATGTTTTCAGATCCTGTTCCCTCGAACACGTAGTTTATCTTTACGCCGTTTATTTCAACTTGAGGCAAGCAAAGTTCTCCCCGACATATAATTCTAGATTAGTATTTTTGGCATTTGTAATTATTTAAATCTAATTGCATAGTTTGTCGGTTATTAACGTTCTAAATACTTACTCCCAAATGCTTTCTTATCAATTCTTTATCTTCCGCCACATCTTCCATATTACCATGGTGAACTATTTTGCCCATTTCCAGAATGTAACATTCATCTCCAACTTCTCTTGCCAATTTGAAGCTCTGCTCCACTAAAATCATTGTGACTTGCTCTTTAAGTTTAACCAATGTTTCTGAAAACTTCTTTACAAGGATAGGGCTTAACCCCTCTGTTGGCTCATCAATTAAAAGGAGCTCGTTTTTATTAATTATTGCACGGGCAATCAGCAGCATTTTTTGTTGTCCACCGCTTAAATTATGAGCTTTATCTTTCAACATATTTTTTAGATTTGGAAATATGTCGAAAATGAATTGTAACCTTTCTTTATAGGAATCTTCTGGGCCTTTGAATGCTATTTGAAGGTTTTCTTCAACTGTTAGCTTACCAAAAATTTTTCTTTGAGAGGGAACATAAGCGATTCCCTTCCTTGCGATTTCGTACGTGGGTAATTTTGTTATTTCTTCTCCCTTGAAGATTACCTTTCCTGACTTGGTGGGAATAATATTCATTATGCTTTTAAGCAGAGTTGTTTTACCTGCACCATTTCTTCCAAGTATTACAGTTAACTTGCCTTTTTCAGCAGCGAATGATACTCCTTGAAGTATGTGAAATGGACCAATATAGGTGTGCATGTCTTCGACGTGCAGCAACCCCACTTTAGTCTCCTCCAAGGTAAACTTTTTGAACTAATTCATTTTCGGCAATTTCTTTTGGAGTACCATCCGCAATAACAGCCCCTTCATGCATAACCATAACCGAGTCACATATGCCCATAATAACATCAATCTTGTGTTCAACGAGAAGAATTGTAATTTTTGAATTCTGCTTTATTTTTCGTATTGCATTCACAACGTCTGGCACTTCCTCCATCGATACGCCTGCAGTAGGTTCATCAAGCAACAGAAGTTCTGGATCTGTTGCGATTGCCATGGCAATTTCAAGTTTTCTTTGATCGCTATGCGGCAAGAAATTTACTGGATAAAATGCTTTTTGTTTTAAACCAATGCTTTCTAGAATTTCAAGGGCTCTTCTGTGATATTCTTTAAAGCGATCTATGCTAGAATAGAAATTGTAGTTTTCTCTTCCTATCGATTGTACGGCTAATCTTACATTTTCTAAGACTGATAATCTTGCAAAGACATTTGTTATTTGAAATGATCTGCTAATTCCTTTTTTAGAAATTTTGTTTGGTGGCAATCCAGTAATATCTTCTCCTTTAAAGAATATCCTTCCACTAGTGGGTTTCAGGAGTCCACAGATTAAGTTAAATAGCGTCGTTTTTCCAGCTCCGTTGGGGCCTATTAAGCCTTTGCAAATTCCTTGTTCTATGGTAATGCTGACGTTGTTAACTGCTGCCAATCCGCCGAATTTTTTGGTTAAGTCCCTTGTTTCTAATATAGCGCTGCTTAAATTCGTCATTCTATTTACCTCTTATAGAAGTTTTTATTAATGTCGCTATTTTTTTGATGTTTTTCTTTACAGACACTCTCTTTAGTTTCCACGTAATTACAATGCCGTATGGGAAGAATAATATTACAACTATGTAGAATACGCCCAAAACCAGCATCCAATACTCTCCAATACCACGAATGCTTGTCAACTCATTTGCTAAAAGCGTGATTATCCCTGCGCCAAGCATGGGTCCGACCAATGTGCCTAAACCGCCGAGGATGTTGTAAAGCAGTATATTTATCATGATAGCAGAGCTTAGAACACTGTATGGGCTGATGCTTAGGGCAAAGGGAGTGTAAAGTGCTCCAGCCAGGCTTGCAAACATGCTTGAAATGATTGAAGCAATTAACTTGTAAATTGGCACGTCATAACCCAACATTTTCGTTCTTTCCTCGTTTTCTCTAATAGCCACAAATATTTTACCCATTGGAGAGTCTATGATTCTCTTTGCAATGAGGTAACATATTGCAATAGGAAGTAAAGCGATAAGGTAGTATGTGTTCGTGACCATTATCATCGTGTTTTTCTCCCTGATTGATCCCTCTAGAAGGATATTCAGTTTCGATGGAAAACTGTAGATTAATATCGCAAGAACTGCTGCTATGAAAGCGCAATATGCGATTTTGTTCTTGATAGCTTTATTCTTATTTGCCAAGTCACGTAATATGGTCAAAAATAGCATAATCACTATTGCGATAGAAATTACAAACATCGCGTAGATAATTAAATCGAATCTTAAAAATTCGGGTCTTGGAACAGAAAGTCCGGTTTCGCCCCCTGACAGTTCAACCCATTTGTTGAAAATTGCGAAAATCATCTCTGCAAAGGCCAGTGTAACTAATGCATAGTATATTCCGCTAACTCTGAAGGTGAAGATGCCTAATGCCAGCCCAACTAGCGCGCCAAATAATATTGCTATCAAAACAGCTAAGAGAAAGGGAAAATTCATCCTTAAAAGTAATGCGACCACATAAGCGCCGATGCCGAATGGTGCAGCATGGCCAAAACTTACCAAACTTGTGTAGCCCAAGGCTAAGTCGTAGCTCATAGCGAGTAACGCCCAAATGAGCATTTCTGTTAGCAGTGATAAGTAATACACGGAAGGCGTTGCTATCGGAAAAGTAAACAATAATGCGAAGCTTGCCAGCAGAAGTTTCTTTTTTGTCAAAACTTCAAAGCTGCGTTTGATGATTTTGATCATATTATTTTCCCACGCCAAATAGTCCTTCTGTTCTTATCAGTAGAACAATAGCCATCGCCAGAAAGTCAATAACAAAAGTTAGTTGAGGGAAGAAATATTCTGAGAGTCCATGAAGCATTCCAATTATGAGGCTCCCATAAAAAGAGCCCTTAAAGCTTCCTAATCCGCCAACCACCGTTACAACTAGGCTAGTGAACATCCATGTCGACCCCATCTGTGGCGTTGCTCCGAGCCAAGGTACTGCAGAAGCCCCGCCGAAAGCGGCTAGTAAGGCTCCGAATCCAAATGTTAACGTGAAAACTCTTTTTATGTTGATGCCTAAAGCTTCCACCATCTCCGCATCCTCTGTTCCTGCTTGGACGATTATGCCCATTTTGGTTCGAGTTAAAAGTAGATATGTAAAGACAGCAATCATGAAACCGAGGAATGCGAGAAAAGTTCGATATGCTGAACCACTAAGGTATGGCAGATAGAAAATTTTTGGTGTGCGTCCCCAAATTATTAGCACAAGTTGAGAGAATAAGAGTAAATAGCCCAATGTAAGCATTATTTGAGCTATTGGATTGCCATGTACACGGCGAAGGGTTAAGCGTTCGACTATTACCCCTATCAAGAAGCCGAAAAAGGCTGCGCAGATTAATGCAACAGCAAAATTGTTAGTTAATTCGAAAAATGTTACGGCAATGTAGGCTCCTATCATGAAAAAGGCTCCATGGGCAAAGTTTAGGATTCCCATTAAACCAAATATTATGGAGAAGCCAGATGCTATGAGAAAGAGTAGCATTGAGTAAGCTAATCCATCTAGAATTGCAGCTGCGACCAGATTTGGATCAATCATGTGAAAATCTCCAGTTCATGTGGCTGAGCTAAAATTTTATATTAAAAAAGGTTTATAAAACTTGTTTTAATCATAGTTTGAAGCTTAGGGGAGTAAAAACTATTGAACGCAAAAATTAAAAGCATTATAGCTTGTGCGATTTCACTTCTGGTGTTAAGTTTGTTGTTTTCATCGCGAGCGAAGTTTGCCTTTTCACAAGGCACAGGTCCAATTAAGATTGGTGTAATTACGGACCTTTCTGGTGCGCTTGCATATTATGGAGAGATGGAGGTGAACGGTCTTTACCTTGGAATAGAGTACGCTACTGGTGGAACTTTTAAGGTTTTAGGCAGAGACATACAAATAATTGTTGAAGACGATGTAGGGAATCCAACACAAGCTGCATCTAAGGCAACAAAGCTGATTTTGCAAGATGGCGTGGACTTCCTTCAAGGGTGCGCTAGTAGTGCATGCGCAAGCGCGGTTCAAGCTGTAGCTGCGCAATATGGCGTAATATTCATGGTTGCTCCCGCTGCGGATGAGAAAATTACTGGCGAAGGATATAACCGGTATACTTTTAGAACTGCAAGCAGCACTTGGCATGACGCCTTTACGGGTGGAGCCTTTGCAGCTACATACATGGGAAAAACATTTGCCTTTTTGGCACCAGATTATTCATGGGGTTACAGCACTGTTAAATGTTGGAAGTATGTCATCGAGAAATATGGTGGGCAAGTTATACACGTTGAGTATGCGCCTACAACCACGGTAAATTTTGCACCTTACCTTAACAGAATAATATCTGCGGATCCTGACTGCTTCATACCAGTTTGGTCAGGAACTGGAGCAATGTATATGTTTCAAGCGATGGCTGACCTTCATATTTATGACTATATGAATGTAACTTCCGGAATTGGTGATCTTTTCAGCCTCCAACTTTTGAATGTAGCCATAAACTTTACTGGAATGACCAAGTACGCCTATTTGCTTCCAAATAACACCGTTAACGATTGGCTTGTGAACACATGGAGAGTCAGATATGATGCAGGTACATTGCCAAGAAAAACGTCCATGACGCTTCCTGTACCCGATCTGTTCGTGGAAAGCGCATTTGCAGCTGGTCAAGCAATAGTTTACGCAATCCAGCAGGCTGGAACCATTAACACGGAGATTTTGATATCTACTCTTGAGGGCTTGAATTTTACTGGTCCAAAAGGAAATATGTATATTAGGCCAGAGGATCACCAAGCCTTGCAAAGCATGTATATTGCTCAGGTTTTTAATGATACAACTTCTTGGATAACAAACTACTATCCTAATGGATTTATAAATTTGAGACTAGTAGCGGAAATTCCACCAGAATTTACGGCTCCGCCAATTAGAGGAGACATAACTCCTCCCACTATAACTAATGTTGCTAATACGCCTAGCATACCCACCCTCATTGATGACGTCAATATCACCGCAACGATTACAGATGACCTTACTGGAGTCAAAAATGCAAGCGTATACTATTCTATAGATGGTGGTCTTAACTGGTCTCAAGTTCCAATGCAACACATTGGAGATTCAACATACAAGGCAACAATTCCAAAACAAGAGGACGGCACAGTTGTACAATACTATGTAAACGCTGCAGACATAGCGCTAAACACCAACCAGTCAGCTATTTACGTGTACACGGTTGCAGACTTGCCCAAATATTACTTGACCATATCGGTTCAACCGGCAAATGGAGGAACCACCAACCCGCCAGCTGGTACTGTAAGCTACACAGAAGGCGAGAACGCAGCCGTGACGGTTACAGCCGCAGAAGGGTTCGAGTTTGACTATTGGGAACTTGACGGAGTTAAAATCAATATTACAGCAACAACGTATGTTGTGCCGATGTATGCAAACCATACGCTTATTGCGTATATGAAAGTTAAGCAGGGAATACCAACAGAGTGGCTCATAGGCGGCGCAGTCGCTGGAATAGCAATAATCGTACTAGCCGTTGTATTTCTAAAGAAAAGAAAATAGAGCTCGCGGAAAGCGCACAAATCTTATTAATTTATAACTTAAAATAATACATTCGGGTTATAACATGAAAAAGGAAATTAGAAGCCTCATTTTAATGGTTACCATTGCAATTTTGGCCATCGCATACGTTGGATATGCTCAATATCAATGGCCAATGTTCCGCCAAAATGCTACCCGCACAGGGTACACTTCAAGTCCAGGACCAACAATGAATCAGACTCTGTGGACGTTCAATGCCACATATGATATTTGGGGTCCGTCTCCATCCGTAGTGGATGGTGTACTCTATATAAGCTTGGGTTTCGGGCCTTCCTTGATAGCCTTAAACGCAACAACGGGTGAACTAATTTGGAACTACACTGGGCTTACTTGGATCTCGTCTTCTCCAATGGTTGCTTATGGAATGGTTTATTTCGGCTCTTTTGATAAGAATGTTTACGCATTAAATGCAACTACGGGCGGTAAGGTATGGAACTACACAACTGGAGGCTTTATGGCAGCTTCTTCTCCTGCAGTAGCGGACGGTGTGGTATACATTGGTGGCGGATATGGAAAAGGTGTTTTTGCTTTAAATGCCACAACGGGAGATGAATTGTGGAACTACACTACTGAAGGCGATGTTCATTCTTCTCCTGCAATCGTTAACGGAATATTGTACATAGGTTCTTATGATAACAATGTTTACGCATTAAATGCCACAACTGGAGAAAGAATATGGAACTACACAACAGGCTCCGATGTATATTCGTCTCCCACAGTTGTTGATGGAATTGTCTACATAGGCTCAAATGACAACAACATTTACGCGTTAAACGCGACCACAGGCGAGAAAATATGGAACTACACAACTGGATACTGGGTTGTTTCATCTCCAGCTGTTGCTGACGGAGTAGTTTACGTAGGTTCTTATGATTTCAATGTTTACGCATTAAATGCCACAACTGGAGAAAGAATATGGAACTACACAACCGGAGGCTCTATCTCTTCTTCACCCGCAATTTCAAGTAACGGCATAATCTACATCGGTTCAGGTGACAACAAAACCTACGCACTAAATGCACAAACAGGAGAACTCATATGGAGCTTTGAAACTGGCGGTGATGTCTGGTCCTCTCCTGCCATTGCTGACGGAGTAGTCTATTTTGCTTCACGTTACGAAGGTAAAATTTACGCTGTTTGCGGCAGCCACCAAACATTTAACGTGGTCTGGGAAACACAAGACTATTCGGTAACCATAATCAGCAATTCCTCATTGCTGGACTTCGCGTTCAGCCAGCCAGACAAGCAAATAAGCTTCAAAGTTGTAGGACCAAAAGCTATGAACAGTTTCTGCAACGTAACAATTCCGAAAAGCTTACTCGGTGGAGATTGGACAGTTCAAATAGACGATTCAGACGTCATCCCAATCATAAGTGAAAACGATACTTACACATGCATTTACATAACATACACGCATGAAAGCACACATACCATAAAAATCATAGGATCATGGGTAGTTCCAGAATTCTCAACAGCCATCCTCATAATATCACTAATGATTACAACAATATTGACAGTGCTACTACGAAAAGGATGGTTTCCTAAGAAAAATCGCATACAAAAATAGACCTAACAAACCTCACTTTTCTTTTTCACTTCAACATAAGAAACTGTAATATAAGATATTCTCAACTAGTTTAAGTATGCAAGAAACCAGAAAGAACTTGGCACTCACACTTCTGCTTTCACTATTCATCTTTACATTTCCCATATTAGAAGTTGCAGATGCAGAAATCGAGGATCAAAGCAGTAATCCTGAAAATGTCGGCCCCTACACAGTTGGTTGGATTCAAGTGAACATTTCAAAAAATGGAGGAGAACAGCTTCCGATAATTGTATTCTATCCAGCAGTAATTGACGGCGAAGAAAGCGACCCTAATTCCACAGATGCACCGTACCCAGCAGTATTGTTTAGTCCAGGATATAGATCGCCCATAGAAAATTATCGCGCTTTGGGTTTGAAAATCGCAAGTTGGGGTTTCATAACAGCGTTGGTGGGTTCTAACCTTGAAAGCTGGGACATTGATAGGGTTAACGATTTGGAGGGTGCTCTAAACTGGCTTGATGAACAAAACGATAATTCCTCCTTCAAGCTCCACCAATTAATAGATGAGTCAAAGTTTATAGTTTCTGGGCATTCGCTTGGAGCGGAAGCTGCTTTGATCCTTTCTATTTCTGAACATAGGTTAAAAGCAGTAATTCCAATAGCACCGTTTATCTATCCACCGTGGACTTTCATGTACCCTTCATCTGCTAAGGATATTCATATTCCAATGCTCATACTTGTGGGATCTGCTGATACAATAAGTCCACCCAGTACAATGGCGTATCCCATTTATGAAAATGGAAATGTTCCAAAGTTTTGCTTGACAATCATCGGAAGCGACCATTTCACCATCATTTTCACATGCACCAAATACATAATCTCATTCTTAAAATTCTATTTCCATAACGAACAAGAATATGCAAGATACCTATACGGTTTTGAAGCCCAACAAGAAGCCCTTAACGGAAAAATAGATCTAAAATATGATTTAAGAACAACCTTCGAGTATGAAATCATTTTTAAGGGAATTTCATGTGAGATACACGTTTATTCCGACTCAACTTTTCTAGATTTGACCTTCAACGAGAGTTTAATGGAGATGACCTTTAGAGTATTTGGTCCACCTCATACTGTTGGAACAGCTAACATCTCAATCCCAAAAGCGCCGCTTGAAGAATATACTATCAAAGCTTATTTCGACGGAGAATTGTACTCGTTCACTCTTACTAACAGCTCCACATTAGACTTTGTTTATTTATGTTACAACCACAGCCTGCATGAATTAAAGCTATGTTTTGTGGACTTAACTCCACCAACTCTACTCATATTTTCGCCAAAAGAAAATTCTGTGCTTCCATCTTCTACCGTCGTAGTAGCATGGATCAGCAAAGATGCAGCATCAGGACTTAATTATTTCGAGGTAAAAGTTGACGAAGGTCCATGGTTAAGGGTTGAAAACGCAATGGCTTACGAGTTTGAAAATTTAAATGATGGAAATCACACCGCGTATGTCAAAGCCTATGATTTTGCTGGAAATGTCAAAGAGGCGCGCATAAACTTTAAAATAGACACAATACCGCCAGCAGTCTCTCTGCTTTCACCTGATGCATGTTCTACGCTAAACTCTTCGAATATAACAATTACCTGGGTTGGCACAGATTACATCGCCGGAATTGAACGTTACGAAGTGAAATTAGATAATGATCCGTGGATAAACGTAGGAACAAACGAAACATATACTCTCTATAATTTGGCAAATGGAAAACATGAGTTATACATTAAAGCCATAGATAAAGCTGGAAACGTTTTTGAAATGCAAGTAAGTTTCAATGTTGACGCAAATTATGGTACGGACTTTTTGCCTTTGACGATAATAAGCATAATTATTCTTTGTTTAGCTTTTCCCATTGCACTTTACATAGCAAAGAAAGTTAAATTACACAGGAAAAATTTCTAATCTACAAATTTTCTATAAAAAAGTTCCACAAAACCTTTATAAAATTAATCAACAATATAACCTCACGGTGTTCTTATGAAAAAAATAAATAAAGTATCCAGCGTTACAATCGTTGTTTTGTGTCTAATGGCTCTATTACTATTTCAGAGATCAATAAGAGTGGTAGGTAGTGACGAAACCTCTGACTGGACCATGTACCGCCATGACGTTAACAGAAGCGGACATACACAAATTGCTGGGCCAAAATATAGCTTCACAAAATGGACGCACCAAACTGGTGACATAATACTTTCTTCTCCTGCAGTAGCCAATGGCATAGTATATGTCGGATCAAATGATTCTAATGTCTACGCCATAAATATGTGGACAGGAGAAGAAATATGGAGTTTCAGCACCGGGCCTGGAGGAATATATTCCTCGCCTGCAGTTGCTGATGGAATTGTTTACATAGGCGCAAATGACAATAAAACATACGCGTTAAATGCTACTACAGGCGAACTTATATGGAGCTTTACGGCGTGGGGCACCATCTTCTATGGGTTGCCTTCGCCTTTCTGGTCGTCTCCCATCGTGGTTGATGGAGTTGTATATATAGGCAATCAGGATAGTTTGGTTTACGCTTTGAATGCGACTACTGGCGCAGTCATTTGGGTTCAAACCGTTTATGGTGCTTGTACCGGTTCGTCTCCTGCCGTTGTAGATGGTAGACTATACATAGCTGCGGCAGGGTACTCCGCTCCCTATGATGGAAATGTTACATGCTTAGACGCTGCAACAGGGCAGTTAATATGGTATTACACGGTTCCCTTTGGAGTTTACTTCTCCACACCAGCTGTTGTGAATGGCGTAGTTTATATAGGCACATTTAGTGGTTCCGTACTTGCACTAAACGCAACAACTGGACAACTAATGTCACTCTTCTTTGCCGGAGATTACCTTCCAATAAACACATCTCCAGCCGTAGCTAATGGAATTGTTTACGTAGGTTCTGGCAATGGCAGAATATACGCCCTAGACGCCTCAAACCTGGCTATAGTAAAATGGGCTAAAACGCTATCTCCTTACGGAGTTTACAGCTCTCCAGTTGTTGCTGGAGACGTAGTCTACATAGGCACAGAAGATGGTAAAATATTTGCCTTAGACGCAGCAACAGGAACGGAAATATGGGTTTATCAGACAGAAGGAAAAATACGTGGTTCGTTTGCTGTCGTTTCGGGTCTTCCTGATTACTCCTCCTTGCTTTACGCGCCTTCATATGACGGCAAAATATATGCCATTTACGATGTTCTCCACGACATTGCAATCACAGATGTTTCGCCTTCCAAAACGATTGTTGGACAAGGCTATACGATGGACATAAATGTTGCAGTTAAAAACCAAGGTGATTACACGGAAACCTTTAATGTGACACTTTACGCAAATGCAACAGCAATAGAAACGAGAGAAGTCACACTTGGAGGTGGCGAATCAGCAGTTCTAACTTTTACGTGGAGCACTGGAGGCGCTGGAGGCATAGGAGTTTTTGCTAAGGGCAATTATACGCTTTGGGCTTATGCGTGGCCAGTTCTAGGCGAGACAGATTTGGCGGACAACGCGTTTGAGTATGGCTTTGTTCTGGTCACTATTGCTGGTGATGTTACTGGCGAAATATGGGTTGACATGCTGGACATAAGCATACTCATAGACAAATTCATGAGCAGCCCAACGCACCCACTTTGGGATCCAAACTGCGACGTTAACGACGACCAAAGCGTAGACATGGCAGACATATCAATAGCCATAGACAACTTCATGCGAGAAGACCCATAACCCCCTTTTTACTTTATTCAAAAATGCTTCATGTCATTGTAAAATGAACATGCACCACGAGGCCTTCATTATTGATTTTAATAAGCACACCGAGTTGAAATGAAAGAAATTTCTGTTAACAGACTAACGGAAAGTCTTTCGTTAAGTATGTTTTGAGATGCATACTGCTGGCGGATTGCTTATGCTTTTGGGTGGGATATTAACGTTAATAGGCGTATACATTGAAATAGGAATTGGGTTGTTCCCAAGTGATTAGGCGTGATGTAGATGAAGAGTGTTCTTGAGCAGAATTCTTCATAGAGTTTGAGATGTTAGCTGAAATGGATGGAGCCCTTGAACAGCTCTTTGCTTCAGGCCGGTGGTTATTGTTGCTGCCATGGAAGTCTTGCGGGAAACTTTTTTGCCTTAAAATGAAAAGCCAAAACCTAGGCGTAGAAGACACACTTGAAAGGCTTTGCCAAATTTTAACTGGATGGAGCTGGGGTGAGTTCACTGTCACTTATATAGATGCTGAGGAAGGAGCTGGAAGGCTTTGCGTTAAAAATTCCCCTGAAACTCGGACAAGGAGGTCCGGCGGTATAGTTGGTTGCTATTTTTGTTGAATTTTTGGGCGGCTTTCTATCAAAGCTGCTTAGCAGAAATATTGCTGCGAAAGAGCGGAAATGCGCCTCTTTTGAAGGTGAGGCATGCGAGTTTGAGTTTCAACCTGCTCAGAGCGGGGAGTAACGGCAATGAATTTTAGCGACCCGCTTAGTGATAGGCGTGTTCAAGCCCTTCTCAACAAATTTATGAGCGGAAAGGTTAAAGCCCTAACCCCACTTTTTTACTTGAAAAAGGTGCTTGTTTATCCAGAGGTTGAAGAAATAGTCGGGGATTCGGACAGCGCGGAACAGTTTTTATCAAAGCTTCATGAATGCGGAATTTTGAAGCGGAAGCTTTACGATAGGATCGTCTGCTGTCCAAAATGTGGATCCGTGAACGTTTCCATTCTTTACTCTTGCCCTTTTTGCGGGTCTTTTGATATTGAGAGAAGCTCCCTTATTGAACATATTAAGTGCGGACATGGATGTTGAAGAGAAATTCTGCAAAAAGGATGGGCTTGTTTGCCCTAAATGTGGGCGCGAATTAGCCGAAATGGATGTTGACTTTAGAAGGGCTGGTGTTTGGTGCACATGCAACAAATGCGGGAAAAGCTTTGACATACCAGTTACAAGACACTTCTGCAGAGACTGCCAAACAAAATTCACATTTGACCACGCCAAATTAAAAGATGCCTACACATACAGCCTAAACGAGGACTTGGTCAAAACGGTGACAATGGACTGGGCTATTTTAGCCCATATTGGAAAACTGTTGGAAGACAGAGGCTTCAAAGTGGAAATTCCAGGATTTTTTGAGGGTCGCTCTGGAGTTAGACACATGTTCAACTTGATAGCCTACAACAATGGAAGAAAACCCTACAAAGTAGCCATCAACACCTCAACATCAACAGACGAGAAACCAGTCCATGAACAGGCCATAATAGATATGTTCGCAAAAGCCTACGACTCAAATATAGAAAAGACCATCCTAATAGCCATGCCAAAAATAGGCGAAAACGGAAAAAGACTCGCAAACCTATACAAAATCCGCATAGTAGAAGCCAAAAACCCAGAAGAAGCATTAGAAAAAGTAAAAGACTCACTGTAACCTTACATAACGCTAAATGGTCCCTTCTTCACAATAGCATAACAAGATTTAACACAAATAATAATCCACAACAGACTTCAACTCACCAGTCTCACGATCCAAAACCGCCTTATAGACGGGACCAGTCTCACCCTCCGAAAGTTCCTTACCGCACATAAAACAAACCCTCCTCTTCACCGTTCTACTGCATCCCTCAGCATAAACCCGCATTTAAAATGTAAAAGACTCATCAACTAATAAAACCTATCGATTTCCTTCTACACCTCGTTTAAAATCCAATGGACACATTTATTATGCAAATTTTATTGTTCCGTTAACGATGATTAACAGGAGTCATCCAAGATTTCTTTTGACAGTTTGGGCATTTTAGATAGTAGGCTGTTTTGGGCACTGGAGTTGGATCTGGATGTGGATAAGGCATGTTTGGATGGGGTGGGGTATAGCCGCTGAAACGTCTTGCAAAAAGAAGCTTTAGCCGAGAAACATGAAAACTTAGACCACAATAAGGGCATACAAATTTCATTTTCCATTCACTTTTGACATTTTAGATCTAGCATGGATTTTGGGTAGAAAGTATGATAGCATACAGCGCCAAAAATTGCTTCTAAGAACTTTTTTACTCCAAGTTCACTTTTAATATAATACGTGAAAAAGAGTGAAGCGCTTGTAAATGCCGAGGCTAAACCATGACTATGTCCATATCGAATCACCTTTTGAATACTCCTCTTTAAGAAGTATTATGCTATAATTTGTATTTTCAAATAAAAACATATCACATACATCGCATACCATTTGATGATGAAATGGCGAAGGTCTCCATATTTAAAGGTCGGGAAGCAAGAGTTAATAAGGCGATTTTCCGGATCCTCGCTATGCAAAGTCCGCTAACAATTTATGATATATGGCGAAGCTGAGAACTCAAAGCGACTTCGCCTACATGCGCTATCACATTGTAAACAGACAAGTTAGAACACTCAAAGAGCAAGGCGTCATCGAAAAAATCGGAGAGAGAAAAACGAAAAACGGCTTTCAAGCAACACTGTACCAGTTAACCTTACAATCTTATCTATCAATTTTACTAGATAAACTCGACATGGATTTTTTCTTAAAGAAGGCTTCTAGTGATGAGATTTTATCACTGCTCGTCATCCTTGCTTCGCAACAACAAAGTTAAACATAAGAGTTTAGAAACAATTTAAAGGGTCTTTTACACCTTAACTTTGAAGCACGCCCGAGGCTTTGCGCCTTTCAGTTTTGTGTATTTCTGTTGTGCTTTTGAACGGAAATATTTATTAAATATTAATATTAAAGATTCATATGACGTAACTAGCGAGGAATCCGAGATGCCATTCCTCCACTCTCACGATGAAAAACTAAAGTGTCCCTACAAGGGCTGCGGAAAAACATTTTCTAAGCCAACAGTATTAACGGATTCCTCAACGATTCCGAGACAAACATACTACGCTTGTCCCCATTGTATGTCGAAACTTGACATAATAGTTGAAAACGCAAAGATAATAGGCGTGAAGCCTACAGAATACCCAAAGGTTTTTGAGTCACCAGCAAAATGTGCGCACTACCTTGGATTCCTAAACACAATCCCAAAGGACATGCCAATACCAGACGAATGCCTAGTATGTCCAAAAGTCCTCCAATGCAGCATAAGAAAACGCCAAAACGTTTAGGACATATTTCTCGTAGGAGAGAATCTTTTAAATTTACCTTCTAGAATTCTAAAATAACATAGCGCAGAGCATGCGGGGCTGTCGGCTAGCTTGGTCTAGGCTTGGAGACTTGGGCTCTCTAAGCGTGTTGGCATTTGCCACGTGCGGGAAGGACCCCGGTTCAAATCCGGGCAGCCCCACCATATTTTACTGGGCAATTTGTTTTTGGAGCTTGTATAAAATAAGAGCGGTATTGAGAGAGCAAAATGCATACACCAGTCCAAAAAGCATAAACCACAATTCGATGCCCCAGTACAAAAATGCTTGCCAAAACCATGTTAAAGTTAGAAGCGCAATAAGAATGGATAACGAGGCAATCAGCAAGCTAATTTTTGGATGTGGAAGAGCCTTTCTAACATTTAGAAGAGTTACTCCCCAAACTAGAATTCCAACGTTCAGAGATGCCAGAAAGTTAGCAGTGATTGCCAGAATATTACTTTGTAAAAGGTTTAGGCTCATAATTGAATAACTTGTTATAGTAAAAGAAGCCAAATATGAAAAGCTGCATAATAGGGCTATGTTTGAGTTGTACTTTATTTTAAATCCAAAACAGGCGAAACTGCTAAGAAAAAATGAGGCTGAGAAAAAACTGTAAATAACTGTTAAATAAGCTTTGGACTGGATGAATATTCCGCTTATAGCACTTGAATAGCCGTAACCAAGCCGATATGATATAAGATTCAAAAGCACGAGTAAAAACCATGTAAACCAACCTAAAAAGCCAAAGATATGCCCGATGCAGCCAATTTGGAAGAAAATATTGCTTTTTTGCTTTTTGTGTTATTAGAAGACAGCTTATCTCACCATGACTATCATGTTATGAAGTGTTTATAAATTGGATGTTCTTTGAAGCGTAGCGTTGTTTCTGATTTTTCCACCGTTCCACTTGGGAGTCTTATGCATACCGAGTTTACTATGGCGCCGTTTGGTATGAAGCGCACTCCGTCTAACAGTTCGCCTTTTGTCACGCCTGAAGCGCAGAATACTAGTTCGTTTCCCTTGGCTAGCTCATCTTGCGTATAGGTTTTGTTTGGGTCTACTCCTTCTGCCACAAGTCTTTCAAGCCTTTTTGGGTCGTCGCTTTTGTCTCGCCAAACTTTTACGAGCATTGCTCCGCCAAGGCATTTTACGGCTGTTGCGGCTATTGTTGCTTCTGGTCCTGCTCCAGCGCCTAATAGTAGGTCTACGCCTGAGCCTGGGATGCACGTGGCTACTGCTGCTGCAATGTCCCCGTCTGGTATTAAGATTATCCTCACGCCCATTTTCCTTAACGTTTGAAGTATCGCTGCGTGCCTTTCACGTTCAAGCATTATCACAGTGAAGTTTTCAAGTGGTAGCCCCTTTGCTTCGGCTACAGTTTTGACGATTTCTTCTATTGACATGTCTAATGATATTTTTCCGATGGAGTGGTAATCTGTTGCAACCTTGAAGTAATATCCGTCGTCTGGAAGAACTTGGAAGCATCCTTTTGGCGCGCATGCTAATGCGGAAATCGCGTCTTTTCTTCCTTTTGAGGCTGCTGTCGTTCCGTCAACCGGATCTATAACGAACTCCACTTTCGGCCCTTTTCCGGTCCCAACCTTTTCTCGGCGCATGAATGCTGGAGCGTTATCCTTTGGCCCTTCGCAAGCGATTACTTCGCCGGCCACATCTGTTTGCGCTAGGACAGCCCTTGAAAATTGGACAGCCTTCTCGTCTATTAAGTCTGGATTACCTTGTCCAATGTGTAATGCGGCGCCCACAGCCGCTGCAATTGTAATTCGTGTTAGAGAAGGCGCTAAAGCCCTTAGAGAAACCAAGTGTTCACCAATTTAGGATTAAAGTTCTTTACTTGTAAAACTTTTTGGGTCTTTTCAACAAGTGTCCGTTCAATCCTTCATGTCAAATGTTAAAACTAGGTGGGCAGATTGGAAAATATAGTGAGTTTAGATCGCTTTTGCCACTAGGTTGAGGCTTGTCAGCGGGGTCATGGGCTGCAGGTTTACTAAACTTCCGTAATATGCTACTGTTTCCCATTTGGCTTTTTCCAATAGTGAAGAGAGCTCTTTTAGGCTGTATATGTGGAGCTGAAAGTCTACCTTGTCCATATATTTTAGGTCTTTTCCGCTTTTCTTGTAGAAAGTCCATGTTGTGTTTATTTGGGATGCTTTTGGGTCATAGCTTCTATTTTCTAAAATTACAAAGCCATCTACTTCTGAATAGTCTGTTGGCGTGAATTTTAGGGAAAAGAATTCTGTGTGAGCTGTTTCTAGCCCATCTTTCGTCAAGAATCTTTAGGAATACGTCCGCCCTTTCAACGAAAAGCTTCCTAATCCACTCTTCCATAAATATCCTCATTTCCCAGATTTTGTTACTTGTACACTTTCAGTGGTTTTCCAAGGATCTGAGCATCTAGTTCTTTTATGCCTAATCCGTGTTGCTTTGGGAATGTGCGCATGGAGTTCTTGATTCTTGTTCCGCCCTTTTTTACGAGTCTGTCTTTGAGGAGTAAGTCTGAGTCTAGGTCTGCGTACATTATGTTTTTTGATGCTGCTGCCAGGTGGGTTCCAGCGGCTATGCCTATTTGGGATTCACCCATACAGCCTATCATGCATGGTATGCCAGCGGCTTCGGCTATGTCCGCGATTTTTCTGCCTTTTAGGATTCCTCCACTTTTCATCAGTTTGATGTTTATTAGGTCTACAGCCTCGGCTTTTATTAGGCGTATGGCGTCTTCTGGCGAGTGGACGCTTTCATCTGCCATTATAGGTATCGGCGAGTTCCGCTTTACCTCAATTAAGCCTTTCAAGTTTTCTGCTGGAACGGGCTGCTCGGCAAACTCTATGTTGAACTTTTCCATTTTGTTCAGCGCTTCTATGGCTTGTTTGGGCGTCCACCCTTGGTTTGCATCTATTCTTATGACGATTTCGTCGCCGACAGCCTCGCGTATAAGCCTAATGCGTTCCACATCTTCTGTGGGGTTGACGCCGACCTTGACTTTTAGGGCTTTAAACCCTTTTTTGACGGCTTTTTTGGCGTCTTTAGCCATCTCCTTTGGAGATTTTATTCCAAGCGTTATGTCTGTTAGGACTTCTGTGCGGTAGCCTCCCAAGACCATGAATAGCGGCTTTTTAACTGTTTTACCGAGTATGTCGTGCAGGGCAATGTCCATTGCTGCTTTTGCCGCTGGGTTTCCCTTCACAATTGAGTCCATTAACTCTATGTTTTGTTCTATACGCAGCGGACACATGCCAATCAGTTTTGGGGCAACCTTGTCGATTGTTTGGAGGACCGTTTCTGGCGTTTCGCCCGTAACTCTCTCTGATGGCGAGGATTCTCCCCAGCCGATTACGCCGTAATCTGTAATTACCTTTACAACTACGTTGTGGCTTTCTGTGCTTGCTCCTGGCGCTATTCTGAATGGCTCATAGTAGGCTAGCGTGATTGGGTAAACTTCAATTTGTTTTATTCCCAAACTTGACACCAAGGATATGTTTGTTTTGTTTTGTGGAAAAGCTTTACGAAATTTCCTCAACTTTTGCTTTTCTGCGTCTTCCCAAACCCATAAACTTTAGCTTTGCCGTCAATATTTTCTCTGTTGCAAAGAGCCTTGAAGCTGCATACATAACAATCAGAGTGAAGACTGAAACGTAGACTATGCCAAAAACAACCGTCCAGTAATCGCCAATTAAAATGACTTTTGATGCTATAATTGGCTGGCTGAAAGGAATGGCGAACAAAACAAGCTTGAAGGCAAAAGGCAAGGTGTTGATGTCTAAAAACATTAGGGCGAGGGATGGTAAGAAAACCATTGGGTAAATGTTGCTGACGAGGGCTTGGGCACTTCTAACGTCTTCGGCGAAAGCCGATAGAATAACAGACAAGGCTAAAACCGCAAT
Organism: Bathyarchaeia archaeon; assembly: GCA_038883655.1. Lineage (GTDB taxonomy): Archaea > Thermoproteota > Bathyarchaeia > Bathyarchaeales > Bathycorpusculaceae > JAVZLQ01. Next base: position 232,822 of record JAVZLQ010000001.1, read on the forward strand.
TATGGTGACGAAAAGCGACAAACCCAAAAGCAAATAGCCGAAAGCCGAAGGCGCAAGCCCCAAAGCAGCTAAATCCAAGTTTAAGCCTGCTGTGTCTCCAACCATAACAGAGCCAAGCATATAACTGTAGCCAGCCATGTAGGCGGCGGCACCTATAGCTGCAACGATAATAGAGCTTGAAAGCTTACCCCAAAGAATCGCAAGACGATCCATAGGCAACGTTAAAAGAGTTTCCAGAGTTTTTTCCTCCTTCTCCACAGCCATGGAAGCCGCGACGATCTGAGGAGCATAAGAAAGCAGGAAAAACACAGCTAGTGGTAAGGCTATGGACTGCGACATTAAAAGTCCAGAAATAACAGTTGGATCTACGCCATATTTAACTTCGCCTTTGATCACTGTTGCCTTCTCAGAGTATAAAACGTCTGGAGCGTAGTGTCTGTTGAACATGCTTATTAAAGCGTCAACCGCTGAAGAGCTGACGCTTTCAAAGACACTTGTTCCGTGCAAGACACCGTAAAACCTCACACAAGCCTTCACACTGAAGTTGCTGAAATAGGCGGTTACGTTTTGACTAAACCCCTCCGGAATTTCCAGAATCTGGGTGGTGTTGTATTTGGACAAAAGCTCCAAAATTTTTTCGCTATCCAACGGTTTTATGTTGTTTTCAGTGTAAATGGTCAAATTAGAGCCGATGGCATTCAAACTTTCTAAGAAATTGATGAAATTGATAGACCAGTATTCGCCGTCGTTGTTTACTATTACCAAACTGGCTTTTATGGCTTGTTCCTGGGCTGTTTGTGCTACATAACCCATTACCCCACCCATAACAGGAAATAGGACAAGTGGCACAACAATCATGGGCAGTAGGATTTTCGGGTCTCTTATTAGCTCTTTAAGTTCTTTCAAGAGGAAGGTTCCGAATCCTTTAAGCAATCTTAACCACCTTTGCGAAAACCTCTTCCAAGTTTGTACATTCAAATTTTTCTTTAAGCTCTTGAGGGGCGCCTTCAGCCACGAGTTTGCCCTTGTTTATTAGGGCGACTCTGTCGCACAAGCGTTCTACTTCCAGCATGTTGTGGCTTGAAAGTAGCACCGTTACGCCGTGCTCTTCCACGTATCGTTTTATTATTTCTCTAACATGGTAGGAGTGTATGACGTCCAAACCGCTTGTTGGTTCATCCAAAATCGCTAGTTTAGGCTTAAGCATAAGCGCCCTTGCCACCAAAAGCCGACGTTTCATTCCCTTACTGTAGGTTTTAGTTTTGTCTTTAAGGCGCTCGCCTAAACCAGATATTTGAGCAGCCTCATTAACCATTGCACGAACAGCATCCTTGTCTTTAGCGCTGAATTTTGCCATAAACTCAAGATACTCCCATCCCGATAGATACCTGTACGCTCCAGCTTCCTCGGGAAGGTATGTTATTATTTTACGGACTTCACTTGCCCTTTCAACAACATCTAAACCAAAAACTTTGGCAGTTCCAGAAGTCGGCAAGAGCAGCGTGGAAATTATGCGCAAGGCTGTTGTTTTTCCAGCGCCATTTGGACCAATTAAGCCGAAAATTTCTTCTTGTTTGATTTTGAGGCTCAACCCGTCTAGGGCGCGTATGTTTCCGAACACTTTAACGAGGTTTTGTGTTTCAACTGCAAAGCTCATTGTTGTTTGCCCCAAAACCATTAATCCAGCATGTTTAAAAGGGTTAAGGTCTCAAATGTGCTTTTTCATCTTTTTGAGGGTGGCACATACTTAACATTAAGTGTCTCCGTAAGTTTTCGCAGTTCTCTTTCACTAAGCCACTCCGTCTTTAGGTACTGGCATATCCTAGCGTCGTCCAAACCGAGCCTACGGGCTTCTTCAACAGCGTGGCGATATGCCTCAATCTCCGTTGGTCTTCCAACATAGTCATACCTATCATCGAAAAGTTTCTTTCCCTCCATGAATTGCTTCACATGAACCAGTTCATGGATAATGTCTAAGTAAATGTCGATCAAGTCGCCATTATTCAAGTAGTACGCGCTAATCATCAAGTGGCCGTCCACTTCGCTTACGCCCATGTAACCCCTAAAACCCACAAACTCCACTCGAAGGTTACGTAGAACATCGGCTGTTTTTTCGCCGAAAATGCGCCTAACAGCCTCAACATTTTCAAAACCCCTAAAATACTTCGTGAAAGGATGCGTCGTAATCCTAACGTTTCTAGGTATCTTAACTCCAAGCTGCGCCTCCACGGTTGCTGTTAACCCCCCTAGTTTCGAGTTTTCATGTTCATCGTCCTAGTAAAGTTTATGCCGACAAAAATGAGATAAACACGCACCACAAAGGACCAAAGAGGAGAGTCGATGTTTAAGGTTAAGAAGATGTCTTCAGAAGACATTGAATTCGCAGTTCACATAACTGACACAATGAACTGGAACCTAACAGAACAAGATTTCGCGTTTATGATACAGCTTGAACCAGAAGGATGCTTTACGCTGATGTGCAACTCGGAAAGAATTGGCATAACAACAACCATATGCTACGGCAAAATCGGCTGGATTGGGAACGTTGTCGTGGATGAAAAGTACCGCAGAAAAGGCGCTGGAAGCATCCTCATAAAGCACGCCATAAACCACTTGAAACGCAAAGGCGCCGAAACAATAGGCTTATACTCATACAAGGAAAAGGCAAACTTTTATGCGAGGCTAGGCTTCAAACGCAACTTACAATTCACGGTTTTAAATGGCAAAGCTTCCTCTCCAAATTTTGAGATAGCTAAAGTGAAAGAGGCGGAAAAAACTGAAATGCAGAAGATAATCGAATTCGACAGCCTCTACTTCGGGGCATCAAGAAAAAAGCTGCTTGAAAAAATTGTTGAAGAAAAAGACAACTTATGCTACTATTATGCTAAGGATGGGGAAATTTTGGGATACGCTATGGCAAAAGTTTATGGGCACTACGTGGAGATAGGCCCGCTCATCTGCAGAAGAGGAAAAAGCCACGTAGCCAAAAACCTTTTGAACGCGATGCTGAAGAAGGTTGAGGGTTCCGAGGTTTCAATTTGCCTACCAAAAAAGGAAAAGGCGATGGTAAACATGCTTTTAGATTACGGATTTAAGGAAAGCTTTACGGTTTTTAGGATGTTTTTTGGACCATTAGCTTTTAGGGACTGCATTTACATTGCAGAATCTCTAGAGAGAGGATGAAAGTATTTGACACAACAGAACTTAGCCAAAACTATTCTTGAGGATTTCTTAAAGAATTCGCGTTCATGCATAGAAGTTTTGGTGAAGGAACTTGCAGAATTTGAGGGAAACGAGAAAAGGGAATTCACATTCTTCCAGTTTAAAAATGGCAAGAAACACGAAGTTAAGCTTAGTGGCAATCACTTCTTCTTAAGAAGCTCAGTTGAATACTCAAATCCACAGTTAACGGTTGAGGAAGTTCAAGGAATAATCGCCGCCCGCCTACTCGAAGTCTGCGGAAATTACTTCCACGAGCATGGCTTAAGAGAAATCCAAAAAGAGGACGTTGACGAACTATGCGTGATACTGCAAAAACCGCCAGAAGGAAAAATCATCGCATTTCTACTCAACACAGACGACACGGAACCAGATAGATATTCAATGAACCCGCTGAAAGAGTCGATTGTAACCAGCGGGCAAAGCGCTTTTCCATCAGCCTACGTCAAAACTGGACAGCTAAAAATTGACGAAAACTTTGTCAAAAAATATGATGGTACACTAATATCGCAGGGCGAAATTGAACTGATAATGCGTCACATGGAAACTTGCAACAACAGCTACGTGGACATGGTTGACGCAGTGAAATACGAACAAATGGAGGAGCTCTCTGAAACTTTCGGAATAAACCTATGCTTATATGCCATACGCATGCCGATCGAAACTATGCAAAAAGAAGACACGCAAGGCTTGCTGCACCACGTTATAAAAGAAACGCATAGGGACTATTATGCGGTTGAAGGCGCATACCAGTGCATGGGCAGAAGCATGAAAAAGCGCACAACACTTTTAACCGTTCCGCATTCTGCTAAGGGTTATGGCTCAAAACGTGCGGCAAGAGGCAGAATCTACTTTGAAAATGAAAAGCTGAAAAGCGTAAAAGTGACATACAAAACCACACTGCTTTATCCAAACGCCATAGATCCAAACGACGTAAGCATAGCAGAAGCCGAAGACGAATTTACAGTTGAAGGAGAAGCCCTAACAAACTACGATTTCAAAAAAACTCCATCCTCACCACAATTCTTCCTATACGCGCTCGCTTCGCCAGAAAACGCCGCACTTTGGCATGGCATAGGCGTCTTCGGCGCAAAAGAACTCTTAAAAAGCTACGCATCAATCCGTAGAGCATGCGCAAGCAACAACGCCCCGGTAAGGAATTTAAGCGCCTACGGAGTATCCACAAAAATCCCGATACAGTTTAACCTCGCGCCCCAACACATGTGGGTTCACCCAAAACACCGCAACATAGACGCAAGCATAGGCTGTGTCCAAAACATCGAGGAACTGGCAAAAATGGGCATGCACGTTGACCACATCCCACTATGAAGGAGGCCAAAAAATGTTTTTTAGGCAGATAAAGCACCGCGGCGACAACTTCTCATACATAATAGCAGACGAAACAACAGGAGAAGCCGCTGTAATAGACCCAAGCTTCAACACAGAAGCCATAACACAGATCTTGAAAACCCACGGCCTCCAACTAAAATACATAATAAACACACATGGACACAAGGACCACACGGCGGGCAACCAAGAGCTGCAAGAAAGGTTTAATACAAAAATTGTAGCCCACAAAAAATCAAAAATCAACAAGCACGTAAGCGTAGAAGACGGGGACACCATAAAAATTGGACAAATAACAGCAAGGGTTATCCACACGCCCGGACACACACCGGACAGCATATGCCTCCTAGTAAACGGTAAACTATTTACAGGCGACACTCTCTTTGTCGGGGAATGCGGAAGAACAGATTTACCGGGCGGAAGCGCAGAAGACCTGTACAACAGCCTCTTCAACAAAATTTTGAAACTAAATGACGAAATAGAAGTTTATCCAGGACACGACTATGGAGAACAACCCCACTCGACAATAGGCAGAGAAAGAAAAACAAACTACACACTTGAAAGGCGTACACTCGAAGAATTCATCAAATTTATGGAACAACAGTGATGGGCCGGACCGGATTTGAACCGGTGACCTTCCGCACGTCAAGCGGATGTCCTAACCGAGCTAGACTACCGGCCCACTGAACTAGTTACTGCAAAGCTTGAATATTTTATTTTCTTTTGCGGTATATAGCCACTTCGTCTTTTTCATCGAACGTATAAATTCAAACAGTTCTTAGCTAACTTTCCCCTTTTCTAAGTTTTGGCGGTTGCCGCGTGCATAGGTCTATGTTTTTAAGTTTCTTGTGTCCGAGTAAGTATTAAACGTATTTATTTCTCTGCTGACAAAGTTTTGCGAACAGTTGAAATGTTCATGTTGAATATGAACTCACTAGTTTTAAGTAACATTTAATATCGCAACACTTGTCACACCATAAATAAATACCATGGAAGACATGTACGCTGAATGTTACTAACAAAACAACATAAACATTTTAAATTTTGACAATTAATTGATATAGCACTAGAAGTGGTGAAAAATGATTGAACTAACAAAGAGGAATCTTGAAAGCCTATTGGTCGGCGCTGAAATAATGGGTTGTGGTGGTGGGGGGCCGCCTGAGTGGGCTGCTAATGCGATATCTGATATCCTAAAGCGAGGCAGACGATTTCGCTTAGTTGATCCAAAGGAGGTGGCTGATGATAAACTCGTGGTAATAGTTGGACGGGTGGGCGGAGGAGTGTCTGAAGATATTGAAAAGAAAGTTGCGAAACTTAAGAAGATTTATGAAAATCCAGAGTACATTGCTGTGAAGGAACTATCTAAATATTTGGGGGAAGAACCCTATGCTTTCTTGCCCAGCGAAATTGGAGCAGGGAATACCGCCCTTCCCATGTGTATTGCAGCTATGAATGATGCCGTGACTATTGATGGTGACGCTTGTGGAAGGGCTAAGCCGGAAATAGCAATATCTACCACACATATTCGTGGGCTATCAGCTACACCTTTGGCTATTGTGAGTCCATTTGGCGATGTTATGATACTAAAAGAATCTGTTGACGATTTTAGAGTTGAGGATATATGCAGACAGATGGCCATAGCATCAGGTGGATTATGCGGAGTCTGTAGGTTACCAGCAAGGGGTAAAGACATCAAAAATGCAATAGTTCATAATTCCATATCTAAGGCTATTGCAATCGGAGAAGCGATAACAGAAAGTCGAAAGAAAAAACAAGATCCCGTTAGGGCTTTTATTGAGAGTTCAGGTGGATATGAGCTTTTTAAAGGCATAGTAGAGAGTTGGACACGGACTAAAGCAGGTGCCTTCATGGAGGGTTATATTACCATTAAGGGCGTAGAGAAATATTTTGGACAGAGCATGAAAATATGGTATAAAAACGAGTTTCTCATAAGCTGGTTGAACGGCGAGCCATACGTCACTTGTCCAGATTTAATATGCATCGTTGATTCTTCCACTTCAAGAGGGCTCTCAAATTGGATTGAAAACATAAAAGATAATGTGGGAAAAAGCGTTGTTGTTGTAGGAATTAAATGCGCAGACGTGTGGCGAACAGATAAAGGAATAAAATTGTTTGGTCCGGAGCATTTTGGGTTTGATATCAAATATACTCCGATAGAGAAATTGCTTAATGCGAAAGTATAGTCTTTATGGAATTACTCCTTTCTCTCTAAGTTTATCTGCAACATCCTTCATTTCAAGTTTTACAAGGGTTTCGTATGTTGGTTTGCCAGTTTCTGGATTCCATCCATGAAGTAGGTAATATTCATGTAAAAGTCCATCCAATTCTTCTTTTGAGTTCACTAATCCTTTTGCTGGTCCCTTGCTGACTGGCTCATTCATTAATCTCCAGGGTAGAGTGTCGTCTTTTCTGGTTAGTCCTTCTCGAATATTGAAGCATCTTTCTAAAGTTACGGTGCGCCTTCCAACTAGCATTAGATCGTCACTTTTAAGTTTGACTCCTGTTACTGCGTAATACATTTCAGCCAAGGTTTCCGGCGTAAGTATATAAGTAGTCGTTGTTGCGAATGAACAAAGACCTAAAACCTCTGTTAAAGCGAACATATCTTCATGCCATCTCACAATGCTGGCTTTTTTATCTGGTATGTATGGATTTGCGTACTTCACGTCTCCAGTCAATTGTTTCACAAGCTCTCTAGATTCTGGATATATGCCCATTTCAGCCATTGGTTGCGCGTGAAGATGATCCGGGCCTCTGGGGTTTACAGCGAATGCAAGAGCATAGGCTTTCGCGCTTCTTGTGTCGACGCGTGATTGTTCTAAACCTCTGGCTTGCACTGCATACTTCCACGAGTCCTTGCCTACAATACTTGATGCTTTGCGTAGGCCTTCAGCAAGAATGTTTCCAAAACCTTCTCTGTGCACTATTCTCTTAAGTAATTCAATAGTGTTATCCGCATCTCCCCATGTAATGTTTAAGCCATCCACATCCTCCCTCGATAAAATCCCTTTTTCAAGACACTCCATAGTCCATTGGATGACAGCAGCAACGCTTAATCCATCCAATCCATAAAGTCCACACAGTATATGCAAGTGTAATACTGCTTCTGGATTCCCAATTCCGCAACCTGCTCCAAAAGCCGCAAGCGTCTCGTATTCAGGTCCACCTCCATAGCATTGGTACTTACCCTTATCTACAATTAGGTACTTGTGGCAGTGTATTGGGCATGCAGTGCACGCTTTTCTTTTGCGAATATATTGCTTCTCAACCAGCGTTACGCCATCTATATCCGCAGCCTTCTCGAATGAGGGTTCTTTAAAATTGAAACTTGGGAGGGCACCTATCTCGTTTATTGGATCTATCGATCCTGAGGTGCCGTATTTCATGTAGGTGACCGCTTTAACGCTTTTAGGAATCTTGGAAACAGCGTCTAAAACTAGTTGCCTAAGAAGCTGTGGATCATAAACTTCTATTTTCTCCCTATTCCCGTGCACAGCCATCGCTTTAAAGTTTTTAGAACCCATAACGGCACCTAATCCACCCCGCGCTGCAAAATGGTATACGGATACACTTATTCCAGCAAACTTAACGAGTTTTTCCCCAGCAGGTCCAATGCATGCGACATGGACATCTTTCCCAAGATCTTTTCTTAGAATTATGTTTGTTTCTCTAGTGTCCTTACCCCAGATATGAGATGCATCTTTTATGTCAACGTGATCATTATCTATGTATAAATAAACTGGTCTATCGGCTTTTCCTTTGACTATTATGTAGTTGTATCCGGCAAATCTAATTTCAGATGCAAGATGTCCACCAGAATTGGATTTAAAGTAAAGATTTGTTAGCGGACTTTTGCTTGTGACTGTAAGTTGCCCAGCTGTTGGGATGAAAGTGCCAGCAAAAGGGCCTGTCCCAAATATGATTGGATTATCCTCTCCAAGAGGATCCGTGTTCGCGTCCGTCATGTCGAATAGATAAGCTGCGTTTACTCCTCTTCCGCCAATGTAACGATCAAGGTAAGACGTGGGAGTGTCTTCCACTTTTATTTTGCTGGTGCTCAAATCAATGGTTAAGGTTTTGCTAACTGTAGCCATTACCATAAATCATATCACTCTCCAATTTTCTTGAGCATATTTTTAATTTTCACTTTTATTACGTCTCTCGTAGCTTCAAGAAATTGCAAAGCATTAGCTGTGCAATAATTTATACACTCCGGAGAGCCTTCGCAAAGGTCGCACTTCATTGCCTTCCCATCGTAGCCTGTAAATATGCTATTGTATGGGCATGCTTTTACACAGTTTCCACAAGCAATGCAAGAATCAGCATCAACTTTAAAGATTGAAACTTTTGGATCGTAGGTTATGGCATTCACTGCGCAAGCGTCTACGCATGGATGTTCTCCACATTGTTCACACACATGCGGTGTATAAACACCCAATACTTCATCCTCGGCTATTCTTATTCTAGAATTCAGAGGGTTGAAGGATTTTTCATGTTTCAGCGAGCAAGCCAACATACAGAGTTTACAACCAGTACATTTTTCTGAGTCCGCAAGAAGAACTTTCATAGATTAGGCTCCTCTCCGTTATAGTTCTTCGCGTGTTAACTTAAAGGTAACAGTTCTATTTGGGTCTGGACATTGCACGTCATGGAGCAGATTTATCCAGTCCTCTTTAGGTGTTTTTCTGCACGCGGCCACAAAGTATAGTCCAAGGGAAGATAAAGCCCACAAACATAGTTTGTCGCTTTTCTCTTTTACTATCTCTGGTTCTTCGAAAACTATTTTGTCCCCAACTTTGTAATATGGACAATTTCTTACATCTTTCACTGTGGCTATAACACGGTATTTTATAGGAGTTTGTTCGGTCATAACATCTCACTTTAAACTGATAGGTAGTAAGACAAAGAGAATTAAATTTTTCTTAGGCTTTCTGTAATTTTAATCGTTCTCCAACGCGAAACGCTTCTATATTTTTATTTAACGTGCCATGATAAACGTTATTTTTAATACTCTCGATTAAAGCAGAGCGGTTTACTGGGAACTTTTTTACAGTTGACAAAGCCCCTAACATTATCATGTTCATAACTCTCTCATCCTCGAGAGAGCGGGCAAGTTGTGTAGCATTCAGTTTTAAAAGCTCACCGCATACTTTTTTAACAGCATCTTCAATTTCAGAAATTTCCGGATATTTTTCAGCACCAAGTATAACTGAAACCGGAAGAACTTCGCTAATATTTAGCAACACTATGCCATTTTGGGACAGAAGGTTCATATAACGAAGTGCTTCCAGTGGCTCGAAACCGACTATTATATCCGCTTGACCAGTGCCTATCAAAGGTGAGTATATATCTTTTCCAATGCGCACAAAAGCCACAACCGACCCGTATCGCTGTGCAGCCGTAAAGGATTGTCCTACTATTGCTTTATATCCTGAGTGAAGCGCTGCTTCTGCCAATATTCGCGAAAATAATATTATTCCTTGACCGCCAACCCCAGCCACTACTAGGTTACACTCATCCATATTCTACATCTCCTTAAAAATAGCTTTGGATGGGCATACTGCTGCACAAACTCCACAGCCTATACAAGAGTCGGTTATTTCTATGTTGCCTTCTTTCGTTTTTATGATTGCGGGACAAGACAATTGGCTTATGCAAATGAGGCATTTTTTGCATTTTGATTCATCCACCTTAAAACGGCTTATTTCGCCCCTATGTTTCCGTGCATAAGTTAGAGCGCATTCTCGCCTAAAAATCACAACAGCAACTCCATTAAACTCTAGTGCCTCTGAAAAAGCTTTAAGCGATGAATCAAGGTCATATGGATCCACGATTTTGATGAATTCCACACTGCATCCCCTAACAACATCTTCTATAGCCACTTTTTTCAACGCGCTTCCCTTGGCATCTAAGCCAACACCTGGATGAGGCTGATGCCCCGTCATTGCCGTTTCCTCGTTATCCAAAATCAACACCTTCACGTTTGCCTTATTGTAAACAGCATTTATTAGCCCGGGTATCCCGCTGTGCAAGAAAGTGGAATCTCCTATAATCGCTAAAACATAGTCATATGCGGATTGCATTGCAAATCCTAAAGCTGTTCCTATACTCGCGCCCATACATAGGCATGTGTCCATCATCTTGAATGGCGGAAACTTGCCGATGGTATAACAGCCGATATCACCCAAAATAACATAAGTTTTATCTTTGCATCGCGATAGTGCCTTTTTTATAACATAGTATGTAGCCCTATGTGGACATCCAGCACAGAAAGAAAGAGGTCTAATAGGTAGGCTTGTCTCAAAAAGACTGGTTATCGCTAATTTTTGGTTTTTGCCAAGAAGCGAAAGTATTGCTGAATGTACTTGGTCGGGGGTCAACTCTCCTTCTAGGGGTAAGAGTCCATCACTTTTCCCAATGATCTTTGTCGGAATGTTGTACTTTTGGGATATGCTCCTGACAGCCTGTTCGATAAGGGGGTCTAGTTCTTCAACCACTAACACTTTTCGTTTCTGTTTTAAAAAATCGGCAATCAATTTTTCTGGTAGTGGAAAAGAACCGAATAATTTAAGTACACTCGCATTCCTTTTAAGTTTCCTCAGCGCGTCAAGAACGTAGGTATACGCTACACCGACCGTTATTATTCCAAGATTACTAGGATTAAAGATAATTTTGTTAAACATCGATTGTTCAAGTAGTTCTTTCGCTTTTAACTGCTGCTGTTCTAGCCATTTATGTCTGCGTAGAGCTGTGGGGCCTACGCATACCCATCTGTCGACATTTTTATCGAAAACTGGCTTCACATCTTTCTTTATTACTTCTCCCAAAGTCACAGGGCACGTGGTGTGACTAACCCGCGGGGTTGTCCTTAACATTATTGGAAGCTCTAGACTTTCAGATAAATTGAAGGCTTCTTTACACATCTCCTTTGCTTCGCTTGGATCGCTTGGTTCTAAAATAGGTATTTTCGCGAGTACTGCATAATATCTATTGTCTTGTTCCGTTTGTGAGGTGTGACATTGAGGGTCATCAGCTGAAATTAGGACTAATCCGCCCTTCAAACCAGTGTACGCTAATGTCATGAGTGGATCAGCCGCTACGTTTACGCCTACATGCTTCATTACAACAAGAGATCGGACACCACAAAAGGCGGCGCCTATAGCCATTTCCAAAGCAACCTTTTCATTCACCGCCCAATTTACGTAAATCTTTAGCTTATCTGCAGCTGGAACTAAAGCTTCCAATATTTCACTGGCGGGCGTACCAGGATAACCGGTCACAAACTTCACATCAGCTTCTATGGCACCTCTTGCTATAGCTTCGTTACCAAGCAATAAGACCGTGTCACCAGGACTTTTTTCGAGGTATACCATAGTTTTATCACCTTTCAAGAATAACAGTGAATAAAACAACTGATTTAATAATTTATAGGGATGCAATTACGCTGACAGATGAAGGAATCACTGCGATTTTAACGTTTCTTCCAAGTGTTTTGAAGGCTTCATGGAGCGCATCTTCTGGAGTGTTGAAAGGCTCCATGAACATCCTTCTAACAAGGCTTTTTGGCATGCTTGTTACTGCGAATATTTTCGCTTTTTGGAGGATGTGATAACAAGTATACCAAAATACGTGAGGGCCAATTTTTAGTCCTTCTTTTTCTACGCGTTCTAAAATATCACGGGGTGAAGATGCGTTGTTTATCCACTCCTCCATAAGAGCATCACCTATTCCTTCCTTACATGGCGACGCTAGGATTACTATTCCATTATCTTTTATTAGCGGCCAGAATGGATTTACTGCTTTGCTTAATGTTTGATACATGTTAATTCCCGCTGCACCACCACCCGGACTTGTAATAAGAACATCCACGGGTTCTGGAAGGCTTACATTAAACATTTTATGTGCAACTTCAACTCCTTTGTACCATGCTTGAAACGGTTCTCCTGCAACGACTCCACACACTTCTTCCTTTGAGTTGTAGATCACGTTTACAATGAAGTCTAGACCAACTAATTTTGCTGCTTCTTCCATGTCCTGGTGTACTGGATTGTTTTCTAAAATTCCCGGACGAACATTTGGATTTGTTATAAATTTGGTATGGTTATAGCTTATGGTTTTTCTCGAGGAAACGCCGGGAAGAATTGATTTTCTTCCTCCACTGTATCCCGCTATAATGTGAGGTGATATGCATCCAGTAGCTATTTTCAAATCGGCTTCGACAACTGTTTTATTGACATAAATCTCATTGCCAAGCTTTGTTTTACCAACAAATGCAAATTCGCTTTTGTCACAATCATGAATAGCGATTTCGATTTCTTCAATAATTCTGCTCTTTATCCTACCCTTTACTTCTTCTTTTGTGGGTGGTGCATGAGAACCAGTAGCTACAACCACGGTAATGTCGTTTAGAGACACTCCACTTTTGCATAGTTCGTTAATAATCTCTGGAACTAACACGTTGTCTGGCACATTACGCGTCAAATCGTTTATTATTATTACAACTTTTTTGGGATGGCGAAGAGCAACAATGTCTCTTAGGGGTTTAGTTGCAATTGGGTTATTTAACACATTTTTAACTGTTGCTTTTAGGTTTTTAATTTTTGGTAAATCGGATGGTACCAGTACTTTTAAAAGATTTTCTTTAGGTATTTCAACAATATATTCGCGTTCACCATAAGGAATTCTAACTTGAAACTTTGGTCACCCCTATTTTGCGGAAGCCTTTTGTAACCCCATTTTTATAATTCTAGCTGTTTCAGCAACTCTCTTGCCAACTTGCCTAGAAGCTTCGATGCCCAGGCTATCCGATTTCACAGCATCTAGCTTTAATGATGATTCGCCCATAGTCCATGCCGCTCCGCCTATGTATGATGTTGGAGTAAAACCTGAAACAACTATCATATCCAACGATAGAAAATAATGGATTATTGCTGCTAGTGCATGTTCAACTCCACCGTGCCTATCAAAGCCGACAGCTATGGCGCCGCCAACTTTCCTTGAAAAATCTACGCTTATTGGCATTTCTGGGAAGAACTTTGCTTTAACAAGCCACGTGGTGCGATCCATGAATGCCTTTAGCTGTGCAGACACTGTGTGAAAATATACGGGGGTTCCAAGAATTAATCCGTCAGCTTCGGCTATTTTGGGAAATAGATCTTGCATGTCGTCTTTGATGATGCAGTACGTTTTGTTTCGAACGCAATGGTAACAAGCAAGACAAGGACTGATTTTTTTTCCTCGCAGCGTCTCAAATTCGGTTTTTACATCATCTATTTCTTCTGCTGCTCGTAAAGCCTCTTGCACGAGTATTTCAGTGTTACCTTTGCGTGGACTGCCGCTCACGCCCAAAATCTTTATCTTCATTTTATCAACTCCTAAAAAGTATTGCGCCAGAGTCTGCAGATGACACGTTTCGCGAGTATCTTGCAAGATAACCCTTCAGAATCGACGGGTGAGGAGCCCAACTCTTCAATCGTTTGTCGATTTCTTCTTTCGGAATTAACAATTCAAGCTTCCTGCCTATGATGTCAATCAAAATTTCATCGCCATCTTTAACTATTGCAATTGGGCCCCTATCAGCCGCTTCTGGAGATACGTGACCAACGGCCGGGCCTCTTGTAGCTCCAGAAAATCGTCCGTCGGTAACCAACGCTACATGTTCGCCTAATTTCATGTGGCGCAGGGCTTCAGGAGACATTATCATTTCCCGCATGCCTGGACCGCCCTTTGGGCCTTCGTATCTTATAACTATGACCATTCCCTTCTCTATAACTCCATTGTATATGGCTTTAACAGCATCTTCTTCTCTGTCAAACACTTTGGCCTTTCCCTTAAACCTGAGCATTGATGGTGGAACCGTGGTGGTTCTAACAATTGCGCCTTTAGGTGCTAAAGAGCCTTTTAATACAGCTAATCCTCCTTCTTTACTAATTGGATTTTCTATAGATCTTATAACCTCAGTGTTTGCAATAAATGCTCTTTTCAAATTTTCTCTAAGTGTAGTTCCGGTTGCGGTTAAAACATTTAAATTAAGTTTATTCTTTAGTGCTAGCATAACGCCTGGTATTCCACCAGCATCGTCTAAATCCTTCATTGTGTATTGCCCCGCAGGCCAGATTTTACAAAGATAAGGGGTCTCTCGGCTTAACTCGTCAAACATTTCCAGCTCAATATTTATGCCGAGTTCATGCGCTATCGCTGGCAGATGTAAAACCATGTTTGTTGAACCTCCAAGTGAAAGAGAAACTCTTATTGCATTTTCGAAGGCTTTTTTAGTCATTATCTTTGATGGAGTAATATCTTTTTCAAGAAGCTTCATTATTTGAATCCCGCTTTCTTTTGCAAGTCTAATCCTTCTTGCATCCACTGCTGGAATTGTTGCACAATAAGGAAGTGTTATGCCCAAGGCTTCAGCGATGCAACCCATAGTATTGGCTGTATATATGCCTGGACATGAGCCCGGACCTGGAGACGCTCTATTTTCGATGTCTAGTAATTCCTCTTCTTGTATTTCTCCTCGCTTAAATTTCCCAACAGCTTCTGAAACATGTAAAGCTGTTATTTGAGAACCATGATAACAACCGGCAAGCATGGGGCCTCCAGTGACCATTATTGAGGGAATATCTAACCTTGCAATTGCCATCAGCATTCCCGGCACAATTTTATCGCATGAGCCTATAGCTACAACGGCGTCAAATCTGTGGGCTTGTATCATCAGTTCAACAGAATCTGCTATTACCTCTCTTGTTGGGAGAACATATTTCATTCCTTCGTGTCCCTCAGTTAGTGCGTCGCAAACAGCTATGGTATTGAATTCTAATGGAGTGCCTCCCGCCATTCTTATTCCGGCTTTTACGGCCTCAGCGACTTTGTCTAAGTGTATGTGTCCTGGAACTATTTCATTCCACGAATTAGCAACTGCTATTAGAGGTTTTTTAAGCTCTTCGTCCGTAAGTCCAGCAGCTCTTAAAAATGACCTATATGGTGCCCTCTCGACGCCCTCTATTACTAAAGAGCTTCTTCGTACCATGTAAAAAAGGGGGGGAGTATTAGATATAAGGTTTACTCAGGAGGTAGTTCATAGAAGGTTTTGTCTATTGGAAGGCCTTTCTTGGTGTTCCAGTGGGCATAGATGAGGAATAGCACTATTGCAGTTCCATAGGTTAAGAGGAAGGCATAAATGGTTTCTATTTTGGCTCCAACGATGGCGTTTAGCATGAAGAATCCAAAGAGTATGGCATTGACAATGCCTACAAGTGTAAGAACTGGCAGCGCCCCGATTGTTAATGGCAGTCCTCTCTCCCATATATGGCGCCTAAGATAGGGTAGCACGATTTCGCACAAGGTCCATTCGAACCTGATGAAGAAGTAAATTGCCAAGAGACTGACTACAGCAAGCCACGGGCTGTAGGAGCAAAGTACTATTGCAGCACATCCGAGCAAGAAACAGAAAAGCACACCGTATTTTGGCGAGTGCCATCGTGAAATACGTGTGAACCATTCTGGAGCAAAGCGGTCCATGGCCATCGCAAACGCGTTTCTCGTAGTCCAGAAGAACGAAGAAGGCATTCTTCCAAAGTTCGACCAAACAACTAAGCCGCCTAAGTAGCCAACCAGCACGGGCGATTGGGGAGCAAGCAACGCTGCAAATGTTGGATAACTAATAGAAAGTCTAGGGCTCTTTGTTAATTGGCCACCAAAGCCCTTTAATATTACATAGGAATATTGGGATGCAAAATCTCCATAGGAATAAATGTAGCTCCATGCGGTAAGCGTTGTGACCACGCACATGACAGCAGCGCTACCGACCGCTCCGATGAGAAAGCTCTTTTTGGGTTCACTGACTTCTCCAGCTACAGGTATAGCGTTGTAGGGCCACAGCATAGAAACTGGTATGAAAAGCGCTTTAAACATAGAATCCCAGCTAAAAACTGCAGGTCGCCACCCATTTGCTTGAGCTACAGTAACCACCTCGTCGTAAGCGCCTGGAGCCCACACGGCGTCCCATCTATCCCTCAATGTTGCAGCGGGATTCTGAAGCGCCAGTACCCACATCAGAACTAATCCTATTAGAGTCACAATTCCCCAAAATGACATCCAACGTGACATAATCCTAGGTCCAAGTAGGTCAAATAAAGCTCCGATAACAGCTAATAGTATGGCCATGCCTACTATGAACATTTGGTTAGTTGAAAGCGATGACCCCAGTGCAACCATGCCAGAGTCCTTCATTACAACGCCTAAGAGACTTATAAAGCCTGGAATTGTATAAGCAGCAGTATAGTTTCCGAAGCCTAAGCTAATCGGATTTTGCAGTGTTGCTCGCCAACCTTCCATTACTCCGAAGAATGGACCTAGACTTCTGCCCAAGACGACATAGTCGCCACCTGAGCGGGGCATGGTCACCATTAGAAAGAACTCGCCGACACCTTCGATGATAAGTATTAGTCCTGCTAAAAAGAACAAAAGCGGTAGATCTACTCCTGGATAACTGACTATTAGTTGCGGTGATGTTGCGAGGAAGTACGCTGAAAGGCTTGGTGCTAGTGCAAGGAAAATCACTGTGTAGGGGCTAATGACTCTAACGAGACCCGATGTAGTACGTACGAATAGGAGCTCTTCGTCCTTCGACATCCTCTCACCGACAAGGCTTTTATTTCGTATACGTAGTTATATAACTTTTATTATGAGTAAGGAAATTGAACTACTTAAAAAAATGGTAACGGTCGTGGATTCCTATAGAATAAACCTATTTTTAAGTGTGAAACATGTAGACAGCGAAATTGAACAAGTCAAACTCAGAAGCGAACTAAAAAGAGAATGGAAAAGACTGAGGGAAAAAATGATAAAGATGGCCAACGCTTCGCTTAATATACCGCAACTTAAAAAAATTGCCAAAATAAGAGAGGTACTACGTTTCATTGTGTGGAGTATAGTTTTCCTAGCTTTTGCTACATTCATGTTCACGATGATATTTGGTATGGGCGATTTTTCCATCATTTGGATTACCGCATCAATGGCGTTACTGGTTCTAATGATTCTTGAACCTATTTTCAATTATGCAATTGCAAAAAACGTTGAAAGATACTATTCAGAAAACGCGCAGCGATTCGAAGAGACAAAAAAGCAACTGAAACATTTTGCTCAACAATTAATATTCGCTTTAAAAGAAGAACTACAAAAAGAAAAGGAACCCTTCGAAAATAATCCAATAAAAATTTATAATGTAGACTATCAGAGGATTAAAGTTAAAAAGAGTCCAGCCTTATGGAGAAGGCATTATGTTATCATAGTTTCTTAGACTTCTACTCTCCAGAAATTAACTTCTTCACTAGGAGACGAAGGCAACTCTATTACGTACCCGCGCAGTATGCCAAACTTGTATTCTGAGCCCGGATTTAGACAGAGAGTTCGACCTAACTTTTGATATGCGCAAGATTCATGAATGTGTCCATGTAACCCGATGAACGGTTGATGAGTCATGATAAAGTCTTTGACAGCCTTGCTTCCAACGTGCTCCATTACTGGTGCGCCAAAATGTGTAACAGGTTTCCAGTTCTTATCAAGTTTCGGCGCCATATCTAGGTGTGTATCGTGAGGAGGGGCGTGAAAATTACATATGAGCCTTTCAGAGTTTTTCACTTTCTCAAACTCTTTCTCTAGCGCTTTTCTTAATTCGGTTTCTGGTAATTCTCTAGGAGTGTTCCATGGAGTTGGATTGACGTATTCATAACTTATCATGGAATAGTTGCCTAACTCTACAACCCTCCTAAGCGGGTATACGACCCTTTCATGCTGCTTTATGATTTCGTCTACTTCGAAGAAGTCATCGTTGCCTGGATTAACTATAACTGTAACGTCTTTTGGCACGCTTTCATCAACCATGTTAAGCCATTCAGTTAATGTTTCTCTCATGAGTTTGACAAATAATTCATATTCTTTAGCTTTAGAGGCTTTTAATTCTTCAAGTTCCTTTTGCGTAACCTCTATGACGTAATAACCCTTTTCTCTAATGGAATGTTTCACTTTTTCCAATTCCGATTGCGTATGAATTGTACCCTTTCTGTCGCCTAAAGAATAGTACCATTCGCCGTCCTTTTTTATTATGGGAACAATAGCCTTACCAGTCAAGTCGCCACACATCATGACGACGTTGGCACCATAATGAATACTTGTCTTCAATATTTTCTTCCAAATAACTTCGCTTCCATGCATATCACATGCGTGAAAGATTTTTATTTTGTTCATACGCCCAGATTGAACAACATTTTATATAAGTTTTACGAGAGGAAGCATTGAAACTGGAAGCGTAAAATTTTAATTTTTCCTTATATACTTACGTTGCTATGCTAAACGAAAAGAAACTCATAGAAGAAGCTACTTATCTAGTAGAGAAGGCTGAGGAAAATAACATTATTATGCGATTGATGGGTGCTATTGCCTTTAAGATACATTGCATTAACTACGCTGAATTATACAATAAAATTGGTAGAACACTATCAGACATGGATTTTGTGTCCTATTCAAGGTATCAACATGATGTTAGGAACCTTTTCAAAAATCTCGGATATAAAGAAAGGGTCCCAACGATGGCAATGCATCTCGGAGCTAGGCAAATATGGCTAAACAAAGACGGTATAGTAATAGACATTTTCTTCGACCAAATGTATATGTGTCACAATATAGACTACCGTGACAGGCTAGAAATTGATAAACCAACGGTACCATTAGCAGAACTTCTACTGCAGAAACTCCAAGTAGTTAACTTCACCGAGAAGGACTTGAAGGATAGTATAATGCTGATTCTAGAACATGAAATGGCAAATGGAGATAACGAAACAATAAACATCAAGCGAATTGCAGAGATGCTATCAGACGATTGGGGATTCTATTATACCTCAACGATAAATCTACAGAAAATAAAGAATAGTGTGGACAAGTATGATGTGCTGTCGAAGAAGGAGAAGGATGCTGTAAAAGGAAAAATTGACGCTTTAATAAAAACTATTGAAGAACACCCAAAAACTATGAAGTGGAAGATGCGGTCAAAACTTGGAACAAAAGTGAAATGGTACAGAACTGTTGAAACAATTTCAAAATAAGATGTTACAAATATTTCATTTTTAATCTAATTTCCTTATGTGCATTCCATATTTAACTAGTGAGTACATGGCACGGACAGCACTCTCAGGCGTTTTGAAAACGGGAATACCCTTTGCCCATAACTTTTTAGGCGCATTCCCCGCAAATTCCCTTGAAAGCCAACATACCACAATAGGTTTTCTGTAAGTCTTTTTTGCATTTTGAATTATCTTTCCCACTTCTTCACCGCCTTTTAATGGACCAATTATAATTAAAATTACTCCATCTGCACAGTTATCTTCAAGTACTGCTTCTAAAGCAGCCTTAAACCTTTCGGGTCTTGGATCTCCGGTTATGTCTATTGGATTTTCAATGGAAGATTGCGGCGGGAGAGCCTCTCTAAGTTTCATACTTACAGAAGACGGAAACGGGCTTAGATTTAACCCTATTTCTTGACACAAATCAGCAGCAATTACTCCAGGGCCTCCGGCATTAGTTATTATGGTAACATTTTTTCCATAAGCGTAGGAACTTGCTGAAAGGGCTAGAGAATACTCAACCATTTCTTCTATGGAATAAGCTCTAATAATTCCGCATTGCTTAAAAACAGCATCGAATATTTCGTCAGAAGTTGTAAGAGAACCCGTGTGCGACGCCACAGCTTTGATGCCTACGGGTGAGCGCCCTGCTTTTAAAGCCACTATAGGCTTAACTTGCGAAACCTCTTTTGCGGTTTTAAAAAACTTTCTCCCATTTTTAATTCCTTCCATGTAAATCATGACGCTCTTAACATTAACGTCGTTTGCAAAATACTGCAGCAAATCTGATTCGCCAACATCACATTTATTTCCTAAGCTTACAACAATGTTAAATAGACCAATTTTTTCTTCATTAGCCCAACTTATCAATCCACCACCTAAGGCGCCACTTTGAGTTATAAACGCGACATTCCCCTTCCTTTTAGGAGTTGCGCCGAACCAAGCGAAAAGATTCGCTGACATGTTTATTACACCCTGGCAGTTTGGCCCTATAACTCTAATTCCCCCCTCTCTGGCGATTTTTAAAACTTCTTCCTCTAGTTTTTTGCCTTCGGAGCCAGTTTCACCAAATCCAGCAGAGATAATCACGACTCCTCGAACTCCTTTTGAAGCGCATTCCTTCATTACTTGAATTGTGATTTTAGCGGGAACAGCTATTACTGCCAAATCAACTTTGTCAGGTATTTCGCTAACGCTTGCATATGACTTAAGGCCAAGTATCTCTTCACCACTTGGATTTACCGGGTAGATTTGGCCTTTAAAACCTCCCTTTAAAAGATTCTCGACAATGTTGTTTCCGATTTTTCCCCTTTCTCTAGACGCACCAATAACCGCCACATTTTTTGGGTAAAGAACTGCTCTCAAACTCACACTTTAAACCTCCATATTTTAATCTTTAGAATTATAAAATTCAAACTTATAGGCATATAGCTTGATGCCTTCAGGTTTTTACTTTTTTGAAAGGCTGCGTTTCGGTTTGGTTTTTATTTTTCGTTTAGCAGTGGAAGATTGTGCAAAATTGTTCGAAACAGGATTGTGAGACTGGGCATTAACAATACTGTTAGAATTTTAATGTTCGTGTATGATGGTTTTTCATTTGCTTTAAAGCAAAAAGTAGGTAAGCAAAGCTGTTAGGAACGTTGGTATGAAGGATGGAATTACGTATTTGTACACTTTTCCTAACTGGCATTTGAAGTAGTCCGCTGTGAATGTGAAGCATAGGTGTGTTGGCGCTATCGTGTATCCTAGATATGCGCTTATGTAAATTAGCGCTGCGATGTTTGCGGCTATTGGTGGAGCCCCGCAAAGTATTGGAAGACCTATGGCGATTCCGCTGGTTGGTGAACCAGTGAGGGCTCCCAAAACCGCTGGAAGTGTTATCAAGAGAACCGTGCCACTGTACGAGCTGTTGCTGTTTGTAACTATTTGAGAGAAAACTTGGCTGATTTCTGGAGAAATTACAACCTCTCTTAATAGGAAGGCGCCGTAGGCTGCAAGTGTTATGCCGTAAATCCCCCAACTTTTGAATGGCTTAGCAAAGACTGTAAAGCTCATTTTCGATATTGCAATTAACACTGCAATCCCTATGAAGACAGCAATTACAACGTCGCGTCCCTGCTTGAAAAATTCAATTCCAGTTGCACCAAAAGCTAGGGCAAAGACTATTGTTGCTAAAATTGGACTAAAAGATAACAGAAAGACTTTGAAACTTGAGTTCATATTTTTTCCGCTTTCCTCTTCCATTTTTCTTGACACTTCTGTTTTCCAGAATCCGATTACGTAGCCAACCATTATCATTACTAGAACTGTTGGAATCTGACGCAGAATGATGGGTGGAATTGCTACCTGAGCAAGCAAAGCCGTCGTAATTATGGGCGGACTTAACGGGTAAACTGGAAAAATTGTGTGCCTAAACCACAAGTTTAGATAGGCTTTCCTTTGAGGCTTTAACTTTAGCTTTTCAGCTTCAACGTCAACTAGGGGCGCTGACATTAAGGCTCCGCCAGCGACGGGCAAAAGCCCTATAACCGCTGGCACAAGTCCCAGCACTATTTTTGGATTGTTAATTAGTCTGCTTATGCTCTCGCTTAGTTTGTTGATGATTCCAGTTTCCTTGTAAAGTTGGCTTAGCAACATTATCCCAAAGGTTGCGGTAACAACCGAAATCGTTTCTGGTTTGATGCTTGCCTCATAAAATACTATAGGTATTCTTGTCCATTCGAGGGCAAGCAGCGCCATGGTTATGGCTGTTGCGTTTATGGTTATTCCCAGATTCGCGTGTTTGTAAAGCAGAATTATGAGTAGGGCAAACGCAATTATTATCGCAACTGCTGGGTCAACAAGTCCCAAGTTATACGCTCCATTCTCGAACTGGCTTATAAAAAGCTAGGATAACTGGCCTGTTTTTAACATTTTTCCCTTAATAGGCAAATAAATTAATAGCGAATCACTGCAATCTTTGCGTGGCTAAACCATGAAGGGCAAAGTTTTCATTTCAGGTCCAATTCAAGGCATGGAAACAAAGCAGAACTACAGAAAGGTCATTCGCGAAATTTGCGTTCAATGCGGCTATGATGTTCTTGACCCATGGGAAAGAGAAAAAATAATCTACAAGGGCTCGGAGTTTGGATGGTGGAATAAAGTGCCAGCAGCGGAATTCATCAAGAGGGATTTAGAAGACATTGAAAGATGCGATGTTTTGGTTGCTTACATGCCGAAACTTTCAGCTGGAACATGCATGGAGCTCTTCTATGCAAAACAAAAAGGAAAGAAAACAATATGCATATGTAAAATAGAAAATCCAAGCCCGTGGATAGTGATGCATTCAGACATTATCATCGGAAAAATTGAAGAATTAAAAATACACCTAAGAAACCTCTACAGCTAACATTCAACTTAAGCAAAAGAAAAATAAGAACCCTTGCAAATTCTCATTCAGCAAAAGCGGTCGTAGTCTAGCCTGGTCTAGGACATCAGCCTGCCACGCTGACGACCCGGGTTCAAATCCCGGCGACCGCACTTTTTTATATCGTCGCACTCAGAGGTGCGTGATTGAAAGTCGCGCTTGGGGGAATTGTTATTTACTTTTGTTGCTACGATATTATGGCTGGTGTAAGGTTTTATGGAGTGCATTGCGGTTATTGGTGCTGGAGTGATTGGCGGAGCCATAGTCAAGAGTCTTTTGAAGAGGGGCTATAGGGGTAGGGTTATTGCCACGAGGCGTGATGTGGAAAAGTTGATGGAATTTGAGCGGCTGGGTGCTTCTGTTTGTGCTGATAATAAGAGGGCGGCACGGGAGGCTGATATAGTTTTTCTGTGCGTTAAGCCGAATGACGTTGAGAAGGTTTTGAAAGAAATAAGCAAGGAACTCGAAGGCAAACTTGTCATTTCAACGGCTGCAACTATTCCCTTAAGATTTTATAAGAAAATTGCGCCAAAAGCCAAGTTTGTTAGGACCATGCCGAACATCGCTGTTTTGGTGCAGGAAGCTTTCACCGCATACTGTTGTGACAATAGCTTAAGCGCGAAGGAAAAGCGCAAAGTCAAGGAAATTTTGGACATGATGGGCATGTCAGAGGAGGTTGAAGAGAAATACATGGACGCAATAACCGCGTTAAGTGGAAGTGGACCAGGATACATCTCAATAATTATTGAAGCCCTAATGTATGCGGGGTTAAAAGTGGGTTTGCCAAGAGACCTAGCCCTCTACAGTTCTGCACAAACGGTTTTGGGAACTGGAAAACTTATTCTTGAAACGCGAGAACATCCTGCAAAAATAAAGGATATGGTCACAACGCCTGGAGGAACAACCATCGAAGCAATCTTCGAGTTGGAGGGCAGCCAAATTCGCCAAGGCTTAATGAAGGCCGTCGAAGAGGCAACTAAAAAGTGTAACGCGATTCGAGAAAAGCTTAGGGTGAACTAGAAAAAGGGTGGCGTGCAAATAAAGTGGACGCCGAAACCAAACGCATCGCAATGCAGAGAATCCAAACGCTCTTTCACTTGGCAAAGGAAATTTTCCGCGAAGACCCTGCATTGGCGCAGCGTTATGTGGACATTGCCCGAAAAATAGCCATGGCTGCAAAAGTGCGTTTGCCAAAAGAGTATAGGCGCCAAGTTTGTCGTCACTGTAAAAGCTTTATCTTGCCAGGCGTAAATTGTCGTGTTCGAATAAAGCAGCGGAGAGAACCACACGTAGTGATAACATGCTTGAAATGCGGTGGGCACATGAGAATTCCATTAAAAAGTAGGAGAAGAGATACTTTTTGAGCAAGCTTACTTCTGGGATGAAGCGGCGGATCAAACGGGAATTAAGCATGGAAAAACCCACTATATGGATTGGTAAGGGCGGGGTTTCACCAGAAATCGTTAGGGAAATCGGTAAACAGTTAGATAAGAATGAAATTGTTAAGGTTAAAATTTTGAAAAGCGCCCTAGAAACCGCAACCGCAAGACAAATTGCGTCTAAAATTGCTGACATGACAGAAGCGTCACTAGTGGAAGTCAGAGGTCACACATTTATTCTCTATAAACGAAAAAGAAAAGGTTCTAGTTGAGGAGACGCTAAAGTTAAATTTTAAGCAGTTCTTCTACATTTCGAGGAATACCATTGCTAACCCCTGAAATAATTGGCTTCCTTAGGCTTCTTTTCATTAAATGGGTTGATCTATATTATTATTGGGTTACTCGATTGGGTTTTTAAAGAAGTCCGCTCAGAAAACCCGACACATTATTGGTTGTGGTTCAGCAGTGGACCCTACATAAGAAGTGCTGAGGGAAGGGTGGAGCACATCGCATTTAAAAGTAAGGTCTTATTAACATGCGGAATACCAACGTTTTTGATAGGCATATTCTCTCCCGATGCTCTTTTCGAAATAACAAATGTCATCGGAATTGGAGTTTTGGTACTTTTGGCTTGGATCCTGCATTTAATCTTTGTTGCAGATGCGGCTGAAAGGGACAAATATGCTGCTGAAGGTATAAGCCAAGAAGAGATCGAGAAAGTAAAAGAAAGGGACTGAAACGAATTTTGAATAGCATTCTCAACGGGTTCATCAGCTCTGCATGTTTTTTGTTGCGTTAAAAGTGAAAGCCTTTATATTTGGCTTCATGTTTTACTGAAGGAAAGCTGAGAGGAACAAGTGGTCTTGGTAACCCCGCATGATGTCCCAGCACAAGCATTCATCGAAAGGCTAGCTAAGTATCTAAAGGAGAATGTGGACGAGGTGAGTCCACCACAATGGGCTAGCGTGTCCAAGACAGGCGCGCATGTTCAGAGGCAACCACAAGACCCAGATTGGTGGTACACGCGTTGCGCCTCGCTTCTAAGGAAAGTTTATGTTCACGGGCCAATAGGCATAGAAAAGCTAAGAGCCGAGTATGGTGGGCGAAAGGATTTCGGCGTTAGACCCGAACATGCAGTTAAAGCTGGCGGAACCATCATTAGAAAAGCCCTACAACAGTTGGAGACTGCTGGTTTAATTGAAACCGTTAAGCCCAGGGGAAGGGTCGTGACCCGTGAAGGCAGAAAACTTTTGCGTGAAATAGCTGAAGAAGTGTATAGGGAACTTGTGAAAGATATTCCACAACTGGCTAAATATGGGAAGGGCGAGTGATGTCCGAGGAGGAACTTGAGGAAATCCGTAGAAGAAAACTGTTGGCTTTACAGCAAAAGCTAGCCGAAGAACAGAGGCAAGCCCAAATCCAACAGCAGATGGAACTGCAAAAACAAGCAATTTTAAGAAAGATTCTGACACCGGATGCGAGGCAAAGGCTTACGAACCTAAAGATGGTTAAGCCAGAGTTCACAGAAGCTTTAGAACTGCAGTTGATTCAGTTGGCGCAGCAAGGAAAGCTTCCAATACCGTTAAGTGATGAGCAGCTCAAGCAAATACTTATACAACTTCAGTCTCAAAGACGCGAAACAAGAATAAGGAGAATATGAAGTTGGCGAGAAACAAACCCGCAGCCAAAAAAAGGAGGCTTGCAAAGGCTGGAAAACAGAAGAAGGCTGTTCCAACGTGGGTCATCGCCAAAACGGCTGGAAAATTTAGGACACATCCAAAAAGAAGGCAGTGGCGCATTAGAAAGATAAAGGCTTAGGGGTGCCACGCATGGAAGAGGAGAGAGAAGCAAAAAAAGAGGAGCTAAAAAGCAAAGAGGAAACAGAAGAGTTAATCGAGGAAATAGCGGAAACGGAGGCAGAGGAAAAGGAAGAGGAGGAAATTTCCGAAGAGAAACCAGTTGCCGAAGAGGTTCTGGAGGAAGCTAAGCCGAAGCGGGAGGAAAAGGTTGAAGAGGAAGAAATTATTGAAGAGCGCATTTATACGGTTCCTCTTGGCAAGGCTTGGATCATGCCTCCTAACAAGCGGGCGGCAAGAGCCGTAAGACTATTAAGAGATTTTTTGAAGAAGCACATGAAGCTCGAGGCTCGCGGAGAAGGCGAGGAAGAAGAGCCCAAGAAGCTTATCATTACCAACGAGGTTAATGAGTGGATTTGGAGTAGGGGCATTGAAAAGCCTCCTAGAAAGATTAGGGTGAGAGCCGCGAAAGATAAGGATGGCAACGTGACTGTTTATCTGGCTGAAGGAGACTAGTGCTTGCCAGTTTACTTCTCCAGCCTTTTTGGAAGCACAAGTATAGGTGTCTACGCGCTAGCAACAGACAAGATTGTTGTTATTCCAAGCTTGGTACCGCTCAAGAAAGCAAAAAGATTTGAAGAATGGTTAAAAGTCAAGTTAATACATACAACGGTTGGCGGGTCCATTTTAATAGGTGCTTTGGCATGCGCAAACTCGAATGGCATTATTCTTCCACATATAATCCGCGATGAGGAACTTGAAGCCATAAGCGCCAACTTTGACGGGAAAATAACGATTATGGAAACGCGGAAAACAGCTTACGGTAACATGGTTTTGGCGAACGATTACGGGGCAATTGTTGACCCGAGGTTAAAAGCATCTGAAATAAGGCTAATATCTGAAGCCTTAGACGTAGAGGCGGTTCCCGGTGAGATTGCCGGTTTGCCATATGTTGGGGCTCTGGCTGTTGCCACAAACAAGGGTGTACTGGCTCATCCACTTCTGAAGGATTCAGAGAGAAAACTTTTAGAGGAAATGTTGAAGGTTCCAGTTGATGTTGGCACTGTTAACTGTGGAATACCATATGTTGGGACTGGTTTAATCTGCAACAGTCGTGCGGCTGTTGCTGGAGCCTTAACAACCGGACCCGAGATGTTTATAATTGGGAACGCCTTGGATGTGATGAGGGAAGATGAGTACGTTGAAAGTCTTCAGAATAAAGGGTGAAATTCGAAAGCCAAACTGGGAAACTCCATTCGTAAAGGAAGTTGTGGCTTTAAAGCCGGAACACGCCGTTGAAAAGGTTTATGCGGAGTTGGGAAGTAGGCATAGGGCTAAACGTTTTCATATAAAAATATTAAGTATTGAGGAAATAAAGCCCGAAGAGATAGAAAATCCTATTCTCAAAAAGCTTGTTGTTGGAGAAGGTCGCATTGGAGAGTAAAATTGAAGAGGAACTTCGTAAGCTGAACCTAGAAATGCGCTTTTTAGAACAGACAGCTGAAACCATCCAGTCAAGAATCAACATGGTGAATGCGGTTATAACAGACCTAACGTACGCGAGCATGTCTTTGGAGGGTCTGGAGAAGGAAAAGGAAAACGCTGAATTGCTTGTTCCAATCGGCGGCAGCTCCTACATAAAGGTGAAGCTTGGTAGCGCAGACAAAGTTATAGTGGGCATGGGCGCTGGAGTTTCAATTGAAAAGACGTTGCAAGAGGCGAAGGAGATAATTAAAATTAGACTTGAAAACCTGGAGAAAACGCGTAATTCGCTTCAAAACCAGCTTGTCCAAGTTTTACAAAAAATCAATGAAGACCGTGAGAAATTTGAGAGTTTGGTCGCCCAACTCCGAGAGGAGAAAGCCCCGTAAATGTTTGAGAGGCTCAAGTCTGGCTTAAAAGGGCTAGTAAACAAGGTTACAACAACAGAGCTTAAAGCTGAAAACCTCCGCCCAATACTTTCCGAATTTAAAATAAGCCTTGTGGAAAACGATGTGGCTTTTCCAGTAGCGGAGAAAATCTGCGATGAAATGGAAAAGCGACTAGACGGCGTACAAGTTAAAAGGCTTGAAGACCGCAAGAAAATTGTTGAAAAAAACCTAAGGGAAGTACTCCTTGAAGTAATGCTCACAAACAACAAGATAGACCTTTTCAGAGCCATCGAAGAAAAGCGCAAAAAGGGCGAGCCCTTCGTCATAATTTTTGTCGGAATAAATGGCACCGGGAAAACGACAACAATCGCCAAAGTTGCTAACCTCCTAACAAAAAAGGGTTATTCCGTCGTTCTAGCATGCAGCGACACTTATAGAGCTGGCTCCATAGAACAACTGGAAGAACACGCAAAGCGCTTGGGAATAAGGATGGTTAAGCACAAGTACGGCGCGGATCCAGCCGCAGTAGCCTACGACACGATAAGTCACGCAAAAGCTCATGGAATAAACGTTGTTTTGATAGATACTGCTGGAAGAATTCAAACGAACAGGAACTTAATGAACGAACTCGCAAAAATAAAACGCGTAGTAAACCCAGACTTGACCATTTTAACGGTTGACTCACTTACGGGTAATGATGCAGTCATGCAGGCAGAAGAATTTCATAAAAGCGTGGGCATAGACGCAACGATACTGACAAAAGTGGACGCGGACATAAAGGGCGGCTCAGCCATAAGCGTAACATACATAACAAAAAAGCCAATACTTTTCATTGGAACAGGACAGACATACAACGACCTAGAAGACTTTAACCCAGAAAAATTCGTACAAATAATATTAAAATAGCAAATTAAAAATTACGAATGTTCAACTTTTATGTAGCTTATTGTTAATTTGCCTATTCTTCAGCAGTTCCAACAGTATTGCCTTTGCAGAATATAGCCTATTCTCGCTTTGTTCATATATTATCGATTTTGGACTTTCGATAATGTCTTCGCTTATTTCGTAGCCTCGGTGTATTGGCATGTCATGCATTATGTAGGCGCCGCTGCCTTTTAACAGTTCCTTGTTTATTTGATATGGCA
Organism: Bathyarchaeia archaeon; assembly: GCA_038883655.1. GTDB lineage: Archaea > Thermoproteota > Bathyarchaeia > Bathyarchaeales > Bathycorpusculaceae > JAVZLQ01. The sequence goes on from JAVZLQ010000001.1 coordinate 262,128, forward strand.
TCATAGTTTTGATGCGCTTTTCCTTTTCTGCTGCATATTTTGGGTCTAGGAAGAATTCCATGTCAACCCACGTGTCCGTGTAAACAAAATCCGCGTCTTTAACCGCATCTTTGACATTTAATGTTGTTTCCCATAGTCCAGTTCTCCTCGCGTTTTCCAGAAGCTCGTCATCCCGTGATGGCTCGTTGAATATTGGCGTTACGGTTGTTATTTTAACCCCTGTTTTTGTGCATCCCTCTATAAGCGAGTTGCAAACGTTGTTATGAATACCAATATAAACAAGCTTTAGTCCTTCAAGTTTTCCCTTCTTTTCCTTCATCGTCATTAGGTCTGCAATTGCTTGGCTTGGATGATATTTCTCGTCACACCCGTTAATTACTGGGACACGAGAGGCTTTAGCCATAACCTGTAAATCGGCGTTTCGAAGCAGCCTAGCCATTATACAATCCACGTTACGCGACAAATACTGCGTCTCATCATAAACATCCGCCAAAGTAAAGTTTGTCGTCCTCCAGTCAATGTAAAGGGCGTGACCACCAAGTTGCGTCATAGCAACCTCAAAGGAAACGCGCGTCCGCGTGGAGGTTTTCTGGAAAATCATGGCTAGAGACTTGCCAGCCAAAGCCTCCTTATACTTTTCTGGGTTACGCTTAACCTCAATTCCCATGTCAATGATTTTCATCAACTGTTGACCAGACAACTCCTTAAAGTTGATTAAATGCATGATTTCACCCGCTTCCAGACAAAACCATAATGTTCAAGTTATAAAATTTTCCGATTAAATAGGAATGGTTTACCCATAAACAAGAATAGAAAGTGAAGCATAGTAACAGTGGAAGGAGGGTTCAAAAATAATACTGTTGGTAGCTTCGAAGAAGGATATTGCAAGTTTAAACATTCTAAAACAAGTGCTAGACAACCATCCTTTTGAAAGAAAGAGCGAAATCTTTGATGAAAACCCGGTTTACGAAGCTAAAATCAATAATAGAAGCGTTAAACTTGTAACCTTAAACCAAGAGTCTATTTACGCCCAAAACCTCACAGATTTTTTCGCGAATCCAGAACTTGTGATTTTTATTTCAAGGCACAGCAGCGAAAGTGGAACTCCAACGCTTTCCGTGCACCCCCCAGGAAATCTCGGCAACGCGGAACTAGGCGGGCTTCCGAGAAACGTTTCTGTTTCGCCAGCTAACGCCATGAGAGATACCCTAATGAACATGGTGATGCTTAAAAAGGAAATGCAACTTCAGTATGATGTGTGTTATGAGTGTACACATCATGGTCCATCCTTAAACGTGCCAACGATGTTTGCTGAACTGGGAAGTTCTCCAAAGCAATGGTCTGACTTAGAGGCTGCAGAAGCTGTTGCCAACGCAGTAATGAATGCCATAACACAGTTTGGTACATCTAAGGCCAAGGCGGTTCTTGGAATAGGTGGGCCACATTATAATGCCAAGTTTACGAGGATAGCCATCGAAGGCGAAATAGCTTTCGGCCACATAATTCCGAAGTACGCCATTCCCTATGTTGATGCTGAAATTCTAAAGCAATGTATGAGGAAAACTTTTGAAAAGGTCGAATATGCTGTTTTAGATTGGAAAGGGATAAAAGGCGAGGATAAACTGAAAGTTGTTAAAATGCTTGATAAGATTGGGCTTCGGTATGAGAAGGTTTAGAACGGGAAAATTTAATAGAAATGGACTTGAATAGTTATTACCACTCGAGTTTACAGTAACCTTTATATCAGATTTAAAGTGTTGAGTTTGGGAAGAACCATGGGCTTAAGGTCATTCCTATCCCAATGCGCAAGGACATTAAAACTTGCAGTAAAACCAGGAAAGAGCGAGCTTTGGCTATCAATAAAAATATGCTTTCTAGGTTTAGGCGTAATAGGTGTACTAGGATTTATAATCAAAATGCTTGCTTCAGCTTTAATGGGCGGGGCGTAAGAAGGAGAAAACAATGGAGAAAAAAACTGAAGAAACTCCAACAAAAATTTTTGCTGTAAAAACAACAACTGGACAAGAAAGGAACGTAGCCAAACTTGTAGCTGCAAGGGTCGAAATGAACAAAATTCCAATAAAAGCAATTCTCGTGCCAGAAATCTTAAGAGGATTCATTTTCGTGGAGGCTGAGGGTCCGCATCTTGTGCAAAGGGCTATAGAAGGCGTGAGGCATGTGCGTGGAATGCGAATGGAGTTTGTGAACTTCACGGAAATCGAAAAGTACATTGTTAGAAAACCGATTATTGAGGAGTTAAGCGAAAACCAAATTGTAGAAATTACAGGTGGGCCGTTCAAGGGTATGCGTGCAAAAATAACCCGCGTGGACAAGGCAAAGGAAGAAGTCACATTAGAACTGCTTGAAGCCACATTCACATTGCCAATAACCGTACATTCTGACTATGTGAAGCTTGTCACAAAAGCAGAAACAAAAGGAGAAGAAGAATAAAATGGGCGAGAAAAAGATTGTTGAACTGCTAGTAAGCGGTGGACAAGCCACTGCTGGACCGCCATTAGGCCCGGCTTTGGGACCTTTGGGCGTTAACGTTATGGCTATTGTGAATAAGATAAACGAGCTTACGAAGGATTATGCTGGAATGAAGGTTCCAGTGAAGGTTGCCGTTGACCCTGAAACCAAGGCTTTTGAGGTAAGCGTGGGAACGCCGACGACTTCAGCGTTGATTGTGAGCGAGCTTAAGATTGAGAAGGGTTCTGGTGCTCCTAAGACGCAGAAGGTTGGGAATTTGACTATGGAGCAAGTCATACGTATAGCGAAAATTAAGCGGCATGAACTCCTTGCAAAGACTTTGAAGGGTGCTGTTAAAGAGGTTTTGGGTAGCTGTGTCAGCATGGGTGTTACTGTTGATGGCAAAGACCCTAAAGAGGTTCAGGCGGAAATCGATGAGGGCAAGTATGACCAAGTGCTTAGCAAAAGTGAGGGATAAGAACACTTTTATAAGCGCTTTGCATTCCTTTTTGGCGCGGGGTCACTGAAATGCCCTTAGACCAGAAGACAATTTTAAACGCGGTTAAAGAAGCAAAGGAGAAGTCAAAGGAGAGGAACTTCTCCCAATCAATAGAGCTTGTTCTAAGCCTAAAAGACATTGACATGAAATCTTCTGAAGGCAAACTTCAAGAAATAATTGAACTGCCGTACTTGCCAGGGAAGCAGAATAAGATATGCGTTATAGCCTCTGGTGAGCTTGCACTTAAAGCGAAAAGGGCGAATGCTGACCTCGTGATTGAAAAGCCGGAACTTGAGGGGTTAGCTGGTAAGAAAAAGGAATTGCGGAAAATAGCAAACGATTATGACTTCTTCATTGCCGAGGCTCCGTTAATGCCCCTTGTTGGAAAGGTTTTGGGTCCAGTTTTGGGTCCGCGTGGCAAAATGCCAATTCCAGTTCCGCCTACAGCAGACATTGAAAGTTTACTAGCGAAACATCGTAAAACCGTTGTTATTAGGATGCGCAACCAGCCAGTTTTGCAGTGTCGTGTTGGCGCGGAGAACATGAAGGAGGAGGAAATAGCCGAAAATATTCTGGCTGTTTTGAGGGTTGTTGAGGGAAAACTTAAAAAGGGAATTAAGAACATCAAGTTCGCCTACATAAAAACAACGATGGGCTCCCCCGTCAAAATCAAGCCATGAAGAGATGAAGGCGATGCCATCCCAACAAGTCCTACAAGAAAAGGTCAACGAAGTTGAAAGGATAAAACAGCTTCTAACGCGGTACAGGGTTATCGGCGTTGCTGGACTGCAGAAGGTTAGGGCTTCTCAACTTCAAGAACTCAAAAAAAGCTTGGCAGACAAGGTGCACATGAAAGTCATAAAAAACACGCTTATGAGAATCGCTATTGAGAACTGCAGGGAAAAGCCAGAACTAAAAAAACTTTGCGAACATTTAACAGGCTCAAACGTGTATTTGTTCACCAACCTAAACCCATTCACATTAGCGCTTATTCTTGAGAAGGGCAAGGTTAAGACAACAGCTAAGGCGGGTGACACAGCAGCATTCGACGTTATAGTGCCAGCTGGAAACACTGGACAGCCTCCAGGACCAATTATAAGTCAGTTGAACGCTGTTGGTTTGCCAACACGGATCGAGTCTGGAAGCGTTTGGATTAGCAGGGACACGTTGGTTGTGAGGAAAGGCGAAGTTATTGACGAGCGGTTAGCAAGCGTATTATCAAAGCTTGGAATAAAACCTGTTGAAGCTGGGCTTTCAATGAAAGTTGTTTATGACAATGGCTTGATAATAACCCAAGAGCATCTCCAGCTAGACATTAATGGTGTAAAACAAAACATTGAAAGGGCACATTTTGACGCCTTCGCGTTATCCTTAAGCGTAGCTTACCCGACAAAGGAAAACGCAATTGCACTATTGCAAATCGCCCACAGAGAGGCGCATGCCCTTTCAATCAATGCTGCCATACCCACGAGGGAAACAATAGCGGATTTAATTAGAAAGGCGCATATGCAAATGCTAAGTTTAAGTAGTAGACTGCCCAATTTAGAGGAAAAAGTCGTTTCGGGTGAAAAGCCTTAAAAAGGTTGAAAGTATTTGGAATGAAGAGGTGAAAAGATATGGAGTACATTTACGCTGCAATGCTCCTTCACAAGGCTGGAAAACCAATAAACGAAGAAAACCTAACACAAGTTTTGTCAGCCGCAGGAATAAACGTTGATGCAGTTCGCGTTAAAGCGCTTGTAGCCTCCCTAGCAGAAGTCAACATTGAAGAAGCAATAAAATCAGCTCCAACGATGATGGCTGCTCCAGTGGCAGCACCAGCTGCAGCAGCGCAATCGGCGGAGGCTAAGCCGAAAGAGGAAGAGAAGAAGAAAAAAGCGGAGGAAGAGAAAGCCAGAGAGGAAGAAGCCCTGGAAGGCTTAGGAGCATTGTTCGGCTAAATCTTGGGCGTGTTTCTCTTTACTTTTGATGCTTTTCCAAATTGCGATTGGTATCCAACCGCACACAATCATTAGTGTTCCTGGAAAGGCTCTCAGTTCAGTGTTGAGTATGAACGTTTCGAATGCGAAGAAGGATATGCACATGGCGGCTATCGACCAGAGCATTGCTTTTTTGCCGAATTTTTTTGCCGTTTGTATTCCGATTATTCCGGCGAAGAAGAAGTCTCCCAACCCTAAAGACATGTAAAGCATGCTTCCGTCAATCATTATTGTTGGGACTGTTGGTATTGTTACGAGTATGGGCAACCTTAAGCTTGAAACGTGTCTAGCCGCGGAAACCATTGTGCCAGTAAATAGGACCAAGATTACGTCTGCAAGTGTCAGCAGTCCAACGAAAATTAATGTTGTTTTCCACGTGAACACGCTTCCAATATAGATTATCACGAGTATTGCGAATATCACCCCATAAGCGTTTATGAGGTAGGAAAACCATGCGGGTGTTCCGCTGAAAAATAGGTATAGGCAGAGGAAAAGTGCTGGCGGCAATATTGCCATGTGAAACCTTTCTTTTGTGCTTTCCCTCAAGTTTTCGTGTAATAATGCGATGTAGGCAAAGCTTGATAGGCATGTTAGGGCTAGTCCACCATAAGCCACCATGGTGTTTGTGCCGAATTTGAAAAAGCTTGTTATTGCGGCTACTAGGGATATGGCGAAAAATGTTAGGAAGAATGCTTTTGCTTTTGGCTTTGAAATGTCTGAGAAGATGTAGGTGAATAGGAAAAGGAGCATGGAATAGGAGAATAGGAACATCGTCATAACGGCAGTTTGTGGAACAAAAACAATTAAGGAAACTGTTACACTTATTGCCGCCACAAGCAAAACAGTGTCTTTTACGCCAAACTTTCTCTCTTCCAAAGACTTCTTCAGTTTTCCCTCGCTTTTCTCGCTAAGCATCACGGCTATGAGCGTAACTGCGAAAAGGGTCAAGGGCATGGCGACGTCGAATTGCATAGATGCAAAATATGAAAACAAACATTTAAACCTTAGAAGCAAAAGTGATGTTGAAAATCGCCAAAGTAGCAATTATCGCCTCCTCAGTTCTCACGGTTTCCGTCCCTTGCATTGGAATAGTGTTAACAACAAAGTCCACAATGTCGTCTAAGGCTAGCCCTTCCAACCTTGCTATTTCGTACAGTCCTTGTGTTGGGGCTCCAAAAATCAAAAGTATGTTTTTGGCTTTTTCCAATTCTCCCCCTATGTCCTCAGCAACGTCTGAAAAGGGAACACCATATTTGGAGGTTGCAATCGTCAAGTCGAAATCACCTTCCTTCAACATTTTTCCAATCGTTTTCCTTTCAGCAACAACATTGTAACCCCAATAATATGGTATCTCTTCGCGACTCGCAGCGGCTACTTCCACTTGCCCGTCAATCCTCGTAACTTTAACTGTTAGGCGCTGGTTTTTGGCTATTTGTCTATTAGGTATTAGCGCTGTTTTCTCTACACCAATATCTACTCGCGTGCCGTCCTTGTCACTTGATACTGTCACGCCTTCGCGGTACTCACCAACCTTCAAATCCTTTATTCTGCGGTTCAGTGGATGATGAGGCGTCCTAAGCGGAGGCAACACCCCAGCATATTTCAATTGTGGCTTCAGTTTAAAAAGTCGTTTTCTCAAATATTGCGGAGTTTCCATATAAGCGAGTAGTGTGGCAATCAAATTCATGTCTGCAGCTTGTTTAACATTTGGATTATCCATATAAATTATGATTTCGTTAATCCTAAAGATTGCTGATGCTCTTCCAATCAAACCTATTTTGGCAGTTTTTTCCCGTAAGTGTGGAGTGTCGGAAACAACCGATGCTGGTATAGCTATGGAAATTTTCTTCTTCAAGACTTGCTCCCGATCAATAGGTAATTGGTTAGTTTTGCTTAAAAGATTTGATAAATAGCCTAAAACATAATAGGTTATGCCGCAGAGTTTAATAGGTGAACTAAGTTGTCGAAAAGCGAAATTCTTGATGATTTAAGCGAGATTAAAAAGATTGACAAAAGTAACATGCTTTCGTTCTGTGTTGACTTCGCAAAACATTGTGAAGAGGCAGTAAAACTAGCCAAAAATGTGAATTTAAGCTATCCAAAACCAGAGGCAATAATTGTTGCTGGTATGGGCGGTTCTGCCATAAGCGGTGAACTGCTGAAAGACTGGGCTAGAGAGAAAGTCGCTGTTCCAATTGAAGTTTGCCGCGAATATTCCCTACCTGCATATGCAAACCGTAGAACGCTTGTTTTCGTAATAAGCTATTCTGGAGAAACCGAGGAGTCGCTAAGTGTTTACTTGGACGCAATTAAAAAGAAGTGTATGACTGTATGCCTAAGCTCTGGCGGCACGCTGCAAAAATTCGCGGAGAAAATGGAAGTGCCAAATTTAACTGTTCCTTCTGGCATCGCCCCAAGAGCAGCGCTTCCTTACCTGTTTGTGCCCTTACCAATATTTTTGGGGAAGTTTAACCTAGTCTCTGGGGTTAACTCTGAAATTTCAGAAGCCCTAAACTTGTTAAAAGTTGTATGCGCTGCAAATGTTCCGGACAAGCCTTTAAAAGAGAACTTTTCCAAGAAACTCGCTTTGGATATTTATGGCACAGTTCCAGTGATTTATGGTTTTGGCATTTATCGTGCGGTTGCCCAGCGCCTCAAACAACAATTTAACGAGAACAGTAAGATTCTGTCAAAATGGGAAAGTTTTCCAGAAATTAACCACAATGAAATTGTCGGCTGGGAATCCGCTGAAGAGTTTGCAAGGCTTTTCTCGGTTATTTTCCTTAGAGATGCCTCTGAGCCGGAAGCCATACGCGAAAGGATTGTAGTTACGCAGGAGTTGATAAGTAAGGCATTTGTCAAAACTTTTGAGATACATGGCATCGGCAAAGGTGTTTTGGCTAGAATGTTATCCGCTGTTTGCATGGGCGATTTCGTGTCGGTTTATTTGGCTATACTCCGCGGTTTAGACCCAACACCTGTCAAAACAATAGCCTTATTGAAGGATAGAATGAAGCGTGTTGGCGTTAGGGAAAAAGTGATAAGTGAACTGCAAAAGCTCGTAAAGTGATTAGGTTTTCCCAGAGATAAAATCATCAAACATTTTTTCAGCTTCTTCTATTGGTAAGAGTTTAGGCGGATTTTTGAAGGCGTAGGCGCAAATTGGTAACACAGCCCCCTTCATTCCTCTGTTCAAAGCTATTTTTACAGCTCTTATCACGTCGAAGAGGACCGAACCAGCGTTTGGCGCGTCAACTGTTGAAAGCTTCAAGTCTATCTGCATGGGCGTGTTACAGAAGTAGAAGCCCCTAATCCAGAAGTAGCTGTCCCTTCTGTTATCTAGAAAATCAACGTAGTCCATTGAGCCAGCGACAACCTCTGCCTTATACGGCAAGGCAGCCTCAACAGAACGCGTTTTAACAACACGCTTAACCTCTTTTGTACGCTCCAAAGTATCTAAGGATTCTGTGCCCCCGCCAACATCAAGCTGATATGTTTCAGTTACGCGAACGCCATGCATTGACAAGAGCCTCAACAAAGTTTTATGCAAAGTTGTCGCTCCCACCTGGTCGATTAAGTCGTCGCCGACAACTGGAAGTCTCGCTCTCTCAAATTTTTCAACCCATGCTTTGTCGCTTGCTATGAAAGCTGGCGTTGCATTGATGAAGGCGCACCCAGCGCTTAATGCTTGTTCAGCATACCATTGAGAAGCCTTCAAGGCTCCGCTTGGGAGCAGATTTAACATAATCTCAGCACCGCTTTCCTCAAGAGTCCTCTTAACATTTGCTTCTGGCTGACCGCTTATTTGAACAACTTTCTTCGTGTATTCCCCGACGCCATCAAGGACTGGCCCCTTCTGCACAACTATGCCCATCAGCGGAACATCAACTATTTTTGGAGCGTTGTTTGGCTGTGCAAATATCGCTTGAGCTAAATCCATCCCAACTTTTCGGCTGTCTATATCGAATGCCGCAACAACTTGTATATCTCTTGGATGTAATCCGCCCAAAAAGAGGTGGCGTAATCCCAAGTCTTCTCTCTCTTTCTCGCAGTTGCAATAGTATCTTAAGCCTTGAATTAAAGCAGATGCACAATTTCCAACACCTGCTATCGCCACTTTTATCTTCGGCAATTTGAGTTCCTCCAAACTTGCATTTCATATTTCACGGCTGCTTTATAAAACGCTATGCTCTAAGATAGCTTAAGGGCAAGATTAAAGTGGCAGGTAATTCGGTTTAAGCTAAAACTTTACTATTGATTTCTCTCTTTAATGCATAGAGGCTGTTGAAGGATGAAAGCTTACTTGGACGTGGCTGTTTTGCGCTGTCCAGATTGCGGGCGCTTTTATGTTGATGCATCATGGTATGTTATTGAAATGGAGTCCGACATCAAGTGCGGAAGCTGCAAGGCAGAATTTAACAGTAAAAAGAACGCGATGGATAGAGTTCTGCTCGAGTTTCAAGTTGACGATAATGGTAAGATAGAAAAAGTGAAAATAGCTGAACATTTAAAACTAGAATAACGCTTATGCTGTGGTAAGGCTTAGGCTTAAAGAGCCTAGAGAGGCTGAACAGAATTGGCAAACGAGAAGTCACGAGACAAATTCACTTTGATCAGCGAACTAGCACGTAGAAGAGGCTTCTTCTGGCAGTCATACGAGATATACGGTGGAGTTGGAGGCTTTGCAACGTATGGTCCACTTGGGGCAAAACTTAAACAGAACATTGAGAAGAAACTTCGGGAACTGTTTGTGAATAAACTTGGAATTTTGGAAATCGAGTCTCCAATAATCGCTCCAAGCAAGGTTTTCGAGGCTTCTGGGCATGTCGAGCACTTTAAAGAGCCTATGGTTGAATGTTTGAAATGCAAGAAAAGGTTTCGCGCCGACCATCTGCTCCAAGAGTTCACTGGAATGGGAGAAACCGAAACGGAGAAAATGAGTTTAAAGGAGATACAAGCGGCTATTGAAAAGAATGATGTTCGATGTCCAGAATGTGACGGCAAACTAGGCGAACCAAAGCATTTTCTAACAATGTTCCAAACCACCATTGGCCCATACTCTGAAGCTGTCGGTTATGGCAGGCCAGAAGCAGCGCAAGGGATATTTGTGGAGTTTAAACGCCTTTACGAAATGGCTAGGGAGAAAATTCCCTTCGGCGTTTTGCAGATCGGTCATGCTTTGCGGAACGAGATATCGCCTAGACAGAGCCTAATAAGGCTAAGAGAGTTCACAATAGCCGATTTAGAGTTCTTTTTCGACCCAGAAGAGCCAAACTGCCACTTGCTGAAGGACGTGGAAAACGAAAAAATAAGACTTGTCTTAGCTGAACATAAACTGAAGGGTTCAGAGAAAATAACAGAGCTAACCGTAAAGGAGGCGTTAGCTAAAGGCTACATTAAGGCGGAGTGGCAAGCAGTCTTCATGGCTTACGCAAAAAAGCTTCTATGCGATTTAGGTGTCCCAGAAGAAAAGCAACGTTTCATAGAAAAGCTTCCATGGGAAAGAGCCCACTACTCGATTCAAAGCTTCGACCAGCAAGTTTACGTTGAACGTTGGGGCTGGGTTGAAGTTTCTGGGCACGCCTACCGAACTGACTACGATTTGAGGAGACATATGGAATTTAGTGGCGAGGATATGCGCATATACAAGGAATATGAGAAACCATTCGAGAAAGAGCAACTCGCAATAAAGCCATTAGTGGCGAAGCTTGGACCAATCTATAAGGACGAAACAGCGAAGATTTTGGAAGCGCTCTCAAAAGCCGACCCGAAAGAAGTTGAAGCAGCATTCAATAAAAACGGCTATTACGCCATCGGAAAATACAAGATTCTGCCAGAACACGTGGAAATAGTCCGCCAAAAAGTTGTTGAGCGGGGAAAACGCTTTATTCCACATGTTGTTGAGCCAAGTTTCGGCTCGGATAGACTATTTTATGTGGCGCTTGAATATGCTTACCGCGTGAAGGATGACCGAACAATTCTGAGTTTTCCAAGAGACATAGCGCCAATACAGCTTGGCGTTTACCCACTAGTCAACAAGAATGGAATACCTGAAAAGGCGCTGGAATTGCACAAATCTTTGGTAGATGAAGGTTTCACGGCGGAATATGATGATGCGGGCTCTATTGGTAGGCGATATGCCCGCGCTGACGAGGTTGGCATACCATTGGGCATAACTGTTGACTATGAAACGTTAAAAGACGACACGGTTACAGTGCGCGACAGAGACACTTGGAAACAGGTCAGAACTGCAATCAAGGATTTGCCCAGGCTTTTGCATGAATATTTTAAGTGGAAGATAAATTTTGAGGATTTAGGCAAGCCTATAGAATCGTAAGTCGACGCTAGCTTTTTTAACACTTAAACACATCATATGGTGAGGAAAACCCTGTAAATTGTTGGGCGGGAAAGCGTGATGCTGCCAGCGGAAACCGAAGAGCGTGTAAAACGAAGGGCTTTAAGCGTTTGCCAAGAACACCTCAGAAAGGTTTTAGACGTCGCCAGAAAAGTTCCACAAATGATGGACTGCTTCATAAAAAACGACAAGGAAAAGGCAAAGCAACTCTTTATAGAAATCAGAAAGAATGAGGATGAAGTTGATAATGCGAGACGCCTTGTCTCGCAAGAACTCGCCGAAATAGGAGCAATTCTCATCAGCCGAGAAGACTTTTTAAGGTTTACAAACCTGACAAGCGAAATTGCCGATTTCTCCGAGGGAATAGCCTTTCGCCTTGTCGAAATAATGGAGCATGGATGGAACGTTCCGTCAGAAATCAAGAAAGACTTGTTAAAGCTTTCGGAAGCTGTTTTGGACGCTGTGATTAAGCTTAGGGAAACAGCGATGGTTCTGACATACGGGTCTTCTAAGGCTATGGAAAAAGCTAAGGATGTTGAGGTTGCAGAGCGAGCCGTTGACGAGCTTTATCGGGAGCTTGAAATTAAACTATTAAACAGTAAACTCGAGTTTCCAGCATTGATATTGCTTAGGGACATTCTGCAACTTTTGGAGGATTCAGCTGACAAGGCTGAAGATGCCGCTGATGCAGCGCGAATCCTGTCCTTTATTATGTGAGAAAAGGCGAAAAGCCGAAATGCCAAAAAAGATAGAAGTAGAGTTCATCGAAAATTTCCTTGTAGTGTGGAACCCCACAGATGGGTCTGAACTCTACAAAATGGGGTTTTACGGTAAACCAGTTGGCATACCAAAACCAAAAGTTCCGGAGTTTAAGGTACCGCTAATCCTAGATTTGATGGAAGGGCTGTACTTAGCTGAAAAGAAAATTATAACAATTTACGAGGGCGAAGAAAAGCGAAAAGTTAGCCTTAAAACTTTGAGGCAGAGAGCCCGACGACTATACGAGGAGTTTGATGAGAAATACACGGTTTACCGCGACCTACGCGACAAGGGGCTTGTCGTTACTCCTGGAATAAAGTTTGGATGCGACTTCGCAGTTTACAAGCATGGACCAGGAATTGAACACGCGCCCTACATGGTTTCTGTTAAAAGCGCCAAATCCGAAATAACAGCCACAGAAATAGTTAAGGCCGGAAGACTCGCAACAACAGTCCGCAAAAGGTTCATAATTGCTGTGCCAGACCTTGAAAAGGGAAGGGTGCGCTACCTAATGTTCAAATGGTTTAAGGCGTAAGCCTACCGAGTCTCGCTAAAAATCACCTTAAGCAGTTCTTCTTCCAATGTAGGCTCTTTTGGGTTTTCAATAATCCTTCCAATTTCATTGCCTTTTGTGTCGAACACGATTATTAGGGGAATTTTGTCAACGTCAAACGTTTCAACCTCTGGCGGTGAAGGCGGAACCCGCCACTTTCTAGCCTTGCTTAGTGGGTCTTTTTTCAAACCGCCAAAAACCCTAACCTCCAAGCCAGTCTCTTCTGATATAAGGGCTAACACTGGAATGTTTGCTGCACAGTCCTTGCACCACTCCGCTGAAAATGCAACCACAAAATATTTTTTCGCAAACTGCTTAAGCCTACCCACAACTTCCTGTTTGAGCTGGTAATTTTCCTTTCTTGTTAAGAATTTCTTTCGAAAATCACCCTCAAGCCTTTCTATGTAATCGCTTACTGTAAGGGTTTTCTTTCTAATTTCCGCCAAATTCACGTTCATTTTTATCCTGGCATAAGCGTTTGGTTAAAGAACTCTCCCCTCACGTACTGATGTGGGTAAATTTTTGTTGCTGATAATATGCATCCTTCTGCTATAATAACATCGTCGGCAACAACCGAAACTGCGTCTATCTTTGTTTGTTTTCTTGGGTTTGAGCGCACTGTTACGTGTCTGCCGATTATGCTTTCTCTGATTTCAGCCTTTTCCTCGATTATTACTCTGTCCATTATAGCAGAATTCTCGATAACAACGTTCTTCCCAATTTTCGTGAAATTGTCAATGCACGAGTTTACTATTCTTGCGCCGTCGCTTATTTGGCAGTGTCTCCCAATTAAAACAGCGCCTTCAACCTCAATCTTCCCCTGCTTAATCTTCCTTATAATTTCCTTACGTCGCCTTTGCGACTCCACGCTTTCGCCTTGAACCCAAACCTTTGCTTCTTTGTTTATTCTTCCGCCAAAATCCCTAAGCGAGGAAAAGCGTCCATTAAGCATGTCTTGCATGGCTTCCAAATAGCGTTTAGGCGTGCCAACATCATACCAGCACCCCTTAAGCGTATAACCGTAAACTGGTCTACCCGTCTTTATTACGTATGGAATAAAATCATAGCCGAAATCTAGGCGCTTCTTCTCCTTAATTATTTGTTTTACGCCTTTCTCCCTGAATATTTTCCTTATTTCCGGCGAAACCATATACAAGCCTGTGTTCGCCAAGTTTGAAGGAGCCTCCTTCGGCGTTGGCTTTTCCACAAAACGTGAAATGCGCATGTCCTTGTCTACGTCCGCTATTCCATAGCCCTCAACATCTTCAACCTCCCTCAGCGCTATCGTCATTACAGCTCCCTTTTTCTGATGGAACTCCACAAGTTCTTTCAAGTTCACATCGAAAATGTTGTCGCCTTGAACCGCGAAAACCGGGTCTTTAACATTGTAGTATTCCATGTTTATTCTGGCTGAGTCTGCGCTACCATAATCCTCCACGTTTGGCTGGTATTTTATGTGGACGCGTGGCTTTATTCCGTATCTTGCGGAAAACCCATATCCAGACTCGAAATAGTCGTGCAAGTCCCTATAGTTTGTGTAGCCTTTCACTCCGAAAATGAAGTTTCTTATGCCTTGACGCGCAAGAGACAGCAAAGAGAATTCTATCAATGGCCTGTTTAGGATACGCAGGCAAGCCTTGCTTGTTTCCGCAGTTAACGGTAACAAGCGCTTCGCTTTTCCACCAACAGGAATAATTACTCTCAGTCTTTCCGAAGCGTAATTGTCATTCAAAAGTTTGCACCCTACAAACTTCATTAATGGATAAATCATTAAACGTATTAAACTTTCTAATCAAAAAGTGAATTTTATAACTTTGAGGCTGGCTTATGGTTATGCAAAGGCTTGATGCAATGAAGAAAATCAGCGGTTATTTGCGTTTGATACGTCCAGTCAACTGTTTAATGATGGGCTTCGCTGTAATTGTTGGCGCTGCTCTTGCGAACCCGCATGTTTTAGATGGCAAGTGGCAAATGCTTGCCTGCGGCTTCGTTGCTGGTTTTATGTTGACTGCGGCTTCGATGGCCATAAACGACTATTACGATAGGGAAATCGACGCCGTAAACGAGCCTAACCGCCCAATTCCAAGTGGTACAGTAAAACCAAAAGAGGCGTTGATCTTCGCATCTGTTTTAACCATTATAGGCTTTGCGTCTGCTTATCTGACAAATTACGCGTGCTTTTTCACAGCCTTGTTGGCGTGGATAATTTTTGTGACTTATACTACTGTTGGTAAGCGAAGCGGATTGCCGGGCAACTTTTTGGTTAGTACTTGTGTTGCGATTCCCTTCATTTATGGAAGTTTGGCAGTTACCGGAGAGGTTATGTTTAATGTTTTGGTTTTTGTTTCCATGGTTTTCTTGTCAAACACCGGCAGAGAAATAACAAAGGGAATTGTTGACGTTCAAGGAGACGAGGCTAAAGGGGTAAAAACTTTGGCTGTGCGTTATGGCGCGAGAAAGGCGGCGTGGGCAGCCTCCTTGTTCTATGTTTCTGCTGTTGCTTTAAGTCCTTTGCCTCCGCTTTTGATGTCAATATCTTTCTGGTTTATACCTCTTGTGGCGGTTACTGACTTTGGGCTTTTAGTGTCTTCAACCATGCTTCTGCGAGATTATTCTAGAGAAAACGCGAGGAAAATCAAGGACGCTGTTCTTCTATGGTTTGTTGCTGGGCTTTTGGCTTTTCTTGTCGGCGCTTTGGGGTGAGTTAATGTTTGATGAAGTTTTGTGGAACGTCCTTCTGATGGCTATGTGCTATGCTTACATTGTGCTTGTAATTGTCATCTCTAGCAAACTGAATGATTTCATGCATGTATCACGTAAGGCTTCTCGCAAGTTTCTCCATGTGATGATCGGAAACTTGCCCTTCGTAATTCCACTTTTCACATCGAATATTTACCCAACACTTGTTGCGGCGCCATTCATACTTGTAACATTTTTTGCTTCGCCTTACTCTCCGCTCAAATCTGCAAGCGAGAAAATGAAAGGTCTCGTGGGCATAACCGAGGAAGGACACAGTCTAGGACTTGTTTTTTACGCGTTTTCATACACTGTTCTGGCTTTTTTCTTTGCTTCAAAGCCCTATGTTATGGCTGCTGGCATCTTGCCAATGGCTTATGGTGACGCCTTCGCCTCAATTATCGGAGAAAGGTGTGGCAAAACAAAGTTTAGGCTTTTAGCGAACAAAAGTGTTGAAGGTTCGGTTGCAATGTTCCTTTTCAGTTTTTCCAGCTACGCTCTGAGCCTAGCCTTCTTTTCAATACTTTATAATTTCTCCTTCTTCGACAAACTTTTCAGCGCTGTTGTTGTTGCTTTAGTTGCAACAGTTGTTGAAGGCATTTCACCACTGGGTTTTGACAACCTGACAGTTCCAACTTTCAGCGTTTTAATGCTTGTGCTCTTGGGATGGGCTGTTTAATTGGTTTTCTTAGTTATCGACGGACTTGACGCATCTGGCAAGAGCACCCAAGCGGTTATGCTCCATAATTTTTTGAAGACATCTAAAAAGTCGGTTTTTCTCCGCGTTCATCCGTCAAGTGATAATTTTTTCGGAGTAAAGGCTAGGCAGTTCCTTTATCGGCATGGAAAGAGTGCTCACTTTGCTTCTGCAATTTTTTACATGCTCGACGTGTTGCGTTCAATAATGCTTTATTCATGGCGCAAATACGATTACGTAATCTTCGTCAGATATCTCATGGGAACGGCTTATCTGCCATCACCACTGCATAGAATTGCCTACCACTTTTTCGCCTTGTGGGTACCAACATCAAACTTTATGATCTTCTTGGACGTAAGCCCACTGGAAGCCTACAGGCGAATATTACAGTCGCGCAAGAGGCGTGAAATGTTTGAAAGTTTAGAAGAGCTTAAAAAGATTAGGCTTAAGGCGCTCACACTAGCCTTTGTAGACAATTGGAAAATACTAGATGCGGATAAACCAGTTGAGCATGTGCATAGAGAAATTTTGAAAATAATTAAGGAGCAAAAGTGCGTTTAAAGCTATTAATCTGGTTCTGTGTGAACAGTTACTGTTGCTTCTCTAAAGTGTTTTTTCACGTTCCTTTCTATTTTTGAAGCAATTTTATGCGCCTCTTCTATTGAGATTTGCTTTGAGAAACTACAGTCTATGCTTATGTAACGTCTATTGTCAGCAACATACGTCACTATTCTCTTGCATCGCAAAGCTTGTGGAAACTCCTTCATTGCTTCATCGATTATTTTTCTAATTTCCTTCTCACTGACTTCTAGTGTCTTGCCCTTTTTTGTGCTGTAGGGTTCTATGTGGACTGTTACGTTTTCAACCTCGCTTATTTCACCATCTATTTTGTCCTCAATTTTTTCAGCTATCTCATGAGCTTCTTTCACTGAAAGTTTCGAGTTAACTCTTGCATGTAGAGTTATGTAAAGTCTCCCATCCATTCGCACCGCACTTATTTTATGCGTTTCCTTGACGCCTTCCACTTCTGACGCCAACTTTTCCACAAGGCTTTCGGTTTTGATTTTCTCCCTTAAAGGTTCAACGTGAATTGTCATTTCAGCTTCGCCGATGGAGCCCTTAATGTTTTCTTCAATTTTTGATGCCAACGTATGTGCCTCTTCGAGACTCATGCCCTCTGGAACCTTCACCGTGGCTTCGATGAAAGTTTTTGCGCCAACTCTTCTAACCCTTAGTCCTTCACATTCGCAAACACCGCTTGTCCCCAAAACTTCTTTGCGTACCTTCTCAACAATGTCTTTTGAGACGGCGTCGCTCAGCTCCATTCCGCTGCTCCAAATAGTCTTCACGCTTAGATAGACCAGTAGTGCGCTTAGGAACATCGAGGCTAAGGCGTCTCCATTGTAAATTCCTTGTGTTGCAAGTCCAAATCCAATCAGTGCGATTATGGTTGAGGCTAAATCTGCGATGGCGTGGTAGAATCCAACTTTTACCGTGGAGCTTTCTGCGTGAATGGCCTTTGAGAATAGTCTAACTCTGACGAGGTCTATGCAGAAGGTGTATCCTATCGCAAAGAAGCCTGCAAGCTCGAATTCCAAATTTAGGTATGGCTGATTTCCAATTATTCGCTCTACAGCCTCGTACATTATCCATAACGCCGTTCCAATAAGAACCATGCCGCCGGCAAGTCCGCCTAGAGATTCAAATTTTTCATGCCCGTAGGTGTGTTCAGCGTCTGGTGGCTTTGAGGCTTCACGTGTTGCAAAGAAAAGCCCGAAAGTGGCTAACGCGTCAAGTAGCGCATGGAGCCCATCGCTTAGGATGGCTAAGCTAGAAACTGTTAAGCCTAAAACAATTTCAACAATAACAACGCTTGATATGGCGATTGTTGAAAGTTTAAGAACCCTCAATTTATGGCTTTTTTCTAAGGGGTTTTGCATTATTCTTCGTTTATATCGCATAAATCCCAGAGATTTAAGAGTTGTGCGTTGGCGCTACACATTTATTTATGCTTAAATCTTTAACCTACAAATAGGCTCTAGGCTGTCTAAAACAGAAAAGAGACCGATGCGCATGGAGCTTGTTTCGATACAGAAAATCTTAGAAGGAAAATATGTAGGTAAGAAAGTGGCAATAAGAGGATGGGTTTACCGCAAACGCGAAGAAAAACAAACAATTTTCCTTGTTGTACGCGACGCAACTGACATAATCCAATGCACAATTAAAAAAGAAACTTCTGCATGGGAGAACGCCAAAAAAATAACAATAGAATCTTCACTGACATTAGAGGGCACGGTTAAACAGGACAAACGCGCCCCTGGAGGTTATGAGATTTCTGTTGAAAAACTTTCGATAGTTGGGTTGGCTGAAATTTTCCCAATAACGAAAGATAAGAGCGAGGAATTTCTGCGTGATGTCCGCCATCTTTGGCTTCGCAGCCGACGCATGAACTTAATAATGAAGGTGCGAAGCGAAGTTTTGAGGCTTACACACGATTTCTTCAGACAGTCCGATTTCATTGAAGTTTCACCGCCAATGTTTATAACAAGCGCATGCGAGGGCGGCTCAACGCTTTTCGGCTTAAAATATTTTGACAGAAACTTGTATTTGACGCAAAGCGCCCAGCTTTACCTTGAAGTTTTGATTTACTCCCTTGAAAAAGTGTATTGCGTTGCACCATCCTTTAGGGCTGAAAAAAGTAGAACCATAAGACATCTGACAGAATACTGGCACATAGAGGCTGAACAAGCATTCGCGGACATGGACGACCTTATGCGTTTGGAAGAAGAGCTCCTAGCCTACATTTGCCACGGCGCAGCCGAAAGATGCAAAAAGGAAATTGAAGAGTTAGGCGCAGACGTTTCAAAGCTTATCTCCATAAAAACGCCGCTCCCGAGAATAACGTACACGGAGGCTATTAAAAGGTTGAACGCGAAGGGCTTCCCAATAAAGTGGGGCGAAGACATGGGTTACGATGAAGAAAAGGCTATAGCTGAAGAGTTTGGACAACCCTTCTTCATATACGATTATCCAAAACAAATAAAGGCTTTCTACTGCAAAACACGTAGGGACAAGCCAGAAATAGCATTATCCACAGACATACTTGTCCCACGCATAGGAGAAATCTCAACGGGCGGCGCAAGAGAAGATGACAAGGACATTTTAATTGCGAGAATAAGGGAAATGGGATTAAGAGAAGAGGATTATGATTGGTACATTGACCTGCGGCGTTATGGCACTGTTCCGCACGTTGGCTTCGGAATGGGTTTGGAGAGACTCTTAACATGGATGCTTGACCTCGAAAACATAATAGACGCCATACCATTCCCGAGAACAATAAGAAGATTTTACCCGTGAAGTTCACGCTGAATAGGCGAGGCGCAACATTTTTCAGAATATTAAAAAATATGTGTGTATATACTACATTGTGAAAGTGTTTTCTTTGGAGGGAGGAACTGTTAAGGGTGGGTACAGAAAATCTCGACAAAATTTTTAATCCAAAAAGTGTTGCAGTTATAGGCGCAAGCGACAAAGAGGGTTCTGTAGGTGCCAGACTTCTACGAAACCTTGTTGGTGTCGGTTATCAAGGCGTTGTCTATCCCGTCAACCCCTTCAAATCCACCGTGCAGGGAATAAAAGCCTACCCAAGCATTTTAAAGATTCCTTGGCGCGTAGATCTTGCGATAATCGCAACTCCAGCACACACAATCCCCCAAATAATGGAAGAATGCGGGAAAGCTGGGGTTTCAGGAGCAATCATAATATCAGCCATATACAGGGAGACCGGAAAGGACGGAGATGCAATTGAAAGGCAGATTCTAAAATGCAAAAACGAGTATGGAATGCGTGTGATTGGACCAAACAGTTTTGGAGTCATGCGTCCAAAAATAGGGTTAAACGCAACCTTTGCGAACAAAGCTGCACTTCCAGGAAAAATAGCTTTCATATCGCAGAGCGCAGCTCTATGCGCATCCGCCCTAGACTGGGCTTCTGATGCACATATAGGCTTCAGCGCAGTTGTGTCTACAGGATCGATGCTTGACGTTGACCTTGGAGACCTAATAGACTATTTCGGTGCAGATGCTCAAACAAGAAGCATAGTGCTTTATCTCGAATGTATAAAAAATGCGCGGAAATTTATGAGCGCGGCAAGGGGCTTCGCGAGAGCAAAACCAATTGTTGTTGTGAAGGCTGGGCGCTTCAGTGAGAGCGTAGAGGCAACATTTTCTCATACTGGTGAGCTGTGCGGAGACGACGCTGTTTATGATGCTGCTTTTAGACGTGCTGGGATCGTCCGTGTGGAAGCATTAAGCGACCTCTTCAACTGTGCAGAGGCGTTGGCGATGCAGCCAAACCCGAAAGGTCCAAGCCTCACAATAATAACGAATGCTGGTGGACCTGGAATAATCGCGACAGATACGCTAATTGCTAAGGGCGGAAAACTCGCGAGTTTGAGCAACGAAACAGTTAAGGCTTTAAAAGAGGTTTTGCCGCCATACTGCAGCATATCCAACCCCATCGACATTTTTGAAGAAGCTACACCAGAAAGATTCAAAAAAGTTATCGAAATTTGCCTACAAGACCCGAAAAGCGACGGCTTCTTAATTATTTACACTCCTCAAGGGGCAACAGACCCTATGACAATTGCTAGGATAATTGTTGAGGCTTCCAAAAGAACTTCAAAACCCATCTTGGCTTCGCTTCTCGGCGAGAATGGCTGCCGAATGGCTAGGCGCATGTTGCAGAAAAATCGCATTCCAGCATTCACAACTCCAGAGCAAGCAGTCTCCACCTTCATGTACATGTACAGTTACACACAGAACCTTGAACTTCTATATCAGACTCCAGAAGAGCTCCCAATAGAATTTTCTATTCCAGCTTTTCTCAAAGAAGTTTTGAAAAAAGCTTTTGAAGAGGGAAGGCAAATTCTGAACGTTTACGAGTCCCTACAGTTTCTTGAAGCCTACAAAATCCCTACGGTAAAGACTTTGTTTGCAAAAACTTCGGAAGAGGCGGAGGTTGCTGCTTCTCAAGTTGGGTATCCAGTGGTTATGAAGGCTGTTTCACCTCAGATAACCCACAAGTCAAGAGCCGAGGGAGTAATCCTAAACGTTTGGTCTCCAGCAGAAGTAAAAACGTTCTTTAACGAGCTGATTGAAAGAGTTAAAAAATACAGTCCGGGAGCCCAATTTCAAGGCGTCGTCATCCAACCTATGATTCAGAAGAGAGGCTATGAGCTTTTAATAGGCGTAAAGAGGGATTCACAGTTTGGCTCGGTTATAGCCTTCGGAATGGGCGGCATAGCGGCGGAAGTAGCAAAAGACATAAGCATTGGTTTTCCGCCCTTAAATGTGGTTCTTGCAAGACGCCTTATGGAGAGAACTGCGGTATATTCTCGCTTGACAAGCGAGTTTCAGTCCGGCGCAAAAGTTCTCGAAGAAATTTTGGTGAAGTTTTCACAACTAGTGATAGATTTTCCAGAAATAAAGGAGATAGACGTAAACCCATTAATTTTTGATGGAAGTAACGCTGTGGCTGTTGACGCTCGCATAGTAATAGACTCTGAAAGGATTACACGTGGCATTCAAGCGCATGAACACCTGGTTATAGCGCCTTACCCAAGAAAGTATATCATCGAGTGCAAGCTGAAAAACGGGGTTTGCGTAGTACTAAGACCAATAAAACCAGAAGATGAAGTTCTCCTTGCCGAGCTTTTCAAGTCCCTTTCAGAAGAAACCATGCGACTGCGATTTTTCCAGGTTATTAAAGAAATGCCACACGAAACCCTAACTAGATACTGCAATTTGGACTATGACCGTGAAATTGCCATTGTTGCCGAGGTTCAAGGAGAGAAGAGGCAAATAATAGGTGTTGTAAGGGCAATTTCGGAGCCTGGACGAAGCTGCGGAGAATTTGCCGTGATTGTGGGCGACCAGTGGCAGGGGCTTGGTCTCGGCTCAAAGCTTGTAGATTATATCATTGAGATTTGCAAAGAAATGGGATTAAGAACCATGTATGGCATTGTTTCGACAAACAACTCCAGAATGATTCATATATGCACGAAGAGAGGTTTCCATATGGAACCCTATGGCGAAGACCTTGTTAAGGCAACGCTTAACCTAACTTAAAATCAAAAAAGAAATGGAAAGTCATTTTTGCTGTAATTGTTTCCTTATTTCTTCGTAAGCGGATTTTATCTCCTCTATCGAGGCTTCATCCTCCAATGTTGAAACGTCTCCTAAGGATGCTCCAGATAACACCGCCTTCAAAAGTCTCCGCATGATTTTGCCGCTTCTTGTTTTTGGCAGCCTATTAACGAAAACTATGGCTTCTGGTGTCGCTATTGGCCCTATCGTTGTTCTAACGTGCTGTACAAGCTGGGTTCTCAACTCGTCAGATGGTGTATGACCGCTTCTTAACACGACAAAGGCTACTGGAACCTCGCCTTTAACAGGGTCTTCTTTGCCCATTACCGCTGCTTCCGAGATTGCTGGATGCGAAACCAAGGCGCTTTCAAGTTCCGCCGTGCCTATCCTGTGACCGGCAACCTTGAGAACTTCGTCCGCCCTTCCCAATAGCCAGAAGTAGCCTTCTGGGTCCTTTACTGCGTAGTCGCCAGTATAGTAGACGTTTTGAAATCTTCCAAAGTATGTTTGCTTGTACCTTTCCGGGTCTTTCCATAACGTTTCGAGCATTCCAGGCCATGGGGTTTTGATTACCAGGAATCCTTTTACACCTGTTGGTGTTGGCTGTCCCTTTTCGTCGTAAACTTCTGCTTTTACGCTTGGAAGCGGAAATGTTGCTGAGCCTGGTTTTAGCGGCACCAGCTCTATTCCTGGCGTCGGGGCTATCATGAAGCCGCCTGTTTCTGTTTGCCACCACGTGTCTATTATGGGGAGTTTTTCCTTCCCTATTACGCGGAAGTACCATCGCCATGCTTCTGGGTTTATTGGCTCGCCGACGCTTCCCAAAAGCCTAAGCGTGCTTAAGTCGTGTTTGTTGACCCATTCCTCTCCAAATCGCATGAACATCCTTATCGCCGTCGGCGTTGTATACAATATTGTTATACCGTGCCTTTCAATTATGTCCCACCACCTGTCTTGGGCTGGATAGTCTGGTGTTCCCTCGAAGAGGAATGACGTTATCCCCATGGTTAGTGGTGCGTAAACGTTGTATGTGTGTCCCGTAATCCATCCAATGTCGGCTGTGCACCACCATATGTCGCTTTCGTTTGGGTTGAATCCCCACTTTAGTGTCCAGTAAGCCCAAACCAGGTAGCCTCCTGTTCCGTGCTGTACGCCCTTTGGCTTTCCTGTTGTTCCAGAAGTGTAGAGTATGAACAGTGGTTCTGTTGCCTCCATTGGTTCTGGCGGGACATAAGCGTTCTGTTCAACTTTTTCCATTAACTCGTGGTACCAGTAGTCTCTTCCTTCTTTCATTGGCACTTGCTGTCCAGTGCGCTTTACGACAATCACCTTTTCTATGCTTGGAGTGTTAGCCAAAGCGCGGTCAGCAGTTTCCTTCAACTGTACAGTTTTTCCACGTCTATATGCGCCGTCAGCCGTTACCAAAACTTTTGCTTCACAGTCTTTTATTCTATCTGAGAGGGCCTCGGCGCTGAATCCAGAGAAAACTACCGCGTGGATTGCGCCTATTCTTGCTGTTGCGAGCATTGTTATTGGAAGTTCGGGAATCATTGGCAAATATATTGCGACTCTGTCACCTTTTTTGACACCAAAATTTTTGAGTGTTTTCGCGAGTTTGTTTACTTCTCTGTAAAGCTGGTAGTAAGTGTAGGTTTTTATATCGCCTGGTTCGCCTTCCCAAATGTATGCCAGCATGTTCTTTTTGTGAGTTTTAACGTGTCTATCTACGGCGTTGTAGCAGACGTTTAGAATACCGCCCGGAAACCACTTGTAAAATGGCGGGTTAGAGTCGTCAAGCACCTTGTTCCATGTCTTAAACCAGTCTATTACTTTTGCTTTTTCTGCCCAGAATTCTTCTGGGTTCTGTATGGATTTTTCCCATTCTTCCCTCAAAGTTTTTCCTGGGAATATTTTTTCATTGAATGGCAAACTTGTTTCCGCCATTTTTCAAACCTTCATGAAGTTTTGGAGAAGATTTTAACGCGGATATAAATCTTTTTGGATGAAAAAGGAGAAAAGTAAAGGATGATTTTAGGTTGTTGGGCAAATTGGCAGAACTGTCTTTCCATGGGTTTCGTTTAGCACCTCTGCGATGGCTAGGTAGACGGCGCTTAATCCGCAGATTACTCCTTCAACGCCTATTATGCGTGTAAAAAGCTCAAGGTCTACTGCTGTCATTGGCGTGTATGCTAGCAGCGCTGATTTTGCCGTAAGTAGGAAGAATAGTGTTGCTAGGCTTATGAATACAAATTGCAGTGCGCGGTTTGTTTTCAATGTACCAAAAAACATTGCCAGTGTGAATAAGCCCCACATGAAGAAGTATGCTGCTTGGGCTTCGTATGAAGGCGCAGCAAGCCCGTAGAAAAACGTGATTTTTGGTAGCAGCGTTAAGGTTACAAATGACCACCAGAACAAGCCGTAGGATGTGAACGCTACTGTTCCGAATGTGTTGCCCTTCTTGTACTCCATTATGCCAGCTATTACTTGGGCTAGTCCGCCGTAGGCTATTCCCATAGCCAAAATCATCGTGTCTAGCGGTCCAAGTTGAGCGTTGTGAACAAAGTTTAGTAGGACTGTTGTCATTCCGAAGCCTAAAAGTCCAAGGGGGGCTGGATTTGCAGTTTTTTCACTCATATCTTCCATCTCTCTTGCTGCGAAAGTTGTTCGTATAAAAAGGATGTGGATATAAGGCTTTCTTGCTAGGATTTCCGCTTTTTACTTGCAATGTACTTTCCTAACTCTAGAACGGCGAATGTTATTGCCGCGAACGCTAGAGCCACTGCCCAGTCTATGAGTTCCGGAGTTCTCACATCAAACAGCGTCTGAAGCTGTGGTGTGTAGAGTACTATTAGCTGGAGACCAAGCGAAGACAGTATTGCAAGCCAAAGGAACTTGTTCTTGAAGACACCCACCTTAAAAATTGTATGCTTCAGCGACCTTGCCGATAATGCGTTAACTAGTTCCATCAGCACCATAGCCGTAAACAGTTGTGTCCGCGCCTCCATCAGTTGATCGGGATTTTTCCATGGGAGGAACATGTAATAGCCAAAAATCAGCAATGCCGTCATCAGTATCGGGATTGCAGTCAAGTATACTTTGACGTCTTTTGTGAACACGCTTTCTTTCGGGTCTCTCGGCTTTCTCTCCATAAGGTCTGGGTCGCCTGGGTCAACTCCTAAGGCTAGTGCCGGCAAACCGTCAGTCGTCAAGTTTACCCATAGGATTTGTATTGTTGTTAGGGCTATTGCTGGAGGCTCCATCCCCTCGCCCAACGTAAACTCTGCTGCTGGACATGTTATCATGACTATGAACATTACGAGGATTTCCATTATGTTGCAACGCAGCAGATATGTCAAATACTTCTTTATGTTGTCGTAGATTTCGCGTCCCTCCCTGACCGCTTTAACTATGGATGCGAAGTTGTCGTCAGCCAGAACCATGTCCGAAGCTTCCTTCGTCACTTCTGTTCCAGTTATTCCCATTGCAACGCCTATGTCCGATAGCTTGAGCGCTGGAGCGTCGTTAACGCCGTCGCCTGTCATGGCAACGACGTATCCCTTCGCTTTCCAAGCCTTCACAATTCGCATTTTGTGTTCTGGCGAAACCCTAGCGTAAATCACTATGTTTTCAACAATTTCGGTTAGCTGTTCGTCGCTTAGCTTGTCCATGTCCGTGCCGGTCAAAACCTTTCCTTCTTCCTCGTTTTCGCCGAGTAGGTTAAGCTCCTTGGCTACTGCGACAGCTGTTAGTTTGTGGTCTCCAGTAACCATTACAACGCGGATTCCAGCCTTTTTGCATATGTAGATTGCTTCTTTCACTTCTTCGCGTGGTGGGTCAATCATTCCCATGATTCCAACAAAAGTTAAGTCGTTCTCGATTTTTTCGTCAAATTTTGTTGTTGATTCTGGTAGTTCCTTAAAAGCGAAGCCCAAATTGCGTAGCGCTTGCTTTGCCATTGCCTCGTTAATCTTAAGTATTTTTGTTTTGTCCTCTTCCGTTATTTTCCGTATCTTTCCATTTTTCAAGATTTTCGTGCATTTTTCCAAAACTATTTCTGGCGCACCTTTTACGAAAGCTATTTTTCTTTTTCCAGAAGCCAAATGAACGGTTGTCATGCGTTTCCTTTCAGAAGAAAATGGAACTTCACCTATTCGTGGGGTTTCCTTTTCAAGCTCCTCTTTCCACAAACCCGCCTTTGCAGCAGCCACAACTAATGCTCCTTCCGTTGGATCTCCTTTAATAGTCCATCTGTCGCCAGCTTTCTCCAGCTTTGCATCATTACATAAAGTTGCAATTTTTAATAACGTGACAAGTTCATCCTCTTTTGCTGGGTCAATTTTCTTGTCTTCAAAAATGAATTCGCCCTCTGGTTGGTAGCCAACTCCAGAAACTTTTATCAACTTATCATTTATGTATATGCGCTGTACTGTCATCTCGCCTTTAGTCATCGTTCCAGTCTTATCAGCGCATATAACGCTCGTGCATCCAAGGGTTTCAACGGCTGGAAGTTTTCTAACGATGCTGTTGACTTTTGCCATTCTGTAAACGCCAACTGCCAAAGCTCCAGTCACTATTGCTGGTAGGGCTTCTGGCACAGCTGCCACAGCTAGGCTTACGCCCCACATAACCATGTGTAGAATGTCTTCTCCCTTCACGATTATTCCGACAGCTGCCACTAGTAGGCAGATGGCAACGCATAGAATTCCAAGCCATTTTCCAACAGAAGCCATCCGCTTTTCGAGTGGAGTTTCCTCTTCCTCTGTTACTTGAACCATTTTGGCTATTTTCCCAAATTCCGTGCTCATTCCAGTCGCTGTTACAACGGCTTTTCCGCGACCATAAACTACGGCTGTTCCAGTAAAAACCATGTTCGCTCTGTCTGAAAGCCCAACGTTTTCTGGCAGCGGGTTAACATCCTTATTTACTGGCGTGGATTCTCCAGTTAAAGGCGCCTCGTCCATCTTTAGGTTGACTGCCTCTATAAGCCGCCCATCCGCTGGAACCTTATCGCCTGTATATAATAGTATTATGTCGCCTGGTACAATCTCACTTGCTTGAACCTTAACCTCTTTTCCATCACGGAGAACCATTGCTGTCGGCGCAGTCATCTTTTTTAAGGCTTCTATGGCCTTTTCCGAACGGTATTCCTCAACGAATCCTAGTCCAGCGCTTGCTATGACTATGGCGAAAATCACGATTGCTTCGTAGATTTCCTCCATGGAGTTTTGGATTATGGCTATGCCTATGGAAAGGAACATGGCTATTAACAGTATTATTATGAGTATGTCGGCAAACTGCTCTAGGAAAAGCATTATTGGCGATTTTCGCTTTTCCTCCTTCAACTCGTTCGGCCCATATTCCTGTAGACGCTTTTGCACTTCTTCTCGGGTTAAGCCGTTCTCCGAAGTGTTCAGAGCCTTCATAACCTCTTCAATTTCCATTGCATGCCAAGGCTTCGACGTTTTTCCCACCCCAACTAGTTTAATATAGTCTCTATTCTGTGGAGTCTCTTTGGTTATATCTTTTTCTCATTAAAAACTGGCTGTTGGCAAATAAGTTTATAAGCAATTTTGTTAAAACTACAGACGTTTAAACATAGAAGCGAACGCTAAACGGAGGAAGAAAAACATGATATGGCTCATAGCTCCAATATCCGCTTTAATATCAATCCTCGTCGGAATCTACTTCTACTACTACGTGGAAAAACAGGACAGCGGAACAAAACGCATGCAAGAAATTGCCGCTGCAATAAAAGAGGGTGCAGACGCATTTCTTAGACGCGAATACACGACGCTGGCAATGTTCGTGGTTGTTGTGGCGGTGCTACTATGCATATTCTTGCCAACACCAATATGGACTGCAGATGCTGATCCATTAAGAAATATTCAGTTGACATTCGCGTATGTTTTCGGCTCTTTTTGCTCAGCCATGGCTGGATACTTAGGCTTAAACGTGGCGACCAAAGCCAACCTCAAAGCCGCAAGCGCATCACGAGAAGGACTGAACAAGGCTTTCCCGATAGGCTTTCGCGGCGGAGCAGTGATGGGATTAGCCGTTGTGGGTTTAGGCTTGCTTGGAATAAGCATTGTTTACTGGATTACTGGAGAGCCCGAAATAGTTTTGGGCTACAGCTTCGGCGCAAGCTCACTCGCACTTTTCGCCAAGGCAGGCGGAGGAATTTACACAAAAACAGCTGACATAAGCGCAGACCTTGTCGGCAAGGTGGAACTTGGAATTCCAGAAGATGACCCAAGAAACCCAGCGGTAATCGCGGACAACGTTGGCGACAACGTTGGCGACGTTGCTGGAATGGGCGCAGACTTGTTCGACTCTTACGTGGCAAGCATAGTGGCGGTAATGATTTTAGGAGAGGCAATAGACCTGCTAATTTCTGGTTCCATAGGAACGTATACGATAATCCCGCTTGTTTTTGCCGGTTTGGGTATAATAGCCGCGGTTCTAGGCGCATTAACGGTCAGGGTTGGTAGACAAGGTAACCCTGGAAGAGCCCTTAATATGGGCACATACATAACATGTATAATCTTCGCAATTCTAACCTTCATAGCGTCTACATATCTGGAATACGATTATAGGATATGGGGTGCAACAATAGTAGGCCTAATAGCAGGCGTAATAATCGGTATGACATCCGACTATTTTACGTCTGAAGATAAACCACCAGTTAAGAAAACGGCTGAAGCATCGCTAACTGGCACGGCGACAAACATTATAACTGGCTTTTCATACGGCTTGCACAGCGTCTTCCCACCACTCATAGGAATCGGCGTAGCATCAGCAGTTGCTTACATGTTGTGCCTACCACTCGGCGCCAAATTCGCCTTGTACGGCATCGGCATGGCTGCGGTTGGCATGCTCTCGATAGTTGGTCTGATAGTTTCAAATGATGCTTACGGTCCAATAGTTGATAACTCAAGAGGCATAGCAATGCAAGCAGGACTAAGCGAAGATGTGATAAAAGTGACAGATGAAATGGACGCTGCTGGAAACACAGCCAAAGCGATAACAAAGGGGTTCGCTATAGGCGCGGCAGGACTAACAGTGATCGCCTTATTGGCGGCATTCCAAGAAAGAGCCCAAAGCGCTGGAGTAAACCCATCATTTAACCTCATGAACCCGCTGGTTTTGTTGGGCGCATTAATCGGCATAGCCATGCCAGCGGTATTCTCAGCTATGGTAATGCTCGGCGTTGGTAGAAACGCCTTCCGTATGATTGAAGAAATTAGGCGACAATTTAACGAAATTCCAGGCTTAAGAGAAGGGAAGGAAGGCGTAAAACCAGATTATGCCCGTTGCGTTGACATCGCGACTGTTGGTGCATTGAAGGAGCTTATGCCAGCAAGCATAGTAGCCATCGGAGTAACGCTAATTGTCGGTTTCGTCGGCGGCATCGAAGCCCTAGGCGGATACTTGGCTGGAACAATATTCTCTGGCTTGCTCTTTGCTTTGCTTATGGCTAACGCTGGAGGCTTATGGGACAACGCTAAAAAGCTAATAGAATCTGGAGAGCACGGCGGAAAAGGCTCAGAAGCCCACAAAGCAGCGGTTGTAGGCGACACCGTAGGCGACCCGTTCAAGGACACTGCTGGGCCATCATTAAACACGATGATAACAGTCATGTCGCTTGTGGCATCACTGTTCGCAGTGTTAATCGCAAACAACAACCTACTACACTTGTTGGGCATAGCATAAAATCAAAATTCAAATCTCTACCATTTTTTATGAAGCAAACATCTGTAAAATAGTAGTATACTCTATGGCGCCGGGAGTGGGATTCGAACCCACGCGGCCCAAAAGGGCCACAGGCTCTCAAGGCCTGCGCGTTATCCACTCCGCCATCCCGGCGTGTCTGAAGATTAGGCTTTTTTATTCTAAAATGTTTCCATTCTGTTCGGAAATTTAAATAAGCTGCATGTATTAAGTTGAAAACTTCTTTCAAATAAAACGGAAACACTTTATTTGAGAATTTTAAGATCAGTTTCAAATAACTGTGAGTTGTTATATAGAATCTCTGGGAAAATGAAAGAAGTTCATGCCGTGACTTACAATTTATGTAGAAATTAACAACCAATTTCAAGTTTTGTTTAGCCTTCGAACCTAATTTGCATCGAGAGCAAGTTTAAAATCTAGAGGGGGAGGGTCACTATTGGCCGTTTTCACAACCAAAATTATGGAGAAATCATATGTGACTTGTAGAGTTTCAAGTATTTCTCTGTTGTTGGGAATATTGCCTTAACTCTTTCTCGGCGTTTTTTTGCGTTTATAGCGTTTTCCAGCATTGTATAGGATCTTGGTGTGCTGAATTTTTCTGTTTCGCCGTTATCTCTTTTACGCGTGACTTTGATGCAGTCGTCTACGATACAGTTTATGACGCATGCGCCGCAGTATATGCAAAGTTCTTCTGTTATGCCTACCTCGCCGCTTTTCCAGTATAGAGCATTTGTTGGACAAGCCTTAATGCAGAGTTTGCATTCCACGCCTTTGCATGTTCGCTTGTTTATGGATACTTCTCCTTCGACGAAAAACTCTTTTACTTTAAGCGGTGCCAAGAGTTCTTGTCTACGCTTCCTTTTCGCCTTTTCCGCGGTTTCGGTTAGGGCTTTGAATATATCAATGTTTTGCGCCTTGCCAGTTTTTCCCCGCATTTGTTTCATCTTTGAGTTAAATTGCGGTTAAGGAAGGTATAATCTATAACGGTCATGAATTATAACTATTTACTAAAAATAAAGATGTAGGATTCATTTTGGATGGTGAAAGGCAAGGGACGAAACTTATAACTTGGTTAAGCACAATTTATCGTTGAGAGGTGAAAGGGCAATGTGCGAATTCGCAGTTATCCTTGATGGAAAGACCGTTTTCAAAGATGTTATTTACGCAAAAATGGAAAGCAACAGTATAACACTAAAAAATGTTCTAGGCGAAACTAAAACTATCAAAAACTGCAAAATAATCGAGGTTGACGTAAACTCAACACGCCTGGTTCTGGCAAAAGCCTAAAAGCCAACAGACATCACAGCAAAACCAGCTGCTAAACCAAAAAATATTGGAAAAGGCAGTCCTGGAAACATCTCATTCTCCTCCACTATCTCGAAGGTCAAGAGGCAACCAGCCAAAATACCCACAATAGAGGCTATGCAAGAGTTCAAGCCTAAACTTAACATGTGCCCAGAAAGCATAGAATAAAACGTTAGGTCTCCCAAACCCATTTGGATGTCCCTAAAATAGAAGCTTAAGCCCTTGAGCTGGTCTAAGCCGCTGTGGGCGATTTTGCCAACGGGTCCGTGATAAACGGCGAATGCATCATAAACCGCTAAAAAGCTTAGTATGAGCACTGTGCTGAGCGTTGGTATAGATATTCCCAGAAAGGCGCCTAAAGCTCCGCCCAAACCCAAAATAGCCACGTTAGCTGCTGTGCTTTTATTTCTAAAGATCGCAAAGTCCCCCATAAACGTTATAAGAGCAGCCAACGCCAGCACCAAAGCGTCCATTTTGTAAACTATGA
Organism: Bathyarchaeia archaeon; assembly: GCA_038883655.1. GTDB lineage: Archaea > Thermoproteota > Bathyarchaeia > Bathyarchaeales > Bathycorpusculaceae > JAVZLQ01. Next base: position 293,841 of record JAVZLQ010000001.1, read on the forward strand.
ATTTCGCGAAAAATGCTGAAAGGTACATGTACGAAAATGTGAAGAAGGCGGTTGTTAAAGCGAACCCGATAATCCAATTTATCAATCTCCGATTTTTTCTCTTAACAAGGATGTATAGGAATCCAGCACCAACCCCTACTAGAGCAACGAAATAGGCGGCGTTGCCAACAGAGCCAATACCCTCCTCGAAGGGTATAATTATGTAAATTTCTAATGGGGAGGTTAAAAGCAGAAAAGCGCAAAAAACGCCGAAAATTAAACTGGCGAGAAGGGGCGCTAAAGTTAAAATTTTCGCCTTAGGCTCAGCTTTCAATTTTTCATCCACACATGGTTAGATGTTATTGATTTTCATTTGGCATTTGTTACAGAATAAACTTTGCTTTCTGTCGGTTTCGAAAATGGAATTGGAAAAGTACATGACACAGAAAGGGTTAAGACAATGCGTTAAACCAAACGTGTGCCCCAACTCATGCACAGCCTCTTTAGTTGCGCGCTCAACGAGAAGCTCCATGCTTTGTTTTTCTCCGTAAAACTCAGGCTTAAGCCTAAACAGCGAAATAAGTGCAGTCCTTCCGGGGCATTCAGCCTCTCCGAAAACAAAATTTAACTCTGGAACAAAAATGTCTATGTCTGTTACTCCCAAAACACGGTCAAAGACCTTCACTTTTTCCACGTAGGCACGTATTTGCCTTAAAATGAGGTCTGAGCGATGTTGCTCGCGCACTTTGTCGTAGGCTTCGCTTGGAACAGATAAAATTTCGCTTATCAATGCGCATTTTGCTTTTGGAAAGGCTATTCTCAAGTTTTCAACTACCCTCTCTACAACTTCGCTGTCTACTTCGCCAACACGTAATATCCCGATTTTCATATTCCCACTTTAAACCTCAAAAACGTCGCCAGCTCTTGGAGCAACTGCTTCTAATTCAAGCTCGCTCCTAACCCACTTAGCGAAAAGTTCGCAATTTCCCTCTGCACCATGAACCACATAGATTTTTGGTTTTCCACCAAGGCTTTTCACAGCCTCTTTAAGTTGACTTGCCCCACAATGAGATGAAAAATCAAAATGCTCAACCCTCGCCTTGACTTTCCGCATTTTACCATCAATTAAACATACTCCCTTCTCCAAAAGCTCTCTGCCAGGGGTTCCGGGAATCTGATAGCTAACAAGAAAAATTGCGTTTTGAGACTTTTTGCCAACTTTCGAAATGTAAAAAACAGCTGGACCGCCCTTAAGCATGCCCGCGGGCGCAATTATAACGCCAGGCGTTTTTGTTGCTTTTCTTCTGTCTCTCCATCCCTCAACCCAGTCGGCGGCGTGCATGGCATCAACAAAAAGTTTTGGGTCTCTCAAAAACTCCTTATAGTTCATCATGATTTTGCTTGCTTCCCGCGCCATCCCATCAATCGTTACAGTATATTCAAAATGGTGTGCCGCTAGAATGCATGCTATTTCCTGCGATCTGCCAACGCCGAACGCTGGAACAAGCACAGTTCCTCCCCTCTCAACAACGTCTGTTACTTCTTCCACAAATTTTCTCTCCAATTCCCGTCTTTCTGGGTGATCTTCATTCGCGTATGTGCTTTCAATTATTACGGCATCCAAGTCTTCATAGTCCATTTTTGCCCCTTCCAGAAGCCTCGTATCTATGGTGTTGAAGTCTCCAGTGTAAAGGAGCCTTTTTCCATCAGCCTCTATTAGTATTTGCGCACTTCCAGGCGTATGCCCAGCATTTAATAGTTGGATTTTCATGTCTCCTATTTCCTCTTCAACGCCAAAATCTAGATGCTTGTTGCTTCTCGTCATTGACCTTAACTCGAGATATTCATAGGGCAAGTAATAGCTTGAGAGGTGTATGAAATCTGAAATTAGGAGCTGTGTTAATTCGAGGTTTAGCTTATTTGTGTATAGGAGTTTTTTGCCGTGAATGTAAAATATTGGTACAGCTCCAGAATGGTCTAGGTGGCTGTGCGTCAAAATTATGGCGTCAACTTCCTTTGGCGGTATGTGCATGGGAAAACCTGGTTCATGGTTTAGCATTACTCCACAGTCTAGCAATACTTGTTTCTTTTCGGTTTTTACTGCTATGGCTATTCTGCCAACTTCACGTGTTCCGCCCAGAAATTTAATCTGCAACCATACTCATCCTTTTCATTCCGACTAACGCACTAATCATGCATATTTCTATTTTAAAAATGTATTGACCTCCCAGCTGAAGAAGAAACCCTAACAAGCCCACCTTTAATCGCCCTCAAAACCTCGTCAACATCGAGTGCAGCTTGAACTTCTGTGTAGGCGGTCCACAACTCCTCAACAGAATGTGCGTCGCTTCCAGCAATGCCCGGCAAGCCCATCGTTTTAGCCAAGTTTTCAGCTAACTTGTTCACAGCCGGCGACGAAACACCGTTTAAAACTTCTATGGCGTCAACCGGATAGCCTTTAGCTGAATCGCCTAAACCATAAGCCCTGTACGGATGGGCAACAATCACTAAACCGCCATTTTGCTGTGCAAAGTCAATAACTTCCCTAACAGTCCAAGGCTGTGGCGGAAACTCTTCAACGCCTAAAACTATTAGGTCCCCTTCAGTTGTAGACACCTCGACGCCCGGAATTATTAGAATGTCTTGGTATGCTCGTGCTAATTCGCGAACTTTATAGTATCCTTCAACCGTGTTGTGGTCTGTTATTGCTACTGCCTTTATGAATGGATGTGCATAAAGCTTTTCAACTATTGTTTTTGGGTGGATTGAGGCGTCAAACGAGTAATTCGTGTGAACGTGCAGGTCAGCCGCTATCAATCTCACCCACTCATTTTGTTAACACTTCTTTAAGCCATGCTATAACTGCTTTGTCCCGCCTTTTCTTTGCGCTAAAATGCCTAAACCTAACATTCTTTTCAAGGCAAATTTTCCTGCAGACATTCAAAATTGCTTTATCCCAATTTTCCTCGTCATTAAGGAGCAAAACCGCCTTATAATCCATGCGTCTTACATACTCTCCAACTTGGCTTGCCACGTACTCCTTCATTTCCTTGTCTGGCGGAAAAACAGTTTCATGCTGCGAAAGCGGGTAAACCTCATCGAGCTCTATTGGAACGACGCCAAAAGGAGCAGCGTAAACACAGATGTGAATTTCCTTTACGCTTTGCCCCATATTTGCAACAAGTTTCAGTGTCTCTTTCACTTCTTCAGCTTTGTGGAATGGCTTTGCTTGCGTCATGGGCAAAAGCAAGAGAGCTTTTGCCGCTTCTGGTTTCGAATAGCGCTCAGCCATGCGCATCCTATGTCTAACAACTTCTGGTCTTGAAAGCCCCAAAGAACTGCAGAAGAATAGTCCGCTTTTCTTCACGGTAGGCGCTTGTTTCTCGATAAATGTTTCATAAAGCCTCAATCTTTTAAGTGCTTGAAGAAGGGATGGGTGTCCATGCGCCCTCATCTCTAAATGTTCCCAAAGTTTACCGTAACGTATGGCTTGTTTTATGCGCTTAAGTTCCGAAAGGCAAACATAAAGGTTATGTTCGGCAAGGAACATTTCCCTCTCCTTCTTGGGTTTTTCCAAGATTTCTTTCGGTGTTTTTGTGGAGCACTTTGGGCATGCACATGGAAAATATTCAAGTTCGTTAAGCTTCCATGTGCCCGCTTCCGTCATGTAACGGTTTTCTCTGGCGTATATGGCGTATGCAGCAGAATCAAAAAGGTCGCATCCAAGCGCAACAGCCAACGAGAACATCATTGGATGCCCAGCGCCGAATAGGTGAAGAGGATTATCAATGGGCAAATTAATTTTCGCGGTCATAATCATATCGACAAGAACGTCGAAACGATAGCGCTCCATAACCTCTGTTGGGCTTCCCAAAGCATAAATGTGGAACGGAAGCTTTCCCATCTCAACGGCTGACTCCGCAACAAGCTCCAAGTATTTTCCACCTTGAACTGGTCCAACCCAAAGAATGTCTTCGCGAGTTTTAACCTTGAAAAGTTCTTTAGCCCTCTTCAGCGTCTCCTTCACGGTTCTTTCTGCAACTTTTCCTGAAACTTTCCAGCCTGTTGGCAAGTCAAGTATCGTGGCAATATCAGTGCCGATGCGCTCTTGGTATTCAATAATTTCTTTTGGAGTTACCTCTATGTCTCCATAAACGAGGATTTGGTAGGCGCCAGAATCAGTCATTATGACACCGTCATAATCTAGGAATTTGTGCAATCCTCCTTCTGCTGGTTTGTTTTGGAAGTGTTTTTGGAGTATGTAAGCGTTTGTTATTAGGGCTTCAAAGCCCATCTCCCTAATTTTCCGTGGAGGTATCGGTTGTACAACAGGGTTTATCACTGGAAAAAGAAGCGGCGTCTCAACAGTGCCGCTTTTGGTTTTTAATTTTCCAATTCTTGCAAGTAAGTCCTTCTCTTTAACCTCGAAAGCCATAACTTGCAACCTTAAACAGAATCAGCTAAACACACTTATATCGCATTTTCTTTAAATCACCCCTAAACGCGTTCTGGAAGTGCCATAAGCATGGTTTGCAACATACAAATCTACGAAAAGCCAAAGTTAAATGACCCAATCTTAATTGAGGGCTTGCCAGGGATAGGGTTTGTAGCAAACATCGCCGCATTGCATCTAATACACGAGTTGAAGGCTAAACTTTTCGCTGAGGTTGTCTCCGACGCCTTCCAAGACTTGGCTGTAACCACAGAAACTGGTGGAGCCCGCTCCCCAATAAACGAGCTGTATTACTGTAAGAGGGAGGACGGTGGGCGCGACCTAATAATTTGGTATGGCAACACCCAGGCCTTAACAACTTTTGGACAGTATGAACTCTGCGGTCGCATTTTAGACCTTGCACAAGAGCTTGACTGCCGCTTAATCATCACTTTAGGTGGCTTCAAAATCGAAGAGGCAAAGGCGACGCCGCAAGTTTATTGCGCAGCCACGGATGCCGAAACTTTAAACGAAGTTCTAAGTCTTGGCGCCAAGACTATGGTTGGTCAGATATTTGGCGTCGCTGGGGTTCTAATAGGCTTGGGGAGGCTTAAAGGACTTAAGGGCTTTTCGCTTCTTGTTGAAACTTTAGGCACTTACCCTGACGCTAATGCCACACGCTATGCGTTATCCGTGTTGAATAATTTTCTTAAATTGAATGTCGACATGTCAAGGCTGGATTTGGCTGCAGAAAAAACACAGAAAATACTTGAATCTTTCGGTATAATCAGAACCATTAAGGAAGAACGCAAAAAGGAAGAGCAGCCATTTCGCTGGTTCGTCTAATCCCGAACTTCATAAAAGCTCCTTATTTCATTAATTATCTTCTCTAAGCTCGCGTGCGGCTTCATTCCTTCCCTCCAATCTCTTGGAAGCTTTCTTCGAAAGTTCCCAGCTGCGCGGCCATCCATAAGGATGATTATTCCCCTATCTTCTGGGCTTCGTATGAGCCTTCCGGCAGACTGTGCCAAGGCATTTAAACATGGTATCTCATTGGCGTATTCCATAGCTTTTTCTCCAAATTTTTCCATAAAATACTTGTAAAGCGCTTCTTGCAACTCGGTTTTCTTTGGGTATGGCAACCCGACAATAACGACAGCTGAAAGCATGCTTCGCCCTTCCATGGTCATGTCGACGCCTTCGCTTATTTTGCCCCTAGCCACACCGAAAATCACGCATTTCCCGTTTTCCCTCAAAAACCGTAGCACATCCAGAATCTTTGTCCGCTTTTCTTCGGCCATGACTGGGAAGTTAAACTTTGTGATTTTCAGAATTTCTTTCATTATCTCGTAGGATGGGAAATAAACAGCTATGTTTCCATCAACTTCCGCGGTTATACGCGTCAAGTGCGCCGAAATTTTTCTCCATTGCTCTTCGTTGCGTTCTTCAAACTTTGTTGTAACTGCCCTATCTACTATTATGAGCCTATTTTCGGGTGAGAATGGACTTGGAAGCTCCATGGTTTCACAGCGACTTCTCTCTAATCCCAAAACGTCAATGTAATAGTCCATGTGCCACAACGTTCCAGACATAAGTATGGCTGAACGCAAATCATTAATCACACCCGCGGCTAAAGCTGAGTCGAGACACTTAACTCCTAACCTTACGCGTTTTCTCTCATTCTTTACGCTTTCAACTTTCACGTACCTTACATAACATGAGCCGGTAACGCTTACAAAGTTTGATAGGAATTCTGCGCATCTGAAAGTGTATGAAACTGGGTTTCTACCCATTTCAGCCCTTTTCAAGCGGACGGTTTCGCCGACATCCGCAAGCTCGGAGATAATCTCCAAAAGTCTGTTGGTATTTACATTCAAGCCCTTAAGCAGAGCATTAATGAATTCCTCTCTTTCAATAACGTGTTCAACATCAAGTCCATAATCTCTGTACACCTTTTTCCCAAGCTGCACCATAACCTTGCGCAGCACTTCAAGAAAACCATGGTCTTCTAAACTGAAGTATGCGATTTCCCTTTGTGCCCTCATCACAGAAGTTGTGGATAACTCGTCGGACATCAAGCCAGCAGCATAATATGGTAGGCTGTGCGCTTCATCGAATACGCAGTTTATTTTTTCGGTTTTTATTCCAGCCCTACCGAGAATTGAGCCTCTGATGGCGTCAACGAGTATGTAGTTGTAATTGCCGATGATTACGTCCGCATGTCTTGTTAGAATCCTCGTAACCTCATACGGACAAAGTTCCTCATCCCTGCAGATGTTGTAAACCTCTTCTGGAAGCAATGGTCCAACACTTTTTATTTTACTGACAACATTTTGGGCTAGCCAGCTTGGCTTCCAAGCGCTATAAACCCTATCGTAAAATTTGCAAGTTTCCCCGAATATGCCACCCTTTAAACCTTTGCAGTAATGCAAAAAATCACGGTAGCTGATGTCCTTAAGCCTTTGATTTTCAAGTGCTTGTGGGCACATTTCTTTTTTACTTTTGAAAACCGATGCTGCAACGCTCATGTTACATTTTTCTTTTATGCACTTGAGCTCTCTGCAATAGATTTCAAGCTGATTCTTCGTCCTCGTTAGGACGAGAAGTCTCCCAACAGCGTCGTTTGAGCTCTTAGCCATGAGGAAAGCTGTTAAAACGGAGATCGACTTTCCAGTTCCGCATGGTGAAGAAAGCAAACCTATTTTTCCATTTCTGAAAATGTTGAAGGCAAATTTTATGGCGTTAAGCTGGAAAGGGCGAAAATTTTGGTATGGAAAGAATTCCATGACAAAATCTTCAAAATCAGCGCTGCTTCTCCCCTCAGAAGCTGAATCTAAAACCCTTCTCAGCAATGTTCCACACTTTGCGCAGAAGTGACTTTTCTGATATTCCTCAACCGAGTATTTTTCACCACACTTTCGGCAGACGAATAGTGCTTCAGCCATAATAATCATTCTTTGCCTTTACCTTAAATGAGAAAAGAGAAGGTGAAGAGGCATTTAATTGTTATTGCCCCTTTATTTCGCTGACAAACTGCTCGTAAACCTTCTGCACACGTTCCGCTGCTGGACCAGAACCCTCCACAACACCTTTTTCTGTTACTTTAACCTTGTCCATTACCCAGATGAACCCCTTATCCTCGTAAAGCTTAACCATTGTTGGAAAAACCTTTTCAAGACGGTCAGCCAAGGCTCGTAAATCGAATGGTTTTTCCACGCTTAGTATTTGGGCAACCACGCTTCCGTTTAGGAAAACTCTGTGCAGAACTTTTCCCTCTTCGTCCTTTGCTTCAGCTAAGACGAGGCTTAGGTTGTCGGGGTTAATCCCTATCAACGTTCCATTATAAGTCTTTCCAGTAGTTGTTGAAACAATCACAGTCCTATCAACAAGCGCCGCTACTTCCGTGAAGAACTTTCTCTGCGCCACAGACAACTCCCTAACCTCCTTCACACTACGAAATTGCTGAACAACTATTTAGAATTTAACAAATAAACAATATATTAGATGATCTTCTTTCAACATCTTGCTTAGCAAGCACGATGGTGTTGGATGGCAAATCTCTACCAACCACCACGTTTGGTCCAACCCAAGTATTTACGCCAACCTTCACGCCGGGCATGAAAAGCGCGTTTATCCCAGTCTTAACGTTATCGCCTAAAACTGCCCCAAGCTTCCTCCTCCCAGTATCAACGACCTCTCCCTTAACCATCATCTTAACGGTTTCTCCGTCAAGCCTATAGTTCGCCGTTATTGTGCCCGCGCCCAAATTGCAGTTCTCACCGATTATGCTGTCGCCAACATAAGACAAATGGCCAATGTGAACCCTGTCCATTATTATGCTATTCTTTATTTCGCAAGCATTTCCTATGCGAACACCTTTTCCAATGCTTGTGTAGGGGCGAATGTAACAGTTAGGTCCTATGTCACTTTCTTCGTCGATAAAGACTGGGCCTTCAATGTATGCTCCCGAGCGTATACGTGCATTTTCCGCTACTGTTACTGGGCCTATAAGATGCGCGCCCTCTTCAATGTTTCCCAGAACCTTGTGTTCCATTCGCGTTAAAATCCAGCAATTTGCCTCAAGCAAGTCCCACGGTCTTCCTACGTCCATCCATTCTTCCTTCGGAATTTTTGCCGCAAGCACGTTCTTTTTCTCTTTAAGCAAAAGTGATACCGCGTCTGTTATTTCCCACTCGCCTCTAACAGAGGCTGAAGTTTCTCTTATCTTTTCAAAGATTTCGGTTGAAAGCACGTATATTCCAGCATTAGCCAAATCTGTAGACACTTCGCCTCTTTTCGGTTTTTCAAAAAGCTTCTTCACTTTACCTTCGTCATCTAGCTCTACCATGCCATAGTTTTCGGGGTTTTCAACTGGAACAACAGCCATCACGGCAGAAATGCTTTCCCCACTCCTATATACGTTAAGAACTTTGCTTACGGCTTCTTTAGAGAAGAGTAAGTCGCCATAAACGAGCAGAAAATCCCCATCCACGTGCGGTTCAGCAACGCTTACCGCGTTGCCAGTTCCAAGCACATCCTTTTGCTCAGCATATTCAATTTTTAATCCAAAATTTTCTCCGTAGCTAAAGTATTTGCGGATGACGTCTCCCATGTAATGGGTAACGATTAAGGCTTCATCTATTCCATGGGCTTTCAAAGCGTTTAAACAATGCTCGAGTAGTGGTTTTCCGCCAACCTTTATCATATGTTTCGGTCTTGTCAATGTGATTGGCTGGAGCCTAATACCTTCTCCAGCAGCTAGAATAACTGCCTTCATTTTCCCATCCCAGCAACCAGCCTCCTAATGACTACAATGCCCTCCTTCATTATCTCCTTTGCATTTTTTAACGATTTGCCCTCCACGGTCAACCTTATGAGGGGCTCCGTGCCAGAAGCCCTAACCAAAATCCACCCTTCCGGAAGAGTTAGGCGAACACCATCAACCGTGGACAAATCATTATACCTTGGAAACACCATCGTTAAATGCTTGGTTGCCTCTGCAACAACCGTATGTTTCACTTTATTTTCACAAGCAACACTTTTTCTGATAACAACATATTTTGGCACTTCAGCAACGAAATCCGATAAATTTTTGTTTGAATCTTCCAAAGCCTTCAAAAGTAGCGCAGAAGACAAAATTCCATCTGGGCAGTAATGAAATTGTGGATGTATCCATGCCCCACATGGCTCCCCGCCAAAAATAGCCTTGTATCGCCTTATTGCCTCCACAATGTATATGTCGCCAACCTTTGTCCTAACAACCTCTCCACCAGCTGCTTCAACTATTTCATCAATACACATTGAAGCCTCAACATTAGTCACAAAAGCGCCACCACCATTTTTCCTCACGATATACGCGGCATAAGCCGCCAAAACACGGTCAAAATCTACAAAACAGCCCTCCTCGTCAACAAAAGCCACCCTATCACCATCACCGTCATAGGCTATGCCTAAATCCGCTTTTAATTCATGGACAATATTGGCGAGTGGCTTCAAGGACTCATCGTCCGGCTCTGGGCTTCTCGCGGGAAAGAACCCGTCCGGCTGCGCGTTTATTGCCGTTACTTTACAGCCCAAAGCCCTAAAAATTGTGGGTGCACAACTGTAAGTTGCTCCACATCCAGCATCAACAACTACATGCCACTTCCTGCGCAGCTTTATAGCCTTGCACAACGTCTCCACGTAACTTTTACTCTCGTCAACATCCACGATCTTGCCAATCTTTTGCCAGTCAGAGAAAAAGAAACTTTCTTTTCTAATCAATTTTTCAATTTCGCCCTGTCTCTTCTCGCTGTACGAGGCACCGTCTTTGTCGAAGACTTTTATGCCGTTGTATTGAGGCGGGTTATGCGAAGCTGTTATCATAATCCCCGCGTCAGCCTTCAAATGTTTGGTTAGATAGGCTAGCGTTGGTGTTGGCAGAACACCCAAGCGGTAGACGTCTGCACCTCCGGCTAAAATTCCCGAAACTAGTGCGTTTTCAATCATTAGCCCAGAAACCCTTGTGTCTCTCGCCACAAGTACCTTTTTTGCCTTGCTAAAGTTCGCAATTGCCAAGCCAACTTTAACCGCCAGCATCGGCGTCAAATCAACGTTGGCTATTCCTCGAATTCCGGAACTGCCGAACAACTTCGCTTCCACAGTTTTCACCTAGGCAGCTCTTTATGGTTAAAATCAGAATTTCCTTAAATAGTTATGCAGTGAAAATGCGGTTAACACTCTTTTTGGAACTTTTCACAGAATCTTAAAAGCTGCTTCCTTGTCGGGTGTCTTCCATCAACGCTTGAAATGTAGTAGGCAGCAACAGCATTAGCCAATATCAATCGAGCTTCATCTGAAAGGTCGGAGGCATACCCAAAAATGTTACCGGCATTCCAAGCGTCACCAGCACCCGTAGCTCTTAAAACTTTAACTTTAAAAGCTGGAACGGTAACCATTTTCCTGTTCGCAAACGTGGCTGAAAACAGTGTGGTGTGCAAGTCCACCCTAGCTGAAATCTTTGACGCCAAAATTTTCGCGGATTCTCTGGCTAGTTCTTCGATTTCTAAACCCTTTTTTGTGCTTTTCAGGGGCTTATCGGCTACTTGTTTTGCGTAGCAAATTGCCTCGTTCTCGTTGACGCTTAATGTGTCCAAATCTCTGCTTCGTAAAACTCTTTTCACCAGTTTTGGAATTTTCTCCTTGTTTGGTGTGGGGTCTGCAGTGTCATAATATGTTTTGCCCTTGCCACATTTCTTTACGTAATGGAAAATTCTTTCTGCAAGTTCTGTTCCGAAGCGTCTTGTTCCAGCCCAGTTGAAAACACACACGTAATCTGCATCTCTAATCGCTTCAAAGTCCTTTTCGTTTAATTGTTGTGGGCTGAAGTCAGCTAGTGAACCTAAATCCCTAAGCATAATGTTTGCTTTGCCGCTTTCGTTCTTTAATTCAAGAGCTGTTGTTGTTGAAGGTCTTTTACATGTTTTTATGTGCGATAAGTCAACGTTAAGCCTCTTAAAATGAAATTTTAGAAGGTGTGCTCCAAGCTTGGTTGTGCAGATTATTGGTGTGACTCGTGCACCGAGGCTGGCTAGAGCTGATGCCGTATTTGCGGCATTTCCACCCCTAAAATCTGCTTGTTTAATGTTGTCTATGCTGCCGCCTTTTCTATTAGCAACAGCTTCGACTTCTGCTGAAAACTTTTTCGAGTCTTTTTCTAGGTAAATTAGGCGATCTAGGAAAAAGTCTGGCATGACAACCACGTTTAGCCCGCTGAAATCGTTTCTGAGGCACTCTACAACCTCTTTCAGGGCGTCAGCATACACTTTGTCTCACCATGAATGATAATGGACGCTAAACGTAGATAACACTTATTAGAAAACTCTACGAATAAGGCATTCCTAACAGCTTAATACAAAAGTGGTTGCTGCGCATCATGCAGTCCAAAAAGGTTTTCTTTGCCTCCTTCATAATAATCGGGTTTGCAATGAAAATCCTAGCAGAGTTTGTACACGAAGTTCTTGGGCATTCACTTTTCGTTGTATTGTTTGGTGGTGAAATAACAAATCTATACATAAGCGTATTATGGCCATACGATTTCTCTTATGTTTTCTGGAACTTACCAAATGCCACGCCAACTCAACTTGCGTGGATTTATGCAAGTGGAATAGTTGTCTGCCTAATTCTTTCTTTTCTGATTCAAGCCTTCCTAATCCTAAAAAGAGGTTTTCAGTTTCATTTTGAAATAGCCCTTTTCTGGCTTGCCTTCTGGACTCTTTTAAGTTCTTCTGGTTATCTACTGATTGGCGGCTTGACGCCGTTCAGCGATGTAAGTGCGCTTATTGAGTTGGGGGTTTTGTCGGGTATTTCCTCTGCACTTCTCGGGCTTGTAGTTTTTGTCATTGGTTTTGTACTGTTGTCTGCGGTTCTTCGTAGGATATTGTTTGGGGTTTTTTCCGCGAAGAGGGCAATGTTGGGCGTTGCTGTTTTTTGGCTTATAATCCCATTTTTGGTGGTTGTTATGGTTTTTAGTCCCGAGAGAAATCTGAATTTGGTTTATTTGCCTTTGGCTTTCGTTCCAGCTTTAACTTCATTTCTTATGGAACGTTTCATTTTTGCCTCAAAGCACGAAGTCGATGCATGTCCAGATTATGTCTCCGATGAATAAGCCTATTATCAAACCAGCTGTGATGAAAATTAGCATTGGCAATCCGGGCGTGGCCCAAACAGTGCCTTGAATTTTTCCAGAGTTGGCAGCTCTTTCCAGTCTTTCTATTATAGCGCTTCTTTCCTCATCCTTTGGTATTACCACGAGTTTTCGCTTGAACCCTTCAGCGTTTTCTTCAACGTCTTCCATTGGGTATAGATGCCATTTTTCCTTAAGTTTTTGGATTGGCATTTTGTAGCTTGTTACTAGGACGAGAATTTTCTTTCCAGCAGATTCACCCTTAAACTCTTCGAAAAGTTTTTTGCCGCCCTTTTTGTGCCATGCAATGTTGTAGAGGAGCATGTAGATTGCCGTGGCTGCCGCTAATAGGACTGAGTTGTTGAAAACTGTTAGTGGGAAGAAGGTTCTTGCTATTGGCGAGATTTCCTTAAAGATCGGTGTGAAAATGTTTTGTGGGTAGAATGGTAGTGCAAGCGCTAGGCACATAAGGGCTTTTGCGTCTGCACCTCCAAAACCTCCAGCGTAAAAGAGTATTATGGCGAGAGCTGCTGTTAAACCGAAGGATAAGCCATAAAATTGAAGCACTTGAAAATCTTCGTAGATGACCAGTTCAGTAATGGTTAATGCGAATGCTAGTGGCGCATAGAATATCCAGACGCTGTTGCTTACTTCGCGCGTTTTATAGTCGCTCCATGAAGCGTAAAATAGGAAAAACAAGCTTATGGCAGTTCTTGTTATGCTGAATAGTTCTTGCAAGGCGCACACCGCTGGATAATAATCTGATTTTGGTTTTGTTAACGGTTAAAATAGAATTGAGGGATAAGTTCTAAAATGTTTCTGAGAAACTGGTTAGGTCAGTGGTGCCTGCTCCGAGAATGGACCTAGTGGCTGTTGCCCTGCTGATGGTATGATTTTGAAGTAGTATACGGTTCCGGGATTCCATTCAAATGTTACAGTGAGTCTAACTATTTGCCCTGCGGGGAGTGGTTCTGGAAGCGATGGGGTTGTTGTTTGATTTTGTAGTGTTGCGGGTGATGTTCCTATGTAAACTTGGATTATTTGCGTATCTGATGTTCCAGAGTTTCCAACGTCAATATCTATTTTTTTGGTTCCCGCGTCTGTATAGAAGCGCACATTCGCCTTATACAGTACCACGCCTGCATGTTCGCCTGCCCTGCTCATGTATGTCATTATCCACGCGTATGTCACGACTATTGCTGCTACTGCGATTACTATGAGTAAGAGTGTTGCGAGTATGGGCGATATGGCCTCTTTGGACTTTAACATTTTTTGTTTTGGCATGGTGTTTTCACCCATTTGCTGTTTAGGAAATCTAGCGATTACTTATTTAACTTGTATGAACTTGAAATCAACATTCCAAATTAATTTGAGGCTAGTTTTCCGTAGTCACGGTTATTGTTGGTGGATATTCGACTAGAACCCACAATCCGCTGCCATTGTTTTTATAGATTGGCGTGTAGCTTGCTCCGTCAAAGGTTACTACTGCGCCGTACCATGTTACGTCTAGAGCGTATGTGAAGTTGGCTGGAGCGTTTAGGGTTTGGGCTACTGGAAGTAGCTCAATCAATCGCGAAGTAGAGTTTGCGTAGAGGGCTCCAGTGTTGTTTCCAGCTATTGAGTCAAAACGGTACAACATCATGTTTGCGCTGTCTGTGAACATTATTCCAAATCCTCTTGTTGCGCTTACGTTAATTTGGCTCCAGTGGTGCTGCCAAACGCCAGACATGTTATAGAACAAGCCTGACCCGCTGTAAACGGATGTACCATCTTCTGTCAACGCGGAAAAATTGCCAGATGACGTTGTTGTTATTCTAATTGGGCATAGATCCGTGATGTTTCTTTTTTGTTGTGAGTCTAGAAACATTAAGCGTAATTGGTAAGTGTAGTACGTGGCGTTTGCAGGAAGCGTCAAAACAATGTGCGCATAGACGTTTGGACACAGACCACCAGCGACGCCACCTCCATCCCATTCAACTTCATGTTGCAGAACCACCCTAACTGGACCGTTTGTAATTGCGTACATGGGTTCTGAATGTCCATAATGTGCATAATCTTGGTTGATTCGCATGAATACCGCGGTAGCCGTGAACCCTCCTCTGGTTGATATTACACTGAATCTATTGTTGTCGCTGAAACTTATTCTTAGGTTTAAGATTGTGTTTGTTAAAGTTCTTTGGCTGGAATCAGTGTTGACTGTGAAATATCTGTTTGTGTAGGCGTTTGGTGTTTGGGTTGCTGTGTCGCTTCCGTTCCACCATATTATAACTTTTGTGACATTTGGGTTTACTAGGAAGACTAGCATGTTTCTGTTGTTGAAAATGCTAGCGTTGTTTGCTAGGCTTAGAGGCACCATATAGTCTGAAGCCCAATCTTCAATTTGGAATGGCACTTCTTGGTTTACGCCGTTTATGGTTTGGTTGACACGTATTGCCTTTAGTGGTATTGGTGGAATAGGTTTAGCTTGTGTTGTTAATTGTAGGTTTTGTCCAAGCCATCGCATTGTGCCATTCTGCAATAGCTCCACGACTATTGTTGCGTCCACGGCGTTCTTTAGTGATTGGTAAATTGTTTCATTCCAGTTTATTTCGCATATGTAGCGACTGAATGATGCGGCTACCACTACTAAGCCTCTTGGGTCTTGCACTTGCACGACATATGAGTATGGGTCTATTTCTGAAAGCCTGGGGTCGGTCATGTTGATTAAGTATGTGCCATTTGCGTAAGCCTCTATGCTTGTATCATAGAGTGGGCTTACTGGCATCCATGTGGAGTTTTCGTAGATGTAACGGTAAAATTTGAAGTTGTCCTTTCCAAGGTTTATGACCGCTTCGCCCTCATCCTTTTTGACCATAATCACCGCTTGATTATTGGCTGTGGTGTTTCCAATTTCCACCATGAGCTTGCACGAGGTGTCATAACTTATTCCGTAAATTCCCAATCCAGTTAGGCTATAGTTTACTTTTAGATATGCTGTGCTATAACTTGAGTTTGTAAACCAATACGTTGTCATGTTTATGTTGTCTACCTTGAATGAGGCGCCCCATTCTGGATGCATGTTTGCTATGTGGGCTAGACCACTTTGGAAATATCCCAGCGCCAAATCCCTCGCGTAAGTGTTGTTTCCAGTAACCTGCAAAACCGAACCATAATAGCCAACAGTGAAGCCCAGAACCTGTTTTAAGGCAACAATTGTTTCATCGATAGCGCTTAATATTTGGGCTTCATTTTGCACTGGACTGTTGCGAATAGACGAATAAGTCATTATAACAGTGGCTATGAGGATTACAGCCACAAACAACGCAGCAATAATTGTGAACTGTCCCTTGTTGTTCATGTTAAATTCCTCCAGTTTGCCCAAGCTGCAAAACAACAAGCCTAGTCGCGTTAGCAGCCGTATACTGCAAAGGATAAAGCCTAGGCTTATAATAAGAAAGGAGACCGAGCGCTGTGAGTCTGATGTCCGGCGTTCTTGTCAGACCTAACGCCATTAAAGAACCTGTTATGTTCACGCCCTCTTTGTGCAAATACATGGCTCCGGGACTATAAAGAATATTGTTTTTAGTAGCGTTGTTAAATATGCATAGTCCAATCGATAAGCCATAATCTATTGTTAAAACAGTTAATTTTAATGCCCTCGTTGAGGTTTGACTAATAGCGGGATATATTCCGTAGTAATTGCAAGAATCTAAAACTTGTGTGGCTAGAGTTACAAGCCCGACATTTTCAATAATTCCTGTACTGTTATATTGGTAAGGTTTACCACTTAATCCCTGCAAGAAAGCAATTATTCCGCCCTGATAGACTTTTTGCATTCCATAGATACCATATGTGTTTTCTTCATTAAGAAAGACTTCCATGTTACTCACATAATACAATGGGTATCCAACGATGCTAACCCATGTCCAATTAAATTGGCGTGTTTTTTGCCCAAGGGTATAACAATAACGGGTATAATTAATTGTCATACCGACTGCGGGGTCATAGTACGGCGCGTAACCTTCATTTTGTCGTTCATGACCTTGGCAGTATTCTGTTGGTATTGGTACTGCTTCTCCGAAAGTGTTTATGACCACCGCGTTTTGTACTGTTTCGCCCTCGATTGATGTACCATTCAGTATCTTTCCCAAGTCTGTTGTGTTTTGTACCATTATTGTTGTTTTGAAGTATGGTGATAGCAAATTGTACAAGTCCTGTGCTAAGGTGTGCGCCGTGTAGCCTGTAATCCACCATCCGCGTGCGTCGCTGCAATTCAATATATATAGGGTTCCTCCGACTCCGCTTTCCCCAATCTTTTCTGGAATAAACTTGAAAGTAACATTCGACGAAGCAACAAGATACGACGACGCGTCAGAGCCTATACCCAAACTTTCAGCATTCGAAATCGACTTTTTAAGCGAATAAAGCTGGGTTCCACCATCCGTCAAAATCGCATAAACAGTCAAATTATAAACAATGTTAGGAGGCAAACAAGCAGAAAGCGCAACTTGGAGGTCACCCCAAGCCGGATCGTTTGGATCTAAAAAGACTATCCTACTCAAATCGTAGTTAACATCCAAAATCTCAAGAGTCGTGGCAGCAAGCATCCTAAGGTTTTGCGGCGAAACCCGCCTTGGCACTGGAAGAACAGCGAAAAAAGAGGAAATAGTAAAAGCCCCAGCAATAATAACTATCACAAGCAAAACCTCAACTGTGCGCATCATCGCCTAACCCACCACCTGAAAACCACCCAAACTCCACAACTCAAGCTTAGCCTGGTAGGCGATGTTACTAACCATTACCTGACGAATGTCTGTGACAACCCATTCTTTTCCAGAAGAATCCTCACCGAAAACAACAGGAAAAGACAGTGCACTTAAACCCCAAGGCATCAAAACAACACCAGAATCTTTCGGGTTTGCACTTTTCCTATAAGTAACAACTAGAATGCCTGGGTTGTATGTGGGTATTGTAATTCTCTCGTATGTATGCGGATCATTGCCATAGTTTAATAGTCCCACTCTTCCTGCACCTAATGGTATTTCACGTAACGCGAAATCTTCCGTTAACAACACAAAAGTAGCATTGTATGTGATGGCTGCAGGGTTATCTCCTCCATGGACATCCCAACTATGTGCAAGCAAAACCTCCCCACTGCCATTACCAAAATTGGAAATGAATGGAACTACATAGTTCTCCTTGTATAACACGTGTTCATAATAGCCAGTTCCGATTAATCCGCAATGACGGACGTAAACAATCAATACGTATGACTCTTTTGTTTCGTCAACTGTGGGGAAACTTAATGAAGCTGAACCTTTCGCGTCCGTAACAGCGCTTCCGTATCTTGTGATAAACGCTGGATAATTTTGCTCTCCTCCGGTGGGTAAGACGGTAATTAGACAGTAACTTACAATTGCATTTGGAAGCGGAAAACCTGCTCCTTTTACATCCACGGATAACATTAGAGGTTTAGACTGTAGTTTTGAAATGGAGACTGTTACGATGGGCATGATGGTTAACCGGAAACCATAAGTTCCATTTATCCCAAGTAAACGCGTTACAAAGGAATAGTTAATCGCTTCGCTTGATGGAACAAATAAGAAATTACCAAACCCAATCGTTATGTTGCTATAATACTCCCCCGTTTTCGGATAATAAACGGGCATTCCATATAAAGACCACAACCTCATAAGCGAAAATGGACTTAGTTTATACTGCGCAAATGTGGGAGACTGCCTAACGATCGGGTCTTGTAAACCGAATCCGTATGGTGTGCAGTTGCTTGTTCCCCAATCATCGGGAATGCCGGGGCTTAGAAGAATATTATCTAGTAGGTCGCTACATTTTGTCGCCAGATACCTGTGCTGCTGGTATAGGACTGCGGTTTGGATTGTTTGGTTGAATAGGCTTATGAAGAGCAGTATAGCGCCTAAGAAAACCATGGTGGCAACCAAATGATCTATTGTCGAGCCCGTCATAATACCATCATCCCTATCAACCCGTGAAAGAAAGCCTTATCATAACGTTCTCTTCGCTCACGATTTTTTCCGCTTTTATTCCAGCATTCAGCGAATTGCTCACAAAAGTGGAGTTTTGCCACTCAACATTGTTTCCCAAAACAACCATAATGTGCGTGGTGACTCCAAAATTCTGCAGAGTTAACGTTATCTCTAAGATCTTGCTTGAACCTAGGGCTGGATCCAACGCTGTTCTTAATGTCGCATTTCCAATGTACGGAAAATTATCTATTAATGGTGGAACAGGCGACTTAAGTGTAACCGTTCCAGCCAGTATCTCTTCTTCGTTTAAGGTGAAGTATAACTGCTGGATTGTGCTTCCCAAGTGGCTTGCAGCATCCTGAAGCGCAATAGTCCTACGATTATCTGTCCACATATTCATAATCCAGTTTGTTGTTAATGGAAAAAGTAGAATCTGCAAAATCAAAACTGGAACCATTATAACATATTCTATTGCTATATGCGCCATACAGCAATCACCCTAACCATGCAAACCTAAATTCACGAGTACCTCCGCGATGTAAACCTCAACAACGGAGCCATCCCGTACATCATAAACCGCCGAATCGCTTTCAAAATTGAAGAAGTCAGAAGTAAAACCCAACGCAGCATTCGGAAATGTGACATTTACCCTAACCGCGTCGACATTCGTTTCGGCTATTCTGTAAACATTTTGTCCAGTAATCGTTATGGATTGTGAGTTACGTGGACTCTGCCCAACTATCAATACGGGCAGATAAATTTTGACATAGTTGGTTGTGTTTGAACCAATTGTTACGGTTGAATTCAGCACTCTTATTATTGGCGCAACAACAATCCTTACATAATCTCCATCGGGCATAAGCAATTTCTCAACAATAAAAACTCGGGTAACAGGCGCTGATGTTCCATTCAAAAGGAAGGAGCCATTCCCGGATGGGGATATCAACTCGAAATACTCATTGCTAAACGAATATCTACTTGCTGGCATGTTAAAAGTAATGATTCCCGTTAATTTAGTCGCCAAAAGCTTCCACGTTGAACCCATTTTTGCTTCGATGCTATAGTTAAGTGCAACATCGAACTTTACAAAACCATACTTGCTTGCATAACGAAGTGTTTGCGTTCGTCCAACAGTCCAGGCGACATCATCCACCTGAAGTCCAACTGTTTGCATGAACTGCTTTATAGCGTTAAACTCGTTTTCAGCAAGTCGAGCCGTAAGGAAGTTGTTTGCAAAAACTGTTGTCACAAGAAGTAAAACTACAATAGCGCCTGTCAATATTACAGTTGAAATAGCTGGGCTAACTGCTTTTTTGTCCTTTTCCATTCTGGAATTGAGCGAAATTCGATTTTTCTTCATTTCTCCCCCTATCCAAATTTTATGAACATAGGTACTAGCTGCGCAGCCAAAGCAGCTATAACAACGAGAATCGCCGCGTGTTTGAATCCGGCAGCAATGGATTCCTCGCTTATTTTACCTCCAACTAAACCTATCAGGTAGCTGTGGAAAATGGCAGAAGTGGTAAATAGAATTCTCATTTGGTTTAGGCTTGCTTCATCTGTTTTGTTTATTTCTGCTACACTTATGGTGCCACGAGTGAAACCTAGCATCATTGTTGTTGTTGCAACAAGCAAGATCGCGGAGAAGTAGGGCATGAGTATATATGGGCGCACAGCCATCTTCTTCTCCTTCTCAACTTCCTGTGTCAAGTTGTTAAATCTAGCTAAAGATTCGATCATTGCAATGGTTCCGCCGCCAACGTCTATGGTTTCAACAAGCAAGTACATGACTATCTGAGTCATCCAGCTTCGCACACGCTTGACAAAATCCATAATAACTTTCCTAACTGGCACGCCCCAAGAAAGCTCGGAGCTTATCTTGCGCAGTTCTTTTGTAAACTCTCCGTAATCGCGTTTTGAGAGGCTCTCAATGCACTTTTCTGGTGATAATCCAGTCTTCCTAACCTCTGTCAAGTCTCTCAGAAAGCTGTTAATGCCCTGTTCGATGCTGGTTCTTTTTTGCGAGAGCCTACTATGTACGATTGCGGCTGGTGCTGTTGCCACGAAGAGGGCTATAGCGACGGCTGTTGGCAACTCTATGATTGATTGGATAGAGCTGAGGAATGGGATTTCCACGTATCCCATGAAGTTAGTTAATAGTAAAAATACTGCAATGGCTATTGCACTGCAAACCCCAAAAACTTTGTATGGGCGTGTTTCAACAACTGGCGTTTTGGGCTGCATGCTGTGTGCTAGGTATATGAAGACAAATGAAAGCATTGGCGTAAACAAGTATGTGTATAAGATTATTCCAGAGCCCATGGATATGCCAGTTGAGTACATGGACTCTACGCTGAACAGTATGTAGAAGCAGAGCGACATCAAAACCATCACGATTATGAATGTCTCTAAAAGCATTCCAAGTCTTTCAGCCGCTGCTTTAACGCGCATGGCTCTGGTCTTAAAAATGTCTTCAGCCTTTCTTTCCAGAAAATGTCCAATATCACCGCCTATAATCACCGTGGAGGCGTAACCCGAAAGGAAATCTTTGAAAATATCAAGTGGGTTTTTCTTTGCTGCATTTTCTATAGCTGTTAGCGGGTCTATGCCAAAAATCTCCACATCCTTCATTATCTCTTTCGCTTCGCTTCTCATGGCGGGCATCAGTTCAACTTCAGCAAGTCGCTTAAAACTTGTGTATGGGGCTATGCCACCAGAAGCCATAACACTAATGTACGCAGCTGCGAAGGGCATCTCCCTCTCAAGGTTCGCCGCTCGATCACTCGCCTTTGACATTGGTATTAGAATGAATCCTATCATTATGTAGAACGGCATCGGAATTAGGAAAATTACTGGCAAGAAGCCATAAAAGTACAGTATTATGAGGGAGACTATTGAAATTGGGATTGTTAGAACTGCTAGGAAAAACATCAGTGAAACGTAGGTTTCTGGGTAAATTTTGATTCTAGCCTTTTCCAAATAGTCCTTAAATTCGAAGACATTTTTTAGAAAAGATGGCGCTATCCTCCCGAATATTCGGAAGGACCATGCTTCAAGAGTTCTTAGAAGTTGCAATTGCTTTCACCTCTTCTCCAGCAACAACCTTCTCGTAGAACTGTTTTGGTCTAGCGTAGTACTCCGCAATAATTGCGGCTACATCCTTGTAGCTTCTTATGTTGCGCTCTCTCATCCAATGCAGCACGTCTTTGCGTCTGTTTATTTCCTCGAGAATTTCCTTCTTTGTTAAGCCCGTTTTCTCTGAGATTGCGGAAAGCATTATGCTTTTGTCGAAAGCTGGCATGTGGCAGTCCTTCACTGGGTGCCATTTGAATACGCACTTGTAATCGTTGTAGTCTGCAATTTCATTAACGTTCATGACACGTCTATACGCCTTCTTCTCCGCGCCTTTGATTAGGTGGACACGTTGAATTGACAAAACAATATTCATCAGGGGTATGTAAGCTGGCGAAATGTCCATGGGCTTTTGTGTTAAACGCTTTATTGCCGAGTCAAGGTTCTCAGCGTGCATTGTGCACATGCCACCGTGTCCAGTGGCTAACGCCTGGAAAAGCACGTAGGCTTCTTGTCCCCTAACCTCTCCAACTATGAGTATGTCTGGTCTATGCCTCATGGACGTCTTAACAAGGTCGAAAAGCGTAACTTCGCCCACGGTGCTTCCGCCAAGTCCATAACTTTGTCTAGCAATAAGCGAAACCCAGTTTTCATGAGGCAGATTAAGTTCGGCTGTTTCCTCTATAGTGATTATCTTGCTTCCAGGCTTAATTAAGCATGCCAAAGCATTAAGGGCTGTTGTTTTTCCAGCCGCTGTTCCACCCAAAACCATTATTGAGGATCGATGTTCCAAGCATAACCAGAAATAGGCAGCCATCTCCTCTGAGAACGTGCCCAAATTTATCAGGTCTACTATTGAGTATGGGTCTTCCCTGAACTTTCTGATTGTGAATGCTGTTCCGAAAGGTGTGACCTCGCGTCTGTAACACACTGCGAGCCTATGCTTGCCTGGTAGTGAAGCATCCACCACTGGGAAGGCTGAGCTTACATGTTTTCCAGCCATGTGGACGAGTTTTACAACCATGTTGTCTAATTCTTCGTCGTTTTCAAACTCAACGTTTGTTTCTATGCTTTCGTAGTTTCTATGCCAAACGTAAACCGGCTTGTTAACGCCGTCGCATGAAATGTCCTCAATGTTTGGGTCCCGCATGAACGGGTCTATTCTGCCGAAGCCCACAAGGTCCCTTTCAGCGTGATATAGAATTTTGTACCATGAAACATCTGGCAGCCAGCCCAAGCTTATGCGGTACTTGTCAACAATTTTTTTTGCTTCTTCTGCGAAGAACCTTCTCGGGTCGGCGATTTCCTCTTTTGGCGACTCTATTTCAGCTAGGAGAATCTCCAGTATGCGGTTGTAAACGCTTCTTTCTAGCTGGTCTAGCTGCAACTCGTCTAGGATGTACTTGTACTCTCCAGTTTTTGGATTCTGCACGATTGCGGCATGGGCGAACGGTTCGTAAAGCGGATATTTTTCGACAACTTTAAATCCGCGTGGGACTGGTTTTGGCGGAGGTGGTGGCACAACTACCTGTGCGCGCTTTTTAAAGGCGAATTTTATTCGCACTTTCTTTAGTTTTGTTAAAGTCTTTTTGAGTTGTAGTTTTGGCATCGGCTTTTCTCCTATTCAGTATCTGATATATGTACGGTCTATTAAATATTACGTCTTGCTAAACATTACTCCTTTAACGTTCCTTCCTCTTCTCCCTCTTCAATCGAAATCTGAATAATCTTCAACTTAACTAGAACCACAATGATCACGATGACAATCACTGGAACAATAATCAAAAGCCAAGTTGTCAAAGTCCATCCCTCCGCCTTTGCTGGAACAACCAAAAGTGTCACTTGTCTAGATGCGCTCACATAACCATCCTTAGAAACGCTAGCAATTATTATCACCTGTAATTCTGTTGATGTTTGTGGAGCGTCAAAAGTAAAGGTGCACGTACCATCTGAACCAGTAACATTTGTGGACGAAATAAACGTACCGTAACTTGCTTGCATAAAAACATTCGCGCCACTAACAAAGAATGAATCCTCATTACGCTTAACAATCACCTTGACAAGCGCACTTTTCCCTGACTCAACAATAGGCGTTATTATTTCAATGTTAAATGTATAAGGGTTAACTGTTATGAGTGCTTGGCTTTGTCCTGCGTTGTATCCAGCTTTTGTAGCGTTTGCCATGATTGTAACACTCTTTTGTTCGTTAACAATAGGCGCCGTGAAATTGAATGTTACTTCACCGTTTACGTTCGTTATCCCATATGTTAAGGAAAGACTTCCATCTGATGTTTCCATTGTTACATGTGCTCCTTCAACTGGACTCATATCATATTCCATCACACGTACTGTCAGCGCTAATTGTGTTCCAGAAAAGGTTTGAGAAGATTCTGGGGTAATCTGAACGGCAAGCGTTCCAGGCTCCACTATTCCCGTTGCTTGCCAAATTTCCAGATCTTCATAATCTGAACTATCTGCGTAATTCACCCCGCCCATGGATGCAATAGCCACTATTCTGACATAGTCTTTTTCGACATCATCTTCTATGAATGGAGCTATAAACGTTGTATTGAAAACGCCCACTTCATTCGTTTGTCCAGTTGAAATATTGAAGTCCCCTCCAACTAGGGAATACAATGTTACTGTTGCGTCTGCCACTGGGGTTGTTCCATTTGTCACATAAACTGTTACGTTAACATTTCCTTTTTCAACAGTCTTTAGACTACTCAATTCAAGATTGACAAATAATGGTTGAAGCATATCTCTTACGTAAATTGTAGCAGTAGTGGCAGAACTTATTGCTCCATAATCATCCACAACCCAAAGACGCACGTTATAATCGCCTGGAGATGCATATTCGTGGGCGAAAACTGATAGTGTCGTCCAACCGCTGTTGCTTTCATCTCCAAAATCAATATAGTATTGATAAACATATCCGTCCTCGTCCTCATCATGTGAGTTTGTTGCATAGAACATTACAGCGGAGTTTGGCTGAACCCAAGTTTTATCTGTGAGTAGGTTTGCGGTCGGAGGCGTGTTTATCTGACCTATAGGTTTCGTTAAGTATGGTATAAAGTCGATGTCTGCGCCGTTTCCGCCAACTTTATCGCCCTTCCCATGCGGATTGAGTGATTCGTGGTTTGGCCCCGTCGGGTCTCCCCAATAGTTATGCTCCGCGATAACGTTGACGGGGTATTCAACGTTTGCCTCAATGTCCATTCCAACCTCGTTTCCATATAAATCGTTGTACTCTGCGGTGTGGCTTCCATTGGTGTATAGCGCGCCTACTTTGTTATATGAGATGGAATTTCTGGTTAGGTAGGTGTTTACTGAGGTTGAAATGTAAAATCCTACGTTGTTTGATGAGATGGCGTTATCGAAAATGTTTATGTTCGCGTGGCTTTCCGCTTCAATTAGTACTCCATTTTGAGTGTTCGCTGAGATTATGCTTCTTGTGATGTTAACGTTTGAGACGCTTGCTCCAGTTAAGAGAATTCCGTTAATGTTTCCAATTAAAGATACATTTGCTATCGCTACATGCCCACTTCCAGTAATGGATATGCCGTTTTCACCGTTATTGATCACGTGACCATATTGAATGTTTGCGCTGCTGTCTGTTATATTTATCCCGTTTTTAGTGCAGAAAATAATAGTGAAGTTTTGGATGTTTAAAACTCCATTTATCACGGTCATACCATTTTCCGAGTAGAGCACCGAAGAATCTTGAAGATCCACATTGCTGTTCTCTATTACTATGGCGTCTTTACCACCAGCAACCAAACAATACTTTAACGTAGATTTCTCGGCGCCTTTAAAAATTATTGACTCCCAATTCCCAACGCCTTTCTGATCCTTATTTGAAGTGAAAATTATGGGTTTTTCAAATGTGCCAACAGCGCTTAGCTTTCCATAGACAAATAATGAGAATGGTCCACCAAACTTAACCTCAACGCCTGGCTCAATGGTCAATGTAACGCCTGGATAGACAGTGACGTTGTTTGCAATTATAATTGGGCTGTCAAGAAGGGTCCAGAGAGTATCCCTTGTTATGGGGCCTTCCACGTAAGTGCCTTCCGCTTTGCCATGCAAAGTCATAAAGTTAACATTAATTGTGCTGAAAAATATTGTTAGTAAAGTGGCTAAAGTCTTAATTTTGTTCTTCATGACGGATGCATCCATCACAGTTGATTTTACAGTATCCTCTAGGCTGTATCAGTTTAAACATTATGAATTCGAAATAAAACTTCAAAATCTATGTGTCTAATCACGACAAAAGCTTAGTAAACAAGGAAGAAATTTAACAGAGGCATACCAAACACGAAATACGGAGGAAACCATTTGAAATACTTCACGGCATTTGCGCTTGAAGATTTTCCACTGGTAAACCCTGGAGATAACATAGCAGAACTAATCCTCAAAACAGCACAAAAAAATGGCTTAAAAATTGATGACGGCGATGTAATAGCTATTGCACAGAAAATTTTTTCGAAAGCAGAAAACCGTGTTGTTACGCTTAAAAGTGTTCTTCCATCTGAAAGGGCTTTCAAGATTGCGAAGAAAACTGGCAAAAGCCCAAAGTTCGTTGAACTTGTTTTGGAAGAATCTGAAAATGTACTAAAAGCAACCCGCGAAACTCTGCTTGTAAAAGACAAACGCGGACTGATATGCATAAACGCTGGGATAGACAAGTCAAACGTCGAAGGTAGAGGCAAATTCGCCCTTCTTCCAGAAAACCCGGACATTTCTGCTGAAAAATGCCGTAAGGAGATCAAAAAGTTGACGGGCAAAAATGTTGCTGTTATAATATGCGATACATATAGTCGCCCATTTAGGCGTGGTCAAGTTAACTTTGCTATAGGCTTTGCTGGAATAAAACCATTTAAAGATTACAGAGGGAAGGAGGACCTTTTCGGTCAAACATTAAAAGTAAAAAACGTTGCGATCGTCGATGAGATCGCTGCAGCAGCTGAACTCCTTATGGGTCAAGCCAAAGAGGCGAGACCAGTCGTTATATTTAAGGGGCTAAAGGACTTAGTGGAATTCTGTGAAAACTGTAGTGTGAGAGAACTTGAAATTTCAAGCGAAGAAGACTTGTTTAAAGGGGTCTTATAGAATCAAAACCGTTGCATAAAGGGGTTTGTGCGTTTTTCCTCGCCTATAGTTGTTGTAGGTCCATGTCCAGGATAAACTACAAAGTTGTCTGGTAAAAGTGCCAATTTCTCTAAAGAATTTTTCATTTCCTGTTCAGAGCCTTCTGGAAAATCCGTCCTTCCAATGGACCCCATAAACAATGTGTCGCCCGTGAAGATTTCCCTGTCTCCGAGAAGTGATATGCTTCCGTGGCTATGTCCCGGAGTATGCATGACCCTTAAAACGACCTTTCCGAACCTCAGCAGATCTCCATCTGATAGAAGTTTGTCAGCCGGCGGCGAAGATTTTTCGAAACCTAAGAAGTCAGCGATTCTTCTGCCAACTTCGCCGAGCATGTGTGCGTCAAGCTTATGAATCAATATTGGCACTTTAAACTTTTCCTTTACAATTCCGTTTCCGCATGTGTGGTCCGGGTGTCCATGCGTATTCACAATTAGTTTTAAGTTTAGGTTATTTGCTTTTATTGACCCTAAAACCTCTTCTGCTTCTGCACTGTTGTCAAATCCCGGATCGATAATGATTGCATCCTTTGTTTGTTTGCATGCTACCACGTAGCAGTTTGTATAGAATTTGCCGACGACAAATGCCTCTATCCTCATGATTGTCAACAGTCCGCTATCTTATAGATAAGTATACCCTTGCACTCTTGGCTGTTACAACATACATAAAACAGATAAGTTTCATTTACAATAATTACTTCTGGAGATTGGAGAGTTGAGATTTCAAGAAATTGAAAATGCACTAGGCCGCTTTAAAGCGTGTCCAAGGTGTAATTCTTCTCAAGGATTTTGGTTGGGAGTAAAATCTGATAAGGCTTACGTGCAATGTAAGGGATGTGGAGCGCGATTTGAAATATCAGAAGTTTACATGTTAGGCGAGAAAGGCAGAACGCAGAAAAAATTTGACTTTTTGAAGAAATAACATTTATTCAAGTTCTGAAGCCGAATAATATTCAATTTTTGAAAGAAAATTCATAAACAATACATTCAGCACACTCCAACGAGGAGACTTCGTGAAAAAGCTAAACTTGCAGCCGCTTGTTTCGGTCATAATACCCACATTTAACTCCCAAAACAACATAAAACAGTGCATCACATCAATTAAAAGACAAACCTACAAAAAAACTGAAATATTGATAGTTGACCGTTACAGCAAAGACTATACGAAAAAGATAGCGGAAGAGCTTGGAGCAAAAGTCTTTTTACTTGATGGAGAAAGAAGCGAAGCCAGAAACTACGCAGCAAAAAAGGCTCATGGGGTTTTTCTTCTGTTCATCGATTCAGATATGCTGTTAAACCCTAAAGTGGTCGAGGCTTGTGTGGAATCATGTTTGCATCAAGGCGCCGACGCTGTGATTATACCCGAAAAATATGTTGGTCACGGATTACTTAGCGAATTGAGGAAAAGGGAGAAGATTTTTCTATCTACGAACAGCGAGTTAATGGAAATTCCCCGTTTCTTTAGAAAAAGCGTTTTTCTCGGATTGGGCGGCTATGATGAAAGACTTGTGTGCGGAGAAGATTTTGAACTTTTTCAAAGATTCAGAAAAGGAGGCTACGAAGTTAACAGAATAAACCATGAGATAATTCATTTTGAAGGAAAATTAACATTAAGCAAAATTTTTTTAAAGGCTTACCATTATGGCGAAACCATTCCCGCACTGATAAAGAAAGAGCCGGCCAACACGATTAGAAGATATGCGGTGCTGCGCTTAGCATCCATCAAAAATGCCAAACTGTATTCTAAAAATTTTAGTTCGGCAATCGGCTTCCTTACAATGAAAACTTTTGAGTTAACAGCATACTCCCTCGGGATTTTCTCTAGCATGGTGAAAACATTTTCAGAAAAATGTAAGTTTGGAGCATTAATAGACTCTTTAGTAAAAAACAAAACTGCAATTTTAAATTTCTTAATAATTGTAGCAATTGCCACGGTGATCTTCAGAAATTTCCTATTTACTGACGAATGGCCTGGGGGCGGCGATGTCCTCGGTTTCATCTCAAGAGCTTATTTGTATGGTAGAGATCTTAGGTGGCTTTTGATGTGGCGTCCATACTCTTTTGGCTTTGTTGAAGGAATAAACTTTATGGACTTTTTTCTAATGTTACTTTACTATGTTTTCAGAAGTCCATCATGGACGGTTAAAGCGTTCATGTTTTTATCATATATCGCCGCCGGCCTCTCCATGTATATCTTTGCCTACCGTTATACGAGAGCTCACGTCGCATCGCTTGCCGCTTCCTTGGTCTATATTCTGAATCAATGGCTGTTTTCACAGCTAACAGAGGCCCACGTCGATATCATCTATAGTTACGCGTTGGCACCGTTAATCTTCATAACGCTGGACAAGGCGCTGCAAACAGGCAGACCTAAACATGTTCTTATTCTTTCCTTAAGCCTAAGCCTCTTCATAACTAGTTTTCATCCTGAGTTCATAGTTATCTACGGTGTTTTTCTAGCGCTATTCACAGCGTTCCTCATATTCTATCCAGTCAAGATAGAAACCGTAAAGGTTCGTCTTTTACGTTTTTTTAAAGTTGCTTTTCCATCAGCCCTCCTTGTCTTTCTGCTGTCAGCCTTCTTCCTAATCCCTTTTCTGATCAACGTTAGATCACCATATTTTCACCCTTCGTACAAATATCCTTTGGAAGACGCTTACCTTTGTAGTTACACAAACTTGTTTGACGCTTTTGTTTTGAGGGCTGTGGAAAAGTGGGGTTACAACAACATTTTAGACGTTTATACCCAAATGGGAGTAGCTGATTTCCCGTTATACAATCTTCTTTTCATTTTGTTCTTTCTATCGTACTGCACACTTTTGGCACGTAGAGATCGCTACACAATTTTCTTTGCCACTTCAATGCTTACTTCTATTTTTGTTGCAAAGGGTCCAAACTCACCTCTTGGACAAGTTTTCATTTGGGCATGGTTCAACATTCCGCACTTTGCAATTTTTAGGGCGGCAAACCGATGGGTTGTAATGGCTATTTTTTCTCACGCCTTTTTCACTGCACTTTTAACGCATTACTTGACAGATTATGTTAAAAGCAGGAAGCATGCACAAATAAGCGAGTTTCTGTTTAAGGTAAGGTTGAAGGTTGGCAATTTTTCCAAAAATAAACTCGTCACATTCTCCTTAGACTCCTTCAACGCCTTTTTGAAGAAAATGCACAAGCTCATCCATTTCGTAAGCATAATCCTTTTAACACTCGTATTTCTTAGCGGCTTTCTCGCTGTCTCCTTCTTTTTCCTTCAAGGTGTGTACGTTTACACGCCGCCGAAGCAGTATCTGGCTCCCTATGAGTGGCTTTCACTTCAACAAGACGACTATAAAGTAGTTTCTGTTGGTAGAAGCTCGCATGAATGGCTAATCTCGCCAGATGAATATTCGGATTTCGCTTCAAGTGCGATGCAGACGACGCTTGGTTGGGGACATGACATAGGCTTTGACAGCGCCTTTATACATGATAAACCAGTTCTTCAAGACGGCGGCTGGAACTTTAGAGCGCGGGAGTTCGTTGATCATTTAAGATTTAGACTCGCAAGAGAACATTTAACCGACAACCTTTTCAAAATTTTGGGAACATTCGCCTACAAGTACATAGTGATACCGCCATACGTGACCAACAAGACACGAGAGTTTTTCCTAAACCAAGAGGGCTATAATGTTATTTACAACGATACCTCGCTGGTCCTTCAAAATAGATACGCCGTGCCAAGGATTTTTGCAGTGACTAATTCAATGTTTGTTGTTGGCGGACTGGAATCTTTTGATGCACTCTGCAAAATTGGTAGTTTCCGCCTAAACGAAACCGCCTTATTCTTCGCTTCTATGACCAGCGACAGCGACTCCCCTGGAATAGAATCTATAGACGAGCTTCAAATGGTAAGTTTTGTTAACTCAGATGTTCTTGATCTAGCGTTACTCTCTTTTATTGGCGAGAAAAGCTTCATTTTTGCAGGAAACTACGGCGTTTCAAGTATAAACCATACCGCATATTGGATAAAGGGGTCTTCATGGCGAATTTTGGGTGCTTTAGTCCTTAGCGGGGATACTTTGACAACTTCTGGGAAGAACAGAATTGATATCCCTTTTGAGCTAGACGAGAGTGGGCGATACGATTTCTGGTTAAGGATGGGGTTTGCACCCTGCCGTGGAAAACTGAAAATATATGTTGATGGAGAGCCGATTCGCGAAATCCGCGCAGAAGCCCAATTATGGTCTAAACTTTCATGGGTTAACGCGACAAGACTTGAATTGACTAAAGGTAAGCATCTGGTAACACTGGAAAATGATGGAACTGGATATAATGACATTGACACAATAGCATTCATTAAACCCTCCGAACTTGAATCAAAGATGAAAGGAATAACTCAAACCTTACAGGATTTCTCTGGGCGCATTTTATGTTTTTATGAAGCAGAAAACCTTTTCCTAGACTCCTCAAGCACCGAATGGATTTGGACTTTAAAGCCTCATGTTGGGTACATGGTTCGCTCAGAAAGTTATGGCGTAAACGTTGCCCCACTTGCCTCTGCAAGTGCAAGCTCAACAAGCTGGATAGGCGATTACCAATTTGAGGCGAAGTATGCAAATGATAATAACGCACAGACAAGATGGGCTTCTGAAAATAGTGTAATTCCGCAATGGCTGGAGTTAACTTGGGAAAAGCCGCAGCAAATTCTTGGTGTTCGACTGCTTTTTGAAAATGCCTACGCAAAAGGTTACTCGATACAAACATGGAATGGCGTGGAGTGGATAACCCAAATAGAGGTAGCCGACAACAAGGCGCTTGAAAGAACACATATCTTTACAGAACCTGTGGAAACGGATAAACTTCGAATTTTAGTCACAGAATTTTCAATTCACGATTTAGTAAGCATATGGGAAATCCAAGCCTACGCGTCCGGCGCAACTTCTTCAGCAAATATAACTGTGCCTCGCAGTGGAAACTACATGCTTGCAGCGAGAGTTTCAAAAGGTTCAAACTGTGGGAAATTATATCTTAACTTAGGTGGCAGAGTCTACATCTTACAATGCAACAGTCCTACAAATACTGTTGAATGGTGCGAAATTGGGCCAGTCTTCCTCGAGGAAGGAGAACATAAAATAAGCGTTGGCGGGTCCGGGCTTATTGAATTCGACTGCTTTATCATTTACTCGCTTCGAAGTGATGAAGAGCACTTATCCCTAGGTGACTTGTTCACTGCAAAAAGTGATGGAATATCCATAAGCTATGAAAAGGTGAATCCGTGCCTTTTCAGAGTTTATGTTAATACTAATGAAGCGTTTACGCTGATTTTCTCGGACACTTATGACTCCTTATGGAAGGCTTTTGTTGACAGCGAGGCAGTACCCCCAAATCTTGCCTATTCTATTGTTAATAGCTATCGCATAAACAAAACAGGGCAGTTTGCCATAACCATTTACTTTGATGGGCAATTATACGCCGATATGAGCTTAACCATATCCATCTCCAGCTTTGTCGTGGTTTTCATAGTGGCATCTGCTTTCGCGTTAATTTCTTGTAAAAGGTTTTCTGGCAAGCGTGTTTTCTGGAGGAGGCTTGTTTTTTGGAAGAGAGCGAGCTAGAGAAATATTGGGATTATGTGGCCTTGGAGGCGAGGGATTTCGAGAAGCAGCGTCGCCTAGAAAAGTGGAGGAAAGTCGCAAGAAATTGGCTTGCTGATTACGCTGATAAAAGGGCATATGATTTCATACTGAAAGTTTTAGATGAAATTGTTAGGCTGGATAAATCTGCGAAGATTCTTGATGTTGGATGCGGTCCTGGAAAGTGGTCGATGCTTCTGGCAAAGAAGTTTGGTTCAGTAACGGCTGTTGACGTAAGTCCAGAAATGATTTTGTTAGCCAAAGAAAACGCTAGGAAACACAGCGTGTGTAACGTGGTTTTTCATGTTATGGATGTTTCAAAACTTGATTTTCCAGATGGGACTTACGACTTTATCAACTGCGTAACAGTGCTGCAGCACATACATGATGATGAATGCTGGCGAAAGGCTATTCGCGAAATAGTTAGGGTGACAAAGACTGGTGGATACATGCTAATGTTTGAAACTGCTCCAAATTTAACCATAATAAAGCGTACGCGACATCTTAAAATAAGAACTATGCAGCAATACATCGACGAATTTAAAAGCGCTGGGGCATCACTTGTTTATTGGTGTGCTGTTGACTTATCCCTTCCCATAACAATTCTTGGATTAAGAGCTTATGCCGCATCTTTTAACAAAAGAGTTTACTATTTCATTTCCAAGAGCAGATGGGTTCCCGCTGGTCTTCTATCATTCTTGTCTTGGACTGTGGCTTTATTAGCTGGGCTTATAGATTATCGGTTGGCAGAGACTCCGTTGAGTTTTCTTTCTTTTGGTAGAATTCTCCTCTTCAAAAAGAACTAGACGTGTTTTGTTCAGAGTCGAAAACTGAAGTCTCCTTAAAGCTCTTTTCTTCACAATTCCAAGACCAAACCGACAAGTGGCTACAAAAATGAAGTGTTACATAGTTTTGCCGTGCTTCAACGAAGAACAGAACATTAAACAACTCATTCATGAGATAGACGTAACACTAAAGCCGCATGTTCAATATAGGATAATAGCGATTAATGATGGAAGCCATGACAGAACGGGAGATGTTCTAAAAAACCTTTCAACAGAATACCCGATTAGGGTTCTCGTGCACGATACAAACTTGGGTTTGGGCGCCGCTCTGAGAACAGGGCTTGTTGAAGCTGCAAATTTGGCGTGTAACGACGATTTTGTTGTTACCATGGACTCTGATAATACGCATAATCCTAAACATGTTCTTGACATGTTGAATTTCGCTTTTGATGCTGATGTAATTATTGGTTCCCGTTATGTTGATGGAGGAAAACAGCTTAATGTTCCTTTACATAGGGTGATTTTAAGCAAAGGAATTAACTTTTTAGTGAAAAGTCTGTTCCGTTTGCAGGTTAAGGACGCAACTAGCGGTTTTAGGTGTTATAGGGCGCGTTTGCTTAAAGTTTTATGTGGCGTTTTTAGGGATAAGCTTATTGAGTCGAAGGGTTTTGTTGCTTCTCTTGAACTTTTGTTGAAAGCTGTTAGTTTCGGCGGCGTTGTCAAAGAGGTTCCAATTTTGCTGGACTATGGGAGAAAGGGCGGTGTAAGTAAAATGCGGTTGCTCTCGACGGTTTTTGGCTATTTATCCCTAATCGTAAGGTTTAGGTTTTTGAATGATTCGAAATGTTTGGGTTAGTTTCGTTTTTTGTTTGAATAACTGTTTTGGTTTTTATTCTAAGTCTGAGTCAGAACCACTAAAAAATTTTTAATAAATGTTGACACGCTTTCATACATGACCCATAAAAGAGGAATGAAAATGAAAAGAAGAAAGGAAATACTATCAATTTTGCTAATAGCAACAATCGCAGCAACATTCCTAACAACAGCGATCTTCATAAAAACAACAGAAGCTACAGATCCATCAAGCTGGTACATGACAGTAAATGGTGTACTCGCCACAGACTATTATTCACTATATCCGTTTAAAACTGACAAAAGCCTAAAAATAGGATTTTCAAAGTTCGGCGAAATTATAGATAGCAGCACAAACGTGGGTATAGAATACCGCGATAGGGACGCTTTTGCACCAGCAGCCGGAGCTAGTGTCCCATCAGAAATTGCAAAGCACAAGTGGATGAGCGGTTGGCTAATCAACATAACCTACATGTCAACAGCTGGCATAAGAAACATTTGGGCTATGGCTCAACACGCTGACCTTGTGGCTTATGGAAACGACTGGATACGGGTTCACAGCGGATATGGCTATGAGGGCGCGTTAACCGAAGCTGATGAAGATCCCAAAGACCCTGGAAAACTGATCAGCACTGGTACAGGACCCTATAATGGTGGAAGAAAAACCAACGGCACGGCAACAACAGAAGATATTCGTGTTCTCTACAATGGTCCAAGAATGTTTGTTGCACGCACTGTTACTCACATTTATGACTGGGATCCATCATGGACTGAGGATGAACCGCTTGTGGATGTTGTTTTCACGTTCATCTTCAACAAAGTTAAGAAAGAAGTTATCGTGATAAAGGACATTAAAGAAGTAACAACAAAATTTGTCTTCGGTCAACTAACAGTACCAGGAACCGCCCAGCAAAATGCAACCGTTAACGGCGCCATAATCCAATTTAGCAACAGAGGCGAATGGGATATTGGACCAGCAAACACCTACGACAGCTACGTGCACTTCTACAGGGCGGCAAATGCCACAGAGCTCACAATGGGTTTGTCAACAGTTTACAATGAAGATTATCACTTGAACCCAACACTATATGCGGCGCCGTGGCTTGGCATATCAAGTTATGGGCTCCAACCAAGTTCTAGCGGAACATATGATGTGGCGCAGATAGTTGCTAAGGATAGGGCTTACGTTGGTTGGGCTGCCTTCTGGCCTTCAGTTTCTAACTGGCATGTGGATGCCGGCTACCAGAATAAATGGTGGAAATCTTTGAGTTATGGTGAAGATGCTGCTGACACGGCAATAGAGCCTTTCATGTCGCCGTACATAATTGGTGAATGGGACTTCGTGTTAACCAAGACGCCAGTTGATTCTGGTGGACGACACTTTGACAGACAGTTTAGAGGCGTAACAGTTTATGGGTTAACTGACAATTGGAACGGAGACGACGCTAACCGTTCAGGCGGAAGCAATGTTCTAGACCGTGAAATTTTGTATCAACTTGACGAAGTTTTCAATCCATGGGACTTGTACAGTGCAGTGCACAAGGATACCAAGAGGTGGGTGGAATTCCATACGGTAACGGCGGCTGAATATCAAAATGCACAAACAAATCATGTTGACTTGAACATAACATTGACCTACACGCCAGTGAAATACTCTGTAATATGGGAGGAATACTGCAGCTTTAGCGAAAGGGTTGAATGGGGAGGCGCCCGCAGAATACCCGTTAGAGCTGTTTGGACCACCTATGACTATGAATTGTACGTTGACGAGGATGGCGTTGGCATAATAAACATTCCATGGAGTAAAGTTCCAGCAGCAGGCACGGTGATAAAAATCCTATACTCGACAGACACTGATTGGGAAAGAACAGAGGAAATAGTCTTCGAATTCTTTGCAGAAGACAGCACTGAGTTGTCTGATTCTGATTATGAGAGTTGGACCGACCCGTTAGGTGTCACCCACTTAGTAGACATAGACGATATTGACATCAGCGCATCCACGACCGCCCAAGAAGATTTTGAAGAAACCTTCACATTCACCCTTTACGGATGGGAACATGACTTCAAAGTTTTCAAGAACAGCACCTACTTGTGCAGTTGGGACTACATTGAAGAAATGAAACAAGAGGGCACTAACGCGGATGTAACTCTCGAGTTTCTGGATATACACTGGCTAATCACAGCGCCTGAAACCGAAGATGTTCACGTTTGGGAATTGGGCTTTAAGGCAACAGTGGAAATCACAATAAGTTACAACGCAACAGAAACAGAAATGAACATAACAGCCACCGTAACCCTCGCGCCACCAGGAGAGTATGTTCCATCAGACGTGTTATATAGTGAAAGTGTTCCAGGACGCTATGAGTGGGTTGTTGTTGGCAACCACTCCCGCGCCATAGACTCCATAGGCGCAGCAATGGTGGCTGCGGCCTTCAAGAATAAGCAAGTGGAAATTGGTAACGGCGGCTTAGACATGATGGACATGTGGGGCACTAACGTGCCATATCTACTCGCTGACATGGGTTATGCCACATGGCGTGCTGGAGGACCAGCATGGACAGACATTTACGACAGCATTGGACGATTAGCCTACATAGACGACTGGTGCACGCGCTACCCAGTTTCAACATCAAACATAATCACAGTAGCTGGTCCGTCCGCCAACCTGTTCAGCGAATACTTTAACGAGTTCTCGCAGGCAATACAGATTTACGGCATAACAAGCGGATACCTAATAGACGTAATATTTGCGCCTACATGCTGGAACACGACAAAAGCCAGCAACTACCTTGGACAATGGTACTACAAGAACAGCTGGTGGGAAAGCGAAATTACTGGCTACGGTATAGGCGTAATATCAACTTACAAGGACATTAACGGCACGGTTGGCTTCCTAATCCACGGCTGGAGTGGCGACGACACCTACTACACATGCAAGTGGTTCCACGAGTATGGCATATACTACATGCAAGAACTCAACCCTGGAGTAACAACACTTGTGCTACGAATAGACTACACGGAAGACCCGCATTATCCAACAGTGACGATACTCGAACACCTCGGAACAATAAGCGAGAAAATAGAGATACATGACCCATAACACAAAATCCCCAATTTTCTTTCTCCCCTTTTTATAAAACTTCTAACGCCGTACTGTGTACAACCACCATAGTATCTCCAAGTCTCTTGATGCAACCCTCTCCCAAGAAAAGCGCTTAACATAACTCCTTGACATAAAACTCAAAACTTCGTATTCCAGCACATTTTTACCTAAAACTTCCAGAATCCGAGATGCTAAACCATCAATATCCTTAACTGGTACGAGAAAAACACTTTTACACTTTCCAAAAACCTCTCTTAAGGCAGGAATATCGTAAGCCACAACTGGCAAACCACAAGCCAAGGCCTCAGCAACGGATATTCCCCAACCCTCAAAAAGACTTGGAAAAGCGAACACTTTGCTTTGCTTCAAAAGCCGAAAAAGCTCCACATCCGCGCAGCGTCCCCTAACAAAAACGTTCTTTTCCAAACTAGAAAGCGCAACTGCACTCTTAAGCAGCTTAAGCTCCAAACCGCTACCAATAATCAAGAGCTTCGCGTCACTTTTCGCCTTGACAACCCTCTTCCAAGCCTCAAGTAGGTCGAAAACACCCTTCTCTTTGGAAATTCTGCCAACAAAAACAGCATCATAAATTTTCATGTCCTTTGAAGGCTTCACATTCTCGAGCAATTTAATGTCAACAGCATTTCCACTAACGAAAACTTTTACATTTGACACTCCGCTTCGCCTTAAAGATCTGGCGGTAAAACGCGAAACTACAATTATCGCATTTGCCCTTCTTAGCAAGGAAATTGTAATATAGAAAGCAACAGCCTTAACTAGGGCAACGGTGCGGCCATAACCAACATTCCTATAACAACTGTAAAGCGAACACGCGCTTTTCTTGTCAACGTTCAAGGATGGCAAGTCGATGTGATGCACAACGACACATAATGGCAACCGTAAAATCCAACTTAAAGCACAGCCAGCAAGAAGATTTGGAAAAGTGTTGTTGGGAACAAATATGATCTGAGGCTTGGCTTCTCGTACAAACGCTAAACCCTCAAAAGAAGCTTTAACAGCCCACAAAACCCAACAAAAATAGTTAACAAGCCAACCAGTGCCCCTCAAATGTGAAGAAATCAGACGCCTATAACATTTAACTTCAGAGTTTGCCAACAGACTTGGCTGAGACTCCAAAACAGAAAACGCGAAAACGCGTTTTCCGCAGAGAAACTTCAAAGTTTCGACAAAGCGTTTTTCAGCTCCACCCATCGCCGTAACAGAAGCGCTTGGATGAAAAAACACGGCTAAAACACGGATGGCGCTTCCAACATTTCTATTTGGTTCTGGCGGCGCTGCATAACAAATTTGCCTTTGTTCCGCCTTTAACACGCTAGTTCCACATCATCCAATTTTTGAAGAGTTTCCTCGAGAATCTCAAAATGCCTATCACAGGAGAAGTTTCCTTCAACAAAACTTCTAGCCGCAGCGGAAAACCTCTCCTTCCCAACATCAACTATCCTTAAAATTTTTTCAGCAAAATCCTCGACGTCGTAAGGCGTTGCCCTATAACCAGTCTTGCCATCAAAAACGGTTTCGCATGGTCCGCCGTGGTCGTCCCAAACGACGGCTGGTGTTCCACAGGCCATAGCTTCAACTGGTCCAAGTCCAAAATCCTCCCTTGGAACAGAATAAGCGTAAACATCAGCCGCATTATAAAGCTTGACAAGTTCATTTTGAGGTTTGAACCCCAAAAACTTCACGTTATTCTCTATACCTAGTTTTTTGGCGATTTTCAAAAGCTTTTCAACGTATTGGCTGTTCTCCTTTGAGATTTCACCTGTAACCGCCAGAGTCGCCGATGGAAAATCCTTAACAACATAACTCATTATTTCAAGAAGCCACTCCCAACGCTTAACAGCAACAATTCTTCCAGTAGAGAGAATAAGCGGCCAACAAAAACTGCCACGCACTTCTCTCACGAGCTTCTTGTCCAGTATTTCGAACGCTTCGACGTCAACTGGTGGATAGCAAACTTTGGCTTTTACTCCATAAATTGTTCTTATTCTCTTTGCCGTAAAGTGGCTGTTAGCCAAAACAGCGTCAGAATTCACCACGCCCAAATAATCCAGTTCCCTCAGCAGTGGACCAGCAATCTTGCCAAGTCTATATATTATCTCTCTAATATCATTAAATCTCCATAGGACTCTCTCCTCCTTTTTTAAGTATAGAAAACGTGGCGGAGAATGAATGTAACTGACATACCTTTTGCCGTTTAGCCTCTTATTCAAATAGCCTATCCATGGGGCTGGGCCGTATCCGTGGCAGAGTAGAACATCCTCTTCTTTCAAGGCTGGTAAGGTTAATGGTGCCAGTGGAATCGACGATATTATCCTCACTGCTGGGTTGTTTGGGATTAAACGCTTAAAGAAGCTTTTCGTGTAGCAGTGTGGGTTTTTGGTTTCTCTTCGTAGGTTTTTGTCGACATAAGCAAAAAGACACTCTGCGTCGTGTCCTCTTTTTCTAAAAAGTTCCACCTGTTTAAGGATTACCCTCTCCGCTCCCCCAAGTTCTTTTAGGTGGCTATAGAGTATGGCTATCTTCAACTATTTTCATCCTCGCTTTTCAGAGCCAACCAGTTTTAGTGGTTCATTCTATTTGCCATATTCATGTCTGTTTTGGCTTTGTGGAATGGTTCTTCTTTAAACGATTATTAAAAAGTTTTTAGTGGTTCAGAATCCGAACAAGAAACACTCGAAAAGATACACTTAAATCCAACAGCCTTTTCTATACCACCAACACATCAAACAGAAGAAGCGAAGACGATGAACGAAATACCACTCGAACCTGCAGACATAACAACACTCCAAGAAGAATTCGAAAGAATAACATCCTTGGTTTTAACGGAATTCCAAATAGAAGAATCTATGCTGGAACATGGTGTACCCACATACTACCTCAAGCAGCCACAAGAAACAAAACAGCCATTTCTAAACCTCCTCAAAAAATTAGATGAAATAAACTTTATCGCAGTGCTCCGCAAAATTGATGGCCGCATAGTCTTGAAAGTAATCAAAAAACCAGCCACAAAGAAAAGCAACATAATAATTAATTGGGTACTATTCCTCGCAACAATAGCAACAACATTCATAACAGGATATCTACTATCCGAAGGCCTAACAGACCCGGTAATTGGCGGAGCAACATTCACGATCTCATTAATGACCATATTAGGGCTGCATGAACTAGGACATAAGTTAATTGCAAACAAAAAGGGAATAGAAGCAACCCCTCCGTACTTCATTCCAGGCCCACCTCCAATTGGCGAATTCCTTGGACTTGGAACTTTTGGCGCAGTTATATTGCAGAAATCCCTTCCTCCCAACAAAGATGCCTTATTTGACATAGGCTCAAGCGGTCCAATTCTCAGCTTCATATTAGCCTCTTTAGCAGCATTCGTTGGTTTACTCTTGTCACCAATAATGTATAGTAATGAACAGTTGCCATCGCTTCCTATTCCATTAATGTTTTTGTTGTTGGTTGAGCTTTTAATCAATGTTCCACCAGCTCCACCAGATAAGCCATACACGTATATACTGTTGCATCCAGTTGCTGTGGCAGGATGGGCTGGTATTTTTGTTACAATGTTGAACTTGATGCCTGCGGCGGTGCTTGATGGTGGTCATATTGCACGGGCAATTTTCGGGAGAAAGGTACGCATTATGCTAACCATGTTTTCGGTTCTATCTCTAGCCTTTATCAGTCCCGTAATGGCGATTTTCGTTTTGTTTATGTCGATGTACGGGCATCCTGGACCTTTAGATGACGTTTCAAGTTTGTCGAAGGGCAGAAAATTTTTGGCTGTGTTTCTTGTAAT
This sequence comes from Bathyarchaeia archaeon, assembly GCA_038883655.1. Lineage (GTDB taxonomy): Archaea > Thermoproteota > Bathyarchaeia > Bathyarchaeales > Bathycorpusculaceae > JAVZLQ01. The sequence goes on from JAVZLQ010000001.1 coordinate 334,788, forward strand.
AATTTTTGTTTTATCTTCATTTTTGCATTATCTGGTTTTTCTGTTATTTGATTTGTTTGGTTTTTGATTTTGCATATATTTTTTGTATACATTTGTATTTGTGTTGTGCTTGTGGACGGTAAGGTTTATTAAATATTACTATACTGGATAATCTTGATTAGACATGTCAAAAATAGAACATAACGAAGGGCGAAAAATATGAAAGGCGCAGCCATACTACTAGCCTTCTTCCTACTGTTTGCATCAGCCTCTCTACTAATTCCTTCGCCAATGTTCCCGGGAAACTTTTTCTGCACCTTAATAGGAGAAGCCGTAAGCTCATACGCCAATTATTTGAGCGCCTTCTTCAACGGAATATTTTACGGCGTGATTTTGTGGTTTGTCTTTTCAATAATAAGCAAAAAGCTTGTTGAAGAAAAATAGCTTAGGCGTTCGTCTACTTTCATAGTTCTGGCTGCTGTAAAAACCCTATAAGCCTAATTGTACTGCCGCATTTATTGCACATCAAAATTAATTCTGCCAAATCGTTGCCCTTAACTCTTGTATCGACAATTTGGTAAACTTCTTCCGTTGTATCGTCTGGTGATATTATTACTCCACATTTCGGACATGGAAACGCTCCATCTCCATCAATTTTAGTTAAATCCACCGTGTATATCGCACTTTTTTTGGCAGATGTTTTCTTCATCATGTTTAGACACATCTTTCCAAGTTTTGTCTTCATGGTTAAACTTGAATATAATTAACAATTATGAATTCAGAATACAAATTTTGGATTCATAACCCTAATTACGTGTTTAGCCTTCTAGGTGTAATGGGTGTAATAGTTTGCCTTTATGGCATGAAATTGAAGATTTGCAGAAGAAAAAGGCAGAATTAGAGTTTCAACTTCATTCAGTTGAAGAGAAAGAGAAAAATCTTGAAGAGAGAGCAAGACTGCTGGAGGAAAAATTAGCGATTCAACAGCTGGAAGAGAAGCTTAGGATTAAAATGGAAGCCGTGGAGAAGCTTGAGGCTCGAATAAACGAGTTAGAGCAGAAACTTCAAAAGCGAGAAACAAGTCCTTCAACTGCAATAACGATGGAGCCACAAGTTCAACAGAATGCAAACGAATCACCATTACGAAGGCTTTTTGGGGAGCAATAACGTAGAACTGTACGACCGCGAAACATATTGTTCGTTATTCCACAAATGCGACTATGATAGCGGCTATGATAGCGGCTATCCTTCACATATGGGAAACTTTATAGCAATTTTAGAAACAAAAACTTACATTTTAAGGCAGAACATCACGCAATATTTCTAGTAAAAATGCAACCAACAAACTTATATTTTCTACGCAATCAACTTATAGATGGTGCAGGATAGCAGCGCAGCATACGGCAAGGCTAGTAGGGTTTTTCCTTTCACATCATTCCTGCACCACTAATTTAATCATCTATCTTAGCTATTGAGATTAGCACAATCACAGAATTGGTTTACATAAAAATTTCTTGTGCTGCTTTTCGATATATTTCGAAATCTTGTCTTGTAAATAAAACGAATATTATTTCGTCAAATTTGTTTTCTTTTTCAACAAACTCTTTTATGGTTGCCAATGCTACTTTACATGCTTTCTCGATGGGATATCCATACGCGCCTGTACTTATTGACGGAAAGGCTATCGTCTTTAATCCCTTAGAAACCGCCAGCATCAAGGAGTTGCGGTAGGCTTCAGCCAAAAGTTCTGGCTCGCCTTGGTTTCCACCACGCCAGATAGGTCCAACAGTATGAATAACGTATTTGGCTTTTAGGTTTCCCCCAGAAGTTATGACAGCCCTGCCCGTTGGGAGCCCATTCGGCCATTCACTTGCCCTTATACGTTTGCATTCCTCTAGGATTTTTGGTCCGCCCTTGCAGTGGATTGCGCCGTCGACGCCTCCTCCTCCCATGAGGGTTGGGTTTGCCGCGTTTACTATTGCATCTGTGTCCATTTCTGTTATGTCACCTTGAACAAGGCAGATTTTTGTCTTACCAATTTTGAAAGATACAGACATTGTGTTATCCACAATATCTTTTCATCAAAATTTGCTTAAAATTTTAATCCTAAACCCAGAGAATAAGGGACTGTCATAAGACTCATAAGACTTTGGTTTTTAAGTTTAAATATGCCTTTTACTGAAAACTACATAGGAGTGGTTATAGAATCTTGAAACGCGATCTGCTGGAAAGTTACTTCTGGGGATTTGTTACAGGTTCAGGAATTACAAGTTTGATTCTTCTTATATACTTAAGAGCTGTATTCCAAATCCAAATAATTGGACCCGCCCACTCCGATTACGGTTGGGTAACTTTTATTCTTGGAACAGAGCATCCTAATGGTTACTGGTATAACAGTATGGTTGGGTATACAACTACCTTTATAGTTTTAGCAGTCTTTGTGATTTTCTTTAGCATACTCCTCAGCATAATAACATTTAAAGAGAGTAAGCCGCGGTAAATTAATTAAAAAAGTTGAGTAAACATCTATTCTGTGGTGGTTTTTAAAGATTGTTTGGGTTAAAAATTTTTAGTATGTATATTTGTCTCCTCCAGCGAGTATGCGCTCCAAAGCCATGTTAAAGTTTATCATCCCATCATTTGTTTTCGCTGAAATTGGAATTAGAAGAAATTTTAAGCCAAGCTGATGTATTGCGCGCATCATGTTTCTGCTCAACAGACGCTTTGTTCCCTCAAGCTTTTGTTCGATTGCATCTTCCAGTGCAGTTGGATTAGCGGACCAATCAACAATTTTGTCAACTTCGTCTTTTGGAAGTAGGTCACATTTGGATAGTAAATGGACTTGTGGTAGTAGGAAGCGGTTGTAAACAGCTGCTGAAAGGAAGAGGTTGGACACGTAGTTAAGTGGGTTAGCACAGAAGGCGGCGTCAAAAAGATATACTATGGCTTTTGGTTGTTCACGCAACAACTCATTGGCAATGTAAGGTCCACTTGCCCTAAAGGCGAAAAGCTCCATCTGTCCAGGCGTGTCAACGATGACTATGTCGGATTTTAAGTCTTCGATTTCGCTTGAAATTTTTTCAATTTCATCCGCGATTAGATCTGCAGCCATTATTAAAGCTCCGTTTGGACCTAGCTCGTACTGTTCCATTAGGCTTTCTATGCTGATGTAGTCGCGTACGTCAACATCAGGCGTATATGGAAGCGTTAACGCTCCCGGGTCAAGGTTAACTATTGCGACATCTTGTTTTGCCATTCTTAGCCATTCGCTGAATGATGCCGTGAGCATAGATTTTCCAGAGCCAGCTGTTCCAATAATGAAAACGGCAAACATAATGCTGTAATCCTTCTTTTAGTTTTTGTCGATTTAGATTTATCAGATTTGTTTGGGCTGTAAAAGTTTTATGCTGCAGCTTCCGGTGGCGGCAGTGTTGGCTCTTGAGGCATAGGTGTTGTTCGCCGTGATATCAGGAAAATTGCACAGCCGATGACCGTTAATGTTATTGTGAAAGCCAACAGTGCAAAGAAAAAGAGCGACAGAACAGTAATGGCTATTGTTGGACTGTCTGCCCCACCATAATCGTTGTCTCCAAACCAGCTTGCGCGGACAAAACATATGCCTGTCATGTTAGCAGTCCATACATATGAAAATTCGCCGTTAGCGTTTGTTGTGGCTGTTCCCAAAACAAACCATTGTAAGCCGCCAACCTTCAAGTAAACCATTACTGTTTTACCCGAAAGGCTCGGAGATAATTTCCCAGAAATGGTAACTGCACTTCCTTCTATGACCAATGGCGATGACACTGCTAATGAAAGGGTTGAAGAGGCTAGTGGCTTGTAACTTGCCGAAACCTGCCCAAAACTTGTGCGATCACAATTTTCAAGCGTAATAACTTGCACCGTGTCCAATGCTGGAACAAGGTCTGAAGGGCATTCGCCGACGCGCCAGCCGTCAATCGCGTAGCCCGTGCACTCGGCTATGTAATATCTTGTGCCGTTGAATGTAACGTAGTAAACTGTGCCCCTAGCGTCACGTGGTAAATGGGACAGACTTACGCCAACGTTCATGTGACTGTAACTTTCGTAATAGAGTAGAACAACATCTAGTCCGCCAGCCATCATGATTGATGCCGCCATGTAAGAGAAGACGTCGCAGTCTCCAGTATTTTCAACTATTGTTTCTACCGGGTATTTTGCTTTGCTTTCGTTGTACGGTATTTGATGCACAATCATAAGCACGCCGTTAGCAAAATCTTCATCGTCATTGTAAATGTCCCAAAGGCGTTCGGCGATGGGTACCACTGGATATGGCGTTACAAATTTTGGAAAGTCACTTATGGAATTGAGTTGGTGGCTCTGAGACTTATAAAAGTCATAGAGGGACTGCTGAACCGTGACTGTTAAAAGGTAACGTGTGGAACCGTTTGGGTGATTTAATATTTGATATGTTCTAATTGTTTGGGAGAAGGAATAAGGTGTTAAATAGGAAATTACGATTAGAACTGTAAGCGTGATTGTGGTGAGTTTTTTCATAGGAGATTTTGTTGCAAAACAGATTTAAGGCATTTATGAACTGACAATCAACAATTAAATCTCTACCAGTGTTTTCTTTCTTTGACTGAAAACACACGCGTAATTATAACCAGTTTTCTTTGCAAGAACAAGTGCCTCTTTGAAGTTCTTACATAAATCTTCTGGATTATGTGCGTCCGAGCCGAAAACTATTGGCACATCATAAGCGTGAAGTATTTTCAGCATTTCCTCGCTTGGATAGATTTCTGCGCATGGTCTCCTTAATCCAGCAGTGTTAATTTCCACACATATTTTTGATTTTGCGATTGCCTCCGCCGTTTCCATTAAGACATCGGAGAAATCGCAGCTTGGTTTAAACCCGAAAATTTTAACAAGGTCCAGATGGGCTACGACATCAAAGAGACGAGAATTGCACATCTCCCTAATTAGGCTGAAATATTCCATGTAGGTTTGAAGAATGTCCCTTTTCAAGTATTCATGTTTTTGGCGTGGATTGTCGATGCCCCATTTACCAATAAAGTGAACTGCGCCGATAATGTAGTCGAAAGGGTGTTTTTGGATAAATTCTTTGATTCTGTTTTTATCTTCTAGGAAAAAATCAATTTCAGCACCAAGTTTTATTGGTACCTCGGCTTTTTGTTTTAGCGTTAGAAAATTTTTGATGTAGGCTGGCATTTGACGTTGATCCATATGTGGATAATTGCCTATCGCATGTAGCGAGATGTGGTCTGAAAAGCCTATTTCACCTATTCCCTTCTCCACCGCTTTCTTAACATAATCCTTAATTGTGCCCACAGCATCTGGCGAAGCTTCTGTGTGAACATGATAGTCCATGATCATTGTTTTGCCAGCTTTTGCGGTAAAACTACTTTTCCGCCTTCTTTCTTCACGAGTTCAGACAGTTGGATTAATGCTTTTCCAACACGGTTTTTGGCTGTTTTGGAATCCTTTGCCGTTGTTGAAAAGTGAAGCTCAATGTGCGGTTTTTTCTCCTCGCCCTTTGGATGAGACTTAATGTAAACGTGTGGATTATCATGCATAGTCTTGTCGATTAAAGGCGCCAATGTTGATTCCATAATGCCACCAACATAAATGCTTGCTTCATAAAACATAACGTTTCCAGCTCTTTCCCTCAGCAAAGACATAACAGAACCTTCAAAAATAGCTTCCATCTCAGAAGGAACCCCCGGCAACGCTACAAGAATTGTTTCATTAACCTCTAAGATTACGCCAGGAGCCGTCCCAACGGGGTTCGGCAGCGGCTTTGAATTTTCTGGTAGCTTAGCCATTTTAACCCTTGCCGGTGTAAGCTCCACCTTTTCGATTTTTCCGGTTTTCACGTAGGTCTCATACTTTTCCTTCACCATTTCCAAGGCTTTCTCGTTAATTTCCAACCTTCGATTCAACGCTTCAGCTATTCCTTCAAGAGTTTTGTCGTCAAACGTTGGTCCTAAACCACCAGTCGTTATTATGAACTTTGGTTTGCGCTGTAGGGCTTCACGTATGACACTTGCGATAGCCACCACATCGTCTTCAACAACTGTTATGCGTTTAACTGTGAATCCGGCTGTGGTTGCACGTTTGGCAAGCCATTGGGCGTTCGTGTTTAATGTTTTGCCGATAAGCAATTCATTGCCTATACATATTATCTCCATCTCATTGTCCATTTTCCCACTTCTAAAAAACTAAAGTTGCTGGAAAATAAAACTGTTCGCCATATTAACGGCTAACTTATCGCCCTAAAAGCCGCGAGTTTTAAGTCATTTCTTCTTGCTGCTAAGCCACCACTTCAAATATTCCTTTTTGCGCTTCTCCCGCTCTTCTTCCTTACTTTCAAAAGACGGCCTCAACTTTTCTCTGAGCTCGATTAGCTCTTGTTGCGTAACTGAAAGCCCGCAGCTTTTGCAAACATAATGTTTTGTTGCTATTATGTATTGCATTTCGCCACCGCATTCCGGACAGTATGGCATTTCTACACCATTTTTAACATGTATATTAAGAATGGAATGCGCGTTGCTAAATAAAAGGGTTTTTAAACCAAAAGAAAACGGCACGTTAAATCATGCTTGAATTCTATTAGTCTGCAAGATATGAGAATGCGATCAGTGCAATATTATCGAGTTGTAAATGTTTTATGTAATAAAGTTTACAAGTTTTGCTTCCTTAGCAAGATGCAACGCCTTGTCCATCTCTTCCCTTGTGAGTCGCCTGCGCAGTTCTGGAATTTCATAAGCCAGCCATTCTGGTCTATACTGGAACATCACGTTCACTCGGGTTTCAACGCCCAGATTTTCGGCTATCCAGTTAATGATTGGTTTTGTGCAACATTCAAGATGCCCTGGTAAGACGAGTATGCGAATTATGAGCTCGCCGTATTTTTTCGCCTCTAAATGGTTGTATGTGCAGACTTGCCAATAGTTTGGTGCATCTGAAATTCTTTTAGCGCATTCGCCTGGTCCATACTTGAAATCCAGTAGATAAACGTCTGCAAAGCCAGCCAGCAACCGTGCTGTTTCTGGACTGTAGTATGTATTTGAGTTCCAAACGACTGGTATGTTAGCGTTTACATGTTTGAATGTCTCAAGCCACTGTTCAATCCATGGTGTTGGTTCACCGCCAACAAGGTTTGCGTTTCTGCATCCGCTGTTTCGGAGCTGTTCAACCTCTCTTGCTAGTTCTTGTGGCGTGTAAACTTCGCCGTTTTCAATCCACTGGGAAATTGTCCAGTTCTGGCAGTGTTTGCAGCGCATTGTGCAGCCCATCGTAAAGATTGTTCCAGATGGCACAAGCTCTGGTTCTTCGCCAACATGTTCAAAAATGCTTGAAACGGTTATTTCTTTGCTGCACTTACAGTAGCCAAGCTCACCCTCCGCTCTGTTAACTCCGCATCTACGAGTGCAAAAGTGGCATTCAAAGAGTATTTTCTTTGCAATTTCAATTTTTAGATCCAAATAAGATTTTTCAGGAGTCGGCATTTTCTGCAAAGAGATATGTCCCGCATCAATTTCCCTTTCCACTTTATAGAACTCTTGGGTAAGCTTTTCGTGTTCTCGCCAAAGTACCTCTAAAGGATCATCTTTACTGAATTCTGCTGGAACTTTTTTCGAGATGAGGAATTTTGCTGGTTTCGCGTTCTGCATAACGGCAATGTATCTGCCTAGGCTTTTTCTAACGGTTTCTTCGCCAAGCACAAGTGCGGCGTCTGGACGCAGAATCCTCCACATTTCATCTTCAACCGTGATTAGAATAAGGCGTATGGATAAGCGTACCCGCTTGCATGCAACTTACCCTTAATCGGAATTTCTCTACCGCAAACTGGACAACGCATGTCCTTCGTAAGGTTCCACCGGGTAATCTCGAAGCTGAACCGTTTTATTAAAAGCTCATTACAGTTTGGACAGTAAGTGTTTTCACTTGGGTGTCCAGGAACATTTCCAATGTACACGTAATTAAGCCCAGCGTCTTTAGCGGTTATGTAGGCTTTCTCTAAAGTTTCGATAGGCGTTGAGGGAATAGTCGTAAGCTGATAGTCCGGGTGGAAACGTAAGAGATGCAGTGGTGTGTCCCTTCCGAGATTATCCTTAATCCACGTGGCGAGTTCCCTAATTCTCTCAAGCGAATCACCAATTTTCGGAACAACCAAATTCGTTATTTCAATATGTATCCCATTTCTTCGCATTTCCTTCAAAGACTCAAAAATAGGCTCGACGGAAGGCACCGACGAGAAGGACTTGTAAAAAGATGGGTCTCCGCCGCCCTTAAAATCCACGGTTGCAGCATCCAAGTATGGCGCTATAGTTTTTACGGCTTCTGGCGTCATATAACCATTTGTGACAAAAGTGTTGAAAAATCCAACTTGGCGGGCAAGTTTCGCAGTTTCATATGCATATTCAAAGAAGATTGTTGGTTCAGTGTAAGTGTAGCTTATACCCTGGCAACCATTATCTCTCGTAGCTTTTACAACCTCTTCTGGCGGAAAATGTTTACCCTCAATGTTTTTTTCTTGGCTTATCATCCAATTGTCGCAGAACTGGCACCTAAAATTGCAGCCAACAGTGGCAATTGACATAACTGAAGCGCCTGGATTAAAGTGGGCGAGGGGTTTTTTCCCGATGGGATCCACGCACGCAGATATGGCCTTCGCATAAACAAGCGAATAGAGCGTTCCGCCCTCATTTTTCCTTACAAGGCAGAATCCAGTTTTGCCATCATTTATGGTGCACCTTCTTCCGCAAAGGTTACACCTAACTTTTTTGTCTCCAATTTTCTCGTAGAGCATTGCCTCGTGAAGTGGCATTTAATTCTCCTTAAATAATGAAAGGCGAAACCACGCTTGTAAACTTTTTTCCCTCACTTATCCTTTTTATAGAAGGCTTTTTCTGTGATTTCAAAGACGAGTGGCGGCGTCGAAGTTTTAGCATCCAACTTTACGTCTAAAAGTCCTTCAAGGAAACCAGCCCAGATTTCTGGTTCTGTTATAAAAGGAGTCTTAACGAGAATGTATTTATCCTTCAAAAAGAAGTCGCCGAACCCTTGAACCCTTAAACGCTTAAAAATGTCAGACCACTTTTCGCTGTTTGATGCTTGTATGCCAAGCGTCGCCTCGATGGAAACCTTCGTTGCTTCGCCCATCTTTCTGCCGATTTCCCGCCACTTATCCTTTGGGATCTCGTTTATGAGAATGTTAAGCAATTCAACATTTATGAAGGCTATTCGGCTTATTCCACAATAATACTCGCCTGGAAAACGCCAATCATAAATCATCATGCTCCTATAAACGTCAAGCATCTTAGAAATAAGCGGTTTAATTCCAGGCTCCTTTCCCTCGCGAATAAGCGAGTCGATAAATTCCCGTTCTTCCTTTTCAAGTATAATGGTTGTTCTTTTAGCAGACTCCTCGTTTTTCCGCATTATTTCTTCGAGTTTTTTCCCCTTATCGTCCTGCATAACCGTTATATCTGCTAGCATACCTTATATGCTTTGCTAACCCCACATCAACAAACCGAACAATTTTTAACAAAGCATGAAAAATTAGTATTTGCCGATGAAGAATTTACCTGTCTGAAATGGTGATGCACCCTGGGGTATCTGAGGCACAAAACAAGTTTCAAGAGACAATCTTATTTTTAATCAGGTACCAAAACAGAGTTAAACCAGCAATGAAAAGAACAAATCCGCACGCCACTGAAATAGCGAAGCTCATGTCAAGAATCCTCTGAAACAAGTAAACCACGTATGTTGGACCAGCAAATGTTAGGAAAGCAGCTAAAACAACAAGAAAGGTTTTCCAGAACTTCGAATTTAAACCGCCAACTTTTGTGGAAACCCTTTTTATCTTTCGTTCTTCTTCGGTCATGATGTTCACTTTTAATTGTTTGCACTAATCTTTTGGCGTTTTCGCTTATAACCCTTCCTTCACCTCGTTTCCAAAGGCTCTCATGAGAAACTTGAAGACGGAGAAGGCCGCGCCTCTATCCGCCCTAAAACCAGTTGTCGCGCCCAATAGGCATATGCCGTCTATGCCACGTTCCTTTGCAAGAGCAAGCGTCAAACCAGCAGCGCCAACAATTCTTCCCTTACTATAGATTACTGCACCTTTCTCCATAAACTCCGCCGCAATCCTAGGCGAAGTTGCAGCCACATAAACTTGCGCCTTCTCCTCCGTGAGTGGTACACCACCTATGGTAACAACAAAGCTGCATCCAAGTTTCTCAGCGAAATCCACTATTTCATCGCATATTTCGTAATGCGCAACAACATCCTCGAAGGAAGGTTGTGTGTCTCCCGTCATTATAACGAAATCGTTCCTTTCCATGGGCGCGGCGTAAAACTCATACCTAGGTAAGCGGCAAGTTCCCTTCGCATTAACCGATACATAGTCGGGAAAGGAAGGCGAATAAAACTCGGCGAAAGGCTTAGCACCACAAAACTTTATCAGCAATTCAGCCGCAATCTTCCCAACATTACCCAAACCAGGAAGCCCTTGCACGAAAACAGGCTTATCCAGAGATGGAACAAATAAACAGTTAAAGTAAGGCTTATCCATGCACGCTTCACGCCAAACCAATAAACAGCAAGCAGACTAAAAAATATTTTCAACCACTGTCCCAAAAAGATTTAAGAAACCACACATTCAGCATACAATTAGCGGGGTGGGGTAGCCAGGATTAACCCGCTGGGCTCATAACCCAGAGATCGGTCGTTCAAATCGACCCCCCGCTACCAAAACGGCATTGTAAATTAAACATGTGGTTTGTTAAGAAAGAGGGAGTTGTTTGGATTGTTAAAACTCGTTTAAGGTTAATCCCTCTAATTCCATGTTTTTCCACTGGATTGTTTCGCCATTTATCGTTATACTTTCCGCGTTTACGAAAGATTGCCAAAGTTTTGCCTCAACGGCCATTTGTCGAAGGTTTTGTTTAATTTCTCTTATCAGTCTTATTTTTTCTGTATCTGAAACTTCTAGTAGGTTAACCTTCCTTTGGGTTTTCTTGTTTTTTGTTCCCATGTTTTGTTGTCCTCCTTTAAATGGGTTTATCGCGTTTCTTAATAAATCAGTTCTTTCGGTGCTTGACATGTATCATCAATCGATACATATACGTATACGCTTAGGAAAAATTATAAGGAGCTGCAGCTTGGATACATAGTTTATAAGTGGTTAAAATGCAGCTTGACCCCGTAGAAAACGCGTTGTTTTCGGCGACGATAAACCCGTTGCTTAAGGGCTTAATCAGCCTATTCGATAGGGATTGCCCAGAAGATGGTAGTCTTCTCCTAAACTCTTTGAAGGATTTTATTGGCGAAAAGGTTTCCTTCTGCCCAACATGCAGCCACATAAGCCGTACAATAGCAAAGCCCGTTTATGAGCTTGGAAGCCGTTTTCTGCGTGTAGACAAGGGGTTCATGCGGAAACAATTCTTAGACAGTCAGTATGGTGAGGCTTGGTTTAGGGGTTTCGGGTTAATGATGAAGGGCATAGAAAAGTATGGTGTGCAAGTGCCATTCACTCCGGCTGGACCATTTGAAATTGTCTGGAATTTCACGAGTATATGTAATTTAAGGTGTAAGCACTGTTATGAGGATGCAGGTAAAAAACGCGCTGAACTTTCAACAGACGAAGCAAAAAAAGTTTTAGATATACTATCAAAAATTGCGGGTATAGGGTTGCCAGCGCTTTCCTTCAGCGGAGGCGAACCTCTCGCAAGAAGGGACTTCTTTGAACTTGCGGCTTACGCGAAGAAACGCGTAAGTTACGTAAGCATAGCCTCAAACGGAACATTAATCACCAAGGATGCTGCCAAAAAAATCAAAGATGCTGGAGTGGACTACGTGGAAATAAGCATAGACGGTGCAACCCCGCAGGTGCATGACGAGTTTAGGGGCATATCAGGTGCTTTCGAAAAAGCGATGGAAGGTGTGAAAAATGCTATCGAGGAAGGAATAGACACGTGCATTGCAACGGTTCTGCACAGAGATAACTTCAAAGAACTTGACAAACTCATAAACCTAGCAAAGGAGTTAGATGTGCGTTTCATGCACTTCAACTACATACCAACTGGGAGGGCGAAAGCTTACGTTGAATTGGATTTAACACCAGAGGAGCGCCTTCACGTTTTAGAGGCAATAGGCAAAGAAATAATAAACCTGTACCTGCAAGCAAAAGAAGAAGAGCGCAAGTACGGAAAGTCAAGCGTTAAGGTTGACCGCTTCTTCAGCACATGCCCGCAATACGCAAGTGTAACAAAGGGGCTCTCGCAAAAGGCTGGCGAAAAATTCCTTGTTGAGGCACACTATGCAGCGAAAAAGGGTGTGGAAAACGTCGCAAACTTTTTGGGCGGTTGCGGTGCCGGACGATTATATTGTTGTTTGGAGCCTAACGGTGACGTTAAGCCATGCGTGTTCTTCCCAACAAACAAAGAAACAGTTTTGGGCAATGTATTAAGGGATAACTTCGAAGAAATCTGGGATAAACACCCGCTTTTATGGGACTTACGTGTAAGAGAGAGGCTTGAAGATTACATGGTGAACGGAAAAAGAGTTGGATGCGGAAACTGTCCAGACAAGTATATTTGCGGAGGTTGCCGAGCAAGAGCCTACAGCTACTTCAATGGAAACGTAAGGGCGCCAGATGTAGGGTGCATCCACAATAAGCCCTTATGGGAAAAAATAGTTAAGAGATAAACGAATGCGCCTAGGCTTTTCCTTTCTCTTCCTTTCCAAAGTATGTTGTCCACTTAAGTTTTCGTGCATCTCTTTTAAGTTTAAGGGAGCTTTTTCTACACTTGCTCGAGCAGAACCAAAATATCGTCCCGTCGTTTTTAACGTACATTAACCCAGTGCCCGCTGGAAACTCGCCGCCGCAAAAAGAGCATTTCCTCGGTCTAGGCAACGTCGATCACTCCTTCAATTCTAGCATTTTCTACCTTGTTATCTTCTTTGCCTCTCTTTCAGTTTCTCTAAGCATCAGTATATCTTGAACCCTCACTGGACCCTTAACATTACGTGTTATGATTCGTCCCTTATCCTTCCCCTCTAGGATGCGCACCCTCACCTGTGTGATTTCGCCGGTAACGCCCGTACGTCCAATAACTTGAATTACCTCTGCTGGGGTAAGTTCTTCCTCAACAGTCTTCTTCTCTTCCTTGCTCATTGTGTTGTTCCTCTTTTAAGCTGCTCCACCTTGGCAATTATTTCCTTGACAAGTCCGGCGGCGTCTCCTTCCCTTATGATGCAAGCAGAGGCAGCGGATACGTCGATGCCAACGGCATCGCCGAGCTTTTCTTTGCTTGGAACGTAGACATATGGAATTTTTCTCTCCTCACATAGCAACGGCAAATGCGCCACAACCTCTGGCGGATCAACATCCTCAGCTATCACTACAAGTTTAGCTTGAGCCCTTTCTATCGCTTTTGTGGTTTCGTTTGTGCCTTTCCTAACAGCCCCTGTTTTTGCAGCTATTTGAAGGGCTTCATAGGCTGCATCTGCAAGTTCTTTTGGAACTTCGAACTTAACATAAAACGGTTTTGACATGAGCCTCACCCAAATGCACAGTCTTATCAACAATTCTCATTTATTTAAGTTTCGTCTAATAAAGAGAAAACACACGTTAACTAGGTAAGTTGTGACCATAAGATGAATTTACAAAGGGCGGTTTTAACACAATTGTATAAAAGACGAAAAACGTTGAATGGCAGCAATCGTTTAAACTTGCTTATAAACTAGTTTCCACAAAATTGCATCTTGGAAAGTCATTCACAAAATAATGTAGAAATGTTTAAATAAAATGATTCGTTGAAACCTCTCACTTTTCGTGAGGGGAAAATGAAAGCTTGCAGAGATTAGGCAGAGTCCTCCACGCAACTCCAAGCCGTAACATCGTTGTAAAGGTTGAAAATGTTCCAAAAATTGGAGAAAAAGTTGTTGATGAAAATATGAAGCCAATAGGAAATGTTTTTGACATAATAGGGCCCATACGCGCGCCCTACGCAATAATAAAGCCAACTATTAAAGAAGTAAAAGACCTTGTAAGCAAAACGTTGTACACGCTTCCCCTCGAGAGGAGAAGGGAGAAGATGAAAAATGAGTGACGATTTAGAAGGATCTGTGGGGGCAGATTCTCCATCACCAACATCCGCACTTGAACATGCAAAAATTCAACGCTGCCCAGAATGCGGCAGCACAAGGCTCATGCGAGATTACGAGTGCGCAGAAATAGTTTGTATGGACTGCGGCGTGGTTATCGCCGCAAAAATAGCCGATAGGGGCCCAGAGTGGAGGGCATTTGACGACGAGCAGAGAAGCAAAAGAACGAGGGTTGGCGCACCATTAACCTACACGATTCATGATAAGGGCCTTTCAACAATGATTGATTGGCATGACAGGGACATTTACGGAAAAAGTCTATCTCCTGGACAAAAAGCGCAGGTTTACCGCCTAAGAAAGTGGCAGCGCCGCATAAGAGTTTCAGATGCAACGGAGCGAAACCTTGCTTTTGCGTTGTCTGAAATAACGAAAATTGCCAACAACTTAAGCTTGCCAAAAAACATTCTTGAAACGGCGTCTGTCATTTATAGAAAAGCCGTGAAAGAGAGGCTAATCCGCGGAAGATCTATTCAAGGCGTAACAGCCGCGGCGATTTATTTGGCTTGTAGGCAGTGCGGATTAGCGAGAACGCTGGAGGAAATAGCTCAAGCTTCAAGCGTTAACAAGAAGGAGGTTGGACGCAGTTACCGCTTCTTAATAAAGGAATTGGAGTATTCTATTCCGCCCTTGAAGCCAAGCCAATACATCACTAAATTTTCAAATCAGCTGACAATGCAGGGAAAAGTTGAAGAAATTGCTCACAAAATATTAGCGGCGGCAAAAGAGCTTAAGCTAACTTCTGGGCGTGGTCCAACAGGAATAGCGGCTGCAGCCAGCTACATAGCTTCTGTCTTGACTGGTGAGAGGAAGACTCAAAGGGAAATTGCCGAAATTGCGCAGGTAACAGAGGTTACTATTCGAAATAGGTATAAAGAACTAGTTGAGAGACTAATGTTTCAAATAAGCATCTAATGTGAAGCATCACTTCCCCATTTATTTTTCTGTTTTGAAATTTCTATAGTAGTTCCTCTTCCTCGTCGCAGCTTTGACATTCTTCTTGTTTTTCTTCTTCAAGAAGGGTCGATGCCACTTCACGGAATTCTTGAAGAAACTCTCTTGGAATTTTACTCTTCAAAGTTTTAACTTCTCCCTTCAACTTGTCAACTTCGCTTTCCAAACTCTTCGCCTTCTCACTTAGCTCCACGACCTCTTTGAGCTGTTTAACCTCCTCTAAAAGCATAGCCTTCTCCTTCTCGAGGGCTCTAATTTTTTCTTCAAGTTTACTTTTCATCTCGCCGACGTGCATAATTTCGCACACCCAAACCATCTATCTTAGCTAGTGGAATTAATAATTTACCACACTGTAAAAGTTTCAAAACACATTTTAGACAAAAGCTAATTATTTTACTTAGGAGGAGGGAAGTTGCTTGGTTAAATGTTCAAAGTGCGGAGCAGAAGTACCGTACCCTGTTAAAACCTGGCCCATTCCTTCCAGAAAACCATCGGGAAAAGCTGGAGAATCAAAAATTTCTGTAGGGATATTTGATTGCCCAAAATGTGGGGCTAGGTTTAGAGCAGCTTTAGAAGCTGAAACCAGGCTTGAAGAGACAGTAAGTATTAAAAACATGGTGGAGAGAATTAAAGGGATAAGGGAAGAGCTTATGCAGACTCTGAAGAACCTGCGTGAGAAAATTAAGACTTTGGAAACTGAAAGGGCAAACTTGATGATTGAAATTGAAAAGTTAAGGAAAGCTGCTGAGTCGAAGGCAAGCGCGTTGGAAAGCGAAGTGAACATGCTGCGAGAAGAGGTGCGCTCTTTAAGAGAACTTCTGGGATACGTGGAAGAAAAAGAGAAATAATGATAGACTATTCCTTTAAAAATCTTTTATAATATTCTTGAGCTATTGCTACCGCTTTTTCTGGATTCTTCAATATTGGATAAGAAACTCCTGAGATCTTTTGGCATTCGCTAAAATATTCAACAACCTTTTTTACATTGCCTTCATAGATTGCTAAACCACCAGCAATTCTATACCACAAATTAGCCTTAACGAGGTCTTTCTCTTTCTCAGCTTTCTTCGCGTTTTCAGCAGCCTCCTTCATCGTAACCCCGAGTTTTTTTGGGTTAAGGTACATCGTGTTCAGCAGGGCTTCATAAGCTTCTTTGTCATCTCCGCAAAGTTGTTCAAGCTCCGTTAACTGCCTCGGTTTCTCACTGCTCTTTTTCTTTCTGAACCTGTCGAGCAAACCCAAAGTTAAGCCTCCTTAGACAGCCTCGATTTGGATTAAGATAAAAGGTAGTTAACTTTAAAAGTTTGTCCCTTCTCTTCATTGATTATGCCATATAAGTTCACGTTTGACCTTTCGACTATTCCACGCTTGTTTTTCAGCGAAATAGCTAAGATTAGTTATCGGAAAAGCTTACATAAAAAAGTCGGGAAAACAATGCTTGAGATAATAGAGAAGTTTAAGCTTCAAGAGGCAACTGGTCTTAACCTGTCTGAAATTGTTGTTCTCCTACAGGATATTGTCGAGATTCAAGCGAGAAACCTTTCTGAAAGGGAGAAGTTTGTGCAAACGCGTAGGAGAGCCCTATTCTTGCCGCACTGCTCAAGGAAATACATGGATGGTAGGTGCAAGGCAATCTTTAATCCAGACTTACCAACCTATGTTTGTGCGCGTTGTTCTCCGGACTGCCTAATAAACAAAACTGTAACCTTCGCCGAAAAAAAGGGCTACGACGTCTACATATTGCCCGGGGGCTCATGTGTCGCTAAAATTTTAGGCTCTAAACGTTATGATGGTGTTGTTGGAGTTGCATGCGGTGAGGAAATCAAAATTAGTGGCGAGGCATTGAAGAATTTGGGTATTGCTGGACAAGCTGTGCCTTTAATAAAGAATGGATGTGCAAACACGGTTTTCAACATCGAAACTTTGTTTAAAATTCTTTAGGGCGCCCTAATTTACTTTATGATTTCTCTTTTCTTCCAACGTAGGTTTTTGCTTCGGCAACGTCTACACTTGACAGCGCTTTCCGCGTTTCTTGCACCACATTCCCTGCATATCTTCATGTAAAGCCTATGCTTTTGGGCAAGTGTCTTTTTGAATGGATCCATTATCGGCATCTTATTTACCTCTCATGCAGCTATGACTCAGATGCCTAACAGTCAAATATACTTTACGCGTTGAGTTATTGGCTGATAAGTTTGGCTACGTCGCCTGGTTTTTCGGCAACTTTTATTCCCGCCATCTTAAGCGCTTCAATCTTGTTTTCTGCCGTTCCAGCTTTGCCCATTATTATCGCGCCAGCATGTCCCATGCGCTTTCCAGGTGGGGCGGAGCGTCCAGCTATGTACGCCACTATTGGTTTTGGATAGTTCGTCTTTGCCACGTAATCAGCCGCTAACTCTTCAAGGTTTCCGCCTATCTCGCCTATCAAAACAACAGCCTTTGTCTGCTCATCCTTCTCGAACATCCTCAGAACTTCGATGAAGTTTAATCCCGTTATTGGGTCTCCGCCTATACCTAGGCATGTGGATTGCCCAAGATTCTTTGCGGTTAAGCCTGCCGCTATTTCATATGTAAGTGTTCCGCTTCTTGAGACTATTCCGATCTTCCCCGGCTTGAAAATATGCGATGGCATTATCCCAAGTTTGCTCTCTTCGGGGGTTATTATACCGGGCGTGTTTGGTCCAATTATTGTGGCGTTTAGCTGTCTTGCGCGTGCCATCATGTTGATTGCATCTTTTATTGGGATGTGCTCGGTTATTATCACCACTGTTCTTATTTCATTTTCTAGAGCTTCCAGAACAGCGTCCACCGCGAATGGCGCTGGCACAAAGATTATGGCTGCGTTTGCATTATGTTTTTGCTGAGCTTCTTCTCCGCTGTCATATACAGGAACGCCGTGTACTGTTGCTCCGCCTTTACCCGGGGTAACTCCTGCAACGATTTTTGTTCCGTATTCTAGCATCAGTTTTGTGTGAAAGCTTCCTTGTGCTCCGGTTATTCCCCAAACAATTGCTCTTGTATTTTTTCCGATTATTATGCCCATGTTATTTTCCTCCACCTTTGACGATTTCAACCGCCCTTTGTGCGGCTTTTTCCATGCTTTCAAGTACGTCTATTCCTGCTTCTGTGAGGATTTTTCTGCCCTCTTCTTCGTTTGTGCCAACAAGCCTAATAACCATGGGTTTTGTAACGCCAACCCTTTCTTTTGCTTCTAGTATTCCCTTTGCAACGTCGTCGCAACGTGTGATCCCGCCGAGGATGTTTATGAAAAGTGCTTTGACATTTTTGTCTGATAAGACTATTTGTAGAGCCGCAGCGATTTTTTCTGGTGGTGCTCCGCCGCCAACGTCTAGAAAGTTTGCTGGTTTCCCTCCGTAGACTTGTATCGTGTCCAATGTTGCCATTACTAAGCCAGCGCCGTTTCCTATTACGCCTATATCGCCGTCCAGTTTAACGTATGCCAAATCGTTTTTCATAGCCTCGATTTCCTGTGGTGTTAGTTCGCCCTCGTCCTCCATAAGCCTCTTTTTGTATTCTGGGTGGCGGAACAACGCATTATCATCTATTATGATTCTTGCGTCTGCCGCAACAAATTTTCCATCAACAGTCTCGATAAGAGGGTTCATTTCGATTAGTTCTGCGTCGTAATCCATTCCTATGCGGTATAGTCTTTCGAAGATTCTGCCAAGTTCTGGAAGTGCACTGCCGCTGTAGCCTATCTTTTTTGCGATTTGGCGGGCTTGGAAGGGATAGAAGCCATGTATTGGGTCTATTGGAAATTTTATGACTTTTTCTGGTGATTTTTGGGCAACTTCTTCTATTTCCATTCCGCCGACGGCAGATGCTATTGCAACATAGCTTCGAGCAAAACGGTCTATTGTTATTCCGAAGTAAAGTTCCCTTTTCGTTTGGATTTTTTCCTCAATCCAAACGCTTCTGACTGGTATACCCTTTACCTGCATGCCTAAAAGTTTCTCCGCCGCCTTTTCCGCCTCTTCTATAGAAGAGGCGAATAATATTCCGCCAGCTTTTCCTCTTCCAGCGATTAGAACTTGCGCTTTAATGGCGAGTGGTGGTTTTAGTTTGGATGCTACTTCGCGGGCTTGGTTTACGTTTGTTGCTAATCCGCCTTGCGGTGTTGGTATTCCATATTTTGCGAGTATGGTTTTTGCTTCATATTCGAAGAGTTTCATTGCACTGAACCCTCACTTTATTACTTCTATTGTAACGTATGATTTTGTGTCTTGTATGCCGTCGATGGCAGATAACTTTTTCAATACTTCGTCGAGTTTTTCTCCATCAACTATTAGAAGGGCGTCGACATCGCCAGCTATCCTGAAGGCTCTTTGAACAGCTAACTCCTTAACTTTCTCGTAGGCAAGTGTTCTTTTGTGAGGCAGCACTTTAAGGAATACGAAGGCTGGGTTGACTGACAAGCCAAGCGCGTTTAGTCCCTTTTCTGTTATGTCTATGAAGCCTCTTCCAGTGCGAATATAGTTTAGGTCTCTTAGCTTTCTTAAATGTACGTTCAATGCTTGTCTGCTTATGCCTATCTGCTTTGCTAATGCTTCTTGTTTTACGGAAAGCGTATAAATGCTTGTGGCTCTACCCTTTTCATAAATTATCTTTAACAATTGTAGCGAGCGTCTTGTAAGCGTCTCCAATAACTTCCCTCTACCTTTGTTAATAAAACTTTTACAATAGTGCACTTATTTAAGAATTTAGCAAGAGCAAGAGCCAATTAAACGTTTACCTTTAAACCGTTAGTTCTATTTCAGATAGAAGATAGTACCGTAATGTATTTATTTAACGGTAAAAATGGTTATGAAGCCATAGAAAAAGTGAAAACTAGGAGTGAGGCGGTACAAAATGTCAGAGAGCAACTCAGTACTCGTCGGGAATAAGCCAGTAATGAACTATGTACTGGCTTGCATAACCCTCTTTCACGGCGGAGCGAAAGAAGTAAATGTGAAGGCAAGAGGGCGATCCATAAGCCGTGCAGTCGACGTCGTTGAAGTTGTGAGGCGCAGGTTCCTGCCAGATGTTAAGATCAAGAAAGTTGGCATTGGAACTCAGTCAATGGCACCCAGAGAAGAGGGTGGCACGCCAACAAACGTCAGCACGATCGAGATAACTCTTGAGCGATAGAACAGCGTATTTCGGTACGCTTTCAATGCTCCGCCGCCCCTCCTTTATTTGTGTGGAGGGCGCTTTTCAAGGTGAAAACAGCGTTATGTAGTTTCTGCCTTAAGAGTGGGATACTGTGTCCAAAGTGTTCAGCTAGGGTTAAGTCTGGAGAAGTAACCGAGCTTGATTTGAAAGTTGCCCGTTTACTTTTACCCTTAGAAGAAAAGTATCCTTCCCTTCAAAACGTGTATTTTCACGGGGCAGTTGAAGCCGATAACACCTTAGCGATTATTGTTGGACCCGGTGATGTTGCGCGCATTTTGGGTTATGGCGGCAAAATCATTAAGGCTTTAAGCGAGGAAACCGGCAAAAACATCCGCATTTTGGAGTATGGTGTTGATAATAGAAAGTTTTTGGAGGATTTATTTGCCCCATTAAGCATAGTTACCATCAACACTATTTGGTTGCCTGATGGCACAACTGAGACGCGTGTTATTCTGCGGAAACGGAGACGCGATTCACGCTTGCCATTTAATGTAAAGGCTTTAAAGGAAATTGCACGTAAAGTTCGCAATATAACATTGCGTGTTGAGTTTGCAGATTAAAGCGTATGGTGAGCAACTATGAAGCTGGATTCTATTGGCGATTGGCGTAGGACGCATTATTCCGTGGAAGTTAAACCCGAATTGCACGGTTTAGACGTGACCCTTTTCGGTTGGGTTCAGGAAATTAGGGATTTGGGTGGAATCCGTTTTATAATATTGCAGGATAGAGAGGGCACCATTCAGATCACGGTTCCCAAGAAAAGGGTCAACAGCGAAGTATTGTCGAAATGTCAAATGCTTCAGAAACGCTACAGCATAGGCGTTTTGGGAACAGTGCAGAAGACGGAGGTCACGCCGCGAGGCGTCGAAGTGATACCGAAGGAAATTAGAATTTTCAGCACAGCCGTGCCCCAGCTGCCACTGGACATTACAGGTAAAACGCCAGCAAAGCTTGATGTGAGGCTTGACGCTAGAGCACTGGACTTGTGCAGCGAAGAGAACGTGGCTGTTTTTAAAATTCAACACACAGCCGTAGAGGCAATACGTGATTTCTTGTTTGAAAGGGGTTTCATAGAAGTTCACACGCCAAGGATTATTGCTTCAGCCACAGAGGGCGGTGCGGCGCTATTCTCGGTTGATTATTTTGGTAGGAAAGCCTTTCTAGCCCAAAGCCCGCAGTTGTATAAGGAACAACTTGTCATGAGCCTAGAGAAAGTTTTCGAAGTAGGTCCATTCTTTAGGGCTGAGGAATCGCATACGCGGATGCACACAAGCGAGTTCGTTTCAATAGATATTGAACAAGCTTTTGCCGACGCTGAAGATGTTATGCAGCTGTTGGAGCAGTTGACTCAGCATGTCTGTAGGGTTGTAAACGAAAAGTGCAAGCGCGAATTAGCAACATTAAAACATAAGGTTCATGTTCCAGAAGTTCCGTTCAAACGCTTAACCTATAGCGATGTTCTTGAAGAGTTGAAAGGCGAAGGCATAGAAATTCCTTGGGGAGAGGACATACCGACACCAGCACTGCGAACGCTTGGCAAGATTCACCCAACGTTCTACTTCATAACAGATTGGCCTACGCATTCTAAGGCATTTTACATAAAGCCGCGTGACGAAAACCCAGAAATATGTGAGGGATTTGACTTGATGTGGCGGTGGTTGGAGCTTGTTTCTGGCGGAACAAGAATTGCGGATAAAGAATTGCTAATAAAACGTTTGAAAGAGAAAGGGTTGAACCCAGAGTCTTTCAAGTATCACTTGCAAGCTTTCGATTATGGTATGCCGCCGCATGCTGGTTGGGCAATTGGTTTGGAACGTCTAACAATGATGTTGACTGGAAAGAGAAACATTAGGGAAGTTACGCTTTATCCAAGAGACAAATTTAGAGTAACCCCATAAATTTCTCATACTTTTGGAGCTTTTCCATTGTAATGGTGACCTCCCCCTCTAGGATTTTTCTGGTTTTATTTTATAGAGGGATGTTACAGAATGGATAAAGAGAAGTCCTCGAATTATTATTGTGGAGGAAGGAGAGCCATATGAAAAGATATTATGCTCTATCCATTGCCATAGCCATTTCCCTTCTCACAATCAGCCTTTCAACTATACATTCTGAAGAAACGCAATGGCTTTGCTTCGCATGTGAAGGTGGCGGTGTTGTTGACAAAAAACCTTGTGAAACTTTCACAGTGCAAATAGCTTTCAAAAATACTGGAAATTGCGATAGTGCATGGTCTGTTAACATAGCTTTTGAAGGCGAAACTTGGAGTTGGAGTGGAACATCGCAGATATTAACCCTTAAACCGTACAAGACAAAAACTTTAACATGGAGTGGTGCTGTTCCTCGCGACGCGCCAATAGACTCCGTAGCACGCCTAATAGTCTATTACAATGACTCTTTCACGCCTTTAAGCTGGTGGATTCACGTGGTTTCAGGTGCAGAGCTAACAATAACATCAAGTCAAGTGCGTTAGACGTTGCTTAGCTTTTCGTTGTATCTTTGACTAAATTCCATCCTAACATTCAAAATGCGCAAATACTTAGTATTAAATCATAAATTTTAATTTGTCAATGCTATAAAAGCGTGGGAGTGGCTGTGGATATGGGAAAGGGCACTTTAGTAACGCCTTTGTATATTTCGGTTGCATGGATTTTACTTATCACTTATCAGTTGTTTACCCAAACAGCTGTTTCTACAGTTGTATCACATGTTAAGATGTTTTTGCCGCAGGTTGGCGAATGGTTGTCCTATAGGATGGATGTGATGGTTTTTGTTCACGCATTCGCGTGGATTTTCCTCTTGTCATCAGTTATTCCTTCGGTTCTACTTGGAAAGTATAGAAGCGTTCTTGTTCAGTTTGCGGTTTGCTTGACATTAACATTTTTGGCTTTCATAATACAGGATATTTTAAGGTTTTATAAGTTTGAGCCCTTAAGCCAAGTGTTCGGCCTATGCGTATTATTTGAGAATCCTTTCTTCGCTGTGCTTTATCTTTCAGTGCCGTACGTTTCAATGCTCGTTTTGGACTTGTACTTGCGGAGAAAACGTGTGGAAGACGAGGAATTTGAAAAGATTAAGGAAATCTACAAGAACCAAACAGCGACGACTTCTAAAAATAATCATAGAAGATAAGGTTTAAATTTGCTATCTCAACCTATTCTTTTGACGTCTTAAACTGCTACGGCCCTGGTAGTATAGTCCGGTCTAGTATAAGCGGCTGTCGCCCGCTAGACCCGGGTTCAAATCCCGGCCAGGGCGCCATTTAATGTAGACTTTTATTGGCTGGTGTTTTTGACGGTTTTCTTTTGTGGTGGGTTATAGTGAGCGCTGATGTTGTTGTGGCGATTAGTAGTGTTAGCATGAGTACTGCTGGAAATTCTGGGATGACCGTGTATGGGTAGTAGCTTCCTGCACCATTTTGTTCCGCACCGTTTCCAGCGTAATCGTATGCCAATATCTTGTATTTTATTAGCGTGTTTTCGGGATATCCTGGGATTTCCGTTTCGTACAATCCTATTGATTCGTTGAAGTGCATTTCGCATGGTATCCATGTGCCATTTTCGTTTACTTCGTAATATAGGGTGGCGTTTTTTATTCCTGTTCCAACATCGCTCATCAGAGCGAAGACTCGTACGGGCTGGTTTGGAAATACGTTGTCATGTGATGGACTTTGGATTGGTTGATAAATTGTTGGACTTATGTCGTCGAAGGTTATGTAAATTGTTTCCATTGAAGATGGATTGTTGAAGGAGTCGAAAGCTTGCGCTTGTACAATGTTTGAACCGAAGGTTAATGTGATGTTCTTGCTCCATGATGTTGTACCGACGGCGATACTCCACGAACCATAGTTTACTCTAACTTTGACGCTTTTCACCTGCACATTGTCATATGCCGTTCCAGAGACTGTTACCATTGAATTGTTGGTAAACGTCATGTTTTCTGGGTAGGTTATCGTTACATACGGAGGGATGTTTTCGCTTCCAAAACAGTATAGATAACCGTCATCTGAGCCCACAAATATTTTTCCATCCGCTATTGCTGGTGATGAATCCACCCAGTCTTCGGTGGGTTGCTCCCATATCGTGTTCCCGTTTAGTAAGCTGCAACAGTAAACACTAAAGTGGGAACCTACGATGACTTTTGAATCTGCTGTGAGGCTTAACACTGGCGAGGTGAATATGGGCTGATAGAAGCCACGCCACCATAACATTTCACCGTTGTCAGCCCGCAGACAGTACAAATATGCGCCAAAGGCTACGACCACTTTCCAGAAGCCAACGGCTGGAGGAAATAACGATGGACTTTGCACATTGCTTGTGAAGTTCCAAATATAGCCTCCAGTGGTCTGGTTTAGGCAGCGCAAAACTCCTGTTTGATTCGTGTAAGACACCATATCGCCTATGAAGATTCTTCCTTCATAAGCCACCGGCATCGTCCATGTCATATAGTTTAAATGAGTATACCATAACAAGGCTCCAGTGGTCGCGTTCATGCAGTCAACTTCGTAACGTGCTGCGAAGATTCTGTCTCCGTCAAGAGAAACGCCATAATACGCATCACAAGCAGCGTACCATATTTGGCTGCCAGTCGCGGCGTTTAAACACCATATTCCGCCTTCGTTACCCACATACACCTTGTCACCAGCCACGATCGGAGCAGAGTTAAGCCATGTGAAATTCCGTGATGTGGCAAACTTCCAAATATAACTTCCAGTGTAGGCGTCTAAACAGTAGACATTTGTGCCATTACATACGTAGACTTTACCGCTTGAAACTGCTGGAGCAAACGCGTTTATTCCCACAGTAAGATTATACCATAACGGAAGACCAGTTGTGGCGTTTATACATTGCAGGTAAGGCACTGTGATGTAGACTCGCCCATCTACGACAACAGGCGAAAAATAATAATATCCGTGCTCAGTTGAGAATTGGTAACGCCAAAGCGTCAAGTTGGAGATTGGTACTTCTGAGCCTGAACTGCCAGTTCTACAAGGGTCACATTGGAACATGTACCACCAATTGTCCGATGGGTTGCCATGGATTTTTATGCTTGTCGGAAGAAGAGAAGCCGCAAGCGTCAATATGAGCAGTGTAAGTGTGATTCTTTTAATTGCAATTTTCTTGTACATGTATTTCAAAGCCTTTTCCCAGTATGCCCATTTTGGTATTTTAAATTTTCTAGAAAGTTTATGAGCACGTTCAAAAAAGGTTATGGTGATAAGAGTTGAGGCTTTCTCATAGAAAAGCGGATGGCAGTTCTCCAAATGTCTGGCTACTTGACATACTGAAAGAGTCTGGCGCTGTTTCTGAAATTAATTACGACGAAAGCCAGATAATCACTAAGGCTTCGAGAAACGGTTTGTGCGTGATCTGCAAGGGTTCACGTTTTCTTTGCGGCAAAACTCGCTGTCCAATAATAGTGAAGGCTAACTATTTCCTGAAGAGTATACCGCTTATGCAAAGCGAAGAAATCACGGGGGCTTCGCCTCCAAGCGTCTTTGTTGGAAGAATTGGCTACCCATACGTCTATGCTGGACCACTTGTCCCACCAATTAGGGAAGACACAAGCCTATACGATTTGCCGGAATTCTGGTTTGGAAAGCCCATAGACGACATTGTTGGTTTTCGTTCTTTGCTGATAAGGGGCAAATATCGCGTTCACGTGCAGAAATTTGAGGCTGGAGGCAAGATTATTGAGAAGACACGTGAACTAGCTTTGGCTGTTAACCCAGTTGACGTCGAGTTAATGCTGAAGAAAAAGCCTAGAGGCTTCATCCTTCTAGATGATGAGGTTCAGCCCTTTGGTCCATCAGCACCAATAAAAAACATGCTTGTTGGCAACGCTAGATGGGACCACCAAATTGAAAAGGCATATTACGATACAGACTTGAGGGCAGCAGAGGCTGTGACAGAATTATACAGCAAAGGTGTGCTCGTAACAAAAATTCAGAGAGCTTTCAGCGTCGGCGCTTTTGGCTTAAAAAGGAATAGGCGGCTTGTGCCAACGCGCTGGAGCATAACTGCTGTTGACAGTATAATCTCAAAACAGTTAATGGACAAAGTGAAGACTTTTCCAGAAATAAGCGAATACCGCGTTTATGAATCACGCTACCTAGACAACATCTTTGAAGTGCTCATGATTCCTGGCAAATGGAGCTACGAGGCTATTGAGGCATGGTATCCGGGAACCGTTTGGAACCCGAGCGGAAAAAGCGTTGTCATGTATTCGGATTGGGAAGGATATGATGGAAGAACAACCTATGCGGAAATTGGCGGATGCTACTACGCGGCGCGACTAGCAGTTTGCGAGCAACTCGTCAAAGAGCAGAGACAAGCAACGGTTATCGTTTTGCGTGAGGCTCATCCAGGCTACATAATGCCGGTTGGCGTCTGGCAAGTGCGAGAAAACGTCAGAAATGCCATGCGCCAAAAGCCTTATGCCTTTAATAGTTTGGACGAAGCCTTAAAATTCATTGCGAATAGGTTTCAAATTCCAATCAAACGATGGGTAATGCGCAGCGAACTTTTGAAGAATGCCCTTTTCCAAAAGAAGATAACAGACTTTTTAACAAGAAACCCCCACTGCACAGTCAAACGCCTAGCAAAAGATTAAAGTTAGACGGCGTTTAATGGGCGGTTGGCGATGGACCACGCGTAAAAAGAAGGGCGGAGTTTCAAAAGCTATCCGTGATTTTTTGAGAGGGTTATACACTGCCATTTACGGTTTTGTACTGCACTCTTTTAAGAGTATAAACCGCAAAGTGAAGTCTAAGTTTCCAGTCTGGCGCATGAAAGAAGAAACAACCGAGCATGTGCATGCTGCTGTTAAAGTTTTCAAATTTTTGATTTTGCCAGCAAGCCTAATCTTTGTATTTGCGAATTTCTACTTTTTCGGCGAAAATTCCATAGCCCCCATGCTGTGGGGTATACTCGTATTCTTCTATAGCAATTTTCTTCCAGACTTGCCATCAATTTACAGAAAAAGGGGAAACAGTTCTGCCTACGAAGATCCGCCATGGTATAAAAAATATTTTATTCTGCTGTTTGCACCCATCATAATTTGGGTTTTATTTTCTGGAGTGCGCCTAAAATGGAAAACCATTGAAACCTTCCATAACTTCAGATCACTCACGATTTATGGCGCATTTCTTCTCTTGATTGGATTTTTTGCGTTTGTTGAAAAACCTATTTCAATAGGAAACATTGTAGAGATTTCTTCTTTTCCGCTGTATGGTATGACTGGATACTTAACGCATTTAAAGGTGGACAAAGTCTGGTAAAAAATGTATTTCTCTATGCCGTCACAACAGCTTGGAATACAACATAAACAATTATTAATGCCAATCCGCCAAACTGAGAAACTCCACCTTTTGTAAGGTAACGCCAAAGAATGAGAGTCGTTATTAAAACAAATGGAACAATTTCTGCAAGTATTGAAAAATTGATCAACTCAGGCGAAGAAAATAGCAGAACAATCCCCAAAATAAGGGTGATATTCGTCAGGTTTGAGCCAATTAAATCTCCAAGGGCAAGGTTAACTCGTCCCCTTCGAATAGCCGTTAAGTCAAGGGCAAGTTCCGGCATTGACGTACCTATGGCTATGATTTTTGCGCCTATTAGCACAGGCGCAGCTCCAAGTATTATTGAGATGTTGGATGCTGACATAATTATAAGCTCGGCTGACAAAATAACCACGGCAATTCCAACAACTATCTTAAAAATGACGTTTTTCTTGCTAATCACTTCTTTATTGTTGGCTGTTTTATCATCAAGCGGTGCTTGCTTCCTCTTTTTTGTCATCTCACGAATGCTAAATATGAAGATGCATATGAGCGCCAATCCAACTAAGGAGTGGGCTGCTCCAAAAACAACAAGTATTAGAGGAATTATGGATGAAAGGAACAGTATGTCAACAAGCTCTGTCAATAGTTCTGAGGAATTCTTCTTAAGAAAGCCCATGGTCGCCAAGATTCCAACAACAATTCCTATGTTAAAAACATTAGATCCCAATATATCGCCTACAGAGAATGCTGGTTTACCATGCAGAACAGAAGAGATAGCAACAAAAATTTCAGGAATACTTGTCATCACAGACATTAAAGCAAAACCAATAGAAGCCTCGCTGAGTCGCGTTAGCTCAACTAACCGTTCAATCGATTTTATAGTGAACTGACTAGCCATGGCTAAAATGATTAGCGAAAGGGCTAATGCCAAAACATTAACTGCAAGATCAAACATTTCTAAACCCGCGCGAATCATATGAGCATATCAACGATCATATTTTTATTTTTCGCTTTCAAAGGTTTACGAAAATTCTTTAAGCGTTTCTGCCAAATTATGGGGAGGAAAGGTTTTGCGTCATGGACCCCGTCACGCTTGCGTTGATACTGAGCGGTGCAATAATCGTTATCGGTTTTTTAGGCAATTACGTTTTTGAGCGAACAGGCTTTCCAGACATGCTGATACTAATAATCCTAGGAATACTTCTAGGACCGATTACAAATGTTGTTAATGCTGGGTCAATAATGGGTTTAGCGCCATATCTTGCTGCGTTAGCGCTTGTCTTCATTTTGTTTGACGGCGGGATGGCGATGAACATTTACCGTGTTTTTTCAGAAAGCCCGAGAGCAGTTGTTCTCGCAGTAGCTGGTTTTACATTTAGCGTCTTTGCAATAACTTTGGTCTTAATTGTTGCTCGCCCAGACATTCCGTTGCTCTATTGTGTGCTCTTTGGAACGATGTTCGGTGGCAGTAGCAGCATAATTGTATTTTCCATGGCTTCAAAGATTGGCTTAAATGAGAAATGTTCGACGGTGTTAAGCCTCGAATCTGCGATCACAGACATTTTCTGCATAGTCTTTTCGCTAGTTGTTATTGAGATAATATTAAAGGGAACAGTTGACTTAATGTCGGTTAGTCAGTCCATAGCAAGCAGATTCTCAACTGGAATCGTTTTAGGCTTCGTTTTCGGGTTGATATGGCTCACCATACTTCGGAAAGTTGCCATCGCATCTTACGCTTACATGCTAACATTAGCGGTAGTGCTCTTGGCCTACGCTTTCACAGAATTTTTAGGCGGAAGCGGTGCGCTTTGTTCGCTCCTTTTTGGCATAGTTCTTGGTAATGAAAAGGAGATTTATCGCATATTAAAAATGGAGAGAACCCAAAGCGTGGTTGTTGATGCTGGACTAAAAAAGTTCGAGTCTGAAATTGCCTTTCTCTTGAGGACATTCTTCTTCGTTTACATTGGTTTAATAGTAACAATAAGTGACTTCACAACAATCATAATTGGGATAATCCTATCTTTAGCACTACTCTTAACTAGATTCGGCGCAGTAACAATAGCAACAAAAGGCTCCAGCGAGCTAGCATGCGAACGCCCAATAATGAGCGTACTATTGACAAGAGGCTTGGCTGCAGCCGTTTTAGCAACACTACCAATGCAATACGCGGATACAACATCGTATCCAGAGGCTGGTCCAATCTTTCAAGCCTTGGGACCGCTTTACATAAACCTTGCAGTCATAATAATTCTCACCACTGCAATAATAGCTACTGTAGGGATTCCATTATTTAGACAAAAGAAAGGGTTACAATAGGCTCGTTTTAGGTCTGCTTGGACAAAATTTTTATACAAATAATCGCAATTATAAATCCGAGGTCACTACAGTGGCCAAATCGAAGGCAAAGAAGAAAAAGGGAAAGGAAAAGAAAACCAAATAGAATGCTAGCAGTAGCTGCCTAAAACTCCCCATTTTTCTATTGCCCCAAAAAATTAAAGGCAAATAAGCTTTGAGACCTTTACAATGAGCGCTGTAAATGGCGAAAACGCACTCTCAAAAGTCTTCGCAAAGCATTTAAGTTATTGATGTCTTCTAAAATCTAGAATGGTGAACAATTGTCTCAAGAAATTAGGCAGCTGTTGTTTCCATTTTCCATGCCTTCTGAAAGCCGCGAAGAACCATTCACCGAGGATATGGAAAGGGCTGCAATTTTTTGTTTTGCCGAACTGGAAAGGGCAAAAGGTAGAGGGTTAATTTTAAAACAGCCAGAGGAAAAACTAGCCTTCATTGTTGAGGGCATTTATCCATTTTGGATTGTTCCATGGAAGAAGAGAAATCTCGTCTTTGATGGACTAGGCAAAGCAAGCCACAATTTTACATATACCGTTTTGCCAGATGCAAAAAGCTTCATAGAAGGCGCTGAAAGAAGCTCCAAAGATTTAGAAACATTCATCTCCTTTCTCTCTGAAAACGTGAACTATTTCCAGCAACCCTTAGCCAGGAAGGAGTTGACGCTGAACTGTTTAATTGCGGATGCTGACGTTCTCAGCGAACTTTCGTCGCATTTTTCTGAAGCGAGGGAACTTGAAAAACCATTAACGGACATGCTAAAATTACCGTTAACAATAGACGAATCGAGCATATCTTCAGTTGTTCAGGAAATTGAAAACATAAAGGCATCATTTACGGAAGAAGTCGATGTTCTTTATGAAAGTCTAAAGTTTCTCAACAAGCAAACGCAAACTTTCACTAGGGAACTTCATAGGCAAATAAAGGACACGAAGGATGAGTTTGGCAAGAAAATAAGGGAGCAGGAAGCCATAACAAAGTCGAAAATTAAGGGCATAAACGAAGAGTTCGATGAAAAGATAAAGAAGATAGCCAAGGACTTCGAGAAAAAACTTCTCCCACTGCAAAAGGAGAAAATAAAACTTGAAAAGGCAAAGGAGCAGTTGCAAAACAGAATTGAACGTTATAAGGTTGACGCAAAAACATGCGCTGCAAAAAAAGACGTCGTGGGCGAGAGAAAGTGGAAAGAGAAAATTGCCCAAAGCAAGAGGGAAATTTCCGAATTAGAAAAGCAGATAAAAAGTGTTAAAGCGGAAATTGGAAAGCTTGAAGGGAGCAAGTCTGAAGAAACTTTTAAGCTAAAGTCAGAGTGGGAAAACAAGGTTAACGAAGCGAGAAAGGATTTACTTGAACTTGAGGCAACAAGAGACGCAAAAATTGAGCTTCTTAAACAAAAGGTAGAGAGCATAGAAAACTTGACATCGGCGATAACTGAAAAGGTTGATAAAACAGTAAAGTTGAGGATGGCAAACCTTAATGAAATTGAAAACTTGGGAATGGAGCAAAAACAAAGGACAATGACATTAGTTTATGTGCCATTCTATATGGCTTGCTACCAGTTTGAACTAAAAAATCGCTATGTTATATTCCCGCCTTCATTTGCAAACAGCATAGGCCTAACAGCAAAAATCAAGGGCGCATTGGGCATGGCAAAAATAAAACAGCTTCTTACGCCACGCTTCGACGCTTTGGCGCAGTTTTTGGGCAAGCTTCCGGCGGTGATTGAGCAGAATGCTGCCTTTGAAAGAGAAGTATTTGA
The DNA here is from genome assembly GCA_038883655.1 of Bathyarchaeia archaeon. GTDB lineage: Archaea > Thermoproteota > Bathyarchaeia > Bathyarchaeales > Bathycorpusculaceae > JAVZLQ01. Next base: position 366,455 of record JAVZLQ010000001.1, read on the forward strand.
GGAAGGGGGCAAACTTAACATTTTAAGGCGAAGCACAATCCGAGAAAAAATTGTTGCTACATTAAAGCAGTTCAAAGATGAGGGTTGGTTTTCAGAAAAGGAATTTGAAGGCTTCAGCCAGAAGCTTGTCTGATGGCTACTTTATGTTTAGTTCCCTGAATTTCTTGATGGCGTAATTCACGATTTCCATGGCTTGTTTGGCGTTTTTCCACTCTTTGAATTTAACCCACTTGTGCGGCTCAAGCCTCTTATACGTTTCGAAAAACTCTTGAATTTCAACAAGCTGGTGTTTGTGGACGTCGCTTATGTCCATGTATCCGTCGAATCTGGCATCATTAACAAGCACAGACAATATTTTGGGGTCTTCGCCTTTCTCATCCTCAATTATTAATGCGCCGATGACGCGCACTTTAACTATACATCCAACTTCTAGCGGTTCATAACTTAAAACCATAATGTCAAGCGGGTCATCATCGTCAAACCACGTTTGTGGAACAAAACCATAATCCACTGGGAAAACAACTGAAGAGGGTATTATGCGGTCTAAGACGAATGTTTCCCATTGAAGATGATACTCATACTTGTCTCTTGAGCCGCTGATAACCTCGATAACCATGTTAAGCAGTTGAGGCGGCTTATCGCCTGGCGGAATATCCTTCCAAATGTTCATATGCAAACCCAAAACCAGATGATTGAACCTACTAATTACCCTTTTCCTCGAAAGGCTCTAGTCGCTTTTCAACGCGCGCCTTTCAAATTTAAACTCTTCTTTGGCATATTTTGCGTACAATTCCTTCCTTAAAGCCTCAAGCATCTCAATTTTTCTTCCACAAAACTCCGCGGCAGTTAACACTTTCACGCCACGCTTTTCTGCCTCTTCGTAAACTGGCTTAATCCTCAACTTGTAATTCAAATCCCTCAGAAAATGATGGTCCAAAACAAGCGTTTGCACACCTGTTTGTTTTATGGCTTTAACAAGGTTGCTGTTTGAAATTTCAAGGCTTTTAAAGGAATAACGATAACCAAGCATGTAAGTCATTGGGCCATCAACAAATAAGATGTCAGGATTCTCCTCAAGGATAAAGCCTATCTGCTCGTCAAGCGATGGGCCCTCAACATCAGAAGTGAACAGAAAACTTTCGTCGTTACATTTGATGCTTACTTCCGTTACATACCCAAGACGTGGGTTCGTCCCGTGACAAACAGCCTTTGAAAATCTTATTGCTGTTTTTCCAAATTGAAAGCTTCTGCCATCAGCGATTTCAAGTTTTTTGGGCATACCTCTTATCGATTCAAGGAAAAATGCTGCGCGTTCTTTTTGGCTTCGGTTGATGTTTTCTCTTGGATGTTTTATGAACACAGTCTTGTTTCTGTAAATTTCTGGATAGTCAGGGTCATGATGGTCATAATGATAATGCGTAACCACCAACACATCAGCAGACTCTGCAAAGCGTCTTATAGTTCCCCAAGCCTCGTCAAGCCTTTGCCACTCAAGCGGATGCGGCTCTAAACCATAACGCAGAGGTGCAAGGGAAGCGCCAGGGTCTATGAGCACCCTTAAGTCGTCGGTTTCAACAAATGTCGCCATCGAGCGTACGCCCAAACTGTCAAAGGCTAATGGAACGATTTTGCAAATCATTATGTTTCCTCCGTAAAGAACGACTCAAGCTTTCTTGCCTCCGCCCTTTTCAAGATTTCGGCGCATTTCTTTGGATCTAGAGCCTTAAACTCTAACCCAAGAGCGAACAACAACTTCTGAACATCTCTCGCAATGTTCGGTGCAACAAGAATCCCGCGGATCTCCCTGTGCGATTTAGCTCTAATCGCCTCTATGTATTTGGCGAGTTGTAGCACAGCTTCTTTGCCAGCTGTTTTGCGTTTAATTTCAACAACAACAAGTTTTCCATCCCTGTCAATACCATAAACATCAACAAAGCCAGGCTCAACCTTTTTCTCATAACTTATCGGTTTGAATCCCTCCTCCAAAATTGAAGGTTCGAATAGTATGGCCTTATGCATGTCCTCCTCGCTTGCATATAGTGCAAATTCGCCAGAATCAACTAGACTTATGGCTGAAACCAGCTTGATTTCGTCGAAAAACACTTTGACAGATTCTGACGGCTTTTGTCTAAAAGCGTGAATCTCTAAAACACCTTTCTGCGTTTGAGTGTGGAATATGCATCCTGGCGGTTGCCAATTAACTGGTTCATAGCCGACTGAACGGTGAACAAGCAGTGAGCCATCCTCCTTTATGATTAGTATGCGTTCGCCTGGTTCAAGTTTGGATTTCGCCCTTCCACTGTAGTGTACCCAGCATCTGCCAATCAAAAGCAATGTTTTGCGGTGTGAAACAGCCTCTCTAACAATCTCTTCTGCTTCTGCAATGTTTGGGTTTATCAGAACGGTTAGTGGTTTTTGTTCAGTCAACGTCCACCCAATAAATTTACAAGAACATTAACTACATAAGACTTCTGAGAAGAGGCGCTTATGAGCGAGTGGGACAAAAAACGTGAGATAATGCAGTGCTATGATGTAACGGCGCACTTGTATGATACGCGTTATGCTGGGGAGCAAAAACAAAAGATTGAGGCTGCACTTGAGGAGATAAAGATTAAGAAGCTTTGTTCAGTTCTAGATGTAGGATGCGGAACTGGAATTCTGTTCAACTACTTTGCCAGCAAAGCAAAAAGTATTGTGGGATTAGATATTTCAAGGAGAACTTTGCAAGAGGCAAAGAAAAGGGCTAACAACATTGGAAATACGCATTTGGTTTTGGCTGATGCTGATAACATGCCACTTCGAGAAAACCTTTTTGACTATGTTTTTGGCATCACAATTCTTCAGAACATGCCAGAACCAGCCAAAACCTTAATGGAGATCCGGCGTGTTGCAAAGAGAAAAGCCAAAATTATTGTTACGGGCATGAAGAAGGCTTTCACGCGGGAGCAATTTCAAAAGTTATTGTCGGAAGCAAATTTGAAAAGCATTGCATTTAAGACTGAAAATTTGAAGTGCTATGTGGCTATCTGCGTTAAACTTTGATGTGAAAATTTTACAAAGTTAAAACTAAACTATATATGAAGGTTCAACATAGGCTATATTTCCATCATAAGTGGCATATCGACAAAAGGTTGGCTGCGTCAAGATGCCGTTAAAAACAGCAAAAACCGAAACGGCGAAAGCCCTAACACTAGAATGGATTTTACACGTAAAAAATTACAAACTTAATCTTGAAAAAAGCTTGTGTGTTGGCTGTCAAATCTGCGCCTTGGCATGCCCAAAAGAGGCAATAAAAATTGAAAAGCAGCCAAAAGTTCAAGGGGAAAAGGCGAAAAGGGCAAAGGTTGACATAGATCTAAAAAAGTGCAATTTCTGCGGAATATGCGACATACTCTGCCCATATGGGGCAATAAAAGTAACTGTGAACGGTGAACACGTGCTGTCAGTTGTTGAGAAGGAAAGTTTCCCACAATTGATACGTGAAATAAAGGTGGACGCGAGTAAATGCCCGGTGGACTGCGTTGAATGTGAGAAGGCATGTCCGCTAAACTTAATCAGGATTACGAGGTTAACCCCAGACGGAAAAGTTGTTGAAGACTTAGAGTCCTTGACTAAAAAACAGAAGAAAGAACTTAAAGTACAAGTTGATGTAGACGTGGAGCATTGCCCATGTTGTAGAGTATGCGAAATTAAATGTCCAGAAGGTGTCATGCAAGTGCGCAAGTTCCTCCAAGGAAAAATCGTAATTTACCAAGAGAAGTGTCCAGAAGGCTGCACAGACTGTCTAGACGTCTGCCCAATAACCGGGGCACTGTATCTTTCAGAAGAGGACAAGAAAGTGCATGTAAATGAACTGTTTTGCATTTATTGTGGAGCGTGTAAAGTCGTCTGCCCAGTTGAAGAGGCATTGGAGCTTAAGCGAACCAGAGTTTTCCACACACCAATTCGTTCTGGAACTTGGAACAAAGTTTTGGAGAGAATAGCCTCTCTAATTGAGATGAGTAAGGAGTTGAAGGCAAAAAGTTCACAAAAGGTTTTGGAATCTGTGGAAAAAAGGCTTGGATGGAGGAGCACGTAAAATGGCTGAAGAACCAAGAATTGGGGTTTTCATATGTCACTGTGGGCTAAACATAGCTGGAGTACTAGACATAAAGGAACTAGTTGAATACGCAAAAACACTGCCAAATGTTGTTTACGTGAAGGACAACCGCTACACATGTGCAGACCCAGGGCAAGAGGAGATTAGGAAGGCCATAAAGGAGCACAAGCTCAACCGCGTTGTTGTTGCGGCTTGCTCTCCACGAATGCACGAACCAACCTTCAGAAGAACAGTTTCAGATGTTGACTTGAACCCGTTCCTTTTTGAAATGGCTAACATCCGCGAATTCTCTTCTTGGTGCCATCCAAGCACGCCTAAAGAGGCAACAGAAAAAGCCAAAGACCTAATTAAGATGGCAGTAGCCAAGGTAAGACTGCTTCAGTCTTTGCAAACAATAGAGGTTCCAGTCACCAACAAAGCGCTTGTTATTGGCGGCGGAATCGCTGGAATGAACGCTGCCTTGGACTTGGCGGAAATGGGCTTCAAGGTTTACTTGCTTGAAAAAAGCGAAAGCATAGGCGGGCACATGGCGCAGTTGGATAAGACATTTCCAACATTGGACTGTTCAATATGCATTGAAGGACCAAAGATGGTTGATGTTGGAAGGCACCCGAACATAGAAATTATTGCTTATGCCGATTTGCTAAGCGTAAGCGGCTACATTGGCAACTTCAAGGTTAAGATTAGGAAGAACCCGCGTTACGTTATTGCTGAAAACTGCACTGGATGTGGTGAATGTAGAGACGCTTGTCCAATAGAGTACCCAAACGAGTGGGACATGAATCTGGGCGTGAGAAAAGCTATATCGGTTCCATTCGACCAAGCTGTTCCGCTAGTTTACACGATAAACAAGGATTACTGCATCGAATGCTACAAGTGTGTAGACGCTTGCGGGGCTAGGCAAGCCATAAACTTTGAACAGCAACCAGAAGAAATAGAATTGGATGTGGGCGCCATAATTGTTTCAACAGGCTATGACATTTACTTACCATACGATATGCCGCTTTACGGTTATGGAAAATACACAAACGTGATAACCTCACTAGAGTTTGAAAGGCTTATACTCGCCGCTGGGCCAACAGGCGGAAAGGTTGTTAGGGCTTCAGACGGACAAAAGCCGCATAGCGTGGCTTTCATTCAATGTGTAGGCTCGAGGGACGCAAACAAGTACCCGTATTGTTCGAACTTCTGCTGCATGTACACTCTAAAACATGTGGTTCAGCTTAAGGAGAAGTACAAGGAAGACGTGGAAGTCTACGTTTTCTACATGGACATGCGAACCAACTTCAAGGGTTTCGAAGAATTCTATCAGCGTGCGCGCGAATTAGGTGTAAACTTCATCCGAGGGAGGGTAAGCCGCATTTTGGAAATTCCCGAAACAAAGAATTTGCTTATCCACGCCGAGGACATGACGCTTGGACAGCCGATAGAAATTGAAGCGGAAATGGTTGTTTTGGCAACAGCAGCCATACCCAAGAAGGGCTCAGAAGAAATAGCCAGAATCCTAAACCTAACCCGCGGCACAGACGGTTTCTTCATGGAAAGTCACCCGAAACTTAAGCCTCTGGACGCCCCAACAGACGGCATATTCCTAGCCGGAGCATGCCAAGCGCCTAAGGACATACCCTACAGCGTTTCGCAAGGATGCGGAGCAGCCTCAAGAGCAGCAACCGTCCTTTCTAAGCCAAAGTGGAAGATTGAGCCAATAGTAGCTGTTGTTGACGCGACGAAATGCAGAAACGTCACAACAAAGTGTGGGATTTGCGCTGAAAGATGCCCGTATGGAGCAATAAGGGCAGAGGAAAAACAACCAGCCCAGGTGATAACTGCCATGTGCCATGGCTGCGGAACATGCGTGGCAGAGTGTCCTGTAGACGCCATACAACAGATGCACTTCACAGACGCGCAAATCTTTGCCCAAATAAGAGCAGCCCTAGAAACAAATCCAGAAGATAAGATTTTGGCTTTCCTTTGCAACTGGTGCAGTTACGCAGGCGCGGACTTGGCTGGAACAAGCAGGTTTGAGTATCCGCCGACAATACGCCCGATAAGGGTTATGTGTTCTGGAAGGGTTGACCGCGACTTTATCCTAGAAGCCTTAAGGCTTGGCGCTGGAATGGTCCTTGTTGCTGCTTGCCACCTGCCATATGACTGCCACTACATAAGTGGAAACTGGAAGATGAAGGCTAGGATGGACGCGTTAGCGCCTATGCTTCACAAGCTTGGGCTAAGCCCAGAAAGGTTCCGTGTTGAATATGTCTCGGCGGCTGAGGGCGTCAAATTCGCAGAAATTGTTAGGGAGATGACGGCGCAGATGCATGCGCTTGGCAAGGAGCGTATTAAAGCCGAAAATGAGAAACTACGTCCAGTGCTTGAGAATATGCTGAAGCGTAAGGAAAAGAGGTAGTTTTAGCTTAATCCCTTTCTAACAAAATAATAAACAATACCAGCCACCAGTCCAGCAGCGCCAACAACCCAAGCTTGCGGTGAAACGAATAGAATAAAAACCGCTAATGCGATGCAAGTAAATGCGCCTAAAACTGGAATGACACGCGGGTACAATCTGCCTTGAATATTCAATTTTAATGCGGAAACGTTAGCCATTGTATAATAGAAAAGCAAAGCAAATGTGCTTATGGCTACAACGCTTGAAAGGTCAACAAACAAGGCAAGAAGAGCCATCAAAATGCCGACAACCCATATGGAAAGGTGTGGCGTATTATATTTTGGATGAAGTTTGCCTAAGACTTGTGGAATATCATTTCTTCTCGCCATTGCGTAAGCCATGCGGGAAACGCCTAAAATTGCAGTCAATAACACGCTTGCTGTTGCGAGCAAGCCGCCAGCAGAAACTATGTAAACCGCGGCTGTGTTTCCTGTTGTGCGAATCGCTTCAGTTAAAGGGGAATTTGAACTAGAAAGGCTAGTTGCGCCCACAAGCCCTACGGCTACTAAGCCAACAAGTATGTAAATGATTGCTGATATAATAAGTGAAAGCAGTATTGCCCTCGGAACGTTTCGCCTAGCGTCTCTAACCTCCTCAGCGATAACAGCAACTCTTGCGAAGCCAGCATATGCAAAGAAGATGTAGCATGTGCCATAAAGCATTCCAACGTCTAAGGGTGTAAATGGCACGTAATTTTCAGGTTTGACGTAAGCCAAGCCAAGGACAACAAATAATGTCAGTACAAGAATTTTTGCGGCAACCAAGAAGTTGTTGAGAAGTGCTGATTGGCGAACTCCAAAAAAGTTCAGCAGAGTGAAAAATATGCAGAGGATAGCTGCAATCCAGTTGGCTGGCAAGGTTGGAAATATAGCCGTAAAGTAGCTTGCGAATCCAAGAGATACGGCGGCGCCGACAAAAGTGTTTGAGAGTATCCACATCCACCCAACCAGAAAGCCAGCGAACGGCGAAATTAGCTGGTAGGCGTACTCGTAAATGCTTCCTTCCAGCGGTTGCCAAGCAGCAAGTTCGGCAAAGCTTAACGCCGTAAATAATGCAATCACAGCTGCCAAAAGCATGGAAACAATGACAGCCGAACCAGCTAAACCCGCCGCAATACCAGTGACAACAAATATGCCCGCGCCCACGATTGCGCCTACACTTATGGCTGTTGCGTCAAACAATCCTAAGGTAGGCTTAAGCTTTGATTGCTTAGCCTTCTCTTTTCTATTCATACCGAACACGCGTTAAGAGAACAGTTCTCAATGGTCAGCTATTAAAACTTTAAGGGCACACCTGCTTATTGATAGAGACATGCATACACTAATATTGCGCAGAAGAAAAGCAAAGCGAGTTAGGGAAAGGTTTCTACGCGAAATATATGAAAACATTGTTTTGCCGTATGAGTTGAGTGAAGGTTATGAGGAAGAGGTTGTCGGCGGGTTCGAAAACAAGCTTGAAGAAGAATATTTTCACAATTTTATTTCACTTCTAAAACCTAAAGCCAAAATCTTGGATTTAGCATGCGGAGATGGAAGGCACACCTTAAAACTTTCTGATAGTGTAGAGTATGTGGTAGCATTTGATATTTCATCTAAAAACTTGAAGAAAGCCAAAAGAAAATGTGCGGAGGAAAATGTTAGCTACATGAAAGGCTCAATGCTCAAGCTGCCTTTCCGTCGGCAAACATTTGATGGTGTTTGGTTCTCTCAAGCTTTCGAATATGTCCCTCCAGACTTGCGGGAGACGTTCTTGCAACAGCTAAATCTTGCTTTGAAAACTAATGGCATTTTGTTCATGAGCGTTGAAACGTGGATGGATACAAATATTTTTGCATCCATTAGTGGGTTGTTGTCAGATTTCAAACTCTTTTGTTATTGGAAATTTCTTAAGCGCAAGCCGTTAATTTGGGGAGAATTCCTTTACTATTGCACCCCTAGAGGAACTGGAGAGAGATTCTCGGGATGGCATTATCACGTGCACACAGACAAGTGCACATTACGAAAACTTTTGGATAAATGTGGCTTTATTGCTAAGAAAATGGATATTAAATGTGGTTACATTTACCTACTTGCTGTCAAAAGTTGAAGTTAGAAGCCCTTTATGCGTTTTTCCCTGTCTTCCCAGAATTCTCTTGTTTTTAGAAATTGTATCTTCGCCTTTAGGAGGTCCATGTAAAACTCTTCTTCTTTAGGATGCATCTTCCCGAGAATTCTCGAGGCTGTTTCTGGTCCTACACCTTTTACTTCTAGGGCTATCACAGCCCTTTTACCATAACTCAAAACCAAATCTGCTTTACGCCTTGCATGGGTTAATTCTCTTAACTCATCTTCTGTCAGCGTTTTACCTTCGCGCCTTTTCTTCAAGATTTCGCGTATTTGCCTCGCATCTTGATTCCGATAAAGAAGCGCCAAAAGTTTTGACTGGCATTTTTCGCATGTGGGACTTTCTGGCAAGTCCCTAACTTTCTTTTCAGTTGTCCATTCACCACACGCCATACACAAAAGCGTTATTGTTCTGGCTTCTATTGCACGTCTCATCCTTTCGATGTTGCTTAATAAAACCTTCTCTGGCGCCATAAGCTCTGAAACATCCGCATACTTTGCGAGAATGTGATATGCCACTGGCGTTGGCTTTTCACTGCGGTATAAAACGCTGACCTTAATTTTTCCGTCTCTAATTCCATGCATGATTTCCTTAACCTTTTCGACATCCACCTTTTCCAGCATAGCCTCACGCAAGGTTTCATCATAAATTGGCGTTCCAGCAAATCTTGATGGTAGTTGGCTTTGCCTTTCAGGACCCATGGTTTTTCCTCGCGGCAAAGCTCCAAATCTTTCGGCTACAAACTTCATTTTGTAGGCGAACGGGAACTTGGATTCCAAGTATTCGTTAAAGGCTTTGTTCACATCCTCATCTGATAACGCAAAAAGCGTATGAGGCATTTTTTCAAGTTCCCGCTGGTTTAGTTCCCTAGGCATTTCTATCAGTATACGATAGCCATCATTCCACCATCCAGTTATTAATTCCATGTCCGAAAGTATGGCGTCGAAGATTCCGCCCAGAGTGCTGTTAACAACTTCGCCAAAGCACGCGTGAACTATTAAATATTTGTTGAAAGTTTCAATTAGAATGTGACTATCAGTTGGTAGCGGTGCTCCATCTTTTAAATGCTGTTCAACCTCACGAACAGCGCCAAGCAAAACGTCTTTATCCATTCCAAACTTTTCCGCAAGCCTTTCTGCCACAACTCCTGCATCACCCACTTCTTCAAGCAATCGTTTAATTTCTTCTCGAAGCTTACCAGTTTCCTGAGCAAGGTTAAATGGCACTGGAAGAAGTTCACCGTCCCATCCTGGAATTGCAGCCAAGGGGTCTTCTGATGGAACAACATAAACGGTTCCGGTTTCTTCTTCTATTTGGACTATGCGCCAAACTTTTCCTCTACAGATGAAGTTTAAGCCAACTCGGGCTCTTAGCGCCATGAACTCATCGCCTAAAGTGCCAATTTTTCTGTCAGTTATTATGTTAATTATTGGGTAGCGCCTTTCGTCCGGAATCATTGACAGATTCTCATAATAGTAACGCCTAGTCTTTCGCGTTCTCCTCAAAATCTTTCCTTCTTCCTCAAATCTTAATTCGCCCAAGCTTTCTAAAAAGCGTATCACATCCAAAAGGGTATTTTCCCTCAGATTACGGTAGGGATAAGCCCTGCGCACGATCTCTAAAACCTCTTTTACGGTCGCGGTTCCCTTATCCATCAGCAAGCCAGCAACCTGATGCGCCAAAACATCCAATGCGCATTCATGAATCATAACTGGCTCAACTTTCCCCTCATAAGCGCTTTTAACGGCGGCAATCGACTCTAAAGTGTCGTCTGGAAAAGCCGTAATTATTGTGCCCTTTGAAAGCATGTCTAGGCGGTGTCCGCTGCGTCCAACTCTTTGGATTAGACTGCTTACTTGTCTGGGTGAAAGGTACTGTATGACTATGTCAACTGTGCCGATGTCTATGCCTAACTCTAATGTGCTTGTGCAGATTATTGCCTTCAAAACTCCATTCTTAAAGTCATCCTCCATCTGAGTGCGCTCCTCCTTGGATAAAGAACCGTGATGAACGGCGATGTCAGCCCTTCCAAGCTGGCTAAACTTGTGCCCAAGCATCTCGGCATTCGTCCTGCTATTAACAAAGATTAGCGTTGACTTGTGGGTGTCAATAAGCTCGGCTAAACGTCTTATCCTCGCTGCTGCTTCGGGTGAAGTCCCAAGCTTCTCAGCCAAATCGTAGTCAGCGACTGCCGGCTCAGGCTTTTCTACATTATACTTGTAGCCTTTGGGCAGAACGGATTGAATAATCTTTATTTTCCTATTTGTTCCAGCTATGAAGCTTGCAACTTCGCTTGGATTGCCCACAGTTGCAGACAAGCCTATCCTTTGGAAATCTTTTTCAACAATCTCGCGGAGTCGCTCTAAAGCCATAGTAAGCTGCACTCCGCGTTTGCTAGAAGCCAAATCATGAACTTCATCAATAATGACGTATTGAACATTGCTTAGGTGTCGCCTCATCCTTGAGCCTGGAAGAATTGCTTGAAGTGTTTCGGGCGTTGTAACGAGCATCTGTGGTGGAAAGACAGCTTGCTTCCTTCGGAGTTTCAGTTCGGTGTCGCCGTGTCTAACCTCAACTGTTATGCTCAAACGGTCAGCCCAAAATCTTAGGCGCTTGAGCAAGTCGCGGTTTAAAGCCCTCAATGGCGTAACGTAAATTATCCTTATACCGTCTTTCGATTCGCCTTGAATAAGTTTCGAGAAGATGGGCAGAAGAACAGCCTCGGTCTTGCCAGTTCCAGTTGGCGCAATCAGAAGCATGTTATCTCCTGCTAAAACTGGCGGAATAGCCAAAACCTGAGGCAAAGTGGGCTTAAAAAACCCAAGCTCAGCCAACCCGTCACGGACTGGTTCAGCAAGAAGACTGAAAACATTAAGTTCTAATGCATTTTTCATTGTTGGGCGTCGCCAGATGTTCAAATGATGAGAACTGCACTTATCTTTTACTAAATTCGAGAGAAATAATAAATTAGATGTACGCTTATTAACTTTAGTTTAGGAAATAATTCATGAGCGAATGGAATAGAATATTACTTCTTGAAGAGTACAGTTCAGAACAACCAGCCGAAATAGTTGCAAATATCGTTAAGCTGCTAAAAAAGCGGGAAAATGCAAAGGTTCTTGATTTAGGCTGCGGTGCTGGAAGAAACATGCTATACGTGGCTGCTCAAGGATTCGAAACTTATGGTTTAGATATATCAGAAACTGGGCTAAAAGAGACTAGGGAGCGGCTTGAAAAACGGCGTTTAGAAGGCTTTTCTAGTAAAAGGTGACATGAAAATGTTACCTTTCATTGACTCTTGTTTTAATGCCATAATATGCCTAAACACTATTTATCATCAAAGGCTAAGGGAAATTAAACAAACAATCCTAGAAGTTCATAGAACTCTTAATAAAAAGGGCCTTTTTCTTGTTAACTTTCACACTAAAAGAAGCCATAGATACGGTATGGGTATCAAAGTTGAAGAAAACACGTTTATGAACGAGAATGGACCAGAGAAGGGCGTTCTCCACCATTTCACAGATGAAAACGAACTTACGCGAATTCTACAAAACTTTAAAATAATTAAAAGGCGCCTGAACGAGCGAAAAAAGAAAGATTATTTGATGAGTCGCTTGGAAATTTTGGCAGAAAAGCCCTAGACACTTTCCTGAAGGGCGCCCGCCCTCCTTATGGCCTCTTGTAGTATCTTTTGAACCTCATATGGGTTTCTTACAGCCTTAAAAGCTGGGCGCACTATTGGGTTGTATGGGCTTGGAGCGCCGACTGGAACGTAACCAGCAGTCACAGCAATTATTGAGCCTGTACCGTAAATTTTGTCCAACCAGCTAACCGTCACGTACACTTCTTGAATTTTGTTAAGCTCAACGAATCGCGTATCTATTCCTATAGCACCTGTCTGCGTTATTATGCGTTGGTCGGTGATCATGTACTCCGTGTTGCCGTATCTCAAATATTCGACGAACAGTGGAATCATGATTATGAAGAAAACTATCAAAATAAAGAAGCTAAAGAACAAAAATGGAAATGGTCCTGCACCAGCTGAAAGAGCGGATATGATGAAGAACATTGCAAAAATCATCCATACGACTGCGATAACCGGAATCATGATGAGTCCAGACAATATGAACGGCATCAGAACTGGTCTTTCGCTCCACAAAACCTTTTCATCTGGATACAAATGTCTGCTTAACCGCGACATGGTTGAATTCTCCAAAACTATTAAACATCGATATCCCTATTTAGAATTTACATCGCTGTTTGAAAGACAAAGTCGTTTTCAAGCTTCCTTCCTCGCCATATAGAATTGAGGCATACTCTTTAAACTTTCCCTCATCGAGGATGTCATTAAACTCTTCTATTAGGGGTTCTTTCCTAGAGCAGAAGACGAGTTCTCCAACATGATTTTGCCATATTGTTAGACCCCTTGTCTTTCCTTTGTGGATAAAGTGCAGCAGTAAAAGGTTCTTTTCAATTTGCAAGATACTAACAGTGTTTGGTCCTTCTAACAGTTGGAAGAGTGTTTCAACTGCCGTGTTCGGGTCATGTTTCTCTGCCAAGAGCTCTTCAAATAGATGCGGGATGACCTCAGAGTCAATTAGCTCTATTTTTTCTGATTCAAAGATATGTCTTGTGCCGATCTTCTTCCTTAAGGCTCTATAATTTGTCACATTTCCGTTATGGGCTGAAATTAATGTTAAACCATTAAAACATCGTGTAACGTAGGGCTGTGCTGTTTCCCTAAACTTAGCAGTTTCCATAAATTGTGGGCTTGGCATGCGCACATGCCCAACCAAAACACGCGCCGCGTCAACCCTAAAAATTTGGGACAAACGCTCAACCGGAGAACCATCAACATCTCCAATTTTCTCTAGCAAAACATTACCATTACTGCTTACAATAGCTATACCCGCGCCAAAGCCACCTAAAGGTTTTGGTTCATGCGGATACTGATGAACCTCCAGTTTCGCGAGAACCCTAAAAATTTTAACAATTGGAACCGACTTATTCAGTGCAAATCCAAATATGCCACACATTTCTAACAAATTCACTGTAAATGTAATATTTTAGAGTTAACTAGTTTAGATATTGGACAATGAGGAAATCGAGGTACGCTGACGCTGGTGGCGGGTGATTGCTTTTTCCGCTCCTGAGTCCAAAACAGAGCCAAAACTAAATTTTGCACGAGAGAAAGGGGAAGGAGAAAGTTTACCTCTCTGAAGGCCCCGTTATGTAGGCCCAAACACTGACGAGCACAAGCGTTAAAACCGCGCCTGCAAGTCCTGATAGAAGGTATCTTGCATTGAGGAATGCTGGCAGTATGGCTGTGAGTGCTGGTATAACGTATGTTGCCGTTAGATCCGCGATCACTCCAGCGATGAAGCCTAAGACTGCTACTAACCCGAATACCTTAAGTCTTTCACCCATTCGTCTTCACCTTTGCTTAAAATCAATTTAAGCCTCTTTTTAGTTTAACTTACACATTTTTGTCTATTACCGGAAAACAGTCAACATATCCTTTAATCTGGAAAATTAAAGCCTAAAAACGATTTTGCTTTGACATATAGCTCTACGTATATACATGCATGTTTCCACCATATTAAAAATGTATAAGACATCTACACGCACCCTCTCTCTTTTCGGAGGAATAAGCTTGTCTGAACGGTTTAGTAGAAAATGGGAAAGCAGGAAAGACGACCAGCCACTCGCAAATCGCATCAAAGAAGCCGTAAGACCGCCAGGTCCATTAAAGCCACGCTTGGACTTCGCTGTTAGGCGTATTGAACTCCAAATTCAGAAGCTTGATCAGGCAACAGAGAGGTTTAGCCAGAGGGACAAGGCAATATTCGCAAGGATAGTTGACGCTTATACTAAGCATGACACTGCACGCGCAAACGTGTTCGCAAATGAACTGGCAGAAATACGTAAAATGGAAAGGCTCATTATGAATGCGAGACTTGCACTTGAACAAATAGTGTTAAGATTACGAACAGTATCAGAACTTGGAGATGTCGTATCAACACTTGGACCAGCAATAGGTGTTTTAAGATCTGTAAGAACTGGACTTGCAAGCGTTTTCCCAGAGGCAGAGAATGAGCTGGGCGAAATAGGAAACTTGCTAAGTGGCATAATGATAGAGGCTGGACAAAGTTCAGGGATGACACTTAACTTTGACGCTGTGAACGAGGATGCACAGAAAATCCTCACAGAAGCTGCAACAGTTGCAGAGCAGAGAATCAAGGAGAAGTTCCCAGAGCTGCCGCCTGGAATACCCACAGTTCCATTAGGAGAAAAGCAGCCTACAGAGACATCTTAAAACAGGGAGGGTTGAACATGTCACAAAACCCCAATTTCTTTCTTTCAATTGGAAAGCCGGTCAAGGATGAATATGGGCGTGTAGTTGGCAAAGTAGCTTCTTTTGCCTTAACTCCGAGTGGAAAGTTTGACGCTGTCTACATTGAACTTGGCGATGGCAAATTCTTGAAAAATTCCGTTGAATATTTGAGGTTTGACGGCGATAACGTTACATTGATATCCAAAATTAAATTGAGAACGAATGTTCTCTGCGATCAGATTCCATTAATATGGCGCAAGGACCAAGCGCTTAAAGAGTTATCTGAAAAAAAGAAAATTTCAGAGGAGCTCTATCAAGAACTTCACAGCAACTTCGATGGCGCATTAAACCAACTTAAGGGTGAAGCACAATCATTGATAAATGAAATTGACAGAGAAATTGCCAAGTGCATCAACGCGACGAGAGAGCTAAATTATGCGCTTGTAAATCTTGAAATTGAACATGAAATAGGACAAATTGACGATCAATCCTATAGCACAGCGTTCTCGCTGATACAGGAGAATTTGCGGAGAGTAAACACTGAAAAAAGCGATTTGGAGCAGATGAAAAATAAGCTTTCAAATATTGTGCTCGGAGAAAACCTAAATCCAAAACTCGAAGAGCCCGCGAAGCCTAGCGTAACGGAAACCTCACCCGAGCTGCCAGAGCCGCCAGTTGTTGTTTACGTGAAGGAAATTGGAAAAGTGGGGATGTAAATAATTAGAGGGAAGGCGGGCGGAGGGAAAAGCGATTAGAGGATTTATGCGTCCAAGCCCTCCACTCCGCGAAGTAATCGTTAAGTCAATACAAACTCTTAAAGTTCAACATGGAAAACTTCAACATGCAAGTTTTAGACTTAAAGAGCGGGACAGAATACTTTTCCAGACATGCGTTAATGCCTTAAACAATAATAATAGGGAAAGAGCTGCAATCTGTGCTAACGAGATTGCTGAGGTTCGAAAGCTTCTGAGGTTCCTTTATAATGTGGAATTGGCTATTGAACGTGTCATCCTTAGACTTGAAACTATAAGGGAGTTAAGCGACATAGTTATCGATTTAAAACCAGCTTTAAAAATTCTCCAAAGTGTTTCGCAGCAGCTTTTTGAGTTACTGCCCGACGTTAGCGCTGAGTTGAATAGGGTCAGCGAAGAAATAAACGAAACGCTCCATTCAACACGCATAACTGCAGACGAATCTATAATACCAGTAAACATAAAGACGCCTGAAGGCGAAGAGGTGCTGAAAGAAGTTGCTGGTTTCTTAGAGAGGAAGATTGCGGAGAAGCTCCCTGAACCGCCCGCAACCCTTGAAATCCCGCAAAAAGAGGAAACTGCATTAAAACAGCTTGTCGCTTTGTCAGCTAGTTGCTCGCAAGCTTTAAGCCAAGAGAATGTTGAAGAGGCGAATAAGAACTCTTCTACCCTCCTTTCTTTTAGAAAAGCTGAGATTCAAGAAATTTCCCTTAAAGTTGAGAACTCGTCCTTGGAAGATTTGCTTCTTGAATATATTAAGAAGTGTAATGGTGAAATCGATATGAGAAGATGCTCTGTTGACTTGAAGGCTTCACGCGAAGAAATTGAGAAGGCTCTTGAAAGTTTGGGTTCAAAGGGTAAGATCAAGATTGAGTTGAAGGCTTAGAGGTTGAGGGGAGAATTATGAGCGCCTCTCAGGAACTTGAGAAGAACGCAACCGCGTATGCGTTGGAAGCGGTTAGGCTTGACAAGCAAGGTTCAAAGGGTATGGCAATAACAATGTATCAGAAGGCAATTGAAAGCCTTCTAAAGCTTGTTCAGCTTTACCCCGAATACAGCCTAAACAAGATTTACATACAAAGGGCAATAGCCTACCAGGAAAGGATAAAAGCGCTTCAAGGCGCAGTTGCACCAATTCAACCGCAAGAAGAGAAAGGTGCCGAAGGCGCAAAAACAATAGAAGAGGGGAAATCAAGTTACGAAGAGCTTGTCATCACAGAAAAGCCAAACGTGAAATGGGATGAAGTTGTTGGACTTGAAAGCGCAAAGAAAGCAGTAAAAGAGGCAATAGTCTATCCAGTTCAGAGGCCAGACTTGTTCCCGCTTGGATGGCCTAGGGGAATCCTGCTATTTGGTCCTCCTGGTTGTGGGAAAACTTTGTTGGCTGCGGCTGTTGCCACGGAGATAGATGCAACTTTCATCTCTATTGATGCTGCTTCTATAATGTCGAAATGGCTTGGCGAGGCTGAGCAGAACGTTGCCAAGCTTTTTAATTCCGCTAGGAGGTCAGCTAACAACGGGAAGCCAGCAATAGTCTTTATTGACGAGTTAGATTCTTTGATGGGCAAGCACTCGAACGAAGTTGGGGGAGAGGTCCGCGTCAGAAATCAATTCCTAAAGGAGATGGATGGCATCGTTGACAAAGGCAAGAAACTTCATGTTTACGTTATCGGCGCAACAAACAAGCCTTGGGATCTGGACTGGGCTTTCATAAGAAGATTTCAGAAAAGAATCCTCGTGCCTCTTCCGGACCACCACACACGCTTAATGATGTTTAAGCTTTACACAAACAATCTGAGGCTAGCAGAAGATGTTGACTTGCATGAGTTGGCTAGGCTTTCTGAAGGTTTTTCTGGAAGTGACATAAGGGACGTTTGCCAAGCAGCCCAGCTGAAAGTTATAGGAGAATTTTTCGAGTCTGGTCAAGCAATTAACAAACAAGCAAAGCCTAGACTTTTAACGATGGATGATTTTAGGCAAATATTGGAGGATAGAAAGCCAAGCGTATCCCTCGAAATGCTGGGCTTATATAACAGGTGGTTTGAGGCTTTCAAGGCGCTTTAATGGGAGGGCTTTGTAAATTGGATGTTGGGTGGAAAGGTTTAGAGTTTTTTGTTCTTATTTTTATTGCAACTCTCCTTTCTCCCCTCCAACAAAATCTCTAAACCTCCACAAACCAACACACTTTCGCAAAGCCCTCAAAAACACTTTTTTGCTGCGGCCTCTGCAATATCTGCAATTTTTTCTGGATTTTTAAACACGTCAATATATGGGCTTTCCAGTTGTAGGTTTTGGGGAGAGTAAGGTCCAGTAAAAGCGATTATTGGGCTAAAAATCTTTTGAGCCGCTAAAACTTCTTCCATCGATTTGACGGTTACAATTTTTGGTATAGCCCTATTTTTGCCTACAAGTTTTCTGAAACCCTCTATTAGGACAAAGTCGTGGTCTTTGCACTTTTGTAAAAGCTCATCTAACGTGAAATTTTCATTCTTTTCAATTGTTGCTATTTCATTTGAGGCAACGCTAATTATTGTCTTTGCCCCCGCTTTTGCAAATCGCCAAGTGTCTTTTCCAGCGGCGTCTATTGTGAAGTTTGGTTCTGGAATGTGCTTTATAGCCGCTACCTTGTAGCCTCTTTTCGCGAGTTCTCTTGTCAAGGCTTCTATTGTCGT
Source organism: Bathyarchaeia archaeon (assembly GCA_038883655.1). Classification (GTDB taxonomy): domain Archaea; phylum Thermoproteota; class Bathyarchaeia; order Bathyarchaeales; family Bathycorpusculaceae; genus JAVZLQ01. The sequence goes on from JAVZLQ010000001.1 coordinate 384,861, forward strand.
TGTTTTCCCTGAGCTTTTGCTTCCAACGACCGCAATGACTACTGGCTTCTTCATTCTGTTTTCTTCACCTATTGTATTTCTTCCAAGAAGATTCTCGTTAGGGCGTCCTTATCAACGTTCAGTTTTTCGGACAGATCTTTCACCCATTTCACGTATGTCCTGAATATTGTTTGGAGTATATCCGCCTTTTCCTTTTGAGACAAATCTTTTTCTTCTGCGATTAGAAGCGCAAACCACCTTCCAACGGCTGAAAGTCTATAGGTTTTAACCCAGATAGTCCGCCCCTCTTTCTCTGTTTTCTTCATGCTTTCTTCGACAACTCCGAGGTTTGTTAGCGTTTTTAAGTTTTCAATTATTGTTTTATTTGAGTATGGCAGTTTTTGCACAAGGTCTTTCTGATAGATTTCCTTTGAAGTTCCTTGTTTCAATGAGAATTTTAGTATGTCAAATGCTGCTTTTGAGCCGAATATTGCGTGTAGGATTTTTTCTTTTTCTTGTGATGGAAGAAAAACTACATAGGGATGGAAATCTTCTTTCATAGCATCATCTAAAACTGCATCCACATGAACTTATTTTAAAGATTTTCGTCCAAGCAGAAAACGCCCTTAATAAAGTATTATATGAAAATTTATTTAATTAATTTATTTAAATTAAAAGCTGGTATGCAAGGCTATTTCGGAGGGGAGATGTTTGACATCACATTATATTAGGTGCACTGTTAAAGGATCATTTGAAAATGTTTTTGAGACTTTGAACAGGGTTTTTGGCAATATATATGCCAAAAAATTTGATGGGTTTCGTGAACTTTCCAGAGGCGTAATTTTGGGTGAGGAATACTTTTTCAGAGTTAACAGTGACGTTGCTGTTTTAATTATTTTGGAAGAACGTTCCACGGAAGAAACGGAGGTTGAAATCATTTCCTGTGCTGGTGGCGCTGGACTTATTGGAATTTCGAAGGGCGCTCATTCCGCTTATGCCAATAAAGTGAAAGATTTTTTGGCGGAGTCTGGCTTCAAAATTGATGTTAAGGAAGAAATTCCCTATTTCAGCGATTACCGCGCAAGAACCACATGAAAACGTTATTTCTCGCTTTTGTCTTTTGGGATTAAAGCCAAAATTTGAGTTGCATCCGCCTTTTCCTTTTTCTCCTTGCCTTTAAGGTATTCTTGGACCTTTGCTCTTAGTGACGGAAATTCGTCAAGCATGGCTTTTACTACTTGCCACCTTATTTCTTCGTTTTTGTCTTTTTGTCTCATTTGATGGTGAGTCTCCTTGTAGCCAATTATTGTATAGCAATACTCAATATAAACTTTTATTCCCAAAAACACAACAACAAAAGAAAAAAGGAGGGCGCTATTGAATATTAATGACGTTTATAGTCTTCTTATGCAACTTAACAGCGGTCACGATTACGGCGATGGCTATGGTAGCGCCTAATAATGTTAGCATAAGTGGAACTGGCAGCCATGGAACGACTTCTTCAACGCCTATTGACGGGTCATGTTCTAGTATGTTGTCTCCAAAGTACGGGTATCCAATGAATAGGCGCATGTGATTTCCAGCAAGTTTGTAAGCAGCCGTTACATCAACTACTTTTTTATCCTGCAGATCTGTGGCATTTATAACTACGGCGGCATTTACAAAGTCAAAGAACCCCGCCAATGTTTGGCTTTCGTTGGCGAAGCGAAGTCTGAAGCGCTCACGCAGACGAGCTCTAACGTTTAGAGGCACCGTGTCGCTGGTTATCCTGTTACGTACTTGAACTCTCTGTCCTCCAGCAATTATGTCGGATAGGGTGGAGATGCCTTCAACTGGCTCTATTGGAGCTAATGTGCTGTTTTCGGGCACGGGCATTGTTGTGTTGGTGGCATCCTGCTCGGCTATTGGGATATCTTCTATTTCTATTGATGCGAGGTCAACCCATAATGCTAATCCAGCGCGCAGTTTTGGCACAGTTATATTGTAGTTGCTTGAAAGGAATTCAAATAAGTCATTAAGTTTGTCGATGTTCCACTCCCAGTTTTGTATCACCAAGTCCATCTTGAGCTCTCCAGCCTTTACTGTATAAGTGTATAGTCCATACACGCTTTCTGTGGCGTCTGTCTCGTAGAAGCGGCAGCGAATCACCACGTTGCCATCAGCAAAATCAAACACTCCAGGCGCATTCACAAGCGTAAAGTTGAAGGAGATGTACGAAACACCATCATCTCTTGTAACCTCAACTGGACCAGACAAATTCCAACTACAAGCACTGAAAGGCAGAAACGACGGATGAAGACCTAAAAGTGATGCTATAGTTGCCCTAATTCTATTTCGTATATGCGTCCTATGTGGCTCAGGCATGGGTGTAGAATACTTCGCCTCTAATCTTTCTTGTATCGTTAGGCTATTTGCCTCATACATTGTTCGATAATATTCATAGTCGAGTGTCATGTATTCGATCAGGCCCTTGTACTTTACGACATAGATGTTGTTTGTGTCATTTGTGTACCACCACAGGAACATCGGCTTTCCGCTGGCAGGGAATAATATTGTTATTAGGTCAGTTTGGATTCTCCACCATTCGCGATACGGTCCATAGGTAGCTTGTATACTATTTGCTGCTGCGGCGTCGCTTATCAAGAACGTTGAAGCTATTGTTGATATTAGTAGAAACGCCAGCGAAATTGTTGTTATTGTTTTTTTCGCGTTTTTCATTCTTTTCACCGAAAAATAACTTTGATAAATGGCTTATTAAGAAAATCGTTTCGAAAAAACTCGAATACTGCCTTTTGGAAGTTCTAGAAAACTCGAATTTTATGTAGAATTTTATGTAAAGCGCCCAGTGAAAAAGAGCATCGCCATGTTTATGTATATCGCGGTTAGGCTTATGACTATGGCTTTATCAAGCCTTAAGCCCTTTCCGAAGCATAGGGCAGCGGATACCAGCAGCAACGTCCAAATCTGCAATATAAACAAGATTATCGTGGAAACTGATATTTTTAGTCCAACAATTATCAAAAATATTTCAGAAGTAAAGGGATAAACGTATGGGAAAATTGCAAGAGGGAGAGAAGCTAAAAGAAGGCATGTTAAAAGTTGAAGATCATTTCCAACCCTTCTGTAAATGAGTAAAGCGAGCATTTCTGTGAACAAGAATAAGCCTATCCAGTTAAAGATATACAGGGCGATTAGGCTTGTAAAGTCATAAGCAGAATAGGGAAAGTAAAAGAACAGCGCAGAATCAAGTCCCGCAGAAGCAGCGCCAAAACCACCTAACAAAAGGATAGCTAACGCAAGTGGCAAAAATACGAGTGGTTTAACGGTTTTGGCGAAAACGGGCGATAAGAAAATCCACTTGGCAAAACGGTGGCTTAAGGCTTCGCCAATTTCTAGGGATGCTGGAACGTTGCCTTCCTTTAGAACTTTGTATAGTGCTTGTCCGCGGTCGTTAAGCCTATACTTGCGCTGCTTGTCTTGCGTTATGAAGTCTGACAGCATGTCCAGATGGTAGTAAACTGTGCCCACGCCTAGTCCGAGCGCTTCTCGAAGTTCTTTGAATCCAATTTTTTCCTGTGTGCCGAGGATTTCAATTATTTTTCTTCTTGCTGGATCTCGCAGCAGCGTGTAGTACCTTGATAGGTCTTCTGTCAAGCGTCTTTTCACCGTAAATTGAGCTTATGATTCGGTGATGGGTATTTATGCGTTTTTAAACACTCATATAGAATTTGGATAATGAACAGGTTTTCTCGTTTTGAAATATTGTCATGGTGGGAATACATGCTTTATCCCATGCGAGACATTTTCCTTTTGAGGAAGGAGAAGACCCGCCCTTAAAAACCGTGTTTAGAGGACAAGCCAAATGAAGTTAAGGCTGCCAGAAAACCGTGCGCTTTTCTATTTGACGCTTTGCCTACCATTTGTTCTGGCTTATGCCTCATGGCGCTTATTTCCAATTCTCGCCAACTGGCTGACAATGCAAGTCTTTAACTACCCAGCGTCCCAGCAGCCTCCAAGTCCACTCTGGCTTGCCATTACAAGCTTCCTCTATGCGTGGTACACGTTCTTGGCTATTGGCGTTGCTGGAGCTTGGGCTTTAATTGCCACATACACGCGAATCAAGCAAAGCAAAATAAAAAAGCCAAGTTATCCAATGGTTTCCTTCATTGTTCCAGCCTACAACGAGGAGCAGAATGTTTCACGTTGCATAAACAGCCTATTCAAATGTGCGGAGAAATACGATGGCTTATGCGAAATCATAGTTGTGGATGACGGAAGCACAGACTACACATATGAGGTTGCCTGGGCAACAATAGAGCTTAACCGCAAAAGGCATCCAGCAACACGCGCAAAAGTTGTTAGGCACACATCAAACCTTGGCAAAGTTGAAGCCGTGAAAACTGGAGTTGGCAAGGCTCTTGGAAGCCTAATAGCCATAGTTGATGCCGATTCATGCTGGGCGTCAAACACGCTTGTAAAGCTTGTCAATTACATGCTGCTGAATGGGAAAAAGGCTGTAACTGGCTATGCGCACCCAACAGATGGCAGTGAAGAAACAAGCCCCTACATAATTCTCCAACAGCTCGAATACAGCCAAGGTTTAGGCATAGCGCGCTGCGCCCAATCTCTAGGCGACAAAGTTCTCGTTGTTTCTGGAGCAATCGGCTTGTACGATGCAGAAGCTCTGCGCAAAATCTTCGCCGAAAAAAGCTTGCGCTCAGTCACTGATGATTTGGAAATAACTTTGGAAATGCATAAGAGAGGCGCAAATGTTGGCTATGTAAGCACAGCCAAAAGCATAACAATAGCTCCAACAACACTAAGCGTTTTATGGAGCCAAAGGCTTAGATGGTTCACTGGATGGCTCCACAACACCCTTGAAATCCATAAGGACCTACTCCTAAAAAAGTCTTGGCTAACGCTGCTCTTGTGGTACTGTTACATATTCGAGTATGGAGGAGCCATCATAGACATAGCTGCAATAACGGCGTTCCCACTCATCTTCTGGTTCGCCCCCGACCGCATATACTTCATCCTAAACCTCCTAATCTTCGCGCCATACGGCTTAATTATAGGCGTTGTAAACCAAGCAATAGCCCTAAAATACGCCTACAACAACTACAATTATAGGGCTTTGCTCTTCTACACGCCATTCTACCCAATAATAAGATTCATCAACATAACAGCCCGCCTAACAAGCATAGCCCACTACGCAATAGGCGATAAAGGAAACTGGCACATAAAACAAAAGACATTCTGAACAAACTTCCATCAAAACTCAAAATTGTTAATACAGAGATAACAACCTATAATAGAGGGAAAAGAAACGTTTATATTGCCTTTGACGCCTTCAAATTCATTTTGGCGAAAGAAGGTAGCCCCGCAATTTTACGGCGGCGGCTCAACCCCAACTAAAAAGGCGCATCGACGCCCTAAAGGATGAGGATGGTTGGCCTCCAATTGCGGGGACAAAAATGTAGACCTGACATGCTTACATGCGTTAGGTCTGAAATGGGCTTCAGCGTCAAAAAGGAGCAGGCAGTTCCCCTCCAAATCCAGTCGGCTTTGCGGCTGTACAAGCCAAAAAGCGTAAACGGCAGCGCATCAACTCCGGTTGATCCTGCCGGACCCCACTGCTATCGGGATGAGACTAAGACATGCTAGTCGTGCGTCTCCAAGCCACGGTGGAGACGCGGCGCACAGCTCAGTAACACGTGGCTAACCTACCCTTGGGACGGAAATAACCCCGGGAAACTGGGGCTAATTTCCGATAGGTGAGGACTCCTGGAATGGGTCTTCACCCAAAGGGCGTCTAGACCATGCTTCTAGGCGCTGCCCAAGGATGGGGCCGCGGCCGATCAGGTTGTTGGTGAGGTAACGGCTCACCAAGCCTATAACCGGTACGGGCCGTGGGAGCGGTAGCCCGGAGATGGGCACTGAGACAAGGGCCCAGGCCCTACGGGGCGCAGCAGTCGCGAAAACTCCGCAATACGCGAAAGCGTGACGGGGTCATCCCGAGTGCCGTCCGCTGAGGATGGCTTTTCCCCAGTGTAGACAGCTGGGGGAATAAGGAGAGGGCAAGTCGGGTGTCAGCCGCCGCGGTAATACCCGCTCTCCGAGTGGTGGGGACGCTTATTGGGCCTAAAGCATCCGTAGCCGGCTGGACAAGTCCCCTGTTAAATCCAGCGATTCAATCGTTGGACTGCGGGGGATACTGTCCGGCTAGGGGGCGGGAGAGGCCGACGGTATTCCCGGGGTAGGGGTGAAATCCTATAATCCCGGGAGGACCACCAGTGGCGAAGGCTGTCGGCTAGAACGCGCCCGACGGTGAGGGATGAAAGCTGGGGGAGCGAACCGGATTAGATACC
>JAVZLQ010000002.1:0-121531 GCA_038883655.1 Bathyarchaeia archaeon
AAGTTTGTTATGGTTATGCCTACTATTTCGTTGTCTGCTATGCGGTAGATTATTCCATCCTCAACTTCAACGCTATCTTGGGCTTGTCTGGGCTTTCCAAAGCTTATATATAGCACATCCGCTTCTTCGTCGTAGTCCAAATCAATTTTTTCTAGGCTTACCGCAACTTTTTCCATACTATTTCGCCTTTAACTCTAGCTACATTAGAAGTGAAGTAGGCGGTTATAATAACCTTTTCTTCGCCTTTTTCACGGTAAATAACCACGAGATACTTCGGTCCAATATGGAGGTTGGCGTAAAATTTTAAAGCTTTAAACTCGCCCCTTAACCCTTTAATAATTAAATCAGGATCTTGAACCGCCATAACTATTTCATGCGTGTAACGTGCAACTTCCGGATGCCTACTAACAATATGATTAAGAACCTTTCTGGATATTTTTATGCTCATTGCTTTCATCTCATATGCTAGATTATTTAGGTTGCAATATTTCTAAGCTGCAAGAGGTTATTTGGCTTACGTTATTTAAAAGGGAAATACGAATTAGCATTGACTTTTGTAAAATTTAAATGGTCAAACTAATCCCGGCGTCTCGTGTTAGACGACTGACTTGAAAAAGGCAAGTTTTTTGCTCTGTTTTTGCGAAGCCGCTGCTTAAACGTTGCTTTGGAATTGCTTAAAAATGTGGGGCCGGCCGGATTTGAACCGGCGACCTTTCCCCGAAACAGCGCTTGGCTGTTTCTACGGGTTTCTCTTTGACCGCTCCAGAACTTCTTCATTCCGCTTGGCGGTCCGTAAACCCGTTTTGTCGCGTTCTGGAGCCCGTCGTCATGCCTTCCTAGACTACGGCCCCGTGTTTCAAGCATTAAATTTAACTGGTAAGATAGGATATATGCGTTATTTCCTTTTTGGTTTGGAATAATGTTTAATTATTTTTGTTGCGCTTTTGTTAAAGTATTTATTGTTAGTTTGTGTAAGTGTGTTGACAGATGTGATTTAGGGTTGACAGAAAGAAAGTGCGGTGCTGGTTCGGGTGGAAGGTTTGTTTTGTATAGGGATTTAGATGGGACTGCCTATGAGGTTGATTTGCCTCTTACTTCGCATGTTGATGCTGAAGAGCTTCGGGAAAGCTTAGGCTTGCCTTCGTATATAAATTTGGATTATTTTCCGATGAGGAGCGCTATGGTTGTGCTTTGGGCTTCTGTGAACGCGCCTAGGCTTCATGAGTTGTACCCAAATGTTTTTGAGAAGGCGGTTAGCAAAAATCCTATTCCAGCGTTGCTTTTCGGCGGTGCGGCGGTGAAGATTCATTGTCCAAGTGCGAATTGCGGCGGATGTTTGGAGAGACCAATTAAGGATACGGATTTTATAGTTCCGAAGAAGCAAGGTGTCGATTTTTACAAGCTTTTGTTGAGGATGGATGGGGCTTTTGGTACGCAGTACAAGTCTTTTGCTACGGCGAATGATAGGCGGTTTAATGCTTGGAGGCACGGCGAAAGGTATAGGCTAACAACGATTAATGGAATAACAAGCGAAGGGCTTCCGACAATAACTGTTTTAGACATTTTCTGTGATGTCATAGATTTGAGGCATAGGGTTGACGTTAGAGATGCATTCGCAAACTATAGAGAAAACTTGTACACTATAGGTTTGGAGAACTTGATAATTTCAAAGGCGCAGTTCATACTTGACATGCCAAAGGAATGCGCAGAAGAGCTGAAAAAGTGCGGATGCGATTATAGGATTCTCTCTTATCCGTACTATGCAGAAGATAAAATTGTTGTGGGGATGGAGGAAAAGGACGTTAAGGACGTTTGCGCAGTTTTTTTAGACCATGAAGTTGGCGTTGGAGCCGAAAACATAAACGCGCAAAAAATGAGAAAGCCGCTGGAAAAGGATAAGAAACTCGCTTTGACGGTGACTCTAAACCTTAGAAACATTGTTGAGAAGGCTGATGTGCTCAAAAAGTGGATGTCTAAGGGCGAAATTTCAAAGGTGACGGATAGGATAGAGCATGTTCTTAGAGAGTTGCCAGTGATAGACAAGAAGTGGGATAAGCCTTGGTGGAACACCGCCGTTGAAACGCCAATAATAGAATAAGCCTACTTTGCCCTTTTTATCAACTTCTTAATCATCGAGTATGTTTCCTTTCTTGAAAGCCCAGTTCTTGAAAGAGGCAGGTCGAATGTTCCACTTTTGGAATAAAGCCTCAAACACGTTTCGCGTTTCGGCGTAATGTATATGGTTACTTCTGAAAAGTCTGCCCACTTCGCCTCTTTGACGGTTTTGCCTTCCCAAAGCTTGAAGCCCATGCTGTCCATAAAAAGCGTCATATGGTAACGTGTCTTGTAAAGGCGGTAGCCAACAACAAGCGAAACCATAATCGCTATTAGCAGCGGTAAGGGTTGAACTGCCTCACGCATTCCATAAAATGCAAAAAAAACAAGAAACAATACCGCAAAGAAGAGCGTTATCGTGAAACTTTTCATGTAGTTTGGTAAGTCGAAAATTTCAAATTTTGCTTCTGTAAGCTTCAACTGCTTCGCTAAGCCTTTTCCGAGAACATTTTCAGAAGTCACCGTTTCCTTTGATTTTAGGCTATAAGCGGCAATGCCGACATTTTTGTCAGCGGTATTCGCGATTGTTTCCTTTGCGTCTTTCTGGAACGCTTGACTTTGAACAAGCCCTAGGAAAATCCAGTCTTCAGCGCCAAACTTGCTTTTACAAGCCAAAACTAGTTTCCTTACAAGTTTAGGGTCAAAGTTCTGCTGCGTATAAAGCAACAAGTGAATCTTGTATCTTGGTGTAACTAACGCGGAGAAAATCTTTGAGAGAAAAAAGCCCTTTTCTTGCAAGCTTCCAGAGGCGTATAGAGGAAAAACAACATCATCTATTTTGTATTCCTTGTGGATTTCGCTAAAATTGGCTAGCCACCGCAAGTTTCCACGCACGAGTTGCTCTTCAACAATGTCTATTACAAATTCAAGTTCAGACAAACGTTAAACACCATGCTTTTGGCAGTTTTAGATAAATAAAAAGGATGGGGTATTTAGGCTATTCTGGCGGTATGCTGAGATAAAGCGTGCGCATGTCCACGCCTCTAGTCGTATTGCGGTACATGTAGTAGACGTACAACAATATGCCCACAACTATGCATGCAACAAAGCCAATCGCACTAAATATTCCAGCTTGCCAGTCCTCTACACTAACTCCAGCCGGCGGCGATGAAGTGAACAAATACCATATCCATGGCGATTGCTGTATAAATATGTAGAGGCAAAAGGCAGCGCCTAGCGTCGCCACAAAACCCAAGCCGACGACAGCGCCTATGGAATGCTTGACTGCTGCGCGGTCATAAATCTCTTTTCTTTCAAGTGGAAGAAGCATGCATGAAACGCAAAACATTGTCAGGAAAAACGCGTCAAATATGTCGGTTCCAACCACACCAGCGAAAGCTAAATATGTCATTGCTCCCGCTGGGAAGTCGGCTTCAGCCATACACGCTGGGATGGCGAAAACAGCAGTTATTATCAATGACCAAACTGGGGCATGCCATCTCTCACTTACATAAGCGAATTTTTCAGGCATCATTCTATCAAATGACATGGCGAAGAACGTCCTAGAAGCAACAAGCAAGAATGGCGGAATGTCGTTAGCAATCCAAAACACAGCACCTATCGCAACAATAATCGGAAGCCAACCCAAACCCATACCATTTGCAATAATCGATGCCAAACCCGTGCTCCAAGCGCTTTTGAAGTTGGGGATTGTTGCTCTAGCAGCCTTAACAGCATCCTTAACTCCTGATGGAGGATAACTTAACCAAGCGTAGGATTGAAAGAAGCTCCATTGGTGTCCACCAGGATCCGTGAAGGGTTCAACCTGCATTGCAGCTATCGCCGAAAGCGAAGATGCCAATAAGTATATCACCATTATTAGAAGCCCAGCAACCAGAAGTACTTTTGGAAGTTTTTTGTTTGCCTCTTTGACTTCTCCAGCTAGGAAGGTTGTTGCGTACCAGCCCATGTAAGCCCAGAAAGCTCCTGGGAGAGCAACCGAAAAAGCATCAAAGAAACCAACAGGATTAGCGGTCATACCCGTGTTGATAGCAATTGTGTTAAACGTACTTGGTGCAGCCCCCATAACGTTCTGGACACCAGTTGCCAGTACATTCGGATTTAATGCACCAGCTACCCATAGTACGAAGAAAATTACTGTTATTGCCGCTGGAATGTAGAACATTACTTCCATCAATCGTCCATATAGTTTTGTTCCTAACAAAGCAATTATTGCAAATATCCAAACTATTATTAAGCCGGCAAGGAAACGCCCGGCTGGACCGAAATCTATGGCGGCTTCTGGCATGGCGATGCCAAAGAATATTTCAATTCCTTCAAAGACAGCAACACCAATCAACCCGTATGAAAAGGCTTCGGCGAGGAACATTAGCCAACCAGAAATATAACCTATAGACGGATGGATTACCCTAGATATCGTTACGTACCCGCCTCCTGAACGCGGCATTGCTGCGGCAACATAGCCTGCTGCGTAGCCGGTTATCAAAACGATTATTCCACAGATTAAGAAAGCCCAGAAAATTGCTGGAAGTCCCAGCGGCATCCAATCCGTTGGCATTGGCGCGGGACCTGTAAATTGGAATGCTCTTTTTTGCCATCCTAAGCCTACTACGTGGGATAGGATTATTATTACGCCTAGTGTGAAGCCTATTTCGCGTACTAGCCCAGTTGCTTCTCTAGCAAAAAGTCCTGGTTTACCTGAAGCCATTTTTCTTATAACACCCGAACATCTAGTTTTGGTCCTATCCAAATTTAAAACTTTCCATAAACCCTAAATTTAAATAGTGCAAATCCATGATTTACAATGAAAAAGCGAAAAAGGAATGGTTTAGTTGACGTTTCTATTCAAAAAAAAGAAAGAAACTGAAACAAGGATACTGTTTGCAACAGACATGCATGGTTCAGAAGGCGTGTGGAGAAAGTTCCTAAATGCCTCGGCTATGCTTAAGGTGGATGTTGCCATTTGCGGCGGGGACCTAACTGGAAAAATGATAGTGCCAGTCGTCAAACATAAGGATGGAAAGTATTCCTACTACCACCTCAAAAAGACGCACACGGTTGAGGAAAGCGAAATAGAAAAGGCGTTGAAGGAGATAAGGGGTATAGGCTATTATCCATACATAACAAATGAAAGTGAATACGAGGAAATGGTGAAAAGCCCAAAGAAGGTTGACGAGGTATTCCACAAAGTCATGATTGAAACAATAAAGAATTGGCTTGACCTAATCCCGCAGAAAGTTCCAAGCGAAACAAGGGTTGTGGTCTGCCCTGGAAACGACGACAGACCAGCCGTAGACGAGATAGTCAACAACCACAAGCACGTGCTGAACGGCGAAGGTAAAGTTATAGAGATTGACGATTCACATGAAATGATAAGCACTGGATGGGTGAACCCAAGCCCATGGAAAACCGCCCGCGAAGAGGAAGAGGAAAAACTCGAAGCGCGACTTGAAAAATATGTTTCGCAGCTTAGGAACCATGAAAACGCCATATTCAACTTTCACGCGCCGCCTTACCAGTCAAAACTTGACGAAGCCCCACTTTTGGACAAAGACCTAAACCCTGTAATCCAAGGCGGAAGTGTCGTCATGGTTCCAGTAGGCTCAAAGGCCGTTAGAAAAATGATTGAAAGATACCAGCCTTTCCTAGGATTGCATGGGCACATACACGAGGCGGCTGGCTCGATGAAGATTGGAAGGACATATTGCGTAAACCCCGGAAGCGAATACGCAGAAGGAATCCTAAGAGCTTTCCTAATAGAGTTCAAGGGCAACAAAATAACGAGACTGCAAAGAATAGAAGGTTAGGCGCGAGGGAAGAAGCCATGGCTTGGCTTCTTGATAGAGAAATCAAACGTGAACTGCCAGAAGAATGGAAGGGCATAGTCCCAACGGAAGTCTTCATCCAAGAATCTAAAGGAATCGTTGAAAAAGCAAGGCAGGAAGGCATAATCCTAAGAATCCTCGGCGGGTTAAGCATAGCAATCCACTGCGAAGAACATAGGGACTTTGCGCAGAAACTCGGCAGGATAGGAACAGGCGCAATCGAGGGACAAGAATACAGCGACATAGACCTCGTTTCATATCGCAGTCACAGAGACAAAGTGAAAGAGTTATTCGAAAAGTTGGGTTACGCTAAAAGGAGAGCGACGCTTTCCACGGCAGCATCTGAAAGACAAATTTACTTCCACCCAAAAGGCTGGTTCTACGTGGACGTTTTCTTTGACAAACTTCTAGTTGCAAACCACCCAATAGACTTCAAGGGCAGACTTGAACTCGACTATCCAACAATAACAGTTACTGACATGCTCCTAGAAAAAATACAGATGTGGGAAGCCTTCAGCGCAAAAGACCTAAAAGACTGCCTACTGCTCTTAAAGGCACACAATATAAGCGAAAAAACAGAAAAAGAATGCATAGACGCATCATACATTGCAAAACTTTTAGCGCAAGACTGGGGCTTCTGGTACACAGCCACAACAAACCTCCAAAAAATAAGAGTTTTCCTAACGGAAATCGACGGGCTCGGCAAAGAAGCGGGCGTAGACCCGAAACAAATAACGAATGAAGACAGAGAAGAAATAATACAAAAAATAGGCCATATGTTAGAAAAAATTGAAAAGGAACCGAAAACCCTCGGATGGAAAATGCGCGCAAAAATAGGCATCAAAAAACAATGGTACAACCCGGTTGAACGCCCAGAAACGGTCGGCGGATTCGGAATATGGGAAACTCTACTAAAAGGGCAAAGCTGAATGCACGAAGAAAGCGAAAAGTTAATGAGCAAAATCTTAACGTGTATTCTGGGGTTTGCCGGCCATAGGGCGCGGGACCCACCCGATCCCATTCCGAACTCGGAAGTTAAACCGCGCTCCGTTCCCGGTTGTAGTGTGGTCTTCGGCCACGCGAACCCGGGAAAGCTGGCAGCCCCAATTTGATTTTGAACTTTTGGTGAATGTTTAAATTGTAGGTTTTTGCTGTGTATTGTCTTCTAGGCTGGTCTCTGAGGTTTAGAGTGTTAGCATGTTGGAGTGGTTGCTTCCGCTGTTTGGCTTCTTGATAAGTATAGCTGCAGCTTTAACGGGTGTTGGAGGCGGCATATTCATAGTGCCGTTACTTACGCTTCTTTACAGTTTTGAACCCGTGACGGCTGTTGGCACAAGCCTAGCCACGATTATAATTACTTCAATAGCCGCTTCGGCGAATTATTTGAAGCAGAACCGCGTTTACGTTAAAGCGGGACTTGTTCTGGCTTGTACTACGACTCCTGGAGGCTACGTTGGAGCGGCGATTACTGCGGTTCCAGCCATTAAGATGTGGCTTGGCGTCATTTTCGGCGTTTTCCTAATTCTTGTTGCGGTTCAGATGGTTTACAAGGCTTTGTCAACAAAATCTGTTAAGGGCTGCAGTGTTGTTGACGCCGCATTTGAGAAGGCGCTTCTAAGAGAATGGAGGAAAATGCTTTCCGGCTTGTTTTTGGGATTTTTCGGAGGCGTCGCCTCTGGATTGCTTGGCATAGGCGGAGGAATAGTTCTCGTGCCAGTCATGTGTTATGCGCTTGGTTTTTCCATTCATTTTGCCATACCAACATCCATGTTTATTATGATTTTCACGTCAATATCTGGCGTCATCAACCATGTGCAGCATGGAAATGTTAACGGCTTGTATGCAGTTTATCTTGGAGTTGGGGCGGTTTTAGGCGCTCAGGTTGGCGCTTATGCAAGTAGGAAACTTTCGAGCAGAAACTTGAGTTTGGTTTTCGCTGCCATGCTTATCATTGCAAGTGTAAACATGATATTGAAGAATCTACATTACATTTAGTCTTTATCACATATCTTACTTGGAATATCCTAAAATTTATAACCAAGCATTTTGTAGTTTCTCGAAAAGGTGAGTTAACAGAGTGTTTGAAGCGGCTACGCTATTTGAGATTATATTTATGCAGATCGACATTCAACAGATTCTAAGCCTACTCTTCTACATAGTATTCATAGTCTTCATTTTCTATGGACAGAGAATCCAGATGTACGTTATGCTGAGGGAGGTTGAAGGCTCACTTTTCAAGCTTAAATACATAAAGGATGAAGGCAGAAAAATCGCTATAGAAACAATCAAAGAAATCGGGAAACCCCAGTCAGACCCAACAACACGGGTTGACAGATTTCTTGAATACTTCACGATAACGCCTCAAAGCCTCGACCCAGCGGGTATCGTCTGGAAGCTTGAACACATTCTCGATGTGAGAGACGCGCGTTTCAAGGATGAGGTTAAGCTTATGGCGCCATCAGCTGACGAAACACAAACTAACAATTTGGAGAACACGCTTGAAGCGGCTATGGCTTTAAACTACATTTACAAAGTAATAAGGCACTATTACTTGCTCGGCAAGAAAACATTAAGCCTGTACATAATAATGCAGTTACAGATGATACTGCCCCTAGTGATGCGCGAGGCAGAAGCCTACGCAAGCGCGCTGAAAGCTTTTGCATATGGACAACCAATAGGCGATGGTGCAGGCGCATTAGTTGCAGCTAAACTCATGCGGGGATACGAAACGCGAAAGGTTCCCAAAGACTGTGTTGTTGCAACAGTTCCAATAGAAGGGCGAACAGCCTTCGTGATTAAGGCTGAGGGACCGGGGGGAAATGTTGGAAAGATAGGTGACGCCATAAGAACGATTATTGAGGAGAACGAGGGCAAAATCGCTACAATAATAATGATTGATGCTGCCATGAAGTTGGAAGGCGAGGACGTCGGCGAGGTTGCAGAGGGCGTTGGCGCAGCAATAGGTGGTCCGGGCGTTGACCAGTTTAAGATTGAGGAGTCTATTTTGAAGTATCGCATACCGATAAACGCGGTTATTATTAAGGAGGATATTGGGGATGCTGTTTCGCCCATGCGTAAAGAGATTTTTGATGCTGCTGACAAAGCCATAGAACGTGTGAAGCAAGTTATTTTGGAGAAGACGAAGGAAGGAGACAAAGTAATAATTGCTGGAGTTGGTAACACCATTGGGATCGGTCAGTGAGGAAAGCGAAATGAGTAAGGCGGCATCCTCTCAAGCGACCAAAATTTCTTCTTTCGTGTTAATGATAATTTTCGTGCTTTTGGCTTTGTCATTAGCTGCTCTGGTTTTGGCTTTGCAGGCCTTTGGTTATGGTGAGGATATAACTGCTGGGTATTTACTTTTGATAGGTTTTATAGGCGTGGCTTTATCTACCTATGTTTTGATGCAAATGCGAAGGCGCTTGTTGCGTTTGAGGATTGCGACTCCGCCGATAACTACGACTATTGAGTGTAAGAAGTGTGGTTTCAAGAGTGTTCGGGAGTTCCAGCGTGGCGACTACATTTTTAAGGAAGTTGAACCTTGCCAGAAATGTAACGATAAAATGTTGATAACGGCGATTTACAGGGAAGTTAAAGAAAAAGAACGCGAATGGTAGTTTTGGTTAGTTAGGTTAGGATTGAAGCACCTTTCTCCGTTACTAAAACAGTGTGTTCTGCTTGGGCTACGGGTTTTCTGCTAGCTTCAATGAAAACTGGGTAGCCCATAAGCGCCTTTGATGCTAAAAGTTCCTTGAATGCATGGGAATAATGTTCTTTTGGTATTGCCTCTCTTATCCAACGTTCAGCGAATGGCAACGTTCTGAAGTTTTCTTCTATGTATTTTAGGAGTTGCCGTGCATAGGGGTTTTTCAGCGGTCTTGACTTCACAAAGCGGAATATCGTCACTTCTTCTCCATTTTCAACGCGTCCAGCAGCGTCTGAAAAGGTAACGAAGGGTTCTATTGCGTAGACTCCTCCAAGCTTGATTTTTACTAGAGAAATCTGCGAAATGTTCGGTATTGACGTGCCAGCGTGAACGAGATAACGCCCAACCTGGTGTCCGGTTAGGTTTGAGATGGGCCTGAAGCCTCTTGCTCTTATCGTTTTTTCGATTACTGCGCCTATTTTTGATGTTGTCGTTTCTGGGCGAATGTTTGCTATGGCTTCTTTTAGGGCTTGTTCGGCTGTTTCAACGAGGCAGCGGTATTCTGGGTTAAAGCATACTGTTACGGCGGTGTCTGTTACATAACCGTCAACATGCGCGCCGATGTCGATTTTTACTATGGAGTTTCTTGGTATTCGCCTAGTGTCGTTTGGCGGTGATGTGTAGTGTGCTGCTATTTCATTTATTGATATGTTGCATGGAAAGGCTGGTTTTGCGCCTTTTTCCCTTATGGTTTTTTCAGCTTTCTCGCAAACCTCTATTAGGGGCATTCCTTCACGAACAAAATTTCGAATTATCTCACGTGTCTCACGTAGGATTCTTCCAGAAAGCCTAAACTTCTCTATTGCCTCATCATCGTACTGGCTCATCCAAACCACGTTATATTTATTAACGCATAAGGATATATCATAGCTTTTAAAAGGTTTAGTGTGGTGCGAACAGTTTGGCTAAAATAACGTGGTTTGGGCATGCAGCCTTCAAGGTGGAAATTGCGGACAAAATTGTTTTGGTTGATCCTTGGCTTGATGGAAACCCAACATCGCCAGTGAAGGCTTCAGAAATAACAAAAGCAGACATAGTTTACGTAACACATGACCATGGAGATCACTTGGGCGATGCGGTGGGCATCTGCAAAAGGACAGGTGCCACCTTCGTTGGAACATTTGAACTTGGCAATTACGCCCAAAACGAAGGCGTAAAAAACGTTGTCGGACTAAACATAGGCGGAAGCGTTGACGTAAAAGGCTTACGCATACATGTTGTGCATGCTTTTCACACGGCTTCAAAAGGGGCGCCGACGGGCGTGATCATAGAGGACGAAGGAAAAAGTGTTTATCACGCTGGGGATACCGGAGTTTTTGGCGACATGCAAATTATTGGAGAGCTTTACAAGCCCGATGTTGCGCTTATCCCGATTGGCGGATACTACACCATGGGCGCCTTAGAAGCGGCGGAAGCGGTTAGGCTTATCAAGCCTAAGGCGGTTATTCCAATGCATTACAAGACTTTTCCAGTTTTAGCACAGTCAGCAGACGAGTTTGTTAGGCTTGTAAGCGAAAAAGTGCATAAAGTAAAGGTTGCCGTGTTAAAGCCTGGAGAAAGCTATGAGTTTTAGGCTTTTGGCTTAAGAACTTTCGGTTCAAGCGTTGCGAACTCGTTTCCGCCAAGATGGAAAATCATCTTCGCCTTTTCTAGGTTGTACACGCCATCAAAGGTTCCTTTGTTTGCGTATGCCTCAACAATTTCGCCAACGAAAATTGTGTGGTCTCCAGTTGTGAACTGGTTTTGGAGTTTGCATTCTAGGTGGGCTACACACTCCTTAATTATCGGCGGTTTCACTTTCTTTGCTGGCAAGGGCGTTAAACGAGCTTCACTAAACTTGTCATGTTCTCTTCCGCTCACAACACCGCAAAATAAGGTCTCATCCAGTATTTCTATCGTGGGAATGTTAACGACAAACTCTTTGGTTTCTTCGATTAGGCTGTGAGAGTGCCTGCGTGGCCCAATGCTTATGGCCACTAGCGGCGGGTTAATTGATGTTGGCATAGCCCAAGCCAAAGTGATAATGTTGGGTTTTCCGCTTTTTCCGATGCATGAAACAAGGACTGTATGCATGGGGTGAAGCAATCTCAAAGCGTTAGGCGGATTAACACTAACAACATCTTTTTCTTTTATCTGCATATTCGCATTTCTCCTCCCTTTAACGTTTTATGTGGAATTTTTCCACGATGTTTCGGGCTTTTTCCCGTTTCTTCTGGTGTTCGGAGAGGAACTTGTTAACTCTTTCGGTTAGTTCCGTTTTGCATTCTCCGCAAAGGATTTCACCGTTTTTGCATTGTCTTTCCTTCTCAAGAAGCTTCTTGTCATCTTCCTCGAAGATGAAGTAGAAATACTGAAAAACCGTGCAAATGCTCGGGTCGCCGCCGAGTTTTCGCTGCTCCTCAACAGTCGCCCGCCCACCAGTGAAGGCGTTCCAAATCTTCCGCTTAACAACATCTGGCGGGTCAACCGTGAAAATGGATGTTTCTGGCTCTGAAGCACTCATCTTTCCGCCTACACCCAAACCTGGCAAGAATCGGCAGTGAATCTGCGCCGGCTTGTAATAGCCAAGTTTCGGAGCAACATCACGCGTTATACGCCAGTACGGGTCTTGGTCTATGGCGGCTGGAATCAAAGCTGGAACGTTCTCGCCAGTCAACTTCGCATGGATAAAGCATGGGACAGCTTGGATGGCCGGCCAGAAAATCCAGCCTATGTTTGTGCTTTCTTGAAAGCCGAATGTGGCTTTTGCCGTGGAGTATGTTACGCGTTTTGCAACTTCAAGGGCAATGTCATAAAGCAAGTCGATATCTTGTACGTCAAATATTATGAAGGTGTTTTCTGGCTTAAAGCCCAAGGCTATTAGGTCAAGGGCGTTTTCATAAGCGAAGTTCGTGGCCTCCTTAAGTTCAAGCGCGTCGTCAACGACAAATTTCTCGTCATCAGTCATCTGGAAATAAAGCCTAGTGCTAAACTTCTCCTGCAAGTGCCTAGTGAAAATCCATGGAACAAGATGTCCAATGTGCACTGGACCAGAAGGGCCACGTCCAGTGTAAAGGACGAATTTTATTCCTTTCTCGTAAAGGTCTAAAACAGTATCCAAATCACGGTGAGAAAAGAAAAGCCTTCGCCTAAGCTGAAGATGAAGCTCACCAGTATATTTCGATATTTTCTGTATCAGTTCGTCTGTTAAGGGCTGCGTTCCAAACTCGCGTATTAGGCGTTCATAGTCAACTTTGCCCCTAACTTCCCATGGAGTGACAACCATCTCATTTCTATTTTCGCCAGCCAAATCACGCGCCGTCCAAGCTTTAGCTTCTTATACAATTCCCAGAAAAAGTATTAAGTTTTGTGCGAAAATACACGCGTGGAATAAGCTATAAATATGTTTTCGCATTTTTATGCGCTGCTGGTGAAGTGATGCCCCGCCAATTTACATAAAAGAGAAGGCTTTTTCCGGCGCGAACCTAGCGTGGCACATGCATACTTTTATTAAAAATGAAATAACTACAATACAAAGCCCAAAAGCCAACATTAAAGAGGTGAAAGAAGATGCTTAAACTGCGAGAACAAGAACACAAAACGCTATTGGCTCTAGAAAAGCTCAAAGGAAAGGCTTCACTCGAACAAATTGTAAAAGAGAGCGGTTTGCCGGACGCCGCAGTTATGCGTGCAGCCCTAACACTGAAGGAAAAGGGAATTCTAAAGATTGCAGAAGAAAAGCGGACAGTTGCAACTTTAACAAGCGAAGGGCAGGAGTATGCAAAGAAAGGGCTTCCAGAACGAAGAATCTTAAATGCACTTTGCAGTTTAGGCGGAAAAGCCAAAATAGCGCAAATCGCGGAAAATGCCGGAATTCCATCCGAAGCCGTTCCTTTGGCTTTAGGATGGATTATAAAAAAGAATTGGGCTGTTCTAAACAAAGAAAAGAATATACTGGCTTTGACAGAATATACATCTGTAAAAAAGCCGCCGAAGGGCAGCGACGAAAAACTTTTGAAACTTCTGGCAGACAAAGGCAAAATAACATTGGAAGAGGTCGGCAAAAGCCTTCAAGAGGCTGCAGAAGTTCTAAAAAGGCGTAAACTCTTAGAAACAAGAGAAAAAGCATTCTACACGCTTGAACTTACAGACAAAGGGCGCAAACTACTCAAAAAAGGCGTAAAAACCACAGAAGAAGTTACACAACTCACGCCAGAACTAATAATAACTGGAAAATGGCGACAAATAAAACTCCGAAAATTCGACATAACAGCACCAGGACCAGCAGTTTATCCGGGCAAGGTTCACCCGCTACAGCAAATCATCCAGCGCGCCCGCGAAATCTTCCTAGAAATGGGGTTCACAGAAATCCGCGGGCCGCTTGTTGAAACTGCCTTCTGGAACTTTGATGCCCTATTTCAGCCGCAGGATCACCCGGCCAGAGAGATGATGGATACGTTTTATTTGGCAAATCCAGATGCGGGTAGGCTTCCCTCAAAAGCTATTGTGAATGCTGTTGCAAAGGTGCATGAGAACGGTTGGACAACTGGTTCCAAGGGTTGGCGTTACAAATGGAGCCACAAAGAAGCGCGGAGACTTGTTTTGAGGACGCATACAACCGCTGAAACAATAAAGTATTTGGCGACGCATAAGAAGCCGCCGATAAAAGTTTTTTCTGTGGATAGGGTTTACAGGAATGAGCAAGTAACGTACAAGCACTTGGCGGAGTTCCACCAGATTGAAGGCATAGTTGTCGACAAGAGAGTTACACTCCGCGACTTAATGGGAACACTAAAAACTTTCTACACAAAGTTTGGGCTGGAGAAGATAGAGTTTTGGCCGAGCTACTTCCCATACACTGAACCTTCAGCCCAAGCTGTGGCTTACCATCCAAAGCTTAAGCGTTGGATCGAACTCTGCGGGATGGGCATGTTCAGACCAGAAGTTCTTGCGCCGATGGGAATTAAATATCCGGTTCTTGCGTGGGGAGGGGGACTTGAACGCTTGGCGATGATTGAGCTTGGCGTGGATGACATTAGAATGCTTTATGGAAACCGTTTAGACTGGATTAGGAGGACACCCATATGCCTGTAATCACGCTTAAAGTGGAAAGATTCTCAAAGTTCATGAACAGAAAAGTGACAGTTAAGGACATGGTTGAGTGGCTTCCATGGATAGGCTTTGATGTGGAGGAGACCGGCGAAGACTATGTTAAGGTTGAGTACAACCCAAACCGCATTGACTATTGCAGCTACGCTGGAGTGGCAAGAGCCCTAAAAGGCTTTTTGGAAATTGAAACTGGAATGCCAAGGTACAAGGCTGAAGAACCGAAAACAACGCTGATTATCGACGAGGCTGTTGCTGAGGTTAGACCATACATGCTTGCCGCCGTGGTTCGCAACATAAAACTCGACGAGGAAGCGGTTGTCGAACTCATGGAAATGCAAGAGGACTTGCACTGGGGACTTGGTAGAGACCGCAAAAAAGTTTCAATTGGAATACACAACCTAGACGTGGTTAAACCGCCATTCACCTACACGGCTGTCCCGCCAGAAAGCGTCAAGTTTGTTCCTTTAGGAAAAGCTGAAGAAATGAACTTGAAGGAAATCCTAGAAAAGCATGAAAAGGGCATAGCCTATAGGCATCTAATAGACTGGGCGCCACGTTACCCGCTGCTCATCGACAGCCAAAAAAATGTTCTTTCAATGCCGCCAATAATAAATGGTGAACTAACAAGGGTCAGCGCCGAAACGCGAAACCTCTTCTTGGATGTTACTGGCTTAAGTTTTGAAGCTGTTGAAAAGAGCCTAAACATTCTTGTGGCAGCTCTGATCGATATGGGTGGAAAAATAGAGAAAGTAAACGTGAAAACCGCTGAAGGCACTATTGTTTCGCCGAGGCTTGCGCCTGAAAAGATGCGTTTAAGGGTTGAATATGCGAATAGGCTGCTTGGACTGGAACTTTCGGAAAAAGAAGCGATAAAATGCCTACAGAAATGCAGGCTGGACGCGAAGGAAATAGGCGACGGAATTCTAGAGGTTGCAGTGCCGCCTTACAGAATTGATGTGTTGCACGAGGTGGATTTGGTTGAGGAAGTCGCCATAGGCTACGGCTATTATAGGCTTAAGCCAACAATACCCGCCGCCGTAACGGTTGGAGAACCACATTCAGCGCATGCCTTAGCGGATGTTGCACGCCAAATAATGGTTGGCTTGGGCTTCTTGGAAATGATGAACTTCACGTTAACAAATGAACGAGTGCACTATCAGATGATGCGCATCAAAGAGCAGAAACCAGTAAAACTTGCAAATCCAGTTTCAGCAGAATACTCAATAATGCGCCAGTGGCTCTTGCCGGGGCTTATGAAGAACCTAGCTGAAAATAAGCATGAAAGTTTCCCGCAAAGGCTTTTCGAGGTTTCGGACGTGACGCGAATAAACGCGAAAATGGAAACAATGTGCGAGCGTAGACTTCACATTGCAGCGGTTTCATCCCACGCCACAGCAAACTTCACAGAAATAAAATCTTTCGCGGAAGCTCTCCTCGCAAATATGGGACTGAAAAACTGGCAAATCAAAGCCGCAAAACATCCAAGCTTCATAGAAGGCAGAACAGCCGCCATCCACATAAAAGGCAAAAGGCTAGGCATTTTAGGCGAAATTCATCCAGAAGTCCTAAACAACTTCGAAATCGAAAACCCAACAGCAGCCCTCGAAATAGACCTAGAAGCACTAATAAAACAAAAAACCTAGAGGGGCTTCCATTTTAGTAAAAATGGATAGCTAAAATTATAAGAAAACAATTAAAACAGTCATCACAATACTCTTCTATTAATGTCTTCTAACAGAACTTTCAGCAAAATCATTTATTGAGAAAGTAAAGTTTTATAGTTTTGAATATGCTCATGAATGTTTGGCGGTGGGTCTTAGGCGGGGGGCTAGGGGTCCCCTGTACCGTAAACCCTCTATATGACGGGCCGAAAGCTGGGGCTGAGGCGTCTGTGGACGCCTACAACCTCCACTTCCGAAGCCTTGACTACCCGTCCCTTGGGGCTGGCGGTCGCTGGGCTGCTTCCGTAGGGAAGCTGTTTCCAGCGTTTACCAGGCGAAACTGGCCAGGCCCGGGAGGGAGCAACCTAAGTTTGGACGTTCGGCGCTCAAGGGGGTGCGGGTACGAGTGTAGGGTTTGGGGGTTAGGCGTATTCTGGGCGTCGAACCCCAGTGACCCACCGCCCTTTTAAATATTTATCGCATTATTATTATCATGTGAGGCGTTATGGGCTTTCGTGAAGGCTTTTTGTGGGGTGTTTCTGAGAGTGGTTTCCAGTTTGAGATGGGTGATGCTGCTGGGCGGAATGTGGATGCTAATACTGATTGGTTTGTTTGGGTTCATGATGCTGAAAACATAAGGCGTGGCATAGTGAGCGGTGACCCTCCAGAAAATGGTATAGACTATTGGAGCTTATACGCGAAGGACCATGGTTTGGCTAGGCGCCTTGGGTTAAACGCCTATAGAATCGGCATTGAGTGGAGCCGTGTTTTCCCCGATAGCACAAGAACTGTTGAGGTTAGCATTGAAACTGCCTCTGACGGCAACTTTTCAAAAGTTGATGTTGACGATAAGGCTTTGGAAGAGCTTGAAAAGTTGGCGAACAAGGAAGCGCTAGACCATTATAGGGCGATAATAAACGATTTGCGGGAGAAGGGATTCAAGGTTTTTGTTTGCCTAAACCATTTTACGCTTCCATTGTGGGTTCACGACCCAATAACTGCGCGTAACACAAAGCTAAAGCGTGGCGCACGTGGATGGCTTGACAAGTCAGCAATAGTTGAGTTTACAAAGTACGTGGCTTATGTGGCTTGGAAACTCGGAGACATCGTTGATAACTGGGCGGTTTTCAATGAGCCTATGGCAATGTGCGAAGCGGGCTACATGATTCCAGAGTCTGGTTTTCCGCCTGGAGTGAGCAGTTTCAGAGCCGTCAAAGAAGCAGCCAGAAATATAGCTGTTGCGTATGCACGCGCGTATGACGCAATAAAAAGGTTGGATACTGCGAAAGCTGATGATGGTAGTCCGAGTCCAGCAAACGTTGGGCTAATACATAATGTGATACCAGCGAAGGCTTTTGACGAGAAAGATGAAGTTCACGTTAAAGCAGCCAAGTTTATGGATAACATGCATAACCACTTCTTTCCACAAGCTGTGGCGGATGGCTGGCTTGACGAAAACTTCAACGGTATAAGGGAGAAAGCAGAAGTAAAAAGTTATTTGGGACGGCGTTTGGACTGGCTTGGCGTGAACTATTATACGCGCTTTGTGATTAGTGGGAGAAAGTCCCTATTAGCAAAAGTTTTCGCTGGAATTCCGGCTATACCAGAAATAATGCAGAACTACGGTTTCGCGTGTCGTCCTAACAGCAAATCAGCCGCTGGACTGCCCACCTCCGACCTTGGATGGGAAATCTACCCAGAAGGAATTGTTGAAGCCTTAAAGGGCATGCAGCGGTATGGTTGTCTGCTTTACGTTACAGAGAACGGCATAGCAGACGCGAAGGACGAGCTTAGACCAAACTTCATTATCGACCACTTAAAAGCCATCGAGAAAGCTGTTGGCGAGGAGAAGGTTGATGTTCGCGGGTATTTCCATTGGGCTTTAACTGACAATTACGAGTGGGCTAGGGGTTTCAAAATGAAGTTTGGTTTGTTCGCAGTTGACCTTGAAACCAAAAAGCGTACAATGCGGAAAAGCGCCAAGATCTACAAGAAAATGATAGGGGAAATGGCAGAAACCTGGAGGGGGTAGGCACTATTGGTTTTGCGGCAAACCAAAAATGTTGGGGTTTCGGAAAATGCTAAATCCCCTTTAGATGCATATCCTAACATCGCGTGGTTTCAACATGATCCACAACGAGGTGCGTAGGGATTATCTGCTTGACCGCTGGGTTGTCATAGCCACAGAACGTGGTCGCCGCCCAACAGACTTCGCAAAACAAGAACGCCAAAAGGCAAAGGCTGCTGTTTGCCCGCTCTGTCCAGGAAACGAGCATATGACCCCCCCAGCAGTTCTCGTCTATTTAAAAAGCAAGGAGGGCGTAAAGAAAAGCGCTGATGATGACGGTTTTAGGCATAGGGATTGGCTTGTTCGGTGCATCCCAAACCTTTATCCAGCTTTCACTCCTCCGAAGGAAGAATCTAAATTTAGGAAAGCCAGCGTAAGGGGGCGTTTAACCCCAGCAGTTGGGCATCACGAGGTTCTTGTTGAATCACCAACGCATGATGCGCACCCTTCAGACGCAGAAATTCCTCAGCTGATACACGTTGTTAACGCTTACGTTGATAGGCTCCGTGCCCTTTCCGAAAAGCCATATGTAAAGTATGTTTCAATATTTCGCAATCACGGTTTAGAGGCTGGAGCGTCGCTTTCCCATGCACACAGCCAGATAATAGCAACGCCTTCGATTCCAAAAATTTTGAGTGAGGAGCTTGCCGCAAGCAGAAGGTTCCACCAAAGGAATGGAAAATGCGTTTTTTGCCATGTCTTGGAAGAGGAGACGGATGGACCAAGGTTCATTTTTGAAAACGGCAGTTTTGCGGTTTTTGCTCCGTGGGCAAGCGTCCACCCAATGGAGTTTTGGATTTTTCCCAAAAAGCATGAGGCTACACTTCTCGAGATGGATAAAGATGAAGTCAAAGCCTTCGCTGAAACTTTGAAGGCTTGTTTAGGTGCTTTAAAGAGGCTCGTTAATGACCCGCCGTACAATTATGGCTTTCACCTAGCCATAAACGAGGATGCACGCGACTATTATCATTGGCACTTGGAAGTTTACCCAAAACTTGCGATATGGGCTGGCTTCGAAAAAAGCACGGGAATGTATATCAATACTGTCTCGCCAGAAGTTGCAGCTCAAAGCCTAAAAGAAGCAATCTCACATTAGCTCATTTCTGCAGTATTTCCTTTTCATATTTTGGTCTAATTTGCATCACATCTTCAATGTAAGCCCTCAACGGTTCAGCGATGCTCCATGCTTGAGCTACGCATCCACGCGGGCTATGCGGCGCATCACCATCGAAAATTTCGCTTATAACGCCAAGCCCTGCGCTATGTACTTGCTCTGTTAACAATGGTAACAAAAAGCGTAAGGCTTGTTCTCGCCTATATTCCGCGTAGCCCTTAACCTTGAGAAACGCCGTTGTGAATGGACCCAAAAGCCATGGCCAAACCGTGCCATTATGGTAGGCTTTGTCTCTGCTTCGCCTATCGCCCCTATAAACTCCCACGTATTTAGGGTCGTTTTTTGCGAGTGTTCTTAAGCCGTATGGCGTTAAAAGTTCGCGGTGAATGATGTCAACGACTTTTTCGTTTTTCGCCGTGTCAAGCATAGAGTAGTCGAGCGAAACGGCAATTATTTGGTTAGGCCGGATAGAAGCGTCCTTCACGTTTTCGCTTACAACATCATACAAGTAGCCTTTCTCTGAAGTCCAAAAACTCTCTGCGAAGCTTTTCCTAACTTTTTCCGCCATGCACGCGTATTTTTCAGCCATGTTTACCTCCTCGTATTTTAGTGCCAAAAGCTCCATGACTTTGAGCGCGTTAAACCATAAAGCTTGAACCTCAACAGCCTTTCCACGTCTCGGAGTGACCGCTTGCCCATCAACAACAGCATCCATCCAGGTGAGTTGGGCATCATGTAGAACAAGTCCGTCATGGTCCACGCGTATGCCATGCGTCTTTCCCCCAATAAGTCCTTCAACCATTGCCTTCAATGTTTCCCACAAATGTTCTTTGACGAATTTGA
Source organism: Bathyarchaeia archaeon (assembly GCA_038883655.1). Lineage (GTDB taxonomy): Archaea > Thermoproteota > Bathyarchaeia > Bathyarchaeales > Bathycorpusculaceae > JAVZLQ01. Next base: position 20,381 of record JAVZLQ010000002.1, read on the forward strand.
AGTCTCCAGTGTACTTTAGGTACTGAAGAACAGCATTCACAAACCACAACGGCGCATCAACAGAGTTGTAGACCGGCTGACCGTGAGCGTCTGAGATGAAGTTTGGGATAAGTCCGTCTTTGGCGTGTTCCTTAAAGTTTAGGAAAACTTTTCTTGCATCGTCGAATCTGCCCGTTAAAAGCATAAGTCCAGGCATGGAAATGAAAGTGTCTCTTCCCCAACACTCGAACCAATGGTAACCAGCTATAACGGATTTGCGTGTGCCATCTGCACTTTGCACTATGAACTTGTCTGTTGCCAGAACAAGCCAGTTCAACCAATCACTGGCATTAATAGTTGGATGTTCCTCGTAGAATTTCGAAGCAAAGTCTTCGAGGAGTTTTTCCTCGTGCTTCTGCATTACTTTCAAATCATACGCGGTTAGAGGCGTTTCCTCCAAAAACCTTCTAACAGATGCGTCATCCTTATCCGCAACAGCAACAACGGCAAAGCTTTCAGCTTCATCCACATCAATAGCCGCCTCGAAGCACCCACTTTGATAACAGTCTTCTTGGCAACTTTCTCCACGCGCTGCCTCCTCGCGATAATGTACGGCTTCAACCCACCTTCCAGATGCGAAGTAGCGTCCATCCGAAGTGGCAAGAGCAAGAGCCAATGTGCACCGTGGCGCTTCAAAATACAAAACCGTTTCTTTCTCACTGCATTTTTGGGTTAGGTTCCATGAATTTTGCCATCGACTTGTCACCGCGTGTATGTGTCTGCAATTCACAAGTGGGAAGATTCGTACTTTAGCTTCGCTCCCGCTTTTGTTCAAGACGTCATAAACTGTCACGGTCACGTTTTTCCCATGAAGCATGAAAATTGTCTTCTGAACCGTGACGCCTTGCATTTCGTAAATGTATTTTGGCATCGGCGAAACAGAAAATTCTTTTAGGTATAAGTTTCCACGCGGGAAAATTTTATCCCTAAACTCGTTGACAAAAAGCGGATAAACGTTTCCTTTAATGTGCACTTCCTCATCCAACTTTGATAGGCACACTGTCCGCTCGCTAGGCGGATTAAGTGCAGCAACCAGCAAGCCGTGATATTTCCTTGTGTTTAAACCTAAAACTGTTGATGAGGCGTATCCGCCTAAACTGTTTGTTATAATCCACTCTTTCTGCAAAACTTCATCAAACTTTGAGAGTTCTTGACTGTTGAGGCGTATTGAAGGTACAGTCATCTTACGGCATCAGCTTTGCAACGTTCTTTTCTTTTATGACTCCAAAAAAGTTTGCCACGGGATTGCATTTTGCCCTAAAAAGCAGAAAATGGGGCTTATTGAGCCTGTACTCGGTTAGGGTTTCAGCATAACCCATACCCTTCGCAAAGACAATGTCAACAGCGTTGTATGTTTCAAGAAATTCTGCTGACGCTTCATTTAAAGCCAAGCCAACGGCGTCTGTCCCCGTCGTTATCACCTTGTCAGCTACTTTATTTATGCCGGAAATTTCAGCATCCTCCAATGTTGCATCATTAATTATTGGCGCGCCCTTAACGCTCACAACAACCCTCAAACCCATGTTTTTAAGCTGTTCAACCAAAAGCGTGTCAAAAACTATTTCGCCGGCATTATCAGTTAAGTAAAGAATGGAATTTGCCTTCTTAGCCAGTTCGTAAACTTTAAGCGTGTCGTCCACGGCTAGGTCTTTGCCTGCGTCCCTAAGACTTTTCCTTAAACTGTTGAAAGAGAACTTGTGGTCTGGAATGTCAAATTCTATGGCGTTACCCACAATTGCGCATAGACACGCCTTCTTGAAGCGATCTTGTTGCGTGTAACCCTCTTCCACAATTTTCTTCGCGTAGGGCAGAAGTCTAAGGGCTTTCTCGTTGCTTATTCGCTTCCGCCTCTTGTAAGGGTCACTGTTGCCCGTAATTCTCTTTATTAGGCGATCTCTTTTTGTGCCTAAATCCGCTGGAACCGCGTTTGGTCTAAACTCTTTCGTGAGTAAACGTAGTAGTTCACTCATTGCTCTGAAGCGCAGCGCTGGATTTGTTGTTGCTTCAACGGCTTCTGCTGACGCTCTGCTTATTATGCACGCGGCGCACTCCGCTTCAACCTTCAAGTTTTCCCCGCTCACTTTTCGTTGCTGCCTCTGCAAATTCAAGCAAAATTCTATATGGGTTTTTTGCCTCGACAATTCCACTTGCAACAAGCACCCCTTGGGTGCCAAGCTTTAAGGCTGCTGCTACGTCTTCTCCACGGCTTATTCCAGCGCCGCACAAAATGGTAACGTTGCGGTTTATTTCCCTCACAAGCTTAACGGTACCCGTGACAACTTCGGGCTTTGCTTTTGAAACTGGAATTCCAGTGCCAATAAGCTCTGGTGGCTCAACAGCGATTATGTCTGGCTTGAGTGCCGCGACGGCAGCGCTTATTGCGGGCGTGTTTGCGCACACAAGCGATATCAGCCCCCTTTCATTGGTTATGCCTATTATTTCGCTTATCTCGGAAAGTTTAAGCTGCCTTTCAGAATGATTTATTAGTGTCCCAACTGCTCCAGCTTCTTTCACGGATTCGGCTAACACGTGTCCAGTGTGGCTTCCAGGCTTGATTGGGTCTATATGCTGGGCGAAAACGGGGATTTCTACGGCTTCAGCTACGGCTCTTATGTCTGCAAATTGCGGGGCAACCCCTATAAACGTGTTTGTTTCGTTACTCACCTTTTCAGCTTTTTTTGCGAGTTCAACCGCTCTTTTTCCAGTCGCCTCAAGGTAAGTCTTAAAATTCACAATTATCATTGGCGTTTTAAACTTGGCTTTCAACGGTTTCACCTAACATCCCAGAAGTTAAAAGTAAGCGCTAAAGCCTTATATTATTTAATAGGGAGAAACCCAGAATTACCATTTATGCAAGAAGTTAAAATTCGCCGTGCTGTGGAAGGAGACGCCAAGAGTATTCAAGAACTCATAGTTGAGTGGTTAAAGTGGGAAATTGAAAGGACAACAGCATTCGTTGATGTTCTGCGCGACGACAACCACGTTGTTCTCGTAGCTGAAGTTGATGGACAAATAGCGGGTTTTCTGCACTTACTTTTCTACACCGACATTTTACATGGCGGATTAAACTCCCACGTACTTCTCCTATTTGTTAAAGCGAAGTATCGAGGGAAACAAATTGGCAGGAAACTTTTGGACGAGGCTGTTAAGCAAGCGATCAGGCGTGGAGCCATTGAAATGCATGTTGACACAACATTCGAAGAAGCGGCAAAATTCTACCGAAAATACGGCTTCAAAGACGACGGAGTAATGCTTGAGCTCCAGCTAAAAACCTAGAGGGGGTATCTTATTTAACAGTGCGCCAAAACCTAAATTTGACTCCTCGACAACGTAAAATAGGGTTCAATACATAAGTTTATTGGAAAGCATAGCATATGCAAAGAACAGGCATTGCAAGGTTACCGCTTCATTATGGAAAAGCACCAAAATGGCTAGTTGTCCGAATGCAAAAGCTAGCCAAAGAAATAGTCACAATAATTGTTGACGAATATGGCACAGGCGAATTCCTAAAACGTCTATCAGACCCGTTTTGGTTTCAGGCTTTAGGTTGTGTTTTGGGTTATGATTGGCACTCTTCTGGTGTAACAACAGTCGTCACGGGCGTTTTGAAACAAGCCATAGCCCCAGAAGAGCACGGTATAGCCGTCTGCGGCGGAAAGGGAAGAGTTTCAAGGCAAGCGCCTTTGGAAATAGCGAAAGTTGGCGAAAAGTTCGGTTTCTCTGCAAACAACGTTGAAAGTTTGCGATACGCAAGTAAAATGAGCGCGAAAGTGGACAATGCTGCCATCCAGGCTGGCTATCAGCTTTATCACCACGCCTTCTTTGTTGCTGAAGATGGCAAGTGGGCTGTAATACAGCAAGGCATGTGTCCTCAAGATCGAACGGCAAGACGCTATCACTGGCTTTCAGAAAACGTCAAAAACTTCGTAAATGAGCCTCACAGCGCCATCGTAGGCGACGTTAAGCGCGAAGTCGCATTAGACATGACAGCCAAAGAAAGCGAAGGCTGCAGAAAAGCCTCTGTTGACATAGCCAAGGAAAAGCCGAAAAGAATTATGCGCTTAATAATGTCGATTAGGCCAGCATACCAAAAATCGCTCCAAGAGTGGCTTCCAAAAACAGCTGAAACCACTTGGCGCGAATACCCGATAGACGTTTTGTCCATGCCAGCTAACATAAACTGGAAGGCGCTACAAGAAGCTTATGAATTTCAACCACAAAATTATGAAGAACTCTTGGCGTTTAAAGGCGTTGGACCAGCCACGATTAGGGGATTGGCATTGATTGCGGAGCTTATTTACGGAGAAAAGCCAAGCTGGAAAGACCCAGTAAAATACTCATTCGCCTATGGCGGAAAAAACGGCGTTCCATATCCCGTGAACCGCAAGGCAATGGACGAATCAATTCAAATATTGAAACGTGCAATAGAAGAAGCAAAAATAGGCGATAAAGATAAACTTCAGTCTCTGCAAAGGCTACGCCGATATGTCCCACGAAACCATAAAGTATAGAGGAGAATTGAGAAATGCAAGTAGTACCACTTGAACAGTCTCTTGAAAACTTGTTTTGGCAATTCATAAGCAAGGATATTCCGCACCATTTCTTTTTCGCGTTTGACTGGAAATACAACAGAGGCGATACGGAAATTCTGTTAGCCCTTAAAGATGGCAAAATCGAGGGGATGATGCTCGTTTATAGACAAAGCATAGTCCAGTTTAGGGGAAGCAGCGAAGCTGTAAGGATACTTCTTGAAAGGTTGAATTTAGAAAAAGTTGAACTGCAAGCCTTGGAAGAGCACAAACCCTACATTCTTAAAAAATACGCGCCGACGGTAACTCACAGAATGATGCTCATGATCGTGCACAGGGGAGAGGAAAAAGCGCAAGTAACATGCTCGGTTGTCAGCTTAAACGAGTCAGACGCCGAACAAATAGCGGCAATAATGAGGGAATCTGACCCTGAATTCTGGGGGACAGCAACTGGTCAAGGGATTGTTGATGGCATGAACCGCGGTGTGAAATGGCTTGGAGTAAAAATTAATGGAAAAGCTGTTTCAGTGGGTAGCATGCGAATAACCGAGTGGGGAGGCCTCATCGGGACGGTTGCCACCCACAAGGACTATAGAAATAAGGGTTATGCAACATCCATAGTTTCAGAGCTTGTTAAACGAATGCTGAAAGAAGCGCCATGGGTTATAATCTATGTTTTAGCTGACAATCAACCAGCAATACGAGCCTACGAGAAAGCGGGGTTCAAACATTACAAAACATACTTTTTCATGCGTGGCGAAAAGCGCAAAGTTTAACGAACAACATAAATAGTTAAAAGATGCGTTATGAGGAAGTAAATGGAGAACAAGGCATGAACAAAAGTGAAGATTTCTGGTTCAAGGTTGCTGCAGTCTGTGGCATACTAACTCCTATAATCGCTTTTACATGCATATCCGCGGCAATAGCGCTATACCCACCGTTTAGTTGGGTAGACAATGCCCTAAGCGATTTAGGCGTCGTTGAAGGCGCAGTGTCAATGATATTCAATGGTGGCTTAATGGTCAGCGGAATCCTCGCTCTAGCATTCGCGATCGGGGTGCAAAACTATCTAAATAATAGCATAATAGGAAAGATTGGAGCCTTCCTTTTTGCGCTTGACGCCATAGCCCTAATCGCGATAGGTGCATTTCCAGAAAACACAGCACCACACTTCCCAGCATCAGTAGCCTTCTTCATGCTTTTCCCAGTAGCCATGCTTTTCATAGGAGCTGTCCTAACAAAAAAGAGCGAAAAGACCATGGCAGTATTCTCGTTTCTCGCTGCAATCTTCTCAATCGCCATTTGGATTTTTCAATATAATGTTGGATTTGGAAAGGGTGTTGCTATACCAGAAACTCTAACTGCAATTGCTGTTTCCGCATGGGCGTTAATCCTGGGCTTCAAAATGCTTAAACAACAAAAACCACAATAGTGAAACGAGAATAATGGCAAAAAATAACAGCGGTAAAGAAAAGGCGGAAAAAAGCTCAAGCATTGAAGAAATTAGCAGGAAGCTTGATTTGATAATAAAGAGGCTTGAAACCCTAGAGGCGCTCGTGGTAAATAATCCAGAATACGAACAGCTTGCCCATTATCTGCGATTGACACGCTTGGGTGTGGGTTTTTACGGCGAACCGCTGAAAGTCGCAGCCCGCCTAAAAACAGCCGAGAAGCATCTTAAAAAATTGTGGATCGTCCAAGATGATATATCACGGTGCATTATTCAAGCGCTAGCCCTTTATGGGAACCTGAACGTTTCGGCGATTACGCGTCAAGTAAGGAAAATGCGTGGAAAAGCCTCCAGAAGAATTGTTAGAGAGAGACTTAAACGCTTAGAAAGTGAGGGCGTCGTCAGAAACGTGAAGGGTTACGGAAATGTCTATGAGCTTGCTGACTGACCAGACGCTTGACCACTTTTTTCCAGAATAAATAACTGTGTTAGTCAAACCATTAATCTCAAAGAGGTGAGACAAATGAACGAGAAAGAAAAGGAGGATGTTGAAGAGTTAAAGGAAGTCTTAAGCGTCGTTTCAAAAGAAGTTCCAAACCTGATAAAGTCTATAATTTCAAGCGTCTTCTCAGAGGACGCGGGAAGGGAAATGGGTAGAGCTGCCGCGGCATTCTATAAAGAACTGAAGGACGCGGGCTTGCCAGAGGAAATTGCTGTGCGGATGACTGAGAACTATGTTTCTGTTTTCACAAACTTAGGAAACGTGATGAAGATGGCTGTAAGTGGCAAAGGAAAAGTTGAGGGAGCAAAAATTGGCAAAGAGGTAAGCGAGGAAATTTCAAGGAAAGTTAGGGAGAAGCTTGCTGAAAAACTCAGCAAAGAAGTAAGCGAAGAAGTCTCTAAGGAAATTGAGAAGGAACTAGCCAAACGCCGCAGAGAGGAACGCGAGGAAGAGGAAGAAGACGAAGATTAACATACAAGCGTGGTTCCATGAGAATCAGAAGCATAATCAGCATAATACTCTCCATATCCTACATTCTGTTTAACCTCCTAATCTTGCGGGCTACGCTGGGCTGGTTTGTTCGCAAAACAAGAAAAGCCTTTGAAAAACAATTAATCCACCAAGGAATGGCGAAAAAAGACGCGAAGAGAATAAGCGCCCAATACTCAAAACTAAAAAATGATTTAATGAATACGCTAAAACTTTCGATAAGGACGAAATCTAAACCCTAAGTGCATCCACGTATACATGAGCGCAGCAGAAAGACGAGAAGCTTAATTTATACCCCTCTTTTTCGGCGAACTTTATGGCTTCCTCTGCTGGAAAGGCTATGGCGTCAACACCAGCCTTTATGGCTAGAATATCTGTTTCTGTGCGGTGTTTGCCCTTTGGTCGCATACAACCAAGAACTAAAGGAACGTTTTGAAACATCAGCCTAGCTGTGGCTAAAACTCGTGCAATGTCCATGGGTTTTGGAGGCTCCACGTTTGCCATTTCTGTTCCATGTATGGGCATAAAGGCAATTATCACGAGAGCTGAAGGCTTATACTTCGAAATCATCTTGAGTGCTTGAAGTTCGCCCTTCAACATTCCATAATGAAGCCCTACAATCACGTGTGGAACAAAGGGGATTCCAGCATCATTCAAAGCCTTTAATGAACCATCATAATCGCTGACCGTCACTTTCAAATTATACACTTCTCTAATCGTCTCGTTGGAACCAATGACATCAATCAGTGCAGCATCCACGCCCGCTAGTCTAAGCCTTTCAGCAGTATAAGCGTCAATTATGCCTGTGTGGACAAAAACCACTAAGCCTAATTCGCGCTTAACACGTTCAATTGCATCCAAGAATTTTCTAAGAGGAACAGAACCGTCTGGCAGGCAGCCACCACTTATCAAGCATCCAGAAGCTGCATTCTCTTTAAGTTTTGCACACAGTTTAAGCAGTTCTTCTGGTGTTTTGGCTGGGTACATTGTTTCTAAAATTTTTCCGCCGCAATGCTTGCATTTTAAGGCGCATTCACCTCCAGTTACGGATATTGTTGGAAAATCCCTTGGTGAGGAACAGTAATAGCTTGTTTTGTAATACATGAAGCTTGGCGCATAAAACCTTACTCTTTTGGGTTTAGCCGCTAACACACCCGAATCCAAAATTGCAAACAATTCTTTTTCGTTAATTTGCCACACGTTTTCTAGTGAAATTTCTGGCATATGCTTCTCTTTTAATGAAAACCTCTAAGGGCTGTTATAGTTTTCGCCCTTCTACGACGCGTTGCTTCACTCGCGCTCAACGTTTTTTGAAATTTTCGGAATAACCTCGAAAGCTTCATCCAAGACTTTAACCTTGTTCAACACTTTTTCAAGATACTTCTGGAAGTTCAGCGCCTTAAAGACTGCAATGCCGCGTTCCGTGATTGCATACAATGTTTTTCTTCCAGAACTTCTCTTTTCAACAAGCCCATACTTAATCAGCGATTCCAACCGATGTTTAAGCACTGAACAGTCCATGTTCGCCTCGTACGCCAGCCTATCCACGCTTAGAGGTTTGTTTATAAGAGCGCCTAGAATCTCCTCGTAACATTCAAGCTTTGACCTGCGCATTTCAAACGCCTGACCTACCGTTTCGTTGGATATGGATAAAGCATTTGTGAATTCAGAATCTTTAGTTAACAGAAACAATTGAATGCAACAAATATTAACACAAACCATAGATTAGATTAACCCAACGCAAGGATTCATAAGAAATGACTGTCGCAAACGCAAGGATTCCCCAAAAAATTCGCGCTTCAATAGGCTCCGCCATTGTTCTCCAACTCCTAGATGGCAAGCTTGACGCTGCACCAACTACTGCTTACCTAATGACCTACCAAGAAGGCAAATGTAATGCGAACTGCGCTTTCTGCCCACAAGCACGCGAAAGTAGCAGCAGAGCAGACATGCTCTCAAGAGTTTCATGGCCAACTTTTCCTACAAAAAACGTCCTGAAAGGAATTTCTGATGCTGTTGCAAACGGGAAAATAAGACGAGTCTGTATCCAAGCACTAAACTATCCAGAAGTTTTTAGAGATTTAACAGCCATAATAAAAGCAGTTAAGCAGAAAGCTAATGTTCCAATCTCAGTTTCATGCCAACCTTTAAACGCCAAAAACGTGCAGCTGCTGGCCGAAGCTGGAGCTGAAAGAGTAGGAATACCATTAGACGCCGCCACAAAGGAGATATTTGACGCTGTTAAGGGAGCAGCGGTTGGAGGACTATACAAATGGGAAAGTCAGTGGCGAATTTTGGGCGAGGCTGTCAAAATTTTTGGAAAAGGCATGGTCAGCACACATCTTATTGTTGGTTTAGGAGAAACGGAAAAAGATATGGTTTTAACAATCCAAGCGTGTGTTGACATGGGTGTGCTCCCAGCACTTTTTGCCTTTACACCGATCGCTGGGACAAAGCTTGAAAGCATATATCAACCAACAATTGAGAAGTATAGGCGAATCCAAGTTGCAAGACACTTGATTGTGCATGGAATTTCAAGACACGAGAGTATGAGTTTTAATAACAAGGGCGAGATAATTGATTTCGGAATAGAAAAGGATATGTTAGTCAAAATTGTTGAAACTGCCAAACCCTTTCTCACCTCTGGATGTCCAAACTGTAACAGGCCGTACTATAACGAAAAACCAGGTGGACCAATATATAACTATCCAAGAGAGCCAACAGAAAATGAAATTGCACTTTTAAAAATGAAGTTAAAACTGAACTGTGGCAAGTGAATTAAACGATTTTAAAAGAGCAAAATTTTAATTGCGCTAGCTTCTATGAGAGGAGAATCACGGTGGAGAAATTGAGAGGCGCAAAAAGCTGGATTTTTCAGCCAGAATTCGAAAATATGAGCAGAAACAAGCTGTTGAGACTGCAAGAAGAGCGTCTCAGAAAAATTGTAAAATACTGTTATGAGCGTGTGCCGGCGTACAAGAAGAAGTTTAAAGAAGTGGGGATAACTCCCGAAGACATTAAAACGCTGGATGACTTGGAGAAAATACCGTTCACAGAGAAGGATGACCTTCGCAAAGCGTATCCCTACGGGATGTTGGCAGTAAACATAAGCGAAATCCTCGAGTTGCACGCAAGCTCTGGAACAACTGGACACCCAACAACATGCGCCTACACAAAAAACGACTTGGACGTGTGGGCAAAAGTTATGGCTAGAATATACGCCTCAGCTGGAACAACAAAGGGCGACATAGTTCAGAACGCCTACAGTTACGGCTTATTTACGGGAGGATTAGGCTTCCATTATGGTGCACTAGAAATAGGCGCAACAGTTCTTCCAATAGCCACAGGCGAAACCGAGAGGCAAATAGCCCTCGCAAAAGAGTATGGAACAACAATTCTCGCGTGCACGCCAAGCTACGCAGCCTACATAGGAAGATATGCCGTGGAAAAAATGGGAATAAACCCATCAAAAGAGCTTAAGTGGAAAAGCGGCTTGTTCGGGGCTGAAGCATGGTCTGAGGAGTTAAGGAAAAGGATTGAGGAACTTTTAGGCTTAGAGGCTTTCGACATTTATGGGCTGTCAGAGGTGATTGGGCCAGGAGTGTCTGTTGAATGTGCACAACATGATGGACTTCACATACAGGAAGACCACTTCTTGCCAGAAATAATTGACCCAAAAACTGGCGAAACCCTAGATGAAGGCGAGACAGGTGAGCTAGTACTAACAACATTAACCAGAGAAGCTACACCAGTCCTTAGATTTAGAACGGGAGACATAACATTCCTCAAAACCGAAGAGTGCTCATGCGGCAGAACCCTCGTGAGAATGGGAAGAGTGCATGGAAGAGCAGACGACATGATAAAGGTTAGGGGCGTAAAATTCTGGCCAAAAACTGTTGAGCACGCCCTTTTGCACGTGAAAGGCGTCTCAGAAAACTATGAAATAATAATCGAGAGGCCAGAGGAGCTTGATGTTATGACTCTGCGTGTAGAGCCAAGTCAAGAACTGTTCGAAAGCGTAAACGGAGACTTGACAAAGCTCCAGAACCTAACTAAAGAGATAGAGGAACACGTAAAATCAATAGTTGGCGTGAAGACAAATGTGGAATTGGTTCCGTATGGTTCGTTGCCGAGGTTTATGGGGAAAGCCAGAAGAGTTAAAGACTTAAGAAAAAATGTTTGATGTGCCAACTACTCTTTCTGAAGTTCTGGAAGAATTTTTTCAAAGAAGTCAAGCGATTCTGGGTTAACCAAGGCATCCTTGTTCGTGACTGGTCTACCATTTATTATATTTGAAACGGCACTTTCAACCTTCTTCATGTTAAAGGTGTACGGAATGTCTGGCACTTCGATGATTAGGGCTGGAACATGCCTAGGAGAGGCTTCCTCCCTCAAAGCCTTCTTGATTCTCTCCTTCAACTCGTCAGTTAACTTGAACTGCGGGGCAAGCTTAACAAAAATAATAATGCGTTGATCACCCTTCCAATCTTGCCCAGCAACCACACAGTCTGCAATCTCCTTAAACTTTTCAACAACGCTGTAGATTTCTGCTGGACCTATGCGTACACCAGAAGGCTTTAGTGTAAAATCTGAACGTCCAAGGAATGTTATTCCGCCAGTGTCGCTGTGTATTATGATCCAATCTCCATGTCGCCATACATTGGGATAAACACTGAAGTACGCATCTCTATACTTCTTTCCATCTGGGTCATTCCAGAAATAAAGTGGCATAGAGGGCGCAGGCGCCTCGCAGACAAGCTCCGCTTCCTTGTCAACAACAGCATTTCCCTTTTCATCATATCCCTTTATCTTCATCCCCAACGCTGGGCCTTGAAGTTCTCCAGCGTACACGGGTTGGATTGGCGTCCCAGCAGCAAAACAGCCGTTTATGTCCGTTCCACCAGAGATAGAGTTAAAGTGTAAATCTCCCTTAATCTCCTTGTAAACATATTCAAAACCTTCAGCCGACAATGGCGAACCAGTCTGGGATATTTCACGTAGGGACGATAAGTCGTAAACTTTTCCTGGTTTAGCGTCAACACTTCTTAGGTAGTTGATATAGCTTGCACTGCAGCCGAATATTGTTATTTTCTCTTCTTGAACTAGCTTCCACATGGCGCCCCAGTCTGGATAGTTCGGGTTTCCATCATACAAAACAATGGTTGCTCCGACAGCTAACGAGCTGATGAGCCAATTCCACATCATCCAACTCGGAGAAGTTATATAAAAAATTCTATCCTCACGTTTCAAATCAGTGTGAAGAATCAACTCCTTAAGGTGGTTGACAAGTATTCCACCAACTCCTTGAACCATGCATTTTGGTTTTCCAGTAGTTCCCGACGAAAACATTATGTATACTGGATGGTCCGCTGGCAACTGCTCAAACTCAACTTCGGTTTGGCTCTCTCCAGAAACAAAATCATAATAATTTACGGATTTCGGTATATCTCCAAGACTTGGCTCTTCATTAATATATGGGAAAACAACAACCATTTCAATGGAGGGCACTCCCTCTACGACTTTCTTCACATTAGCTAAAATGTCAAAGGTTTTTCCCTTATAGGGGTAACCATCAACAGTGAACAGAACACGAGGGCCTATCTGACTAAAGCGATCTACAACAGCGCTTGGGCCCAACTCTGTGCCACAAGAAGACCATATTGCTCCAATGTTTGTTGATGCGAGCATAGCGATTGGCGTTTCCATAATGTTTGGCATATAAGCGGCCACACGATCTCCCGGTTTAATTCCTACCCTTCGTAAGGCATTGGCCAAGCGCGCTACTGTGTGGTAAAGTTGCCTATACGTTATTCTCGCGGTTTTTTGATGCTCGCTTCTAAATATGAGAGATAAGTGATCATCGCGGTGTCTCAGAAGGTTTTCTGCAAAGTTGAGTCTGGCGCCGACAAACCATCTTGCCCCTGGAAACTTGTTTAGGTCGTCGACAACAGCGTCGTATTTGCGAGATGCCTTTATTTTGGCGAAGTCCCACATGCACTCCCAAAAGTCTGGAATATTCCTAATGGACCACTCATAAAGTTGATTGTATGAGTTAATTTTTAAGCCGTACCTTTCATTTACAAACTCGATGAAGCGCGTTATGTTGGCTTCTTCCACACGCTTCTGCGATGGCGTCCAAAGGGGTTTCCGCATGTTCTCACCAATGCTATACTTTTCTAGGAATCTATTATAATTATTCTCGTGAGTTATTTATTTAGAGTATACCTGAAATTTTGGTTTTTGTCCAGTAATTTGTTCAACTATTTTCCAGAATTCTTCCTCTGGCAAGCCCCTACGTAACTCCTTCATCAACTTTTTTATTTGATAAAATGTCATTTGTGCCCCGCCCTTGTCCATGCTTTCTTGCATACCCCTAATCTTCCGCATTATCTCGTTAATCTGCATGGGTGTGGCTTTGATTCCAGCCATACTCAGATACTGTTCTATAACTTCCCTCGCAGTTTGCTTTCCCAAGTAAAATGTAGTCTGTCTTTCTATGATTTCCGGTGGGAAAGGTTCATAAATCATCGGGTGGGCTATCATTCCTTGGATGTGCTCTTCAGCCTCATAGGAAAAAACGTTCTCGCCGACTATGGGCTTGTGAAGTGGAACTGGCAGGGCAAAAGCTTTTTCGGCTAGCTGCGCAAGTCTATAAAGCTTCTTTAAATCTAGACCAGTGTCTATATCGTAAAGTAGCTCAAGGGCAACTGCAACCTCTTCCATTGAGGCTACTCCAGCCCTCTCGCCGAAACCAGCAACACAAGTATGTAGATGGGCAATTCCTTCCTCTACGGCTGCAAGGGTGTTTGCCGTTGCTAATCCGAAGTCATTGTGGCAATGAACTGCAAGCGAAACGTCTTTTTTGGCTATTTTTGTAATTTCTTCACGTATGTGTGCTATTAAATAGCGCATTGAGAGGGGTCTAAGAAAGCCAACGGTGTCAGCGATAACAAGTCTCTCCGCCCCAGCCTTTATAGCAGTTTCAAAGATTTGCAAAATCTCCTCAATTGACGTTCTAGAAGCGTCTTCTAATACGAAGTTCACCGTTGCGCCATGTTTTTTAGCGTAGTCAATAACTTCAAACGTTTTTTCCAAAACTTGTTCTCTACTCATTTTTAGCCTATACTGAAGATTAAGCCCATTAAAAGGTGTGACAACCAAGATTTCCTTTATGCCGCACTGTAAACAAGCATCTATGTCGCTTTTGCTTATTCTCGCCGAAGCTGCTAAACGAGCTTGCTGGAAGCTTTCGTTTGCAATCTTGCGTACATCACTCTTTTCCTCCTCGGAAAGCGCTGGAAAACCCACGTCTATAACGTATACTCCCGTCTCGTCGAGCATTTTAGCCAACTTAACCTTCTCTACATATGTTAAATAGACGGTTGGCGTTTGGACGCCTTCTCTTAGCGTTTCATCCCAGATGTAGACCCTTTCTGGAAGTTTTGGAGGCAAATTTTTTCTATAACGGTTATAGTTTGCTATTAGCCCTTGGGCTTCGAGTTTTTTAAATATTGTCTTTCTCATTAAGTTCACAGCCTAATAAACCTTACAAAGTACACTGTGTTATTCCATACTCACCAATATAAAAATTGACATTTCTACGTGCAAAGGAACCTTTCGAAACGCCTATCCTAAATATTGTTTTGTTCATAGAATTAGCGAAAGTTTAAAATTAATAATGGCAATAAGCCAATACAATTTACGGTGAACTACGAATGAATTTTGAACTAACCGCCGAACAAAAAATGATAGTTGAAACTGCAAAGGAAATAGCCCACGACTTTGGTCCAGAATATTGGCGTGAAAAAGACAAAAAGCACGAGTTTCCAGAAGAGTTCTGGAAAAGTATTGTGGAGGCAGGTTTTACCGGCATAGTAATCCCAGAAAAGTATGGCGGCGGGGGCATGGGAATGTTTGAGATGCTTCTGGCAATGGAAACGCTTGTTTCTGAGGGCTGCGGTTTAGGCGGAGAATGGTTCTTATGCTTATCTGCAATATTTGGCGGCCTATCAATTGTTAAGCATGGAAACGAAGTACAAAAGGAGAAGTACTTACCACAAATAGCAAGGGGAATGGAGTTCTGCTTGGCGCTGACAGAGGCGGATGCCGGAACAAACACGCTCAACATCAAAACAACAGCAGTTCTAGAAGGCGATGAATACCGCGTTAACGGACAAAAAATGTTCATTTCGGGAGCTGACCGCGCAAGGGGAATGCTCCTAGTAACAAGAACAACGCCCATGGAGAAAGCTCCGAAAAGGACTTTGGGCTTGTCGCTTTTTCTGGTGGACCTGCCGAACCCAGCGGTTGAAGTTATCCCAATCGAAAAGCATGGAATAAACTATTCAAAAACATGCGAGGTTTACATAAGCGACTTGCGGCTACCAAAAGAAAATCTTTTAGGCGAGGTGGACAAGGGATGGTACCTTGTTTTGGACACACTTAATCCAGAACGCATGAGCTTCTCCGCAGCAGCATGCGGACTGGGACTATTAGCAATAAACAAGGCTGTAGAATACGCGAAAGAACGAAAAGTCTTCGACGCGCCCATCGGCTCGCACCAAGCAATACAGTTTCCACTCGCAGAGGCGAAAGCCAAAATCGAAGCTGCGCGCCTACTAAACTATAAGGCTGCTTGGCTTTACGACCAAGGAAAAGAATGCGCCGCAGAAGCAAACATGGCAAAAGTGGCGGCGGTAGACGCCGGTATAGCAGCAGTTTACCATGCAATGCAAACATTTGGAGGCTACGGCTACGCAGTTGAATATGACGTTGAACGTTGGTGGCGTGAAGTAAACCTAATACGACTTGCGCCAGTAACGCATCAGATGGCACTAGCCTTCATAGGACAACATGTACTTGGACTACCAAAATCCTATTAGACAGAACTTTAAGCTTTATGTCTATTCAAACGTAAGACGCCTTAGAACAAGTGGAAAAAGCTTGAACTTTACAAAAAGTCACGGATTACTTGTTCTCGTAAGCTTCTGTTTTAGTTTTATCCTCATTTTCTCAACTCTGCTAAAAAATGTTGGAGTTTCGAGTCTTCAGCAAGTTCTTTTCCGTGTAACGTTAGCTCTCCCGCTTATATTTGTTCTTATTAAGGGGGAAATCAAACTTGAGAAGAAAGATTTGCCATACTTTGCCCTAATAGGCTTTGTTTTTTCAGCTTTCCTTTTTTCAGCCTTGTCGTCAATAGTTTTTGGCTGTCCAATAGCCGTGTCAACGGCTCTAATTTATACGCAACCCTTCTTTACAGTGATACTAGCCGCTCTCTCCAAAAAAGAAAAGGTAACTCCGAGAAAGTTTGTCATAATCTTAATTGGGATGGTTGGCGCACTTTTGGCAAGTGGAATATTAACTGAGCATTACTTAACGATTAACATTACGGGAATTTTGTTTGCTTTGTTTGCAGGTTTTCTTTATGCCACATACTTGTTCCTTAAAAGGATGCGGAAGACAAGCTATACACCGCTTCAAGGATTATTCAACACCTTCATATTCGCAGCCATTTGCTCTTTGATTCTCGGCTTGACACTGCGGCTTTTCATAACCGACACAAAATTGATAGGTTTTTTAATTCCAGATTCATATCAACTTCTCCTTCTAATCCTATTCGCTTTTTTCAGCACAACACTCCCATATGGCTTGTTAAACTATGTTAAGACGGGCGAAGCATCGCCGACAACAGAAGGAACAATACTACTTTTAGACCCATTTCTACACAATGTTTGGGCAGTGCTCATTTTCCAACAGTACGTTTCCATGGTCCGCTACTTAGGAATTGGGTTGATACTCTTAAGCGCCGTAGCCATGCTTAGAATGAGACAATAACCACTATAAGAACGCAAGCTAGGCAACAAACGCCAAATCAACCTTAAAATTTTCTTTTTTAAATTGAAAACCTTTTTAATAAAAAGCCAGACAAGATAACCTCATGTTTAAAGGTGAAGAAAATGGAAGTTAAGAAAATAACTGTTTTAGGCGCTGGTTTGATGGGTCACGGCATAACGCAGGTTGCCGCACAGGTTGGCAAGTACGAGGTGTACATGCGTGATGTTGAGCAGCGTTTCATCGACAATGGCATGAACATGATTAAGGCGAGTTTGCAAAAATTCTTGAGTAAGGGGCAGATAACCGAACAGCAGATGAACGAGATTCTAGCGAGGATATATCCCACATTAGACTTGAAAGAGGCAGTGCAAAACGCTGACTTAATTATAGAAGCTGTTCCAGAAAACGTTGAGTTAAAGAAGGCTACGTTTCGTGAAGTGGACGCATATGCGCCGCCACACGCAATAATCGCCTCGAACACTTCAAGCATAAGCATAACAGAGCTTGCATCCGCAACAAAACGCCCGGAAAAAGTGTGCGGAATGCACTTCTTTAATCCACCTCAACTGATGAAGCTCGTCGAAGTCATACGCGGAGCAAAAACATCAGACGAAACAATACAAACAGTCTTGGAAGTCGCACACAAAATGGAGAAAGAAACAGTCCTGGTGAAGAAGGACTGTCCAGGCTTCATAGTGAACCGCATACTAATCCCAGCCCTGAATGAGGCTGTAGCCCTATACTGGGAGGGCGTAGCAGAAAGAGACGACATAGACAAAGCTATAAAGCTGGGCCTGAACTGGCCCATGGGACCGCTTATGCTTTTGGATTACATTGGCGCTGACACGACGCTGTTTATTGCGGAGGTTCTTGAACGCGAAATAGATGAGAAGTTTCATCCACATCCAGGGCTTAAGCAGATGGTTAGGGCGAACATGCTGGGGCGGAAGACTGGAAAGGGCTTCTATGACTGGACACAAAAGTGAGGAGCGTGCTGAAACGCATGGAATACAAGTACATAATATATGAGAAAAGCGAGGGCATAGCCACAATTACACTTAACAGACCAGAAGCACTGAATGCATTCAGCAAGGAAGTCGTTGAAGAGGTGCTAAACGCATTAGAGGATGTAAAAGCGGATGAAAATGTCCGCGTTGTTGTACTGACAGGCGCGGGAGAAAAGGCGTTCTCAACAGGAGCGGACATAAAAGCCATGAAGGGAATGAACGCTCTGAAAGCTAGAGAACTATCCTTGATGGGAGAGAAGCTTTGCCTAGCATTGGAAAACCTCGAAAAACCAGTGATTGCAGCGATAAACGGTTACGCGTTAGGCGGAGGATTGGAAGTGGCTATGGCTTGCGACATACGAATCGCTTCAGAAAACGCCAGAATGGGGCAAACAGAAATAAACATTGGACTTATCCCAGGCTGGGGCGGAACCCAGAGGTTGACACGTCTGGTTGGAGCGACGAAAGCTAAGGAGCTTATATTTACTGGGAAGATGATTGATGCCAAGACAGCGGAGCAAATTAGCTTAGTAAATATGGTTGTTCCTCAAAGCAGTTTCCGAGAAGCTGTGCGCCAATTCGCTTTGGAACTAGCCCAAAAGGCGCCCGTGGCACTGAAAATTGCAAAAGCCTTAATAAACAAGGGAGCTGAGGCAAGCCTTAACGTGGCTTTAGCCATGGAACGCGAAGGCTTCGGTGTTGTAGCTTCAACAGAAGATTTGCAAGAGGGAGTATCAGCGTTCACGGAAAAAAGGAAACCAGTGTTTAAAGGAAGGTAAGCATAACTCTCCAATTATTTATTTTGGCGCTAGTTAGATGCATCGTTATGCCAAGTTAGTTAACGGCATTTTTAACCAAAAGTTATATGTAAAAGCAAAGAGTTATGGAGACTCTGCTCCCTAGAGGAGAAGAGATTGCCAAACCCACACTTATTATTGGAAGATAAGCCCGAGAAAAGAGTGCTTCTGCTGGGCAATGAAGCCATAGCCAGAGGCGCCCTAGAAGCGGGCATAAGCGTAGTTACAACTTATCCCGGCACGCCAGCATCCGAAATAGGTGATACTCTTTCTGAAATTGCTGGGGCTGCTGGAATTTACATGGAATACTCCACAAACGAGATTGTTGCGGTTGAGGTTGCTGCTGGAGCTGCAAACTGTGGTGTTCGCGCATTAACAGCCATGAAGCATGTTGGACTTAACGTTGCTGCAGACGCTGTTATGACTTTAGCATATGTGGGTGTAAATGGAGGTTACGTTATAGTTACAGCTGATGACCCAGAATGCTATAGTTCACAGAATGAGCAAGACAACAGATTTTACACGTTACTTTCAAACCTTCCATGCCTTGAACCGTCAAATCCACAAGAGGCAAAGGACATGACCGTTTCAGCCGTGGGAATAAGCGAAAAACTTGAGCTGCCCGTTCTTCTGAGGACAACAACAAGGGTGAGCCACACAAGGGGGCCGGTCACTTATGGCAAAATTGCAAAGCCAAATTTGAAGGGCAAATTCTTCAGAGATGTAAAACGCATGGTTATGGTTCCGGCTAACGCGAGGTTCATGCACAAGAGACTTTTGGAAAAGCTTGAGGTGGCGAAGAAAGCAAGCGAAAAATCGCCTTATAATGTCGTAACCCGTAAAGGAAAAGGTGGGTATGGGATAATCTCTTCAAGTGCGGCATACAATTATGCGGAAGAAGCGCGGGAACTTTTGGATTTGGATGCAAGCATGCTAAAGTTGGGCATGACTTATCCGCTGCCAGAAAAGACTATTGGCGATTTCCTTAGGGCGCATGATAAAATTATAGTTGTTGAGGAGCTTGAGCCTTATTTGGAATTGCACGTGAAGGCTATAGCTAAGGACTATGCTCCAAACGTGAAAATTTACGGAAAGTTGGGCATGACGTACTTCCCAAGAGGAGGAGAGCTTTCCACACGTACGGTTTTGGCTGGCATGGCGAAAATAACTGGTAAGAAAACACCAGTAAACTTTGATAAGTTAGATGTGGCTTATGCGGAAATCAGCAAGGATTTACCATCAAGACCGCCGATTTTATGTGCAGGCTGCCCGCACATGGCCTCCTTTTACGTTATTGGAAAGGCAACCGGCAAAAGGGCGATTTACCCAACAGACATTGGATGTTATGCTCTCGGAGCAGCACCGCCATTAAACATAGGTGATGTGCTAATCTGCATGGGCGCGAGCATAGGCGTGGCTCAAGGAATAACCAAAGTCGTGGACAAAGATGTTGTGGCAGTTGTGGGCGACTCAACATTCTTTCACGCGGCAATACCAGGACTAGTAAACGCCGTTTACAACAAGCACAAGGTTGTGCTAGTCATCTTGGACAACTTAACAACGGCTATGACTGGTCATCAGCCGCATCCTGGAACGGGCAAGACTGGAATGCAGACACAAGGCGAAAGAATCCTAGTTGAGCGTGTTGCAGAGGGATGTGGAGTAAAATACGTTAAAGTTGTTAATCCATTCAACGTTAAAGAGGCTGAAAATACGCTTAAAGAAGCACTTAAACGTGAAGGCGAACCATCAGTTATCGTTTTTAGAGCGCCGTGCGCTCTGATGACTATTAGGGAGAGGCGACGCAGAGGTGAGAAAGTAGCTGCTTATAGGATTACTGACAAATGTACCAATTGCATGGCGTGCATAAAACTTCTAGGCTGTCCAGCATTAACAATAGTTGATGAACGGGTAAACATAGACGAAGCGTTATGCGTGGCGTGTGGACTTTGCGCTGCAGTATGCCCATACGGTGCAATAGAAAAGGACAAAAGCTAAAATGGTGAGGAGCAAACTATGGTTGACGAGTTCAACATTATTTTGGCCGGGGTTGGCGGGCAGGGAATTCTATTAGCAGCTGAAATTCTTGGCACAGCGGCTGTTAAGGATGGCTTGAATGTGCGTGTAAGCGAAATCCACGGGATGGCTCAACGTGGCGGATCTGTTGTTTCAAATGTGCGTATAGGCGCGAAGGTTTTGGCGCCGACAGTCTTGGATGGAAATGCGGACGTTATCCTCGGCTTTGAACCAATAGAGGCGCTTAGAAATGTGAAGTTTGCTTCTGAAAAAACAATCGTGATAATGAACAGCGAACGGATAATGCCAACAGAGCTTACGGTAAAAAAGGCGAAATATCCAAGCCTAGAAGAAATAATGCGAAAGATAAACATTTTTACAAAAAATGTAATTGTCGTTGAAGCAGCTAGACTTGCCAGAAAAGCGGGAAGCATAATGGTGCAAAACACGGTTTTACTCGGGGCTTTAGCCGCCGTGGGGAAAATTCCAATAAAAACCGAGACCTTAATCGATGCTTTGCGGGAACTTGTTCCGCAAAAAGAGTTGGAAGTGAACATTAAGGCGTTTAAACTTGGCTATGAGAAGGCAAGGGAAATCGCCAAAACTTAAACTTCTATGGGGTTTCACTTTTCTTGTTCAAAATAGCCTTCAAAATGTTTTGGAATATTCGCATGTCCGAAGCGTTAACTATTGGGATTTGTAGGCTCTTGTCAACCTCATATAGCTTCTCGTATTTCGGGAATTCTGCATAGCAGATTTGGCTTATTGGAAACTCTTTGCTTTTCAACTCGTGCTCAAAAGACTTTTCATAAACTTCTAGGCAAAGCAAGTAGCCGCTAACCCAGTAAAGCCTGTTCACGCCGTAAGTTGTGGCGCACCATGCTATGTCGCCTATTGAACGCTTGTCCAAACCCAAAATTGTAACTTTCCTTGTTGGCGCAATTTCCACGTCCATTTCTTTTCACCCCTCAAACGGCGTTTTCAACACTTCCTTAACTTTCGCGGTTATCTTCGATCCAAGGCCATAAACAGTTTTAGACCAATCATCCACGCTTATTAAGGCGTTTAACGGCGTCTGATAGGATTTAAGTATTGCTATTGCTTTTTCCCTTCCAATGTTGGGCAAACTTGCAATAAAGTATATTTGGGCATCCGAAATTGTTTCGCATCTTTTGGCTGGATGAACCGTTGGAATCCTCTTTTCAACAATCTGTTCTTGGCGGGCTGCAACGTAAAGAAAATCAACAGTTTCCTTGTGAGAGGTAGTGTTTACTATAGCCACACCGTTCTTTGCAAGATTAAAGAGCGCTCCCCAAACGGACACGGGTTGGATTCTGCTAAACTTGTAAATTATTGGCAAATAACCCTCCAAAAGAATAAGCGACTTCGGATAAACATCCTTCAAAGTGAAAAGCTGTTCGAAAAGGTAACGATGCGTAAGCGTATAAACAAAGTCCTGAACAGTTTTCCTTTCAACAGCACACTCATCAGACAAAACGTAGTCACCCTTATCCAACGTTTCAATCCTAACGTTAACGCCCCGCTCCCTAAGCCCCTTAACAATTTTCGCCGCAGAATTAGCCTCACGGCTATCAACAATAATTGTCGGTTCATGCTCATCGCACTTTTTCTCTTTCAAGTATGGAACCAAACTTTCAGTCCCTAACATAAACTCAACTCAATTTGTGTATACTAAACAGAAACTAATAGTTTCTCTTTGATAAAACTTAACTCTGCCAACTCAAAGTTACTGAAATATATAAAAATGAGAGGTGGTGGAGTTATGGGCCTTTTTTTGTTATTTCTTTGACCACTCCAGCGGCTATTGTTGTGCCCATGTCTCTAACTGCAAATCGTCCCAGTTCTGGAAAGTCAGTGTAGGTTTCGATGGCTATTGGGTGAAGAGGCTCCATACGCACTAATGCGGCGTCACCAGTCTTTAGGAAAGACGGCTTTTCTTCGACAACCTGTCCTGAACGTGGGTCAATCTTTCTAATGAGCTCTGTGAATCTGCATGCCACCTGTCCAGTGTGGTAGTGTAGTACTGGCGTGTAGCCAGCCGCAATAGCCGTGGGGTGGTAAATCACAATTATTTGTCCAATAAACTCCTTAGCCACTGTTGGTGGATTGCTTACATGTCCACATACGTCTCCGCGGCGCAGGTCGGTTTTGGCTATGCCCCTAACGTTAAAGCCTATGTTGTCGCCTGGTTCTGCCCTTGGTATGCGCTGGTGGTGCATTTCTATGGACTTAACTTCGCCTTGCTTGTTGGCTGGCATAAAGATGACCACGTCACCTTCTTTTAGAACGCCAGTTTCAACCCTGCCAACTGGGACTGTGCCGACGCCGGTGATGCTGTAGACGTCCTGAACTGGAATGCGTAATGGCTTATCTAATGGTTTTGGCGGAACCTCAAAGGTGTCCAAAGCTTCAAGCAGCGTTGGACCTTTGTACCATGGCATTTTGTCGCTTTGTTTAACGAGGTTATCTCCAGTCCACCCTGAAGTTGGTACAAACGGGATTTTCTCAACTTTGTAGCCGACCATCCTGAGCATTCGGCTAACTTCATTTTTAATCTCGTTGTAGCGTTCTTCGCTCCAATTCACAGAAGCGTCGTCCATCTTGTTAACGGCAACAACCAATTGGCGAACACCCAAAGTGAACGCCAAGAAAGCATGCTCTCTCGTTTGTCCACCAGGACCAATGCCCGCTTCAAATTCGCCTCTTTTCGCTGATACGAAGAGTATGGCACCGTCTGCTTGGCTTGCACCAGTAATCATGTTTTTAACGAAGTCTCTATGTCCAGGAGCATCGATAACTGTGAAATAGTACTTTTTGGTTTCGAACTTTAGGAATCGAAGGTCTATTGTTAAGCCCCTCTCCCTTTCTTCCTTAAGGTTGTCAAGGATCCATGCGAACTTGAATGTTTCCTTTCCAAGCTTCCTAGCCTCTTCTTCATATTGCTTCACTGTTCTGTCGTCAACGACACCTGCCAAGTACAGCAAGTGCCCAGTCGTTGTTGATTTTCCATGGTCAACGTGTCCCATGATCACTAGGTTCAAGTGTGGCTTTTCTGGTCTGCTCATCCTCTTTCCTCCGCCATTTACTTTCTAAACCTAAACTTTTTAGTGGATTCGTTTACACAACTGTTTAATCAATTATTTAAATATAACCGTTTAGCGGAAATCAGAAAAACTAATATTCAAATCGAGGAAACTTATAAACGGTGTGAAAGATGCCCATAGACCCAGATTTCCAAAAGAAGCGAATAGTTGTAAATCAGCATCAGGGACATAACGTTTGGGGACCGGTTGAACCGCCGACGAAGCTTGGCATACATGGAACAAACGTGGCTGTTGACTGGGACATATGTACGGGAGATGGTGTATGCATAGAAGTTTGTCCAGTAAGCGTCTTCGATTGGGCTGATGCTCCTGGACATCCAACATCTGAAAAGAAGTCTGATCCTGTGCGTGAAAAGGATTGCATCCAATGTCTCGCATGTGAAACGCAGTGTCCAACTCAAGCCATAAAAATAACCCCACCATAAAACAGCGAATTTAATATATTCCCATTTCTTCCATGTATGTTACCAAAAAATAGGGATAGGCGAGTTGGATTAGACTCAAATTTAGCGTAAAGTTTCTTCGAGTCTTTTGTTTACAGCATCCCAGTTTACAATGTTCCAGAAAGCCTCAACAAACTTTGCCCTCTCATTCTTATAGTCTATGTAGTAGGCATGCTCAAAGACATCCAAGACCATTAAAATTCTAAACATGGGGTAAACGTTCATGTTATGCTTCTCTATCTGCATAATTATTGGTCTACCTGTCTGCTTACAGAAAGCCAGCGCCGCCCATCCAGAGCCTTCAACGCTAACAGCCGCTTGCGTAAATTCCTTCCTAAACCTTTCAAAACTTTTGAACTCCTTCTCAATCGCGTCTCCTATAATGCCTCCTGGTTTTCCGCCCCCCTCGCTTGCTGGAGCCAAGTTCTCCCAGAAAAGCGAGTGCAACAAATGTCCGCCAATGTTAAAAGATAACTCTTTTAACGTGGCTTTCATGTCTAAATCAATGTTTTCCTTTCTTGCGTTGTCAAGTTTTTGAAGTATGGCGTTGGCACCATTAACATATGCTTGATGATGTTTGCTGTGGTGTATGCGTAACTGTTCTTCTGACATGTGTGGCATCAAGTCTCCGTATGCATAGGATAGTTTTGGCAAAACGTAAAACCTGTTCTGTTCCATACGCATCCACGCAATAACATCTCGTTTTACCTGTTATATATCTTTGCCAACTCCGCAGCAACC
The DNA here is from genome assembly GCA_038883655.1 of Bathyarchaeia archaeon. GTDB lineage: Archaea > Thermoproteota > Bathyarchaeia > Bathyarchaeales > Bathycorpusculaceae > JAVZLQ01. The sequence continues at coordinate 45,353 of JAVZLQ010000002.1, forward strand.
ATTTCAGCGTCTGGTTAGCTCTTCCACTTCTTTCTTGCCCTTTTCTAACTCTTCCACTTGTTCCTTGTCAAGTCTCAAGAGCAATGCTTGAAACTCTCCGAAATGTGTTTTCTCCTCTCTGGCAATTTCTAAAAACACTTCCTTTAAGTCCTCATTTTCGGTTGAGGCAGCTAACTGTTCGTAAAGGTTTATTGCATCCAACTCCGCAATTATGCCAACGCGCAACGTCTCCAAGTCGACTTCACGTTTACTCAATTTCGAAATTGATGACGGAATTGTTGACAACATGTCGGTCTAACACCTCCCTTTCTTCTTAATATGATGCGCATATCTTAAATAGGCATGCTCATAAAACTTTACATCAACAATGGTGAAGACTTTGGAAAAGTGGGAGTGCACAATATGCGGTTACATTTACGACCCGGAGGTTGGCGATGAAGAGCATGGAATACCGCCTGGAACACCATTTGAAAAGCTTCCAGAAGATTGGGTTTGCCCAATTTGCGGAGCACCGAAAGACCAGTTTTCAAAAAAGGCATAGTAGAAACTTTTTATCTAGCTAAATCCAACATTCATATGCGAGTCGAAGGTGTTTTGTGAAGGTTTAACCATGCCGATTACAAAGATAAGGAAAAGGGATGGAAAACTCGCGGATTTTGACCCTGACAGGATTAAGGATGCCGTTCACAAGGCTTTTATTGCCGTTGAGTTGGGAGACGGTGAAAAGGCGGAAGCTATAACGAGGGAAGTTGTCAAAATTTTAGAGGAAAAATTTAGGGAGAAGATCCCATCCGTCGAAGATGCGCAAGACGCGGTTATCGAAGTTTTGAGAAGAAGCGGCTATGAAAGGGTTGCGGAAGAATATAAAGCCTATAGGGAAAAGAAGGACGAAATTAGAAGTTTAAGGCAAACACTTGGCATACCCGAACCAAAACTAACAGTTAACGCGCTAGAAGTTTTGAACAGAAGGTATCTCCTAAAAGACGAGGCTGAAAAAATCATTGAAACTCCAAGCCAAATGTTCATGAGAGTAGCAAAAGCCATAGCAAAAGTTGATAAAGAATACGGCGAAAGTCCGAAAGAAAGCGAAAAAATTTTTTATGGGATGATGGCGCGACTCGAGTTTATACCCAACTCTCCAACACTTTTCAACGCGGGAACAGAATTAGGTCAGCTTTCTGCATGCTTCGTCTTACCAGTTGAAGATTCTTTAGAGAGTATTTTCACGGCTGTTAAAAACATGGCTTTAATCGAAAAAAGTGGTGGAGGTGTGGGATTCGACTTCTCCAAGCTTAGGCCAAACGGGGACATTGTGAGGTCAACGAAGGGCGTTGCGTCTGGTCCAGTAAGTTTCATGAGGGTTTTTGACACAGCTACGGAAGTGATTAAGGCTGGTGGAAAACGTAGAGGCGCCATGATGGGAATTTTGCGTGTTGACCACCCAGACATTGTTGAGTTCATCACTTCAAAGCAGAAGCCTGGCTTTCTCTCAAACTTTAATATTTCAGTTGCGGTTACAGACGAGTTCATGAGCAACGTGGAGAATGATGAGGAGTATTGGCTCGTAAACCCCAGAAACAGGGAAAGAGTGAAGAAGCTTAAAGCCAGAAATATTTGGAATTTGATGGCAGAATCGGCATGGGCAAGCGGAGATCCTGGCGTGATATTCATAGACGAGATTAATAGGCATAATCCAACGCCAGAGGTGGGCAAAATAGAAGCCACAAATCCGTGTGGTGAGCAACCGCTCTTGCCTTACGAATCATGTAATTTGGGTTCCATTAATCTTTCAAGGATGGTTGTGAACGGCAAAGTGGATTGGGATAAGCTTAGAGAGACCGTGCGGAATGCTGTTCACTTTCTTGATAATGTTATTGATGCGAATAAGTATCCTTTGAAGGAGATAGAAGTCATCACAAGGGCTAATAGGAAGATAGGTTTGGGCGTTATGGGTTTTGCCGACATGCTAATTAAGCTTGGGATTCGCTATGATTCTGAAGAAGCCTTACAGCTTGCTGAAAAACTTATGAAGTTCATCGACGAGGAAGCGCACAAAAAGTCTATGGAGATTGCTGAGGAACGCGGCTCTTTTCCAAACTTTGAGAAAAGCATTTGGAAAGATAGGTATAAGGCTATGCGCAATGCCACTGTAACAACAATAGCGCCGACTGGAAGCATAAGCATAATTGCTGGGTGCTCTTCTGGAATTGAACCAATATTTGCAATCTCGTTCATAAGAAACGTGCTTGGTGGAACAAGGCTTTTTGAGACTAACCCGCTTTTTGAGTTGGTGGCAAAAGAAAGAGGCTTTTACAGTGCCAAACTTCTGGAGGAAATTGCTAAAACTGGTTCTGTACAGAAAATTGACAGTGTTCCAGAGGATGTTAAGAGGATATTTGTCACAGCGTTAGATATTGCTCCAGAATGGCACGTAAGGATGCAAGCAGCTTTCCAGAAGTATACTGATAATGCTGTTTCAAAAACTGTTAACATGCCAACAAACGCGACGGTTGAAGATGTTAAAAGGGTTTACGAGCTGGCTTGGAGACTGAAATGCAAAGGTATAACGGTATTCCGTTATGGAAGTAAGCCGGAACAAGTGTTGTACATAGGCGAGGTCAAAGCAAAAGAAGCGAAGTTTGTGGCTGCTGAGTCTGAATACGCTGGTGGATGTCCAACAAAAACTTGTCCGTTTCCAGGCTAGAGTGAGGCACCCTATTTTTGTATTTGTATTTCTCTGTTCTCTATTATGGCTTTGACGATTTTCTCTCTTGCGCTTTCAACTAGACGCCAAACAGTGTTCCGTGAAACACCCATTTTTGCTCCCGCTTCTTCAAAAGAAAATCTCTCTAGGTCTATCAGTCTTAAGGCTTCAACTTCAGCCAAGTCCAACGTTATTGGATCCGCGTTTCCAAGTGGCGTTGGAACAAGTTTTTGAGTTGTAAATGTCGACGTGATTGTTATTGGTTTTGGTGGTCTTCCAACGCGTCCACATCGGCGTCTTCTTCTATGACAGCAATAGTAGTTCATAATTATTGTGATACATCACAAAACTTTAATAGCTTTCCCCACATTATGTGATATATCACATAATAGAGGTGATACAACCATGAGATGGCGTTACACACCAAGAGGATGGTGGTGCCCAAGACATCCATGGCCTCCAGCATGGGCTAGAGCCTACGCTTATCCACCGACATACTATCCATACGCAGCCGAGCCCCAAGAAGAAATCAAAATGCTAGAGGACATGAAAAGAGACTTGGAGTTCGAGTTGTCAGAAATAAACAAGAGAATTGAGGAACTAAAAAGGCTGATTCAAGAAAAGAAATGATGTGAGTATAACAGCAAAAGCCGAACATTTGCGTGTGGCAGTTGCAACAGAAGGCGACAAAGGCATTGAAGATAAAATCTCACATGGACTCGCAGCAAGACATTTACAATTCTAGACATTGAAAATGGCGAAATTAAAAAAGTAGAGATAATACAAAACCTTGCAGAATCAGCTAACCACGGCAAAGGTCCAATTTTAGCAAGACACTTGGCAAACATTAATGTGGAAGCGGTTATTGCAAGTGAAGTTGATCCTGGAGCTTTGGCAATGCTTAACGTGTACGGAATTAGAGTGTTAAGGGCGACCTACGGTGAGATTGTTTTGGAAGCTTTGAGGGGCAGCTCACTGATAAGGTAAGTTGCTTTAGTCTATTGCTCAATTTTGATGTTGTAGCTTGTTTTGACTCCAGCTTTTTCGAAGAGTTTTCCTACGGGACAGTTTTCCAGCGTTAGTTTGAAGATTTTTTGGATTTGCTCGTTTGTGGCTTCTGCCCTAACGGTAATGTTGAAGCTTGCTTCTGTTACTGTTCCAGCCTCCTCCGATTTAATTGCTTCAGTTTTCACTTCCAAATCTTTCAGTTGAACACGCATTTTCTTCGCCATCAAAGCAAATATTGTTGCAAAACACCCAGCATAACTCATTACACCAAGCTCAAGCGCAGTTGGTCCCATATCCGTTCCGAGTTCTGGCGGAAGGTCTAGGCATACGCTGTGAGCTCTGCCATCGTCAACGGCTATTCGCAAGTCCTTAACCAGCTTTGCGTTTGCATAAAGTTTCTGCGTCAAAAATTTTCACCTCAAAATTTAGATAACTTCGACCTACGGGAGTTTTTTCTTGCATAGGAACCAGTCTACGCATTCGTAGCCCTCTTGTAAGCGTTTTTCAGCTGCCTCCTGCGTTGTCGGCGGCGGAACAATCACTGCGTCTCCTGGACGCCAGTTTGCTGGTAAAGCCACTTTATGCTTGTCGGCTGTTTGCAATGCATCAATAACTCTTAGGATTTCGTCCATGTTTCTTCCGACGTTCAAGGGATAGTATATCATTGCTCGTAGCTTCATTTCTGGGTCGATGAAGAATACTGCGCGTACCGCGGCTGTGCTGCTCATGCCTGGATGTATCATGCCGAAGAGGTTCGCCACTTTCATGTCCAAGTCTGCAATTATTGGGAATGGAATTTCCACGCCGAGCTTTTCCTTTATCCTCCTCACCCATGCTATGTGGGAGTAGACGCTATCTATGCTTAAGCCTATTAATTGGACGTTCCGCTTTACAAGTTCATTGTAAATTTGTGCGAACGCAACAAACTCTGTTGTGCAGACTGGCGTGAAATCTGCTGGGTGCGAGAAAAGAATAACCCATTTTCCCTTAAAATCCGAGAGTTTTATAACGCCGTGTGTTGTCACTGCCTCAAAGTCTGGAACTGGCTCGCCAAGCCCCAACATCTTCATTTTCGCTTCAACTTTTTCCTCCATACTTTATCACCTCACTACAAATTATATCTGTAGGCATATCTAGAATTTTCTGAACTTTTCCTTTGGAGCGCCACACACTGGGCATCGGCTTGGCGCCTCACCTTCAACAGTGTAGCCGCACATGTCGCAGATGTAAATAGCGCCAATCTTCAAGTCCTTATTGTTTTCCACAGCTTGTTTTGCCTTCTGGTACATGCCAGCGTGAACTTTCTCAGCTTGAAGCGCCCAGTTAGTTGTTCTCTCTGCTCCTTTCTCTTCTTGGAGTTTAGCAACAGCGTTGAATGAAGGATACATTTCATTCACTTCGTAGGTTTCGCCGTCTATGGCTGTCTGCAGATTTTCTGCTGTGCCGCGAATCATGCCCAAAACATTGTAATGGTTTGCAGCGTGAACTTGCTCAGCGTAGGCTATTGCCCTGAAAAGTCTAGCGACGTTCGGAAAGCCTTCCTCTTCAGCCTTCTTTGCAAAGATTAAATAGTGCATGTGCGCTTGGCTTTCACCTGAAAATGCAGTTTTCAAATTTTCTTCGGTCATCTTTCTCATAGCTTATTTCACTCACCATCCTATTTTTTGCCTAAATTTTACGATAAACTTATAAGATTGTCTGAACTTAAAAAGTTTATGTACGAAAATCGGACAAAAACTTATGAAAAAATATGAAAATCGCATCAAAAGAGGAATAATGCATGATCGATAAACTTGACATGAAAATTCTCCAAATACTCGAGGAAGACGCCAGCATACCATACACTGAAATAGCGCGTAGACTTAGGCTTAACGAGTCAACTGTCCGGAAGCGAGTGGCAGCGCTAAAACAGGCGGGGGTAATAAGAAAGTTTACGGTGATAATTGAACCCACAAAAATGGGTTTGAACACCGTGGCAATAATAGGCATTGACGTTGACCCGCCAAAACTCTTGGAGGTTGCGCAAAAACTCTGCGAAATATCAGAAACAAGGTACGTGGCGACATCCACTGGCGACCACATGATAATGACTGAAATATGGACTAGGGATGGAAAGGAACTATCAAAAATAATTTCAGAGAAGATTGGAACCATCGAAGGTGTGAAGAAAATTTGTCCTTCGATAATACTGGAAAAGCTAAAAGTTTGAAACAATAAATAACTGGTGTGAAAGCCTATGAACCTAATACCAGAAGAGCATAAAGGGCATATCAAAAGCGAATTTGAAGAGAAGTTGGAAAAAACAGTAAGAATCGTCATGTTCACACAAGAGGTGGAATGTCAATACTGCGCCCAAACCAGACAACTGCTAAACGAAATTGCAGCTTTAAGCGACAAAATAAATTTAGAGGTTTATGATTTTGTGGCGGATGCCGAAAAGGCTAAGGAGTACGGCGTTGACAAGGTTCCAGCAATAGCTATTATAGGCGAAAAGGATTATGGCGTAAGATTTTACGGGCTTCCCTATGGTTATGAACTGCAAACCTTGCTTGAGGGAATAATAGCCGTTTCAAAGGCGAAAACAGACCTTCCAGACGAGATAAAAACGCGGCTAAAAGAGATTAAGGCGCCAGTTCACATTCAAGTGTTCGTAACGCTAACGTGCCCATATTGTCCTATAGTTGCAAGCCTCGCCCACAAATTCGCCGTAGAAAGCGATTTGATAAGGGCGGATGTCATAGAAGTCGGCGAGTTTCCACATTTAGGCTTCAAATACGGCGTTCTGGGAGTGCCAAAAACTGTTATCAACGAAAAAGTGGAGTTTGTGGGCGCTCTTCCAGAAGATCTGTTCCTCGAACACATAATATTGGCCGCGGTCTAAAAGCGCATGGCAAAGTGTCCATTTTGAGCTCTGCGGAAAAAACAGAAAGGCTGAACTTGATTTTCATTTACAGCGGCGAATTCGCGGAGAGGGTTATAAGAAACCTCATAAACGACCCGAGCTTCTGCAAGTCTTGCGGCATATACTGCGACTCATGCAAATACAACGTTTACACTTTCGTCCAAAACATCCGCGCGGCAATACAACTTCTAGGCCCCATGGAGCTGCCAGCATTCATAGACAACCCAGAAAAGTACATGCCCAGAAAAATTCCGAAAGCAGACTTATGTATAGCGTCTGGATTGCATAAGGACTTACTTTTAGAACTTCCCATACACTTGCATAGAAGTGGCGTTAAGAGCTTAATTGTGCCTATAGAAGATTTCAATGAGGTTCCATCTGGTTTAAGGAGGCAGGTTGAAGAAAGATGCGAGGAACTTCAAATAGAAAGTGCATTTCCAAAGCCATTTTGCTCTTTAGAGGCTTCTGAAAAGGACAAGCCGCTAATCTCAAAGTTCATTAACGATTTTAACGTTGGAAAGCCAAAACTGGAAATTTCAACTGGAAGGCGTGGAAAACATGAGGTTGTCAACTCCGTGGTTGTTAGGCGCAGTGCCCCATGTGGCTCAACATGGTATGTCGCGAGAAAGCTTTTGGGAACAAGAACTGAAAGAGATCTACTTTATGAAGCAATAGCAAAGGCGCACCACAGTTATCCATGCACCGCGACGATGAATGTTGACCCAGAGCTTAAAGAGCCCATACTCCATATTGGAGGCTACATAATAAGAGAAGCCGTGGAAAACGCTCTAAAAAGTCTGGAAATTTCAATATGATTTACGATATTCTTAAATTCGCCTAGGTGGTTGACTTTCCCATGCATGAGTGGGCTTTGGCGGAATCCGTTATCTCAACGGTTTCTCAAATTGCAAAAAAGGAAGGGTTAAGAGAGGTCAGCGAAGTTAAAATTGTTGTGGGTGAACTGCAACAGGTCGAGCTTGACATATTTGAATTTGCCCTGTCACAACTTAAAACGCCAGAACTTGAAAACACAAAGTTCAGCATTAAAGTGTCGAAGGCACAATTGCTATGCAGAGTTTGTGGACATAAATGGAATTTTGAAAAGGAAAACTTGAGCGTAGAAAACGCCGAAGCGATACATTTCCTTCCAGAAGTTGCCCACACTTACATCCGATGTCCAAAATGTGGAAGCCCAGACTTTGAGGTGATGCAGGGACGCGGAATATGGCTTGAAAGCATAAAAGGCGTGAAATAGAATGGTTGACCCAAGAGTAAGCGTCATAAGTGAGAGGCTTAAGCCAGTCCGTAACATAATTGCTGTTTCAAGCGGCAAAGGAGGCGTTGGAAAAAGCTTAACCGCATCAACGCTTGCTTTGGTTCTCGCAAGAAGAGGCTACAAAACTGGTCTCTTTGATTTGGACTTTACAAGCCCATCCACACACGTTATTTTGGGTGTTGGAGGCGTAAAGCCAAGAGAGGAAAAGGGAATAATTCCACCACAAGTTCATGGCATAACGTACATGTCAATAATTTATTATTCTGGCGAGCATGTAGCACCATTGAGAGGCGCGGACGTTTCAAATGCACTAATAGAGCTTCTCGCAATAACAAGATGGGGCGAACTTGACTTCTTAATCATCGACATGCCGCCTGGGATAGGCGACGCAACTTTGGATATAATTCGCCTAATTAAGCAGATAAAATTTCTTATAGTAACAACGCCTTCCCAACTTGCCTTCGAAACCGTAAGAAAGTTAGTAAAACTTTTGAAGGATTTGAAAGTTCAAGTTGTAGGTGTGATTGAAAATATGAAGATGAGTGATTCGGTCTTCATTAAGCAAGAAACCAGAAGTTTAAGTGTGCCATATTTGGGAGGAATAAATTTTGACGCAAAAATTGAGGACGCGGTAGGCAATGTAGATGAACTTCTGCTCTCCAACTTCGGCAAGAGAATTGATGAAATAGCCTCAAAAATCACAGTTTAGCTTATGGATTTTGGAAACATCCCTTCAAGTTTTTCTTCATCAAGCGGTTTTGTTGCTATACTCACTAGAAAATAGAGCAATCCGGAACCTAGCATTAGCAGAAAAGCCCAGTAACCCCAATGATGCAAGCCAACAACGTTTCCATAAGCCTTCGGATGCAACGAAGTCATAAGCAAGCCATAAATTATTGCGACGCTAGCACCCCATTTTGTAGCTCTCTTCCAATGCATGGAAACTCCTACAACGAAAAAGAATATGCCAGCTTGCGCCACGGCTGAACCAGCCATGAACTCTGAAAGGATTGGCGGTGGCGAAGTGAAAGTCCACCATAAAGGTATGGTGATAAATGGAATAAGCATGATTTTTGTCAGCCAAAAGAGTCTCGAAGACGAAATTGTTGGGCGAATGTTGTGAATGAGGTCTCTTGTTATGTTTGTCGCCATAATCATGGTCATCCCAGCTAACGTGGCGACGGAAGCGGCAAATACAGCAGCGGCGAACAATGATGCAAGTAGTATACCTCCAGCGCTTATGCTAACGAGAGTTGCCGCAGAGTCTCCAAACACTTTACCTCCAAAATCGTATTGCGCGCCCATTAGTGCGTCTCCCCAAACAGCCCTCGCTGCAAATCCAACAGCTCCTATCCAAAGCGGAGTTAAACCGCCAACAATAAGTATCAGCATCACCTTCCAAAATTCCCTCTTTGAAAGTTTTCTTGCACCCAAAAACCGTGCAATGTTATGGGGAAAGCCTGTTGCCATAAAAAGAAACATAAAGACCGCGGCGCTAGCTCCTATCCAGTCTGCACCAGCAAAAGCTAAGCCTCCTGGTGGAGGCAAGGGCAAAGTGTAACCATCAAGCGGTATCGTCGTGTTTGCACCTCCAGGACTTGTGTATGTTTGTGTTCTAATGGCTTCAGCGATTTTTGCTGGTCCTCCAGCCCATGCTAGTGCTATTATGCCTAAAGTCCATCCGACTGCCGTTAGGAGTATTCCTTGGAAACATGAAACCCATTGTGTGCCAGCATATCCGCCTATGGCCATGTATAGGAGCACCATAATCGCCGTTATTATTAGGCTCCATTTGAAATCCATGTTTGTAGTTATTGTCCAAACAGTTGCCATCGCCTTGTACTGCCCAACAGAATAAACTATGAGCAGGACAATCATTGCCGTGCCAGCCAGCGCTTGAACAGCCTTACTGTCAAATCTAACCCTAAGCATTTCTGGTACTGTTCGGGCTCCAAGCGCCACGTACCTACGCATCCTATAGCCTAAAACTAGGCATAGCGCCATTCCCATTATGCATATTGTGCCAATAAGCCAGCTTCCAGACCAACCGAAAGCATAGCCCAAGCCAGCGTTTCCAAAAATCGCCCAGCCACTTAAATATGACGCTACTAGGGCAAAACCAGTCACAATTGGCCCAATATCACCGTGTCCGACAAGCCACTCTTCAAAGCTTTTCGCTTTCTTTCTCATCAAAAAGCCTAGCGTAATGCTTATGAGAAGGAAGGCCGCAATTGCAGCAATTACGCCTGTAGCGATTTCTTGTGTTGTTTCTGGTACTGGCGTACTCATTGGTCTTCCTCCCAGTAATAATGCGTTTTAATGTAGACCGCTATTAGTCCAAATACTATTGCAAGTAGAGCGTGACCCCAATAGGCATGCCATTCGCCAATTAAGTACGCAATTAATGGGACTAGAATTACGCATAAAAGCATAGCAGCTAAGAGAACATATACCTTCAAACCGCGCCTCTCCATAATTCTCCGTAGATTAAAGAATTTTATATTTAAAACTGCTGTAAAATTTCTGACGATTACACTTTATTATTTTTCTTTTTCTGCTTCTTTCTAGCTGCAGCCTTTTCCATCATTGCGAGCTCTTCGATAGAACTTGCCTTACGCAGTTCTTGCATGTACCAGCTTCTATCCCTAGAATAACTCAAGCCCGCAGCTATCCCAAAAACTATGAGGGCCATTCCGCTAATAATGAATGTTAAACCTACAACTGCTCCGGCTAGAGGCTCCACGTGATATGGTATGAAAAGGAACCATTGTGGCTCTCCTGGTAAGCTTAGGGTTTCTAGAAATCCTCCGACGAAGAATATGGCGCCCGCTAGGAACATTAGGTAGGAGAGCGTTTCATTGTGCCTTGACTCTTCTGCCTTTTCGTGAAGGTATTCTCTGAATGACATTAGGGTTTCAATATGTCAAGTTACAGTGCGCATAAGTAAATTTTATTATGTTGGAATACTCATTGCAAAAACTAATTCACAATAAGCACATTGGGGAGCAGCGCTTGCAAAAACTTGAGGCTGTAATCTTCGATTTCATAGGCACATTGACCAACGTGAAGGACTATGATTTAGAGATTTCGAAGATGAAGCTTTGCAAGGCGATAATTGAATCTGGCTTTAATGTTGAAGAAAAATGTTTCATGGACGCCTACAGCGAATCCCACGAAAAATTTAGAGTTGTACGCTACCAAGAGCTCATTGAAGTGACAAATGCGGTTTGGATTGCAGACGCATTAAACAGCTTAGGATTTAAAACAACACCAGAAGACGGACGCATAAAAACGGCAGTAAACATTTTCTTCGAAGATTATGTGCGCTCGCTTAAGCTTAGACCCTGCGTAAAAATGTTACTGGATAAACTTTCACTTGATTATAAGTTGGGACTTGTATCAAACTTTACATATGCTCCAGTAATTTACGCTGGTTTAAGGAAGTTGGGTGTTAACAAGTTCTTTAACGCTGTTTTGGTTTCGGAAGAGGTTGGATGGCGAAAACCACACGCGAAAATTTTTGAAGAAGCCCTAAAAAGGCTTGGAGTGAAAGCGCAGGAAGCCATTTACGTTGGAGATAGTCCGCAGGAAGACATTAGAGGCGCAAAAGAGGTGGGGCTGAAAACAATTTTTGTTCCCTCGCAGTTTTACTCGCTTCAAGACCTAAAAAATAGCCAAATAACACCAGAAATAATCGTGAAAAATATCTGCGAACTTTATAGAAAATTCCCAAAACTGCGGTTGCTAGAAGTTAAATCGGACAGAATCTCGATTAAATCTCGGTTTTCCAATATTTGATGTACTGTTGTAATGTTTTAGTCATCTTTGCAAGCAGAGGATATGGCAAGGAAACCATAAGTTCCCCACTTGATAGACCCACGCCGTAAGTGCCACCTGGGTCACCTATGCTGAAGGATGGTTTGTCTTGAAGTAAAGGCTTCACAATAAGCGTTTGACACATGGCTGTTCCAGTTTCACCTTGAACAACTTCGCCGGTATTATAGGAATAGCTCCACAAAAGGAGCATTGCTTGCTCTGGTGTGCATCTAACCAAGATGAGGTCTGGCTGAAACGTTGCCTCTTCTAAGGGCGCTAAACAAATAAGACTGGCTAGTTTGCGATTCAAGTGTGGAAGGGCAGTCACGTATTTTTTAACGGCACCCGAAGAGTATGCATATACTTGTTCAACCCAAAAGCGACATACATCCTTTCTAACGGTTTCATTGCGAATACCTAAATGATATGTTCCAGTGAGACAGTTGTGGTTTTCAGGAGTTGCGAAAAAGCTTTTTCCTTTCTGTGCCTCAGCCCACATTCGACAAAACTCCATTTTTCCTGCGAGTTTTTGAAGGTCACTCATGGGTTCTTTACCAAAACTAATAGCTACTGCGGGAAATTTCAACTCTAACACGCTTTTTAAGAACGTGCCCTGTATTTTCCAGTTAAATCTGTTTTCAGCCATAATTATCCGCATTTAGGTATAAGATTAAAATGTATACTTTAATTTAATTATGTGGTTTTTAGGGAAACAGCGTGGTTAAAGCGGCAGATAAGTGCAGTTCTTATGATGAAAAAGTTCTGTACTAGTGGAAGAGGTTAGAGCGACATAGAACCGAATTTGCCATCTACTCTACATTGGAAGAAAGAGTGAGCATGAACCAGAAGCTATTGTCTAAACTATCAGATGACTGACAATATTTCTTGTAGACTTTTTATTTTCTTCACATTGCAAGTTTGTTTTTCATCCATATCTATAAGTAGCGCATTTAACCCAGCTTTTCTAGCGCCTTCATAATCTATTTTCGCGTCGTCACCGACAAACAAAACATTTTTTGGCTGTAGACCAAGTTTTTCACAAGCGTAAATAAAAATTTCTTTTGCTGGTTTTGCTTTCCCAGCAACATCAACGCAAACTTTAACATCGAAGAAGCTTTCAAGTCCTAACTTCTTCAAAACCTTTTCCACATCCGCCCGCAAGCTGTTTGTGATAACGCCAACCTTTAAGCCCTTCTCCCTCAATTTTTTCAGAACTGTTAAGGCTTCTGGATAAAGCGAAAAATTGGCGTATTCCCACCATTCTCTGTCGATTTCCTCTGCCAAGAATAAAGCGTTTTCTTTAATTCCCAAACCTTCCAAAACTAAAAGGTTAAACTCAACCCAAAACCTTGCGCCAAAATCAGCCATTTTCTCTATGCCTAATTGCTTATTGGCTTTTTCCCAAGCCTTGGAAATTTCAGCAACAGAACATTCTATTCCATGCACTTTGAGAATTTTGTAGAAAATTTCTGGAGCAGGTTCAACATGAACAAGCGTTCCGCCCAAATCAAACAAAACAGCCTTTATTTGATTTTTCATCGACTTTCCCTTCTAAAAACTTTGAACTTTAGCTGTTCGCCTTTTGCTTTGAATTTTGGGCAGATATATGAAAGCATAAAGGCGATAAAAATCAAAAAAGCTATAAGAATTGTGATTATGCCGAGAATAGCGCTTTCAGTCAAGATGTAGCCGCCAACAATTATCCCAAGAGCCACAAACGCAGAAGCTACTACAGTAACCCTCTTTAACATGCCTTCACTAGTAACGTACAAAGTGAGGGCGCTTGACAAACAAGCAAACCCCAAAGCCGCTCCCAATGTTGCCAAAACAGCATCGCCAGAACAAAAGCCGCCTAGAAGCATGGAAAAACCTAGCATAAGAAAAACTAAAGAGTTTAGCAAAGCCCTATTCAACAAGTCCACCAATAAAATTTTAGAACCAAAATATAAGTAATTTCTGCAAGAAATCAAGAATTGAAAATGGCCGCTAAAACACGCCCATTTTCGATACTCCCTTCCTATCTTAGAAAATCGCCAGTAATTGGTGCGGCCGCCGGGATTCGAACCCGGGATCGCAGGCTTGGAAGGCTTCCACGGCTGTTTTAGCTTAGCGTCTGTGTCCTAACCAGACTAGACGACGGCCGCTGTTTTGCATTATTTTATTTTCTAAGGGTTGTAGATAAAACTTCTTTTATTGTGGTTTTTCGTTTGGCTTGAAAAGTTTTTTCTCATGTGGCGATTTTGGTTTAAAGCTTCCCGGGTATTTGGGCATTGCGGCTTTTTGACGTTCAATGTTTCTTATCCTTGCATAGAGTTTTGCAATTTTTGTTTTTGATGGTTTTTTTGGCTTTGGGAGTTTGGCTGGGACTGGCGTGAAGGGTTTTATCTCTCTAGTTTTTTGGCGTTTTTCGGTTTTGCGGCTTGTCACCAACTCTTTAAATCTTCGGAAAATAACATAACCACTTTTCAAGTCAACTTCTTGCACCTTCCATCCGGCGTCAAGCCACGCTTTGGCATGTGCGCTGGTCGGCGAGTTGCTCCACCAGCTTTCATTTTTGTAGGCGCTTATTGGCAAGTTATCGCCTATTATTCCGTCTATTTGGGCGAAGGAAAGCCTTACAGTATCTGTGAAGGCTGCCCTAAACTTTAGGTGATTCTTTAAGCCGTCGTATTTGCCCATAATTTTTGGTGATACAATTTTTCTGGCGCAGTTTAGGCAAAACATCCTACGCGTGTCGCCTGTTGAAACTTCTGGAACCATGCAGTCTACGCAATATAAGCGTCCGCATCTTTGGCATGTTCTTAAATAGCGATATGGCAGAACTCTGCCGCAGATTCCACATTCATCTTTGATTGGCATTATGAGCCACAACTGCTTGTGTCTATTTATCTGAATTATTAACGAGATTTTTAATATAAGCAATAGGGTTTTGGGTATTCGGAGTCTGCAATAAAACTTATAGAAGTGCAGTTTTGCTGCTTAAATCGTGGTTTCATGCTTTTTAGCGAGTACCTTCACGAGAAAGCTGAAGAGTCAAGACACAATGAGACTATAGGATACTTGATAATCATAATAGGCTCCGTGTTCTTCGTCGGCGGTCTAATCGAAACCGTCGTGATGGTTGAAAATCCAGAGTGGTTCCTAATAATTCCTTACCACCTGACGGCGCATCCATACAGCCTTCTTGGATTGTCGCTGACTTTAACGGGTCTTGTTTTACTTTTTCTAGGAATTGCCATCAGCATTCATTACGCCAGAGAAAGAAGCTGGTACATGAAGGAACTGCATAAAACCCATGCGGCTGAAGAGCGGAAATTGCGGTCTGAAAGAAAATCTGGTTAAAGGTCTGTTAAAAATCAAGTATTAGACATGGCACTACGCTCATGAATGTAGGGTTCATTATTTTGGGCTTTATCAGAAGCGGGTCTACGTAGGCAATCATTGTCTTTCCTTCCTCACTTGGCTTAATTCTCCAAAACCTCTTCAAATCCTGCTCGGCAAGCTTCCTTCTACCATCCATGTCAGAGAGTTTTGCAAGCTCGATGGACTTCAAATAAAAGTCTGTTATGGCGTAGTTGACAAGGCGAATGTTAAACTTCAAGTCTTTATCGCTTAACTTTTCCTTCGTTTTTAGGCTGACTACCACGGCGTTTTTGAAGGCGTTTAGGCTTTCTTCCTTCAAAATTATTAGTGGGCATATGAACTTTGAGGCTTGAAGAAGCGAATCCAAGGTTTCGTCGTCCTCGATTTTTGGCAGAACAGCTAGCTTTTTCCATTTTTGGTTAAGTTTCATCCCTAAACTTTCTGAAACGCCGATCTCCCTATACCTAAATTTTCCCTTCAACCAGTCGATTTCGACTTTTGGGTCAATATCGCACGAAAAGTAGAGGATTCCCCTCAGGTTCTTTACGAGGTATAGGTTAAGGGGTTCAGTCTCTTGCATATGAAAGCCTTTTCATATTCTATCTTAAAGTGTTATCGCCTTTGGCTTTGCCTTCATTCTTCAAGCGTGAAATTTCTTCAATTTCTAGTTGATGTTTTCTGCAAAGCATGTAAACGCCCCCGTAAAAGTTTTCGGGTTTACACGGCGCCTTCATTAGGCAACCCTTAACTTTGCAGTGTCCTAGTTCCAAAGCGTGTCCAATTTCATGTAGGCTTATCCCGATGCAAGCCTCAAACAAGTGTTTTTTATCAATGCTGTAGGTTGAAACTATGGAAATGCGTGGTTCTGGAGTTAACCCAACAAGGCTTTCTCCAAGACCAAGAACGTAATGTGGCAAAATCGCAAGCAAAATCGTTCCTGGATGGACGCAAAATAACCTTTTTAACTCATCCAACAAATCGTTGATGTAAACCATCTTTCTGCCCTTCATGAAAAACTTTGCTAACAGACTTTTTGGTTTAAGAAGGATTTGTTCAGGAAGCGTCCTATTAGCTGGAATTTCAACAATCTCTATTTTATATATGGATTTGGCGTTTGTGCTAATGTCTTCTAAAAAGCCATAACTAAAATCGAATGTTTGAATAATCAGCTTATACATCACTTTCAATGAAAATATGCGTCTTGTAGGCTTAACGCTTTTGCCTAACGTTCATTTAAGGAAATATAGGTGTAACGGGTGGCGTTAGCCCTTCACAACAGCTATTGGCACCATTCTGGCAACCTTTGTGGCAATCCCAACCTTGTCGCTTACATCCGCCACGATATCAACGTTTTTGTAGGCAGGGTCAGCCTCCTCAGCAAGCACCACTGAGCTTGCAGACCTAACGTATATTCCACGTTGCTCTAAGGCTTTCTTCACGTCTCCGCCCCAGAACCTCCTTTTTGCAGCGTTTCTGCTAAGCATTCTTCCAGCACCATGTGCCGTTGAACCAAAGCTTATTTGCATGGCTTTTTCCGTGCCGACCAAAAGCCAAGAGCTTGTTCCCATGCTTCCAGGTATAAGGACTGGCTGACCAACCGCTCTATAGTCTGCTGGGATTTCTGGGTGGTTAGGTGGGAAAGCCCTTGTTGCGCCTTTTCTGTGAACCCAAACTTTCCTTTGTTCGCCATTAATGCGATGATTTTCTATTTTCGCAATGTTATGCGCCACATCGTAGATGAGTTTCAAGCCGAACCTTTCTGGGTCTTGCTTAAAAACTTGCTTGAAGCTTTGCCTAACCCAATGCATTATTGCTTGACGGTTTGCAAATGCATAATTTACGGCGCAAGCCATCGCCTTATAATAATCTTCAGCCTCGTTGCTTTTTCCTGGGGCGCATGCAAGCTCCCTATCTGGTAGGACAATCTTGTATTTGTGCACTGCCCTTTCCATAACCCGCAAATAATCAGAACATATTTGATGCCCGTAGCCGCGGGAGCCGCAGTGAATCATTACGATTATTTGTCCTTCGCCTTCTATTCCAAAAGCCTTTGCAGTGTTGGAGTCGTAGATTCTATCAACTTTCTGAATTTCTAGAAAGTGATTTCCAGAGCCCAAAGTGCCGATTTGGGTTAGTCCTCTGTTCTTGGCTGTTGTTGAAACCTTGTCTGGGTCCGCGTTTTTCATGCATCCTCGTTCTTCGCAGTGTTCCGCGTCCTCGTCCCATCCCAATCCTTGGTCGATTACCCATTGGACACCTTCAACAACAAGCCTATCCAAATCGTGTTCGGTAACCCTGAAGTCTTTTCTGCGGCTTCCAAGCCCACATGGAACATTATCGAAAATCACGTTTGTCAACTCTACAAGTTTTGGTCTTAAGTCCTTTTCAAACAAGTTTGTTGTTAATAGGCGGACTCCACAGTTTATGTCGTAGCCAACTCCGCCTGGGCTGATTACGCCTTCCTCGTAGTCTGTGGCTGCAACGCCTCCTATTGGGAAGCCATATCCCTCATGTCCGTCTGGCAATGTTATTGAGTGTTTGTATATGCCTGGTAAATGGGCAACATTTACACACTGTTCAAGCGTTCTATCGGTTTGCATTTTCTCAAGCAAGTCCCTATTAGCGAATATTATTCCTGGAACTCGCATGCCCGGCTTATATTTTGGAATGCGCCATGTGTAATCGTCTATTCTTTCAAGTGGAACCTTTTCTGTTGGTGGACGTCCTTCTCCTTCTTCCATTTCCTTCACCTACCCTATGAAGTAACTTTGCTAAAATATAAGGAATTTTGGTGTTTAAACCAAAACGTTCAACTAGTCGAAACCCTTTCTTTCCTAACAAAATCGATAAAGCCTTCCAAGCTTTCTTTCAATGTTGTCTCGCTTAGAATTGGGTGCGTTGTCAAGTACTTTAGCGCCCTCTTAACCGCGTCATCACGCTCAATTATACTTTCCTTAATGGCTTCTAACGTATCTCCGTTTTCCACACCTTGTCTAGCAATGCTTTCCCAAAGTCGAATTTGCCTCGCGTATGTTTGGAGTTTTTCGATAGCGTTTTCTGCCTTGCCAAAGTGGCTATAATACAAGAATTTTGGTTTTAGGCGAATCAGCGCATTAATTGAATTTAGCGCGACGTTTAAGTAAAAAGGTGCAGGTGTTGTCGGCACGATTACGTCAAGCGTGTTTAGGTATATGCCCGCTGCGTCTCCAGTGAAAATGCCGTTGCTTAGTGGATCATAATAACATAAATGGTGTGAAGCATGTCCAAGAGTTTCGACAATTTTGATGGCAACGTCGTTTCCAACATCAATTGTTGTGTCGTCAACTGCTGGAGTTACTCGCTCTTTTGGAACTGGTTCTGGCGCGCCGTAAATTTTCGTTATCTCTCCTAAAACTGCTTTTGATTGTTCCCAAAGCTTTTCTGGGTTGATTAAATGCGGCGCTCCCCTTGGGTGAACTATGATTTTTGCTTTTGGCAGATGCTTTATTAACGTTCCAGCGCCTCCGCCGTGGTCTAGGTGAATGTGAGAAAGCGCAATGTAAGCCACATCTTCTGGTTTTATGCCTAACTGTTTTAGGCTTAGAAGTAAATTTGATATTGATGATGTTGGACCAGTTTCAATTATTGCTGTTTTTTCTCCCTTGAGTATGTAGCTTGCTATGAAATTTTCAATTCCAGCAGGTTCCAAATCCACCAAGTACAAGTAATCTTCCAGTCTCGTTACTCGCATCATGCATCACATGCGCGCTCTTAGAAACATGGTTTTCAGCGCTCGATTGTTTAAACGTTTTGCAATGAACCCTTTTAAATAAATCATAAAGCATTATCACCTGTGAAAGAGATGCTAATCAAAATAGTTCGAGAACTAACGCCAGAAGAGGTTAGAGAGCGAATAAAAGGTTTTGAAAAGGATTTCGGCATGAACTTTGAAAGGTTTGAAGAAGCCTTTTTCAAGAAAAAGCTGAGCGGCAAACTTGCTAAAGCCTATTTTGAATGGGCAGAACTAGTAGACAGCTATAGGGGCTATGTGGAGGAGGGACAACTCGACTATACAACTGAGGAAATTAGGGAGTTTAAGCCTGAGCAGGCAGCTTTGCTTACGCCTAAAAGGATAGAACTACTTTATCAACTCGCAGTTTTAAGGGTTGACTCGATAAACGATTTCGCCCAAAAAGTTGGACGCAACGTGAAAAACGTTTATGAAGATTTAAAAGTCCTAAGCAAATTTGGCTTTGTCAGGTTCAGTAAGCGAAAAGGTAAAGCGCTTGTGCCAGAAACCACAATAAAGGAGATAACGTTCTTAATACGCTAAAGTTATTAAACTCTAACTTCTCCATGATTCTTTTGAGTGAAATAGTCTAGGCAGCTAATTCTCTCTAAGGCTTATTGGAATTTTGATGGAACGTAAAAATAGAAGGGACAAGCAAAAATTATGCCGTCTGCAGATTTTATCTCCTCAAACAACACGTGAAAATCATCTTTAATTGCGCATTCAAAAGGCTTTATGGCGCAAAATTCGAAACAGAGCTCACAAGGCTTAATATTCAATTCCCCAATTTGAACGATTTTCGTCTCAACTGGCGAGGTGTTTTCAAGCATTTCTTTAAGAAGAAAATAAGAGTTACCGCCTTTTCTATTAGAACCGGAGACGCCTAAAATTTTCATGTTAACCGCCGCTGTAATTTCAATTACTTATACGCTTTAGTTTAACCTTGTGTTTATAGTGAGAACTGGCTGATGAACATCAAATTTAGCTCTTGTTACACAGATAAATTGGATACCCTCTCTAGAAATTTTCAAACGCTGCAAACAGCAATACTTAATTATCAATCTACTGCTCTCTTATGGAAATACAGAAGTCATGTTCAGAGTGAACGGAAATGGTTAAAGTCATAATCTTCGGTGCGCCTGGTTCAGGAAAGGGCACTTATGCTTCGCGGTTGCAATCTAAACTTGGCGTTGATGTCATTGCTACTGGGGATGTTTTTAGGGAGATTATAAAGGAGGATACACCGCTAGGACATAAGGTGAAGGGCTATGTGGAGAAGGGTTTGCTTGTTCCAGACGATGTTGTAATCGAAGTTCTAAAACAGCGTATGAGGAAAATTCCAAGCGGCAAGGGCTTCATTTTGGATGGTTATCCGCGTACAATTGAGCAGGCGAAGGCGCTAGAAAAAATTGCCAAGATAGACGTGGTAATTCGGTTGGTAGTTCCAGACTGGATAATCATTGAACGCCTTTCAGCGCGGAGGATTTGCAGAAAATGCGGAGAAGTTTACAACTTAAGATACTTGAAGCCCAAGGTTGACATGGTATGCGACAAGTGTGGCGGAGAACTCTACCAGCGTTCTGATGACACTCCAGAAGTTATAAAGAGGCGAATTGAAGTTTATGAGCAGCAAACGAAACCAATACTTGAATATTACAGGGGGAAAGGCGTTCCATTCGTTGAGTTTAAAACGGAATCGCTTGAAATGCCTCCGGAAGTCGCCGTAGAAGAAATCATCAAAGGCTTGAAAAGGCTAAAGCTAATCGCTTAGCGTTTAAATGTCAAGTATAAACTTTAAGATGACCTTTCCAGGCTTTTTGATTATTTCCATCATGTGATATGTTATGGCTTTTACGCCAACCTTTTGCACATGCTTTTCTGGGCTAAATTTTTCTCCCCAAATTTCAGCTTTAAGCCTAAAACCATCTGAGGTTTCCGTTAAGTTTTGAATTTTAAATTTTGAGTAAAGCATCTCGTTTAGCTCAAATTTCACCAGCAATGCTTCAAGCCAACTGTAAAGAAGTGCTTGTTCATCATGCGCCGCAACCTCCACAAAGTCCTTAACCTTTGGATTAACACTTTTTGTATCCGTCATAACTTCAAACATGGCAAGGGCTGCGTTCTCAAAGGCTTCAGTCAAGTCCCTACCATAAGCTGCAATGTAAACGTCTGCTGTATGTTCCAGAAACTCAAAATTTTTCTGTGCGTTCATTTCAGCATAAAAAAGTTTGTTTAAATTTAAAATGATTATGCTATTTTTCCCATAAAACGGGAAAGTTAGAAGTATTTTGGAATCTTTTGTATCATGGCAACTGTGAGTTTTACGGCGTTCTCCGCATCTTTCAGACTGAGTAACGATGTGGGGCTGTGTATATAGCGTGTTGGCACTGATATTACGCCGCTCGGCACACCTTCACGAGTTAATGCAATGCGCGCTGCATCTGTTGAACCCGGCAATCCAGTTTCAAGTTGATATGGAATCTTATTTTCCTCAGCTGCATCAATAAGTAAACGTAAGACTTTTGGATGCGTAATTAAGCCCATGTCAGCAACCTCTATCGCTGGACCTTTCCTAAGCTTTATTGGCGCTTCAACCTCCTTTACGCCTGGCATGTCGCCCGCGACTGTTACATCTAACGCTATGCCCACGTCCGGATTTATTCCGAAGGCTGCGGTTGTTGCTCCCCTTAGCCCAACTTCTTCCTGTACTGTTCCAACGGCGTATACTGTGCATTCCGCGTTTTTGAGGAGCTTCATCGCTTCGACCATTACTGCGCATCCAACTCTGTCGTCGAAAGCCTTTCCAATAACAACATCTTTGTTAACTCTTGCAAATTTTATGTCAAAAGCCACTGGGTCTCCGATTTTTACGCCTATTTTTCTGGCTTCTTCTTGACTTCCTGCACCTATGTCTATGAAAAGTTCATCGTATGTCATGATTCTCTTTCTCTCCTCTTCCTTCTGTATGTGCGGCGGTTTTGAACCAATAATTCCGTGAAGTGGACCTTTTTCCGTGTAGACCAGAACTTTTTGGGCTAACAGTATGCGGTCGTCTATTCCACCTATCTTCGCGAACTGCAAAAATCCCTCTTTCGAAATTGTCTTTACGAGTAGGCCTATCTCGTCCATGTGGGCTGCAAGCATGACTTTGGGCGCGTTTTTCTCGCCCTTCCTTATCGCTATAACGTTTCCAAGCTTATCCTCCTTCACCTCGTCAGCGCACTTTTCCAGCATACTCCTCATTAGTTTTCTAACTTCTTCTTCTCTTCCAGCAACTCCACATGCGTTAGAAAGTTTTTCTAGAGTTTCCGCGAGTTCCATGTTCCTTTCGCCTCGAAAGAATAGGCTAAAATCATAAATCTTTATATTAAACAGTTGCGGTATACAAGACCGAAAATTGCATGGCTTGCATAATTTGTGCTAGAAAAGGTGCTGAGATAATTATTGAACAAGAGTAGACTTTTAAGCGTGTTAGGAGACCGTGCGTAGAATTGTCGTTTGAGATACAAGAGTTACCAGACATTATACGTGTTATTGCGCTCTTAAGCCTCGGCAAAGGAAGCCCATTAGACAAGAATTGGCTAAAACGTAGAGTAGACAAGTATTGCGCGGGCTATGTTTGTGTTGATATAAAGGATATTGAAGAAGCGTTGGATGAAATGAGCAAAGAGGGCTTACTGGTTAATGATGGCGGAATTATCAAGCCGACTGAAAAGGGTTTAAGGTTGAGTAGGGAATGGCGCAACCTGCTTTTGAAAAGGGAGCCAATTCTGGAGGTTGTTGCTGGTTTAGCAGACGGCTCAATAACAGGACTTGTGGCTGTCCTTTCAGCGTTTATAGCTAATCTTTCAACAAACATGGCGGCTTTCGCTGCGATTTTAAGCCTAGCAGCAGTTGCAATAACAAACTTTTCCAGCTTCCTTCTTGGCGGAAAAACCGAAGACCTTGCAGACTTGCTTACGCTTAAAGCGCTGATAGACCATAGCCTAAGCGACATCCCAGACAAAGTTGAGAGAGATAAATCCCTAAAACTTGTTAGGCAACTGTTCATAATCTTGCGAAAGGAAATTAATAGGTCAAACATTTACGCTGCGTTAATAGCAAGTACCACAACATTTCTGGCGGGCATAACACCCATAGTCGCCTATTTAACGCTTCCACAATCCTTCAGCCTAATCATCTCTCTGGGAATAGTCAGCACAATAATAGGCATATTCCTCGTGCGATACCGCTCCCAAAGAACAAAAGTACACTGGAAAATAACCCTAAGCGAAACACTAGCCATAATCATAATCGCCGTCACCGCATCACTAATACTCGGCGGAATCAAATAGCAAAATTTTTGAGTTTAATCCACTTAAAATTTTGAGTTTAATCCACTTAAAAGTGGTCGAATGCGAAGCTTTCAAGTAAGCCTAACGGCAATATTTGCAGCGTTGCACACCATACTATATTTTATGTCATTTGGTTTGTGGCGAAACTGGGGAATATACCTAGAATCCACGGAAGGCATAATCCTAGGCCCAAAATTGGGTTTTGCCGCAGCGCTGATAGGTTCCTTGATTGCGCGGATAATAAGGCCTGATGAGTTTTGGATGTTCGGCATAATCGCTGAACCAGTTAGCGTTCTAGCGGCTGGTTTATTGGCAAAGGCGAGATGGAAACCCGTTTTAGGTTTATATGCAGTAACTTTATTGGCGTATTTCATTCATCCTTACGGAAACCCGTTTGGGCAAGGTCTTCCCTTGTGGACGATTCTTGATGTACTACTTGCGTTTTTACTTATTTACCCAACAGCCAAATTAGGCGGGAATTTGTTTAACATTAGTTTTGAGCGTTTACCCATTAAAATTGCATTGATTTCCTTCGTTTGCATAGCAACAGATTCACTGATTAGGATATTCCTCCTAATCCCATGCGGGCTATACACCTTATTCACTTACTTTAGCACTTTTGAAAGCCTTTACGCTATTTTTGTTGAAGCTGCCGCTGCCTCTTATATCGAAGATTTAATCGTGGTTATCGTTTCATTTGCTGTAGGCGTACCTTTGCTGATTAGCCTTTTAAAACTTAGACTCTTGGTAAGCGAACAAAACGTGAAGCATGTGAAATGAAAATTCTATTGTGGTGGTGGCGGTGGTGGTTGTTGCTGTTGTTGTTTTTGCAATTCAAAGTATTCTGTTATGAGCAGTACGCCTTCTATTATTAGGAATATGCCAACTATTATTCCTATTAATGCTGGTATCAATATTACTAGGATGCCGAATATTATGCAGAGAACTGCCAAAACAGGCTTTGAAACCGTAATGCCAATTTTCCTTAAGCCCTTCTCTACAACTTCAGTCACTACGCTCACCTTCTGTGCAATATAAGAACTAACTTGACTTTGTATTTAAGCCAGTGGACGTAGCGTTCAACAATGACAATTTTTAAACGTGGCAATTATAGTATAATTGAAAAGAGGTGTTAGTTTGCCTGAACAATTCAAAACGGTTTTCATCTTTTTGGACACAGATAAACACGCAAGTCCATTCGACATACTAACAACGATAGACACCTTTCCAGATGCCACAATATTGAAGTACGAAAGTGTAACCGCTGAGGACGCTGAAAAAATAGTTTATGACGCGATGTTTCCAAGGGGACCAGAAGGCGCAAGGCACACGAAAATTTTCATAAACGGACGCGACTTCAAAATGGTGAACGAAATTTTGGAAAGAGCCAAAAAATGCATGTTTCCACCCTTTGAACTTTCAGTAATAGTTGACCCGCGAGGCGCGTACACAACGGCAAGCGCTGCAGTAGCAAAAACACTGGAACTTTCAGTCGAAAAGAGCTTTGGAGGTTTAGAAGGCAAGAATGTTACTGTTCTAGCTGGAACTGGACCAGTAGGTCAGACTGCTGCGAGGCTTTATGCTTCTGAAAAGGCGAATGTTATTGTTACGTCGCGTGAGCTTCAAAAAGCTTCTTCCATAGCAGTGAAAATTAATGAGGAATTTGAAGAAGAGCGAGCCCGGGGAGTTGAAGCTCAAACTCCAGATGAAATTGGAAAAGCCATAGAAAACGCGGATATAGTTTTGTCGGCTGGTGCTGCTGGAACGCAACTGCTTCCATTGGACGTGCTTAAAGAGTATGGCAGAAAATGTAGAATAGTTGCTGATATTAACGCCATTCCACCGCTAGGTGTTGAGGGTTTAAAGTCAAAGGCTGAAGGGGAAGAATTTCTGCCGAAAGTTTTCGGGATAGGTGCTTTAGCCATTGGAAAACTAAAAAACAAGGTTGAGGTTGAGCTGATTAAGAGGGCTGCTGAGGAACCAAAAGGCGTTTTTGACTATAAAATGGCTTATGAAATAGCCAAAAAACTGATAACTGAAAAGCTTAAAGAGAAAAGCAATCAAAAGGTTGAGCCGCAAAAACATTGGCTGCCATAATTAAGTGGTCCTTATGAGCGAAAAAACCTTTCTTTATAAAACTGAAAATGGTGTCACATGCGAGATTGTTGACACTTTTGCTGAGATGTTTCCGCTTTGGGCTGGACGTGTGCTTATAACTGCTGACAGCGAGAAGTGGGCTTTGAAAGCTGCTGAGGTTGCGACGGGCTTCGCTACAAGCGTTATAATGTCTCCCGCGGAGGCTGGGATTGAGCGCATTGTCCCAGCGGAAGAAACTCCAGACAAGCGTGTTGGCGTGTTGATTCAAGTTTATAATAGGAATAGGATTGAGTTGAAGAATCAGCTGATACTGCGTATAGGACAATGCGTAATGACTTGTCCAACAACAGCCGCTTTTGACGCGACGCCAAACGCTAAAAGGCGTCTGAAGGTTGGGAGAAGCATAAGGTATTTCGGCGATGGGTTCCAAAGGAAAGGCATCGTCGGAGATAGAAAGGTTTGGAAAATCCCAGTAATGGAAGGCGAGTTCATAGTTGAAGATTCTTTTGGGGCAGCTGAAGCTGTTGCTGGCGGAAACTTCCTTATCTTAGCGCGGGACAAGTTTTCTGGGCTTATGGCCGCCGAAGAAGCCGTTAAAGCCATAAAGGCAAAAGCCAAAGATGTGATACTCCCTTTTCCAGGTGGAATCTGCCGTTCTGGCTCAAAGGCTGGCTCTTTAAAGTATAAGCTTAAAGCGTCGACGAATCATCCGTTCTGTCCAGGGTTAAAGGCTGTCGTCCAAGATTCGCAGTTGCCGCAAGACGTTAATTGCGTTTACGAGATTGTGATTAACGGCTTGACCGTGGATGTGGTTAAGAGGGCTATGGGTGTTGGAGTTAAGGCGGCTGCTGAGGTTCCTGGGGTTGTTAGGATTTCCGCTGGTAACTATGGCGGAAGGCTTGGTCCATACAAGGCTTTTCTGAAAGAAGTTTTGGAAATCGTTTAGGCTTCTTTTTTCCTAAACTTTTATTTGACACAGTGCCATCTAGCTTTTGGCTAAAGCGTAATCAGTGAGAAACAGTTGAGCACAACAAAAAGGACATCCCTTGAACTGTTCAGACTCAAAAAGACACTGATGACTCTAGCCAATAAAGAAGGGCGCGGAACAGAACTCGTTTCGCTTTATATCCCGCCTGGAAAGCAGATAAGCGAAGTCATGAATATGCTTAGAGACGAGTATGGGACAGCCTCAAACATCAAATCCACGACTACACGCAAAAATGTTCAAGACGCCATCGTGAAAGTTCAGCAACGCCTAAAACTCTT
Organism: Bathyarchaeia archaeon; assembly: GCA_038883655.1. Classification (GTDB taxonomy): domain Archaea; phylum Thermoproteota; class Bathyarchaeia; order Bathyarchaeales; family Bathycorpusculaceae; genus JAVZLQ01. Next base: position 71,888 of record JAVZLQ010000002.1, read on the forward strand.
CAAGGAAACTCCAGAAACTGGACTCGTAATCTTTTGCGGAGCCATTCCACAGAACGGCACTGGAAGCGAGAAAATCGAAACATACGTGATAATTCCGCCAGAACCAATAAACATCTACCTCTACCGCTGCGACTCGCGATTTCACACCGAACATTTGCAAGAACTTTTACGCGAAAAAGAAACTTACGGCATAATCCTAATAGACTCTTCAGATGCCACGCTTGCAACACTCCGCGGAAGAAGACTCGAAATAGTCAGGGAAATAAGCTCAGGCGTGCCTGGAAAAACCCGTGCTGGCGGGCAGTCAGCCAGACGATATGAGAGGCTTAGGGAGATGCGCCTCCAAGACTATTTTAGGCGTGTAGGCGAACACGCAAATGAAACTTTTCTGCCGATAGGGGATTTGAAGGGACTTATAATTGCTGGTCCAGGACCGACGAAGTATGATTTTGAGAAGGGCGATTACCTTAATTACATGTTAAAAGAGAAGGTTTTGGATGTTGTGGACACGGCTTATGTTGGCGAGCAAGGCGTTAAAGAGGTTGTTGACAAGGCTCCAGAAATAATGCGCAAAGTGCGCTATATCGAGGAGAGGCATCTTGTTCAGCAATTTCTATACGAGATTGGACACGACACTGGACTGGCAACATACGGCGAAGAGGAAGTGCGAAAAGCCTTAGAAGCTGGAGCCGTTAGGACGCTGCTCCTTTCAGAAGGAATTGACATTGTACGCGTCACGGTGAAGTGCAGTGCATGCGGCTACCAAGAACAGCAAACCATTAAAGGTCAAATGCTTACGAATTTCGAGCAGAGCCTTTCCGGTAAGCCTTGTCCAAAATGTAATGCGCCATCATTGGCAATAGCTGAAACTCAAGAGTTGATAGAGAATTTTGCACAGTTGGCTGAGTACACAAACACCGAAGTGGAGATAATCTCGAGCGAAACCGAGGAGGGGCACATGCTCAAAAACTCCTTCGGTGGAATCGCAGCCATCCTTCGGTTCAAACTGCAAAATCAGTAGGCGTCAAAATCAATTAGATGTAAAATTTGCGAAAAAGGTTATTTTTGTAATAGCCCAGCATTATTCGGGCATCGAAATGAAGTGGCACTCGCTTTACCTTGAATGGTACGTGAAAGTTCCAACTGTAAAGTTCGATTTCCGTTCGAGTGGTCTCGCCTATCTGAAACTTGACTTGACATTGGGCGAAGTTGATTTAAGCGTCAACTATGCTCACGGCAACCCAGAAACAGCCAAACTTTTAGCAAGAAGATATGGCGTGGAGCCTAAAAACGTGTTCATTTCAAGTGACGGTGCATCTGGTCAAAACGTGCGCATAATAATGGTATTAGCCGAAAAGAGCCGCAAAAAAGAGGCTGTTGTCGAGTATCCCACATACGAGCCACTGCTGCGTCAAGTTCAAGAATATTTTCCTCGTGTAAAGAGGCTGGAGCGAAAAGCGGAAGATGGTTATAGGCTTGACGCTGATGCTCTGCGGGAGGTTGTTTCAGACAAAACTGGACTACTTGTTATTACGAATCCTCATGCGCCAAGTGGGGCAGTAGCCACAAAAAGCGATTTAAGCGAAGTTATGGCTGTCGCCAAAGAATATGGCTTTTACGTGTTGTGCGATGAGATATACGCGGAGTTTGAAAGGGTAAGCATACAAACTGCTTTCTCGATTGATGAAGAGTTTGGAATAACAACCACAAGCTTCAGTAAGGCTTATGGTTTGGGCGGTTTAAGGCTTGGTGTGGCTTTAGCTTCAGAAAAGCTTGTTGATGAGCTTTACGCTGATACGCTAGGCACAATTGGAAACAGCTCTAACATGGTCCAATTCATAGCGGCAAAACTGCTGAGAGATGACATTCGAAAACTTGAGGGACACAAGCTTAGGTGGAGCGCGCTTAAAAGGGAAACTGAAGAATGGCTTGATGCAAAGGAATTTGAGTATTTTCAGAACAAGTTTGGCATCACCTACTGGGTTAAAACGCCAATAAAAGACACTTACAAGTGGGTTAATGAAACGGCGATACCGAAACACTGCGTGGCACCAGTGCCAGGCGCCTTCTTTCTATTCAAAAGCGGCTACACAATTGTCAATTCAAGTATGATTAGGCTGGGACTCGGCAACATAAATCCTGAGAATCCAAACTTGCAATTGGCACTTGAAGCATTATGGAAAGCCATTAATGGGTAGAGTAAGCTTATTTTTCTAAATATCACTCTATGCAGTGTGTGGTTTAGGATGAACTGTGAAGCTGAAATTTTTGCGTGTTCTTTAAAGCATGTTGAAAATTTTGCCGCGGAACTAAAAGAGCTCTGGCTAGGTTTAGCTCGCGAGACGTTTGAAATTGAGCCTTTCATAACGCCATCAGAAGCTAACAGTAACAAGTGGTTTAAGTTTGTGCGTGAAAGCTTGGCTTGTGAAAAGGGCTTATTGCTTGTTGCCAGAAGCGAGGGGAAGATTGTTGGGTTTCTCTTCGCCAGCGTGAGACGTGATTTTCCCTTAGAAACTTCCAAAATTGTGGGCGTGATAAATGATGTTTATGTTTTGCCCACATTTCGTAGGAGAGGCACGGGAAGGAGACTTATTGTAGAATTTCTTGGGAGGGTGAAGGAGTTGGGTGTGGACAGCGTGTTTCTCTCCGTTCTGGCAAAGAACACAAACGCCATAAAGCTGTATGAGAATTTTAACTTTAAAATCTATAGTTATACTATGGTGAAGAAGCTGTAGGAGCATTAAACTTTTTGAGCATTATACATTCTTATCAGTTCTTTTAATGCCCAGCTGAACTTTTTCTGTAAAGTTTTTGGATAAAGCTTTACGGGGTTAAATTTCACTTTTGCAGCCCACTGCGCATAAACCCGCGGGTCAATGTAGGACTTAAGCGAAGTCCCCAAATTCCATTCTCTAGTTTCCTTCATCAAGGCGATGTCAAACTTCACTTTTTCAATCCTCGTCATAATCGCTTCCGTGCTCTTCCCCTTTTCTGCTCTTTCTTTCAGTTGAAGCTGTAACTCCTTAAGTCTAGCCTCCTTTTTTGCGAGTCGCTCTTCAAAGTTTGCTGGAACCTTCTTCTTGTGGTTGGCTACTTTTGCGCCTTCAAGGTTCGCCATTTTCGCGTGGAACTGTTTCACGTATTCTGGATCTGTCTCTTTAACCTCACATTTTTCTAGGTATTCCCTCACAGCCTTCGTTGTTCTCCATGTCCTAAAAACCTTGGCTGTTAAACCCTTCATCTTTTCTGAGAGGAACCGTGAAACTTTCTTTGAGTTTATCCCTTCGAACAAGTACTCTTTGCATGTTTTCATGCAATGTTCAATATTTTTAATCACAGATTGCGGCGCCCTTATGGATTTTTCCCATCTGACTGCGTCTTTTCCCAAAAAGTCAAAATGCAATATATTACCGTCTATTTTGATGTGTTCTGGTCGCAATGTTATGGCGCCGACGGTGTCCGCTTCTCCTGGGTCTTTTTCGTCGCCGACACGCATGTTTAGCGCGTGAATTAGCCAGCTTACAGTTGCCACTTTTCGTCTTTCCTCGTCCCGCGCATTAAGGTTCTTCATTATGTGTTCTTCGATTTTGGGGATTAAATCGCCGAGTTTTTCAGCTTTTCTATACTTTTCATATTCCCTTCTCTGTTTTACGAATGCTGAATCGGAAAACCACACGTACTTTATTTTGCCGGTTAGCTTATCTTGCCACTTTGCAATGTAAAGCTTATCTGGCTCCCAAACGATGTCCTTCCAGTTTCCAGGCGGTCTAGGCGCGTCTGGCGAAAGGTTTAGGATAATGTCCTCTTCGCTTGGTCCTTCTTTCCATCTGCCCCTTTTCGGGTGGTCGCCCCTTCCAACAAATATGCATGATGGTTCGGCTGTCCAGTTTGCAATTTCTATTCGCCTTCCATTCACGATGGCGTAGCCAAACCTTTTCTTTAGCTCTTCTCTTTGGGCTTTTCGTTGTTTCGCAAGCCTCTTTTTCTCGCTTTTTGTCAAATTCTGCTTCTTCTGCTTCTCCTGTTCCAAGTAAGCGAGAATTTCTGAAAAATCAATTTCTGATTGGACTGTTGCTTGTGGCTGAAAATCGTTTTCCTCTATACTTTTCAAGTGTTCAGCATGGAAAGTGTCGAGGAATTCTAGCTGTGGGTTTTCTATTTTCAGCTGCCGAAGAAAATCTTGGATAAAGTTCTTGTAGAAGACTTTGTCTGGCGGAGATGCGGACTGCACCTTTTTGATTAGGGCGATTGCCATCTGCTCTGTTTTTGGACCAAGTTTTACGGTGTGTCCTCTTATTTTTATTTGGAATCCCTTGTATTCGAATTGCGGAACGTACACGCCGTTATGCCATAAGCTTTTTAGTTCGTGTTTAGCCGTGGTTCATCCCATGGAGCTTTTCTTTCTCATTCATTTTGGCTGCTTAAAAACCTTCACCACGAATTCTGCTTATTCCTATTTTGTTTTAGCCTCTTGTAGAGCTGCTCAACCTTTTCGCGGCTTATGTAACCCTTGTGCGGTCTGAAACCGCCAGAAAAGCCATGCGGAATATGCAATAACTCGTGAATCAGCGTTTTCTCTTTTTCCTCCTCCGACAGCCTATCATAACGTTCGGAGATAACCTCAATAATGTATGTTGGCGGAAGGTTAAGCGTTTCTTGCCAAATCTTGCCCAAACCATGAATACGTGCGATTGTGCGCGTGGATTTTGAGCCTTTGCTTCTGACGCAGAACACGAACTGCGGCGTTATGTGAAATAGGTTTAGGGTTGAGGCGATTTCGTCAACACGCTTTTTCACGTCTGATGCTTCAAAATACTTTATTGGCATAGGCTTTCGCTTTTACGATTTTGCACGCTTGCTAAATTAACTTTTGCCGCTTCAAAATTCTCTTTTTAGCCAAGAAATACACGATTACAGTGCTTGCCACCAGCGTAGTTAATATCATAAGTGGTGTTAACTCCGGAATGAGGTTTGGAGATTCTCTAATCGCCGCGAGAAGAGCCACCTTTATGTGGTCTTCGAGGTCTTTAAGCTCAACCCAGTTTGGTGTGGTTGAATTGTCGTATGCCGTGTGAATCCAGCCAGCTTCACCCATATTCCACAAATCACTGTAGAAAAGCGGATAAGAGCAAAGCATGGCGCTTGACAATACTGACGTAGCATCAGAAATGCCCAAATCAACGCCCCAATACCACAAAATGGCATCGTTTATGTCGCTTGGCACTCTAAAAGATTCCTGGTCTGAACCACCAGCGTCTTCTAAAGTAATGCTTATGCCTAAGTCTTGAGCTGCGTCTATTATTCTCTGTGCCAAGTTGCTTCCCGGCGTGTCCGTAACGTATAGGTAGTCGCTTCCAATGCAGTCTAGGTTGATTACGGCTGTTATGTTCGCCATTTCGCTTTTGTGCTGCGTCACGTAGTTTGCTGAACCGACAAGGTACAGTTCTTCTGCTGCGAAGGCTATGAAAAGAAGTGTGCGATTTGGCTGGTAAAGACCGCTGTTAATAGCGTCAGTGATTACTTTTGCTATTTCGATTATTCCAGCAGTTCCAGCCCCGTTGTCGCAGAAGCCAGCACACATAACAGTGTCGTAGTGGCTTGAAATTATCACGGTTTCTTCTGGATTTGCATATCCGCCTATTTTTCCAACAACATTGTAATGCGTTCCATCGCCTATAACAGCCCTAATGGTAACGTTAGCAGAAAGCGCAGCATTGTATACTTCTTTCTCTCTGATTAGTAAGCCATCCCAATAGTCCACAAAGCCCACTGGAACTTGGCAATCCCAGAAATATGGACCAAAACCGCTTAATGGGCGTCCACCAGCCGAAGAATGCATTGGCGGAGTGAAGTTCTTTCTTTCATCCCACCATGTGAAAACAACAGCCGCTGGTCTTTGATAATGCAACTTGTTTACAAACGCGCTTTCATAAGAAGAGCCTCGCACCTCTCTGCCAATCAAAACAACCTTTCCAGTGGTATTTATAGCACTCCAATCCGCTCCCAGCGGCAAAATTACAAGGTCTGCGAAAACCCCATCATCTGGCGTTGGCCAACTATAATGTTCGCATTGAAAAGATTCTATCACCGTCTGATCCTCAGTTGTGCTTTGGTTTCCGTCCTCGTCAATGATTAGGGAAGGCTTTTCGCTTAATGTCCAATTTTTGAAAGTGAAAGGCTCAAGCCAAGCATCCAAACCAAAACTCTCAAACTGCGCCTTAATCCAATGAGCTGCTTCAAGCGCGCCTAAAGAACCAGCAGAACGAAAATCTGGATGGGCGAGAGCGATGCTTTCCAACTGCAAGTCGTAGCCATAAGCCCTAGTTTCATTAACAAGCTCAACAATCTGCTCCTCAAGATCGTTCAAACCAGAACTCATAGAACCATAAACAACACTCATATGAAACGGCAGCAAAGACGAAGCCAAAACCAAAAACCCCAATAACAGCGCAAAAAATTGCTTCTTCACCGAAACCGCCTCATCCAATAATCTGTAAAATGAGCTAATAAGCCTAACGAAACAGTGGACCGGGCGGGATTTGAACCCGCGGCTTCCGCCTTGCGAAGGCGGCGATCGTACCAGGCTGATCTACCGGCCCTCTACGTGCTTTTATGGGTTTATTTAATAATTTTAGGGTTTCTGGTTTTGGTTGTGGCTTTATTTTATCTTTTGCTAGGCTCTGCTTTGGCTCAAAGTTTGTGGCTGGCGTGAATTTTCTTCGATATCGTTGAATGGAACGTTGTACAGCAAAGTTGGGGTTATACATTTTTGTTGTGGCGGATAACTAGGAAATCGCAATGTAAACCTTCTTGTCGTCGAGTTGGTGTTCATGCCATTCAACTTTAGCTTCTTCACGTCTTTCATGTAAATGGATGCTTTTAGCTCTCACAAGCTCCTCCATTTCCTTCAAGTACGGCTCCAACAGCCTAATGCTCTCCTTTTCCAGTTCAGCGATGCGCACAGCGTTCAAGACGTCTGTTGGCATGTAACCAAGCTCCTTTCGCAATGACTGAACTCTTCGGGCTATGTCTCGCATTAAGCCTTCTCCAAGCAGACTCTCGTCGCGTTTGATGTTTAGCATCACTTGCATCTCGCCTTCGGAGGCTAAAGCCCACTCTGCTTTTTGTGCTATGTCTTCTGGAACTTTTTGGATGTACCTTATGCTTTTCACATTTGCAAGTTCGGTCAATAATTTTTCAACATTCCTTAGCTTGTTACATGTCTTTTCTGGAGCAATAATCACAAGCTCTTTCAGGGGCCATCTCCGCTTTAGTTTGACCGATTGCCTAGCCGCGTAAGTAAGCGAAACACACTTGAAAAGCGTCTCTATTTCCTCTTCAACATCCTTATTTCGCATCTTCACGTTTGGCTTCGGCCAGTCTTCGAAGTTTACTGATTCTGGCAATGTTTCGTCAAGTCTTCTGTAGACCTTCTGGTACAGCGCTTCGCTAAGGTATGGTGTTACTGGATTGAAAAGTAGCAGAACAGTTTTCAGCGTGTGCCAGAGCGTGGCGTATATTGCCATTCTTCTGTTCAGGGTTTCTGGGTCGTCTGTCCAAAGCTCCTTCCTAATCATCGGCACGTAAAGTCTGCTTAGCGTTTCTATCACGAAGTCTTCAAGCACCGCAAGTGCAAAGTTGAACTCGCACCTCTCAAGCCTACTTGTGCATTGCTCTATTGCCAACTGAAGCTTTGAGAGAAGCCACAAATCTGGCTTTTCAAGAAGTCCATCGTTTTCCGCCCATTCAAGGGTGTGCACTTTTGGATTAAAACCATCGTACTCAGCGTTTTGCACGAAGAACCTATTCAAATGGTAAAGCGTGGACAAGACTTGGTATGGGCGGCGATTCAACTCTTGAACATCAAAGTTTATAAAGTCTATGGGTGAGCACTTACGCAGCATGTAAAACCTGCAAATGTCTGCTGAATACTTTTCTAGGAGCTTGTTTACCTCTATAATGTTTCCAAGACTTTTGCTCATCTTCCTTCCTTTTGCATCTTGCGCCAAACCCTGAAATAGGAACGCCTTATATGGAGCTTCAGCCCTTCCAGTAAGTATAACATGCTCCAGCAGAAGCGAGTTCGCCCAGCCCCTTGTTTGATCTATTCCCTCTGTTAGGAATTCGCACGGCACATACTTTACAAATTCTTCGTCTGTAAACCTTGCATACGGGGATGCGCCGCTGTTATGCCAAGTATCCAAAACATATGGTTCTCTTTGCATTTTTCCGCCGCATTTCTCGCACTTTATTTTTATGCGGTCAACCCATGGCTTGTGAAGCTCAAAATAGCCGCTTGGTTTTTCTATTGCTTTTTCCAGTAGCTCCCTCTTACTCACGATAAGCGTTTTTGCTCCACAGTTTTCGCAAACCCATATTGGAAGTGGTGTTCCCCAAACGCGCTCCCTTGATATGCACCATGGCTTTCCCTCCTTTAGAAATGATAGGAACCTATTCTTCGGGCTTTCGTAATAGTATTCCACTTTTTCTGCAGCTTCAACAACCTTTGCATTTATTTTATCTGTTCTTAAGAAGTATTCGCGTCTTGCAAGCCAAACAAGCTTATGATGCGAGCGCCAGCAAGTTGGATACTCGTGCTTTATGGTTTTAGCCAACACCAGCAAGCCTCTTTTTCGGAGTTCCTCTATAACTATTGCGTCAGCGTCTCTTGCAAAAATGCCTTCAAATACTCCGGCATCCGCTGTAAACTTAACTTCATCATCAAAAGGAGCAAATATCGGAACTCCTCTCCTCTGCGCGGCGAAGAAATCTTCTTCGCCGTTTCCAGGCGACAAGTGCACTATACCCGTTGCAGTGTTTATATCCACAAAATCTTCACAGACAACCCTATGCACAAGCGGATGTTTGCCTTCAAGTTCCACCTGTTTCGGAATCAAATCCTTAAATGGATAATCATATTTTACGCCTTCGAGTTCTCTGCCCCAAACAGTCCCCAAAACTTCATAGTTTTCTATGTCCAACTCTTGCATCACTGGTTCTACCCTTCCTTTGGCTAGTATCCAGTTTTCCGAGCCAACCCTAACTTTGGCATATTCTGCCTCTGGATGAACCGCAAGCATCGTGTCCGTTATAAGCGTGAAGGGCATTGTCGTCCAAACTAGGAAATAGTCGTTCTGGCTTTCTGCAACCCTAAACTTAAAATGCAATGATGGGTCCTCAACTTCTCTATAAGAGTCTTCGTAGCCAACCTCCGCACTGCTTAGGCTTGTTTGGCATCCTGGACAATAAGCCACAACGTAATATCCCTCTTCTAGCAAGCCCTGCTCCCAAGCGCGTTTTAGGTATTGCCACTCACGTTCAATGTACTCGTCCAAGTATGTCCAGTACGCCTTCTCCTGGTCTATGAATATTCCAAGCTTTTTATCCGCCTCAACCCATTCGCGGTGGTAACGCATAATCGCCTTCTTGCATTCCTCTATGAAGCGTTCTTCGCCAACCCTCTCAAGTAGTTCACGCTTGTTCTTGACGCCCAAAAGCTTTTCAACCTCAAGCTCAACGGGCAAGCCTTGACAGTCCCATCCAGCCCAAAAGGGCATAAAATAGCCTTGCATAGTCTTCCATCTGAAACGCAAGTCCTTCATTACGCGTCCTCTTGCATGTCCAACGTGTGGTATGCCGTTAAGCGTCGGTGGTCCTTCAACCCAACCAGAAAAGCCTACATTATTTTTCTCTCTGAAAGCCATTAGCTTCTTCTGTATCTGGTTTTTCTCCCAAAATTCACGTATTTCTCTTTCAAGTTCAAGCGGGCGATAATCAGCGGTAAAACTCTCTTCAAAATTAGCTTTGAATTTGGCGGTCACCTTTCATCCCAAAGCACCCGCAAATACACAACAATTGCATCGGCAACATATAACCTTTTTGAATTATGGATTACTATAGTTTTACGGGCTGATGTTTATACGCTAAATATAGGCATGCGCATGTAGCTACGGTGGCTCCATCCCCAACGCATGCAGGTATTATGTCCTTAACAGTTGATGCACATCCGCCAGCCGCGAAGACTCCTTCAATGTTTGTATTTCCAAATTCATCCGCAATTATGCAGCCTTGTCTATGAGTTTTTATACCAACTTTGCGCAGAACGGAAACGAAGGGCTTGATGCCTCCAACAACCAGAATTATGTTTGTTTTTAACTTTTTCGTTTTTGGCTTGTCGACGTGTTGGAGCACGAGCGTTTTTGATGGTGGTTTGCCCTTAATCTCCTTTCCAACAAAATCTTCTATTAGGTTGATATTTTTTGCTTGGAGGATTTCCCTCTGTGCATCATTGATATGTATCATGTTTGCATGATTAACGAGCTTAACGCTTTTGGCGATTGTTGTTAAACGTAAAGCTTCATTCAAAGCCTCGCTCACATTACCAATAACGACAATATCCTTTCCCTCAAAATAATGCGTGCAACACTCTGCACAATAGGCAACACCACCACCAATCCATGTTTCCCATTTCATGCCCAGACCTTTCATTCCATTCCCAGTTGCAAGAATCAAAGCTTTACATTGATACTTGTCCTTCCTAGTTTCTACAATTTTCTCAGCCTCATTTAGCGAAAGGCTAACGACCTCCTCTAAGGTGTGAATTTCAGCGCCTTTTCTTTCTGCTTGGTGCGCCATTTTTTCCATGAGCCTTAATCCAGAAATTTTCCCTAGAAAGCCAGGATAATTGTCGATTCCGCGGGCACGAGTTGCTATTCCACCTACTTTCTCAGAAGTTTCCAAAACAAGTGTTTGCAATCCAAAATTTGCAGAGTGAATCGCTGCTGATAAGCCTGCTGGTCCACCGCCCACTACAATAACGTCATACATGTGCCAACCTCAGTTATACTTATGTGTTTTAATGTTTAAAACACTGGCTATTTCCTTTTTAGAAGTGCTATGTTAGTATTTGTTGGTTTTTCGGCTTTTTCAAGTGGTTTATCCAAATGCCAAGTGCTTTCCGTCCCTTCCCACCATCCTAGAAACTCAAATTTTCCATTAAGCTTTACAAGAGCCTTAAATTCTTGTGGAAAAACGAACTTTAAGTTCTCCTCCCCCTCGAGTTTAAGTTGTCTTCCATGGTCGTCTACCTCCATCACAATCTTTTCTGTGTAAATTTGGTTAAGCATGTCTTTCCATCGTGTGGTGTACGTTACTTTGACTTTTATTCCATTCCTCTCCATAGTCCAGCTTTGTTCGGCGTCTTTTGTCCAGTCAACAGCCATGTTTTGGATTAGGTATAGTCCTCCTCTTTTGAGAGAATACGCCACGGAGTCAAGATGGTTTAGGAGCTCCTCGTTTGATTTGAAGCTGAATGAACCCATCATTATTAATGCGAAGTCAACCTTTCTTTTCAATCTGAAATTGCACATGTCCGCTTGAACAGTTTCAATTTTTACTCCTTCTTCCATAGCTTTCTGCCGTAAATATGCCAGCATCTCCGCGCTTGAGTCAAGTCCAATAGCTTCGTAGCCTCTTCTTGCAATTTCCCTTAGTTGAAGGCTTGGTCCACATGCCACGTCGAGGAAGCGTTTGACTTTTGTTTTGCTAAATTTCGCGATGATCTCTTCGAAGCTGTCAACTTGCCTTTTTGGGTCGAAGAAGCTAAAGGCAATTTCATAATAGAGAGGGTGTTTATAGATTTCCATGAAATTCGTTTTATATTTTCTTGTTAGTTGTTCTTGAGTTTTGCTGCCTTTAGCCATTCCAAACAAGAATACAGTGCAAGCAGAATTACGATTAATTCCACAACTATTGCTGTTGTTCCTAGATAGAACGGATTTCCATAGGTGGCTGGGTACAAAACATAAGGCATATCCCTATGCGTGAACATGTCAAAGAATATGTGGGTGAAGCTGCCTATTAAGCTGCAAAGATAAATTGTTGCTACTGGATACTGCGCTTGTTTTGTGTAAAGCCTCAACTTGTTATATGCGGATTGCAGTTGTGATGTGAATGATCGTTCAGCGGCGTAAACTCCAAGCGTTATTAGTACTGGATAAGCGGTTAGAGCTAATGCAAAGCCATGCCAAATCCTATGATTTAATGGCTCCATGATGAGCAAGTAATATGCAGCTTCTAAGTCGATAAATGTTGATGAAACAGCCAATGCAAGAGGGTCAAATCTCCTTTTATTCCTAAAATACAGAAACATTAGCGACAACGCATGTAGCGGCGTTATTGGCATTTTATTCCAGCGGAACCTTTCTACCGCAAAAGTCACGCTTCAAAAACCCAAACTCGCTCTTAACGCTTCTGAGCTGATTAGAGTTGAAAACTGGGCCGTCTCTGCAAACGCGGTAACTACCCAGAACACAGCTTCCACACAAGCCAATTGCACAGCGCATTAGGCGTTCTAAGCTTGCCTCTAAGGCTATTCCATGTTTTTCGGCTAAATCGAAGACTTTCCGCATCATCTGCTCTGGTCCACAAGCGTAAATAAAGTCAAATTTTTCCCTAGCTAATATTTCCTTAAGAGGGTCTGTCGCCAAGCCTTTTATGCCATGGCTTCCGTCTTCCGTTGTGGTGATTAGGTTTTTGCCGCAAACTTTTCCCAGTTCGCTCATGAAGAGTAGCTCCTCTTTTGTTTTTGCACCCACCGTGAAGACAAGTTTTTCCGCTTTTTCAACAAGCTTTTTTGCTAGGAAAAGCAGCGGTGCTATGCCGGTTCCACCACCAACCATTAACACCTTACCATAGTTTAATGTGAAGCTGTTGCCGAATGGTCCGCGGACACCAACTGTTGCGCCAACTTTTAGCATGTGAAGCGCATTTGTGGCTTCTCCAACTCTCTTAACGGCGACGGAAACTTTCTCTTCTTCAACATCTAGTATGCTCAAAGGAATTTCATCAACGCTTGGAATCCACAGCATCAGAAACTGTCCAGGCATGGCTCTCGCGCAAAGCCTATCCTTAAAAGTGAACTTCTTAACCGTTAAGCCTACATCCTCAATTTCTATTATTTGCGTAGCTCTATGCTTGTTAGCGGCGATGCGATAAGCCAACAATCTCCTCAACGCTCCTAAAATTCTTCCTTTTCAGGTAGGCTCTTATTCCCCGAACAATGGTGCCAAAAACATCAGCATCTTTCGTTGTTATAGCCGTGCCTATTTGTACGGCCGATGCCCCAGCCAGCAAGAATTCCACAGCGTCACGCCAACTTGCTACGCCACCACAACCAATTATCGGCACTTTAACGTTTTCGTAAAGTTCATAGATGCATCGCAGGGCTATCGGCTTTATGGCTGGTCCAGATAATCCGCCGAACTTGTTGCTTAAAATCGGCATGGCTGTTTCCACGTCTATTGCCATAGCTCTAACCGTATTTATTGCCGTTAACCCGTCAACGCCAGCTTTAACGGCAGCATCAGCAATTTCAACGATATTCGTGACGTTTGGTGAAAGCTTAACAAACACGGGGTTTTCAACGGCTTTTTTTACTTCATCCACGACTTCTGCAAGAACTTTTGCGTTCTGCCCAATCTCTGCGCCTGTCTCCTTAACATGCGGACAGGAAACGTTTAGCTCAACAGCATCAGCCCCGGCTTCAACAGCCTTTTTCGCCACTTCTGCGTATTCTTCTGCTGTAAAACCGTAAACACTGACAATTAATGGAACTTTTAATACGCGTTTTGCTTGACGGATTTCTACTGCAAATTCTTCTATGCCAGGGTTTGGAAGACCCATGGCGTTGATTAAGCCGCAGCTGGCTTGGACTATTGTTGGATTTGGGTAGCCAGTTCTCGGTTTTAAGCCAACAGACTTTGTTACAATGGCTCCGGCGCCTCCAGCGGCAACTGTTTCAAAGGTTTCAGCTGAGTAGCCTAGAACTCCAGAAGCCAACATTGTCGGATTGGCAATTTTTAAGCCGCCCAAATTTATGTTTAGGTTTATTTTCAAGTGTTTTCACCGTAAGCTTCATTGCAAACTTTTGGAGCTAAACTGTAATTTTAGCCGCCTAAACCTATTTAAAAGGTTAGGAAACAGACGCTGCGACAGTTAGTATTTTCCATCTTTCACTTTTTCTTTTTAGGCGTTGTTTCTGGTTGCGGCTCCTCAGCGCCAAGAAGTATACGCAGCGACTTAACTTCCTCTCGGAGCATACTAATTTCGCTTTCTAGAGCTTTTGCTTTCGCGTCAGCCATCTTCTTTAGCTCTTCAATTTCTAAAAGGAGGTTTTTCCTCTCGCTTTCCAGATTTCTTATTTTTTCTATAATCGGCTTTATGCCACTCATAAGGAAGCTCTCGCAAATAAGATATTATCCATTTTAGACACTTAAGATTTTTGCAGCGAAACACCTTCGTAAGCGTCTCCAATAACTATTTATTGAAACAATAAGATGAATATGTGAGGGTTTAAGTTTCAGTTGTGGGAGGAAAATGGTGAAGGCAATCATTATTGGATGTCCGTTTGGTTTTTTGGCTTTCAACGAAGAGGATAGGCTTGTAGACAAGATTTTGTTCTCAAAAAACCCGCAGAGCGCAGCCCAAACACTCGTTAAGATTGAGTCTGGAAAAGTTGTTGAAGAGTTTGTAGAACTTATTAATAGACTTAAGAGCAGCGGTTTCGACGTTTTTGTTTTTGAAAATTCTGTTCTCGCTGAAGAAGCAAAAAGGCGTTTTAAAGTTACGGCGGAATTTCTAAAGGTTTCAAAGGCCGGTGAAATGGTCCGTTCACGCATGGAGAATTTTGCTGTTGAAACAGGCTTTGCTAGAGATGCTGAGGCATTTAGGGTTTGGATGCATGATTTAGCGATGGAAGTTGCCAAATTAAGAGTTAAGGGCGCTGTTGAAAAAAGAGACTTGCTGATAGTTCAGGCAATACAGACGCTTGACGACCTTGACAGGGCGATAAACCTTTTCATGGGAAGGCTCAGAGAGTGGTATGGCATACACTTTCCAGAGCTAGACCGTTTAGTGGAGAAGCACGAAACCTACGCGCGTCTTGTCTTAAAACTTGGAAGTAGAGAAAACTTTACAATTGAAAACCTTGAAGTGGAGGGCATTCCGAAGGCAAAGGCAGAGCAAATATCAAAGACTGCTGAAAACTCCATGGGCGCAGCGCTTTCGGAGGGGGACATGATGCAAATCCAAGCCTTATGCAAAAATGTGATTTCCATGCACCAGCTTAGACAAGAACTTGAAGATTATTTAGACAAAACCATGGATGAGGTTGCGCCGAACGTTAAGGCTTTGACGGGCTCATTGCTCGGAGCGCGCCTAATCGCTTTGGCTGGAGGCTTAACAAATCTTGCTAGAATACCCGCAAGCACAATACAAGTTATAGGCGCGGAAAAGGCGCTTTTCCGTTCATTGAAAACTGGGACCAGACCGCCAAAGCATGGAATAATTTTCCAGCACGCCTATTTGCATGAAGCTAAGAAGTGGCATAGAGGGAAAATTGCAAGGGCGCTAGCCGGCAAGTTGGCAATCGCTGCAAGGGCTGACGCTTTTGGTGGACGGTACATAGGCGAGGAGTTGAAAGTTGATTTGGAAAAGCGCATTGAAGAGATTCGTGAAAAATATGGTGAGCCCCCACCAGCCAAAGAAAAGAAGCCTAAACATGAAAAGAAAGAGAGGAGAAAGGGGAAACGTGGAAATAAGAGTTAAGTCGCACCCGCAGTTTCCAGCAATATACCAAGTAACGCTGGAGGATGGAAGCCAAAGGCTTGCAACTAGAAACCTTACTCCTGGAAGAAACGTCTATGGTGAGAGGTTAATTCGCTATGAGGGTGTTGAGTATCGCCTTTGGGACGCATTTAGAAGCAAACTTGCAGCGGCGATACTGAAAAATTTAAAAACCGTTCCAATAAAGCCAGAACATAAGGTGCTTTATTTGGGCGCGGCTTCTGGAACAACGGCGAGCCACGTTTCAGATATTGTTGGAGAAAAGGGCTATGTATATTGCATTGAGTTTGCAGCCCGAGCCTTAAGGGAGCTTGTAAACAATGTTTGCGCTTACAGGGTTAACATGTTGCCAATACTTGAGGATGCCCGTTTTCCAGAAAAATACGCGATTTTCGTAAGCGGAAAGGTTGATGATATCTACTGTGACATTGCTCAGCCGGAACAAGCAAAGATCTTAGCAGACAACGCCGACATCTTCCTAAAAAAGTCTGGTTGGGTAATGCTCGCAGTTAAAGCCCAAAGCATAGACGTAACAAAAGAGCCGGAGGAAGTCTATAAGGGCGAAGTAAAAGTTCTTGAAAGCCGTGGCTTTCGAATAGAAGAGATCGTCCACCTAGAGCCTTATGATAAGGCTCACGCCATGATAGTTGCTCAGTTTTAAGTATGATTTATATCAGACAACGTGATGATATCTTTTGTGACATCGCGATGATTAACGAGGAAAGGGAGAAAGCGAAACTACCAGAAAACGCATTGAGAGAAGCTGGCTTTGCTGTTTCAGAAAAATGTTGCATACGCCCAAGCTGTTTTGATTTTGTGGCAAGGAAAAGGGAAGTCCTAGTCTTTGTCAAGGTTCATCGCGATATTGACTCGCTATCCCAAAACGACTTTTTTGAGCTTGAAAAAATTTCAAACTGTGTCAGAGCAACACCGATTTTGGTAAGCGAAAGTATGCGTGAAAGACCACTTGAGGACGACACTGTTTATTCACGCTACAACATTGTGGCTGTAACCCCAAAGACATTCGAAAATTTTGTTGTTAACAAAGTTAGCCCATTAATCCAGGCTGGGCCTGGCGGATATTATGTGGAGATAGACTGCGAGGCGATAAGGCGCAGAAGACAAGAGTTGGGCTTGTCTGTTGGCGAAATGGCTGAGATAGTTGGCTTGTCCCGAAGAACCCTTTACGGCTATGAACGCGGAATGGCTAAGGCATCTGTAACAGCGGCATATAACCTCATGTGCGCTTTGGGAATTCCAATAGCCAAGCCAGTAAACATATTTGAAAAGCCCAGGAATCAGCGTAAATGCTTCTTAACGACGGCCAAGCGTATAATTGCAAAAAACAAGGTTGTGAGAAGGTTTTTGAAGAAGTTTTCAAGGTGCAATATAACAGCTGTCAGAAAGGCGCCGTTCGACTTTGTCATAAATGTTCCAGAAGAAAATACGCACATAATAGGCGGAGTTGCAAGCAGTAAAGAACAAAAACTTGAGAGGAGAGTTGACGAAATAATAAGTGTAAGCAAAGTTGTGAGAGCCTACCCAATCCTTGTCACAGACAAGCAGAAGCTAGTGAACAAGGACATACCATGCGTCAGCAGCGAAGAAATCTCGAAGATCAGAAAGCCCGAAGACCTAATCAACAAATTTTAAACAAGTTTTGCTTGGCGCAGCACATTCTCGCTTTTGGTTCTCTTGGCCGGCTTCCAAGATTTTCTAACGAACTCGGGGTATTCTCCAAACTCCTCTAGGCATTTCTGGAGAAACCTAATTGTTTTGGGGTCTGATGGATATCCGCATCCAATTTCTCCATATTTTTTGGCAATTTCAGCTATTTCCCTATCCCTTTCAACTTTGGCTATTATCGAGGCTGCTGAAACTATTGGATATTTCCTATCAGCCTTATGCTCCGAAATTACTTGAACCTTAATTGGGAGCACCTCCAAAATGTGTTGTTTGAACCGCTCCTCTAAAACATCAGAAGCATCCACGTACGCGATGTCTGGCTTTAACATTTCTATGACCTTTGCCATGGCTTGCGCTTCAAGTCTATTCAGCTTATGCAGTTTTCTCCCAGACGCCACAACCTTGTCAATCTCCATAGGCGAAAGCTTCACGATACTATACTTTTCTGCTACACGTTTAATCTCAACTGCAAGTTTCTCGCGTCTCTGTGGCGAAAGAAGCTTTGAATCTCTAACCTTCAATTCAACAAGTTTTTGCATGTTCTCCTCTTTAATTAGGACTCCTGCAATAACGAGCGGCCCAATGATCGAGCCTCGCCCAGCGTCGTCAACTCCAGCAATCAGCATTTAAAATCGCCCTTTCAAACAGTACTCCACTTCAGCTAATAACGCTTTGTCATTTTTTAATCAGATCAGCGATTTTCTCGGCAATAACCGTGTGGAGCCTATCTCTATTCTCAAAGTTTACAATGTGAACTTCTGCGTCTTCTCTGGCTTTAATTTCGTCTATAAGTTTATCCTTTGCCTTCCAATGGACAACGCCAACTAACGGTTTTTTGCTGTCAATAGCCATTTTTACGGTGTGCTTAAATTTTTCAGAGAAAAGCTCCATTGGACCAATCTCGTCAATGACTATCACATCAGCCTCCTCAACAGCCCTTTCTATCGCTTCTACGCCGACGCTGTTCAAGTCTTCAATGTTAACGCGGTACTTGCCGACGCTTGGACCATTAGGCTGGTTTACATGAGCAAGCCAACCGCGCTTTGAGCTGGCTATATCTAGAATTTCAAAGCCAACTCGTGTTCTACATGAACGAACTTCTCGGCTTATCATCCCACCGACCGTATACCCCTTTCCCCTCAAGGTTTCTACAATTTTTGTTAGCACTGTAGTTTTTCCTATTCCTGGACTTCCAGTTAGAAGCACTATTCGCTTTTTCATAAGCAAGAAATTCTAATATCACTTTTATAATGATTTAGTTGCTGGAGAAAAGCGGGTTGATGAGCGGAAAGTTCTACAATTTGGATTTTCCAACAGAAACCATTAAAGAAGGCAAGGTGAAAGTTTTAGTTCCAAAGCTGAAGGCTTTTGTTAAGTCGCCGTCAGAGTATGCGCCTTCTAAGGCACCAGTCTTTTATAATCCCGTTATGGAATTGAACCGTGACATTGCGGTTTTAGCCCTACAAGCTTACCAGAGAATTGTTAACCGTGAAATTGTGGTTTGTGAGCCTCTTGGCGGCTGCGGTGTTAGGGGCATCCGCTTCGCTGTTGAGGTTGAAGGTGTGAAAGAAGTTTTGATCAACGATATAAATGTCAAGGCGTTCAAACTTGCGAAATACAACGTTGAAATCAATGAACTTGGCGACCGTGTAAAATTAACCAACGAAGATGCAAACTACATTTTAACCATGCATGGAGCACCTAAGAAAAGGTTTGACGCGATAGACATAGACCCTTTCGGCTCTCCAGTTCCCTACGTGGATTCAGCTTTGAGGGCACTGCGTAATGGCGGCTTTTTGGCTTTAACCGCAACTGACATGGCGCCTTTATGTGGAGTCTATCCAAAGGCTTGTGTTAGGCGATATTATGGAAAGTCTTTGAGAACAGAGTATTGCCACGAGTTGGCTGTTAGGCTTTTGGCTGGTTGTCTAGCCTTAACAGCAGCGAAATATGATATTGGCGTGGAACTTCTTTTCAGCCACAGCACAGATCACTACATAAGGGTTTACGCAAAAATAATGCATGGCGCAAAGGTGGCTGACGAAAGCGTAAAAAACATGGGATACATCGCCCACTGCTTCACGTGCTTCCACAGAGAAGCCCGCAAAGGGCTTTTCCCAAGCAATTTGCCATCAAAATGTCCAGAGTGCGGCACAAAACTAAGCCTTGGCGGTCCGCTGTGGCTTGGCAAAATAGCCAATAAAGAGTTTTGCACCTTGATGGGGAGGGAACTTTCAAATAAAGGGCTTGGACAAAAGGGAAGGGTGGAGAAAATTTTGGCTTTAGTGAAAAATGAGGTTAACGCTCCGCCAACATATTATGTTCTAGACAAGTTGTGCGACGCTTTGAACTTGCAAGTTCCACCATTAAAAACCATTCTGGAAGGCTTACGTAGTAGGGGATTCCAAGCATTTTTGACACACTTCCATCCTAGGGGCTTAAAGTCAGATGCTCCAGCAGCAAGACTGAAAGAAGTTTTGCGTGAAACTTTGCGCTTGTCTGGCAAGTTTTAAATAACCTTGGCTTTACATGAAGAGGCTAGGTGGACAGTTTGAGGAAAGGAACATTACTTTTAGCGCTGTTTATTATGCCCTTGCTTTTCGCGGTTGTAAACGCAAGCATCGAATCCATAACAGCTTGGACGAACAAGCAAGTTTATGTTCCAGGCGAAAGGGGCACGCTTTACGTGAACTTTTACAACAGCAGGGCAAGCACGATTGAGATTAAGAACATAACTGTAACGTACAAGTCTTGGCAAGCGTACATTGACGGCAAGTGGGTTGGCAACGAAACTTTCAACGTTAATGAAAATGTTACGGGTGGCAGCGTAGCCACCCTGAAGATACCCTTCACTGTTCCAAGCGATGGAAGGGCGCAAAAAACAGCCGTTGATATAGAGATTGGGACAAGCCTTGGAATCGAAACCAAAATTAATGCTACAGTAATTAACGTCTCGGAAACTTCGCCCTACATGGAGCAAATAGTCACGCTTTTCACGATACAAGCAGTTCTGCTAATAGTGTGCACAATAGTGATATCCGCAACAATATTTTTGTCAATCCATAAGCCTCCACCAGCAATTAAAACGGGAGAAAGCCAAAACGCATAAAAAATCAAGCCTTGGCGAATTCTTAAGTAATAGAAAAGCAATAATTTTGTACGCAACTGTTGAATGTTGGAGGTGCCGTGAAACTCGGAAAAGTTTTGGTCGCATCAGCTTGGCCATATGTAAACTACACGCCACACTTGGGCACTATGCTTCAGATTCTGTCAACAGATGTTGTCGCTAGGTACTACCGCTTAAAGGGCGAAGAAGTCGTGATGGTCAGCGGTTCAGATGAGCACGGAACACCAATAGAGGTTGAAGCCATCAGACTTGGTGTTCAGCCTAAACAGCTGACCGATAAGGTTCATGCGAGGGTTGTTGAGCTTTTCAAGAAGTGGGGAATATCCTTTGACAACTACACGCGCACAGAAAACCCGACACATAAGGAGTTTGTCCGAAAACACTTCATGAAACTCTACAACAACGGGTACATCTTCGAAAAGGAGACGGAGATGCTCTACTGCGAAAACTGCAAACGCTTCCTTCCAGACAGATTTGTTGAAGGAAAGTGCCCATACTGTGGATACGTTCCAGCAAGAGGAGACCAATGCCCAGAATGCGGAAGATTGTTGGAAACAACATTGCTTGTTGAACCGTACTGCGCGGTGTGCAAGGCAACACCAGTGCTGAAAAAGACTAAGCATTTTTACTTTGACCTATCAAAGTTTTCGCAAGAACTTGAAGATTACATAAAAAACAATGAGCAGTTGCCAACAAATGCGAGAAACTTCAGCCTAAACCTAATAAAGGAGGGCTTAAAGCCAAGAGCAGTTACACGCGATAATAAATGGGGGATTCCAGCACCCTTTCCAGGGGCTGAGGAAAAGACAATTTATGTTTGGGTCGAAGCGGTTTTGGGTTATGTTTCAGCCACAATTGAGCACTTCAAGAATCGCGGCGAACCAGAAAAATGGAGGGAGTTCTGGTTTAACAAAGACGCTAAAACACTGTTCTTCATAGGCAAAGACAACATACCATTCCACACAATAATTTTCCCAGCGCTTCTCTTAGGTGCACGAGAGGACTACAATCTTCCATGGAACGTTTCAACAACGGAGTTCCTCCAGTTCAAAGGTGAAAGAGCCTCAAAAAGCCTCAGAAAGGGAATATGGATAGACGAAGCCCTAGAGCTTTTTCCAGCGGATTATTGGCGTTACTTCTTGATGGCGACGAGACCAGAAACAAGAGACTCAAACTTCACATGGGAATTTTTCGCGGAAAAGATAAACGCGGATTTAAACGACACGTTTGGAAACTTCATTCACAGAACACTAACATTCATAAACACAAGGTTTGACGGCGAAATTCCAGAACCATCAAACCTAGAAGAGGATGACAAGCGCATACTCGAAGCTGTTAAGGAAAAAGTGGAAAATATGGCTAGGGAAATTGAAGAATGTAAGTTGCAGTCAGCAGCAAACACTTTGATAGGCATAAGCCGCATCGGAAATCAGTACCTAAACGAAAAGGAACCATGGAACCTAATAAAAAAGAATAAGGCTAAAGCTGCAAACATCCTCTACGTGGCGGCTCAAATAGTAAAGGCTTTGGCAATAGTTTCCGCGCCGTTCATGCCATTTGCAGCAGAAGAAATATGGAAAACATTAAACCTTCCTGGAAGCGTCCACGAGCAAATGTGGGAAGAAGCCACAAAACCATTACCCGCAAAACACAAAATAGCGAAAGCAAAACCTATTTTCAAGAAGATAGAGGCAAGTGCACAGCAACTAGACGAGTTGCTGGAGAAGGTTAGAGAGGGAATCAAAAGCGCTTAATTTGGCCGTGAAAATTTGCAACTAAAAATTGACTTGCATGTGCATACGCAGTACTCCTACGACGGTTTAATCACACCGAAAGAACTTATTTACTACGCGAAAAAACGTGGATTAGACGGCGTTGCCATAACAGACCACGACACCGTTGAAGGTGCCCTAAAAATTGCTGAAGAAGCAGATTTTTTGATAATTCCGGGGATCGAAATTTCAAGTTTGAACGGGCATGTTGTGGGGCTTAATGTATGCGAGACCATTCAAAGAAGATTAAGCGTTGAGGAAACCGTCGATAAAATACATGATGCTGGAGGTATAGCAATTGCATGCCACCCTACAACCCTTTTCAAAAATGTTCTGAAAAGGAACATGAAAGCAAAATTTGACGCTGTAGAAGTGATAAACGCTTCAGCATTTCCATTTAAGCACATGGTAAAGCGCAACAAAGAATTTGCCCAAAACCTTGGAGTTGCGCATGTTGCTGGAAGCGATGCGCACTATGGTCCAGAAATAGGCTATGCCTACACAATTGTTGACGCAGAGCCCGAAATTACAAGTATAATTGAAGCCTTAACCAAAGGTTTTTGTAAGCCTTTTGGAGAACCGATACCATTAAGTTTAAGGTTTAAGAGAATAATCTTGCGCTTGAAAAAGAGTTTTAATTTATAAAAATATGGAAGATGGTGCTAAAAGTTCTCCATCTGATAAAGGTCAAGCTGAATATTCAGCGGCCTTTCGGGCTCCGCGTAAGGCTCGAGATTAAAGAGTTGCGGCGCAATTGTTCCAAACCCGCTTAGGATGTGTGGCGAATTCACGCCAGTCATCACTAAGGTTACTCTAAGCTTGCCGTTTTCTTCTGGATTAACCCTTGCACCCCAAATAACAAGCGCATTGCGATCCATCATTTCTGTGACTATTTCGCCAACACGGTTTGCCTCTTCAATGGTCATTTGTGCGTCTCCAGTAACATGTATGAGCGCTCCAGTTGCACCAGCATAATCAACATCCAAAAGCGGACTCCTCAAAGCGTTTCTTACAGCTTCTTCCGCTCTGTTCGGCGCGTCTGACTCGCCAACACCTATTACGGCTACACCTCCACGCTTAACTATCGTTTTGAAGTCTGCGAAGTCAAGGTTGATTAAGCTTGGCGCCGAAATGGTTTCGACTATTCCCTTAATCATGTTAGCTAAAACTTGATCTGCAACCCTGAAAGCTTCATTTATCGGCAACTGGGGCACAAGCTGCATTAACTTGTTATTATCTATAATAACGACCGTATCGCAGTGTCTGCGCATCTCGTTCAAAGCCAAAGCCGCATACTCGATGCGTCCCTTCTCAATCCTAAACGGAGTGGTAACAACACCAACGGTAATCGCCCCCTTTCGCCTAGCAATTTCAGCAATAACTGGCGCAGCGCCAGTTCCAGTACCACCGCCCAAACCAGCAGTTATGAAAACTATATCCATGTTTGAAAGCAGCTCTTCAACTTGTTTCCTAGACTCTTCAATGGCTGCTTTGCCAAGCTTTGGGTCTCCGCCCACACCAAGACCACGCGTAAGTTTTTCACCTATGAGGACTTTTCTATGCGCCTTTGAAATCCTTAGATGAATTGCATCTGTGTTTACGGCGATACATTCCGCGCCGGATATACCCATCTCCATAAGCCTCGTCAACGTGTTGTTTCCCGCCCCGCCAACGCCTACCACGGCTATGCGACACGCGTCCGTTAATGGAACTCCATCGGCGCCAGCGCTTTGAAGGGCATACTTGAGTGCATGCTCCATTGGGCTCATTTTAGTCAACCCTTTTTCTCCGCTCAATCTCGCCATTAATTAAGTCGCGTATGGCCACACGAATAGCCTCAGCCCTGTTAGGATAATACTTCTCACTCACAAGCTGATCTAACATCTTAATGTAAGGTTCAGGCAAATACAGAGTAATCATTTTCATTGCATCTCCCCCTTTTTGGTGGCATAAAAATCGCTTCACGTATACCTATAGACGTATATAATATGTTCTAATTATGTTTTAATTATGTTCGTTTTTTCCCTTTTAAATTTATGCATAACCCGTTTCAACTATGTGTAAATTTTGTGTGTTTGGAACCCCTATGTTTTTATCTCTTTTTGGAGCATTTAATGTAGTGCGATGGTAAATGCGTGTCTTTGTTAAGAGCTTTGGTTGTTCGTTGAATTTGGCTGATGGCGAAGTTTTGGCTGGTTGTCTAGCGGAGGTCGGCTATGAGCTTGTTAATTCGCCTTTAGATGCTGATGTGATAATTTATAACACTTGTGCTGTTAAGGGTCCAACAGAGAACCGCATGATTGAGATATTGAAGCGTGTGCCAAACGATAAAAGGCTCGTTGTTGCTGGTTGTCTACCGCTCATAAACTTTGAAAGGCTTTCTAGGGAGGTGCGTTTTGACGGTGTTGTTGGACCAGCTTTTGGAAAGGAAATAATTGAGGTTGTAAGGCGAGTTTTAGGCGGCGAGAAAGTTGTTATTTTGGAAAATGCTTTGGTTAGTAAGCCTTGTTTGGATTTGCCGAGAAAGCCCCTGAATCCAGTTGTGAGCATAATTCCGGTAAACTATGGTTGTTTGGGTTCATGTGCATATTGCTGCGTGGTTTTTGCTAGAGGGCGCTTAAGAAGTTATGGCATAGATGAAATTGTAGAGAGGGTTAAGCGGGATTTGGCTTTGGGCTTTCGGGAGTTTTGGATCACCTCGCAAGACGTTGCATGCTATGGAAGGGATTTGGGCACAAACCTTGCAGAACTACTTAGGGCGATATGTGCAATTGAAGGAGACTTTAAGGTTCGAGTTGGCATGATGACTCCAAACATGGCTATTGACATCCTAGACGATTTAATTGAAGCATTCAAGGATAATAAGATATTCAAATTTCTTCATCTGCCAGTTCAAAGCGGCGATAACCAAGTTTTACAGCGTATGAGGAGGTTTTATTCGGTTGAAGATTTCAAGAAAATAGTTGAGGCTTTCAGAAAGCGCATCACAGAAATAACAATAGCGACAGACATAATATGCGGTTTTCCAGGCGAAACCGAGGAAGCTTTTAAGCGGACTCTCCAACTTATCGAAGAGGTTAAGCCAGATATAGTTAACGTTTCAAAGTTCTTTACCAGACCGGGAACAGCAGCCGCAAGCATGAAAAACGATTTTGTGCCTTTAAATGAAATTAAGCGCCGAAGCAGCCTAGCCGCAAGTCTTGCTCGAAGAATAGCTTTTGAAAGAAACAAACGCTGGGTTGGTTGGGTTGGCGAAATCATCGTTGACGAAGCTGGGAAAGTTTCTGGTTCTTGGGTTGGACGTAATTTTGCATATAAGCCTATTGTTATTAAGAGTGGCGGTATTAACATGCTTGGCAAAACTTTACGTGTGAAGGTTGTTGAAGCATTTGGCACTCATTTGTTGGGTGTTGTCTGTTGATAAATTATTTATGCAGAAAACAGCAATTATCTTTTGGAGATGAAAGTTTGGGCGAAGAAAAGATCATCGAAGTTGGACGAGTTACGCACTTCTTCACAAAAATTAGCGTTGCAGTTGTTGAACTTACCGCACCATTGGCTGTTGGAGACCGCATAGCAATAAAGGGGCCGACAACAGACTTCGAGCAGGCTGTTGAGTCAATGCAGATAGAGCATAAGAATGTTCAGAGGGCTGAGGCTGGACAGAGCATAGGTTTAAAGGTTATCCAGCGTGTAAGAGAAAAGGATATTGTTTACAAGAAGCTTTAACGCTTTACGCCTTTGCCCTCTTCCTTTCTTTACGTTTCTTTTGACGTGCTGGCACGCTTATTTTTTGTAAGTCTACTTAAGTTACGTACAAAGGCTTACCATCCAAGCGTTTACATTCGCCATTCTGATTGAAAATGCGCTTATCGCTTGCCTTTGAAAGAATATTTACAGTACTTGCCATTTCATTTATACTTGTTGTTGGCAGTCTTCCATTCACGTCAAATGAGAATGAAACTGAAAATCAAAGCGATGGTGCGGGCGAATTTGTTTTCTTTGATGATTATGAAAGTTGGATAGAGCGCGGTTATGTGCAGTATGGCGAGTTTTTTGTGAATAAGTCTTTTACTGCCGAAGTTATTGTCGGCACCGGAGAACGTTACGAAAATATTCAAGATGCTTTGGATGACGGCTACTTGTGCCTTTATTTGAAGAGGCAGAAGTTTGAAATAAGCGAGCCTATAGTTCCGCTGCGAGAGGATTTTTACATCATCGGAAGCGGCGCTGAAATCGTAGCAGTTCAACCAATGGATGTAGTTTTTGACATACGCAATGTTAGATACGCCCACTTCGACGGCTTGTTCATAAACGGCAACGGGCTAGCCCAAAAGTGCATAGATGCCTCGCGCACCCCGAGTCAGGTTCCAGTCCATCAAATCCGCAGCTGCAAAATTTGGGGTGCAAAACTGTCGAACATCGATTTTACTGGATGCGAAGACAGCCTAATATTTAACTGTTGGATTGATGGACGAAAGGACACAAGCGAGCCTCCGCTAACTGTTACTGATTACGGCGTGAAGATAGGCGAGTTTGGCGATGGCTACCGCACTGGCGGCCAAATAAACCTAATTCACTGCCTAATGGGCTTTCATAGGAAGGCAGACGTATTCTCAAAAAATGTCGCCCAGCTTAAACTGCTGAACTGTCTATTATCCAGCAAGAACATGTGGAGCGCCGAGTTCGAAGCGCACATAATAGTTGAGGGTGGAACAGGCGAAAACCCGCTTATGCCAACGCTGGAACTGACAAACTGCTGGGTTGAAAACGGGCGTGGAGGCAACATTCCAAACATACTGATAAGAAACCATCCAATGTCAAAGCTCACAGTGATAGGCGGAATGTTCTATACTGATAACAGTCCAAACATCTACAGCGAATTAAACCCATGCGCAGAAACAATAACGCTTATAGGCGCACTTTTCGAGCAAAACATCACATACAAAGGCTACAACATCGCAGCTCCAACACAAAAACTAGTCTCAATAGGAAATACATACAACTGGAATGGCATAGAAAAGACAAACGTCACAACATACATAATCTACGACAAGAACAATACGCAAATAGAAACAAACGGACACTAAACGCCGCAACGCATCACCCTACATGTGACACACAAGCAAACGCAAGATATTTTTATTAAAAAGCGGCATGCTGAATGGCGGGCCCGGTGGGATTTGAACCCACGCTCTCCGGCTTTCTTCCGTGGTCCGAAGGCCGGCGCCTTGATCCATTCTGGGCTACGGGCCCGTGAAAGTGTTGTTGGTGGTTGGTTAAAAGGCTTCGGAAAATCCTTAAAAATGGTTGTTGTTAATATTTTGTTGTTGGGCCGGTAGCTCAGCTTGGTTGGAGCGTTCGGCTGATATGCGCGTGGAGGCGTAGAAACCGAAAGGTCGAGAGTTCAAATCTCTCCCGGCCCACTCTGAGGTTTGCCGTTTATTTTGCTTTGTCTATTTCTCTTTTTCTTTTTCCTCTTCTTTTTCGCCTTTTATGCCTTTTGCTAGTCCTTTTCCGACTCCTTTAACTATTCCAAAGCCTTTCTTTACTCCTTTGCCTATTACTTCTCCTGTTTTTTCAGCAGCGGCTTCTGCTTTTCCTTTTTCCTCTTTCTTCTTTTCTTTTTCGCTCATGTTTGGGTCACCTCCGAAAAATTTGACATTGTTTATTTTGTTCTTTGAAGAGTTAAAACTTTCGAGGGCTGCCATTTTATGGCAAGTGTTAAATGCGTGTGATGACAAAATACACTAGTGGTGATTGTGTGGTTAAGGATGAGGAGATTTTGGAGGTTTTACGGGAGATTAAGGCTTTGTTGGAGCCTAAGCCTGCGCCGCCTGCTCCGCCGCCGAAGAAAGGCTTATGGAACGAGTTTATGGATTTCATTTCTAAGTATAAGGTTTTGGGGATGGCTGTTGCTTTTATTCTCGGTTTGTATCTTGGTGCTTTGGTTAAGGCTTTGGTGGATGATTTGATAATGCCTATTGTGCAGTTTGCCACGCCTGGAATCGCATGGGAATTAATAGAGGTTGGGCCGTTTCGTGTTGGTCATTTTATTGGGAGTTTGATAACATTCTTGATAGTTGCGTTTGTTATATTCCTAATAGTGAAGATTACTAGGAAGTGGGGCATAGAATAGAGTGGCGTAAACGCCTTTGCCTAGGAAAGTGCAAATAAGCCACTTATTAATCTTGTTCGGGTTTGCTTGTTTGCATTTGCTCGAATTTGAGGATTTTTCTTATCCCGACATAGACGGTCATGCATGCAAGCACGATGACGCCGCTTAACAGTGCGTATACTGCTAGTGCTACGAGTTCCTTTTTTAGTGTTTCTTCTGTTGTTTGGAAGGATAGGTATACAAAGTAGAATGTTAGGAACATGCATATTGTGAAGGCTATTAGTATTGCGGATTCGGCTTTCAATTTGGAACCTTGCCTAGGGAGGTTAAATTAAACTTTGTGTGGACTCGGAAAGAGTTTATGAAGCGAGAATCAATAGTGAGGATAAGCAACACGAGCAAAGGTGGTTGGAATGGTTGAGTTGAAGGGCGAAAACCAGATTGCCAAGTTTAGAGGGGTTGCGGATAACATTACTGCAAAGATAAAGGGTTTTGAGGGTATTGTTGGCGTAGTTTTTATTGGCGGTTTGGTTAGGGGTTTTGCGGATAGGTTTTCAGATTTAGACATGGTAGTCTTTATTGGCAAGGATGATGAGCAATTGCGAAGGCGCATTTATGAAATTGGCTTAAGAGAAGCGAAAGTTTCTGGCATAGACATAGACCTTGAAATTCATTTTATAGACGATTTCAAGCGTTGGAGGTTTGATGAGGCGGATAGGTGGGAGTTTTCCAGAGCCAAAATTGTCTTCGACCCTGAAGGAGCGGTTAAGCGTATGCTTAATGAGAAGCTTATGGTTTCGGAAAGTTTTTGGATTAAGCGCATTGTGGTTTGCGGTGAATATCTTAAGTGGTATTGTTGTCCGCCTAAGGAGGATGTTGGCAGTGTTGGTGAGTGTTGGGTTGAGCGGGGCGATTTGGCGTCTGCGCATTATTGCCTAAACTACGCAGTAGAACTGCTAATTAGGGTTGTTTATGCTTTGAATAGGGAGTTTTTGCCAGCGCCAAAATGGAGACTATACCACTCTTACAGCCTAAAATGGCTTCCTAAAAACTATAAAAGACTCATTAAAGAGGCGATGATGGTTGAAGAGTTTTCTTTTAAAGATTTTGAGAGAAGACTAATGGCGGTTAGGGCTTTATGGCGTGAAATCATGCCAAAAATAGAGGAAGAAACTGGATTAACACCAGAAAAAGCAACTAAATATTATGTGGAGAAAGTGCTACACCAAACTAAATATCATTAGTCACTAGTTGCGTTTCCTTTTCTTTTTAGGAGTTTTCCGTAAATTTTAAGTTGGAATCTGATGAATATGACTTTACCAAAAAGGAGAATGGAAAATGAAGAGATTTGCTTCGGTTTTGATTCTGGCTTTTTTAATGATTACTGTTTTAATGATAGTTAAGTTTAATGTTGTACCTTCTGAGGCATGGACCGGAACCATACATATTCGTGCTGATGGAAGAATAGAGCCATCAGGCGCTCCAATACAGACATCAGATAACATAACATACACGTTGACCGATAATGTTACGAGTTATGGTGACGGAATAATTGTAGAAAGAGACAACATCATCCTTGACGGAGCAGGATACACTGTTCAAGGATCGGTATTGTATAATGGGGTACATTTGGGCAACCGAGTAAACGTGACTGTTAGGAACATTAAAATAAAAGATTTTAATTGCGGCATTTATCTTCACTCTTCCTGGAACAACAGCGTTGTCGAAAGCAACATAACAAATAACTATTATGGTATAGACCTTCATTATGCCTCACATAACAATAGTTTTGTCGGAAATAAAATAACTAACAACAGATATAGGGGTATATCCCTTTATTACTCCTCAAATAATAGCATAATTGGAAATGAGATAATAAACAGTCAGCATGGCATAAATCTCGGTTATTCTTCGAACAATAGCATAATCGGAAACGATATAGTAAACAGCCGGGTTGGCATCTATATCGATGGATTTCCAAACAACATTATATACCATAACAATTTCATAAATAACACTTACCAAGCCATTTCTTACAAACCAAACATCTGGGATAACGGTTACCCAAGTGGCGGAAACTTTTGGAGCGATTATAATGGCACTGATGCAAACCGAGACGGGATAGGCGACACACCTTACATTATTAATGCAGATAATAAAGACAATTATCCTCTAATGCACCCCTACGGCTCCATAGTTAATCTCAACACGAATTTAACGTATCTAACTATACAATCTGCAATAAACGCCCCAGAGACTTTGAATGGACACACGATCTTTGTTAAAGCTGGATCTTATTATGAAAACATAGTTGTAAACAAATCTTTAATGCTAATCGGAGAAGAACGGCAAGCCATAATAGATGGAAACAAAACTGGAACTGTCGTATCCATAACTGCAAATAATGTAACGATAACGGGCTTTACCATAAGAAACGGTTCCGACTCGTCGGGCATAGGAATATGGCTAAACCTGGTTAGCTACTGCAACATCACAAAAAACAAAATAATAAACAACTGGGAGGGCATCCAAATTTACTCTTCCACTAATAACATAATTATGACCAACAACATAACAAACAATCAACACGGCGTGTGGATCGTAGGTTCTTCTGACAACATCATCTCTGGAAATGATGTGACCGAAAACATCGATTGTGGTGTTCACCTTGAGTATTCTTCAAACAACATTATTTCTGGAAATAACATAACCGCAAACACTCTTTATGGTATTACGCTCAAGGGCTCTTCAGGTAACAACATTTCCGAGAACCACCTAACAAACAACTGGTGCGGCATATGGCTTGATGGTTCTTCTGGCAACAGCATTTCCAAAAATAAAATAGCAAACAACAGTCGTGGAATAGCGCTTGATTATTCTCAACTTAACAACATTACTGAAAACCTCATCGCAAACAATGAGTGGGGCATTCTTCTCACTGGTTATTCGGGCAATCCTAATAGTATTTACCATAACAGTTTCGTTGATAACACAAAACAAGCAAGTGTAGCTATCGGATATTTGAATGTTTGGGATGACGAGTATCCAAGTGGAGGAAACTACTGGAGCGACTACACCGGCGTTGACTTTTACAGTGGTCCTTATCAAAATGAAACTGGAAGCGACGGCATAGGCGACACGCCATACATCATTGACACTAACAATCAAGATCGCTATCCTTTGATGTATCCTTATGGCACCCAGACATACAAATTAACAATAACCGCGACCGTCGGCGGCACAACAGATCCTCCGCCAGGAACCTACACCTATGCCGCTGGAACACAACTAAATGTAACGGCAATTCCCGACACCGGCTACTCATTCGATTATTGGCTTCTTAACGGCGAAAGCAAGACAGAAAACCCGATAACAATCACAATGGACAATAACTACACTTTGGAAGCCAAATTCATTGATAAGATTCCCCCAGAAATAAGTGATCCGGTGCAAGATCCGCCAGAAGATGTTCAGCCAGGTCAGGAGGTCCACGTCTGGGTTAATGTTACAGACTTTGGAACAGGCATTAAGAACGTCACCTTGTGGTATAGCCTGAACAATGGAATAGACTGGATTATTGTGAACATGACGCCATACAGAGAAATATACGAGGCTCTATGGGGAGGAACAATTCAAGGATACGGAAACTGCACATGGGTAACATACAAAATAGTAGCCTACGACAACGCCGAAAACGTGGCAGTTAAAGATAACAACGGCTACTATTACCAATATCATGTAATACCAGAGTTTCCATCAACAGCACTAACTTTGGTAATACTTACGCTCATGACTCTAACAGCAACCGTCATATTGAGAATAAAAAGAAGGCATCGATTCACAGGGTCAAAAATCCTCACGTCATAAGATAGATTCGAATTTATGGCTTATACTGTAGAATCTAGAGTGTAAGTCTATATTGGCGTTTTTGCGTCAAAAATTTTGCTTTTTCCAGAATAAATAGACTTTTGTTTGAGCCAAAAAACCAAGCGTTTTTAACGCTTTAGCCAAACCCTCTTCGCTAAACCCACTAATTTTTGCTATAAACTCTTCATGTGTTGGATAAGCCCCGCCAGAAGCCATAAGGCGTTTCCGCACAGACGCTTCCCGCTCTGAAAGCTTTTCCAAAATTTTTATGACTTTAGTCTTCCCAACACGCTTAATCGCTGATAGATTCTGTTCTGTGCTTCCAAGCATGGCTGGATTAAAACCTAAACCGTGAAGCCTATCCAAAGCCCACAAAATTCCTTCGCTTGGCTTGCTTTCGGCAATTTTCTGCATTCCAGCCCTCTCAAAAAACGGATTATACCGCGCCATAACAGCCAAAGCCTCAACAAAGGGCGTCCCAGCCTTAGCTAATGTTTCCCTAACAAGCTTCACGCCCAAACCAATGGAACGATATTTTGGATGCACAACAACCCGAGATATAATGCTCACATTTTTCTGCAATTCGGAAAAACTGCCCCTCCAAACCCTGCCACGCCCAAAACAAATAGGCGGTGGAAAACTGTAAACAATAACCCCACACAATTCGCCATCACGCTTCAAAACAAAAATCTTCCGCGGAGGCGGACACCTGCTTGAACGATAATGAAAGGCGCTTAACCGCTTATAATCGCTAAACTCGCCCTCCTCCACCCTCATCTCCCGTGTTAGGCTACATTCCCTCGCCGGCTCATTCACATAATAGTTCACGGTTATTTCTCTTCCAAAACGCTTATGAATATGCACAGAAGGCTTCAAATCCTCAAATAAGTCCAAATGCGTAGTAGCAACAACAACACCCCTACCCAACTGCCTCGCAACTTTCTGAATGTTAAAAGCCACAATCCTAGCCATATCACGGTCAAGAACGCTACAAAACTCGTCAGCAAACCACCACTGCTTATCACTTTCCATAAGCTTAGCAATCTTATAACGATACTTCTGCCCATCGCTTAAATCGCCAAAACGCCTAACAAAAAGAAAAGCATCATTCAAACCCGCACGGCTAAGCAATTCCAAACCTTCAGTGAAGTTTCTGCCAACAGTATCAATCAAAGGCTTATCCGCTTCAGGCGTAATCTCAGCCAAGTCAATAGCGCTTTCGCCCAAATCACTTCGCAAAGCCCTTAGCAATACGCTTTTTCCAGAGCCATCTCACCAGTAATGCTAAAAAGCGTATAGTTAAGGTTGTTTTGAGCGAGGAACAAAAGGGAATTTTAGCAGAGTTAGCCAGAAGACTTGGAACAAGTGAAAGCGAAACTTTGAGGATGGCTTTGATGGACTATGCCAAAGAACTAAGCCTAATGCAAGAGAGAATTCAGAGGTTTAGAAACGAAAAGGCCGTGTAATAAATTTGCATGTTTAAATTCTGAATTAAAGTTTAAATCGGACTTTTTCTCGAAATTAGCCTAATCAGAGATTAAATTTTAAAAAGCATAAGCAATTTATTTATAAGGGCTTCATACAAAGCTTTAAAGTGGCTTTAAATGGCTTCAGCTAGCAGTAGGACAAAATTGAAAGCGAAACAAAGGGACTTTGACAGCGTTCTATTGGATTCCATAGACGAAGCCTTAGCATCGCTTGGAGAGTCAGCCAAACAATCAATTTACTATCACCTGGAAGAGAAGTTTAGAATACCAAGAAAGGAAATTCCAAGGAGAATTGAAGATTTTGCGAACGGAATCGAAAAAATTTTTGGTTTAGGCGCACACTTTATAGAAATTTTGATAATGAAGAGGTTGTATGAAAAAATTGGCAAGTCGCTTGAGTGGAATGAAAACAAGGAGTTCATTTTTGTTAATTATGTTGAAGCCGCGAGGCAATGTTTCAGTAAG
Organism: Bathyarchaeia archaeon; assembly: GCA_038883655.1. Lineage (GTDB taxonomy): Archaea > Thermoproteota > Bathyarchaeia > Bathyarchaeales > Bathycorpusculaceae > JAVZLQ01. Next base: position 106,034 of record JAVZLQ010000002.1, read on the forward strand.
GAGAAGATTAGGCGTTAAGGCTTTTAGCCGTTTAGGCGCAGTATGTATTTTGGATTCATAAGGATTTAATGTTCTGGAAATGTTTTAATGTATCGTAATATTTAATATAGAGAAGTGGCAACATTGATTCAAAAAGATTTCCAGAAAACCTTTCTAGAAGCCGTCGAAGAGGGACTGCTGACGTTGGGCAACTCACCCAAACAAGCCATACTATTCCACCTAGAAAACACGTTCAAAATAAGTTTGGAGGAAATTCCAAAAAACCTAACCGAATTTCAAAAGGCCATAGAAAAAATCTTTGGACCGGGAGCGGCGTACGTGGAGAAGCTTATACTGAAGAAGCTTTATGAAAAGCTTCAAATCGAATTTGAGGAGTTGGAAAGCCAGCAGCTAGACTTGCTAAGCAGCGTGGAAAACCTTAAAAAGCGTTTGCTTTCTTCTGGTGGTGCCTAAAGAATGAAAAAAGGCGAAATTCTGAATCATGTTTTAGAAAGGTTACATGTATTATTTGATGGTTTAGAAGACATTGTTTATGTGGCAGATCCAGAAACGTATGAAATTCTATTTGCAAATAGCAGGTTTAAGGATGAACTCGGAGAGGAAGTTGTGGGAAGAAAATGTTATGAGGTTATACACGGCGTAAAAAGCCCATGTCACTTCTGCACAAACAAGTACATTTTTGGAGAAAATATTGGAAAAACCCATGTTTGGGAGTACCACTGCCAAAGAAAAGGGCGCTGGTACAAATGTGTAGACAAGGCCATAAGCTGGCCTGGAAACAAATACGTAAGGTTTGAGATTGCAGTTGACATAACCGAACACAAGCAGATGGAAAAAGTCTTAGCTGAAAGTGAAAGGCGATATCGCACTCTTGTCGAGGCTGCCCCAGACGTAATCTACAGCATCTCATCAGATGGAAAGATCATTTCGCTTAACCCAGCCTTCGAGAAAATCACGGGATGGAAAAGCGAGGAATGGATTGGAAAGCCGTTCACCGCGATTGTACACCCAGAAGACGTTGCAAAAGCCGTTGAATCCTTCCAAAGCACTCTCGCTGGCAAATCCAAAATCGTGGAGCTAAGGGTTCGCTCAAAGTCAGGCGATTATCTTGTTGGTGAATTCACAAGCGTACCCCTAATTAAGGATGGAGAAATCGTCGGCGAGTTTGGAATAGCCCGCGACATAACAACCAGAAAAACATATGAGGATAATCTTCAGAGGATAACAGCGACGCTTCAAACGTTGATTCACGCAATTCCAGACATAGTATATTTTAAGGACACTGAAGGGCGAAACCTAATTGTAAATAACGCCTTTGAAAAGCTTGTAGGCTTAAAAAAGGAGGAAATCATCGGAAAGAGGGATGAAGAGCTCTTCCCGCCAGATTTGGCAGCTCAGTGTAGGAAAAGCGACGAAGAAGTGTTAAGTAAGGGTATCGCTATTCGCGCAGAAGAGTATGCCGTGGACAAGAAAGGCATTAAGAGGTTTTTTGACACAATAAAGGTGCCCATATACGACAAGAATGGAAATGTTGTGGGAATAATTGGCGTAAGTCGAGACATTACTGGACGCAAAATCATCGAGGAGAAGCTTAAGGAAAGGGAAGAGTTTTTCCGCTCCATTGTCGAGAATTCACATGATGGAGTAGCAATAATAAACGAAGATGGCAAAATCACCTACGCAAATGAAGAGTTAGCCAAAATTCTAGGATACCCAAAAAAGGAAATAGTCGGACATGACTTCAGAAAGTTTTTGGCGAAAGAATGCAAAGCACTTTTCACCGACAAAAAAATGCGCATACAAGCAAAAAGGCAGAAAGAAAAGAAAGCATTTTCAGAATACAGACTAAGAATAGTTAGGGGAGACGGCTCCGAAAGGGAAATCGAAGTTAGAACCGTGACGATACGAGATGTGCAAGCTAGAATACGGACAATAGCTCAAGTGCTCGATATAACCGAGCACGTGAAACTTGAAGAAGAAAGGCGGCTCTTCGAAACTAGACTTTCAAAACTAAACGATTATGCTCAAAGACTAAATAACGCCAAAACCTTTAAAGAAATTTATAAACTTGCCTTGGATGCCATGGAGAAAACACTCGGATACGAATACGCCTCGATTTTAATGATTGAGGAAAAATTCCTACGGTTGGTAGCCCATAGGGGCTACTCAAAAGTTTGGTCTCTTAAGCTTCCACTGGATGGAGAAAAGGGAATAACGTTAAAGGCAGCAAAAACTGGAAAGTCAATAATTGTCCCAGATGTTAGAAAGGAGAAAACCTACGTTAAGGGTGGGGAGGAAATACTCTCCGAACTGGCGGCGCCAATGAAGATTGAGGGAAAAGTTTTAGGCGTATTAAACGTGGAGAGCAAGAAACTAGCAGCTTTCAACGAAGAGGACAAACGTTTACTTGAAATATTGGCTTCGCATACGGCCATAGCGATAAGCAATTTGAAAAGGCAGGAGAAGCTCGCTGCACTAAACATTTATGGACGAAGCTTAAACAGGGCAAAAACAATAGAGGATGTTTGCGAAAGAACACTAGATGCAATGCAAAGAATCTTGCAATTTAATTATGTTGACTTCTTCCTTGTAGAGGGCAAAAAGCTTCGCTTGTTAAAAACTCATGGATTAAGCTACACGCCAAAATTGACGTTGCCCCTGGATGGCGATAAGGGCATAACAGTTAAGGCTGTCAAAATGGGCAAGGCACTTTACGTCCCAGATGTTAGGAAAGAAAAGGCGTACGTTGACGCTGGAATAAAGGGAGCATTATCCGAGCTTGTTGTTCCAATAAAGCTTGGAAACCGTATTTTAGGCGTATTAAATGTGGAAAGCGAGAAACTGGCAGCCTTCGACAAGGAAGATACGCGTTTACTTGAAATATTGGCTTCCCACGTGGCAATAGCGTTAAGCAACATAGAAAGAAGAGAACGCCTCGAAGCTCTTTCGAAAAGACTTGAAAACCTAATGAGAAGCTCCACAAAAATAATGGGAATTAAAGACACGCGTAAGAGACTTAAGGAAATCGCCAAAGCCATCCAAAGGTTCGGCTGGAGAAGGGTTGTAATAGGACGCGTGGACGAAAACCTTGAACGAAGAGAGCTTGTCACGGTGGGCTTAACAAGGGAGGATATTAAACTCCTAAAAAAGAGAAGAGCGCCCGGGTATGTTTGGAAAGAACGCTTAGGACAAAAATTTGAAAATTACAAGATTGGCGAGTTCTTTTACATTCCGTGGAGAGACCCGTGGATTAGGGAGCACTTCTTCCACATCCCACCAGAAATCCCCCTAGAAGAGGCTGAAAAGAACTACATAAAAGTGGCTGTTCCAAGCCACCGATCAGAGGATGAAATGGTGGACTGGCATCCACAAGACATGCTTTATGCGCCCTTACGCACACCAGAGGGCAAAATAGTTGGCATATTAAGCATGGACGACCCAGTTGACGGACGCAAACCCACAAGGGAGACACTTATACCGCTTGAACTTTTCCTACATCAAGCCGCAATAACATTGGAGAACGCTGAGCTTATAGAAAACTTACAAAAGACCAGAAGGGAGCTTCAGCATTACGCTGATCAGCTTGAGGACATGGTTGAAGAAAGAACACGTGAATTGAAGCAGTCGCAAGAGCAGTTGCTTAAGGCTCAGAGGCTTGCCGTTATAGGAGAGTTGGCTGGTATGGTTGGACATGACTTGCGCAATCCTTTGACGAGCATTGCTGGAGCCCAGTACTATCTCAAGAAGCGTTTGAACTTGGAGGCTGATAACAAGGTTAGGGAGATGCTTGAGCTTATAGAGAAGAACATTGCCTACTCGAACAAGATAATAAATGACCTTCTTGACTATTCTAGGGAAATAGAACTAGAGCTAATTGAGAAAACTCCAAAATCACTTATAAAAGAGGCATTGTCGCTTATGGAAATCCCAAAGAGTGTTAAGGTAGAGGATTTGACCACGCACACGCCCAAGATAAAGGTTGACCCTGAAAAGATTACGCGTGTTTTTGCGAACATAATTAGAAACGCTGTTGAAGCTATGCCGAAAGGCGGGACACTAACAATAAGGAGCAGAAAAATCAAAGACAAACTGGAAATTTCGTTCAAAGACACTGGAGTTGGCATGACAAGGGAGACTCTGGAGAAGCTTTGGACGCCGCTTTTCACCACGAAGGCGAAGGGTATGGGTTTTGGATTGGCAATTTGTAAGCGTTTTGTTGAGGCGCATGGAGGCTGCATAACCGCTGAAAGCACCTTTGGAAAGGGAACAACCTTCACTGTTACGATTCCGATTGAGCCTAAAACAGAAAAAGGAGGTGAAAAGGTATGGTTGAAACCGCTAGAATCCTCATTGTTGACGACGACGAAAACATAAGGAAGGTGCTGCAGACAATACTTGAAGAGGAAGGCTACAGCGTAGACACTGCAGAAACCGCGAAAGAAGCCATAGAAAAGACGAAGAAGGCATTCTACAATTTGGCTTTGATAGACATTAGGCTTCCAGACATGGAAGGCATAGAACTCCTAACAAAGATGAGAGACACTGTTCCAAAAATGCGAAAAATAATAATCACGGGTTATCCAACGTTACAAAACGCCATAGCAGCCGTGAACCGAGGTGCAAACGCGTATATACTGAAGCCGTTCGACATGGACAAGGTTCTAGCGACGATAAGAGATGAACTTAATAAGCAGGAAGAAGAGCGAAGGTACAGTCAAGAAAAGGTCGCGGAGTTCATAGAAACAAGGGTTAGAGAACTCGAAATGGAGAAGGAGGCAACGCGCAAGAAACCCTAAAAGTTTTCTATTAAATCAAAATTTCCCCTTAATTCCCCTTAAAATTTACATCTCACAAAATTTTGTCTACAAACTTTTCAGGTTTTGGAATTTCTGGCATCAACCCCTTTCTTTCACGGATACGCCTTACCATGGCATTTGCCAACTCTTCTGGAACACGCTCCCAATGATGAAACTTGCACTGCCAAAATGCCCGACCAGAAGTTGCAGAACGCATCTCTTCGGCTAAACCAAAAGTTTCAGCAACTGGAACATAACCGGCAATTATTGTTAGGGTTCCCCTTTGCTCCGAAGCGGTAATTTTGCCTCTCCTACGATTTAGGATGCCCGTGCAATTGCCAAAAAATTCTGCTGGAACAGAAACTTCAATCTTGTAAACTGGCTCGAGAAGGAAGGGATTAGCTGTTAAACAAGCGCCTAGAACCGCTCTGCCAAAAGCCCGCATAACCTGCTCTGGCTCACGTTTCTCAGAGCTTTCGTTAAGCTCGAAATCAACAAGTTTAACCTTCACGCCCCTCAAAGGCTCCTCACATAATGGTCCATTCCTACAAGCCCAGTTGAAACCAGAAATTATGCTTGCCACAGTTTCTGGGAAGCGGGAAACAGTCTTTGACTTGTCAAAAAGCATGTTGTGATGCTCGTTAAAAGCCAAGAAGCTTTCTGCCTCATTTAAGCTGTAATTTGCCTTTTTACACAAAAGTTCAATAACGTTTTCACGCTTTGCATCTTGGGTAAGCTGATTATTCTCTATTAGCTCCAGAACAGCATTCTCTAATGGTTCAACTTGGACATAGAAGGCGTTTTCCTTGTTTAGGCTTGCAGCCATAACCGTTTTTCCCCTTTTCTGGACACTTTCGCGATAGGCTACAACAGGCTTTGATGTTAGAATTTCCATTTCGCCACAATGTTGCTTCAAAAATTTTATGGCAATTTCAAGGTGGAGCTCACCTAAACCGCTGAGCAAATATTGACCAGTCTCGCGGTCTATCGTAAGCGTTATGTTTGGGTCTTCAATAGCAACACTGTTCATAGCGTCTATCAAACCTGGCAAGTCCGCTGGGTTTTTCGGCTCAACAGCCACTATTACAACTGGCTCTGAAACATACTTAATGCTTTCAAAGGGCACCATTTGGCTCTTGTACTCAGCGCTAACAATGGTTTCGCCTGCACACGCCAAATCCAACCCTGTTAAAGCGGCTATGTTTCCCGCATAAATGGCTTCAACATTTTCCATAGAAGAGCCCATGTAAACTGAAACATCCTTCACGGTGAACTCCTCTTTCGCGTTAACTAGATAGACGCTTGTTCCGCTTTTAATGAAACCAGAAAAAAGTCTTCCAGTGGCAATTAAACCCCCATTTCTTGTTTGCTGAACCATTGTTATGCACATTGTTGCTGGTCCATCATCAACGCAGTTCAGCATAGCCCTTCCAACATCAGAGTCTAACGCTCCCTTCCAGATCTTTGGTATGCGATACCTTTGGGCTTCGGCTGGGTTTGGAAGGCTTTCAACAACCATGTTTAAAATGGCTTCCGAAAGCGGGATAGCTTTTGAAAGTGTTTCATGCTTGTTTTGGGCGTAGGCGTCAATGATGTAGGCGAATTTTATTCCCCTTTGCCTCGCAGTTTCCAATGTAAAACCCCACCTGTGTAGTGCCGAGCCGAAGGCAACAGAACCCTTTTCCGGGCTGACCCGCCAAGCGTTTTTAAATTCTTGTTCAGCATAAATGGCGATTAAACTGTTAAACTCATCAATTATCCTGACAAACCGCTCTTGAACTTCGCTTGTGCCAAGCTTTAGTTCGCTTATTAGGCGGTCAACCTTGTTTATGAATAGGACGGGCTTTACTCTCTCTTCAAGCGCTTGGCGAACAACAGTTTCCGTTTGAGCCATGACGCCTTCAACAGCATCCACAACGACTATTACGCCGTCTATGGCACGTAAAGCCCTATTCACCTTTCCAGTAAAGTCCACATGCCCAGGAGTGTCAACAAGGTTAACCAAGTATTGGCTGTTGCCGACCGTGTGCAAAAGCGCGATGTTCGCAGTCTTTATTGTTATACCGCGTCTTTGCTCCTCCTCCAAATAATCAAGAGCCTTTGCCCTACCAGCAACTCTTGAAGGTAGCAGCCCAGCATCAGCCAAAAGAGAGTCGGTCATCGTCGTTTTTCCATGATCTATGTGGGCGACTACACCAATGTTGCGAACAGCTTCCTTATTCCGCATAAGCCCGAGAATTTTGCCTACATGCCTAAACTTTGGCATTGCCTAAAGCTCCTTTTTGAGAGGGACTTCCACTACATATAAAGGGTTTACGAAATACTATCTTATTTGCGCAAGTGCATCTGACCAATAGATGATCCGCCTTGGAAACCATTATAATTAAGATTGAAGAGCTTGTTAAAGAGCCGTACGCCTCAATAATATGCTACCCAAAGACAAGCAAAGCTGAACTGCAAAGGCGCTTTAAGGAGTTGCAGAGGCATGGCGTAAAAGCAGTAGAGTTTTTCGGGGAAAAAGAAGTGTTAAACTTGAAAGTTTTGGGTAAAGGCTGCGTTGGCATAGTTGTGATCGCCCACCGAAACAGCGAGAAGATCGCCTTAAAAATTCGGAGAGTTGACGCGGACAGAAATAGAATGGTTGAAGAGGCGGAAAAGCTTAAAATTGCGAACTCTGTCAGCGTCGGTCCGAAATTTTTGGCTGTAAGCAGAAACTTTCTTCTAATGCAGTTTGTTGAGGGCGAGTTGCTTCCAAACTGGCTTGAGAAGAGAGTAAGGAAAGAAAAAGTTAAGGTTGTTCTACGTGAGATTTTGGAGCAGTGCTGGCTTTTGGACAAGGTTAGATTGGACCATGGCGAGTTAAGTCACGCTCCAAAGCACATAATCGTAAGCAGCGCATGCAAGCCCTACATAGTTGATTTTGAAACTGCAAGCTTGAATAGGCGGCCTTCAAACGTGACTTCCATCTGCCAATTCCTCTTTATAAGCGGGCAAACATCACAAAAAATTGCTGAAAAAATTGGCGAAATAAACAAAAAGGCGGTAATAGAGGCTTTAAGGGACTACAAGCATGACAGAACAAGGATGAACTTCGAAAGGATATTGGCGGCTTGCAACCTCAAACCCTAAACCACGTAATCCACGGCGAAACCAGCGCTTTTACAGCCACCGTTCTTTTCAATATTTTCCAAGCCGAGCTCCTTCAAAACCTGTGCAAGGTCGAGCCAAGTTTCCACTTGAAGCTGTCTTGCAACCCTACGCTTCTCATAAAGAAGCGGAACAAAGCCCACAAATAGCCAACCGTAAGCCTCAGCCATGCGCTTCTCCCTTCGCCTTTCTCTCCATTATAAGAAACACGGTTTTGCCCCTAATAATCATGTATGTAAGAATATGATAGAAGAAACTTATAGAAGAAAATTATAATCTACGCGTGATCTAGGCATGAAAAAGTTTAAAACTGCAAATTCATAGTGTTTAGCCAAACTGGTGAAAGACATGGTTATTAGTAGAGAGGAGATGCAGGAGATAGCCAAACGCTACAAAGAGCCTATAGGACTTAATCTCGGTTCACATTCGGCTTTGGACGCTTGGCAGGGACAACGCAACTATGGCATAAGAAGCATAATATACACCACGCCTGGAAGGGCGCGCATTTACCTCCAAAACCCAATGGTTGGGAAGCCAGATGAAACCGTTGAGGACCTGCCAAACCTTGTTAGAAGAGATCTACGCGTTGTAAACGATCCTAAGGATATAAGGAAAAGCGGCGGTTGGCGGAGCGTAATCCTAATCCTTGACAAGTATTCTGACATAGTAAAGTACGTCGATGAACTTGTGGATTTGGAGTGCTTGCAAATTACGAATAGGGCTTTTGCAGTTTATGTTGGCGGAGACGAGTACTGCAGCGTAATCGAGAATGATTATGCTGTTCCAATTTTGGGTTCAAGGGCGCTCTTGAAAATTGAGAATAGGGGCGAAATTGAAAAGGACTATTACTGGTTTGCAGAGCAAGCTGGAATCCCCTACCCGAAATCCTACAAGTATGAGGTTACGGATGATGGAATACGCTTTAAGGAGTTCATTGACGAGCCAATGATTTTGAAGGCTGAACACGCGCACAGAGCATTCGAAAGAGAATTCATTTTCGCCGCTGACTCTCGAGACTTGGAGGAGAAGGTTGCAAAAGAGGTCAAGGCTGGAAATCTAAACAAAGAAGCCCTAGAAAAGGGACGCGTCGAACAAATTGTGCTAGGTCCACATGCAAACTTCAACTTCTTCTTCTCGCCCTTAGACGCGAAAAGCAGCTGGGGAGACGCTGAAAAATGGTTTTCTAGGCTGTACAACGTAAGCGTCGAAGAAGCGAGAATTTGCCTAGCGAACCAGTTCCTTTCCATAGACGAGAGACGCGAAACAATACTCGACGGCTTGAAGCGTCTGCCAACAGACGTTCAAAACAAGATTAAGAAGGTGCCATCATTCGAGGTTACCGCGCACGCCATCCTAAGCCTCAGAGAATCACTACTAAAAGATTTGCACCGCTATGCCGACCGCTTTTTGCTTGCATGTAGAGAACACGCCTATCCAGGCATTATTGGCGCTTGGTGCTTGCAAACACTAATCACGTGGGACCGCATAAGCAAGTATGAGCTTAAGCCAGCCATCAAACTTGATGTTACATTAGGCGCAGAAGCAAAGAAAACTGTTGATTATGGATTATACGACGCGCCAGATGCACTCGACCCGTACATGCACATTCCAGTAACGCAAGACGTTGCCCTAAGGCACGGCGGAGGAACAAACGTCCACATGGGTTTGGGCGCACAGTATGCTAATGCGAAGTACAAGAAGCGGATGAGCATGGGAGACCGCATAGCCCTAGAAATCAGACGCGCAATGAAAACGAATCAACTCCACGAACTAGTAACCTAAAATCAACACACTTTACTTTATTTTTCACATCGGTTTTGTCGCTTTAGTTGCTAATTTATTTTCATGGTTCTAACTTGGTTTCCAGTTGTTGTTGTCTCTTCTTCATTTCGTTATAGAGGTATTCGAACCACTCTGCATATTGCGGATAATTAAGTTCTTTTCTGGCATCTTCAATAAAGGGTTTGCAAGCTTCCCAGTATCTTATTATCATGCCGCTGAAAAGGTCATCAACCAAACCTATGTCAATGAGTCTTCTGTGCAAGAGAACACCAAGCCCTTCAAAGAACAAGCCTGACTCTGGTGCTATAGCACCATATTTTTTGGCTAATTCGGAAAAAGAGGCTCCAGTTTGGAAGTCATCCATGATTTGCTGCATCTCCTGCTGAAATTCCTTTTTTGCGAATATGGCGTATAACCCCATAACTAGGTCGGTGTCTCTGCTTCTTTTTTGATGCCTAACCTGGAAAACATAGTAAATGGCAGCAACTATGACGCTTGTGGAAGCAACAACCACAGAAACTGTCTGTATGTCAACCACTCTTTAACACCAACATAGAATAAACAAGGATAGTTTTAAAGTTAACCATGTTTGCCAGCTGTTCGATTTCTGCCTGCTATAAGTTGACACTCTCAAATTCCTTAACTATACTTACGAGTTTCGGAACATCAAACATTTTTCTTCCCGTCATCTCGTTTGCCGCCGCCATGTACAATTGGCTTATGAAAGTTTTCAACTTTGGCTCTAGCCTTGGCGGTTTCGTTTTGACAAGGCTCTTCCAATCTTCTATGCCCTGTTCTTTCGCTTTTTTCTTCGCTTCTTCCACTTCACCAGCCCATTCCGTTCGCCTATAATAAATGCGGGCTATTTCTTTGCTCACGTGCAGTCCATTGTAGGTAAACCTACACTCGTCCAAAGTGCCGACAACATCAACAACCATAAGCCTCCGCTGAGGATTAAAAGCCAACTCAATCTTTCCATCCTCATTCACTAAGCCCGCTTTAGAGGCTATTTCCGTAATGGTCTCGTTCACAAGCAAGAGAATGCTTTTGATTTCTTCAAGTTCTTTTTCAGTTAAGCCCGCGATTTGCTGCGCTTCCTTCCAACTTACGTAGCGGTCGCTCTGCTCCAGCTTTGTGCTAACGTCAAAAATTGGTTTAGCAAGCCTCTCGCCAGCCCGTGGATAATGGTCTAAGCCAAGCTCCTCAAGCGTCACTAAGCCTTGCTCAAGCCTTTTAAAAACGGATGAGCCTTCTGGCAAGCCGTTGCGATAGATTATTTCAAGCGGAATCAGGTAGTTCCTAAGCGCTGGCGTAAAAACACTATAGTCGTACCTTAGTTTGCCATTTTCTACGTAGGCTTTTGGCTTGTAAACGTTGACTAGGTTGAACTCCATAACGTTTGTTGGCTCTTTTAACTCGTCGAAACGCAGAACCCTTCCGCCTTTGTCCACTAAACCACGATAATGCGTTCTGATGCCTTTCTCCTCAAGCCTTTCAAAGCAATAAGCGCCCATAAGGCAAAGCGCCGCGCCCTTTCCTTCAATGTAGTCTGGCATTTCTCCCCAATCAAAAACAGAATAACGATCGGAAAAATGGAAACGTCCAACACCCATCTTCTCTTTTGTTGGTTTTTTAATAATTTCTAAATCTTTTACGCTTCCCATACACGCGCACACTATTTCAGTTTTTTAACAGACTCGTCAGCCTTCTCAATTTCCCGCTTCTTCCGTTGCTGGTAATCCCTCACACGCTTTGCCAAATCTTCATCTTCTAAAGCAAAAATTTTTGCCACAGCGATGGCTGCACCTTCCGGCTCGATGGTCACAACGGAGCCTATGCCGCTTGGAACTCTAAGCGAAGAGTAAATGTCTGCTCCGCCAAACTTTTCGCTGTAAGGTGGACATGCAATGACGGGTTTCGCTGTGTTTGCGTCAACAAAAGCGCTCAGTGCATTTGATCTTCCCGCAACAGTTATGTAAACAACATTTTCGCTTTCATATTCGCGTAGTATTTCCAAAACTTTTTCAGGCGTTTTATGTGCAGAGGCAACCCTAAACTCGTACGTTAAGCTAAAAGCCTTTAAGTGGTTGGCTATTTCTCGGCAGAAATCAGAATCCTTCTCTGAACCCATTAGGATGACAACTTTGCCCTTCGCTGCCATGCACACCAGCATCCATGCAACTAGAAGGCTTAATCAACTAATAAATTTTTAAGCAAGAGAAAAGCCTCTAAAATTTTGAGGTGAAAAGGGCGATGGTGTTCCAGAAAAAACGCAGAAAAAGCATAATAGACACGCTTTTTGGAACATCAATTTTCGAAGATTTCCCAGAAGGGCTTGAAGGCGGGTACTCAATAAGTGTCGTGCAAACGCCAGAAGGCACAAAGGTCAAAGCCAAAGTTGGAAAGGATGTTGACGTGAACGCGATCAGGAGGCAACTTCAGAGGGAATATCCAAATGCGCAGATAGAGATAGAGGGTGGCAAAACCGAACCACTCATAAGGGAGATTTCAACTAAGACTTTGAGAAAGGAAAATGAGAAGAACACGAAGAATGACACTTAACATTTTTCTATAAGTTTTCTCGAGAAAAATGTTTCATTAAAGTTTTAAATTCAACAGCCATAAACTACTATCAAACGCTAATGGAGAGAAAGCAATGCAAAAGACTAGACACTACATAATAGACTTAACCACCATAGAAGGAAAGGGCGAATTTAAATGCCCAAAATGTGGAATCACAATCTCGCCAGACGATACAACGGAGGAAAACTACACAATAATAGAGCCAATAGTGAAGGACGAAAATCTAGAAAAGATAATAATACAATGTAATAAATGCAAAAGCCAAATCCACCTAACGGGATTCCAAGCCATCAACAAAATGTAGAGCCATTTATCATTTATAATTTGAAATAATTCTTATTGGATGCCTTCTTGCGTCAACAATCCAATATTCTACCCCATACCAAGTGAAGTACGGGCCTTCCATCAAAATATAAAAATGCGTCGTGGGAGAAATGCGCAACAGACTAAGCGCTGCTACTTTAAGATGATTTTCTAAGTCGTCTACTTCCACCCAGTTTAACGTTGATGTTGATGTTGAATTGTCATATGACGTGTGAATCCAGCCGGGCGAACCCATATTCCATAAATCACGGTAAAAAAGCGGATATGAAACAATTAGTGCGCTTGGTTTTACAGCCGTCACATCTGAAATGTTCGCCTCAAGCTGCCAACACCAATAATAAAACCAATCAGCCCACGATGGATTCCGGAATGTCTCCTGATCGGATCCGCCTGGTGATTCAAATGCTATGGGTATTCCCAAGTCATGAGCAGCATTTACTATGGCTTCATCTAGATCAAATCCATCTATAGCTTCAGTTTCCGTAACACGAAGCTCATCGCTTCCTATGCAATCAAGATTGATAACAGCCACTATATTGGGCATTTCATTCTTATGCCTCATTAAATAATTTATCGAACCAACAAGTCCAAGTTCCTCACTGGCAAAAGCTACAAAAAGAAGCGTGTATTTTGGTTTATAGATGCCTTCAACAACAGCTTCGGCAAAAACTCTTGCAAGTTCTATAATTCCAGCTGTTCCAGCGCCGTTATCACAGAAGCCAGCGCACATAACGGTGTCGTAGTGCGCCGAGATTATTACAAATTTGTTTGGGTTTTCGTAGCCCTCAATTTTTCCAACAACATTATAATGTTGACCAAAATCTATAACCGAATTTAAGAGAACATGGGCAGAAACATTCACGGTGTCCTCTAAATTTCTAATTTCCATGCCGTCTCCATAATTTACGGCGCCAACTGGAATTTGATTATTCCAATAGTATGGTCCAAATCCGCTTAGTGGACGCCCACCAGCCGATGAGAACATTATTGGAGTAAATGACATCCAATCATACCACCAAGTGTACACGATGGCCGCCGGCGTTTGCTCTGTTATTTTTTCTATGAACGTTTGCTCCCAACTGCCGGACCAGCGAACTTCCATGCCTATTAAAACAACCTTACCAGTTGTATTAATGGCGTTCCACTCTGTTTCATTAATTGGACGGACACCTATCTCGTATATGTTTTCTGCTTTAGGCAGCGGCAAAATTACAAGGTCCGCAAAGACTCCCCCGCTTTGGGTTGGCCAGCTTAGGTGCGTTGACTGGAATGAATCAATCAAAATTTGGTCATTTGTTGTGTCCATGTTTCCATCAACATCGATTATTAATGTTGGTTTATCTAAAGGATTCCATGTTGTAAATTCGAAACTTTCCAGCCAAGCATCAAGCCCGAAACTTTCAAATCGCGATTTTATCCAATAAGCTGCCTCATCTGCGCCCAGTGAACCGCCAGACCTAAAAGCGTAATGCCCAAAAGCAATGTTTTCCAATTCTAGGTCAAAATCATACGCTCTTGAACCATTAACAGAGCTAACAATTTGTTGTTCAACGTTTTGAAGTCCGCTAATACTACCTGCGCTTGTAACAATCTCCAGCGAAGGAAGCGCAACAATTCCGCAAACTAAGATGATGAAAACTGAAATTGAAATAAAGGCATGTGCTCGAAACCTTCACACCCGAAAAGTTATGTAAAAATTAGTAAGATAAAGTTTTGCGTTGCGCCAGTTACTTAAATATATCTGCGATATGAACGCGTCAAACTCCTCCGTAAACATAAATAACTAGGGTAACTGTCCAATATATGGGGTAGTCGTCTAGCTTGGTCAAGGATACCAGCCTGGGGGACGCATCTCGCGCGTCCAGAACGCTGGCGGTCCTGGGTTCAAATCCCAGCTACCCCACCACGAAACCCAGCATCCCCATTCTTGTATCAGCCTACTTGCGTTTTCTGAACACTTTGAGGCCTTCGTAGTCGCATACATATTCAAACCCTGCCTCAACCAGCTCCTTAACTTCGTCGATGCTTTTTGCAACTTTGCATGTGAAATCGTCTTCTCCGAAATTGACGAGTTGCGTGTAAGTCATCGTGCTTAGTATGCTTCTGTGACCAAGGAGCTCCTTAACGTAAAGTAGGTCCTTTGTTCTATGATACTCTGTTGTTGCTTTCCAATGCCTAAATGTGTGAAAGGTTATTTGGTTAACCCGTGGATTTCCAAGTTTTGAAGCTGCTTTTGCTCGGTTTCTCACAAAGGCCCTTGCAAAGTGCCTTAACGACCCCGGAAAAGGTTTGTCGCACGCGCCCCAGCTTGGAAGCCCTTTAAGCATTGCGATCACTTTCTCCGATATCTTAAGTTGTCTTGGTTTTCCTCCCTTTTCAGGGGGTACCCTCACAACGCATTGAGTAAAGTCAAAGTCTGTCCACTTGAGGCGCCATGCCTCACCGGAACGCATACCCGTCTCCATCAAAAGTTGAAGGAAGGCTGCAACTTTTTTGTTGCACGCGGCAATTAGCTGATCTAGCTCCTCTTTAGTTGGGATAAATGGTAGCTTCTCAACTTTCATAAACCTTGGAGGTGACCATGTTTTGCCTAGCATCTTTAGAAGGCAGCTGTAGGCTTCAACCGCTAATTCTTTTGTTTTTGGGTTCCATGAATCTTGCATAGCAATAGTGTCTTTGACCGACTCTGGATCAAGAATGTTCGCACCTCTTCTTGTTAAGGTTTTTAGAAGACGGACTCGTCTGGTTATGGTATTGTCAGCATAACCTTCTCTTTTCATCCACCATGCAAATTCGACAAGTTTGCCCTTAATTTCTGCCTCTCGTTGCGATGTTTGGTTCTGGTCTGTTGTTGTGGCTCCCGCAG
>JAVZLQ010000002.1:121624-302395 GCA_038883655.1 Bathyarchaeia archaeon
ACGGACTCGTCTGGTTATGGTATTGTCAGCATAACCTTCTCTTTTCATCCACCATGCAAATTCGACAAGTTTGCCCTTAATTTCTGCCTCTCGTTGCGATGTTTGGTTCTGGTCTGTTGTTGTGGCTCCCGCAACCCGCTTTTCATCTTCTTTTTCTACTGTGACCAAGGTTTGCACCGCCGCCAAGGCGGTGGATTCTCCCCCTTGAGGGTCATTGTTCCCTTGGCAACTATGGTCTAAGCTGCTTTCAAGATTTAAGCTAAATGGAGGATTCTTCCATTGCCTCCGCTTTTTATGGTTTGGATCTGTGAAGCGGTAGCTACAGTCTCTGCAAAGCCAACGCTGGACACTTGTCCCATCAGCCAAGTAACGTAGTCCATCTCTGTAAAGCCTTTGGGAGCCGCATTGGGGGCACCGGGTCATATCTTCAACCTTTCAGCCTCTTTCAAAAACAGAAAAAGGGGGGAGGTGAGGGGTGGACGTTGAGGAGGCTTTTTGGCACCTTCGCCAGCAGCGGCATTCCATGCATATCACTGCCGATGGCATTAGGAAGCTTCCGTAGCAGCTGGGCTTTCGTTCAACGCTTCCAGTAACGCCTTTTTCTGCTCCAGTGGCAAAGCCTTCACCTTCGCCATCAAATCGGCGTCTAAAGGGCTTTCAGGCTGCTGATCCACCGACAGCTTCTGCTGGGGCTCACGATATGGAACGCCGAAGATTATCTGCTTTTCTTCGCCTCGCACTGTCTGCGTTTCAATTTTGACTTTGACCTTTTTGCCCTTCCACAAGGCGCTGTCGTCGCCAAACGCGTCTATTAGGCGGTCCCACGTGGTGCTGTTGAAACCCCAAGTGTAAAGCTCGCCTGTTCTTAGCAGTCGGACAACAGCGTAGCCGCGCGGCTTCTCGAAACGGCTTTCCTCAGCACTGCGCACATAAGGCTCCTCAACTATCTCCACCACGTCGTCCTGGCGGACATGCTGCGGCTTCAAGTACGGCGGCTTACTCATCCTCGGAAGTCTAACCATCTTGACCTTTTCCTCTCTTCAATTTTGTTTTATCACGAAGTTGCCTTCGTGACCGTGAACCGCGCAAATCAGGCTTAAGGCGAAAAGGCTTAACACCACACAAAAGCTGCTCCTGAATTTCCGCTATTTCACGGGCAATCTGCTCCCGCCTAGCCGCAATCTTACGGAAAACACGCTCCTCACGAGGATTAAGCGCCTTCAAAGGACGCTGAGCATCCAGAACATGCACTAAAGGTCTTCCTGGCTCACGTAAAACTTTAGCGACATAGCTTGGTAAGTAGCTACCGCTCCTTAACATGGCATTACAAACACGCCTAAGCTCCGCCTCCTCACGCAACAAAACCGCCAAACGCGCCCTCAAACGCAACTCCTCAACATCACACCCAACCAAAAAACCCGAAAGAGCACGATTAACAACCTCATTAAAACAAACCCCACACTCCCTACAAAAACGCAAAACCAAAGGCTCCAAACCACGCCAAACATAAACACTTCTACGCATGTCACTCAACCTCTACGGCTTCTATGGCGAAATGTAACACATTTTTTGAAGCGGCAACTGAGCTTTCCACGGGGCGTTTTCGGCGAAAACAGCTTGAAACAGGCTTATCGGCGGATGTGTTACATTCACGCTTAGAAGCGGAAGATGCAGCCTTATATCCATACGGGCATGGTGTTTGGCATAGTCCTATGTGGCTGTCGCCTTTGGTGCAGTTGGTGTAGCCTTTGTCGTCTGTTTTTTGGCGTGTGCAGTTTTTCATGTTTTATCGCCTATCATTATTGGTGCTGGGTGCGTTGTTGGAGTAGTTGGCGTATGCGTACGAGTTCGTCGGTTATTAGGCAGAGTATGCAGTTTTGGAAGCGAGTTTCTGTGGGGTTGCATTGGTTTTGGCAGTTTTTGCAAAATATTTCTTGGTAAAGCAAAATTGGTGATGGCAAGTTCTTTCTTGTCTTTGATCGTGTGAAAACTTGGGTTTCAGTCGTGGTTTTTGTCCTCCTTGTTGTGTTTTACAAGAATATGCATGTTTTCTATGGGTTCAACATGGTTGATTCCAAGTTTTCTTAGTTTTTCTCTGACTGCATCGCGTATGAACTCGGTTTTGGTGTAATGCCAATTTTTTGCGACTGCTTCATTTACGGCTTTGTCCAATGCTTCGGGAACTCGTATATTCCATGTTGCACTTTCTCTCTTTCTCATAATAAATTCCTTCATTTTTTGTAGCAAATTTTTTAAACTGTCCTTGTATAAAGAAATGGCGGACAACAGTTGTCCACCCATATTAAGTTGGTGGACAGATATGTACAAGCCAAAACCAAATATTTCATATGCAAGCAGACCAACACCAAGTATTTCACATTCAAGCAAGCGGTTTCGTTATAAACAAGCTATTTTTCAAAGACTTATAAACGCCGCAGCTTCAGAAAGGGAACTCATGAAGGACATAAATGTCCCCGGCTCTGAGAGAAAGACTTTCGATAGAGCAGTTAAGGACCTTGTGGGCATCGGAGTATTGACAAAAGATGAGAAATCTGGGAAGTTATATGCATATGGGCATGAGCCTCCCGAAACAGTTGAAATAAACGTAGGTTCATCAAACCTAAAATTGACGTTTCCAGTTAATAGAGAACAAGCCAAGAAGATCGTTAAAAAATGCCCATCACTAAGGAAGGATAAAGAGACTTCAACCGTACTAAAAGAAACAGAAATACTCTAAGAGAAACAAACGAAAAATGACAACATTCACCTTCACAAGTCTATTCGATTTTTTCGATTTTTATTAAGTAAACCTAACATGAAGTGTTCTTTATTATCTCAAAAATGCTCAAATACAGTTGCAAAAATGGCAACAGCGACCTAATATCCACAATGCTCTCGATTATTCTATTGCTCCCATGTTTTCAACACATCTCCATTAACTGCAACTAACAGAAGGTGCTTGTTCTTTAAAGTTTTAATTAGTGTTTATGTGCAAATAATTTGTGTAGAGTGATGCGTGAATCCCGTTGTGGGAGTGAGTGGGTTGCCTGTTGATGTTGGTTTGGAGCTGTATGGTGAAAAGGGTGTTGTTTTGCCGTTTTTTACGGGGCATGTGGCTAGGGGTGTGTTTTTGCATATTGTGAGGCAGGTGGATCCTAAGGCGGCTGGCGTTTTGCATGAGTTGGATGTTTCTAAGCCTTACAGCGTTACGCCATTGCGTTTCAAGAGTATTTCACGGGTTGAGAATGGTCTTGTTTTGGATCCTGCTCATCCTTGTCGTGTAGGTTTTAGGTTTTTGAGGGATGATTTGGCGGGTTACGTGTTGAGGTTTTTTGAACGGCAGAATATTGTTATGATTTTTGACACTGTTTTTCGCATAGCTTCTTTAAGTATTAAGAGCAAAAGCTATGGGGATTTGGAGCGTGAAGCTGAAGCTGTTGAGCGTTTTAGGCTTGTTTTTCAGACGCCTACTTATTTGCCTTGTTTGGGTAGCAGTTATCGTTGGATGTTCCCCGATGCGGTAAGAGTATTTTCTGGGCTGATGCGTATTTGGAACAAGTTTAGTGACGGTAGACATTTTGGTAAAAAGGAGTTTTTGGCTTATAAGGAGTGGTTGGCGAAAAATGTTGGCATTTGTGGATATAGGCTTTGGACGAAGTTGGCGGTTATGCGGGACAAGAAGGCTGTTGGGTTTGTAGGATGGTGCTCATATGAGATGGGGGATTTGGAAAGTGAGTGGAATAGGGTGACGGTTATGCTGGCTAAATATGCGGAATACTCAAACATAGGAGGAAACAAAACAGCAGGATACGGCGTAACAAAAACAAATATAATGTAGGCGATACTATATGGTAAGCGAATTGAAGGAAGTTTTCTATAAAATTCTTGACGGGAAGGAACCTTATCCTCACCAATTGAGGACCGCTGAAAACCTAGTTTATGGGAAGTCGGTTATATTACGGGCTCCATGCGGATCTGGTAAAACAGAAGCAGCCTATGTGCCTATACTTCTTGGCTTGAAGGGCATGTCGTCATGCAGGTTAGTCTATTCATTGCCGACTCGCGCCTTAGTTGAGGATGTTGCTGAACGTATAATGAAGGGCGTTGCTAAAACCGGGGGTAGGTTTACTGTTTCACCTCAACATGGAGCAAACTCGAAAGATCCATTTTTTAGGAGTAACATTATAGTTGCAACGATTGACCAGACTGTCGGTGCTTATTGTTGCACTCCATTAAGCCTGCCAGTGCATTTTGGGAATATTCCTGCGGGAGCTGCTGTTTCCTCTTTTCTATGTTTTGATGAAGCGCATGTTTATGATTATGAGTTAGGTCTTCAAAGTATGCTTGTTCTTTTAGAGAGAGCAACGAGGTTGGGGCTGCCTTTTCTAGTTATGTCTGCTACCTTGCCAGAGTCTTTTATGGAGTGGTTCGTGAACAATCCCATTTTCGCCGACAAAGTTGCGGTTATCGAGGGAGATGAAAGCGATATACCTAAGAGACGAGATCGGTGTGTCGTCTTAAAGTGGTGTGACAAGGTTCTCGAGGCAAAAGATGTTTTTGACGCTGCAGAAATTTATGGTAAAATCATGGTTGTTTGTAACACAGTAGATCGCGCACAGAAACTTTATGAATGTGTTGAAAAACAGCTTAGAACGCAGAATTTTAGCGTCTATCTATTACATTCTAGATTCTTAAATGAAGATAGGGAAAGAATTGAAAAAGATATGAAGGCATCCGTCAGAGACAAGAATGCTAAAACGCTCATAGTGACAACACAGGTGTGTGAAGTGGGGATGGATATTTCTTGTGATTTATTATTGACTGAGCTTGCACCACCCGATGCGCTTGTGCAAAGAATTGGCCGGTGTGCACGCTATGGCGGGCACGGTGAAGTCATGGTTTATGATGTGGCTTCTCATGTACCCTATGGCGAAGCAGAGATTGCGCAAAGTAGAAACTATATTGTGGAAAACCTTGACGGAAAGAGAATCGGCTGGAAAGAGGAACTTGAATTTGTGAACAGCATTTTAAACGAAACTTTTAAGACGATAATAAATGATTATCGGCGAAGATGCAGAGTATTGCTTGGTTTAGGTGATGCCGCATTTAAGGGAGACAGGTATGGTATAGAAAGGAATGTCCGTGAGATTTTAACGGCAAATTTAACGGTACACGATAACCCTGGAACATTAAAATATAAAGAACTTTTATGCATGCCCTGGCTTAATGTTGACATTAGAGTCTTAAGCAGATATTTAAGCGGTGTAAGATACTGGGAGGTTATTTTTGGACACGATGAACACGGAAAGCCACAGTTCGATATCAAAGTCCACGGTAAACTATACCCATATGGATTTTACATAATACATCCAGATTATGCAAAATATGACAAGAACATAGGTTTAATTTTTGGCGAAAAGGGTTCGACTCTTACACCAGTA
This sequence comes from Bathyarchaeia archaeon, assembly GCA_038883655.1. Classification (GTDB taxonomy): domain Archaea; phylum Thermoproteota; class Bathyarchaeia; order Bathyarchaeales; family Bathycorpusculaceae; genus JAVZLQ01. The sequence goes on from JAVZLQ010000002.1 coordinate 127,066, forward strand.
GAGGATAAGATGCGGGATCAGATGGCATTAAGCTATGATTACAGGAAGGAAATGTGGATTGAGCATTCAACAAAATGCCTTCTTGCATTTAAAAAACTCCGAGAAAAAGAGATACACTCCATCCATTTGTTGGCAGACATTATAGATCTTGACGATTACACAACAGAAGCGTTGTTAGCAATAAGTGTTGCCCTTCACGATTTAGGGAAGCTTAATACACGATGGCAAAAAAGTATAGGAATCCATGAGAATGATATCCCACTCGCTCACACAACTTATCAACAGAAAGTTCCACCTCATGCGACAATATCTGCAGATGCGGTTTACCCTTTTTTCAAGACTATGCTTCCAAATGTACATTTTGCACTGGCATTTAAATTCGCCATAGCTCACCACCACCATACAAGAGCAGAAGAAATATTGCCTTATGAACTTAGATGGAAAAGTCATTACGAAAGCGTAATCAAAGATGTATGCAGAGAATACTCAATAGACGTGAACCCAGCAGAAATAAAAACATCAGAAAACACATATAAAAAGTTAGAAACTCCCATGTTTAACTTAGAGTCTTTAAAGCCCTACACGGCGTACTGCATAATATCGCGAATAATACGTTTAAGCGATAGAGAATCCTTCACAGTAAATATGGAAAGCTATTTAAAAAATAGTTGATAGTAATAAGGTATTATGAATGGTAGGCTCTTTGTTAACAAAACTGGATTTGAAATGTTTGATTGCTTTAGAGCATATGGCTTGGCTTTTTTAATAGGCGGCCTCGAGAACTACCCAGTAGCATACATTCGTGACAGCGGTTCAGCTTATGTTATCGATGTAGAAGGTGAACTCCCACGATATCCAAATGTAGAAATTTTTGAAAAAACGGAAAGTAACTCGTGGTCTATGGTTTTTCAAACGTTTAAGGAACGTAAAGATTTGAAAGGCAAACCTCCTTTGGAAGATGTAAGAGAAATAGCAACACAGGATTATGGTAAGATACTTAATCTTCACAGTAGGCGCGATTTTGTACCTGAAATAGGTACTAAAGTTAAAGATGGGAAAACACTATACCAAACAATCGACGTATCAGCCTCTAAAGGGTACAGAGAAGAAAAGAGGATAACTTACCATGAAGGTAGCCAGCTCCAAGTGGATAAGTTCTCTTGGTGTATCGCGGCTATTGGCGCCGCTTGGTTTGGTGTTTGGCCTCGAAACTTGATGAGAAGAGATGTAAGTTTCTCGGTTTGTATAGCCCCTAACCCTGAGAAAGTTCTACTACTAACTCATAGAGGAATCCACCAAAATGTTGAGAAGCAACTCTGCCCAATATCGGCAAACACAGCGATTATTCATTATTCAATAAAACTTGTAAAGATCGCCATCGTAAAATCTGATGAGGTGAATTATAACGAAGTGATTTTCAACGTAATGCAAAAAACTGGACAGCAGCCAAAACCAGGAGGAGGCGGTAGATATAACCTTAAATTTTTAACAGACTTAGTCAAAACTCCTACAGGCCACAAGGCTCTTGACCACATTGATAAATATCTTCTACCGACAAACCCCAATATAAAGGGAATAAAGCAAGATGTTGCTTTAGCTCTATCAGATTTTCTACTACATCCTACTTTAAATAACTTCAAAAGGTTTGAAAGCTTATATATACGTGGAGAGCTCAACAAAGAATTATATCCTTGGGAAAAACCACAGTTAGAGGAGTTGTTAAGGTATGTCGAATTTGCATGATTTGTTTAATCATCCCGCCGTCGAAAGTTTCGGTAAGGCCCTACGTATCGCTATTGGAATAAACGAAGATTACGCATCACTTGTGGAGTTGGACTATGCAGAGAGAAAGGAGGAACTTGTCCTTGCGTTAAAGAAGTTTCTTCGGAGGCTAAATGCAAACGCAAGAAAATATGAACGTGAGCATCCGGGGAAGATTGCATTTAAACCTAATGAAAAGGATCTTGACGAAGTTGTAGGTTTGGCAGAGCAGCATGGAGCCCGTTTAGTATGTGCAGCAATAATATCTCACGCTCTTGTAAGAGCTGAAAAGGAGGAATAGAAAGTTGAGTGAAAAGGTGTATGAAATAGGTTTTATAGGAAGGATTCGCATAGATGCCCATTCATTAAACAACGAAGGAACAGTCGGCAATGTAACAGAGCCAAGAACAATCATTCTAGCTGACGGGCAAAAAACTGACGGAATCAGCGGAGAAATGCTTAAACACATGCATGCAGAGGCACTCTGGCAGTTGACAAAAGAAAGGGAACCAAAGAGCCTTTGCCCAGCATGTCAAGTTCTAAGCCCCATGAAGGCAGACGCTAACGAGAATGTGAAGAAGCATAAAGACGTAAAGTCAGCACTTGATGAAGCGTTAAACTGTACAATCTGCGATGTACACGGTTTTCTTGTGCAAAAGCCAACATTTAGCCGCAAATCCACTGTAGAATTTGGATGGGCTTTCGCTTTACCAAATAAATTTCACAGAGACATTCATGTTCATACGCGTGTTGCAGCTGGCGAAAAAGAAGCAACCACAGAAACTACGGAACAAATGATTTATAATAGGCCAACCCGCTCTGGAGTTTACGCTTTTGTCTCGGTTTTTCAGCCATGGCGTATAGGACTTAATGAAGTTGACTACACTTACAAGATTGATGACGCTGCAAGAAAAGCCCGTTATGATTTAGTGCTAGAAGCTTATAAGGCTATGATGACTCGTCTCGAAGGGGCTATGACTTCAACGCGATTACCACACCTTGGAGACTTTACAGGTCTAATTGTCAAAACAGTCAACGCCTTTCCAGTTCCAATAATAAGCCCGTTAAAGGATGACTATATGCACCAGATTGAAACGGTCGTGAGCCCAAGAAATATGCACAAATTTGATTCATTGACTTCAATGTTACAAGTAATAGACAAGCTGAAAGATGCATCACCATACAAGCTTGGGGCATAGTAACTCATGGTATGGACATGTGCAAAATACACTTTTCCAAGCACATTCTCCTATAGAATTCCATATTTTTCTTCAAGTTATGCCTTGTCAGCTCCTGTGCCAAGCCCATCAACTGTGAAGTTAGCCTTAGTTTCTTCAGTAATAAATAGAAACGGAAATGTGGAAACTGGGAAGAAACTTTTTGAAAAAATTCGTTGCTCTATGGTCACTATGGAATTGCCTGAAAAAATGATAATGTTGAAGGCCTTCATGAAAAGACTCAAACAAAAAAGGAAAGGACATGAAACGACAATCAAAACATCCTTTGGCGAACTTGTTGAGCGATTCGAGCCGACTTTTGGAATAAGGGAATATGTCATTTACTGCGGCCCCCTACATATTTATGTGGACGCGCCAGATGATTCCGTTCAAGATGTACTAAAAGGCTTTAAACTAGTTCAATATTTCGGATCATCAGACTCGCTATGCACCTGCCTTGAGACAAACACATCAGAACCCAACTGGCAAAAGTGTATTAGGCCAGTAGACTCTGGAAATGAAAAGTTTGACACCCAAGGAATGGTTTTCTTGCTAACAGATTTTACTGAAAAGGTAGCGTTCGAGTCTGTGAACCCGTTCTCAGGTAAAAAGTTGAAGAAGGGAGAACTTTTGCAAAAGCCCTACTTTTTCCCATTAAAAATCATTAAAAAAGAGAAAAATTGCACCATATATAAATGCTTATAGCCCATGGCATGTTTGTTTGTGTCCGCATCCTCCTTGGCATTTGTTTGGGGCTACTCTTATGGGTGGAAGTCTCTCTTCTCTAATTATTCTTTTAATGTGTCCAACAATCCTTTTCACATAACTTTTCATCGTAGGCGTTATCTCAAACTTTAAAATTAGCTGTTCAGGAATATAATTCACAAAACCCCGCTTAACCACAGTGCCAAAGTTTTCCTCCACAAGCAAGGCATAAGCCACAAGCTGGTACTTATGGTCCATGTAGGCTTTTCCCCTATCAGAGTTCATGTTCTTATACTCGACTGGAACATACTCGCCCTTAACCGTCCTTATTATACAGTCTACTACGCCATGAAGCTGAAGGCTTTTTGAAATAAGTGGAACGAAAAGAAGCTTCTCAGCGCCAACAAATTCAGGCGAATAATAAACCGCATCCTTTCGCCTAAGCTCTTTGCGCACGTACTCCATATGCAGTTCTTGGCTTTCCTCCTGCTGAGAACCAAAAACAGGCTGAGCATGCAAAACCCGATCAAAATACACAAGCCGTGGACAATAAACATAATGCTTAACATCAGTAACCGAAACCAAAGGCTCAGCGATATCTGAGATTGGCAAATTCTGCCGTTTTTCAGTCTCGCTCATTCTTTCCCATCTTTTCTAGACTTTCCATAATTTTCGCATAAGTTTCAACGCTACATCTCCACCCAGCAAAAATCATATCGTTTATTGCTTGTTTCGCCTTTTCCTTTGTAATGAGCCCTTGAGAAAACGCCTTAACCAAAACATATGGTGTTCCTGCGTAGGTTATCCCATAGATTTTAGCTGTTTTCCTTGCAACTTCATCATCGATTATGGCGATTCCGTCGCGTTCCTTCGCTATGACTAAAACTTCAGCGTCAGTCACATGAAGCCCCCTTGTTTGCAAAAAAGTCTCTAGGAGACTTGTGTCTTTAGGTTTTACAACTTTGAAAACGTCTTTTTGAAATAACCTTTCTAAAACCATGGCGTCTGCAACGCCTTTGCGCTTGCCTTCATCCACAACCTCACGTTTAACACTTGGAGAAGTTAATTTCTCTCCTTTTAACTCTTCAAAAATTCGGCTTAATCCAATTTTCGTTATGTAAATTAACGGAGTGGAATTGAACACAAGCAACTTCATTTCTACTTTGCCGCCGCAGACGCTTCCTTAAACTCTCTCTCAATTTCCTGGGGCGAATATCTAACCCATTCGATGTTGCGCTGCTTTAGTAGGTCGGCGAACTCCCAAAGCGAAAGCTTAGCCATTTCAGCAGCCTTAGCAAAGGTCACCTTCCCATCACGCAGCAGCTCAAGGGCTGTTTGCTTACGCCATTCACCAATACCCAACTCAAGAAGAGTCCTAACAACAGTGGCCTTATCCAAACCCTCCTGCTCAACCACCTCCTGAATTTCCCTCTCTATCTTCTCTGGAATTCTCACAGCTAAAGGCTTAAGAGCCAACCTCGTCACCGTAAACAAAAGATACCAAACGCATACATAAGAGTTGCGCATTTCAAAAATAAGCCACCTTCTCTTTCTCTTCCTTTAATTCGTACTTTTTAGGTTTACCAACTTCCAGTCTTCCCTTAAAACAAGTGTCGCAGAGGGGATAAAGCTGAACATTTTCAACCAAATCCTTAATCAGATTCTTTAAGTCCACAATAAGGCTGTTTAATTCGTCGCGGCGCAGACTACCAATGAATGCGCTGTATTGAATACGTTGCAACCCATAATCCTTCAGCGTTTCAGCAATTAAAGCCCGCAAATTATCATCCGTAATGTCATAAATCACCAAGTAGCGCATTTCGTTTCACCATCCCAGAGTAAACGGTGCGTAATCAGCCTCACGTAAAAGAAAACGTGCCACACGCCGTGCCTGATGGTGAATAAAGCCTTTGATGGAGCTCCTTTGCCCGTCAAACATAACCTCTGTATCCAAGCGTTCCTGAAAACTCGTAAGCAAAGTTTTAATCGCCTCTCTGCTTAAAACTCTGTCCTCTTTAAAAGCCTCGGCAACAACAATCTCGCCAGGCTTAATCACATTCTTCGTTATCAAACCAATAAGAGTTCTATCCACAACCTGTTGCCGAAACTCCTCCATTAAATCCAAAACAAGCGAGGGCTTACCCGGCCTATCAGCATGTAAATAACCTGCATAAAAGTCTAAGCCAGCATAGCTTACAGCCTTCCAAACTTCCGGAAAAAGAATTGTTTGATAGCCAAAATTTAACATGGCATTAAATGGATCGCGGGCACCCCTTGTTTCGCGTCCCGTAAAGCCCAACTCGGCTGGCAGAATCTGGCGCACAGCCTCCCAATAGAAACGTGCGGCTTCAGCCTCCAAATTCATCAAATCTTGACGTTTATCATCAATCCTTAAACCATGCTCCTCATCAACTTTCATGTTTATTTGGTCAATAGCCTTACCTGCTTCGTAAAGCCTTTCAGAAAGCGTGGGGTCTGTCTGGCGCCTGTTTTTCGCCATCAACTTCAACAAGTTCGCTTGATTGGTAAGCTTCCCAGAAACAAACCTTTTGGCTAAAATGAAGCCTCTTTCATCGTTGTAGGCTATGAACTGTTCTCTTCGGGCTCTAACAGAACCCGTCATTGAAGCAGGCATTAAAACGGCGTATGGCCAACCGCTGTAACGGGCGAAGACCACTTGAATATTGTTTTGGACGGCTAAAGCCAAAGCGCTTGCTGAAAATGCTACACCGGACGAGCAACAAATTATAGAGTCAACGTCATCTGCGACTATTTCCTTAACTTCTCCCTCCTTTTTTACAATAAAGCGGTTTCTTTTCCTTCCCAGGAAAATGCCAAAATCATCCAAGAAAATCCTCATAAAACCACAGCCGCTTTATTCATAGCAAACTTTGAAGTATATGCAGTCTTCTGGACATTGAGAACGATTGGGTTTGCCTGGGTCTTTTCCTTCAGCTACAATCTCAAGCTTTTTGTCGCGCTCTTCGATCCACCATTGCCTCAACTCATCGCTTGCAAAAAACAAATCTCTACGCATCAAGACCTTTCCGTCTCTGACATCAAGGTAAACGTTGCAGCAAACGTCTATTGGAACCTCGTGGACACTTTCGAAGACAAGAGCGTAGCCTACTGGCGAAAGCCTATGCCATTCCTGCGGTTCACTTGCCACTTTTAAATCGAACATTATCGCCTTCAAATAATCATAACAGTCCAAGCTGAGTATACCGCTTAATCCAAGCAATTCGCCAGAAATTTTGTGTTCAACCAGAAATGGAACTGCAGACGCTATCAAGTCAAGTTCAGAGGCGTAGGGCTGTCTACTGGAAACCTCAGCTAAGCGTGCTTCACAGATTTTTTGTAGAAAATCCCAAACTTTTCTGGATGGTTCCTTCAAGTTTTCAGGCTTTTCATTGATTTCAGACCATCGAATAGTTTGCCACCAAGATTCAAAATCGACGCTGTGTCGTTGAGCAAATGCTCTTAAACAGTCGCTGACAACTCCATGGAGAATTTTGCCCAAAGCCACCTTACTGCTGGGAACAGGTGAAATCTTCTCCACATAACGCAGATACACATCACGGTTTGTGGGGCAATACTTTGAGCATACGGCGTACATGGGCAGCTTAACATTATCGTAATAGGGCTTTAAGGGAGGCTGATGCCAACTCCAGCCCCGCAACTCTTTGCTGACGCCAACCTCGCGGACAGTGGGCAAAAGCTGATAAAGCAAATACTTGTGCTCAACATCAGACAGGAAATACAACCTTATCCAACCATTAAAAAGCCTATTTCGATTATCTTTATAAATCAAATTGCATCCTAATAATAATCGAAAATACATATTAAAACTAAACCTAAAAACAGCCTCAAGCAACAAAACCGCCAAAATAAGCCTGCAGATGCAGAATAAAAATCCCAATAAAGGGAATTGAAAGGTTAAAGCTATTGTTGTTTTCTCTTCGCCTCCTGTTTTCTGATGCAGAATAAAAATCCCAATAAAGGGAATTGAAAGAGGATTTAATTCATTTTTTGCCACATGTGCCTTTTTTAGGATGCAGAATAAAAATCCCAATAAAGGGAATTGAAAGGTTTAAGCGTTAAAGCATGGAACCAAATTGCAACGTGATGCAGAATAAAAATCCCAATAAAGGGAATTGAAAGTATTTACCATGCCCCCTTGGCTTAGCCATATAGATATGGATGCAGAATAAAAATCCCAATAAAGGGAATTGAAAGGGGCAACTCCACGTCCCACTTTTTAGTCCACTAGTGCTACGATGCAGAATAAAAATCCCAATAAAGGGAATTGAAAGCTTGAGAAGGCATGAGCGATTCCGAAAACTGATTCATGATGCAGAATAAAAATCCCAATAAAGGGAATTGAAAGTCGCCCAATAGAAGGCCCTTGGACGGTAGCTGCGGATGGGATGCAGAATAAAAATCCCAATAAAGGGAATTGAAAGTTTTGCCGTAGAGGCTCTTGTAGGCGTTCGGGAAACACTCGATGCAGAATAAAAATCCCAATAAAGGGAATTGAAAGACTCGCCACCCCCCAGCTTCATGTAAACTTTAACTTTGAGATGCAGAATAAAAATCCCAATAAAGGGAATTGAAAGCAGTCATCATCAACGGTGGCACAGGGCGTAGCAGTGCGTGGGATGCAGAATAAAAATCCCAATAAAGGGAATTGAAAGTTTTTTAAACCACCTCCAACGTTTATTCTTATAATATAATGATGCAGAATAAAAATCCCAATAAAGGGAATTGAAAGCGTGACATGAGATAGTCAGCCAAGCTGAATAGGCGTTCCAGATGCAGAATAAAAATCCCAATAAAGGGAATTGAAAGGCATTAACGCACCCGCACCACAGAATACCCCAGCTACTACAGATGCAGAATAAAAATCCCAATAAAGGGAATTGAAAGACTATGCTTCTACCGACTTCTGCGATTCCCATAACTATGATGCAGAATAAAAATCCCAATAAAGGGAATTGAAAGATGGGCTGTAACAGTTACGAAGGTTACAGTGACAGCATCAGATGCAGAATAAAAATCCCAATAAAGGGAATTGAAAGCGCTTTTTGGGGGAGCAGGTGGAATAGTGACACTTTTGATTGATGCAGAATAAAAATCCCAATAAAGGGAATTGAAAGGTTTAACGTTGTAACTTTCAATTATGAGGGCTATGCTGTGATGCAGAATAAAAATCCCAATAAAGGGAATTGAAAGTCGAGTGCAATCTCTTTGACTTTCTCCCGCATATATTCGATGCAGAATAAAAATCCCAATAAAGGGAATTGAAAGAATATAAGCATATTGGAAAGCTGTGGTTTGGGATGCGCCGATGCAGAATAAAAATCCCAATAAAGGGAATTGAAAGTCACAATAATCTGGTATAGTAATCCATATTCTGTCCTTGAAGATGCAGAATAAAAATCCCAATAAAGGGAATTGAAAGAAATTTAATTGACATTGTTCCGTTAGCAGCGACTAACAGAACCTGAAATAAGTCATAAAGAGCGCTTGTGCTTCTATCTGTTAACTTTTGGGCTTTGTTTTTAATGCATTTTTCTTTGATGAGAAAATTTTTATAGCTTTACGAATATACTTTGTTTCCGTTAAATTGGAGCAACTGATGATGAAAACTATCTGTGGGTTTGTGTTTACGTTGTTTGTAATAGGCGTAATTTCAACTCTTAGCATTCAAACAATAACTTTGAAATTTGAGGGAACCCACGAAGTTAAAGCGGAAAGTTCCTCCAATTATTACGTATTTACGATGGAGATTATGGGGGAGAATTACACTATCGCTATTGAAACAGACGGAACTGTTGGCAGTTTCCATTATTCGAACTTTACTTTTGGCTGGGTTGGCGTGGGTAATAGCTATTACAATATCACCATTCCTAAATCGCTTAATAACACGCAGATACTCGCAAGGAGTAGCTCATATCAGGGTGCCTTCGAACCAGATGAAATATCAATGAACGCAACACATTATTTTGTTTATTACTCAGATTGGTGGGTAAACACACTTTCCGATATTTTCTTCGGCGCTCCCTACGTTAGGCTATCTATAGGTTCTTCTACAACCTATGTCGGATTTACGGTGAACATAGAGGCTGATGTAACATATCGAGGGAAACCATTAGCTAATTGGCCAGTAATTATAGTGGCATATACTGCGCCTTTAAGAGGAGATGTTTGGGCTTGGCAATGGATGAGCCTTCCACTAACTTTAATAGGCACTGGAAACACGACTCAGGATGGAGTATATTCAGTTGTTTGGATGCCCACGGCAAGTGGGACATGGTGGATTTCAGCTGGGCTGGCAAACCCGTGGCCTCCAACCAATGGAGATTATCCAGAAGAAGCCTCTGACTCATTAAGCTTAAATGTTATTCCCCATGCTGACGCTGTGTTTTCTGTCGTATCTAACGCAACAGTTTCAGGGCTGACGTTCAACTCCACAACTATGGAGTTAAGCTTCACCGTTGAGGGATCGAGTGAAACTATGGGATTCATTGATGTATTCATCTCAAAAACCTTACTCGAAGATCCAAGCGTCTTAGAGGTGTATCTTAACGTCACTCGATTAAGTTCAGAGCAGTTTACAGTAAGCTCAATGGACGAGTCATGGCGCCTACACTTAGAGATAACCTTCTCCAGCAAATACTATGTTTCCATAGTAATTCCAGAATTCCCTTCAACCATACTCATTTTAGCGCTTTTAATCCTTACAGCATCTACTATTATCCTCTACAAAAACTACCACAAAGGTTGAAAATCCTAATTGGCATATTCGCTTTTCCATTAGCGATGATTAAAAGAACATTCTGTAAACATAAGATGCCCAATATAGAGTGTTAATGAATTGCATAGAAAATAGATTTCTATGTCTTGCAACCTTTCAAAACTGGCGAATGCAACCAATCAGATGCTCAGCATTCTCGAATCTCTCTGAAAGCTCAAATTCTAAATAAGCGCCGTAAGCGTTAAAGTATGGTGCTCCTTTCCGTGAGAATAGCGTTAAAATCATGCCTTCGTGGTCTATTTTGTAGCCTTCGTGGCATGGTTCGTGTCCCCTAATCAAGAATTTCACATTGAACTTTTCGAGGATTTCTTTTGTTACTTTTTTGCCGAAGAGTTTTCCAGCTCCGCGGGGCGAGGCGCATGATTCGCTTATCACGTCGTTTGGGTCGCTCCATAGCATTTCTTCAAGAAAGGTTTGTTTTGGGTGGTTTTTGTGGGCATAAGCCAAGTCCAGCAAGGTTTTGGCTGTTGTTGGCAAGCCTCCGTGAATAATTAAGCAGCGTTCTTCAACAAAAACTGCGGTGTAAAGGCAGTTGAAAAGCTCTCGGATTTTTGTGTAGGCTTCTTCCCATTTCTCGCCAAATTTCATCTGAAACTCTAGTGGCAGGTCATGCGGCGAAGCGAGAAGGTCTTCTGGTCCCTCATGGTTTCCACGCATAAGAATAACTTGCTTTGGAAATAGAATTTTTAGTTTCAATACTGTGTAGTAGACTTCCTTTGAGTATTCACCTCTATCGCCATAATCTCCGAGAAAGATTAGGGTTGCCTTGCTCCTCTGACGCATTTTTTCAAGGAATTTGCTCTGCCTAAATATGTCAAGGCAGCTTTCTATGTCGCCATGCAAGTCACCAATAACAAGCGCTTCGCCTTCTGGCTTGAGTTGAACAAGTCGTCCAATAACTTTGAAGTTTCCTAAATCGCCGTTCTCGCTGCAGATTAGGCTTTTTGCCTCATCAACAGTTTTTGCAAATTCTTCATATTTGGCTTCCAAAGCCTCTTTTATTAAGTGCGCGATGTCAATTTGCAATTTTAAGCCTCAAATTTTTCTATAATCACGGTTTTTCCTAGAAAACTGTAAATGTTCTTCTCTATTTTCTCCCTACAGTTTTGGATTTTCTCAACCGTTTCTTTTATGGCTCTCTCTAGCGCTTTTTCTTCGGATTCTATGGCGTTTCTTTTTCTCTCCATGTTTTCGATGACTGTTTGGAGTTTGGATAGACTGCTTTGGCTTTCCGCAAGTCCAGTGGATGCTGAAATGCTTCTTTTTCGTGTTAGCGCATTAACGCATTTTTTGTGCGTGTCTGCCAACAAGTTTCTTTTTAGGATATTTTCTATTGCTTGTTCCGCCTTTCTCATTTTATCTGTTTTAAGCATTAACTTTCCATCGCGCATCAAAACAGCAAGCTTTTGAAGTATTTGCCTCAAAATTGGATAGCCATCCTCTTCTGTGGCTAACGCCTCAAATGGATTTTCCAAATACTGCGTTAACTTTTTAAGCGCGTCTTGTGTTAGGCCGCTTCCACCTCCGCGGAGGCTTAGGGCTTGCATTTTTATGAATGGTTTTTGGAGGTGATGTAGGCTATGCTTTAGTTCGGCGTTTAATGCCTCTATTTCGGCGTTGATTTGGTTTAGTTGGCTTATTTCTCCATAGCTTTTTAGTTCAGCCATTTTTTGCTGTGCGTTAGCAATTTCCCTAAGAACAGTTGCCTTTTCATTTTCAACCTTTAGCTTTTGTTCCTTAAAGTTTGCAAGTTCGCTTTCTAGGCTTTGCAGCTTATCAATAAGCTGAAATGTTTCTTCCAAGGTTTTGGTTTTAACATACTCTCTTGCTAAGAAGTTCTGCAACTCTTTTAGCGAGGCTTTCGCCTTTTCAAAAATCACTAGAAACTTTCTTCTGTCCATTATGAAGAATGGAGAAATTCTCGGAAACCACATGCGGATATCTACTTCAGTAACGGCAAGCGCTTTCTGCGCATCTTGTATAAACGTGTTTAGGCTGTCATAGGAAACGTGCTCTGGAACTTTAATTTGCTTTATCCTATCGAGAAATATGCGTGAAAGCTTGCTTAGGGCTCTTGCACGCTTGTAGGTTTTCATGTTCCGCCTTTCAATTTCCCTCTCACTATTGTCCATAAGCACTTTGCTTGCATCAGCCAAATCATTCAAGGCCCTACGCATTTCGCCAAGAAACTTTTCAGCACGGGAGTGAACTGGAACAAAAATGGAGCTTGTCTCACCTTCAAGCCAACCTTTAAGAGTTTTCGAGGAGAGTTTTAGGGTTTCGGACAAGCAATTCCCCATAGAATATACGCTTAAGCCATATTTATTTTTCAATGTGCATCAACTCTTTACTCTTTTTTAAGTAGCTACTCTTAAATAATAAGCAAATTTAATTCAAACTTCGGGATAAAAATGGACGCAAAGCAAATAGCGTTTATAGCAACAATGAGCGCTTTAGGCGCTTCCCTTTCAATAATTTCGCTGCATATGGCGCCGATATCAATAGTTGTTCCTGGACAGGGAGGAGTCGCTTTAGACTTGTCGCATCTTGCCACTTTTGTTGCTGCGGTTTTCGGCGGACCTTATGTAGGCGCAATTGTAGGCTTCTTTAGCGGTGTCTATGCGGGCTATTATTTTGGTTATGTGCTGGGCAACCTTGGAGTTATTTCGCTTATAGGGGTGCCTTTTGGAAAAGCTTTGACAGGCTTAACAGCGGGCTTCCTTTACAAAAAACTACGAATAAACAATAGCTCACGTCCTTCAACATTAACCGTTCCAGTATTAATCGTCTCATATGTCCCAGAATGCATCTACACAATTGCCTACTTCCTATATATCGTTCAGATTGTCTATGGAGGGGGAATGGGTTTTATGATACCTGCAGTTATTCCAAAGGCGTGGATAGAGATAGTCATAATGAGCCTTCTTATGGGAATGCTTGTTGGAAATGTCGGCTTTAAAGAATTCATTTTCAAGTTCTTTTATGCACCCGAAATGGAAAAATCATAAGCCAAACGATTCTTTTAGCGCTTTAATGTTTATTTCTCCATTCTGGAAAGTGTTCCCAGTTTTTACATTGTTAATTGTTATGACCGCAGGTGCGAAGAGTTCTGGGTCTATTTTGTAAAAGTCATAGTTTGCCGCTTTGAATATTTCTATGAATGTTTTTCCATAGTCTTTTGAGGCTTTTGACGGAGCCTTTTCCACTATGGCTTCTAGTTCTTCCTCGTTCTCATAATCGACTACGTAGTAGGCTGTTCCGCCGTAGAGTATGGCGTCGTTTGTTCTCGCCATGGCTTTAACGAATTTTGAGTGTGTTGGCGGTATAGGCGCTGTTCCACAAGCATATAAAACCACGTTTGGGCTCAATCCAAGTCTGCTTAGCTTGTGCATTCCAGTCTCGACTATCCTTCCAGAGACTTGTGTTGCACCTGCAATGCTCGCTGTTGGCGTTAGGATTATTGCGAGGTCTTCTGGTTTGACGTGGCAGTCTCGGACAAAGCGTTCTGTGAGCTTTTCTGGCGGATATTTATCGGTTTCTAAAACGATTACTGCCTTTTCGTAATCGTCTCTATAGCCGATTTTCTCGTAGATTTCTTTTGGTTTCTGGGCTAGGGCTCTTGCTGGTCCAGAACCAATTGCAAAATAGTCATTTTCTTTGATTTGCCAGCCAGCAAACTGCGAGCCAAAAGTGGCTATTGCAGGATAATCCGTGTAAACGAATATCGATGGAAGTTCAAGTTCGCCGTATCTCTGTGAAATTATATTCGCCTTTGCGAGTCCGCCCATGCAAATTTCTGTTATAATTTTCCCAGCTTTAAATCCGCCTTTGGCTTTTATTCCAGCATCAACAATTGTGGCACCAGAGGCTAACTTTTCAACGTTTACGCCGTAAAGCTCATGTTCTGCACATAATTTTTCTAAAAGTTTCCACGCTAGCTTGTTCACGCTTATGGTTTTGCCCAATCTTTCATCTCCCACTAAAGGAATTTTTCGTAAAAGCTCAGATGAGGGTTCTTATCCTTTGAAATGTAAAGTTTGCCATCACCATGCTCGACGAGGTCGCCAACAAAAAGGTAAAAAGGTCCAATAGCTGTTTCGCCTTCTTCAACCTTAACCTTCTCCTTTACACCTTCAATTGTGAATGATGGCAAAACCGACTCGATTCGTCCACCAACAATTATTTTTCCGCCTTTCATGCACGCGCCAGCTCTTGTTCCAGCATCATTTTGAATGTAGATTGTGCCGTCTTTCATGCGGAGTCCAGCAAACTGTCCAGCACAACCATAAACTTTTATTGTTCCATCTCTCATGTAGGCACCTGCCTCGTTGCCAACATCCCCGTGGACGATTATTTTTCCGCCTTTCATGCCCTCACTATATCCGCGGTAGGGCGCGCCTAGATAGTTGCCTGCGTTTCCGTGAATTTCTATGATGCCGCCCCTCATCATCGAGCCAGTCCATCCGCCGACATTTCCATAAACAGTGATTTTTCCGCCTTGCATTTCCTCGCCTAGGTGCATTCCAACGTTTCCATGGATTGTTATTTCTCCATTCTTCATTCCTGCGCCTATCTTTCGAACCTTGCTTAGGTTGCCTTGAATTGTTATGTTTCCGTCGTTGTCGCCCGCCACTTCAACTTTGAAGAGTTCGCCGAGTTTTCGCTGTTTGTTTCCTTCCCACACCTTTAGAGTTTCTATTTCGTCAAGCGTTTTGCCTAGAATTACGTCGGGGTTTATGCATTCCGCAAAAATCGGAAAGCGGAACTCCTTGGATGGATAAAGCTTTATCATTAAACGTTTGCCCTCACATCGATTGGGTTCGAAATTGCAAGATAATCTTCACTAACGGGGTAATTTTCATACTCAACGGTCCAGTATTCCTTGAACCGCCTCTTCATATCCTCGGAAATTTCAACTTGCTCGGAAACTTGCACGTCTAACCACATTGTGGCGCCGTCCATGTGCCTCACTATTTCGCCATTTTTCGCAACAATTTTTCCGTTCTTAATTGTGTATGCGGCTTTTTTGAAGGCTTTTCTTACACGTTTGTACTTGCGTGAAGGGTCTGTTTCTTCTGGATTTACGTTGTATATGGCTATGTCGGCGTCTGCTCCGACGCCCAAATGCCCCTTATTTTTTAGTCCAAGCGCCTTTGCTTGTCCAGCCCTTGTCATTATTGCAATTTCGTAAAAGCCCAATTCTCTATCTATTGATGGGAGTAGGCTTCTGCTCCGCGCTCTTGGGTTGATTCGCTTTAATGTTGCGTTTCTCGCTTTTCGGCTCATGAGCCAAGCAATTATTTTTGGATAAGCAGTGAACGGGCCGCCGTTTGGGTGGTCCGTCGTCAAAAATATTTTCCATGGATCTTTAATTAGTAGGGCTAGTTCCAAACCTATCGACCATTGGATTGCGTGGACATAACTTTTTCTACGGTAGCGGAAAGGCACAATGCCAGCGCTCGTCTCTGTTTCCACATCGTGGTTAACCCACTTATTGCCGCTTAACTCGTAAAGCGTGTACTGGAACGGTCCGTCAGCAGTCATTGTGGTTGTATCTGTGAAGATGACTTGTCCCATGTCCATGGTCACATGCGAGTGGGCATTAACATAGTTTGCAATTTCCTCGGCTCCAGACTCAAGCGTAGCCCAGCTGTCCCCTTTAAAGGCGCTAAATTGGCAATGCGTTATATGGATCGCCGGTTTGCCGTTATCTGCTAAATCTTCAACGCACCGCATTGTTTCAATTGCCGTTTGATAGTTTCCTGGTTTTCCAAGGTTGTTTGTGTGAACGTGGATTGTGTGTGGCAAGTTCAAGAGCCTATTTACCTTGCATAGTCCGCGTATTATCTCGCGTGGGGTGATACGGAAAAACGGAACTTGGTCGTCTAGGCTTTTCACGTTTTGTCCAAAACCCCAAGCTTCAAGTCCGCCTGGGTTAACGATTTTTATTGCGTAACCCTTTGTTGAGCTTATCATCCAAGCCACATATCTTGCGCACTCTTCGATTTTTTTATCTTTCAAGTATTCTAGGACAAACCACCAGTCACCTAAGAGCGGATAACTAGCCTTGTCCACAACTGGAGTGTCGCTTAACTCCTCATGCGTGTGTTTTGCCTCCAAAGGAGGCATTGAAGGATTCATTATTGTAGTGTAGCCCATCCGCGCATAACGATAACCAGTTGTAAACGTGGAGGGAATCGAATAGCCAACCCCAGAACGGGTTATAGGAGTCTTAGGCTCAAAATCCTTAAAGTGGTCCTCTGGACGCAAAAGCCTTCCAGTATTTACTTCTGAACCAGCAATGTGGCAATGTATATCCACTCCGCCTGGCATGACAATCATTCCAGAAGCATCGATTTTTCTTGCCCTACGTTCATTCACCTTCTCAACAATTTTTCCATCCTTAATTGCGATGTCCATCTTTTCGCCTTTAACGCCGTTGATAGGGTCGTAAACGAACCCATTTCTTACCAAAAGCTCCAACCTTTAAGCCTCCTCCGCTTTTCCTTCACGCCTTCTTATTTTCCTAACCTCCGCTAGAATTCTTCGCAAAATCTCCTCATCTGGAAGCACGCCTCTAGGCGGGTCCACAACCTTTTTCAGTGGAAGTGGGACGTGGTCCATGCGGTACGCTGTTCCGCTGGCTTCTATGCCGACGAAGGCTGACGGGATAACGACATCAGCTACCTGTGCTGTTGCATTCATGTGCGGATCAATCACGACGAGGGGGTTCTTAGTTAAATGTTCAACCGCCTTTCTTGGAAAGTTTGCAGCAGGGTCCGATGCAACAACAAGTGCGGCGTCTGAATCTCCACGTAGGAGAACGTCGACAGCGGATGTTTCGCCTGGATTGTATCTTGGATAACCAAGCGAAAAGTCCACGGCGTACGGATAGCCAGTCTGCCACGTGAAAACCGTGTTCGCGCCCGTAACGTTGAAGTGTCCACGCATTGGCATTATCACAAATTTTGTTCGCATGTTTAAGTCGCGAGTCAACGAAAGTGCAGCGTCAATGTTTCTAAGCTTTCCACTGCTCATTGTGAGCCCAAGACCAAAGAAGAGTATTCCAAAGTTGCAGTTAACCATGACGTCGGCGACTTCCTCCAAGTACTCAACAGGGACTCCGGCGACGCTGTCAACGTCCAATTCTTGGTCGCGGACAAGAGCCCTAAAAGCTTGGAGAAGCTCGTAATCCTTGTTAGGCTCCACTTGGATGAAGTAGTCAGCCATCTCCGCTGACTTTGTTCGTCTAACGTCTATTACTATTAATTTTCTTCCCTCTTTCCAGAGTGTTGGCGGAGGCTCCATCGCGACTTTAGGCGTTGAAACAAGTTTTTGTTTTAGGAAGAGCCTGCGAACAGCGCTTTCAAGTTTCTTCCTAACGTTCAAAGCTTTAATTTTGGTTAGGTAGCCCTTCCACGCGCTTTTCTCAAATCTTCCATGCGCAAAAGCTGTGTACCGCTCTATGTGTCTTGGATGCGCACTCCAAGGGTTACTTCCCCAATAAACAATTAGGTCGGCTCTATGCCTAATCTGTCCCAAAGTGCATGATGGGATGCCAATCTCCTGTATGCTCAATATTGATGGTCCATGGCATATTACCGCCGTGTTGTCGATTACTCCTCCAACCTCTTCTGCGAGTTCAATTCCGACGCGTATGGCTTCGCAGCTTGTTGAGCTCCAACCATAAAGTAGTGGATAATTGGCTTCGGCAAGTATCTCTGCAGCTCTTTTTATGGCTTCTTTTAGCGTTGTTTTCACGAGTTCGCCGTTCTTTCTTATGAGCGGCTTCAGAACCCTATGTTCACTATTGTAGTGTAGGAATTTTGCTTCACACATTGCACAGCCATTCTTAACCTTAACAACCCTTCCATCCTTAACTGTTAGCTCTATGTCGTCGCATAAGCTTCCACAAACTGGGCAAGTAACAGCCTTAACAGCAGACACGCTTAACACTTCCCAAAACTCTGTTTTAAAAGCTCTTGGAGACTCATAATGGGCTTATCTGGTGCTGGCTCGACGTAGGCTTGGATTCCCTTCAAAGAGGGCATGCCAATCCCGTTCGTTTCGGGGTTTACAACGACGTTTGCCCATGGACCGTAAGGAACAAAAATTACACTTGGATGTGGAGCCCTTTTAGATTTTAGGGCTGTAACTACTACTGTGCCATAATCTGTTGAAACTTGAACGTTGGTTCCCTCTTTTATCCCAAGCCTTTTCAAGTCTTCTGGATCCATGTAGCAAACAGAAACGCTTTCAACATACTCTTTAGAGGATTTCCCACACTCCTTTCCAACGCCCTGCTCAATTGTTCTTCCAGTAAGCAATGTCACCCTAAGCCTTTGTTTTTCTCCCATTCACCAACCTCATTAAACCAGAACTCTTTGGAAACTAAAAATGTACAATTTTATTTAATTAACTTTTATGCCAACATCAATTCAAGACAAGAAAAACAATAATGGTTTGAAGAGCCGCGAATTAACTAATTTGCATTGCGAAATCCTTTTAAACAGATGCTGTGTAATTTTGTAGCGTCTGGTGTAAAAAATGACACAAGATAAAAGGCCCTACAAGCCTAAACTATCCACACTGGAAATTGCCCTAATAGTCGTCTTCGCCGCCTTAATCGCCATAATAACGAGACTTCCTGGAATCCCAATCTCGCTTGGCATCAGAACCGGATCAATTGAATTTTCGGTCCCGTTGTATCCTTTGGCGGGAATTCTTCTCGGTCCATGGGTCGGCGCTTTAGCTGTTTTAATCGGGAACTTTATTGCGTGGATAATTCCAACTTCAAGTGTTATGGGGTTGTTGCTTATACCTGCTGGAGCCTTAGCTGCTTTGTGTGCTGGTTTTCTTGTGCGACGGAGCAGATGGGCAAATTGGAAAAGCTCCGCCGTTTTGCTTGCGGTTTTAATTGCACTTTGGTATGCTACGCCCATCGGGTTTGAAGCGCCCTTTTATCCCTTCTTCCTACACATACCCGCCTTAATACTAATCTTAATTTTCAGAGGCAAAATTTTCGATTTTATAAATAGTGCTTCAAGAAGGCTTGTAACTTTGGGTGTTGGCATTGCCAGCTTTGTGGGCGTAATGGCAGACCACATGTGCGGTGGCATAATCTATATAACGGCTTTACAGTTCGTTGTCGATTTGAAGGCCTTTAGAGACTTTTTGAGAGGTGTGGGTATGCAAATAACTTTGGGTTTTTCAGCAAGCAAACCAATGGATCCATGGGTTTACGAAATGATTCCAAATCCCACGCTTGGCGACTGGTTTATGCTTTCAATTCCAATAGCCGCAATTGAACGTGTAGTATTCACGATAATTGCTACAGTTGTTGGCGTCGGCGTCATAATGGCAATTGGAAAAATGCTTTTTAGATGGTCAAAGGTTCAAAAAGTGAATTAGCAAATTTCAGTTCTTTTTTAGTAGGTGTGGTGGTGGAATTTTTACGTTGTTTTTGTTGTTTTCGTTTTCTCCTGCCTTGAGAAGCTGCGTTATTTCGCGGTAGCGCTGAAGAAAGTTTAACCCCTTCTCAGTCGCTTTGTACTTTTCCTTGTCGTCCTCCACTATCTTGTCTAACAATTTTATTTTTAACATGAGCTTGAGGTAGTCGTTCAATTGCGTGAAGCTTAGGTTTGCTCTATACATTATCTGCGTCTTTAGTGTTCCATCCTTTGCTATTTCCAAAATTTCAGCTATTATGTAGAGCTTATCTCGCCGTTTCAGGTTTACGCCGGGGCTCCATGAATTCACTTCTATATTCCTCTTTTAGAACATTTTTCTATAACTTAAAATCGCATAGCACATTTTAAGTGGTGCTTCGCTTGGAAAATTATTACAATAAGCGAAATATTCTCTAGAACAAAATTCTATAAGCGAAAATGGAAATCCTTTATCTTGTGTCGTGTAGAAATCTGAAAAGTGGTGCATGAAAATGTTGGTGGGCTTAATAGCCGACACGCATGATAGGCTCCCAATTATTGAAAGTGCCGTGAAAAGATTTAACGCTGAAAAAGTTGAGCTTGTACTCCATGCTGGAGATTACGTGGCGCCATTTGTCATCCCAAAATTTAAGGATTTAAACGCGAAGCTAATAGGAGTTTTCGGCAACAATGACGGCGACCATGAACTTCTACGGAAGCGGTTCAGCGAGTACAACAACATGGAAATCCGAGGAGCTTTCGCAATAATCGCTGTTGATGGCTTGAAAATTGCGTTGATACATGGCACTGAAGATGAACTTTTGAAGGCTTTAATCAATAGTGAAAGCCTCGACGTCGTGGTTCACGGGCATACGCACAAGGCTGAAGCGTATAGGAAGGGGAAGACGCTTGTTATTAATCCAGGTGAGGCATGCGGATATTTAACGGGCAAATCAACAATAGCGCTGCTTGAAACTGTCAAGCGGGAAGCAAAAATCATTGAGCTTTAACTTGGTTGTATGGCTGCCTCAACTGGTTTGCATGTTTAAAGATTTCCGTTAACTCGTCATCTGTTGCGCCGTTCCGCATGGGCGTCAAAATGTCAACCAAATTATCATTCCGCATTAAACATGGCTTAAGCTTTCCATCACTTGTCAAGCGAAGGCGTGTACAGTTCGCGCAGAAACTCGTGTTTTCGATTGGATGCACTATTTCTACAGTTACGTCTGGCAAGTAGTATACGCGACGATTTTGCATGTACCGTCTAGTTTCAATTTTAACGGCTTTTTCCCTTAACATCTCTTCATATTTATCCAAGGGTTTATGGTGCATCTTATAGTATGCCATATCCACGTTTAGTGGTTCAAGCTCAATCAACTGCAAAACCGCGCCAACTTTACCCGCAAAATCCATCATCTTAAGCACATCGCCTTCGTTGATACCCCTTAAAACAAGCATGTTAATTTTAACTGGGGCAAAACCAGCTTCAACG
This sequence comes from Bathyarchaeia archaeon, assembly GCA_038883655.1. Taxonomy (GTDB): domain Archaea; phylum Thermoproteota; class Bathyarchaeia; order Bathyarchaeales; family Bathycorpusculaceae; genus JAVZLQ01. Next base: position 148,486 of record JAVZLQ010000002.1, read on the forward strand.
GCAGCCCTAACACCGTCTAAGGCGTCTTCCAGCTTTCCTCCAGTTAAAACGCTGTAAACCTTTTCATTTAACGTTGGGAGGCTTATGTTTACACGCTTTAAGCCATTTTCATGTAGCTTTTTGGCTAAACCGGCAAGCCTAATTCCATTAGTTGTCATAGAAAGCTCAGTTAAGCCCGGCGTCGCAGCAATTTTTTGAACTATTCCCGTTATGTCTCTGCGCATTAGGGGTTCTCCGCCAGTGATTTTTATCCTTGAAACGCCCAGCTTGACGGCGATTCTTACAATGCGCGCGATTTCTTCTGCGCTCATTCCTTTATTGCTATTTATAGTTGTTTCGCCTTCCATGTGGCAATATGGACAGCGCAAGTTGCATGTTCGTGTTACTGCTATGCGCAGGTTTAGGAGCGGCCGACCACAGCTGTCGTATAAAACCATCGTTATTCCTGCATGTGCTTATCGGTATTCATAAAATTCCATCACATTAGATATAAGACTTACCTTTAGCTGCGACAAAAATAAATGTTCAAAACAACAATTAAACTATTGGTGGAGCGTTTGATTGAAGTTTTTGTACGCTCCTCAACCCCATACTTGGATGTGGGCTACTATAGAGAAATGTCCCACCATGTATGCTGTGCCCCTGAACTAGCAGGATGGGCGATTAATGTACCGGAAAAATTTAAAGGACGCATCTTACCCGAAAAGGATCGAACAGTTTTAGAGAATGCCTTGCGTTTTGCCAGCGAAACTGGTAAGCAAATTGTTGTGTTTGATATTTCACGTGTTAGTGATAGGTTAAAGGCAATTAAACGTGGAGTTAAAAGCACACCCGCAGTCATAATCGATGGAAAAAAGTATGACGATGCAGATGAAATTCTGCGTGTCTTACAAGCGCCTTCTAGTAAGCATTAATCAACTAATCGATTAGGTGAAACAAATAATACATAACTAATGATGTGGAGCTAACGAATACCTATGCAAATTAAAGAAGATTATGCCAGGCAATATGTTCTCCATAAGCACCATCTCCTAGAAGGTTCACAAGTAGAAAACATCCTTCAAGTTGTGAATGATGTCATTGCCTTACATGCCACAAGCGTCGGAACACCATATCTTTCCTTGTTCGCTCGAATGAAGAGATTTCAAAGAGATCAGCTAGATGAAGAATTCTATGTTAAAAGAAATTTAATTCGACTGGAGTTGATGAGGGGCACCCTCTTCATTGTTTCAACCGAATTGGCGCCCATGCTTTTTCAAGCAACAAAAACTTCGGAACGCCAGCTTGCATATTTTATTCGGAAATGGGGAATAAACGCAAGAGAATGTGAAGAGCTTGTCGAGAGGTTATGTGAAGTCTTAAAGGGTGGCGAGAAGACGCTCCAAGAGATTAAGAGAAGTCTACCAAGAGAAATTGTTAGATCCGTTACGTTTAAGGCTGGCAATCAAGTGTATAGAGCTACTAACGTTAGCGTGGTCTTGCAAGTTTTAACTCGGAAAGGCATAGTAATTAGTGAAAAAAGTCCTGGAAAGCTTGGTATTACGAGGGGCAACAGGTTCGCCCTTTTAAAAGAGAAGTATCCTAGGCTTAATCTTGACTCTGTTGGAGAGGAAGAGGCTAAAGTGATGTTACTCAGAAGCTATGTTAGGGCTTTCGGGCCGGTCACAGAGGAAGATGTTGCGTGGTGGACTGGTTTTGGCAGAGCTGAAGTTAGGAATGCTCTTGCAGATATTGCCGAGGAGCTAGTAACAGTTAAAATTTGTGGTTTTAAAGGAAACTACATGATGTTAAAAGGGGATTATGAAGAATTTGTTAAATTTAAGCCTCTAGTCAAATGCTCACTTGTGCTGCTTCCCTACGAAGACCCTTACACGAAAGGTTACAAGATAAGGAATAGGCTTGTCGATTCAACGCTTGAGAAAAGGGTGTATGTTGGGGGTGGAGTTTTACCCACGATACTTTTAAATGGTGAGATTATAGGCGTATGGAACAGAAGTATAGAAGAAGGCAAAGGACCAATCAAACTAAACCTTTTTTCAAGCGTTGACAAAAATATTGAAAGAAAGCTTATTGAAAAGGCGGAGGAAATAGGAAAACTTATGGCTAATCATAAAGTTGATGTAGAAGCTGAGAATATCGATTCTCACTGAAATCACAAATAAATCCGCTATTCACGTGCATGCTTTAATATGTGCGGCGCTTCGGGTAAAATCAGTTCCTTAAGGCATGTTTTCACGGCGTCTGGTGAGCCTGGAATGCAAAAGAATGCTTTTCCTTTTGCTACGCCGGCAAGCGCGCGTGATAGGATTGCTGCTGAACCGATTTTTTTAAAGCTTAAATGCCTGAAAATTTCGCCGAAACCGTCCAATGTTTTTTCTAGGAACCGCGAAACCGTTTCTATAGTTATGTCTGATTTCGCTATGCCTGTCCCACCGCAGAATATGGCTGCGTCTAAATTAGAGTGTAATATTTGGCGTACACATTCTTCTATTTTGGTTTTTTCATCTGGAATTATTTTTCGCAGGGCAACAACGTGACCCATGTTTTTTATGAGTTCTTCTATTAGGTCTCCGGATTCATCTTCGATTTTTTCGCCGCTTTCAAGCCTTTTGTAACGTGAGGTGCTACATACAAAAATGGCGAAGTTCAGCTTTTTTGGTGCTTCTGCTTTATGTCTTTTTGTGCTTTCACTCATGGCTTTCTGCTCTCGCTCTCTTTAACCTTTTTTACTACGCGGATTTTCTCTATTGCAGTTGTCGGATACCGTCCTTCCGCGTCCTTTTCGTATTGTTTAACCATATCCCAGATTGTCAGAAGACTGGTAGCAGTTGCAACCAACGCTTCCATTTCAACGCCCGTCTGCGCTTTAGTTTTGACTGTCGATGTTACTTCAACGCGTGTTTCATCAGCAATCTTAATTTTTATGTCCACGTTTGTTATTGGAAGCGGATGGCAGAGCGGTATCAGCTCGCTTGTTTTTTTGGCGGCTAAAATTCCGGCAATTTTGGCGGCGTATAATGGGTCTCCTTTGGCAATTTTTCCTTCTTGAATCAGCGTTATAGTTTCTGGCTTTAGCCTAATTGTTCCAGTGGCTGTTGCTTCACGAAAGATTTCCGGCTTTTCAGAGATGTCAACCATCGACATTTTATTCTCGCTCCATGTTGTTTGCTCGGTTAAAGTTTGATAAGGAAAGCTGTTTTCTCTGTGCTTTGTTTTCTATGTTCTCTGTTTTTGCTGGTTTTCTGCTTGCGAGGATTTTTAGGCTTTCCTCTTGAAGTTCCCTCATAATCTGTTTCATTTCGCCAACCTTTCCTTCCAAGTCTATTAGCACAGCCCTAAAAGTGTCTATTCGGCTTAAAATATACTTGATAAGTGGCTCCACATCCTCCTTGGCGTGTATGCTTATAACTGAGGCTTTAGCCTCAGAAGCCTTCTTAAAATTTAGGATTGCATCCATAAGCGGGGAGGGATTATCCCTGATTTCGCGCATGAGGAAGAGCATGTCCGAACCATCTGTCAACGCCTTTCTTAGCTGTTCGAAGGCTAGACGGGAATTTGCAAGCGGGTCAACCGTGTTTTGGAGTAGGATTTCCTTGAAGTTGGCTAGTGTTTGCCTTAGCCTTTTACACATTGATTTCATTGTTGGAGCTTTTTCTGGCTTTAGTATGAGCATGAGTTCCTCGCTTTTTTCGGTTAAGCTGCCTAGGCGCGTTATGTAGATTTCTGCTTTGTTTAGAAGCTCTTGTGGTGGAAGCTTTTCGTATATGGTTCCGCTTGCTATTTCGCTTGCCATTTTCTGCAATAAAGCCTCAAACTCCTTTATGTTCTCGTTAAACGCGTCTTTCACCAAAACTTTTCAACTCCAAACATGCAATTTCGCTTTTCCACTATTTATTTTGGTGCTCCCAAACTTCAATAAGGTTTTGCAAAGCCCTAACCCTAGGCGACTGCTCATTAAGCCTATACAAGCGTATCTTCCCAAAAGTTTTCTGTTTAATCATGCCCGCGTCTTCCAAGATTTGGAGATGTTGTCTTGCAGTGCTATAATTTATGTTAAGTCTGCGGGCAAGTTCAGAAATGTTAAGCTCGCCCATGCTCATGAGAATTTTCAAAATTTTAATTCTCACCCTTGAGGAAAGAATATTCTCTATGCTCATGAACTTCACCTACTATTTTCCAAAATGTCTGAAAGCTCTTTTTCCAGTTCGGCTGCCGGGATTCTCGGCAAATAAATAATTGTTGACCTCCCACGGTTGCCCAAAGTTGAAACCTCGGTTTTTGTAATGCCCATCGCCGCAAAGTTTTGTAGGTACTTCCACAGTTGTGTGTGGCTGTGCGGTTTTTCGCCTAGTTCCTCGCAGATAATTGCGTATGCATGTTCAGCCTCGCTGAAGGGGACGTAAGCCGCTTTGCTTGTTTTGAAGAGCCTTGCAATGCCGAGCAGAAAGATTTTTTCATGTAAGCCTAAACTTGCGATTTCGCTTTTGCGCAATGTTGGGATTATGCTTGAAGCTGCTTTTCGAACGTGCTCTGGAGTGACAGCACCGAAGCCTTCAGCATCAGCGTATTTTCCAGCCCTCCAGAGAAGTTCTATGCCAAAGCGGGCGTTTCCGCTTTCCGAGAAGGCGAGTTCGGCAACCAAATCCAAGGTCTCATCGGAAACTGTTGAAGGCTTGAAGGCTAGGTTAACGCGGTCGTTCAATATGTCTACGAGCTGTTCCTTCGAGTATTTTTCGAGACTTATAATGTTTGATTGCAATGTGCTTCTTGTGCTGGTGTCCAGATGCTCAAGAACTTTCAAATCGCGGACTATACATATTAAAGAAAGCCTTTGAAACTTTCCATGCCTAATTTCTTGCAGTCGCGTAAGCTTGTAAACGGCTTCTGACCCCTCCTCATCAACGAGACTTTCAAACTCGTCTAAAGCCAAGATTACATGAGCGTTTTCTCCGTCTAAAATTTCGAATAGTATGTTGATTAGTTCTTCGGCTGAGTAGCCTCTTCTTGGAAAGTTTGGATGGAAACGTGTAACCGCCTGATGTAGTATTAGAAAGAGGCTTCCACGGTATTCACGGCAGTTCACATGAATGTAACACAATTTTATTCCAAGTTTCTTCGCCTCATTTGTAATGTCTGTCCCGAAGCGCTGTGAAAGCACGGTTTTGCCCGTTCCAACATCACCAGTTATTATTATTCTCTGAGCCATTTTCCCCGGAAATTGCAGTAAAAAGCTAAAGAAATGTCTCAAAAGCCGCAGTTCATTTTCTCTGTGGGGAAGCCTAATTGGCACGTAGCTTATGTCAAGTTTTGTTTCATCCTTGAACACACTGCTTTGCCAATACAAACTTGCGCAAGCCCCAAAAATATTATGTGCACGCTTTGTTATCTTTTTCCCCAGCCGAACATTACATCAACAACAAAGAACCAAAAATCTAGAGGGGCTATCTACTTTAGCGGTCTCGAACAGCCCAAAATTGACGTTGGAAAAACAGAAATTTTAGACGCTGACATTATGGGATAATGGCGTTTAATCCTTATTTTACAGTTCAGGCTTTAATTTAGGCTTTTTATGGAAAAATAGATGAGAAAGAAGGGCGACCTTGCAGAGCATTCTTAAGAGGAAAGATTTTTAAGCAAAACTTGTTAATTTCATTTCGATACTGAGAAATGATTCCCAAATACTTCTTCCTAACAAAGGGTGTCGGAAAACACAAGGAGCAACTCCAATCCTTCGAGTTGGCATTGAGAAACGCGGGAATACACCACTGCAATATAGTAAATGTTTCAAGCATAATACCGCCAGGATGCAAACTAATCCCGAGAGAAAAAGGACTGAAAATGTTGAAGCCTGGAGAAATAACCTTCGTTGTTTTGGCTAGAAACTCGACGAATGAGCCGCATAGGCTGATTGCGGCATCCATAGGCGTAGCCATACCTTCTGGCAAAAACAATTATGGCTATCTCTCCGAACATCACTCTTTCGGGCAGACGGACGAGGTAGCGGGTGAATATGCGGAGGATTTAGCTGCAACTATGTTGGCTACAACAATGGGAATACCATTTGACCCAGAAAAGGCTTGGGATGAAAGAAAACAGCTGTTCAAAACAACTGGCATGATAATTAAGACAACGAACATTACGCAGTCCGCAACTGGCGACAAGAACGGCTTGTGGACAACGGCAATAGCCGCGGCAGTTTTTGTTCCGGAGAAAAGGCGCTAAAGCGGACCATAACAATCCATTTTTTATTTTAGCTTTCTTATGAGCCGCCCTTCTCTGTCTATCTCTCCCCTGCGGATTCTTGTTGTGGAGATTGGCGCATGATTTTCCGAAGGAACCATGTCAATAACAACGATTTCAAGCGGTTTTAAGCCTCTTCTTTCCCGTTCAACGTTAATCCTACGCGCCATAGGCTCGGTTTCACGACTAACAATAAGCGCTTCAATACAACCTTCCGAAAGCGTCACGCCAAACGGGTCATTTAGCGGTATAACTTCAGCCCTTTCCAGAAAACCCATCTTACGCAAAAATTCCTTAAGCTCACGTAGCCTCTCGTTGTATGGAGCTGTAAAATGAGGTTTCATTAAACTTTCAACAAGTTTATCAGAGCATAAGCCAATCAAAACGCGCTCGCCAACCTCAAAGGCTTTCATAAGCAAGGCGCGATGTCCCTTATGAAGCTCGTCAAAAGTGCCGCCGACAGCCACCACCTTAAATTTTTGTTTCAACATGCCTTCCTCATTTCACTAGTCTTGCGCCTTGAAAGTCAATCTCAGCGACTAGAATCTTTTCTGGTGGCAGAACCTTCTTAAAAGCTTGAGCTACATGCTCCGCGTTTTCCAACGTTGCAATTGCATGTACTGCTTCGCCAACCATGTTCTGCGCTACGCCGATAGCCCCAGCTTCCTCTGCGATTTCAATCAATTTTCGTACACGCTCTGTCATAAACCCCGTTTTCTCTGCAAACTCGCGGCAACACGCCAAAAAATTTTCAATCGAAGGATCGGCAAGGATTTTCTCCAAGGTTTTCTTTCCCCACTTGTTAACAGCCAAACGCCTTTCAGGCGAAGATAGCACTTCCTTCGTGGGTATTGGTCCAAAAACTCCAGCCACAACAACGTAATCCTCAACAATTGGTATGCGGTCTATTGTAGCTGTTCCAGGCGCGCCAGGCTCTACTGTTAGGACGCAACCGCCAATCATCAGCGGTCCAACAGTACCCAAACCAGTTTTACACTTAACTTCTGCTACGTGTGCTATCCTGCCCAGTTGATTGTAAGTCATTTTCAAGCGTAGAGCTTCTGCTAGAGCCAAAGCTGTTGTTAGGGCTCCTCCAGCGCTTGAGCCGAAGCCAGCGCCAATTGGAACATCAATTTTATGTCTAACCTCAACAGCGTAATTGCCATTCGCCTTTTCCAAGAGCATTTGCACAACAGACCTTGTTGTTTCAGCTTCAGGCGCCAAACGGTCATTGATAAAAATTTCAATGCTATTTTTTTCAGCTTCTTTCACTTTCACTCTTGTCAAAACTCCCTTTTTGAAAGCGAAGCCTCCTCCACGTGCCCCGACGCATTCAAGGTCCAGAATTGGATTGCCATTGGGCGAGGTGTCGCATATTTCGAAGAAGCTTGAAATTCCAGCCGGAGAGAAAGCCTTTGAAGTGTTTTTTGTCAATTGTTTCCCCTATTGTTCGGTTTTTTGCGCAGTTTTTAATGAGGGGTAAGCCTTGTAGCATGCTTTTATGATTGGTGGTCCTAGGAGGAGGATGAATGGAATTTCTGTGGCGAAAGTCCAGACAAATATTATTGGTATAAACGATGATGGTATTGGATTTTTGAAGTAACCCTGGGGAGAGAAGAATATTTGGCTGTAAGCCCAAACTACGAGGGCTATTATTGCGCTTCCTACGCCAAGTCCCGTGACGGAGCCTACACCGTAATTTTTCCATTCAGGCCACAGCTTTGCAATTATAATCATGATTGCGAGGCTTGCGATAACCGTTAAGACGAATAGGAGGATAATTTCGGAAGTGGATAATGTAAATGAGAAGTAAGCGGCGGATTCTGTTGGCAGAAGAACTGTTGGCAGTAAGAGACCAGCGGCTATAATTAGGCTTCCCATAACCGCGCTTGAACTTGTCTTCTTCCAGTCAAGTGTTGAACGGAAAAGATAGCCCAAAATGTAGAATCCAGCAAAATTGGCTGTGACACCAGCTGACAAACTAAGCAAGGCATCTCCATGAAATAGCATGTCCCTTATAAAAATGCCGATTGCGGCGCCCACAGCCCCAGTTAATGGTCCGAAGAGGACGGCGAATACTGCAGGTATAACTGCTGCTGGCCAGAAAGCTACTCCGCCGACGGTTATGCCCAAATCTGTTAAGCGTCCAATTACGGCGTATAGGGCTGCGCATACGCCCATCATGGCTATGTTGAAGGCTTTCATTTTGCTTTTTCTCCTTTCTGGGGTTTTCGGAGTTTTGCTTTCTAGATAAGAGTTTCCTATGAATTGTTTAAACATGTTTAAACTAGACGTTAAGGCGATTTGTTGAACTGTTGTACGGTTATGTGTAGTTTTGTTCTACGCACAAACCATCATATTTCTAGGCGAGGTGATTTTGTGGCACGGAGAGAAAATAGAATGAAGATGTTAAGGAATAAGAAAGCTTTAAGCACGGTGGTTACTACACTGATAATCCTCGTAGTTTCAGTGCTTCTAGCAACTGTGGTGACGTTCTACGCCATAAACGTAACGACAACGCGAGTACAAGAAGAAAGCCTACAAGTATTCAAACTACACATATGGCATGACGGATCGAGTGCCGTAGCTGCATTCCTAATAATCAACACTGGCGGACGTGACGTTGTAATAGACAAAATTGCTGTTAGGGGTCAAGAATGCGACTGGAATGGCTCGCTAACCAAGGTGTATTACAATAAGACGCAAGACACGATAAACGTTGACTTGCCCTACGCGAAGCCATCAGAAGCCTCTATGCAAATAACGATTGGTACGAAAAGTTACACTTTCACCGTGGCGGAAGATGACTTAATTTTGAAGTCAGGCTGGAGCATGATTGTGTACATACTTAACCCAGATCACATTTCCGTCAACGACATCGGTGTCACTGTGGGCGTAACGATTTTCACTGCTAATGCTCAGTATTACAAGGAAGCCAATGTTGAAGCTGCAAGTTAAGCGTTAAAGGCGTAGCCCCTCGCTTTTTCTTTTCCCCTATTTTGTTTTGAATATGTTTTCTGAAGCTTGATTTTAGATATTGACGCTCTATGTGTAGTTTTGTTCTACACACACTATCTTATCTTAAGAATAGGCGAAACGTGTTTTAGGCGTTAAGAGAGGAGGCTATAACACAAGTGCACAAAAAGCATCTGAAGCGTTTGTTAGCTTCGAATAGGGCTTTGGCAATACCAGTAACATACCTTATACTCTTTGTTTCGCTTACGGCAATAATCTCCATAACATACAGTTTCGCAATAATCAAAATAGGCTCCAGAACCGCAGCGCTCAAAACTTCAATCGCAAAACAGAACATGCAGGCGCTTGACAACGCAATACTGTCAGTTGCGTGGAGCTTCGGAGCTTCAGAAACAGTTTACATGGAAGACTGCGGAGGCACATTCAAAACAGATCCCACAGCCAAAAGCCTAACCATAAACATAACTGACGAGCTGGCATTTTCTGAAACCGTGTTCAACAGCACAATTGGAAAAGCCTACTACGAGCTTGAGCCTTCGGAAAACTATTACGATGGACTTTACGTTAGAGGCGACAGCAGAACAATAGTGAACGAAAGCGCGCTCACTTTAACGCAACTCTACTTTGGAGCAAGCGCAAACGCAAAAGAACTAACATTGTGCTATCGTCCATTTGCAACATCCACCAACATAGGCACAGAAAACGGAAAACCACTAAACCTGATACGCATTTACATAATAAACCTAAACGCCCCGCAGGCGCTTACTCTAAAAGGAAAATTCTACCTAAAAGTAACATCAACAAACGTCACAACAACAGTGCGCCAGTACACTTTTGAAAACGCATTTTCTCATTTGGCGCTTAAAGCGGAAATGGACGGTACAGCAACAACCATTAGGCTTCCAGTTTCTAGAAACGCTGAAGGCGCGGTGGTAAACTTGGAAATAGTTGTCTGCAACATTGAAGTTCAAAGGGCGGGGGTTTAAATGCCAACAATAGCTGCAAGCCACCTATACACCTTCGCCGCTCTAATCGCTGTGGGCAGCCTCCTCACAACATCCTTCATGGTTTACGCGAACACCATACGCGAAACATCAGAAAACAAAAAACTGGAAGCTATAATGAATCTTGTAGCCGCAAAGAGCATAAGACTAATAACGCTTACGCTTTCCACAAATGCTTCAACGGAAACTTTTCTCCAACTGCCAACCAAAATAGGCGATAAGGATTATTGGCTTAAACTTGAAAACGGCACGTCAAAGGCTTGGCTTGAAGGCGGATTTGGAAGTACTCCAACGGAAAGCGCAATTCGAATTAGCGTAGCGAAGAATGTTTTGGCTACGGGCGTTTACATAAGCGGTTATGGCGCTGCACGGTTAAAGTGCTTTTTCGCTTCTAATATCGTTCAAATTCAAATTTCAAACGGAGGAGAATAAAGTGAAATTTAACCTTAAACCAATAAAGAAGAAGGCGGAAGCGGAAGCCTTCCAAGAAATGATGCGCGAAGAAGGCGGAATAGTTGACGTTTTAGAAACAAAAAAATGGAGCGTTCCAGAAGGCTACGTTGAAGTTGAATATTATCCGTTAAAGCCTCCATTCTCTTACGCCGCAATAATCCAAAACGAAGAAACACTTGAGTACCTCTATATCCTTGACGAGTTACCGCTGACAAAGGCTGAACGTGAAAGCTACTTTAGGCTCAGAAACATACTCGAATACGAACTGCAAGCCCCCGAAGGCGAAGAAACGCTGGCGGAATCATTTAGAAGACAGATTCCCCAAATACTGGCTAAACACCAAAAAGCGTTTGTCGGCATCTCGCCTGTTGGAATGCGCAAAGTCATCTACTACCTTGAAAGGGACATAGTTGGTTATGGAAAAATAGATCCGCTAATGTATGATGACTATGTTGAGGACATTGGCTGCGGCGGTGTCAACAAGCCGATTTTTCTTTGGCATAGAAAGTACGAGAATATAAAGACAAACATTGTTTTCAGAGACGAGCAGGAACTAGACGACTTTATAATGCGCGTAGTTCACAAAGCTGGAAAACACGTTAGCATAGCCTTCCCGATAGTTGACGTGACGCTGCCAGAAAAGCATAGACTTGCAGTTTCATTTGGAAAGGAAACAACACCCTCTGGTACATCTTTTACAATAAGGAAGTTCCGCAAAGACCCATTCACAATAATAGACCTAATAGAAAACGAAACAATAGACGAGAGCATAGCCGCCTACCTTTGGCTCCTAATGGAAAACAAGATGTCATTGATGATTATTGGAGCTACTGGCGCTGGAAAAACAACAGCCCTAAACGCAATAGCTTGCCTCATAAAACCAAATCATAAAATAATATCCGTTGAAGAAGTTGCGGAGATAAACCTTCCACATGAAAACTGGACATCAACAATTGCCCGTTCAGGATTCGGCGTTGAAAGCGAAGGAGAAATCACGCTCTACGACTTGATCAAGTCTGCTGTTAGGCATCGTCCAGACCTTATAATCGTAGGCGAAATTAGGGGAGAAGAAGCCTACGTGCTCTTTCAAGCTTTAGCAACTGGACACGGTGGACTATGCACACTACACGCTGAAGACGTGAACACGGCAATTAAAAGGCTTACACAACCGCCAATGAACATTCCGCCGTCGATAATTCCATTGATGAACTGTGTAATAACAGTAAAACACGTTAGAACGCCGGTTTTCCTAGAATCTGGAAAGCGCCTTTCAAGCAGAAAGTTCATAAGCATTTCAGAAATAAAGGATGCGAACAACTTTCAAGAAGTTTTCAGCTGGAACCCGTCCACAGACACCTTTCAAGAGAGGCTTGCTGAAAGCTACCTGCTGAAGAAGATGGCTACAAGCTTAGACATTCCAGTTGAGAAGCTCGTAGATGAACTTGAGTACCGCAAACGCGTTTTGGTGCACATGGTTGAGCATAACATTCGCGATTACAGAAGCGTCAACAAAGTCCTAAGCAAATATTACAACAACCCGCAGCTATTCCAAAAGGAGTTTCTAGAAAAGGGCAGGTGACCAGTTTGCAAGTGTCAATAAAAAAGCCTAAAATCCTCGGATGGATCTTCAACCTACTTGGCGGAGAAGACGCAAGTGAAATAAACCGTGAACTTCCGTTCGCTGCCTTGCTCTTCACGCTTTTGGCTGCGAGTGGTGTAACAATTTATGAGAGTTGGAAGAAACTCCGCGACATAGACTTGTTGCCAATGTTCCGCAAAGAGGCAAAAGAAATTGTTAGACAAGTGGAGGTTTTAGGCTACGATCCACTAACGGTTATGCATAGGAGGGCGGAAAAAACAAAGTCGAAGAACTATCGTGAATTCCTCTTGGGCTATGTTTCATCGGTTAGAAGTGGAGGAAACATCGTAAACTATCTTAAGAGCAAATTGCGTTCGATTTTTGAAGTTCAAAGTGCAGCAGCAATACGTTCAATTGAACGATTAGGCACGCTTGTTGAAGCCTACGCAGTAATGTTAATCGTAACATTATGCTCATACATACTCTTCATAATATTTGCAACAACATCCGTCTTCGAGCCGATGAAGGTAAGTGGCACACCTGGAGTCTCTGCAGAAATCGTTTGCATACTAATATTCTTCGTCACGCCTACGATTTCCATAATTTTTATGGCATTAGCTCACACAGAAAGAAAAAGCAACCTTATGGAAGTCAAACGGCCGTACTACGCCACAATAATTCCAGTTATAGCCGCCTCAAGCCTAATAGCCGCCATACACTTTTTGCCGCAACTCCAATTCTTGGAAAGCCCACAAACTTTTCCCGCTGTTGTAACAGCTTGCCTATTGGCTGTTTCGATTCCGCCAGCGCTCGTTTACATGGGAATAGCAAAAATGAACTCAGACGCTGAAAACGCCATGCCAAACTTCCTAAGAGACATAACTGAGTCAAGAAAAATCGGGCTTTCTCCAGAAAAGAGCATAATACACGCTGCAAAACGCAAGGGCTACGGCAAATTCTCAGAAGTGCTAACGCTAATAAGAAGCCAAATGGAGTGGGGAGTCTCCCTCAAAAAAGTCTTCACAAACATTAAAAAGAAAATCCAAAACTGGCCTGTCCTCGTCAACTTCCTAATCCTCGTCGAAACAATAAAGATTGGCGGGGGTTCGGCTGCAGCCCTAGAAATACTGACGGACTATAGCGAAAAGCAGAAGGATGTTGAGGTTAACAAGAAGTCAATGCTTAGACCATACGTTTTCCTTGCTTTCATCTGGAGCGTTCTAATCGCCCTAACAACAACAATGGTTGCGTTAACGGTTTATGCGTTAACGCAGATATCTCTTCCAGGCTCAACAGCCATGCCGCTTGAGGCGATGCAGGAGCAGCTGAACATATTTTCGGTAGGCATAATCTTGCAGTGCTGGCTTTCAGGGTTCTTTGTCGGCAAGGTTAATGAAGGCACATGTGCCGCTGGGTTCAAATATTCAGCCATGCTTGTGCTGACAGCTTATGTTTCGCTTTTGCTATCGCAGAACCTTCTAGGCGGACTGTTCGGAATTGTGCCTGCTGGTTAGCTTTAAACCCCAAGGTGATGTTTGAATGCCTACAGCTTCCATCGACACGTTCATCGCATGTTCACTTATGGTTCTATTAGTGTTGACTGCCATGGCTAACACTTCAAAGCTTCTTTACCCGCACGTGAATGGTGATGACACGGAAAACATAGCTGAAAAGTACAGACAAATTTCAGAGTACATTCTATTAAGTGCTGGAGAACCATCAGAGTGGGGTAAAAGTGCATTAGTAATTCCGGAAAATTTCGGATTAGCCAAAAGTGATTCAAGCGTTGCGTTTGATTTGGATGTGGACAAGGTTTCAAGGCTAAACAGCGAGAACGCATACGCATTAAGCTATGCACAAGCCTTTTCAGCCCTCGGCATGCCAGAAATCTCATTTAAACTAGAAATTACGCCGATATTTAATACGGCCATAAACCTAACGACAACTTATTCAGCGGCAGATGAAACAACATACCAATTCACTATAGTAACTGAAAAAAACGGCTTACCAGTTGGGACAGAGCTAAACTATTACGTAATTGCGAGAGACTATTTGGACTCTGGTTTTGCTACAATCGCCAATGGCGAAGCACAATTAAACATCACAATTCCAAACAGCGTTGAAGGACCAGCCATTCTGGTGGTGTTTGCAAGCGCAATATCATACTCTAGAATCGTCTCTTTTAAGGTGTACGCGTTTGCGCATAATTCGCTTGAACCGCATCAGAAAGGCACATTTTTGAAACTTAGTCCACTGAACCAAAGCTTATACGTTGCACTCTTAAACCAGGAAACCAGTTTGTCAGAAGCCTATGCTTTGGCACCCAGCCACTACTCGGTTTTGACGCAGACCTCAAGCGAAAACCAGTTCGCCACATATGCCATTCCACAATTTGTAAATGCAAGTCCAATAATCCTCGTTGTCTTAGGATGGAACGCAACAACGTTCTTCGTAGAGTGGACAGTCTACCCGCAGCTGCCACTTCAATTTGGCGTGAACTTCCAAAACCCAAGTACGCTTTCTGATGTCTTTGCGTACACGTACATTGTTACTGTAAATTCGGCACTTTACGAGTGTAAGGTCTGGCTTGGAGGACCAAGGGATTGAGAAGAGCGAACAAGGGGCAGATAAGAATAATTGAGGCGTTCCTAGCCGTAATTATAGTTTTTTCTGCTTTTGCTGTTTCCGGAAATCTTCCACAAAACCAGAAAGTGACAAGAAAAGAGGATTTAGTTTCGGTTGGGCTTAACGCGCTGTTGCAATTGGATTCCGACGGCTTTTTGGGCAGATGTATCGACAACGCTGAATGGTCTAGACTTCGAGAAGCCTTAGGCTTACTATTGCCAAGTGGTGTTGCATTCAATTTGACGGTATACAACGGCACAATGCAAAAGGTTAACTCTGAAACGATTGCCAACAGCGGGCTGAACAGCCAAAAAACAACATTCGTCGAATACATATGCGCAAGCCAAAACGTAACCTTCCATTGTTACATTTTACACTTGTATTTGGCGGTGGTTGCATGAAGGCACATAGACGCAATTTTAGAGAAAACAAGTCTGGACAGCTACTCATAGTTGCTGCTTTGGCAATAGCCATGCTAATCGCATCCGCTTCAATCTACGTTTACGAGTTGAACGTTGAACAAAACGGTCAAAGCTATTATCAAATAGCAAACTTTGTTCCAGTTATAAAGCAGTGCACAAAAAATGCCTTGATAAGTTCGCTTGCAAACGTTTCCAATGGCGGCGCAAAAACAGTTTTAGCAACAAACCTCGAGCGGCTCGCAGGGACCATCAGAGGCCTAAGGCACCAAGCAATTTTCCAGCTTACCTTCAGCTTATATAACAATTCAGATTACGAGTCTGGCGTTAGGCTTCTTTGGGGCGCCGAAAACTTTGGATTATCAAGCGCCTACGCAAGCTTTACGTTAAACGTTCAAGGCATAGAAAACGTGGAGTTAGACTACACAATAAACGTGACGACAGCCATACTTGTTGAAGGCTTTTACACGGGAGATGGCAGCGAGAAGAATGTTACAGTGATGTGCCACATTTATAACGAGGGAAAACCAGCCCAAGCAAAGAACATAAACCTATTCTATGAAGTGGGCGATGCTTGGGTTCCAGTGGACTCGTTAAACAACATTTTAATGGTGGATTTTGAAAACGGCACATACGCCATATCATTTTCAGCCACAATCCCATCGGATGTAGTCCGCGTTTCAACACACATAACAGACATGCGCGATAT
This sequence comes from Bathyarchaeia archaeon, assembly GCA_038883655.1. GTDB lineage: Archaea > Thermoproteota > Bathyarchaeia > Bathyarchaeales > Bathycorpusculaceae > JAVZLQ01. Next base: position 164,491 of record JAVZLQ010000002.1, read on the forward strand.
ACTCGTTTACGCCAATGCTACGTGTACCAATGCATGAACGCGTAGCCAGGCATTTTCGAGTTCCTTAAATATTTACGGCAACTTATTCTAAACTGCGTGAAGGCTTCGAAATGACAATGCAAGAGTGGCGGAACATCTGCACACTTTTAAAATTGGCTGAAATGGGCGCGCATCGAAGAACAGCAAAAATTTCAACAGAGTACTTAGCCGAAAAACTCGGCACATCCCAGCAAACAGCATCAAGATATCTAATAGATTTAGAGCGTAAGGGACTAATCAAAAGAACCATAACACCTGAGGGCTGCCTCATAAAAATGACAGAAAATGGCATAAAAGAGCTTAAAAAACTATACTCAAACCTACGCTTCCTAATGGAAGCGGCATACCCGCCATCAATAACCTTGGAAGGCGTGCTTTTCACTGGTTTGGGCGAAGGCGCCTACTACACATCAATAGATCAATATAGAAAACAGTTCATCGAAAAGCTTGGTTTCGACCCATACCCAGGAACGCTCAACCTAAAGCTTACAACAGATTACGACATCAAGGCACGTGCCGAACTTGAAGCTTACCCAGCAATTGAAATTGAAGGATTTAAAGATGAAAACCGCACCTATGGACCAGTTAAATGCTATCCAGCAATAATACAGAACAAGGTGAAGGGTGCCTTGGTTTCTGCTTTGCGCAGCCATTATGATTCTTCGGTTATAGAAGTTATAGCTCCAGTATTTTTGAGGAAACACTTAAACCTTAAGGATGGACACAAGGTTAAGGTTGAAATATTAACACTCCCATAGCTGCCAATAGCCTGCTTACTCGGTACATATTAGTTAAACTGCCCATGCTGTTTGAGATTTGGTAGCTGTTCCGGCGGAAATCCGCTAAGTTGCCGTGTAAACAATTGCATTTAACGCTAGTGCTTATAGTGTTAATGTAAGTTCCTTTACTCGAAAGGCGGTTATCTCCCATAGTTTTCAATAATTTTTTGTTTAATTTTAGATGAACTGTCCAATTCGCCATCTCCAAACTTGCCAATTTTCACAATTTTTATGTTCAGACCCTTCTCCGCCACATATTTTCTTACAGCTTGCTCCATACCAGTAACGTGGCTGTCATGACCAACAGCTATTACATCCGGCTTAATTTTTTCAATAACCTTTCCAATATCAAACTCTTCATACCCAAGGATTGCTTCATCAACAACCTTTAAGGATTCAACCAATGCACGACGCTGGCTTTCGGGCATTATTGGTTTTTTGCCCTTGCGCTTTTCCACGGTGCTGTCTCTTGCGACAATAACTATGAGTTCAGCGTTTTCGCCTCCAGCCTTCTTTGCCTCTTCAAGAAACCTCACATGGCCTAGATGAAGTAAATCGAATACTCCAGAAGCTAAAACTATTTTCCGCTTTCCCCTGTTCTTGTTTGCCATTCGAATTTCACCGCTCCTAACAGTTTTAACGCGTCAAGCAAGCCTTCACAATAGGCGATAGAAGCTAGGCTTACCTCAAATTTCTTTCTATCTCTATAATACTTTGCGTCTTCTAAATAGGCTTTGGCAAAATCCAAAACCTTCCTAACACTACTCGCATCAAGATTTACAATATTCTTCGCAACTTCTATCCCGCAGAAAACATGCTCAGCGGAAGCAATATACTTAGAAACAAGCTCCTCAAGGCTCATTCAACAAGCCCCCTTACCTCCTCTGGAGCATCAGCCAAGACAATGAGCGCCTCAGCCTCCATAAAGTGAAGCTTTCCTGGGAAAATAAGGCTGTGCGGCGGTCTTCCAAAATCATAATTTATAATTTCCTTCAAGAAGCCAGCCTTTACAACTGGATCATCACTTCCAGCCCTTGCCACGCCAACAACAAGTGTATCGCCAACAATTACTCCTAGATCTCGCTTCTTTTCGATTTTCAAGAGTAAACTTAATGCTTCGTTTATGCTTAGGTAACGCTCATCCTCAACGTTTATATCAAGTAAGCAGAGCGTATGTAGCCCCAACCCTTTATTTTGGTTTATAACTTCATATGGCGTTTCGGAAATCGTCTCGCTCGGGAAGGGTATTGTGACGCTTTTCCCAAACTTGTAATTGTGCAAGCCAGACAAGCCAATAACCGCGGAAATTATTGACGCACCATGTATTATGCGTGTGCTTATTCCTAACTTTTCAGCATGAATTCTCAAAGTAACATGTGTAGTAGCTATAAGCGGGTCACCAGGAACAAGAAGAACAACCTTGCCATCTCTTGCAGCCTTCAAAATTTTTTCTCCACTTTCATCTTCAAGCTCCTTTCGGGAAACAACATGAAGGTTCTTTCCAGAAATTTCTTCAAGACGCCTAATGGAAAAGTTCGGCATAATACTCGTGTAAAGCTCTATGAAGACCTTATCCGCCATCCTAACCTCTTCCAAACCGCGTAGGCTTATGCCCAACTCGTCATTTAAACCAAGTCCAACAAAGACTATTTCGCCAACCAAGCTAACTCCTTCCCAAACACCATTAAAGCAACAATTAAACTTAAAACCATTAACGTTCTAAACTTAAAAGACATAAACAGAGGGAGTGAAATGAAAGTTTTTATATCCGCCGACATGGAAGGCGTTGCCGGCGTAGTTCACGAAGAGCATGTCATGCGTGACGGAAAAGAACATGAAAGGGCGAGAAGACTTATGACGCAAGAGGTCAACGCTGCAATTGAAGGCGCGCTGGAAGCTGGAGCAAAGGCAATAGTTGTAAACGATTCTCACGGCACAATGCGAAACATAATACCAGAAGAACTCCACGAAGCAGCAGAACTTGTCACAGGCTCGCCAAAGCCCTTATCCATGATGCAAGGCATAGACGAAACATTCAACGCAGCATTCTTCATAGGCTATCATGCCATGGCAAGCGGCTTTCCAACAATAATGGGACACACATATCACGGAAGGGTCGTCTACAATGTTAAAGTCAACAACAGAGTAATGGGCGAAACTGGCATAAACGCGGCTGTAGCTGGCTACTACAACGTTCCATTGGTCCTTGTAACAGGCGACGAAACAGTGACGAAGGAAGCAGCAGAAATCCTTGGAAAGGTTAAAACAGTAGCTGTGAAAAAGGCTTATGGAAGATTTGCAGCCCAATGTTTATCCCCAACCAAAGCGCGAAAACTAATCAAAGAAGCAGCTTGCCAAAGCCTAAAAAACCTAGGCGAATCTAAACCCTTCAAAATAAAGCCGCCAATAACATTCGAAATAGACCTCATAAACACTGGAATGACCGAAATGGCACTGCTAATCCCAGGAGTAAAACAGGCAGCAAGCCGAACAGTAACCTACACATCAAACGACCTAATAGAAGCCTTCAAAGCCTTCAGAGCCATAACAACACTAGCAGCCACAACCATCTAAAAGCACAAACCAAAGGCTAAACTTATTAACAACCCCATAAATGCATATTCTAGAAAATCCAAACGGGCCCGTAGCTCAGTAAGGTTAGAGCGGCGGACCAAACCGCTGCACGGGATGGGTTGAGGCTCTTAACCCGTAGGTCCCGGGTTCAAACTTGAAAAGGCAAAGCGCCATCAAGGAACAATTCCCGGCGGGCCCGCCATCTCAAAATTATTTTTCGATTCTGATAGAATTTGGAAATGTTGTTTATCAGTCATATTTCGTTGTCCGAAAATATTGTTGATATATCTTGCTGAGGTGCGTGTTTTCGGAGAGGGCTTTGAGAGACAAGGAGAGTTTAAGAAGGAATGATGGTGCCAGAGATTTATCTTCTTTTTCAGAACGTTACACATCTTTCATGCGCTATTTGAAGTTTTGAAGGAAACGGACAAAAAGTATAAGAAGAAAAGTTGAAGGCAGCAGAATTCCTGCTGTCTTGTTTCATTTTATGTGGAACTTGCATATTTTGCGGCGTTCACTGTTTTTTTTAGGAGCAGTTGCGCAGCTTCTTGTGTTGGCCACCCGCCCAGTCCGCAGTCTGGTCCAGTGAAAGTCATTGTTTCTCCAAATTTTTCCTTTGCTTTCTGAAATCGTTTTTTTATGTTTTCTTCGCTTTCAACAAGCTGTTCGGCAGCTGGCTTAGTTACGCCTCTCTCGTATAGTTCTGCTATGATGTTGTTTATGTCTGTTCTTGATATGCCAACTCTTATTTGTTTGCCAGCGTTTTCCAAAAGCCTCTTTGAAACTGCTTCGATGTTTTTTGGTGAAGCAGCATACTCAAGCGAAACGACATCCAAATTTTTTACTTCAAGCATGTCCGTAATTCTTGAAGGCGAGTGTAAGTGTATCTGCTTTATAGCACCAGTAAAATCAAATGTTTTTTCCATAACCTCCAAGATTATGTTCTTATCTGCTGAAATTTCCTGAAAGCCAAAACTTGGTTCATCGATTGAGACAACTTCTGTCTTTACGTATTTAGCGTCCAGCATAGCGTTTTTTGCGAAGCGTTTAACGGTTTCGGCGAACATTAAGAGTATGTCCCTATAAGCCGTTTTTCCAACTATTCTTAGGTATAGCTCCATTGGACCAGTTATGCACACACGTAACGGTATTTTTCTTCCAAATTCTTCAGAAAGCGCCTTAGCTTCCTCGTTTATTACGTGCACTTCTGGTATTATTGCGTTTTTCACTTCTACCTCGTAAGTGCCAATCGTCATAGCCTCTATGATAACTTCTGCAAATTGATTGTAGATGTCATAATGTTGAGGATAGTTAATAACATCCAAACCAGTTTGGCACTTTATTCTAAAAGAGTCAACTATTACATTATAGAAGTTTTCTCGCAGAAATTCATCCCTTTTTATGTCTTTTCCTTCGCTTATGTCTTTTCTTGCGAGCCTGTATGCCCTTTCAAACTGTTCTCTGCTTGTTGTGGATGGAAGCGGAAAGCTTCCTATATCATCAATAAGGGTTTCCATGGGTAAATGAGTGTTTGCAAGCCTAATTTAAAACTAACTTTTTATGCAAATATGCGGGGCGCTTTAAAGCGTAAGAAATATAAGTTAGCTTTGTTCAGTGAGCACATGATGATGTGAAATGAATGTTTGGAAACTTCGTGCCTCAATGATTGGAACCTTGGCCATAATAATAGGCTTGTCCACGTTAGTCTTTACAGTTATCCTTAGCCTTATCGGTTCATTTAGCCTTATAACTCTAGGCGTTCTTGTTGTTGCCTTCAACATCCTTCAGTGGCTGATATCGCCATACATTATTGATGCGCTTTACGGTACGCGTGAATTGCCTGAAAGCGAAAACCCGAAGCTGCATGAAATAATTGAGAAGTTAAGCGCGAAAAGCGGGATTAGGAAGCCAAAGCTTATGCTTGCACAGATTCCAATTCCAAACGCTTTTGCCTACGGTTCGCCCATAACTGGAAACCGCGTTGCAGTCACAAGTGGTTTGCTAAAAACTTTGGAGACAGAGGAAGTCGAAGCTGTCATTGGACATGAGCTTGGACACTTGAAGCATAGAGATGTGCAATTAATGATGTTTGTTTCGCTTTTGCCCGCTTTGCTTTATTACATTGGCTACTCGCTTATACTCTCATCCATGTATCGCGGACAGAGAGAACAAGGCAGCGGCGGAGCAGTTTTAGGTTTTGGCTTTATGGCTTTCTCGTGGATACTTAACATGTTCATACTCTACTTGAGTCGTCTCCGCGAGTATTATGCTGACAACCACAGCGTCCAAATAGTTGATGATGGAGCGCGGAAACTTTCAGAAGGCTTGGCAAAGATAGTTCATGCGACACGAAACATGCGCAGAATGCGCAGGGACGCGCAGCACCTAAACGCGTTCAAAGCCCTCTTCATCACAGACCCAGACCGCGCTGAAAACGATGCAATGGAAATGTCTGCTGTGGCTGGTGGAAGCGACCAAAAGCTTGTTCAGGAAATTCTATCCCAAAGGGTTACAACCATTGATAGGATAGTTGAAATTTTCTCGACGCATCCCAACATTGTGAAGAGGCTTAAGGCGCTACAACAGCAAGCATAAGCCATTTTTCACCTTATTTTTGAAAAAGTTAAAACATGTAAGCGTTATTCTCTACTAGGCAATAAAAGCATGAGAAGTGGTTGGATATGCAGTCTCAAGTATTCCATGAGATTGATAAAGCCAAAAACGACATGATACAAGCATTAATGGAGCTTATTCGTGTCCCTGCGATTGCGCCAGAAAATGGTGGGGAAGGCGAAACCAGAAAGGCTGAAAAACTGCTTGAAATTCTTGACAGCGTCGGCTTTGACAAGATAGAGCGTTATGATGCCGTGGATGAAAGGGTTCCATCCAAAAGGAGACCAAACATAGTAGCATACTGTCATGGCGAAAATGTTGCCGAAAAACTTTGGATAATAACGCACATGGACGTTGTACCGCCCGGGGAGGAATCGCTGTGGACTGTTACAAAGCCTTTTGAACCGCTTTTTAGCGAAGGCAAAATCTATGGGCGTGGAAGTGAGGACAACGGACAATCAATGGTTGCTTCGATTTTCGCGGTTAAAGCCTTAAGAAAACTGGGCTTAAAGCCAAAAAGAACGGTTGCGTTGGCTTTTGTTGCCGACGAGGAGCAGGGAAGCAAATACGGCATACAACACCTTATAGGGCAAGGGCTCTTCGAAAAAGATGATTTGATAATTGTTCCAGACGGCGGAAGCGAAGATGGGAGCTTCATCGAAATAGCTGAAAAAAGCGCCTTGTGGTTTAGGATACGCACAACTGGACAGCAAGTGCACGCAAGCAGACCGCACAAAGGGTTAAACGCGCACCGTGTGGGAATAGAATACACCATAGCCCTTGACAAGATGCTTCACGAGAGGTATTCGCTTAAAGACGCGTATTTCGACCCTCCGGAAAGCACCTTTGAGCCTACAAAGAAGGAGAAGAACGTTGACGCGGTTAACATAGTTCCAGGCGAAGACATAACATATTTTGACTGTCGAATACTGCCAAACTATGATTTGGACGAAATCTTGCAGAACATTCGCGCTTTGGCTGAGGAATTCCAAAAGAAAACTGGAGCAAAAATAAGCGTTGAAGTTGTGAGCAAAAGCGTTGCGCCTAAGCCAACAGACCCCAACTCAAAAGTTGTAACAATGTTAAAGAAAGCGTTAAGGAAAATTAGAGGAATAGAGCCAAAAGTTGGAGGAATAGGCGGGGGAACATGCGCCGCCTTCTTCAGAAGAATAGGTGTGCCAGCAGTCGTCTGGTGCACAATTGATGAGACGGCGCATCAGCCAAACGAATACGCAAAAATAGAGAACATGGTAAACGACGCAAAAACGTTCGCGTTAATGGCAATTTCATAGAGAGTGGGAAAAATTTATATGGTTGGATAATCCATCCAATAACTATGGAGAACAGTAGGACTTCCCAACTTGCCTTTTTCAGCATCCTAACAGCAATCTGCCTTGCCTTGCAGTTATCACCTAGACCCCCGAACGTCGAATTCACATCCCTTTTCACGTTCATCATCGGCTTTATTTATGGGTGTCTTGCTGGAATGCTTTTTGGTGGTTTTGTTATGTTTGTCAACGGATTTTTCTCTCCATGGGGATTTGCTGGTCCAAATATGCCTTTTCAAATGGTCGGCATGTCCTTAATTGGTTTAGCCGGAGGCGTATACCAAAAGTTTTCGAAAGACTATAATTCGAAAAGTTTTTGCCTTGAAGCTGCAGTTTTAGGTGCCTTTTTCACAACACTTTACGACCTTATAACAAATCTCGGAGTTGCTCTCCAATTTGCCCTTTCCGGCACGCCACCCAATTTAGCAGTGTTAACCGCCCTAGCTTACGGGACTTCCTTATCTCTAATTCATGTAGCATCCAACACAGCCTTGTTTGGAGTTGCCCTCCTACCGCTAATTAAAGCCTTGCACAACGTCATGGTGGTTAAAAAATTTGGTTGAAAAAAGAACATTAACATTTGCAATCTTAGCCGTGATTGTTTGGGCGTTTTTAGCTACAAGTATCGCAACATACTATTACATTCAACAGTTAACGGTAAAAAACCAACTTGATGAGAAACAACAATTGCTGACCGATTTATCAGAAAGCTATGAGGAGTCTGTTGTAAAGCGAAACTTACTGTTTGCCGAGTATGGCGCGTTGCTTGGGGAATATCAATGGTTTCAAGGCGATAATTACTCCTTGTTCATGAGTACTTACGCACGACTGCTTCTAAATCTAAAAGAAAATTATACGGTTATACTTAACGAGTTTCCAGAATTAAACGAAACCTACAATCTTTTACTAAACAAATCCCAAGAACTAAGTACAAAAAGCGAAGTGACAAAGGAAGAATTCGGTGCGTTACTGGAAGGCTTCTATAAATTGTTCACCGCCTTGTCGCTGAAAGAATTAGAGAACACTATTGGCAAGGCAAGTCGGATACAAGTAAGCCTATGCATAAACTACACCCTATTAGGCGGAACCATAGAATGGCACAACATCTCCATCTCATCCCACGCCACCCTATTTGATTTAACGCGAGAAGTAGCCAACGTTACATATGAGTATTGGGCAACAATAGAACCAGGCCATATAATTATAAAATCAATTAATAATCAAACGGCTTGGTGGCTTTGGTACTACTGGGATGAAAACATAAACAATTGGGTATGGGGACCCGTTGGCTGTGACGCTTGGACTTTGAAGAACAACGGAATCTACAAATGGGATGTCTACTCATAAAAACCTAAGCAAATAAACCAAAAGGATTTTAATTTGAAAAAAGAACTGAACGTTACAAGAAAATATGAGGGAACAAATCTTGAACAAAATAGAAACTATATTTGATAAAGCTCGCAAGGCTGGAAGAAAATATCTCCTTGAAACAGAAGCCAAAAGCGTCTGTATCGAATATGACATTCCAGTCACTAAGTTTAAGCTAGCTAAAAATGAGGCTGAAGCTGTTAAATTTGCAGAAGAAATAGGTTATCCGGTTGTTCTAAAAATCGTCTCACCTGACATTATTCACAAGTCTGATATTGGCGGGGTTATGGTCAACTTGAAAGATGCAAAAGATGTTCGAGGCGCCTACAAACGGATTTTGGAAAACGTGAAAAAGAATAAAGCCGACGCGAGAATAGAGGGCGTACTTGTTCAGGAGATGGCTCCGCCTTCAACTGAGATCATAGTTGGCGCTGTTAAAGACCCGCAGTTTGGTCCAGCCTTGATGTTTGGTCTTGGCGGAATTTTCGTTGAGGTTTTACGGGACGTCGCCTTCCGGATTGCGCCTATAAGTGAGGATGAAGCTCGCGAGATGATTGGCGAGATTAAGGCTTACCCGTTATTAAAGGGTTATCGCGGCTTGCCCCCAGCAGATATCGAAGCCATAGTCAAGATTCTCGTCAACACTTCAAGGCTTGTTATGGAGCATCAAGAGATCAAGGAGCTTGATTTGAATCCAATAATGGTTTATGAGAAAGGCGCAAAAACGGTTGATGCGAGAATCATCCTTGAATGATTATGCAACTATGCCAAAAAGCGAAGTTTTCGCGAATATCTGCATACCACCCGAAACGCCCTTCTTTTTGAGAATTGATGGATGGAGGTTCCAAAAGCTATCAGAAGACATAGGCGCCAAAAAACCATTCGACGAGAAATTTGCAAAATGCCTAGTATATTCTGCAGAAACAATTTTTAAAGCGGGCTTCGACCCAACTTTGGTTTATGTTGCAAGCGACGAACTGAACATACTTTTTCTAGAGGAATCACCATTCAACCGACGCGTTGAAAAGATCGATTCCGTAATTCCAAGTCTAGCTTCAACAGCATTTGCGCTATGCGTGGAAAAACTGTTTAAGAAAAAGCCCACTGTAGCTTTCGACTCCCGCATAGTAGTGGTTTCAAGCGAAGATAGGATAATCAAGTATTTGGCTTGGAGACAAAGCGACCTATGGAGAAACCACAATAACGCTTATGCCTACTGGCTCTTGCGTAAAAATGGATGTAAGCCGTCAGAAGCCTCGAGAAAGCTTAGGGGGCTAAAAACAGAGGAGCTCCATGAAATAGCGTTTAAACACGGCTTAAATTTGGCTGAAACACCCGCGTGGCAGAGAAGGGGCATCCTCATTTACAAGGAACCCTATACCAAATGGATCGAAAACCACGTTGCTGGACGATGGAGGCTAAAGGCGGAGTGGAACACGCCACTTTTTACGTCTGATGATGGAGTAAAGCTAATCAAACAGATTATAGAATGGAAAAAGCGAAAGAGGAAAAAGGTTGTCAGAGCAACAGAAAACCCAGCAAATATCAGAGCTAAGCCAAAAACTCTCCGTTTTAAAAGAGCAGAGGGATAAGCTTAAAGCTGAGGCTGAAGCTTGGGCTGAAAAAAGAGACAAGCTAAACGAGCAGATCAGGCGCTTACGCGCAGAAATTTTTGAACTAAAGAATGAAAGGAACAAGCTAAACGAGGATGTCAAGCAACTCAAACAGAAAAGAAACGGAATACTAGAGAAAATACGCGCAAAAATAGAAGATGCAAAAAGCCTCAACGAAGAGCTAAAAGAACTGAACAAGAAAAAGCCACGCAAGAACATAAGCGCAGTTCAAAAAGAAATTGATGCCATCGAATGGAGAATCCAAACAAACCCACTAAATCTCCAAGAGGAAAAAATGCTTGTTGAAAGGATAAAGAATCTAGAAACTCAACTTGCGATGCTCAAGAAAATCGAGCAGACAAGCCAAAAGCTGCTCGAGCTGCGCGCTGAGATCAAAGCTCTTGAAACCGAAGGACGGACTTGCCATGAAAGGCTAACTGAACTGGCTAAGAAAAGCCAAGAACTGCATGAAAAAATGCTTGCGAAGATAGAAGAACTTGGCAAGGTTAAGACAGAGGCTGATGAGTTTCACAAGCAGTTTTTGGATGTTAAAGAGAAGATTGCGCCAATTAACGAGGAGATTCAAGGTCTTCTAAGCCAAATGAGGACATTGAAAGGCGAACTGTTAAAAGAGAAAATGGAAAAAGCCAAGGAAAATGAGCGAGTTCTCCGCGAGAAACTTAAACAGCAAGTTAAGGAAAAACTCAGATGTGGAGAAAAGCTGACATGGGAGGAATTCCAACTCCTCGAGGACGAGGATTTATGACACAAAATTAAAGTGTGGCAACTATAAAGTAAATTGAGGAACAGGTAAATAATGGCTGAAGAGAAGAAAGAAGCTAAAAAAGAGCAAAAACGCACTCTAATTTTGTGTGTTGATAGAGACGGCGATTTAAGTGTAAAGGCTGGAATAAAAACACCAGTTGTGGGCAGAGATGTAAACCTAAACGCAGCGGTGGCTCTTGCCCTTAAAGATCCAGAAGAGCCAGATGCAAACGCCATGTTTGAAGCCATACGCATATACGACAAACTTAGGGAGGAAAATCAAAACGAAATTTTCGAAATAGCCACAATCGCGGGTTCTGAGCTTGGCGACGTTAGCGCTGACAGAAAAATCGTCAACGAGTTAAACAGTGTGTTAAGCACTTTTCCAGCAAACGAGGTCATACTCGTGACCGATGGTTATTCTGACCAGGCGGTTTTGCCACTCGTGGAATCTAGGGTTCCAGTTTCATCCGTGAATCGCATAGTCGTGAGGCACAGCGAATCCATAGAAGAGACAGCCGCCCTTTTCACACGGTACTTGAAAATTTTATTGGAAAACCCGCGTTATTCGCGAATAGCCCTAGGTCTCCCTGGTCTTCTAATTTTAATTTTGGGCATACTCTCAATCTTCAACTTGCTCTACTATTATTGGATAGCCTTCGTCTTTGTCATAAGCGCTTATATGCTGATCAAGGGCTTTGGAGTGGACAAAGCAGCTAAAAGTGCTTATGAATGGGTTAAGGAGTATACTCCACCGCCAATGCATGTGCAAATTTCGAATTACTCCATGATTGCTGGAGGACTGTGTATAGCCATTGGCAGCTATCTTGGATGGACAAGCGCAGCGAACTATGTAGCAAGCATCACTCCGCCACCAGATCCAACTGGATGGTTTGGCTTTTTACCGCGGATAATTGCCTACTTCATTAAAGGCGCAATGGACTTGATCATTGTCGGTATCTGCGTGACACTTTCTGGTAGAGCTGTGCGATGGTACATAGAACGCGATGTCCGCCTTCTTCGAAACGCCGTACTAATAGTTTTAATAGCTTGGTCAAGGTGGATTTTAGAGGGAACAGCAAACGTTTTAATAGAAGAGGGCTATGGTAAGCTTATCTTCGCGATAATTGTTGGAATTTTGATTGGGATAGCCTCAAGCATGGTTGCATTTGTTATACATAGGTCTGCTAAAGGATTTTTCATGGAATCTAAAGAGGGTGAAGAGGAGCTTGGAGAAAGCTGAAATTGGGGTTATAGGCGGAACAGGCTTTGAAAGCTTATTTGAAGGCGCCGAACAGCTGCGCGTTGGAACACCTTATGGTGTTGCTCCACCACTTTCTATTGGAAATCTAGGCGGTAAGAAAGTTGTTTTTCTCCCAAGGCATGGTCCAAACCACTCTTTGCCTCCGCATAAGGTGAATTATAGGGCGAACATTTACGCTTTGCACAGCCTTGGCGTAAAGCGGATTATTGCAATAAACGCTGTGGGCGCAATAAATCGTAATTTTAAGCCTTCAGACATTGTGCTTCCACACGATTTTGTTGATTTCACAAAACTTCGTCCAACAACCTTCTACGACGAGGCCCCAGTAACGCATATCGACGTTTCACAGCCATATTGCCCAGAAATACGGAAAGTCATCATTGAAACCGCGAAGAAACTTGGAGTAGATTTGTGGAGCGAAGCGATACTCGTTTGCACTGAAGGCCCAAGATTTGAGACCGCTGCTGAAATTGAGATTTTTAGGCGTTTGGGATGCGACGTGGTTGGGATGACCGGTGTTCCAGAGGTTGTTCTTGCTAGGGAGCTTGAAATTTGCTATGCCGCCCTATGTTTCGTGTCGAATATGGCTGCTGGCATCCAAGCGCGTCTAACACCAATGGAAGTTAGGGAAGTCTCAGCAAAAGTCATGCCAAAACTTAATCAACTTTTAACCAAAACAATAAAGGCTTTACCAAGCACGCGTGAAGGCAAATGTATATGTGCTGATGCCCTTAAAAATGCGAGGTTCAAGTGATGTTTAAGACTCTGCTTTCAACAATCGGCGCCTATAAGCTATATGAGAAATGGCTTTGGCATCAAGTCAAAAATGGCAACAAACCCGAACACATAGCAATAATTCTGGATGGAAACAGACGGTGGGCTTCCGAGAAAGACCTTAACCCATGGATTGGACACGCAAAGGGCGCGGAAAAAGTGGAACAACTCCTCGGCTGGTGCTTGAAACTTAAGGTTAAGTCCATAACGCTTTACGCTTTTTCTACCGAAAACTTTCGACGAACAAAAAGCGAAGTTGAAGAAATTATGCGCATAGCGGAAGAGGAATTTAGAAAAATCCTAACGGATGAACGCATACACAAAAACAAGGTTCGCGTGAAAGTGATAGGCAGACTAAACTTGCTTCCAGAAGACTTGAGACGCCTAATAAAGGATGTCGAAAACGCAACACAAAATTATGACCAGTACTTCCTAAACATAGCCTTCGCCTACGGCGGAAGAGCAGAGATCGTCGACGCCGCCAGAAAAATAGCTGAAAAGGTCAAGGCTGGCGAGCTAAAGCCAGAAAATGTTGACGAAGAAACATTTGAAAAACACCTTTACACCGCACACATGCCAAAACAGGATCCAGACCTTATCATTAGAACTTCTGGCGAAGAAAGGCTAAGCGGCTTCCTCCTTTGGCAGTCAGCTTACAGCGAACTATGCTTTTTAGATGTTTATTGGCCCGATTTCCGATTCATAGACCTTTTAAGGGCTGTAAGAACATTCCAGAAACGCAAGAGGCGTTTTGGAGCCTAAAAGCCTTTTAAGCTCTCTTTTTGGCGCTCACTATGGATATTACGTCCCTATCTTTTAAAACGTAGTCTTCGCCTACGCGTTTACGCTCTCTTGCCTCAATAGCGTATATGAAGCTCTCGCCCAATTCGGTGTGTATTAGATAAGCGAGTTGGCGTGCAGTTGTCCCGTAAGGAACGAGGTAGGCGTCTGGCAGAACTCTGCCGTTATGGTCTGAGAGGTGTTCCAAATCTTCTACTGGGTAAACTGTTATCATGTTTAAGAGTTTGAAGTAAGCCATGTTTATTGCTTCCTGAACTCCAGTGGACCCATATTTTAGGAGTATCTTCTCCCTTATGGTTTCCAAGGCTTTAACTTGGTTTGGGGTCAGCTTTTCTTGGTCTGTTATGCGGAAGTTGCAATCTCCAGGTCTATAGTCTATTAACTTTTTTTCTGCTGCTCTTCGCAGGGCTAGTTCTGCTTCTGCACAGCATGGAACCACAATGTAGTTGAGCTTCTTTAATCTTTCAAGGTTCTGTTCTGCCGTTGGAAGGTCTATTTTGTTTGCGGCTATAAGCATAGGCTTGGCTATTTGCCTTAAAGTGTCGACGAATTTTATGAATTCCTCCTCGCTCCAACTTGTTGGCTTGTCAGCGTTTAACCCCGCTTTCCTAACAGCCTCGAAAATGTGGACACGCTTAATTGCGAGTCCGCTGAGTCTCTCCTCAAGCATAGAGTAGAGGTCTTTGGCTTCAGCCTCAACCGTTCTTGCAATTTTCGGCCAATCACGTTTTAGGATGTTTGCCATCCACATCGTAATTTCATGTTCAAGAAACTTTACGTCTTCAAGCGGGTCGTGTTCGCCTGGCTTGCACATTCTCCCTTCGCAGTCTGTTCCTCCAGAAGCATCTATTATGTGTATAAGTGCGTCAGCCTTCCTAATCTCATCCAAAAACTGGTTGCCCAAACCCCTTCCTTGCCACGCTCCGGGCACAAGCCCCGCACAGTCTATGAACTCAACTGGAATAAGCCTAACACCATCAAGGCATAGGGAATTCACAGGCGTGTCCTTAACCCCGAATTCTTCGTGGACGCATGGTGTTCGCACATAGCCTACTCCCCGGTTCGGCTTTATTGTTGTAAATGGATAGTTGGCGATTTCGGCTGGTGCAAGAGTGGCAGCGCTAAAAAAAGTGGATTTGCCAGTGTTGGGCTTACCAACAATGCCCAACAATCGTGAATAGGATTTCTGCATTCCAAATTCCTAGCAGATATTTGTGGCGAATGGTTGTATATGATTTGCGTTTCGCCTGATCTGTCGCTGCCAAGATTTTTGATTTTCTAGAGTATAGGTAATTTTCTAGAGCATAGGTAAATTAGGGATATTGCTGGCACAACGAAACCCAATGCTGCAGTGTACTGTATTGTTAAACCCCATAAATCAAAAGCTATGGTTGCAACGCTTGCGAAGATTGTGCCCCAAAACCCCCATTTTCGCCTCATCAACAAGCCAAAAGCGGCTATGAATCCACAAATTCCCAGAAAAACGAACATTACAAATATCACTAGAGACGTTGCATACGTGATGGGCACGTCTAAAAACTGGCCCATCCCTTCTGGTCTGCCGAGGAATGCGAATAAAAGTCTGCCAACAGATTGAAGTAGCCATAAAACGCATATGAATAGGATTCCTTTGCTTTCCGCCATGTCACATCAGCCTTTATTGAGTTGAGCGGCTATGGCCTTTCCAAATTCCTTGCACTTTGAAAGTTCATTCTCCACAATTGGTCCCTTTATTCCTTAAACTTTTATTGATAAGCCGCTTGCTATTTGCTTTAGTTCTGGAGCTTTTTCGCTTATACGTTTCTCCATCTTCTTAACAGCCTTTTCAAAGTCTTTTCCCATGTACGTGTCGAAAACAGCGAACATTTTCCCCTTCAACTGCAGTCCACTGAGCTTGTCAATGAAGCCCTTAATCCCTCTGGTGGGTCCACCAATGTGATTTGGAGAACCTATGAGAATGACATCGTAATCAGCAACTTTTCCAAGGTCAACCTCCTTAAGCTCCTTGATTGAGGCTTCTATTCCGCCAGTCTCCTTCATGCCTTCAACAATTGTTTCTGCCACGCGTTTGGTGTTGCCATACTTTGACTCGTAAACTATAAGCACTTTTACCATAAAACAGCCCATCAATTATCTCTCTTGTTAGAGCTTTAAGACTTGTGTACGCTATCTTCTTAAATAAATGGCGCCTAATGCTTCAGTAACAAAATAATATAAGCGCTGCATGTCCTATAAAAGAGGGAAACCAATTGACATTAAACACAACAAAAGATAAACTTGCTTACATGTTTAGGAAGATGGTTGAAATCCGCCTTTTCGAAGAGAAAGTTTTTGACCTTTACGCGCAAAACCTTGTTCCAGGCACAATCCACCTTTACGCTGGAGAAGAAGCCGTCGCCGTAGGCGTCTGCAGCAACCTCCGAAAAGACGATTACATTACAAGCACTCATAGGGGTCATGGACACTGCATCGCAAAAGGCGCAGACCTAAAGCGTACAATGGCAGAAATTTTGGGCAAGAGAACTGGCTACTGCAAGGGCAAAGGCGGTTCGATGCATATCGCCGACTTCAGCATTGGCATGCTTGGCGCGACAGCCGTGGTGGGAGCTGGAATACCAATAGCCGTCGGCGCTGGGCTGTCAATAGCACTTAGAAAAACAGACCAAGTCGTAGCGTGTTTCTTTGGTGAGGGCGCCTCAAACCAGGGAACATTCCACGAAGGCATCAACATGGCTGCTGTCTGGCGGCTTCCAGTAATATTCGTCTGCGAAAATAACCTCTACGCCATGGGAACACGCCAATCAAGAGTCATGCTTATAGAGAACATCGCGGACAGAGCGGCAGCTTATGGCATCCCAGGCGTGGTTGTTGACGGGAACGATGTTTTGGCTGTTTATGAGGCTGCGCAGAAGGCTGTTGAGAGGGCGAGGAAAGGCGGGGGACCCACACTTATTGAGTGTAAAACTTATAGGCATAAGGGACATTCCCGTGTGGACCCTGCGCGGTATAGGCCAAAAGAAGAGGTTGAGGAGTGGCTAGCAAAGGACCCGATTAAGCGCTTTAAGGAGAGGCTTCTGCAGGATGGCGTTTTAACAGCAGAAGAGATTAGAAAAATCGAGGAGGATGTTGCGGCTGAGATTGAGGAAGCTGTTCGATTTGCTATGGAAAGTCCGTATCCAGCGCCAGAAGAAGCTTTGGAGGACGTTTACGCCTAATTGGAGGCTGAGACAATGCGCAAGATAACTTATAGGGAAGCGCTGCGTGAGGCTTTACGCGAAGAGATGCAACGAGACCCAACAGTTTTTCTTTTAGGCGAGGATATTGGCAAGTATTGGGGAGGAGCATTCAAAGTTACAGAAGGCTTGGCTGAGGAATTCGGTGAGGAAAGGGTTAGGGACACACCGATCTCTGAATCAGCAATTATTGGAACTGGTGTGGGCGCGGCGATAACGGGCATGCGTCCAGTTGCAGAAATAATGTTCGGCGACTTAACTGCTTTAGCCATGGACCAAATTGCAAATCAAGCAGCAAAGATTCGGTACATGTTCGGCGGACAAGCCAAATGCCCACTTGTCATTCGAACACCGTTCGGAGCTGGTGTAAACATCGCTTCCCATCATTCGCAGAGTCTAGAGGCATGGTTCATGCACGTTCCAGGCTTGTACGTGGCTGTACCTTCCACGCCATACGATGTGAAGGGGCTTTTGAAGTCTGCAATTAGGGGCAACAATCCAGTCATGTTCTGTGAGCACAAGCTGCTTTATCCAGTTGAGGGTGAAGTTCCAGAAGGGGAGTACACAATTCCATTTGGGGTTGCGGACGTGAAACGTGAAGGCGCAGACGCGACGATAGTGGCTACGCTTTACATGGTGCACAAAGCACTTAATGCAGCAAAAAAGCTGGAAAGCGAGGGGATAAGTGTTGAAATAGTTGACCCGCGAACATTGACGCCGCTTGACAAGCAGACAATTATAAAGTCTGTCAAGAAGACTGGACGCCTAGTCATTGTATCTGAAGATTGTAAGACGGCAGGCGTAAGCGCGGAAATAGCTGCAGTGGTGGCTGAAGAAGCCATAGACTATTTGGACGCGCCCATAAAGCGTGTTGCCGAACCAGACACGCCCATACCATTCAGCCCACCGCTGGAACAGTACGTAATTCCAGACGAAAAGGCGATAATAAAAGCAGTGAAAGAAGTGGTATAAACAAACGTTAATTCTCGTCGCGCCCGAGGTGCAGTTGATATATTACAATGTTTAACTTTTTGCCCCATGGCGCTTCAACCGTTTCCTCTTTTACCATCTTGAAGCCGTTCTTCTCGTAAAACCTTCTAGCGTGAGTTTCCTCCCTCCCAGTAACCACAAACACATTTTTTATGCCTTTATGTTCTAAGTTTGAAAGGGCGAACTGCAACAGTTGAGTGCCTATTCCTCTTCGTTCATGCGGCGGAAAGATTATGATTCTGTCTAACTCAGCTGTGCTTGCATTTTTTTGTATGGTTTGGGCGAATCCTATTATATTGCTGTTTTCGAGCGCAAGGTAAAATGTTGCTTTGCCTTCTTTAACTGCTTTTTGAAGCGTTTCTTCTGCAAAAGCTTTTTTAACATAATTGTCTGGAATGCCAAACTTAACAACATTGTCAACGTATATTTTGCTCTTTTTATCTTCTAAAATTGAAAGAAGCTTCATGCCAAGAGCTTTAATATCTTTGTCATCTGCTTTTCTAATAGTCACCATGTTTATTGGCAACTCCAATAATTGGTAAAAGGAAATGTAAAAATGAAATGCCCTTTATAAAAGATTTTGCACAAGCGAAAATGAAATAAAAGGGCAAAACGACATGACAACGGCGGAATCACCATGGTATCAAAGGTTGTTATGCCAAAGCTCAGCTTAACAATGAAGGAGGGCACCGTTGGCAAGTGGTATAAGCGTGAAGGCGAGAAAGTGGAAAAAGGCGAGCCAATAGTCGAAATTATCTCTGAAAAAGCCACCTACGACCTTGAAGCCCCAGCTTCGGGCATACTACGCAAAATACTTGTAGGAGAGGGCAGCGATGCCCCAGTTGACGCTGTCCTCGCCTTTATCGCAGATCAAGACGAGCCGCTGCCAGAAGCAGAAATCCAAACAGAGAAGCCAGCGGAAAAGGAAATTTTGGCTTCACCAGCCGCCAAACGGCTTGCAAGAGAACATGGAATAGACTTATCTCTCATTAAAGGTAGTGGTCCAGAGGGCAGAATCGTCGAGGAGGATGTTAGAAGGTTTATTGCGGAATCTTTGGGCCTCGCGCCGAAGGTTAAGGAGGTTGTTCCTCTAACTGGCTTTAGAAAGACATCGGCCGAGCGTGTAGCATCAAGCTTTAGAACTGCACCACATAGCACATTGATGATGGAAGTCGACGTTTCGAAAGCTATTGAGCTCCACGAGAAGCTTAATGTTTCCTATACGGCCATAATTGTTGGGGCAGCCGCGAAGACTCTCCGCGATTATCCGCTTGTGAACTCAACGTTGGAAGGCGAGAAAATAAAAATTTTTGAAGACATAAACATTGGAGTGGCAACAGCCACCGAACACGGTCTAGCAGTTCCAGTTATTCGCGACGCCGACAAAAGGTCTGTTGAGGAGCTAGACAAAGTTATAAGAGAGTTAACAGAAAAGGCAAGGCAAGGGAAACTCTCAAAAGAAGACGTGAGCGGTGGAACGTTCACCATCACAAATCTTGGCATGTACAACGTTGACTTTTTCACACCCATAATTAATCCACCAGAAGCCGCCATACTTGGAGTCGGAAAAATAACTCAAAAACCGGCCGTTGTCGATGGAAAGGTTGAGGTCAAACCATTGATGATGCTTAGCCTCTCCTACGACCACAGAATTATCGACGGCGCACCAGCAGCGGAATTCTTAGGCAAAGTTAAAGAAAGAATTGAGAAAGGCTTGGTTTAAACTTTAGGCTTCTTTAACCTTTTCAGCTGTTTCAACCGCTTCTTTTAGACTTTTGCTGACAAGCTTCAATCTAACCTCCTTAATCATCGACACACCGCGACTAGTGATTATTGAGCCAGCCCAAACAATAATAATGAAGATGAAGAAGAAAACAAGGGCGTTACCAAAAACAGCCATAGCCTCAACAAAATCGCCTGCGCCCACTGGAGTTTGGATAAACTGAGGAATCTTCGATTGACTTATAAGTGTTATAATTGCGAGAATTGCTGGAATCACAATTAAGACTAAGCCTAAAGCAAGCAACACGTAACCGACAATCTTCTCAGCTTTCTTTTCCGTCTTCATAAAAGCGAATACGCCACTAGTTAATAAAAACCTTATTCCAAAAATAAGTATGTTAAGCGCTTTGTTTCCGCATGTACGACGGAATAATCTTGTAGATGCATCAAAAGTGTTTTATTTTGAATAATTAAAGATTGGATGCCAGGTGAAAATGTGGATGGTACATTAATCGCCGGCAAAACGCTTGCTAGGATTGGCGGAGCACTTCTTATAGTCGGATTACTAATATCCTTCATCGTTGTTGCCTCCCTTTTAAGTTCATTAGCAATATATGTGCTCCTTTATCCTCTTGTGTTTATAGGCGCTCTTCTGAACCTAATTTCAGCAATAATGCTCCTCGCAACAGATAACGGAGTGATCATGATTGTTGCTGGTACTCTTGGTGCAACCTTCTCGATACTGTCGATTGGGGGGATTGTGGGGTTGATAGGTGGAATATCGGGTTTAATTGGAGGAATTTTGGTTCTAGTTGCACAACCAGCACCTGCGCCAGCACCAGCATTTACACCACCAATACCTCCACCAACGCAACCTCAAGCAGCAGTATGTCCAACATGTGGGGGGCCACTCGTGTATGTTCAACAGTATCAAAGATGGTATTGTAACAAATGCCAACGATATGTATAGACTTATGAAAAGTTAGCATAGCGTAGTCTTTGATAAACAGAATTAATTACTTTTCAGAAAATCTGGAAGAACAAACCACTGTTTTGATTAACTTCAATTTGGAAAATTTTAAGTGCTTAATCATCAAAAAAGTGTTGAGCTAAAATGAAAGCTGCAGTATATTATAGCCAAAAGGACATTCGTGTCGAGAATTTGCCCATTCCAAAAATTGGTGAAGACGAAGCACTCGTGGAGATGAAGGCTTGTGGAATCTGCGGTTCAGACATGATGGAGTGGTACCTAAAAAGGCGTGCTCCACTTGTTCTTGGACATGAGCCAGCTGGCATAATAGCCAAAAAGGGAAGAAAGGTTAAAGATTTCAATGTTGGCGAAAGAGTTTTCGTCCATCATCATGTTGCTTGCCTGAAATGTCACTACTGCTTGCACGGCGATTACACGCTCTGCGAACAATTCCATAAAACGCACCTAGACCCAGGCGGATTTGCAGAATACTTCAGAGTGCCAGCTCCAAACCTTCAAATTGACACTTTAAAGATTCCAGAAAGCCTAACATTTGAGGAGGCAACATTCATAGAGCCAGTTGGCTGCTGCTTAAGAGCGATAAAGAAATGCTGTTTGCAGGCCGGCGATTCCGTCGCTGTTATCGGCTCTGGAGTTATAGGGATAATCCATGTGGCGCTAACGAAAATTTTCGGAGCAACAAAAATAGTTGCAAGCGACATTGTCGATTTTAGGCTTGAAGTGGCGAAAAAATTCGGTGCTGATGTGACAGTTAACCCTAAAAAGGAAAATTTAAAGAGCGTTGTTGAAGCTGAAACAGACGGGCTCGGAGTGGATGTTGTCTTTGTTACAGCCCCAAGCCTAGAAGCCTACAAGGCTGGCTTAAGCGTTTGCCGCAAAGGCGGAAAACTGTGCGTGTTCGCCCCAACAAGCTCCGAAGAAAAGCTTCAGCTAAGCCCAAAAGAGCTGTTCTTTTCAGAAATCAAAATAATCCCATCATATTCGACTTCGCATTTAGAAACACGTTTGGCTTTGGAGCTAATAAAATCTGGAAAACTGAGTTTGAGGGAGTTAATTACGCATCGTTTTAGGCTTGAAGAGGCAGCTGAAGCCTTCAAAACAGCCCTAGAAAACAAAGAAAGCCTAAAAATCATAATACATAACTAGTCATGGGATTGCAATAAACAATAGAAGGCTTTCGCGGTTGCATAGACTGGAATTTTCCTGGAAGCTGCTGTTCGCCGCCTTGGTTCTCGTGGCAGCTGGCCTGTTCTTAATGCTTCAATGTTCAAATACGCTTTTTGAGACGAATCCTCTTGCCATTGTTTTCATGTTATTGGCTGTAATTTTCATTCTTTCTGGAATAATCTTAATCCTTGCTGGTTTAGCGGCTATGGCTTCTGTTTAAAGGTTAACGAGGAGAAATCTCCATATACTCTAGTCCACAATCTTAGAGGCAAGTGATACAAATGAAGGCTGCAATGCTTTATGGCGTAAAAGACTTGCGAGTTGAAGATGTTCCAAAGCCAAAAGTTAACGCTGGCGAAGTCCTCGTTAAGGTTAAGGCGGCAACAACATGCGGAACAGACCTAAAAATTTTCCAGAGAGGCTACGTTGAGAAGGTGATAAGGCTTCCAACGGTTTTTGGGCATGAGTGGGCTGGCGAAGTTGTGGAAGTTAGCGAAGGCCTAGAATGGCCTAGGAAGAGTATGCGTGTGCGCGCTGGAAACAGCGCTCCATGTTTACATTGTGTGATGTGCCAGAAGGGAAAGTATAATCTTTGTGAGAACATGATTTGGCTTTGGGGTGCGTATGCGGAATACATTAAGGTTCCAGCGCGGATGGTTCTCGTCAACATGCAAGAGATTCCACCGCATGTTTCTTTTGAAGAGGCAGCCATAACAGAGCCCTTAGCATGCGTTTTGCACGGAGTGGAAGAGGCTGGAGTTAGGCTTGGCGATAATGTGGCGATAATTGGCGCTGGACCAATAGGGTTGCTGCACTTGTTAACTGTCAAGCGAGTTGGCGCCGAAAAGGTCATAATGATAGACCTCATTGAGGAAAGGTTGGATTTCGCGAAAAAGCTTGGCGCAGACGAAGTTGTCAACGCTGGAAAAGGCGACGTCGTGGAAAAGGTTAAACAGTTAACAGACGGTTATAGCGTTGACGTAGCAATAGAAGCCATTGGTTTGCCTCAAACGTGGGAGCAAGCCCTAAAACTCGTCAGAAAAGGCGGAAGAGTTTTAGAATTCGGCGGATGCCCGCCTGGAACAGAGATTAAAGTTAGCACGGAGATGCTTCATTACGGGGAAGTCACGGTTCTAGGCACTTTTCACGCGACTCCGCTACATTTTAGGAAAGCCCTAAGCCTAATAGCCTCAAAAGCAATTGATGTTAGACCATTAATAACAAGAAGGATGGGATTGGACGAAATTAGGGAAGCCTTCCAAATACTCGCCACATCAAAAAATGAAATTAAAATTGCAATAATTCCATAAGGCTCGGGTGCCTTCAATTACGCTTACTCAAAGCCACATGCATTTTGAGTACTCAACGTATTTTTGTACAAGATTTGTGGCATCATGCTCACCCATGCTGGGCGAATGTCGTGCACATAAATGGAACACCTGCACTCGATTGTCATTGAAAAGTTTGGAAATTTGAGCTCGCAATCCTACATGCCTACTTTCAAGACGCGCGAACTGCACAGCGATTTTCTTAAGTCTAGATTCAAGGGTTCTTTTTTGCTCCTCTAATTCTTTGATTTTCTGTAGAAGTTGCTCCTCTGAGTAAGGAGACGCCATTCCAAGTTGTAGGACCTTCTGAATAAACGTTGTGTCGTTTACGGGAATTTTTAGCTTTTCAGCAAGTTCTAAAATCTCGCAGTTTTGGTCCACATAAATTGTTTTCTGATCTTTCTTTAGTTTAATTTTAACCAAAACTAATCACCCTTTTCCATTCAAGAGCGCTTCAAGTTTTTCTTGATCTTCAATTAGCTCCTCCAGCATTCTTTCATCTCTTTTTATGTCGTTCGGCAGTTCCTTTACTCGCTTCTTTAGATACGTTATTCTCTCTTTTAGAGACAGCGTTTCATGCGCAAGGATTTGAATTCTGAGCGTGAGTAATCCTTTACGGATTATGCTTTCTGCCTGGTCGCCGAGGTTTTCGTATACCTTTGTCGGAATAAAGATTTTGGCACGTTTATTTTTAACATTGTTCATTTGCAAGTGAACCTCCCGTAACGCTGATTCCTCTTCTACCGACGATTCTCTGAACACTCCTTAAAGGCACGTCTTCTACACTTTTTCGATCCGCTTCTGAGAACTCATAGCTTTGCCGTCTAATATATTCGGAGAGTTCTGATTGTAAACGTTGAAGATTTCTCTCTTCAACCTCAACAATGATTTTGATGGTTTCTTGATTATGCGTTGTATTCTTCAGCATTTTAAATAAAAGTGCAAAGTGAGGGATGCAAAGACTTTTGGAATCCTTGAAAAGTTTGAGAAATTCTTCGCTATGTGAAGATAGCAGTTCAATGATTTTTTTAATGTAGACTTTCATGAAACTGGCTAGATGGGTGCATGCGGGACAGTTGGCTGTTCGGATGGAAATCTCTCCCTGATTCTTTCTTTGCTTATGCAAGTCATGGAGAAGCCTTTCTATAATACTTTGCGTGATTAGGGCTATTCCGTGACCATCTGAGCTTCCAGGTTTTGCAGCCGTTATCAGCATTCTGTAAAAGTGATGATTGCAGAATCCTCCACTTTTAACAAGTTTTTCTCTTGCTTTAGAGTCCATTACAAGCTCGGAAAGATAAGTGTCTATGTATTTTCTTTCAATTTCATCTTCTAATGCGCAAAGAAAACATTCTGCATCGCTTTTGATTATTCTTTCAATGCGGGGGTATGTTACGTCAATGCTCATGCAGTCACCACTGTTCTCTAATTTTCTTTAATACTGTTACAGCGTATAAGGTGTCTTCAAAAGTGGATATCCCAATGTCTGATCTTGCAAATCCGCCGTTTGCATTTTGACATTTAAGAACAAAATCAGCTGTCTGGTTTGGATATTTTAAGCGCTTGCCAAGAATATTAAGCGTCATTGTTCCGTAGTAAGTATGTTCCATGTATGGAGTGGAACTATTAGGCACCACGGTGAAGCCTCCATAAGGCTTTTCGCATGCCCTAACATAATCGAGAGTTTCCTTAAGCGACTTAACTGGATAACCAAGATTAAAAAGTGAAGCCACAGCATGATAGGTAGAATTCAAATTCGAATGTCCATAAGCCCCAAAACCACCATCAATGTTTTTGAAACTCAGCAACCACTCCGTAATCTTCTCATAGTTAACTTCTACACCGACAATTTTAGCAAGCTCGATTGCCATAAGCGCTAAGAGAAATTCCGAGGCAACCTCAACATAAACGTCGATGGTTTCAAATTCGCCTTTGACAACTGGCAGAGAAAGAACAAACTTTTTCAAGTTTTTTCCGTTCGGCTTTTCACCGCACAGTCTTAAGGCTTTGGCTACATAGTAATGCGAGTAAAGGTTTTCTGCGGCAAAACTGCATAGCCATTCAACAGTCTTTTCAACATTTGGAAAAGGAGTGTCTAACAAATCCAAAATTGCCAACCCATAATACGTATCTTGGGCGTTAGATTCTGTGCCTTGGCAGAAAGCGTATCCACCATCCTCATTCTGCCGACTAACAACATAGTTAACTACACGTTTACTCCATAGGTCAGCATGTCGCGTATTTTCCAAAACCGCAAACCGCCCCACTTCAGGCAACCTGTCATTCACCCATATACTTTTGAAACTGGGTAGAAGCTATCAGCCCCTGCACATGCAGAAGCAAGGGCGGTTAAAGGCGAGCTTCATCGCCTTGAATTTTATAGAGCCTCAAAGAGTAAATATAAACATTTCTTACTAACCTTTAATTTTCTCATTTCCACTCATGTTAGCCATGGAATTTAATTGAAAGCAACAATATTTTAATTAAATGTTATTAGGAGTAAATGTTAATCTATGGTATGGTGTTGTGGCGTGAAGTTTACTTATACTGGTATCCGCGTCAGGAACTTAGAGCGTTCGGTAGAGTTTTATACAAAAATAATGGGCATGAAAATAGTGCGTAGGGGTACGATGGAGGCAGGCGGCGTCTATGTGCAGCTAAAAAGCGAAAAATCACCGCAGGTTTTAGAGCTGAACTATTATCCGCTTGGAACAAAGTTTTATGAGGAATATGTTGCTGGTTCCGAGCTTGACCACTTGGCTTTTTGGTGCAAAGACGTCCGAAAAGAGTATAGGCGTGTTCTCGCTGGTGGCGCAACTCCGGCTGTCGAGCCATGGGACGAGAATGGTTATACGTTGGCGTTTGTTAGAGATCCTGACGGAATTTGGATTGAGCTTATAGGGCGAGCCATCAAAAGTAAGCGTAAAGCTGAGCCTTAAGCATGGTCGGCGTGGGATGGTTGTACCTAAAGGCTTAATCCTACGAATAGCCACAAAAGAGTGGGTAAACCAGGTTTTTGATTATGCCATGTATTTTACTAGCGTTCGTAGAAGGATGTCTGCTGGGCAAATTGTAATGTTCGTTCATAAGACAGAGTTTGGGGATGCCTTCATAGGCTACGGTGAAATTGGAAACGTGTACGTTGTTGAGGAGCTTTCTGAAGTTGAAAAAGGCTTATGCGAAAAGTGGAGTTGGAAAAGAGCCATAGAATTCAAATATGTTGTCAAGTTTGAGAAGCCACTACCAATAAGGGAGACGTTCCTCAAAAATTTGAAGGTTAGGGGCAAAACTTTGCATTGCTTTCCGCTTAGCGAAGAATATTTGAATCAAATAATAGGGAAGGCTGAGAAAAGATAGATGTGAAAGGTTTAAGCGTGTTCTACCATGAGCATGGAATGTATTCGCGCAACCTAAACTTGACGTTTAGGCTTTCTGCGATTTCCTTAACCTTTTTAACGTCAACCTCTGGGATTGCAACAGCGGTAACTTCCACATCAAATATCTCTCTAGCCTTTCTTACAAAGTCGAGGACGCTTTCAAAAGCTTTTTCAAATTTTGGCTTGCAAACTTGTCTATAGGTTTCGCCGTCCTGAGCGTTTAGGCTAACGCTAATTCTGTTTACGCCAGCGTCGCGCAGTTCTTTTACTACGTCTCTTCCAACGTTAATTAGGTAGCCGTTGCCGTTGGTGTTCACTCTGATTGTTACTGGCTTGCCATAAAACCTTCTAATCCACATGCAAACTTGGACTACGGCGTCTAACCTCTCAAGAGGTTCGCCGAAGCCACAGAATATTATTTCACTCCAGTTTCGCAGGTTTATAACGTTTTGCAGCTCATTTAAAATTTCCTTGATTGTTGGTTCCCTTTCCAGTTTGAGCTTGAATCCGCCTACGCCGTCTCTGAAATTTCTTATGCAGAAGTAGCAGTTGTTTGAACACCTATTTGTTATGTTTAAGTAAAGGTTGTTTCCAAGCCAGTAAACTATACTTGCACTCTTGCCCTTTTGCATGTGGCCCCCTCGTTTAAGTCATGTATGAGAGGGTGAATGAAAGAATTTAAATGCTGATGCCAGTTTATGCTTCTGTTATTGCGAGGGACACTAATCATGGTTAAATACATTTTTGTAACGGGCGGCGTGTTAAGCTCTGTTGGTAAGGGAATTGTAACTTCTTCTATTGGAAAGATGCTTCAGGCAAGGGGCTTTAAGGTTACAGCTGTGAAAATCGACCCCTACGTAAATGTTGACGCTGGGACAATGAACCCCTACATGCATGGAGAAGTTTATGTCACCGATGATGGCGGCGAAACAGACCTAGACCTCGGCTGGTACGAACGCTTTTTGGACTTAAACCTTCGAAAGGACAATAACATCACAACTGGCTTGGTTTACAAGGCGGTTATTGAAAAAGAGCGTAAGGGCGACTTTCTCGGAAGGTGCGTTCAAATAGTACCACATGTGACAAACGAGATTAAAAGTCGCATACGCGCTGTTGCAAAACACGCTGATGTGGATGTTGTCTTAACTGAGGTTGGCGGAACAGTCGGCGACATTGAAGGCTTACCGTTTCTAGAGGCTATACGCCAAATGCGCTTAGAAGAAGGTTACGAGAACACGCTTTACGTTCATGTTGCATTGGTTCCGATACTGGATGTTACAAAGGAGATGAAAACCAAACCGCTCCAGCACAGCGTAAACGAGTTAAGGCGCATAGGTATTCAGCCAGATGTTATAGTTGCACGCTGTTCAGAAATGATAGACTCTGAAGCACTGCGTAAAATAGCGTTGTTTGGCACAATACCCGAAAACGCTGTTTTCTGCTCCTACAACGTCGAAACAATCTACCAAGTGCCACTAATTTTGGACGAGCAAGGCATGGGCGAATTCATATGTAAAAGGCTTGAGCTTCCGCAGCACAAACCAGACTACGTCGAATGGAAACGCTTTGTTGATGCAATACTACAGCCAAAATACGAAGTGAAAATAGCTCTCGTTGGAAAATATGCTGGATTGGCTGACAGCTACGTAAGCATGAACGAGGCACTTCGTCACGCTGGCGCCGCTTGCAAGGCGGAAGTTTGCATAAGCTACATTGAAGCTGAAACCTTCGAAAAGAACCCCAAAGACGTGGAAAAACTGCGGGAGTATGATGGTATATTTGTGCCATACGGTTTTGGTCCGAGGGGCACGGAAGGCAAGATAATGGCGATAAGGTTTGCAAGGGAAAACAACGTTCCTTTTCTCGGCATATGTTATGGCTTCCAACTTGCAGTTGTCGAATTCGCGAGACACGTATGCGGCTTAAAGGATGCAAGCAGCACAGAAATCAATCCTTCAACGCCCAATCCAGTAATTGACCTCATGCCAGAACAACGCGGAATAGAAATCAAAGGCGCAACGATGCGCCTAGGGGCACACAAAATTATTGTTAAGCCTTGCACAACCGCGTATGCCCTCTACAAAAGCGAAGAAATCTATGAACGGCACCGCCACAGATTCGAGGTTAACCTTAACTATTTAGAAACTTTTGAGAAGAACGGTCTAGTGTTTTCAGGAAAAAGCGCTGATGGAAGGCGCATGGAAATCCTTGAGTTGCCAAGTCACTTCTTCTTTTTTGCTTCGCAGTTCCACGGAGAATTCAAAAGCCGCCCTGGAAAGCCAGACCCAGAATATTACGGCTTTGTTAAGGCGTGTTTAGATAAAAAGTTGGGCAAGCCCAAGCCCGATTTTCAATAAACCCTATGATATGGTCTCAAAAGCTCCTCAAGAATTGAGAGCATCGTTGGAACCTTCGCCACAATATCGCTGAAGGTTATTATGCCCACAAGTTTGCCGTCATTCATCACTGGAAGACGTTTGACGCGCTTTTTCGCCATAAGTTTGGCTGCTTCCTCGATGCTTGCGTTTTCATTTATTGTTTGAACAGGGCTTGTCATAACTTGTCTTGCTGTTAGGGTTTCAGGCGCAAGGCAGGGCTCAACAAGTCGCCTTAAAATGTCGCGTTCAGTTATGATGCCTACTGGTCTATCTCCTTGAACAACTATTATTGAGCCTATGTCAAACTTGTTCATGGTTGCGACAACCTCCTTAACCGTGGTGTCTGGACGCACAACCCTAACATCCCTTGACATGATATCTCTAACCAAAACTATTCCAGCCATACGAAATTTTGCCTCCAACAACCTCTACAATTTTATTGCATTAATCCCTTATTTATTTTGATGTGGTTAAAAATAGATGCACAAAGTTTGGAGAACATGCCTTCATGAACTCTGAAAAGAGTGAAGCTTTTAGGAAACGCTTAGAAGAAGCCAAGAATTATAGTGAAATATGGGAAGTCGTTAAAGACACCGTTGAGTTTTCGCTTCACAAGCGCAGAGGTGGAATGATGCTTTTTTTGGACGATCTGCCTATTCAACTAGGCGCTTACCATCCAATAGGAACAAACAACATAGTCTTAAACAGGCGTCTAGTTCAAATAGTCGAGGGCGCGCTCAAATCAAGGCGTGTTGTTAACGCTCTAGTTTATAATCTTCTTTTGCACGAGTATCTCCACGCTCTGGGCAAGTATTCAGAATTTGAAGTTAGACAACTTGTCTATGAGATTGCAAGGCAATGCTTCGGAGAAGAGCATGTGGTAACCGCTATTGCAAAGAAAAGTCCATGGGCTTTGCTTAGCGGCATACCGCTAGAAGCAGTTAATATTCCAAGGAAGGTTATGGAAATCGTGAAGGACTTCGAGAAAACAGATGGATATATAGTTTAAATTTTGTGAAAAGAGATAAATTAGATGGCACCTAGTTTTTATGACAGTCCATGAATCTAAAAAGTGAAATTGGCAGGAACATACCGAACAAGTTCATTGAAAATGGAAAAATGTTAATCAGCAAAGTTACAGTTAAGCGCGACTTGAAAGAAAGCATTTTGCACGCTGTAAATTTGATTGGCGGCTTCAAGAAGGTTATTGAAAGCGGCGATGAGGTTCTCTTAAAACCAAACTATAACAGTGCAGACCCACCGCCAGCCTCAACAGACCCGAAATTTTTGAGAGTGTTGGTGGAGCTTCTTTACGAGCATGGCGCTGGAAAAGTTGTTGTGGGCGAATCTTCCATGCAGACGCTTTCAACTAGGAAGGTTATGGAGAAAACTGGCGCTTTAAAAGCGCTAAGCGATAGCGGGGCAGAACTCGTCTTTTTCGATGAGGGGAAATGGGTTAAGATTGATGTGGACGAAAAATACTTGAAGAAGGCGAGTTTGCCGGAAAGAGCCTTACGTGCTGATAAGCTTGTTTATTGTTGTTGTATGAAAACCCATTTTAAAGCGGATTTCTCATTTAGCCTAAAGCTTGCAGTAGGCTTTTTGAAGGGAAGCGAAAGGATAGCGCTCCACTTAATGCATTTAAAAGAAAAAATTGTCGACTTGAACCTTGTGGTGCATCCAAACCTAATAGTTATGGATGGACGAAAATGTTTCATCACGGGCGGGCCATTCAGCGGGGAAAAACGCGAACCAAACGTTATTCTTGCTTCTGGAGACCGCATAGCCATGGATGTTGAATCAATAAAGATAATTGAGAGTTTTGATGGCGCAGTTTTGAAGGGTGACCCATGGAGCTACACGCAAATAAAGCGTGCTGTTGAGCTTGGTTTAGGCGCAAAAAGCGAACAAGACTATCAAGTTATTTCTGAATAGGCGCAAAGGCTACTTTACCCTTTCAAAGCGTATGATGTAAACAAGCTGGTTTTCGTCCCATTCCCCATAGCGTTCAATCCATTTCCGCTTAAACTCTTCTAGGGTGTAACCGCCCTCCCTTTTCGCGTCTTCTTCATCAAAATACTTCAGCTTCTTCCTTTCCACAGCAGTGATGCGCAAGTCCGCGACATGCGGTTCCCAGATGATGGCGCGGGCTACGGCTCCAACCTTAACCTTTGAGTCTGGCGCTTCGATGCTTGTGCGCTGTGTTTTAACTCCTTCAAGCAGAGGCTTCTTATCCTCAGCTGCGAAGGGCATTTCAAACGGCGCGCTTTTGACATCTTCAACAATTTTTTCTATGGGCTTTTCTGGTTCAAGTGCAACCTTCTTGATAAGCTCTTTTCGCTCTTTAACCGGAAGCCGCTCCTCAGCTAGCCTCTTAATAACCTCAACTTTCTTTTCTGGCTCCTTCAAAGAACGTCCAACAGCCACAGCAGTTTGATAATCAACTTTTCCTTCTGGCACATGCCCAGAAATAGTTGAAGGCGCAACATACCTATGCGCTTCTTCTGGAACGACCTCGGCGGCTTGAAGCCAAAGTGAAACAGCATTTACGCTTACACCTATCTTTCCAGCTAGGGCTGCCTTCGATGGATACTTAGCGCGGCATTTCTCCAGTAAATACTTGCACACCTTTCCCTTCTCGATCGCGTTTAAGTCTTCACGTTGAATGTTCTCGGTAAGGTTTAGTTGGACAACCTCGTCGTCGCTGTACGCTCTAACTATTGCTGGGACTTTCTGTAATCCAGCCTGCTGCGAAGCCCTATAGCGCCTTTCGCCAACAACAACCTCGTACTCATCTGTGCCAGCTGGTCTAACTATTATTGGCTCGAGAAGCCCAACTTCACGTATGCTTGAAGCCAACTCATTAAGGCGTTCAATATTCAGCTCCAAACGCGGATTAAGCCTACTTGGACGAATCCGTTTAAGCTCTATTTCCTTAATTGCTTCAGTCATGATTTACACCATGCGCTTACAATCCTATCTCGGAAGCCGCACCCTTCAAACCGTTTAGAGCTATTTCAAAAAACTTCTCTCTAGGAATTCCGATTTCCTCGCAGACGAGAATTCTTTCTCTGTCAGCGCCACGTGCAAAATCCTTATCCTTAAACTTTTTCGCGACGCTTTCAACCTTGACATCAGCCAACTTTTTAGAAGGCATAACTAAAGCGCAAGCTACAAGTAAACCCGAAACGGCATCAGAAGCAATCAACGCCTTTTCCATGCGAGTTTCTGGCATGACACCAGTATGCACAAAGTTATGCGCCTTAACCGCACGGACAACCTCCTCCGGCACAAGTCCTTTCAAAATTTCCTCAGCCAAGAGGCTATGTCTCTCTGGATTCGCCTCAGTCTTCTCATAATCCACATCATGAAGCAAGCCAACCAACCCCCACAATTCTTCGCTCTCTCCAAAATGTTTCGCCAAACTTCGCATTATTGCCTCAACAGCAAGCATGTGATAAACAACATTACGTTTGGTGACATGTTTCTTGACAAGGTTTAAGGCTTCATCACGCGTTAGCAAGAGCCCACCCTAACCACACAATTTTGAGGTTTATCCTTATAAACTCTCAGGCAAGCAAATGAGCTATTCAAATCCTCCATACATCTGGTCTGGAGCAAGTATTCTTGGATATTTACTTCGTAGAAGCAACCTTGCGGCGTAGCACATGTGGCATGCATCAGCGTAGGCTTCTTCATGTGGCAAGTCAAATTCTTCAACCAGCGCTTTTGGACCGCCATTGATTAGAGGCTTAAGAATTGGATTTTCATGTGGATTGTACGTCTCAATTATTTTTGAGAATGACCTTTCCCAAGCATTGCCAATTGAAATTCCTTGACAAACATGCACATAACCCAGCGGGTCTACATGAACACGCTCTGGACTAGCTAAATTTTCATATGGACATTTTGTATATTCAAGCCAGCTTTTCTTCTGCACTTTGTCAGCCAATTTTAAAGTTGCTCTGCCGCGGAACATTAAATCACAAAGGTCAACTTTCGCCCCTTCAATCTCACTGGGACATGGAGGCGCCACATCAGGGTATTTGACGGCTATAACCCCAACCTTTATGTTAAGCCTTTTTGCGGCTCTGACAGCGTTTTTCACATTTTCCGTTTCCCATACCTCGCCATGATAGATGTCGCTACTCGGGCTAAGTTCAACATCTCCTGCTTCAGCTATAGGCAATAACCATTCGACAGCATCATCCTGGCAGTTGGCCCAGTAACAGTTTGAGAGAATCTCAACGTGGAAACCCATGTTCACTGCTTCTTTAACAGCCCTAACCATTATCGGGTAATAGAGAAACGGTTCTCCACCTTCTATCGAAATGTAATTCACGGTTCCAAGCTTTTTGGCAGAAGCCAAAATACTTCTTACCTGCTTGAGTGTGAAGGTGCCTTTCGATTCTGGGCTTCCCCAAACAAAGCAGTGATCACATTCTAAATCGCATTTGTAGGTTAGCAGAAAGTGAACACCTTTCAAATTCATTCGCACCACCTGTTAAAGGTTATATTGTTGATTGTGGAATTAAATGTTGGGACGCTTTAAAAGTCGCGCTTTTGTGGGCGGAATTAGGTAAAGTATATAATGTTGTTCAAAGTCCATTTTGCTTCATTGCTGGTGTAAAGCGCTGATGGATTCGCTGAAGTTTAAGCTTACGTGGAAAAGTTTAATTCTGCCAGCGCTTGGAATAGTTGCTTTCATCATATACATTTATCTCTTCAACGTGGACATACCAAAAATAATTGATATAATTAAAAAAGTAGACCTTTACTTTTATTCTTGGGCAATAATCTTCCTTTTTCTTCAGACATTCTTTTTCGCGCTTTCATGGCGCTTTTTGGTAAATTTTCTTTCAGTCAAGCTTTCGGTTGTAAGGGCATTCTTCTATGTTTGGTACGGCATTTTCATAGACATAATTATACCAGCAGAATCGCTAAGCGGAGAACTTTCAAAAGTATATTTAATTGCCAGGGAGCAAAACGGCACAAGCGGGAAAGTAGTTGCATCGCTTGCTGTTCAAAGATTCATTGGAATGACGGTTAACGTACTAACGCTGCTCATGGGTGTCGGTCTGTTAATAGCCAAGGGAAAACTTGGCGGAATAATCCTAAACTTGGCTGTTTTCTTAACAATAACGATAACAGCTTTTCTTGCGGCTCTGCTCCTTCTATGCATAAAGGAGGAGTGGACCAAGAAAATTGTCGACTCAATTCTGAGGTTTGTTGAATGGATTGGACGTGGGCGCTTAAAACTGACAAAAATTAAGCGAGAAGTTGCTCAAGCCCTGCGAATTTTCCACGATTCAATGAAAAGTTTTGGACATGCATACAAAACGCTTTTTGCGTCATCAATGTTTTTTATTGCCGCGTGGATCCTAAGCCTAGCATTGGATTATCTCATTTTTATGTCTGTGGGTTCCCCTGTGCCTTGGGAAGTCATAATGGTATCCGCCTCAATTTTTGTCGCTGTAAAATCGATTCCAATAGGCGTGCCCTTTGAGATCGGATTGCCGGAAATAACCATGACGACGCTGTACATTGCTTTTGGTGTACCTCCAGATATAAGCGCGACTGTTACGGTTCTAAATAGGATTTTGACTTTGTGGCTTCGGTTTTTCGTTGGGTTTGCAATTCAAGAGTGGATTGAAATAAAGGCTATAAGAATGTTTAACCAAAGCGCAAGTGAAACGGCAGACAAAACCTAAATTATACTTTAACCTTTTTTCAATCGCTCTTGGTGGCGCAGATGCAAGTAACAGTTGAAGACGCTTCTCCTAAACATTTAGATAGGCTTTACGAGATTGAAATTAAATGTTTTGAAAAGGAAGCCTTCACGAAAGAGCAAATTGCCAGCCTCCTCACGAATTATAACGCGATAGGCTTAATTGCAAAATTGAACGAAGAAATAGTTGGCTTTATCATCGGCATGTTACATCAAGAAGAGGGCAAGACTGTTGGGCACATTTTGACTATAGATGTTTTGCCAGAATATCGCAGAAGGGGTATAGGGTTAAGACTCTTAAACGAAATTGAGGAGATTTTTAGGGGCAAAGGCGCAAATGTCTGCGTCTTAGAGGTTCGGGAAGACAATATTGCAGCTTTAAGGCTTTACAAGAAACTTGGATACAAAAAGATTGCAAAGCTCAAATATTATTATGGAGACGCGCATGGCATTTTCTTGCGCAAAGATTTAACTCAAATTTAAGAGTTTCAGTTTAGTTTTTTCGTCAAAAGCCCTTTGGAGAATTACGTTCTCAAACGCAATTATTACTAGTTCAGCGGTTGCGCCCACAATCGAATTTTTCATTAAGTGTCCGCCGAATGCCTCGCATTTTTCGTTTGAGACAACAATGTGCGCATGAATTACTGTTTCGCCATTTTCGTCTACAGCGATGTTTCCCATGCAAGAAGCTATTTCAAGGGGCCCATCGATCCTTTTTGAGTAATATTGTCCCTCCCTGTAGAAGCCAAGCACAACCTCCTTTAAACTTCCAATTAGGATGAACATTCCCGCTTTTACCACGCTTTCCTCAGCCCTTTTCTTGATTGCATCAGCCAAGTCCTCCCCCTCTAAAAGGCGGAAAATGTAAACTTTTCCAATACTTCCTTTTGGCATTATCTGCCCTCCAACATTGTTTGAAACGTAAACTCTAAAAGGAGCTATGTCAAATATGTTTTGTGGTGGAAATTGCGCAGTAAAAAGAAGCGTGGAGAATCTCAGAGGCTTGTTAAGGCTATAGTTGTTCTTATTCGGAACACTACTTGGCGATGTGGCAGGCTTGAGAAGTCTATAGTTAGGCACCTTTATGCGCGTAAAGCTGGTTTTGGAAAGCCGGAGGCTCCAGTCACGGACATGATCAGAAGTTTTAATTTGTCTGGGAAAAAACGGAACGAATTTTTAGACGCGATTAGGCGTTTGGAGAGAAGGAATATCGTAAGAATCTTAAGCGTTATGAACTAACCCTTTAAAGGCTATCACTAATATTTTTCAGTGAGCCTTTTTGCCTCGCTAATCCATCTGCCAGTTATTTTCGGCGAAATTTGGAGCTTTGAGGCTAAGTCCTCTGCTGAAGCTTTCGCTAGGTCTTCAAGCGTATTTATTCCAAGAGCCTTTAGCTGTTCTGAACGTTTTGCTCCGATACCCTTAACTTTTGTAAGTTCTGATGTGGGCAGCATCGACAATGGAGCAGCTTCAACAGTTATCTCCTTTTTCTCCTCTTGTACTGTTTCGATGGTTGGTGATGGAGCGGGTGCAGGCTCTGGTGTTGGCGTAGGCGTTGGTGTTTGTGGCAGAGGTGCCGCTTGAGGTTTTGGTCTTTGAGTGTAACCTAACCCTATGAATAGAAATCCTAAAACCGTCGTTGTTATTATCCATAGTGGTTTAAGTTCAAGTTCGACGAATACGACCATTAGAGTTATGATGAAAAATATTATTGCCACTGCATAAAGGGCGTAATCTGAACGCATACTTTTCTTCTCCCTACCCCATCTATGTTTTATGGAAGAGTTTAAATAATTTTCTAAATTTCTGACATAAAAAGGCGGAAATTCGCTATTTTTGACGTTTCTTTCACCTTAATTTCAGCTTCACTTAAGCAGTTCTTCTTCTGGTGGGGGCTTCTTTATTAAGCCATGCTTCATTAAAAGTTGTAAAGATTCTCTGGCATTCTGAATTATCGCAACGGCTCTCTCGTAAAGCTCTTGTCTGCTCAGCTTAACTCTCGCCACACCTTCTTCTATAGACTTAAGCGCGCATGCAACAGCTTCTCTTGGAAACACTTCCCACTCCTCCATCCTCGGCAGGATATCCTCCTCATGCATCCCACGCTCTTCCGCAAACTTTGCAAGCTCTTGAGCCGCGGCAATGCACATGTCATCTGTAACAGTTTTCGCCTTAACATCTAGAACTCCGCGGAAAATCGCTGGAAAGCCAAGGCTATTATTAACCTGATTTGGAAAGTCGCTCCTTCCAGTGGCTACTATGCGGGCTCCAGCCTCTTTTGCCTCCCAAGGCCATATTTCAGGAATCGGATTTGCACACGCAAAGATTATTGCGTCGTCAGCCATAGTTGCAACCCATTCTTTCTTTATTGTGCCTGGCCCCGGCTTTGACGCTGCCACTACAGCGTCTACGCCTTTGAAGGCTTCTGCTATGTCGCCTTTTCTTCCTTCGCCATTAGTTATCTGTGAAAGTTCGTATTTCCATGGGTCTTCCTCTTTTTTGATGTCCTCTCTTCCCGGGTAGATTATGCCTTTTGTGTCTACCATTATTATGTTGGCGGGTTTCATTCCCCACCTTATTAGGACGTAGGCTGTTCTGATGTTGGCTGCGCCCGCTCCGACGAGTGTTACGAGGCTTTCTTTTGGCTTTTTGCCAACTATCTTGAATGCGTTTATCAAGCCTGCAAGTATTACCGTCGCTGTGCCCTGCTGGTCGTCGTGCCACACTGGAATTTGTAGGCGTTTTCGCGCCTCTTCAAGCACGTAGAAGCATTTTGGCTTTTCAATGTCTTCTAGGTTTATTCCGCCAAATGATGGTTCAATGAGTTCGCACGCGCGAATTATTTCTTCTGGATCCTTTGTCTTTAAGCATATTGGAAAGGCGTCTACACCGCCCAAGTACTTGAAGAGTAGGGCTTTTCCCTCCATAACTGGCATGGCTGCTTCTGGTCCAATGTCGCCTAAACCCAAAACGCGTGTGCCGTCTGAAACTACTGCCACGTAATTCCACCTATTTGTCAGTTCAAAGGATTTGTCTGGGTTTGCTTGGATTTCTTTACATGGTGCGGCGACGCCTGGTGTGTACCATATTGCGAAGTCAGCAGGG
This sequence comes from Bathyarchaeia archaeon, assembly GCA_038883655.1. Taxonomy (GTDB): domain Archaea; phylum Thermoproteota; class Bathyarchaeia; order Bathyarchaeales; family Bathycorpusculaceae; genus JAVZLQ01. The sequence goes on from JAVZLQ010000002.1 coordinate 202,428, forward strand.
CTTGTTATGGCGCATTTAGGCATGACTTGAACTTTACCTTCATAGAACTTGTGCATTGGCGGAGCTAGCTGCGAAGGCTTTTTTGCTTTTGCCAACAACTCTTCCACCGTAGGTTTTCTTTCTTCTTTTTTAACTGGGCACATTACAATCCTTCCCTTTTATGGAATGTTGTGTTCTGCTTATTAGAGCTTTAAGGATTGCGGTGAATTTTGAAAGAAGCGTTCAACTAATCTGTCTATTTGAAACCAAATTCTAAGCACAAATTTTGCTAATTCATACTTTCTTCATTTATATTTAAAACGGAACTATATGCCGTAAACTCAAATTGGTATCGTAGAAAATAGGAAAATTTTATTCCATAGAATATTTAAGCGAGGCCGAAATTAAACTAAAAGAAAATAAGAGCTAACAAAGATGTGCGAAAAATATAGCGCCGCGTGTTCCTAATACCTTCTTCGGAACCCGCCTCTTCTCTCGTTTCTGCCGAAGTCTCTTCTTCCACGTCCCCTGAATGGACGTCTCTGCTGTTCATAAACCTTGTTTGACATGTTGTTTTCGGTGTTAACTTCAACGGCTAACGCTTCCTTTGCAACTTCTAATGTGCCGAACCTTCCAACGTTTAGGCGCATGTTGCCCTTAAAAAGTGTCACGTAGCCATTGCCTATGTTTATTGTGTCACCTTCATGCACCTTTTCGATGTTGTCGTCCCAAAGCGTTAGGTAAACGCATCCTGTTTCGTCGCCTATCAGTGCGTCGCAGACGCGGTGTGGCGCGCCGTCTCTTCCAGCGGCTATGTTGCGTATGTCACTTTTTGAAACAACCTTTGCTTTCACATTAACTGCCCTTGAGGCAGGGCTTAACTCGGCTATTTTCACGTCTACTGGTTGTCTACTTCCCGAAAAACTTTCAACAGCCAAACCTTTCAACACCTACATAGTATAACAGACAAAAATAACGGGCTTGAACACTTAAGGCTTTTGGTTTGAATTGTGAACAGCACAGTCTATATTAGGAATTTGCCGTTTTTGTAGAAGAGTTTGCCGTCCGCGTAGATTTCGCCGTCCCTCTTCATATCCTTAAGAATATCCCAGTGGATTGCCGACTTATTTAAGCCTCCAGATTCTGGGTAGGAGTTGCCAAGTGCAAGGTGAATTGTTCCGCCCATTTTTTCGTCGAAGAGCATGCTCTTTGTAAACCTTGTTATTGCGTAGTTTGTTCCAATGGCGATTTCGCCTATACGATCCGCACCTTCAACCTTTAGGATTTGCTGCAAAAATTCGTTGCCCTTCACCGCCGAAGCCTTAACAACTTTGCCGTCCCTAAAGGTGAGCGTTATGTCCTCAACTTCTCTGCCTGCAACTATTCCTGGAAAAGTGAAGCGTATTGTGCCATTCGCTGAATTTTCAATTGGTGCTGTGAAGACTTCGCCGTCGGGCATGTTTTCCTTTCCATCGCAGTTTATCCACTTTCTCCCCTTAACGCTGAAAGTTAGATCTGTGTCCTCGCCAACAATTCGGATTTCGCTTGTTTGGTTTAAAAAGTTGCAAATTTGTTCTTGTTTGTCATGAATTTGTTTCCATTCCGCGATGGGGTCTTCCTTATCGACGAGGCAGCTGCCATAAACAAAGTCTTCGTATTCAGTTAAAGCCATAGCAGCCTCTTGCGCTTGCGCCTCAATAGGATATGGCAAAACAGTCCACCGCAATTTTCCCTCTGCAACACGTTTACGGAATATCTCGCTAATTTCTGCCCGTGAAGACGCGTGAAGACGCACCTTTTCTGGATCTATGTTTGTCAGTCCCTTCGGGTTCGGCTCGCAATAAACGCGTATGTTCACGTCGATGTTTTCAACCAGAAACCTTTCAAGTGGAGAAACAAAGGTGAGCTGATGTTCCTTCGCGTATTTATAAAATGTGTATGCAACATCAATGTTCGCTAAAATAAAGGGATGAGCATCCTTAAGCAAACACTGCTTGTAAACTTCATTCAGCAATGGAAAAGCCAGATCACTCCCTTGAATAGTAACGAACTCATTTGGCTTGACGCTAACACTATATTCGACACAGAGCCTTGCAAGCTTTTCAATTCTGGGATCAACCATAAACGAACCCAGCCGAAATATTCTATAGGGGAGGTCTATGTAAAAATTTTGTTGATAGAACCATATCAGCGGCAAACTTTAAAGTTAAGGTAAAGCAAACCTAATATTAGTGAAGAGAGGATCAAGATGAAGTTTATAGAATTTTTGAACTGTCAGAAAAAGAAATCGTATACATACTGCTCATCACGATTGCATTTGTTTTTGCTGCTTCGTGGATGCGTGTAAGCTTAGAAACGATATATACGGACACTTCAGATTATCCCGTTGTTGTTGAACATTATGGCTTCCCATTTGACATAATGAAAAAAATTAACACATACACCAACATGACAATTGCTTTTAGGGGAACCCTTGAATCGGTGGGGCTTGTGGAATCCACCATAGAATTTGTACCAGTTGGGATTATGCTTGATTTTTTGGCTTACGGAACCCTCTCACTCGTTATAATCAAAATATCAGAAAGGATGATGAATGAGATAGAATATTATAAACATAGGGATTAGAAGATTAGAATAATCATTAAAATCCGTAGTAGTTTCCGAAATATCTAAATGCAGTTGAAGAAATCTTCATTTCACAGAATAACCGGGCCGGTAGTTCAGTTTGGTATGAACGCCTGACTTGCACTCAGGAGGTCGCGGGTTCAAATCCCGCCCGGTCCACTTAATTTTTTAAGCGTTCTGGCTCGTTCTTCGTATAGAGGATTTTTCCAGAAATTATAAAAACTTGGGTGGAAGAAAGATTATTGTTGATGTGTATGAGGGGCAATTTTGTGTTGGTGGTTGTTGTGCTTCTGTTGTTAGGCGTGATTCTTCAGTTTCACGAAGCTAATGCCGTTGGTCTGGCGTTAGACCAGTGTGCTGATGATTTTGGCTCTGCTTGTAATATTCAGCTTGTTGAGGATTTTTGGCCTAACTTGACTTTGCCCAGGTATGGCGTTAGGCATAGGTTTCCAATTGACTATTCGGGTGGTTTAGGGGTTGATGGCGAAGCGGCTTTGGATTCGGTTGAGGATTCTGATGCTGAGGTTTTAACCGTTCCAGAGTTTCCGCCAGTTTTGATTTTGCCAGTTTTCCTCGCCTTAACATTGTTTGGCGTTGTTACTTGCAGGAAAAGCGCTTTGTTTCGTATGCGGCGCAGCTAGAAGAAGATTCCATAAAATTCATATTTGTAATTAATAATACTTTATTTGCCTAAAACGTAGGAGAGAGGAGAATGAAAAAACTATTTGCTTTGGTATTTGTTTCAGTGCTTCTAGCGTCCTTGATACCAATAAACATGACAGCTGCCTCAACAGTGATAGCCGGACCAGTTTACGGCGTTTCGCATCCAAAAATTACACGCCCCTCAGACCCAGATGAAATTCCAGGGCTTGACGCCTCATCCTTCCTAGAAAACGCGGTAGCCCCAGGCATAGTACCTATGCTTACGCCACATTCTCCATGGACTATTGCCGTTATAGACGATTATTATGGCGGATGGTATTACCTAGACTTTCAGCTTGTGTTGAGTGGTGAACACTGCAACATATGGGTTGGATTAGCTCCGGATGTCTGGACTGGCGGATATAGAGACGAATGGGACACAAAAGGAACACCAGATGTTAGCGACGACGTGTTCTACTTTGCCTATCCATGGAGCTATCGTGGCGGCGCGTTCTGGGGAGCCCCACGCCTTCAACCAGGCTACCGCGACTACATCTTCGGAAGCCAACTAATCCAAATAATGCACGCGTTCGACGAAAACATATGGGAGAAGGATACGTCGTTCTTCGGCATGTATAAGGACCGCCTAGGTCCCTTAAACGACTATAAGATACAAATACTGATATTCAATATACGTGATGTGTTGTTCTGGGATCCAGTTAATGCTCCTGGATTCATTGAAGGCTACTTCTGGTCTTATGTGAGCAATCTTTACAATGCAAACATAATCCACATCGATACATACCAGTGGTTCAGAAGGCAAGGACCAAGCCCAACAGGCGGTGACCCAGCATACTATGTATATCCACCGTATCCGCCAACCGCCTGCATGCCATACGAGTATGAGGGCACATTCGCCCACGAATTCCAGCACCTAATCCACCGCGACATAGACCCAGACGAATACTCATGGCCAAACGAGGGCTGCTCAGAACTAGCCCAAATAATATGCGGCTACGGATTCCCATCAGGCCACATATACTACTACTTGCGCTACTTCTGGGACACATCGCTTGTAGTCTGGGAAGGAACCCTATCAAACTACGGCGCCGTCGCCCTATGGACATACTACATATACGAGCACTACGGAAGACAATTCATATGGGACCTTGTCCACGAACAAGCAAATGGAATAGAAGGCTACAACAACGTCTTCAAAGCTCACGGTATAAAGAAGGACTTCGACCAAGTCTTCCAAGAATGGGCAATTGCAAACTACCTAGACGACACAAGCTTTGCTAAAGGAATTTACGGCTACTATGGCTTAGACTTCGGCACAGCAGCCACACGAGGCTGGAGCATACCATACGCAATACAATATTGGGGAACCTATGACGAAACATACCCAACAGGATGGATCCTGCCAGAACGTCTACCATACATCGTCTGGTACTGGGAACTATACAACGGCGAACCAGAACTGAAAGTATACTTCGACGGCGACGACTACGCTGGCGTATTCCCACACAGCGGCTCATACGAATGGCATTCAGATGGAACAGCGTGGTCATGGTTCAGATTGGGCCAAACCTTCACGATACCAGAAACAGGTGCAACCCTCAAATTCTGGACATGCTACGAAATCGAGGAAGACTGGGACTACGGCTACGTTGAAGTTCACGACCTAACAACAGGCGAATGGTACACACTGCCAGGAATAGGAACAATATCAACACTGCCAAACCCGCAAGACAACCCCAACTGTCCAGACGCATTTGAGCCATTCGCATATTATGCTGCAGGAAAGTGGAACGCGTTCACAGGAAGCAGCGGCGGCTGGTACCAAGAAATAATGGATCTAACATCATTCGCTGGACACACAATTGAGCTGTACTTTACATACTGGACTGACGGCTACACGCTGTGGCTAGGATGGTACATAGACGACATAGAAATACCAGAAATAGGCTTCTACGACGATGTTGAAGCTGGCGCAAACGGATGGACAGCAACAGCAGGATGGTACATAACAACAGGTGTAGTAACGAATGACTTCACAGTTAACGTCATAGAGACAACGAACATAATCAAAGGGAAAACAACGAGAACATTGTATCACATAAGCCCCGTGAAACTAAACGATGCAACCGAAGAAGGATGGGAACTGATAAAAGTTGTCAATACAGCCGCAGTACAAAGTGGTCCAGCAGTATTGGTAATGGCAAGTCAACCGGGCTACGAACACTCGTTCTACACCGAATTGCTCTTCATAGTAGACGACGCACCCTTCGAATTAATACACTGGTGGACACACTAGCAAACAAATGCAGCTTCAAACAACCCATTTCCCTTTTTTATGAATCAAAATATCTTAACGAATACGTGAATAGCTATTGGCATACTAACACTGACTCACCATCCATTATACTTATGTCTTCGTTTGTTCCTTTGTAATGTGACGAAGGGAGAGAAAAGTGCAATGAGAGCACTTGAATCATTACTCATATTTACCATGGTGACGGCGATCTGCTTGCCATTCATTGTTCAACCAAGCAACGCAAGCTCAACAATATATATCAAAGCAGATGGAACCGTAGAACCAGATACCGCTCCAATATCAACGATTGACAAAAAAACATACACCTTTATAGGTAACGCTAACGATGAAATTGTGGTTGAAAGATCAAACATAATAATTGACTGCAATGGACACATTATTGAAGGAAGTGGAACAGGAAACGGTTTCACCCTTTACGACGTTACAAATGTTACCATAAGAAATGGCAACATCAGAAACTTCCAATACGGCATTTACCTTGAATCAGCGTCCCACAACTTCATACATGGAAACAATATAAGTGCAAACAGCTACGATGGCATAGCAGTCTGTTTCTCCTCAGACAACAACGAAATCGCCAATAATAACATCGAAAATAACGGATGGTTTGGAATAGGAATCTACTACTCAAACAGCAACACCATAACAAGAAACAAAATCACAAACAATAACGACGGCATCTGGCTATATTATGCCCTAAACAACACAATATCAGCAAACAGCATATCAACAAACAGCGAACATGGAATCCAACTCTACTATACGTCGAGCAACAACATATTCCACAACAGCTTTACAAACAACGCATTTCAAGTTTACACCGAAACCTCTGTCAACATTTGGGACAACGACTACCCCTCAGGAGGCAACTATTGGAGCGACTACCAAGGTGCAGACTCTAATGGTGATGGTATAGGAGATACACCATATACTATTGACGAAAACAACCAAGATCGTTACCCCCTCATGAAACCGTGGACAAACATCGCCATTTTAAACACTTCACCATCCAAAACTGTCGTAGGAGAAGGAACCACACTGTACGTATACGCATCTGTTCAAAATCAAGGCTGGAACACCGAAACCTTCAACATCACCATTTACGCTAACACAAGCGTAATAGAAACATGTGAACTAACGATCAGAAGCGGAGCCGTAACAATCCTAACCTTCACATGGAACACTTCCGGCTTCGTTAAAGGCAGCTACACTTTACGAGCTTATACGGAGCCTATTCAAGGCGAAACAGACAAGCATGACAACGCGTTTGAGTATGGCTTTGTTCTGGTCACTATTGCTGGTGATGTTACTGGCGAAATATGGGTTGACATGCTGGACATAAGCATACTCATAGACAAATTCATGAGCAGCCCAACGCACCCACTTTGGGATCCAAACTGCGACGTTAACGACGACCAAAGCGTAGACATGGCAGACATATCAATAGCCATAGACAACTTCATGCGAGAAGACCCATAAAACCCACTTCTAGTAGCGATGACTTTACAGCTTTAGGTACCGAAGTGACTTCAGACGTTAAAGATGTTTGGTTTTGAACAATATTCAAGTAGTGTTCGCATGCGTTTAGGAAAGAAAATGGAAAATGAGCGTGTAAACGGCATATTTGCAATTGGTAGTCCAGAGAAAGGCTAGTTTAGAGTCTTATTGCTTTTCTGGCAAACGTTACATAACCAGTGTGACCAGTCATCAGCGTTTGTGGCCGCGTTTTCCCACGTTCAACTTGCATTCCACGGATTAAACATTCAACAGTTTCCACGTCCACAAAACCGTTTTCTTTTAGGGCTTCAACAGTCTTTACCACCTGGTCTATTGTGGGGCTAAAAGAGACCAGCGTTCCACATGGTTTTAAGGCGTTATAGGCATGTGGAATCACAAGCCAAGGCGTAGCCAAATCTAATATGACTGCGTCCACGTCTGACTCGTCTATGCCAGCGGTGACATCCTTATTTTTAAGTTCCACGAAGTCCACCAAGCCTGCCCTTCGCAAGTTTTTCTCAGCAGTTTCCAAAAATTCCCCTCTCGCTTCGTAGCTGTAGACTTTGCCGTTTGGCTTAACATAATGCGCTAGGGCTGTTGTCAAGGCGCCTGTTCCAGTTCCAGCCTCGACAACACGGCTTCCAGAGCCTATGCTGCTGAACATTATTATGAGTGCTATGTCCTTGGGGTATGTTATCTGCGTCTGCCTAGCAGCCTTCATAATGTAATCACGCAGTAGAGGCTTTAAAGCTACAAATTCGACGCCCATGCTGCTGAGAACAACAGAGCCATATTCCCTTCCAATTAAATCATCAAATTTTATGAAACCCTTATGTGTGTGAAAGCTCTTTCCAGTCTCAACCCTAACCAAATAGGTTCTCCGATGGTCGAGGAATAATAAAATGTAATCGCCATCTTGAATTTGCAATTTCTCCTCCGCAATTTCTTAAAACGAGTAGCAAATAATAACATTGCGATGCTGCAGAAAAGTTAAGTCTCCAAAAGTAGACATGGATGTTGGAGTTGAAAAGTTTGAAGTATAATTTAGCCTTTATAGGTTTTGGGAATGTTGGACAAGGACTTGCAACAATACTTGCCGATAAGAAGGCTATGCTGAAAGAGCGTTATGGCTTTGATTTTCAAGTAGTAGCCATCTCAGACATAAAGAAGGGCTCGATTTATAATGAAGCGGGGCTTAAACTGAAAGAAATTTTACGCCTTGCACGGAAAACTGGAACAATCGAAGATTATGAAGGAGGACGTAAAGACCTCTCAAGCATAGAAATAATCGAAAAAAGCAACGCAGACATAGTACTCGAGGCAACATGGACAAACCTTGAAAACGGCGAACCAGGACTAACCCATATCAAAAAAGCTCTTGAAAATGGCAAACACGTAGCAACAACAAACAAGGGTCCAATAGCCTTAGCTTACCACGAGCTAATGCGAACAGCAAAAGCACATAACGTGTTCTTGAGGTTTGAGGGCACAGTTATGAGTGGAACACCTGCAATCAACTTAGCTTTAGAAGATTTGGCTGGAGCGCATGTAAACACCGTTAGAGGGATAGTGAACGGCACAACAAATTACATATTGACGCGTATGGAAAAGGGCGCTACCTACAAAGGTGCTTTAGAAGAAGCACAAAGGCTGGGTTATGCCGAGGCGGACCCGACAATGGATGTTGAGGCGTGGGATCCCGTGGCGAAAATAATAATTCTCGCTAACGTTGTCATGGGAGGAAGCCTAAAAGTGAAGGATGTTGAAAGAGAAGGCATAACAAAAATAACTCTCAGCGACATTAAAGCGGCGAAGAAGGCTGGCGAAAGAATAAAGCTGATAGCTAAAGCGTGGCGCGAAAGCGGCAAGGTTAAGGCTAAAGTTTCGCCTGAAAAAGTTCCATTAACTGACGTTTTAGCCCACATTGAAGGGACACTTAACGCATTAACATTCAACACGGATGTTCTCGGAGATGTTACTGTTGTTGGACGTGGCGCAGGTGGCATAGAAGCTGGCTACGCATTATTAAGCGACATGCTTGCAATACACAGATACCTAAGTGGAAAAGTCAGCTGAAGTGAGACGGCATGCTTGGAGGCTACGTTGGAAAGGGCTTGAGGGTCAATTTAACAGAAGAGAAAATACGCGTAGAAAAACTTGAAGGGGAAAATGCAAGAAAGTTTATCGGCGGGAAGGGTTTAGGAGCAAAAATTCTCTATGACCAGTTAAAGCCAAACGTCGACCCCCTAAGCCCAGAAAACATGTTAATATTCGCTTCAGGACCCTTAACGGCTACGTTGGCGCCCACATCTGGAAGGTGGGCCGTTATTACAAAGTCTCCTCTAACGAATCTTTTTCTGGACAGTCAAGTTGGTGGACACTTCGGCGCAGTCATGAAACTTGCTGGTTTTGACTACATGATTTTTGAGGGAAAAGCTGCAAGTCCGGTTTACTTGCGGGTTCATGGCGAAGACATTGAAATTAGAGAAGCGAGCAAAATTTGGGGAAAGGGTTGCATAGAAACTGAGAAAATGCTGAAGGAGCATTTGGGTGGAGACGTCCACGTGGCATCAATAGGACCAGCTGGAGAAAACCTTGTTCGTTACGCGTGCATCACAGTTGACTTGTATAGGCAGGCTGGAAGGGGTGGGGCTGGCGCTGTTATGGGTTCTAAAAATTTGAAGGCTGTCACTGTGAAGAGTGCTGGGGTAAAAGTGGAGTATGCAGATCCTGAAGGTTTTAAAGAAGCCTCTCGAAAAGCCTTTAAAAAAATTGAGGAGAACCCTTTCATACCCTTGAGGAGACGGTATGGCACACCAGTTTGGATAGCGCCCGTAAACGAGTTTGGTATATTGCCAACGAGAAACTTTAGGACTGGTGTTTTTGAGCATGCTGAAATGATAAGTGGCGAGACCATGCGGAGCAAAATTGTTGTCGGTGATGGGACATGCTACAACTGTTCAATTCGATGCTGGAAATACACGCATGTTGAAACTGAAAGATACAAAGTGGAGGAGCTTGCTGGTCCAGAATATGAAACAATAGCCCTAATGGGCTCAAACTGTGGCGTAAACTCGATTGAAGCCATAGCATATGCCAACCTCTTATGCGACGACCTTGGACTGGACACTATATCAACCGGCAACGCGATTGCCTTCGCAATGGAGTGCTTCGAAAGAGGCTTAATCAACGAGAAGGACGCTGATGGGCTTAATCTAAAATTTGGCGATGCAGAAGCGGAGATAGAAATGGTGAAAAGAATAGCCTATAAAAGGGGTTTGGGGAACATTCTCGCCGAAGGCGTCAAAAAGGCAGCGGAAAATATTGGACAGGGCTCATGGAAGTTTGCAATGCACGTTAAAGGCATGGAAGTTCCCGGATACGATGTTAGGGGTTCAACGGGCATGGCTTTAGCCTACGCGACATCTGATAGGGGTGCTTGCCACCAAAGGGCTTGGACTGTCCGTGCTGAAATGCAGGGAAAACTGGCGCCCTTATACTCAACCAAAGACAGGGCAAAGTTTGTTAAGGAAGTGCAAGATGAAAGGGCTATGTGCTTTTCGCTGGTTCTCTGCGATTTCGCCCCACTGGAAGTCGGCGACTTCGTCGAACTTCTGAACAAGGCAACGGGATTTAATTTCACTCTGGAGCAGTACCTCAAAACTGGGGAGCGCATTTGGAACTTGACACGCCTATTCAACTTACGTGAGGGCTTAACGAGAAAAGATGACACCCTACCAGAAAGATTCCTAACGGAGCCGTTGCCAGACGGCGCGGCTAAAGGGCATGTGGTAACAAAGTCTATGCTTGAGGAGATGCTTAGAGAGTACTATTTCCTACGGGGCTGGGATGAAAACGGCGTTCCAACCAAAGAAAAGCTTAGAGAACTTGAACTAAACTAGTTCATGCGAACAGCCAAATTTTCTGGTTTATATGAAACGCTTATAATTGAATGGGGGCAGATACTTTCTCGGAACGGGAGGATTGCCTTGGAGAAGCTTAAAAGAAAATTAGAAGTCGCTGAAGATAAACTCAGAGAGATAAACGATTTTCTCCTTAAAAGGGAGAACCCGCTAATAAATGAGCTGCTAAAAATCATCGATAAGTACGGCGGCGTCGAGGAAATAAATCGCAGGGCTAGGGAGTCAAGCAAACTTGAAAACATTCTGGCAAGACTTGAAAAGAAAAAGTCGCCATTCATAGAGGATTTGGAATGGCTTATGAAGCAACGCGACAAAGAAGCGTTCATCAGCATACCCGCATACCGCAGAAAAGTCTTAGGGAAAAAGGCTGATTCCATGCGGTTTGATGATTCGTTTGCTGTTACCCTTGAAATTAGCGCGTGCAACTTTTTCCCATGGATAATTGAGGAGGCAAGGCAGTCCATAAAGAAGGGCGAACTGATGCCTGCACGTTATATTCGCGTCAGAAATATGAAAGAGCAGGTTGAAGATGATGATATACTTGCTTTTGCTGCTGCCATGCAAATTATGGGCGCATCTTACGTTCAAACACTGGACACAAAGGGAACAATGCCTGGACAAGACGGCAACCCCATAAACGTGCATTTGGGCGGACCAGAAACCATAACTGGGTATTTCGGCGGAATAGGGGTACCTAATGAGTACGCTTTAAAATGGGTTGAAGAGTACTTATACTATCACACGGAGTACGGCGTTAAACAGGTTTTGAATTTTAATGCTGGAACTATAATGCTTGGTTATTTGCTTTACAAGCTTGGAATAGACATTGAATTCAAAATTTCAGTCTACGCCGGTAATGACAACCCATACTTCATCTTCTGGACGCTGATGACAGCCAAACTTTTCAGCCGAGAAGACGGCACAACACCGCTGATAGGGTTTAATCTCTCAAACTCCGTGAACAACAAGACAATCGAGCTTGCAGCCTACATAAGGAAGGCCTTCGGCTTCGAAGATATTGTGCGCATTGAGCACCACATCGTGGAAACACAGAAGAGCATTGTTAGGCAACCCTACGACAGGCTAGAAGAGCTTTTAGAATTGGCAGACCACATCAAAAACATAAGTGCCAAACACGAAGGCGGAATTCCAGAAATCGACAAGAAAAGAGAGCACCCGTCAGACATACTTGACTACTTCATGCCGAAAAAGGAGATAATTGCGCAAGGGCTCATGCCAAAGCTGCTGCAAAACTACATGGACAAACATGAAGCCGTAAACAGAACAGCGAAAGCGTTAACAGAGCGTGGACTAACGTTCATCGCAGCCCCAAACCTACACAAAAAATGAAAGCGTAAAGTGCTGATATCACCAGTAATCCTTTGGTTTCCGCATGACCAGGTAAACGGTTGTGGCAACAAAGAATATTGTTGTAACTGCCAACACGCCTACTGCCACTCTTGTGTTGTTGAGCTCGTTTAGGCTTCCCTGAAGAGTTGTGTAGTTTTGTAGTAGTTCCCAATAAGTCTCGTTTAAACTTAGCAGTTCGTCTATTGTTAAGTTCTTGCCAAAACTTTCCCAGAAAGTCTGATTCAACAGTGAAAAAGTACCATTCAATTCTCTATATTTCTCTTGAAGTTCCTCGTATCGGATATTTCTTATAGCAGTCATCGAGAAACCTTCCAAATATTTTAGAGGCAAGTCAACAATGGAATATTCCAGATAAAGCTCTGCATACGTGACTCCCCAAACATCGTCTGGCACGTGCGCAACTACTTCAAACTCACCAGTATTGTTGAAGGGCAAAGAAGCATTTTCCAAGAGGCATGTGCTGTTTAGTGTGAGCTTTTGTGCGCCTTCTCTGAAGCCGTAAATGGTAAGGTTTAGGTAGTCAATGTGGACGGGCTCGGCTGTAGAATTGTACCAGAGTTTAATGGTTAAATTTTCATTTGGAATAGTCTCGTTTATGGCATTAACTCTAATAGTGATTCCAGCATACTTCTTGTAGAAAAATGTCTGCATTTCATTTGCCTGTGCGCTTGTTCGGCAAAAGGTTGCGGAGGTCAATATTAATATTGCAACAAGTGTAATAATCCTAGATTTTTTCAATTTTTCACCTTCCAAGGGACAAGATGCTGATTTAGCTTATAGTTTATTTAACAATTTCTCACGGTTCAGAAGCCCAGAAGGGCTATTTTAGTGAGCGAATAAAGTGTTGATAAATGTATATAAAGTAGATGAAAGCGAACGCTGTTAAAACTATTTCAAAGAATAATATGGCTGGGTTGTTCTCGACAGCCATAAAATATCCGTGTTGGAGTATGTCTGCGAAAACTAGGATTTGGAGGAATATGGCGCCTCCTAGGCAGCTTAAGCCCAAAATGTGGAACAGCGTGCGCATTCTGCGGTCAAGCTTTGGCGCGGCATTCATCTTTTATCGTGAATAACAAGAAACAATACTTTGACTTATAGGTTATGAATCCCCACACACTACCAAGCCTTATGATTAAAATTTTTAATTAAAACTTAACATCACGCGCACAAAAACCTAGAGAGGGTATCCAATTTAGCAGCGCGAAAACAGCTAAAATTGACTGGGCTAGGCCTCTGCTAACTTTCCAATAGCTTCCTTGATGGTTGTAACGGACATTTCAAAACGCCTTCGTGTTTCGGGCTGCAGTTCAAGCTCCAAAATCTTTTCAACGCCGTTCCTGCCCAAAACAACTGGAACGCCTATTGCAATATCTGAAAAACCGTACTCGCCTTGTAAGTAGGTTGATACTCCCATTACGCGGTTTCTTCCTCGCATAACGGCATCAGCCATCACGGCGATTACTGCTGCTGGCGCATAAATCGTCGCGCCTTTAAGCCTTATAACATCCGAGCCGGACGTCACAGTCAAATTAACTATTTTCTCGATTTGTTCCTTGCTCAGTAAGCGCGTTATTGGTATGCCAGAAACAGAAGCATACTCAATAAGCGGAACCATCGAGTCGCCATGTTCGCCTATGACAAGCGCGCGTATGTCCTCCCTTGAAACGTTAAGTTCAGAGGCAATGTAAGACCTAAAACGCAAAGTGTCCAATATGTTGCCCATACCGAAAACGCGGTTACGCTCAAAACCAGACTCCTTGTAGGCAACATAAGTCATTACATCAACTGGATTCGTAACCATCATAATCTTACAATCGGGTGCATACTTCACAATCTCCCTAACTATTGACCGCACTATCCTCGCATTCTTATTCATCAAATCAATCCGCGACATCCCGGGCTTCCTCGCCTCACCAGCAGTCACAATAACAAGCTCTGAACCGCTCATCTCGCTGTAGTCGCTTGTCCCCTTTATTTTTCCGTCAAACTCTATTGCTGGCGCCGCCTGCATCATATCTAGGGCTTCGCCTCTCGCTAGGTTCTCGTAAACATCTATCAAAACAACATCACCTATGCGGTATCTTAAAATGTTGAAGGCTGCTGCGCTTCCGACGCGTCCGGCGCCAACAATGGTTATCATCATAGGTTTAAGATAGGCGTTATCTGCCAAAAATAGGTTTTGTTAGATTGTATATTCCTTTTCCTTTTCAACTAATATCACTTTGCCTTTCAAATCTCTTATGAAGTTGGCGAAGAGGCTTGGCTTTTCCGTGTGCACGGGAAAGATTTGTTTTGCTTCGATTTCTTTTAGGATATTCTTCAACGGTATTGGCATTATGTGTCCGGAAACATGCGCGTGGTATTGTGGCAAACCATAATGCTCAAGCCAGTTAAGAAGCCTCTCATAGTCTATTTCCATCTCCTCGTTGAAAGGCTCAGACGCAGAAAGCACATAACAGCTTCCAGCTTCTGGCTTAATCTCAACAAGTTCCTCCAAATCGTAGAAGGATAATGCCAAAACAGTTTTGCACTGTTGCTTCGAAACTTCGGATGCACTCTTAACTTTGTCCGAGTACTTTTCAATTATTGCGTTTTCCCACTTTTCCCTTACACGCTTCGATTTTCGAAAAACCAAAATACTCTCATCACTCAACCGCGGAACCTCTAAATGCTTGTCCTCGCGCAGCGCTTCCATCAAGTAGGCTTGTTTCAGTGAAACGGCAAGGCAACGCCCATTGTTCTTGGCGGCGCGGTAAAACGAATTAAGCCTATCAACATCGGTAGAAGCGAAGTCAGCCAACACGATGCCGCTTGCCTGCCCAACAATTTCGCTTAACTTCCTTTCAATCTCTGCTTCAGAAGAAACATGCGCACCAGTCATATTCGTGGCTTCAGTAATAACAGCCTCGGGTTCAGCTTCAACAACTTTTTCAACAAAGTCTCCTGTCATCTCGTGCTTGGCGCCATGTGTTCTGAAATCGCCAGTGTAGACTATGCTGCCGCTAGAAGTGTGAATGATGAAACCATAAGCTCCTGGAACAGAGTGGTCAACGTGAACTGGCTCAACTTCTAGGCTGTTCACGCAAATTTTCTTTCCAGTTCTAAAGGTTTTGAATTCTATTCCTTCAACGTCAAATTCCAAGTCTGCCCTACGTATTTCGCCAAGTGCTTGCAGGATAATTTTTGTTGTTTCACCGCAGTAAACTGGAATTTCACGTTTTATAAATGACAAGTAGGCAGAATGGTCCATGTGCGCATGCGAAATAAAAACGGCGTCAATTGCACATGGCTCTTCGTCAAACTTGTACGCGCCCTTTATTTTTGGTAGTATGCCAAGCTCTTGTAGGTTTTTTTCGCTTCTAGGCGATAGAAATGGCGGCGAATAGAACTTTCTTTTAGCGGCGTAGGACAAGCCAAAATCAAAAAGCACCCTAGTTTCTCTGTCTTGGATTAGAATTTTGTTTCCACCAATCTCGTTTACTCCACCGTAAAAAGTTACCGTTGTTTTCGGATTAACCATGCTATTCCCTCATTTTATCTGCCCTTTTACAAGTATTTGATATTATGAGCATTATGTGGGGAAGAGTGAATACGCTGAAAACTTTGGTGTACTTTGGATTTCCCGCTTTCATAACTATTTCTGGATTTCCCCCAGCCTTCAAGTAGCCTTCAATGAAGGATTTGGCAATATGCTCAGCTAAACTGCTCTTTGAGAAAGGCGAAAAATAGTGTCCAGCATAATAGAGGAACTCGGCTATGTCCCATGTCTTATCGCCCTTTCTTGCTGCCTGTTCAAAGTCTAAAAGGTAAATTTGGTTATCCTTGCCCACAATAATGTTTTCGGGTTTCGTGTCCCCCAAGGAAACGTCAAGCATGTGAACCTCAGCGAATTTTTCTCCAACTCTCTTTATAATGTCAAGTTCACTTTTTACTTCATCCGCGGCTTTCGCTTCAGCTATTCGCTTTATCTTTTTCTCAAGGCTCTCGCCCTCAACGTATTCCATAAGAACAAGACGTTCGCCGTGGTTTACGTGAAGCAGTCTCGGAACAGCAAACCCACGCGAGTGTAGAAATTGGTTTATTGCGCATTCGCGTTCAAGTCTTGAGCGCCCCAGAACAGCGAAAGTTCTTGTTCCAACAGTCCACAATGTAAGCGGAAACCACTTGAAACTCGACCAGTCCTTAAACCTCTTCGCAACAATTTTCTGTTCCATGCCGTTAGCTGAAACCGTTATCAAATACGTTTCGTTTAAGACGCTTCCAATTTGCGTAACATTTACCTCGGCTTTTTCGTCCGCTAACAAAACTTTCCTAGCAAAAGCCTTCAAGTCAAGCCTGTTCGCAAGAGAAACGAGACCGCTAGCCGTTGGAATATATAAATACGCTTGCGGGTCCTCAAAAAAACAGACATCCCGCAGATAGTTTTCGGCAAATCTAAACCTTGTAAGCAGATCCCTGTTCTGCATGAAAAAGCTGAAAATTTTCGGAAAAGTTCCAATTAAAGAATTGAACAGAGCCTTCTGTGCAGTCCTGAAAAGGTTTACAAACCGAATTTTTCGATTTTTAACCTCATCAATGAACTCAGCGGAAATTTTAACGAAGTCGCCAGAAAAGTTGATTATGCCATCCCTTTCAAGCTCTTTCAAGGCTTCCAGATAGCCGGGCAAGACGCTGTTCACATTTGCGCTTTTCCTATTTTCATGCATAAATTCTATTAAGTCTGAAAGCATTAGTGGGAAAAGCCGCGCCCTCGTTAACAAAGCCTCGTACATAAAGTATTCAGGCTTAATACAGATGTTGTAGGATAGCTCTGGAAAATCAAGGATTACGTTTTCTAGGATTTCGTGTATTAGGCGTTTTTTCAATTGCACCTCTTGTGCATGCAAATAATTCTCGCCGACGATTGGGATATATGGGAAAATTAATCCACCAGCTAAGGCTTCGCCTAGAAAACCCCTATCAACATCTCTCTCGAAAACCCACTGGTCAACGGCAAAAATAATGAAGCTTTTGCTTTCAAAAACATCCAGATAAGTCATCAGCCGCGGTTTAAAATCTCTAATCACAAGTAAAACTTGCGAGGCAGTTTTAGCTTTAAAGGCTGATTGCGTGTCGCCAATTATACATAACGCCGTAATATCACATGAGCCAGCAACATACCTACAAAACCTCACTAGACTTTCAGTTATTTCCTTGTCCAAATGTCCCATTTGCCCACTCAAATTTTCAC
Source organism: Bathyarchaeia archaeon (assembly GCA_038883655.1). Lineage (GTDB taxonomy): Archaea > Thermoproteota > Bathyarchaeia > Bathyarchaeales > Bathycorpusculaceae > JAVZLQ01. The sequence goes on from JAVZLQ010000002.1 coordinate 220,036, forward strand.
CTAGGCGAGAACCAAAATAGAATTAAACCCATTTTAAAGATATAAATTAATGTCTTTCAAGAATTTGCCCATAAACCCTCAAAACTTTCAGCACTTTCACAGCTTTCTCAGGCAAGTTGTAAAGCGGAATATCCGTTTTTCCCAAAACCTTGTAGACTAAAGCGAAGTCTTCTCCTCCAGCTGGCACGTCCACGATGGGCTTTTTCGGATGTTTCGCAGCAATTTTGGGGATTACACGCGCGTCTTCTGGCTCAAAGAAGCAGGATTTAAGCATGTTTATGATTAGGACTCCGTCAACATTATCGTCTGCAAGCACCAAATCCAAAATCTTCTCGTACCTTTCGGCTCTTGCGTCGGCAATCATGTCAATTGGGTTTGTTGCATCAACACCGGGATATAAGCGTTCAATTTCCTTTCTGGTTTTGTCCGACAAGGTCGCAAGCTTCAACCCATTTTTCACTACAGCGTCCGCTGCAAGAATTGCTGGTCCGCCAACATTGCTTACTATTGCAATGTTGTCACCGCGCATTGGTGGCTGCTTTGAAAGGGCTATTGCCGCGTCCATGAGCTCTTCCACGTTTTCCACCCTTATTATTTCAGCCTTTTTCAATGCTGCATTAAAAATTTCGTCTGAGCCCGCTATCGAAGCTGTGTGGGACTTTGCCCTGTGTGCGGATTCTTCTGTTATTCCGCCTTTTAAAACTAGGACTGGCTTTTTCTTGACGGTTCTTTTGGCTTCTTCTATGAAAGCTCTTCCGTTCTTTATGCCCTCCATGTATAGGCATATGACCTTTGTCTCCTTATCCTTGCTTAGATACTTGAGCAAATCAACGTCGTCAACGTCTATTTTGTCTCCCATGAAGGCGAACTTGCTTATGCCAACATTATAGAAGCAAGCCCAGTCCAATATGCAAGCGCCAACTCCGCCGCTCTGCGAGATAATGGCGATGTTCCCCTTTTTCGGCATCAAATTTCTCTCGAAAGTTGTGTTTAAGCCGTTTGCGGTGTTTATCACGCCCATAATTGTGTTTGGACCCAAAATTCTTATGCCGTAGTCCTCCTTGAGCCTAAGCAGTTTTTGTCGTTGCGCGTCCTTGTAGCCGCCAGTGATTATTACAATGGCTTTTGCGCCTTTCTTTGCAATTTCTTCTGCTTGAATTAGCGTGTGCCTAGGCGGAAGCATTATGACTGCGAGTTCTGGGATGCATGGCAACGCTTTAGCTTTTGCGGACTTTCTCTGTCCGTCAATGTCTAGAATGTAGACTTTGCCCTTGAAGAACTTCTTCATGTTGTACGCTACACTTTTAAAGAGTTGTGGAGAACTCATTCCGACTTTTTCGCGCAGCCTACTCGAACCTATTAGAACGACGTTCTTCGGCTCGAAGATGGCTTCCACTCCGTTCATGATTTTACCTTCAAGCAACACTTCAATATGATGGAAGGTGAGAAAATACGTTGTTCATATTCATAAATTTAACCATGACTACTTCTGGGTTACCTTCATATAAGCTAACATGGCAAGCGAAGAGAAAATCAAAGCAAACAAGGCTATGTCAACAATCATAAGCGGGTCGAATGGGCGGGTTCCCAAAAGCTCTTTCAGTAGGAATGCCCTTGAAAGGTCAGCGCCGCAACTTAATGGATTATATTGCGCAACTAACGCCAATTGCGGAATCGCGTCTTGTATAAGCTTCATCGGATAAAATACCGTGCTACAGAAGAAAAGTACGTAGTAGACGACTCCTCTCGCGGTTATGTATTTCTCGAAACTTGTTGTTGACACGGCGAGGGTTATGCTCAAACCAGAAGTGCCGATGGATATTAGGAAAAGGGCAACGATTATTGTTAGAAGTTGAAGCGGGTCTGGAAAGACTCCAGTGTAAACATAAGTTATGCCAAGTGTTGTGGCTAAAAGCGGAGCCATATAAATTACGCCCCTAATGCCCCCCGCCAAAACCCTTCCAAGAGCCAGTTCCAAACGCTTTATTGGAAGGCTCAGCATGTAATGTGAGATTTCCCGTCGGATTTCCATGTTTATTTCTCGTCCAATCATGAATGCCGCTGCAAAAAGCGCTGTTATGGTTAAGCCAGGTGCAAAAAAGACAAAGTAATCCGTTATTATATCCCTATTAACCATTCTTGTGTAGACTACAGCCATTATGAATAAGTCTGCGAGGTTCATGCTTATCATTCCGGCAATCCACCACTTGTAGCGGAAGAAATAGCTGAAATCCCTTTGAATAACGTGCAATACTGGTTTTATTGCCACCCTCCCCCCTCCAATCTGCGTTCATGCAAAATGATGCCTAGAAAAGTGAATATTGAAAAGAAGGCAACGATACCGAAAGCTGCCAGCAAAGGCGGAGTAAGCGCTGCAGACTCTAATCCAGCACCCCACCTGAATAAGTCGGCGGCAAAAGAAAGCGGGTTTATTGATGCGAGTCCACTGTAGTACTGGGGCATGTATGCTACTGGATAAAGCGTGGTGCTTAGCCGTACTATTAAGGCGTCGGTCACGCCCATCAAAATGTCAAATCTATCCGAGGATTTTATGGTTACAGCCAAAGTTATGCTGAACCCAGCCACACCAAAAGTGAAGAGGAAAAGCGACACCAATGCTATTAGAAGCTGTAGGACGCTAGAAACTCCGATTAGATAAAGAACAAAAAGCATCATTGGACCCACGTATAGAAAGCTCCTTAAGCCTCCGCCGATTGACCTTCCTAGGACTAGTTCTTTGCGTGAGACTGGAACGCTCAATAAGTATTCGATGACGCCGTGGTCAGCCTCCTCGTAAATGTCGTATCCTATGAAGACCGCTGTTGAATACAACATCGTTATTATTATTCCAGCAGCATAATAGTTGAAGTAGCTTCCGCCAACAGCACTTTGCACGTTGGGGTCGAACATTCTGTTGACAATCAAGCCGAAGAGTGCTATTTGCGCCACAAACCATATTGCACGCATTATCAAGAGGAACTTGTAGCGGAGAAACATCTTTATGTCTCTTTCAGCAACCGTCCAAACTCTGCGTAGGCTTATCATTTCTTTTGAGCCTCTTCAATTGTTAATCCAGTGTAATGCGCAAACACATCGTCAAGTGAAGGCTCACTCACGCGAATAGATCTTATCTGCACATGCATCTTCATAAAGAACTCCATTATTTTTGGGAGGACCTCCTCAGCATTGTTCAAGTAAATTTTTAAGTAATCAGCCTTTATTACCAAAACGTTTACGACGCGTTGGATTCCCTTAAGCTTCTCAACAGTTTCGCTTGAAACAGTCTTTTCCAAGGCTATTTCGACAACATCTCCGCCTGGTATGCTATCCTTCAACTTTTTAGGCTCATCGCAGACAAGCAACTTTCCTCTATGCATTATGGCGACTCTGTCGGAAAGCACATCAGCCTCGTAAAGCTCATTTGTAGCAAGTATTATAGTGGATCCTTCATCTCTCAAGTCGCGGAGCATGTTCCAAATTCTATGCTTCCCAACAATGTCTATCTGAGCTGTCGGTTCGTCAACTATGGCTATTTTTGGTCTCTGAATGAGAATTTTTGCTATCTCAACTCTTTTGCGCATGCCGCCAGAAAAAGCATGAACGCTCTTAAATCGGTCGTTCCACAACTCAACTTGCTCCAAAACCCAGCGAACCCTCTTTTTTCGCTCTTCCGCTGATAAGCCACAAACCTTGGCATGCCAATTCAGAATATCCCATGGCGCATCAACCCACAAGAGCTTAGGTTCTTGAAAAGCCATGCCAATCAATGTCCTAGCCTTGTCAGGCTCACGTGTAACATCATAAGGCCCTACAAAGGCTGTTCCTTCAGTAGGCTTAATAACTGTGGTCAACATCAAAAGTGTAGTTGTTTTCCCAGCTCCGTTTGGACCCAAAATTCCGAGGATTTCACCCTCCTCAACTTCAAGGTTTAAATGGTCAACTGCCGTGAAATCGCCAAACTTCTTTGTAAGATTAACCATACGAATTATAGGCGCCATCACCAACCCACACTGGAGCAGATAAAAATAACAGACTCAACAGATAAAATTAACTACTTTCATGTGAACTTGAAGTATAATGTTTCGATTTTTTAATTATTTAGGTTTTGTTGTGTTCTGTAAGTTGCATTTGCATATTCATGTTCATATTCATTGTTTGCCCCATATAAGAGGCGGTTATAGTTTCTTGAATGCTGACTTCTATTGGGATACAGGTTCCATATTCCATGTAGGCATACCCGTTTAGATTCATCACCATGTTCATAGTTATGCCGCCGGATGTTACAGTTGCTTGAACATTACTTGCCCAAACGTCCATCCTAAAAACATTATATAATCCAACATGCGGAAATGTCTTATTTGCAGCCTCGCTTATTCTGTAATTTACGGTGCCTAGAATGTTGACTCCACTTATGCTCACGTTTAGTGGAATCTGATAACTCTCACCTACCTTCATTTCTTCCTTTGCGAAGTATGACCCATATCCGGGTATGCCGACCATTGACTGATAAATCTGTTGCGCATCGGATGGAAGCCCTGTAAACTCTAGTATGTATCCGGTCTTATTCATTTTGACAGTATATGAAAAGCTCAAGCGCGTCGGCGTATGCATTTCTGCGGTATAATTTATCGTATAGTTTGTTCCATCGAAACTTAAGATTTCCATCTGAATTGTTACAGTTGCGGTTGCCGTTTGTGATGGCATCCCAGGAGCACTCATTGATACGCTCATTGTGAGGTTATAGGTCATTTTTTCGCCTACGGAGTAATTCATGCCCAAAGGAATTTTTATTGCTTCACCAGTTTGCATAAAAAATACTACTGCAAGCGTTGAAGCTATTGCTATAATGGCAATTAACCCAATTACCGAGTATAATTTTCTTTTAGACACTTTTTGTGGGGGCGGTGGAGGTGGTGGGAGTATTTCTGGAGGAACACTTGGGGTTTTGGTTGAGGGTGCCTCAGATACTCCCATTATGTTACCCTCAATTAAATTTGATATGCCACTGAATATTTAGAGTTTTTTAGTTTTAACGCCGATTAAGCTATTTTGAGATTAAAATCTAAAGCCGTTTCCTCAGCCTTCCTCATCGCTTCTGCTTCATCAAATGTTTTTATTTGTCGTTTCTCCATCAGAATTTTTCCATCAACAATAACCGTGTCCACGTCGCTTCCACGCGCAGAATAAACCACGCTTGCAAATACGTCATGTAAAGGCTTCAAGTGCGGCTTGTTAAAGTCCATTAGAATTATGTCAGCGCGTTTTCCTATTTCCAGCGAGCCAATAACACCTTCCATTTTAAGGGCTTTTGCACCATTTATCGTCGCCATATTTAAAACTTCATAGGCTGAAAGAACAGTTGGATCGCGGTAAGCGTGTTTTTGAAGTAGGGCGGCAACTTTCACGGTTTCAAACATATCCAACGTATTGTTGCTTGCTGGTCCATCAGTTCCCAAACACACGTTGACGCCCAGATTTTTTAGGCTTTTCACTTTTGCTGCTCCTAGGCCAAGTTTCATGTTAGCCACAGGAACATGCACGGCGTTAACCCCATGCACAGAAAGTGTTCGCATGTCACTTTTGGATAGGTTTATGCAGTGCGCTGCAAGGGTATGCACGTCAAAAAAGCCTATATCATCAAGAAAGGCAACCTCGCCAATGTTTTGGAATTCCTTCAATACCGTTTCTGTTTCAGCTAAATGCATGTGGACACCAACGTTTAATTCGATTGCTTTTTCGCGAACCTTCAAAAGCAATTCTTTGTTACAACTATAGGCTGCATGCGGACCAAGCATGGCTTTTATCCTGCCAGAAGCATAACCATTAAATTTTTTGACGAAATCCACGCTTCGTGAAAAGGTTTTTTCGCCTAACTCTCGTCTTCCAGCTTCAATTATGCCCTCTGCCAAAACGCCTCTCAAACCACTTTCAGCAACAGCCCTCGCAACCATATCCTCATAGAAATACATGTCCGCAAAACACGTTGTACCGCTCTTAATCATCTCAATGCATGCCAAAAGCGCTCCAGCATAAACGTCATCAGGCTTAAGCCTAGCCTCCAAAGGCCAGATAGTCTCTTTAAGCCATTTTTCCAGCGGTTGATCTTCAGCTAATCCCCTGAACAGTGTCATCGGCACATGCGTGTGACAGTTAATTAGCCCTGGTAAGGCAACCTTTCCATGTCCATCTATAAGCGTTTCTGCTTTTATTCCACTTGTGTGTGAGGCTTTTCCAACAAAAGTTATTTTCCCATCTTTCACGGCTAGCGCGCCATTTTCTATTATGCGCTTGTTGTCCATCGGCAGAATTATGCAGCCACGGATTAGTATGTCAGCTTTCTCCAAACTGCTTCCCAATTTTATGGTAAAAACGAAGAATAAAAGCGTATTATAAAACTGTGAGGGGATTGGCGGTATTAAATGATGGTTTTCGGTTCCTCAATTTTCTTCATTAGGGAAGGCCTGATATGCGCTTGTGGTGGCTGTGGGATTCCCTCTTCTTCGGTTATGACTTTGGGCAGTCCATTTGTGCCTATTTTTCTGCATATGAAGTTAAGCGAGTCCTCTGTGAAGTTCAGCAGGTTTCGTCCTTCAACTGTTAGCTTGTAAACTTTTCTGGGCCTTTCGCTATCCATGTTCCACTCGCTTTTCACATAGCCCTTCTTCTCCAAAGTGTTCAACAGCGGATAGATTGTGCTTGGTCCGAAGTATACGCCGAAGTTTTTGCGTATGCGTGTTATTATTTGGTAGCCGTGCATCGGTTGGCTGCTTAGGAACTGTAGTACTATTAGGTCTAGTAGGCCTTTCATCAATTTAACCTGAACTTCTTTTGAGGTGTTAACCATTTCCCCTTTTCCCTTCCTGTATTTTTGTTGTACACGGATACAATATGTCTATTTTTAGACATATCTCAAGACTTTATAGAGCCTAAACAAAAATATAAACGTTCATGCTTCAACCAAACATAAAAAAGCATAACGCGTGCATACCGCAATATTCTAAACCCTACATAAATCTAAATAAGCCGAAACATGAACAAGTCCAAAACAGAACAACAAATGGAAAGTGGAAAATTGACAGAAACCATCAAAAAAGAAATTGTTCAACGTATAACCAGAAACCTACTAGACATACAAATACTAAGACTATTAAGCGCAGAGCCAATGTGGGGATATAAGATAAAAAAGGAAGTGGAAGCAAAATTTGGAGTAAGATTAAGGCATGGGGCGCTCTACCCACTTCTAAACAACATGGAAAAGAAAAATCTAATAAAAAGCAGAGAGCAACAACAAGGAGGAAGGACAAGAAAGGTATATGTAATGACAGAAAGGGGAAGAACGCTTATAGAAGCATACGACACGGTCCTAAAAGAACAAATACAGAAAAAGGACATATAATTAAATGAGAGAAATGACGAAGAAAAATGTAATCAGAGAAAAAGGGGGAAAACTTGCCGAACAAGCCCTAATTCTTTTTAGAGAAAGAGGAAGAGAAGCCTTTGAAATGGCAAAAGAAGCAATACTAAAAGAAAAAATAAGACATAAACCCGTTTGCGACGCCCTAAGCTACTTTATCCAAGAAAACTGGCGCGCCTTTCAACATCCAGCACTGATCTCTTTAGCATGCGAAGCCGTTAAGGGAAAACCCAAAGAAACAACAGCTGTAGGTGCTGCCATGATTCTTCTAGCTGGAGCTGCAGATTTGCATGACGACATAATAGACCAGTCAACAACAAAGGGTTCAAGAGAAACTGTTTTCGGAAAGTTTGGCAAGGACCTCGCACTTCTAGTCGGAGACGCCTTAATATTCAAGGGGCTGATGATGCTGCATGAAGCTTGCGAAAAATTTCCCGTAGAAAAGAGACAGGCAATATTAAACATAACAAGGGAAGCGTTCTTCGAATTGGGAAGCGCCGAAGCAAATGAAGCGAAATTTAAGGGAAACTTGAACATTACGCCCGAAGAATATTGGAACATTGTCCAAATGAAAGCTTCAATACCCAGCGCATACGCAAAGATAGGCGCAATTATTGGAAACGGAAGTCAAAGACAAATAGAAGTGCTCGGCAATTATGGAAAAACTTTAGGAGTACTAACAACGCTAAGGGATGATTTCATAGATATTTTCGAACCAGAAGAATTGCAAAACAGATTTAAGAACGAGTGCCTGCCGCTACCAGTACTCTACGTCATTCAAGACAAGAAGGCAAAAAGAGAAATTATTACAAAACTGGAGCGAGGAAAAATTACAGAAGAAGAAACCTACACAATAGTGGAGCTGGTATGGAACAGGAAACCAGTCCAGGAACTAATAAAACAAATGTATAAAATGGCAAGAAATGCAAAGCAATCGCTTAAATTTGTTAAGAACTTAATGGTATACAAAGAACTAATGCTAATAATCGACGCCGCTATAGAGGATATACAGCAGTAAGGCTAGATAGGCCATTCGAACCAGAATGTTACTCGTACAGGCTTTACTTTTTTCTTTTTCAAGTCCTTTCCCCTCGACAACTGTATTTATGTTCAACATTTAAGCTTAAAAAGCTTGCGATAACTGAACGCTGAATATGTTTTCTAAATACTTAAGGCTTATACTCTTCAAGCAGTTCAAAATATTTGAGTACTTAACAATGATCGACAGCGATTATTTAAAGAGAAAGCTGCTACTTTCAAGAGATAAAATAACGAGTTCAATCGTTATTGCAAACTCTGTTTTATGGTACGCATACGCTTTCAATCTTCTACGAAGAATTATAGTAACTTTAGGTTTAAACTATCACGAAATCCTCATATTCTTAATCACTAATTTTCTTGCGGCCGCTATTTTTGCTTTGTCGGGTGCAACGTTAATTAATGCAGTGTGCAGAAGAATCCCGTTTTTACTTGTATGGTTAATTTTTGGAACGGTATCTTCGTTTATTCCAATACTAATAGACACCATGGTTAAAAATAATCTTCTTATCGTTTTTTTCCTTTTTGGGGCATCGTTTGGTTTTGGAATGCCCATTTCAATGGGATATTTTGCCGATTCCACAAATGTGGAAAATCGTTGCTTAACAGGAGGAGTAATATTTCTTGCCATCGGTTTTGGAGCTTTTTTGTTAGGAACAATAAATATGGCTGAAATAAGCATTCAGTTTATGATATTGACACTTTTAAGAATTAGTGGCTTGATTGCATTTATTATCCTTAGACCACGAGAAAATTTCCCCAGAAATAAGAGTCATTCTTATATCTTTATTCTTGGTCAGCGTTCGTTCTTGCTATATCTTATTCCATGGGTTATGTTTTGTCTTGTAAACCAAACGAGTGCACGAGTATTGTATCAGTTTTTTGGGGAAAGCTTCTTTACATTTTTAATGGCAACTGAACTTGCCTTGTCTGGACTTTTTGCGGTTGTTAGTGGCTTTTTCTGTGATAGGCTAGGGCGAAAGATTGTGGCTATGGTGGGGTTTGTTATGTTGGGTCTTGGCTACGCAATGTTGAGCGTTTTTCCTGATAATGCGATAAGTTGGTACTTTTACACGGTTGCTGATGGTGTTGCGTGGGGCATTTTCTACTCGGTTTTCTTTGCGGCAGTATGGGGAGACCTTGCGCATGGAAGTCCCAGCGAAAAGTATTATGCAATTGGCGGACTGCCATATCTTCTTTCAAACTTCCTGCGGTTGGTAGCGGGAAGGTATATTGCTGAAACAGTTGCTATACACACTGTTTTTTCTTTGGCGAGTTTCTTCCTCTTTTTAGCTGTTTTGCCTTTAATGTTCGCCCCTGAAACTTTGCCTGAAAAGCACATTAAGGAAAGGGAACTTAAAATTTACATTGAAAAGGCCAAGAGAATCAGGGAAAAATACGCTTAAGAACCAGTTAGTATTAGCTCTTTTTGAGGAGGACAAATGTTCTTTCACGTGATACTAACAAACGAGTGCACTCTTCAATGTAGGTATTGCTTTGGCGAGGCTTTTGAGGATTTTGAGGAAAGTTTTTCAGGTTTTAATGTTGACTACTCTTTGCCTAAAAGAATAGCGTATAACATTGGGATTTTGGACGATTTTTGTAAGAAGGACTTGGATTGTGTTTTAATTTTTTATGGTGGCGAGCCTCTTTTGTGCGTTGATGATATCAAGCGAATAATGGACAGCGTGCATGCTAAGCATTTTCTAATTCAGACTAATGGTTTGCTCTTGGACCGTTTGGAGCCAGAGTACGTTAATCGTTTGCACACGATTCTCGTTTCTGTCGATGGTGACGAAGCGTTAACAGATTTTTATAGAGGAGCTGGCACTTTTAGGCGCATAATCGAAAATCTGCGGTTTGTTAGGCGGAATGGTTTTGGCGGCGAAATCATTGCGCGCATGACCGTCATGGAGCAAACCGACATTTATAAGCAGGTTAAGTGGCTTGTTGAGAACAGCGAGTTTCCATTTTCTTCTATACATTGGCAGTTAAACGCTGGATTCTGGAGCGACTTTGAAAGAAGAGATTTTAAGCGTTGGGTTGAGCAAAGCTATAATCCTGGAATACGTAGGCTTGTCCGCTTCTGGGTTGATTATATGGAGCGGTTTGGCGTTGTTTTAAGGCTTTACCCCCTTCTTGGAATTGCACAATCCATGCTAAATGGTGAGACGCAAAGTCTATTACGTTGCGGTGGCGGATGGATAAACTACGCAATTCAAACAGACGGACATATCATTCCTTGTCCCACAATGTGGGGAATGAAAGACTATTATTTGGGGCACATAAGCAACATAGACCCTCTAAGTTTGCGTAAGCTTTTCGTCGGCGAACCATGCACAAAATGCGAAATCTACGGTTTATGCGGCGGAAGATGCCTCTATGCAAACATAACGAAACGTTGGAAAGAAGACTCCTACAAAGAGGTTTGCAAGACTGTTCGAAACTTGATGGACGCAGTTTCAATGGAAATCCCAAGAATAAATAGTCTAATAAGGAATGGGCGGGTAAAACTTGAAGATTTCGATTTCATGAAATACAACGGATGTGAAATAATCCCATAAATTTTTATTGCATCCATTATACGTTACTTCCTTTTTCTGAAATATGCAAGTCCATCCTTTTCCATGACAAACTCGAATCCTTCCTCAAGCAATGCGATTATGTCTTCTTTTGTTTCTGCTACTTTAACGTGATACTCATCTGGCTCCATAGTTCTGAACATTGCCTTTTCAATGTGGATGTAAACTTGTGTGCTTTGAAGGTTTTTGTGTCCAAGATATTCTTTAACGTGATAGATGTCTTTGGTTTGATGGTAAAGCATTGTGCCTTTCCAATGGCGAAACGTGTGGAAAGTTATTTGCATAAGCCTTGGATTTCCAAGTTTTCTTGCAGCCCGTTTCCTTTGAACGTAAAAGCATGCCCTCATATGGTTAGCATCTGCAAATATGCGATCTTCAGTTTTGGGAAGGTTCTTAAGCATTTCAACCGCTTTAACTGATATTGGAAGCATCCTTGAATAGCTTCCTTTTTCACCTTTAACTCTGACTGTTCTCTGTTCAAAATCCACGTCTGTCCATTTCAAATTTGATATTTCCCCACATCTTGCCCCTGTGTCCTTAAGCAATTGAAGATAACAAGCCATCTTTTTGCCTACACTTGCAATTAAACAGTCAAGCTCCTGCTCTGTTGGAATAAAGGGTATTTCAGGCTCTCCGCAATATGAAGGTTTAACCCATGCCACGCCAAGATATTCAAACCACTTGTCTAGAATTGTAGCTATGTTTCTCTTTGTGTTTGCTGCAAATTCTTTTTTGGAAAGCCAAGCCTTACACTCTTCAGGGTCATTGAGGTTCACATTTTCTCTGAACATTCTCATCAAAGTTTTACGGTAGTTAGCTATTGTTCCCTGTGTTCTTCCGTTTCTTTCAAGCTGCCATAAAAGTTCAACGATTTTGCCTTTAACGTCTTGCTGTGCTGATTCTGTGGCTCCCGCTTCCCGCTTTTCGCCTATTGCCTTTTCAACTTCCATCAAGATTGCCTCTTGATGTGCATCGCTTAACCTATGTGTCAGACAATTCTTAAAAGACTTTTCACTAAACCGATAACCACAGTTTCTACATAGCCACCTTTGAACTGTGCTGCCATCACTTAAATAACGTAAACCGTCTTTATAGAGAAGCTGAGAACCACATTCAGGACAGCACAGCTCAGCCATCAGCATTTTTCCCTTCTAAGCCTTTTCATGTTGCATTTTCTGCATAACCTTGCGGGTTTGTTGCCTCTCCTCGGTAAAGGTTTACCGCAGAATGAGCCATCAGTGAACCCACTCCCATAATCCATAACTGTTAAGGAAAACTTTGCCTTCGTTTCGCCAAACTTCAAAAACCTTCTCTGCTTCATCTGGGCTGCATTGGCGTATTTCTTTTATGAGTTTAACTGCTTGGTGCGTGTAGAACGGCTGCTTAAGCTGGTTTCGTAAAGTTTCATAAACTTGTGGAATGGAGATATTTTGTTTTTCACTTGGGGGTAAAAATTCTCCCACTTCAACCTGAGAAGATTTTTTTACCCCACCCTCGAAAACAAAATATCTCGGCACACGCCTATCCTGTTCATCCGGCTTCTCTATGAGCAGCCCCACGGAAGTTAAAGTTTTCAAAATTTTACGGGCAGAATCATAGCCTAACGGTTTATGAAATTCTTTGTAATAGGCGCTTTGAAACTCTAACAGGGTTAAGCCGTCATTATTAAAGTATGGTTTAAGTTTAACATAAACATTGAACAGTTCAGGCGACAAGCCCATCTCGTTAGCTTCACTTATTCCATAATAAAGTTTGAAGCCCGCTGCAATGTCTTCCTCGTTCACTATTATTGTGTCGCCTAAACGTTGCCTATGCATGAAATTCAGTAAAGCATGGGCTTTGATAATGGCTAAAAGTCTGCTGATGTCCCTCTGATGCCTCGGAATCAAAAAGTTATGATCTTCTATAAACTGCATGTAAATTTGGCTACGCATTTCCTCTGGAATTTGAACATACTTTATCCGTGCAGCTTTAACCATTTCTACACGGGCTTTAAGAAAACGCCTCTGTGGGTCTTCGTTCATTTTTTTGTTGAAAGCTTCCCTATCAGATTCCCTTTCAATTCTCAAAGCTATGGTTTCTTTTAGCTTCTCTTGGCTGATTTCTGGAGAGAGTAATAACAGTCGTGTCTTCTCCTGGTCTGCAATGCTAAACTTGGCTGAACAGAACAATACTGTAGGATAACCGCGAATGACAATTGTTTTAGTTCTTAAACCAGCCTTTTCCCTTTTATCGGTTATTTTTAACACAATTTCCCTATCATCATGGCTTAAAAGTGAACGCAACCGCTGTAAAAGCAAATCATGGGGCATATCCAAAAAAATGAGAATTTTCTGATGCAGGTCCACCATGTAGTAAGAGCCTTTAAGCAGTTCCTTCCATCTACGAATTTCACGTTTGTAAACTGATTCCACATCATCCTTTGAAACTTCACCTTTTTCAATCTCCAAATCTTCTTTAATGGCTGCTTTGTTAGGTTTCATTTCAAAGTTTACGGGTATGCCTTCCTTGTGCATTAAAACGCCGTAATCATGAAAGAAAGCTGTGGGCGAAGCATAACCCAGTCTGATAATGTCTGCCGGCGGAAAATACCAGCTTAACTCTAAGGGAATGTAGCTTTTCCCTGTGCTGCTTTCAGCCAAAAAGCCAATGTTAATTTGGTCTTCTTCAGTATATGTGAGCAACATTGCTAAGAATGTTATGGCTTTGTTTTCGTCATCATGCTTAACTGTGCTTCCCAAAATCTGAATCAAATCGTCAATGGTTAAAGTTTTATTTACATCTTCAGCCAAAAAATGAAGCCTCCGTTTAGTTTGGCTGGGGGGTAAGGAAAGCTGACGTATGTTCGGTTCATCGAGAGGAGAGAACTTACTTGCGTCAGCCCATCTTCCCCCTCTAGCCCCTAACCAGCATTTTTGCTGAGAAACTCTTCCAAAGCTGCACGAATTACTTGACTTAATTTTCGATATTTGCCTTCCTTGATTAACTCTTTAATTCTTTCTTTGCATTCTTTTGGAAGTCTGAAAGCGATTCTTTCGTTATGTTTCATTTTTTACATCTCCTTGTAGAACAAGTTTATATTGTAGAACAATCTATACTTTTACACCCAAGTTCAATGTCCCTAACCTCATGGAAAAGTGATGGAAAAATGTCCGTGTATAAGGGTTTGGATGTCCCTCAGCTCGTAAAAAAATACAGAGAAAAATATCCCGAACTCGATAGAGATTTACTGAGAAAACTCATCCGATTAGAAGCCAAAATTACAAACCCAAGCCAACTTAAAAAGCTCGACAGATATCTGGCTAAGGAATTTAAAGGCAAACAGTCAGATAAGCCCTTCAATTTTAGCAGAATTCAACAAATCTATGAAAAAATCATAGACTTACGCCTCACGCCCCAACTTCGCCTCCGCCAAGACGACGGAACCTTTTATTATTCCCACAATTTCCACGAAATACTCAGCGGTCTAGCTATTCTCAGGGAAATGAGTCCATCCTTAAGAAGCATCATTCCAGAAAACTTAGGGCGCCTACCAAGTGAAGAAATAGACAAAGTGATTGGAAAAATTGGATGCTTTATTTATTCTTTAAAAGAGTGATACTGGAAAACTTAGCGTTAATGTTTTTCCTTTTTCAACTTCGGACAAAACGTAGCTCAGTCCTCGTCCCGTTTTGCTTTTGCTATGGTTGCGAACACTACTATAGCCAAAGCGAAAAGCGCTAGGGTGTACGTTAACTGCAGCCATCCAATGTACCATAATATTATGGCGGTTATCCAAGCTGCGAACATGCCTATTTCTGCGGTGGCGTAGCTGAAAACGCCTAGCACCATCAACACGATGAAGACGGCTACTATTTGGCTGAACGGTATTGGACTGTCAGGCCATAGGCTGTCTAGGCTTTGCCATGGGTTGGTTGTTTTGGGCGGCGCTGGCAACGTTAACGTCCAAGTGTTTGCTTCGCTGTCCACAACTTGCATGATGTAGCTTGTAGCGTTGTCCGCGTTGTTCCAGTTTAAAGTGTCCACCGCGCCTGAAAGGGTGCTGTTAAACGTGTAATCCGTCTGCCACGTTTGCCCGCTTCTGTGTTTGATTTCGTAGTATACCCATGTGGCTGTTTGGTTTGGGTTGCAGTATGTGGCGGTTATGAAGGTGGCGTTTACCCGTGAAGCATTGCATGTCGGAATCAAGGTTGTAGGCGCAGGGGGAAACATGGCGGGTGTTAAAACAATGTTGTATTCTCTGTCTGTCGGTTTAATCGTGTATGCGCCTAGGGTTGCAGTTCCCAAGTCCGTGATTACGCGTAGAGTGTAGGTTCTGCCTATGATTAAGTAGAAGCTTATTTGGTAGGCGCTTTGAACGTTCACCCGTTCGATGACGCGTGTCTGCCCAGCTATTGCCTGTGACACTTCAAGGTAACCCCACTTTATGCCCGCCAAATCTAGAATGTTAAACGCGAAGATGTCTGCCCACTCGTTGGTTATGTCTGGAACGTAAAGCCAAAACTCTTCAAAAGTATAGTCTGCTCTGGGCGTTATGGTGCGGCTTGTGTTCAAATAGAAGCTTGAAGCGTTCCATGTTATGCTTAAAACTTGATTTTCAAACTCCACCGTGTACGTGTCCGCTGTGCCGTCTGAACCGTTAAACGTGTACTCGTAATAGCCTTCGTGGGCTACTTCCACTGTTGCGTTTACGGCTTGGTTGGCTACTGCTCCACTTTCGCGGTACGGCCCATGCAGAATGTAGCGGTAACCCTCAGTTTCGTAGGAAACGTAAAGTTTAGGAGCGTAATCCTCACCCTGCTCTGCAGCGTAGACATTTACATATTCGTTACCTGTCGGCAGCACACCATCTATGTCTCTGCCTGAACGTAGACAAAGTTTAGTGTAGCCATCCACATTTATCCAGCTTAACCCGTCACTGTTTAACGTGATATTCCAGTAGCCAGAGCCAGTGATTTCAGCGGTGCTTCTGCTTCCGCCATTGCCGCTGTAATAAGCATAATAGTAATCGCCACTTTGAAGCGGTATATGCGGGTAAGTAGGCATCCCACTTTGGACAGTGACGTTGAAGTCAACATCTGAATGGTCATAGTACACGTACAATGAGAGAATAGCGGATGTTACGTTTGCATTGTCTGGTATTATGCTTGTTTCAAAATAGAGATAACTTCTGTAATAATAGTACACTTCTAATGTGGGAATAAAACGTTGTCCAATGAGTAAATTTGCGGTTGCTGTCCAATATTCTGTGAAGTTGGGTGCAGTTCGTATTCGGTTATAGCCGTATCCGTCGTATGCTTGGCTTGTGAAGGTACGCGTTACACTTATGGTTACGGCTTCTGCACATTTAAATTGGAAATTTGAAAACACCATGCCTACAAGGCAAAGCAGCAGCAACAGCAGGCGGATTAAACGCTTCATTATTTCTCCTCCTTCTCCATGATGATATGTTGGTTGTCAACCCACATGGCGACAACATCACCCTTTTTTATGTTGAGGTATTCGCAGATTTCTTTCGGAATTGTCACTTTCAAGCTTTTGCCAACCAACACGACGCTTACTTTAAATTTTACAGGCAAAGTTTGCACCTGAATCACCAATATATCTTTGGAATATTCTTAAATATAAGTATATCCTTTTAATACTGCTTGAGATATCCCAAGAATAACCCCATTCAAATTTATGAGAAATTGTATGGATGGGTTAAAAGATACGAGAGAACCGATTTAACTTCGCCAACGGTTAGCGAAGTCATGAAATATTCTCAGCAAAAGTTTGCGCAGTTTTCAACCATTTTCCAAAACCTTTGAAGCTTCACGCAACAATAAAGCCGTTGCCCTCTTAAAACGTGGATAAAGAAGCTGGGAAGCCGTAAGATATTCTCTGAATAGGCCGTCGTTTTCGCCTTCACAGTTCAAAGCTTCAGTTTTAGGCTTATCCGCTTTATCGCCTTCCAACTTTTTCAATTGTCTATAAACCTGATGTGGTTTAAGATTCAATTCTCGAGCTATAGCCCTATGGCCTAAACCCTTAAGCCTTAACGCTTTCAACTTCTCGATTAACTCGCTATTCCAAACGAAAGGCTTAGGCTTAAACTGTTCTGCAAACGTAGGCGTAATAGCCCCTACAGTTTCGCCTTGACTATTACTGTTTGCCTTCTTCAAGAAAAAGAAAAGCCTTCCATTATAAGACTGCTGAAAAACTTTAACGCCTTCCGCCTTAAGCTGTTCACTCCACTCGGGTTTAAAAGCTGAATGCGGAATCAAAAGGCAAGGGCCGAAGTCAGTCATTTCCTCTGGAAAACTTTCGCTTAGGATTTCGTATAAACCCATGTTGCCCCTAACAAATGAATGTGCAGTTTCAAATTTAAACTTTAACATTTATGTTTAGATATGCTTTGAGCATATGCGGTATATATTTATGTTAATTAACGAAACCCTAAAATAAACCATTATAAAGGTTCTTTTCCCACAATATATTATAAAACTAATTTATCCTCTGATAAATCTATTCTGTGAAAAGTTTTTGAAAAAGAAGCTCAATTTAACTTTCTTTTTCTTACTAATATATTTAAGTTAAAGTTTGAAACGTTCATGAAGCTAAACGCTTGAAGATTCTTTTAAATTCTACCCGCAATTCTTCTTCTGAAGGCTCTGTATAAATGGTTGTGGTTTCTAACCGTTTATGCCTCAGCACACTTTTGAGGCGTAAAAGTGAGCCTCTGTTCTCAAGCCAGATGTGAGCGAAAGCATGGCGTAGTTTATGAGGCGTAATGCGGTAAGGCTTCTTTAAAACGCCTTCCGTGTAGCGGTAAAACCACTTCAGAAAAGTTTTGTAGCTCATAGGCAAAATCCGTCCTTCATGATTAGCGGTTTCATTCCGCAAATGAACATAAAACCGTTTACTTATCGGATTAAGCGGAATGCTTACAGGCCTATCGTTCAGGCTCATTCCCTTAGGATAATACTTTTCACCTTGCCTTCTCCGAAGCGTTATAGTGTTCTTTTCAACGTCTATATCTTCCCAATAGAGGCCCAGGACTTCGCTTACACGTAAACCGTTAAAGGCCATAAGGCTAACAGCAAACTTGTAGCTGGTTTCATAACACGCCTCGATAAGCCTCATTATTTCCTCAGAGGTTAAATCCACTCGGAATTGGCTGAAGTCAGGCTTAACCTCACGTAGCAAAGTTTTCAGAAAACTTGTATCGTAACCCATGAATTTGAGCAAGGCTGAAAGGAATCGTTTAGCCTCAGCCATGCTGTTAGCACTTTCAAAACTGTAAACCCATTCTTTAAGTTTCATAGGTGAAGCCTTCTCAAGCGTTAAGCCGTTTTGAATTAGAAACTTCTCAAGGCTATTGGCTAAGCTGAAATAGGTTTTCCGAGTGTTCTCGCTTTTTCCCATGCAGAATTTTTGTGCAGATTCCAATATGCTCATATGCTCACCTAATAATGTCTAATGAATCTAACAAAAGTGAAGCGGAAAGGCTAGAGCGGGTAAGCATAAAGTCACCGCCTCGCAATTACAATTATAATTAATAACGCTATGAGGACAAGCGATAAGAAGCCTAGAACAAACGTTGAAGCGAAGCTGGAGTTTAACAGGTAAAGTGCAGGAATCAAACCGCACAAGCACAACGCAAAAAGAATCAAACTTAAGAGGCCCTTTTCGCTATCGGACATAATCAACCCTCTTCTTACGAATATGCTCCTCAAACTCTTTTTCTCGCCTAAGCTCTTCCAAATCAGCCTTCAACAATTTTAGAATGAGGAGTTCGCGTTCTTTTTCAATTTCGTTAAGTTTAACCCTCTTTCTTCTCTTTTTACTCATAGCTTATGAACCTCACAAAAGCGGATAATAAAAAAAGGGGAGTGTGCGGGAGAAATCTCCCTTGATTTTGGATGTGAAATAATTCCATGAGTTTTTATACAAACCCTTTGCTTGGAAAACGTCTGGCACTTTTAAGCATAGCTGAGCAAAATTTTCTTATCAATTGCCGTCCGAGTAACTCTGAGATTTCATCTGTCAATCAATCTAATGCCTTCTCATCATCCGGCAACAAAATTATGAAGCGACAGAAATAAAAATGTTCTCTAAAGCGCCACATGTATTCTGAATATGGATTTTGAATTCATAAGTTAGTTATATGCTCCATGCCTATTCTTGTGCGTAAAAAGGTGGAGGAAACTCATTGAAGCAAGACTTAACATCAAAGCAAAGGAAAGATTTGGAAGCTAAGATGGCTAAGGCTCTTAAAGAAAACATTAAGGGACTTTCGGCGGAATTGCAAAAAATATTGTTAGATGACATGGTTACGGCTTTCCAAAATAGAATAAACGTGTTAATGCGAGTGCAGAGGAAAAGGAGCTACTAACGCAGAGTAAATAGGAATAAGACGTAGTTTGAATCCATAAAAGCTTTATATAAAGAGGTTGAAAATATCGCCAAGAGGTTTGGATGATGAGGCGTTCCAAACTCGAGATGTATATAGACATACTTAAAGTGTTAGCCCATCGTGGCCCATTAAAACTGACGCATATAATGTATAAGGCTAACGTGAACTGTAGTGTGCTTAAGGAGTACTTGGACTTTTTGATTAAACAAAACCTAATCGAGGAAAGGACTGTTGGCAAAAGAAGAGTTGTTTATGCGATAACGCAGAAGGGCATAACGGTGCTCAAATACTTCAGAGAACTCAAGCAGGTGTTGCCAATAGTCGAAGAAGCCAGAAACAAGGCGCTGGTGCCATATTAAATTCCAAACTTTCTATAACAAAAATCATTTCTAATAATATTTCAAACATCGAAATACATTTTTTATTTCTCTGAATCTTTTCATTTCTACGATGTGCCATGTTAGAGGAGTTAACGATATTCGCCGCACAGTACACTGCGGCTTTATTCATCTTTATGTTGTTATTCATCTTGCTTATGGGCGCCTTTTGTTCAAGAACTGGTTTTTGTTGTAAGTAGTTTGTGTGTGTTTCGTGAATAAAGATGAGTGTTTCGTAAGACTTAATAAAGTCTCTGAGCTTCTACCATACTGTACAAGTGTAATACACAATGGGGAAAAGAAGTGGCAAAAGAGGAAGCATTAGGCAAAAAGCCTCTACAGATTCTTGAAAAAATTAAGGAAAACCTTGAAAAGCTAAATGAGAAAATGGAAATAATAATCGAACTGCAGAAGCGTGAAAGAAAAGAGTTTCAACCTTTGCCCGAAGCGCCGTTGGATGTTATGACGTTGCTTTCAATGCCGGATCACCTTAGGAAGACGGCGATGACTGTTTGTAGGCTTGGAAGAGCTACTGCAGATGAGATAGCCCAGCAGACCCGAAGGGCTAGGGCTGTTGAAAGCGCGTATTTGAATCAGCTTGTTATTATGGGGTATTTGAAGAAGGAGCGTAAGGGACGTAAAGCCTACTTTTACATTGACAGGGAAGGGCAAGGGTGATTTGTATGGGCAAGGTAATTGCTATTCACTCCTACAAGGGTGGAACTGGAAAGACAATAATATCAATAAACTTGGCGGCAACACTTGCCAGACGCGGCAAAAAGGTTTGCCTTCTAGACCTCGACTTTCGAGCCCCGAGCATTGTAACGCTTCTTAAAGTTGAGAATGTTAATTATTGGATGAACGATTACTTGAATGGCACTTGTGAAATTGACAAGGTTTTGGTGGATTTGAGCGACAGAATCAAAAATAATGGTAAGTTTTTCGTTGGTTTTGCCAACCCTGCAACAGAAGCAATTAGGGACATGACCGCGAAGGACAGGAAGTGGGAGATGCGCGCTTTAGGAAGACTCTTGTCTCTCAGAAACTCGCTTTTAAATGATAGGGGATTTGACTACATAATTTTTGATACCAGCCCAGGATTACAGTATTCCTCAATAAACGCGATTGTAAGCGCTGATGTTATTATTGTAGCAACAACATTTGATAGGTCTGATGTTGATGGTACAAAGCGTATGCTCAAGGAACTTTACGAGTTGTTTGAAAAGAAAACTGAAATTGTCCTTAACAAAGTTTTGAATGACATCGCGTTAAAGGGTGGAAAAGAGCTCCAATCCAGAATTAAGGATGTTTATCAAGCACCACTTTTGGGCGTAATTCCATGTTTCTGCGATATATTGAAGGGTGAAGGACACGTGATATTTGTCCAAGAGAAAACTGAGCACCCATTTACAAGGATTCTGGAAGGTATAGCGGACAAAATTGATGGTGTTTTGATTTAGCTGCCACCGTTTGCTATTTTGTTTATCAACTGATGTATTTTGCAGTTTCTGCATCTCTCATAGTCTTTTTCATCACATTGCTTGCAAATTATTCTGTTGAGTTCCTTAATTTCCGAGTTCATTGATGTTTACCCTCTTCATGTTGACTTTGCCTTGGTTGGGTAATATGGGCTATTCCGCATTAGTAATATTTCATACACGGACTTGTGCGATAATCTTATATTACTTGTCCGTAAACGTTTCACTTTGTGTGGTGCAAGATTTGAACAAAAATGTTGCCTTAACATCCCTTGCATGGGGATTGTTTTTCGTCATGATTGGCGTCAGCTTAGCCATGACCGGTTATGGAATAACTTTTGAAGTTATGTTGCCTTACATCGCTGTTGGGACGGGTATAATTCTAATCGGATTAAGCGTTGCCAGAACTGGGCTGGGAATGGAACTAAACAAGTTCAGCTTGTTCATAGGCGTATTAGCCTTTATCCTTGGCGGTTTGGCTGCGACGGGCTACCTGCAAACGTTGCCATGGTATGCCATCGTAATAATACTTATGGGCTTGTTTATAATTGCGGAAGCCGTTCGCGCCCTAACAAAGTCAAAATGAAAATTGGAGACTAACTGTTATTGGATAGGTCGGCAATAGTCCTCGCTGGAGGAGTTTCCAGCAGATTCGGAAAGGATAAGGGGTTAATGCCGCTGGCAAATAGACCCCTCATAAGGTATGTTTTAGATGCTGTAGAAGGGGTTGTCGAGGAAGAGATTGTTGTTGTCAGCTCAAAAATTCAACTTGAAAACTACATAAAAGTGCTCGGTTCTGATGTTAGGCTGGTGATTGATGAAGGACAGATGCGTACTCCACTTCTTGGGGCATTAACTGGCTTAAAAATGGCATGCGGCGAATATGCCATACTGCTTCCATGCGACACACCATTCATAACAAAAGAAATAGTTTCACTGCTCTTTGAGCTTTGTATAAACAAAAATGCAGCCATTCCACGTTGGCCGAACGGTTACATAGAACCACTGCAAGCAGTTTATCGTGTCAAACCAGCTTTTGATGCTGCTGAAAGGGCTTTGGTTGCTGGCGGTTTGAATATGCGGTCAATGATAAATGCTTTGCGTGAAGTCCGTTATGTTTCAACTCTTGTTTTGCAGCAGTTGGATTCAGAGCTTAAGACATTCTTTAATGTGAATACTCCGTTGGATTTAAAAAGGGCTGAGCTTATGCTTAAACGCGGAAAAGGCAAGTTATAAGGTTATTTTTGTCTATTTTTGTTTTTTGCGTAGTTTTCAGTTTCTTCGAAAAGTTTTTCTATGTCACTTTTTGTGTGGGCTGTGCTGAGCGTGCCGTTATGCGTTGGAAGGAAGAATACTCCATTTGCAATTAACTCCAAGTTATATTCTAAAAGTTTCTTTCTGTCAGCCATAAAAGCGGCTTTCGCATCCTTAACGTTCTCACTGGTAAAGTGCACGTTGAAAATTGAGCTTGTACCCGTAACCTGAGCGTCTACTTCATTCTTTTCGAAGATTTCCTTTAACTCCTCCCTTATCTTGTCTCCAAGCGCGTTTAGCTCCCTTATTAGTTTGCCGTCCTCCAAAATTTTCAGCGTTGCTAAGCCGGCGGTCATCGTTATCGGGTTTGCTGTGAATGTTCCGCCGTGAAAAGCGTAATTGGGTCTTTCGTAAATTGTCGTATCAAGCTTCTCCATTATTTCCCTTCTTCCACAAAAGGCGCCTACTGGAAAGCCGCCGCCCAAAATTTTCCCAAAAACAGTGATGTCGGACTTAACGCCGAAAAATTGTTGAGCGCCTCCTGGAGCCAGCCTAAATCCAGTAATCACTTCGTCGAAGATTAGCAGAATATCTTTTTCATCGCAAATTTCCCTAAGTTCCTTCAAAAATTCTTTTTTTGCAGGTATGCCGCCTCCGGCGCCCAAAACTGGTTCGATTATTATTGCGGCAACATCCTTTTCGTCCCGTAATTTCTTTCTTACTCCTTCGCTATCATTGAACGGCAAGAGCATAGTGTCTTGTGTAGCTCCAAGCGTTAATCCTGCTGATTCTGGCATGTCAAATGGGTACTTCACGCCTATGTGTAAAGCGTCATATCCGCCGTGCCATCCGCCCTCAAACTTTGCAATTTTGCGCCTCTTTGTGTAGGTTCTTGCTAGGCGAACAGCATACATATTCGCCTCTGTTCCAGAGTTTGCGAAGCGCACCATGTCCACGTTTGGAACCATTTTTACAATTTGTTCTGCTAATGCTATTTCCAGTTCGTGGCATGTTCCATAATGTGTGCCATTTTCAATCTGTTTCTTAACAGCTTCAACTACTGGTTTTGGGCTGTGTCCAAGTATAAGCGCTGTGTGTCCAAGCCAAAAGTCTATGTACTCATTTCCATCAACGTCGTAAAGTTTGCTTCCCTTCGCTTTGGCCGAGTAAAATGGATATGGCTCAAAAAACCTTATGCCATATGAAACTCCAGCGGGCAAAACCTTCTTTGCCCTTTCATACAGCGCCCTTGACTTTGCGGTTTTGGAAACATACCTATTAAACATTTTAAAGACCTTTTTGATAAAATCTTGTTTCAGCGAATTTTCTTATTACTGTTTCCATATTCGCAACAGCAGCTTGTGAACCGAAATGAATTTAAAACCTCACTTTTGTCTAAGAGAATTTGCGGTGATGGACGTTTGACCCAGCAAACTACTGGAATCATCGTTAACTATCGTGTTGGCCCCAAAAGTCAGAGATCTAAAGAGTGCATAATCCAGTTCAGCCATGTGAAATCTTTTTCTGAAGCGTGTAGGCTTGTTGGACGGAAGGTTGCATGGAAATGCGGGGAAAACAGGATTGTAGGTAAGGTTGTGGCTTTGCATGGAAAGAAAGGCTTGGTTAGGGCTAGGTTCAGAAGAGGTTTGCCGGGTCAAGCTTTGGGGACAACAGTTGAACTTGTCGGCTAGGGTTTTGTGAAATGCCTTAAAGAGTCAGCGTATGCTGGCAATTGGCTTAGGAAATCTTGAAGTTGCAGGATTGGGACGATTGGCACGTTATCGTAGAACTTGAACTTTCCGGCAACAAGTGATATAACTGCTGGCACTAAGCACACACTATCCCACATAGCGCACTCAACCTTATCCGCAAGGGTTGGCAGAACTTCAGCGAAAGCCCATGTTCTCTGCGTTTGCTCCTCAACAATCTCTTTTAAAGCCGAAGGCAAGATTGCACGGTGCCAATGCTTACAGTCGATGCATAGGGCTATTGGTTTTCTACATCCAACAACATCCATTTCCCATTTCCGCCCAGCATAACTAAAATGGATATTCTTCGCTACGCTGTAGCCGTTTCTCTCCAAAGCTGTTGCAGCAATATCTTCAAACTCTTGCCACCGCAGAAAGGCGCTTACGGTTTCGATGTCTGCGCCTATACTTAGGGCTTTAACAGCCAGGTTTAAGCGTTGTATCCCGTCAGCTTTAACAAGAAAACCGTTAACATAAATTAGTCCATCGTTTTGCAATTTTAACAGCAACTTTCTACAATTTTGCAGTGGAATATTAGCTTCTTTATTTACTAGTTTATGTGAAACTGGTCCATTTTTGGTTAGTTTTAGAATTGTAATAATCAAGTTTCTTTGAACATTCACTTTTTAATCTCCTAAATTATACATTAGAATGCTTAAAAATTAGCCTTTTAGAGTTTTATTTAAAAGCCTTTCTATTGGGCTATGATTTCAAGGACTGGTTTTCTTGCAAACCTTACAGCTGGATATAGGCTTACAGCAAATATTGTCACTAAAGCCATGAACAATATTCCAGCAATCTCCATTATGGTATAGCTTGTTACAAGGGGTTCTGGAACCAAGATAAGCAGCGTAGCCATCACCCCAAACGCTATTCCAACGATGCAGCTTGAAAGCAAAATTGTGATGCTTTGCCAAGAAACAACTTTTACGACGGCTTTAGGCTTGGCGCCAACAGCCCTTAAAACGCCAAATTCTTGACGTTGCTCAGTTATAGCTAACATCACATAGCCCGCTAGGCAAAGCGAAGCAGAAAGTAGCGAGAAAAGCGGTAAAAGCATAATCGCAGACCAAATATAATTTAGAAAACCGAGACTTTTGTCTAAAAATTCGTCAAGTTCGAAGACCTCAAAGTAATCTGGAATAAGATAGTAAATTGTGCCGATAATTTCTTCGCGATTGACCTCTGAAACCCTAATCAAGGCAAGATTGACGCCCGATATGCCAGTTATGTTCTGTAATGTCTTTAAGTGCACATATGTAACATTCCCATTGTTTATTGGGTCGACGCAAACGCCAGTGACAGCGAAACTTTTGTCGAACATTGTTATACTTTGGTTCAATGGAATGCTGAAGATTTTATGGGCTAGAGAGTCGCCCACTAAAGCTTTATCGAACTCGTTCTCACCAAACAACTTGCCTTCTAGAAACCAGTTACATAAAACGTTTCTAGGCTTAATTCCAACAACGAGAGACTCGCCTCTTCGGCTATCACCAATAGAATATACCATATTGGTCTCAGGGTCGATAATATGCCCAGGGTTTTCCTGTACACGTGTTTCTATTATTAGGCGTTCGTCAACGTTGTTCTCTCCCAAAATGGCGTTTAATTGGCTTAAGAGGAATTCTGGAATTAAATATTCTTCCTTTGTGTAGTTGAATTGTTCTTGAGCCTTTGTCTCGTAAAACTTTGACAATAACCACTCGTATCTTTCACGGATTTCTTGATGAGCTATGCCTATCAGGTTTTTGCCAGCAGCCTTTTCAACCCAGCTTTTGGTGGTTTGGCTGGCTATGATTCCGCCCGCAACGGAGATTGTCAACAAAGTGAAGACCGTTGCTAGACAAATGATTATGCGGAATGTCGCGGATTTTCGGCGGGAGAGGCTTCTTAAGGCAAATTTGAACATTAAATTTCGTTTCGATGAACCTTTGAATTCCCTTTCCTTGCTTAATCCAAGGCTGTACACCAGCGAAATAGCCTTTGCTGGCTCAATTTTGGCTGTGTCCAAGATTGGTTTTATGCCAAAAATTAATGCGAAGACAAAGTACATGATGAATACTGGGATGATGAGCCAAAAATTTGCTGCTTTCTGCAGAACTTGGAAGCCAATTTGGCTCAAAAGCGCACTTGAAGCAAAATCCACCGCTACTCCAAGTATTACGCCAGAAATGCATCCTAAAAAATCTATTATTAGGAGTTCTGTTGCGAAATAGCCGAATATTAGGCTGTTTGGGCATCCTGCTGCCTTCATGAGTCCAATATCCCTTATTCTTTGGGCTAAGGCCATAAAAGATGTAAAGGATATTATTAATGCACCAACAGCGAAAATTAGGATTCCGACGAATATTATGAAACGTGAAAGTGCAACTGAAAACCCCACGGTAAGCCTATCCTCAACTAAAATTGTTCCAAAACCAAAGCCAAGCTTCTCGCTAAAGAACAGAAGGAGAAGGGTTGACGCCACACACAACATCAAACTTATGATAGTCAGACTCGTCGGAAGTTTTCGCCGCAGCAAATCATTTACTGGAAAAGCTGTTTCACTCATCAACTTTTACCAGCTTGCCATCTTCCAAATTCAATCTTTGGTCTGCCAACGCTGATATTTGCGTGTCATGCGTGACAACAATAAGCGTCTTCTCATAGTTCTTGAGCTGTTGAAGAATTTCAATAATCTTCAAACTCGTTTTTATGTCTAAATTTCCAGTAGGCTCGTCAACTAGCAAGAGTGGCGGGTCGTTTGCCAATGCGCGGGCAAAAGCTACACGTTGTTGTTCTCCACCGCTCAATTGAAAGGGGAAATGTTCCGCTCTGTGCTGCAAGCCAAAAGTTTCGAGTAACTCTTTCACACGCCTTTCTATCTCATCTCCCGACGTTCGAGTCCACTCCATTGGAAAGGCTATGTTTTCGGCTACAGTTAATGTGGAGACAAGGTTGTATGATTGGAAAACGAAGCCTATCTTGTGGCATCGAAAGTCCGCCAAGGCATCCTCGTCCTTTTCGCCTAGATTCTGCCCAAAAACAAATATTTTTCCTCTTGTAGGTTTGTCGATGCCGCCTATGATGTTTAGAAGTGTTGTTTTTCCAGAGCCGGATGGTCCATTAATGACCGTGAATTCGCCCTTTTCAACCTTGAGGTCAACGTCTTTTAGCACTTCAACTTTCATGTCGCCTATTTCGTAAACCTTGCACAAGCCAGAAGCAAAGACAATCGCCTTATCCTTCAAGGCTTTTAGCTTCCCTTTTCTAAGTTGAAGTTTCCCCTATCTCTCTTTAAAATTCTGACTTTCTCTGGGATTTTTCCTTTCTCCCAATCTTTCCAGTCAACTTTCCTAAAAACCCACTTCTTGCCTAGGTGGGCAGCGAGAACAGCATGCTTAAATTCGTTTTCCAGAGGAACAAGCTCGCTTAAAAATCTGAACAACTTTTCTATTTGCTGTTTTGGGAAGTAAGCGTAATAACCAGCATTTTTAACCTCAAAGGCGTAGACATGAGCGTCTTTTCTTGCAATTATGTCTGGAAGGGGGCTTAGGCTTGGGTTGCTCACTGGAATACGCACGGCATTGTAGCCATTCTTCATTAAAAGTTTCACCAAAACGTTCTCGCTGTAAAAGCCCCTCTTTCGCCACCTGCGAAGCTCCGCCTTATCGACGCTTCTCATATTCACGCCTCTTGCCCTAACGCGTCTATAAAGCTGATTAATGTTCAGGACATAAAAAACTATTGAAAAATGTGCATTTTCGTCGATGCTTTTGTATACGAGTTTTTGCTATAAATAACGGCTAGTTGCTCTGGTGAAGACATGGTTGCATGTATAGATGTTTGGTAATACACGATCAACTAATACAACATAAAAATAAAGATTAGACGTTGAAAAGCTGCAATTTTGAGACCTTTAGCCTTGCTTTCTAGGTTTATATGTTTTGACTTGAACCTTTATTTCGGGCTTTTCAACTAGGCATTCTCTCAAATAATCGTCAAGCGTAGCGGCTGGCACAACCTCAATCTTATAATCTCTAACGTCAATTGAATGCTCGTAGTTCTTCTGCGGAATAACAACCTTCTTGAACCCCCATGCCTCAGCAGCCTTAATCTTCTCGTAAACTCCGCCGACAGCAGTAACTTGAACAGCATTCCCAACGCCAAGGTTTATCTCGCCAGTAACAGCTACATCCTGCCTTATTGGTTTACCCTCAATTAACGAGCATAACAGTATCGCCATTGTTACGCCCGCTGATGGGCCGTCAACGCCGTAAGATTGGGCGAAGTCTATGTGTGTTAAATAGTCTTGAGCTATGTCTATGCCGTATTTTTGTAGGATTACGCTGCGGACTTTTGCTATGCTGTCCGCTATGAAGCTTTGTCCCTTCGCAACACCAGTAACTTTGTAATAGCCCTTAATTGGGTAGTTTCGTGACAATTCACTTCTTTTAACCATATGCGCTTTTACGCAGAGGACGCTTCCAGTCATTTCTCCACTGTAGGGGTCCTTTACGACTGCTAAGCCGTATATCTGTCCAAGTTTGACTCCTTTCGGCGAAATCTCCAAAAGTTTTCCACGTTCGTTCATTTCATGCTCAAGTATTTGCCTTTGAATTGTTTTGCAGTGGTGTTCTATGGCTTCGCGCACATGGCGCCTTTCAACGATTTTGCAGTTTTCGTTCATGGCAAGTGTCGCCGCAGTCTTGATTATCGAAATTAATGGTCTGAACTTTGTTGTTAGGGCGTCTCGCTTGTTGCTTCGCCTTCTGCCTTCCTCAACTATTTCCTCGCATGCCTCGCGGCTGAACGGTATTAAATTGAAGCGTTTAACTTCCTGAGCTATGAACTGAACGTATTTGCGGCGGTTCTCCACAGTGTTTGGCATATCATTATTCATCCGCACAACCTTGCCATAACCGTAAATCCTATCCATCAATGCAGGGTGAATCTGCCCAATGCTGTCAAAGTTTCCAGCACCTACAAGAAATGTTATGGCTGGAACGGGCTCTGTCGAAACGGCCATCGCCGCTGTGTCACCGCCATGCCACCTACCCCTAATGGTTATTGGCAGCTGCCCATCCTCAAGAACTGTCAAAAGCGTAATAGCCTCTTCTGGGTCCAAATTCTTAATCTCGTCTATGTATAGTATTCCAAGTGAAGCCCTATGCACGTCTCCAGCCGTGACTCTCTGGTGTTCTGGTGTTCCCAACCCGCCAGTTTGGTACGGATCCCATGCAATTGAACCGAACAGCTGGGCGCTTCTGTGTCCAGTAGCATCGACGAAGGGTGCGTGTCCAGAGCTGTTGTCAACTATCAGTTTTGGAACTTCTGTTTGCTGGGCGCCGCCGATGCCTCTAAGGTTTCCCATTCCGCCAAGCTTTGAGAACCACCAGATAAAGACTCCGAAGAATATTAGGCTCCCGCCCGGAATGAATGTTACTGGCACTATGGTGACGAATCTGTTTACAAGGTAATCCATAAAATTGTAGTTGTAGTATTCTTGCAGTGTTTCTTGCCCGTAGATGAGAGGATTTATCTCCCACGTTTGCCATGCTTGATAAATAAAGTAGAAGCCTAAACCTAACAGGAATAAACCCATAACTATTAGCATTATTTGTAGGGCTTTAAGCCCAACTTTCGTGACAAACTTCCTCTTAAGCTCTTTCAGTTGTTCTTTAACAAGGATTTTCTTGCCTTCGCCAGCTTTGTGAATCGAGATTTTCGGCTGACTTGGCAGAACTGGATTTTTCCAGCACAAAACATCAAAAAGTTTTATGCCATTCTCCCTGTAGACTTGCGTTAGTTTTTCGGCTAAAGCCCTTCCAATCAACGACTTGCCCGTTCCAGGGTCTCCCAAAAGTAGTAGGTATGGTCCTGGGCTTATGTCCCTTTTAGCTGATGTTTTCGGCTTGTTTGGGTCGCTCCAGCTTTCATACCACTTCATTTTTTCAAGCCATTTTAACTTGTGGACCCACTCGTCAAGGCAGAGGAAACACTCGTTTAGCGCCTGCTCTTGTCCAATAACCCAGTTTATCAAGTTATCGTCAACTGGAAAACCCTCTGTGCTTTTGAATTTTTCCCAGTCCCACTTTACCCTAACCTTTTTGCCGTTTACGGTTCTCTCGATTACCTCTACATCATTTCCAAAAGGGTCTGCTGGCAAACTATCTACCCCTAGCCTTCTTCTCTCCAAAAAGAACATCGTCGTGAAATATAATAGAGGTTATTTCAAAATCGGCAATATACCAAAAACAAGAGCTAAACTCATAGAAAACGAGAATCGTTTAATGATATCCCATAAATTTATTGCATTTAAAATTATTTTTCTAAATTAAAAATGAAATTTTTAACTGTTTCAATTCGAAAGAATTTCCACGCAGAAACCGGCATATAATGCCAGAGAGAACAAAAATTCTAGAAGCCAAAATTAGGCTTAAAACTGGAAAAAAGGCATTTTTATGTTTTTTCGCTTCGCTTACAAAAGCGGATGCATGGACTTCACTGGAGCTTCATATAAACACCGACGAAAATCTCCATGCCGAGCGCAGAGTCAGAAGGTTCGATGCCCTTCGAGTTTTCCATGTGTTTTTGGCGTTCTCTAAAGCCAATGCAGATGGACTCACTATTTTTCTTAAGGGGAGCTTCAGCTTTCTCTTTGCCGGAAAAGAATTTGCGCTTTGATGTAGTGGTTTTTGGCTGTTTAAGTGTTTGGAGTGGCATTTTTTGTTTTTCATCTTCTGTGAATGCTTATGTTTGTTTTGCTTGGTGTAGGCTTAATGTTTTAGATTTTCCGTTTTATTATATTCTAATTTTGCTTTTTGGTTGCGCTGGTTGTATTTGGATTACCTTTGGCTTTTATGTATCACCATTGCTTTCTAGAGTCACCAGCCTTTGCTTGCCGTATACAAAAGCATCGACGAAAGCATTTGAAAATTGGAAAGTGTTAAAGGTTTTGCCATGCAATTTACTATTATGAAAGCTGGTCAAATTGTGAAAACTTTTAGTTCTAGGGATGGGCGTCGGGTTATTTTGCGCGCTCCCAGATGGGAAGATTTGAACGATTTGCTGGAGCTCATTAATTCCCTTGTTGAGGAGGACGCTGACATTCTTAGGACTGAGATGGTTTCTAGGGAAGAGGAGATTGACTGGTTATCTAAAACGCTTGCGAGTATAGAGAAGGGCGAGGCATTTTATCTTGTGGCGGAGGTTGACGGAAAAGTAGTTGCATCTTCTGATATTCATCCGCGTGGAGGTTTTGCGAGGCATGTTGGCGTTTTGGGCATAATTGTTAAGGATGGCTTTAGGGATGTTGGCATTGGCACAGAAATGATGAAAGTGTTAATTGAAAAGGCGCGTGAAATGGGCTTGAAGGTTTTGGCGCTATCAGTGTTCGCGAGCAACAAGCGTGCAATCCACGTTTACGAGAAGGTCGGATTTGCTGTTACTGGTTGTATTCCAAAAAAGTTTTTCAAGAATGGCGAGTACATAGACGAGTTGATTATGGTTAGAGTGTTGGAGTGAAAAGTTCCTTGTCCAACTTCAAAATCTTTAACATAACCGTCAACTTCTCAACAAAAGGCGAAATAGACTTCGTGGACTTAACAGGTAAGGTTCAAGAGGCAGTTTCAAGGTCGGGAATAAAGAACGGCATAGTCCACGTTTTCGCGCCACATGCAACTGGAATACTAATACTAACAGAAAATGAATACGGCTTACTAAACGACATAAAAGCCCTCCTAGAAAAAATAGTTCCAAAACATGGTGGGTACGCACATCCATCAAACGCCCATGCACACCTAAGGTCAGTGCTCTTGCCACCAGACAAAACGCTTCCAATAATAGATGGCAGAGTGGAATTTGGAACTTGGCAATCGCTCGTTTTTGTAGAAACAGATGTTTATCCGAGAAGACGAACCGTAATAATCCAAGTAATAGGCAATCAAGGATAAATTCAAAAAGAATCTGTTTGCGGTGCTCGGAACTTGAAAAATTTGATACTTGATTTCATAAACATATTGTCTGGCTAGGCAATCCCTTACTTCCGATTGAACCATTGCGTCAGCATGGGTGGGCATGGCATTATTCAGTTATAGAAATCATTTCAAATCTTTCAATCCTATACGTAGTGATCACTATTGTACGTGTTCCTCCTTTCGCGGGATATTTTATAGGTTTTAACTCACAAGGAATAATCGCACTGCCCTGTGATGCCTTTGCATGCAGCATCTAGGAAGTAAAGTTTTACTGTGCATGTTATGCTGTAAATTCGCAGTTCGTTATTTTAATAGAAAGAAAATGCTATGTTGCAGTTAAAATAATTCTTGTAAAAAAACAGAGTTCTTAGTTTTAATTTTTCCTTTTTTATTAAATTTTGAACGATTCGTCTATTTTCGCAAGTACAAGCGAACAATCTTTACGAATTTTTATGTCCTTACACGTCAATATATACGTGAAACAGGACACAAGCTTTCTCTTTAGCATGGACTCTTAATGGATATCACAATAGTTTCTTAATAGAACTTTTCGCTGCTTTGTTTTCTGTTTTTATTGATTATTTAAGTTTCGTTTTACTTCGAGCTTGCGAAAGGTTTATTGGGTTGCGCCTTCATTTTAAGTTACGAGATCTCGTAATTTGAGGTCCATGAATGAGCGTTGAGCTTTCAAGTGAGGCTGAGGAGTACGTTGAGGCAATTTACAGACTCCAAAAAAGAAGTGGTGTCGCTAAAACTTCTGAACTAGCCAAGGAACTTAATGTTGTGCCAGGCTCCATAACTAACACTATTGAGCATTTGGAAAGACATGGTTTAGTTAGGCACGAGCCATACAGGGGAGTTAGGCTTACAGCTGAAGGCGAAAGGCTGGCTCTGGACGTTTTGAGAAGGCACAGGCTTGCCGAGAGGCTATTAACGGACATTTTGAAGGCTGAGTGGAGTGAGGTCCATGAAAGCGCCTGCAAACTTGAACATGCACTTTCAAAGGACGTCATACAGCTTATTGAGAGGAAGCTTGGACATCCAAGGGTTTGCCCCCACGGAAACCCCATACCTGCTGAAAATGGGAAAATAGAGGAGGAGTCGTGTTATCCGCTTGCGGAGACAGCCCTAAACGAAACAGTTATAGTGGCTAAAATAACTGATGGAAAACGCCAGACACTCGCAAAATTCGCAAACATCGGAATAAAGCCAGGCGTCCCAATACACATCGTAAAAAGAAAACCCTTAAGCATGGTTTTATGCGTCGCTGGGAAAGAAAGCAGCCTAAGCAACGAGGACATTTCGCGAATATGGGTTAGAAAAGCAAGAGCAAAGAGGTGAACACAATGGAATCGAAAGACAAGAGACAAGGCTCACCAAGCAACGAGCAGATAATTTCTCTAATTGATCTCCCGGAAGGGGAAAAAGGCATAGTAGCACATGCCATCGGCGGTTTCGGGCTAATCAGAAGACTAGCCGAAATGGGATTAACCCCAGGAGTTGAAGTTAAACTCACCAAGAAATGCCCCTTCCGCGGTCCAGTCGAAGTGGAAGTTAGAGGCGTAGCCCTAGCCCTAGGCTACGGGGTAGCCTCAAAAATTTTCGTCAAACCCTTGAGGAAAGAGTCGAATGGCTAGCTGCCACACACAAGCGAAAAGCGTAAAAGATTCTGAGGAAAGGAAAACCCTAAGGATAGCGCTTGCTGGGAACGCGAACGTTGGAAAAAGCGCCATATTCAACCAGCTTACGGGTTTAAACCAAATCGTTGGAAACTGGCCTGGAAAAACCGTTGAGAGGGCTGAAGGAACACTCCACTTTAAAGGCTATAAGATTCGCGTCATCGACTTACCTGGAATATATTCGCTTTCCACTTTTTCTATGGAAGAAATCGTCTCACGCGATTATATTGCCGTTGAAAAGCCAGATATAATAATCAATGTGGTGGATGCCTCTGCACTTGAACGCAACCTCTACTTTACGCTCCAGCTTTTAGAACTTGAAGCGCCAATAATTGTTGCCCTAAACCAAGTCGACCTAGCAGCAAAAAAGGGCATAAGAATAGACGTGCAAAAGCTTTCCGAGATTTTAGGGGTTCCAGTCGTTCCAACAGTTGCCATTACTGGAAGCGGAATAAACGAATTGCTCTCCACAGTTATTATGGTCATAAACGGCGAGGTAAGGCTAAATCCTTTAAAGGTCAGGTTTGGAGGCGAAATTGAAGAAAAAATCCAAAAATTAGAAAAAACAGTTGCAGAAAAGCTCGCCCACTTATGCACAGTTTATCCTGCAAGGTGGATAGCCATAAAACTTTTGGAGCGAGATGCTGATGTTGCTGGAAAACTGAGAAACTATGAGAACGGAAGCAACGTTATAGGCTACGCTGAAAAAATAGCTTCAGAGATTGAAAAAATGCATGGGGAGCCTTCGCCCGTGGTTTTGGTTTCTGAAAGGTATTCGCTTGCAAACAAAATTGCAAAAGAAACAGTCATAATAGAGTCTCCGCCCAGAATAAGCCTAGAACAGAAGCTCGACGCCGTAACAACGCATAAGATGCTTGGCTACCCAATTTTAGCGACAGTAGCGGCGTTAATATTCACCACAATATTTGTCGGCGGAAACATGCTGTCAGAAGCAATAAACCCTATTTTCGAAAGCCTAACCGCATACATCACGGAGGCTTTGTCGCCGTTCCTTCCCACAGCAGCAGTAGAACTAATCAACCATGGACTGGTCGGCGGTATAGTCGCAGGCATAACAATAGCCTTGCCATACATAATACCCTTCTACGTGATGTTGGCGCTTCTTGAGGACAGCGGCTACCTACCAAGAGCAGCATTCCTAATGGACAACATCATGCACAAGATAGGGTTGCATGGAAAAGCCTTCATCCCGCTAATGCTTGGTTATGGCTGCAGTGTCCCCGCATGCATAGGCTGCAGAATAATGGAGACTGAACGCGAGCGCTTTTTAACTGCGTTTGTTGTCATGCTGATTCCATGCGCCGCAAGAACAGTTGTCATCCTTGGCTTGGTTGGCAGATATGTTGGATTACACGCGGCATTAGCCCTATACGCCTTTGACCTCGTACTAGTCTTTGTTTTGGGCAGAATAGCGTTTAAGGCGCTTCCAGGCGAGCCGGTAGGACTACTCATGGAAATGCCGCCCTACAAAAAGCCTTCAGCAAAGCTAATTGCAATTAAAACTTGGAGCAGAACAAAGGACTTTGTTTATGTGGCTTTCCCAATAATTGTCGCTGGAAGCCTAGCCATAGAGATTCTAGCTCTATCAGGTTTCATGAACTATATGGTGAACGCCCTAAAGCCACTCATAAGCGGTTGGCTTGGGCTCCCAGCGGTAGCGGGCATACCATTAATCTTCGGCGTATTGCGTAAAGAATTAGCTCTAATCCTTCTCGAAAACGCCTTGCTACAGCAAGGCATGACGCTGGCGAGTTTAGGGGCGGTCCAAATGATTGTCTTCTCACTTGTGGTTATGATTTACATTCCATGCATAGCCACAATAGCCGCGTGTATAAGAGAGTTCGGATGGAAAAAGGCGTTGGCAATAGCCCTTGTTGACGTTGGCTTAGCCCTAATACTAGGCGGAATCGCCT
Organism: Bathyarchaeia archaeon; assembly: GCA_038883655.1. GTDB lineage: Archaea > Thermoproteota > Bathyarchaeia > Bathyarchaeales > Bathycorpusculaceae > JAVZLQ01. The sequence continues at coordinate 255,896 of JAVZLQ010000002.1, forward strand.
ATAGGCTGCTTTCCCTTTTTATGGGCTCTTAAGAAGCTAAAACCTTATAACGTCCCCAGTTTTTATTTGTCGACATTTACTCCCGAAAGCTTCGGCAAGCCAACGAATAGCCCTCTTTCCAGTGCAGTGGCACGGTCCCAAGAATTCTGGGCTGAGATCCTTTAAGGTTTCAATTGTTTTGTGTAGCCTCTTGCTTGTTGCGTTGATTAGATGAAAGCCGCCTAAAACTGCATAAATCTTCTCTATTTCTGTAATCTTCTGTGCGTGGCAAATGGTGTTCACTACGCCAGAATGTGCGCAGCCAGTTAAAATTACCAAACCTTTACCTTTCAAGTTAACTATTAACGCTTGATCATCAACAAGCGCATCTTCAACGAGACGTCCATTCTTAAAAGTTAAGAACCCCTCAGGCTTTTCATAATCGTTAACGCGTTCAACCTCGCCAGTGGTCATTAAGCCCTCCGCAATTTTAACAGCTTCCCTAGTCAAGATTGGGACACCCCCAGCCTTCCTAACGTCTGAAAGTGAAAAGGAAGCACCTATAAACCTAAGCTTTTTCTTGTAAGAGAATTTTGGGTGAAACGCATTTGGATGGGCAAAAACTGGAACGCTTTTGCCAACAGACCTAAGCAGCGGAATCAAACCATTCACATGGTCATAATGTCCGTGACTAAGCACTATAGCGTCAATCTTTCGAAGATTAATGCCAACAACGTCAACATTATTTATCAAAGCCTCTGCAGAAGATCCAGTGTCCAAAAGGACACAAACATCTATATCCTTCGCTTTAGCTTGCACAAGCATTGACAAGCCATGCCTAGCAACAAGTTTAGATTCGCCTTTACCGCCCAAAGCATCGTCAACCAAAACTTTTATGTAAACACTTTCAATCAAACATGGCACCAAACATGATTTTCACAAGTAAGCCTATATAACATTTAGAATAGGGTGCAATTCACAATCAAAGAAAATGTGGATGTGTTTGATGGAGTTTCGGTTTATGAACCGTAGACTGCTCGAAGTCCTAAGATGTCGCCTAGTCCAAGTGTTCGTTTGTACGTTTCGCCAAAGTTTGCATAGCCATACATTGTCAGCCAATAGTCAACATCATTGTATAAGTCTTTTAAGCCGCACCAGTGCCCAAACTCATGTGTCATAATGTTCTGCACATCCATCTTTCCAGCCTCACCACTCAAACTCCACGTATAATAGGTGTTCATGCGGCAGTCTGTTTCAACGATTCGGCTTCCACTTGCCCATATATAAGTTACCGCTATAACACCAGCTTGATAAGCGCCCCACGAAACAACGTTGTAGCCATCGCGTCTCCCAGCCGTTCTGGTGGTTGTCCCCTTGTAAACGAAAACTTCAAAACTTGTTTCAGCATCCCAAGTCTCAGCCGCCGTTGTTATAACTGCGACAACAGCCGAAGTGGAAAATCCATACTTGTTTGATGGGTTTATCCAATAGTTGATTGTTGTGTACCAGTGATATGGAAGTAGTGCATAATGCGGATTATTCATGGAATCGTCTTGCGGTGGAATGGCATAAACAACAATAATCTCCTCGTGGACTAGCGATTCAGCAACAACCATGGAGAAAGCCAGAGCAAACATTGAAAACAAAACAACAAACAGCAAAGTGAGGGACTCAAACTTTCTCATATAAACACTTCCACCGATTCAATTTAAACGTAAAACGCATATAAGCTTTTAACCAACAATGCAATAGGCTATGAACAGCCCCTATTTCGAAAGGCCGGAAGTATACCACTCAAGAATCTCTTCAATTGCCATATTTGAGCATTTTACGAAGCTTCTCGTCCAAGAAGAGCTCAATCAACATGCCATAAGTTCATATAATTCACATTCCAAATCCAGATCAAAACCAGCGCAAAGAAAAACTAGAGGGGCTATCAATTTAACAACACAGCAAAACGTAAAATTAACAAACTCAAAAACCTAAATAAGCGCCCCACAAAACAAATAGCAATGGCAAACCGAAATCACCTAAAAAGTGGCCGAGGTGAGGTAGCCTGGAAGCCTATAGGCCTGTGGACGTGAGCATAATCCACGACAGCAAGCCTAGTGCCCGGGTTCAAATCCCGGCCTCGGCCCCATATACGGTGTTTTAACCCTGCGGCCGGTGTTGCCATGGCTTTTGAGGTTGTTGATGGGCGGTTTCATGTGTTTAGGGATGAGGATTTTTTGGATGCTTGCTGAGATTGAGACGCATCCAGACGTTATGCGTTGGAACATTGATGTGTATGCTGGCGATAAGACTGAGATGTATCGTTCTTTTAAAGAGGCTATTGAAAGGCTTCAAATAGAAAGGGATAAGCTATTTCTTGTTGGAAAGTTGGATGGCAAAGTTATTGGTTTTGTTGGCGTGAAACGTAAGAACGAAAACCCACACATCGGCGATGTTGGCATATCTGTCCATCCAAACTATTGGAATAGGGGCTTTGGAACATGCATGTTAAAATTTGCCATTGAAAAAGCTAGGGATGAAGGGTTCCTAAAACTTGAGTTGGAAACGCTTGCCGCAAATAAGGCGATGCTGAGAATTGCGGAGAAAATAGGATTTGAAGTTGAAGGCATTAGGAAAGTTAAAAGAAACGAAAATTATGAGAATGTTGTCTTAATGGGGATGAATCTTTGAAGAGCAAGAAAATTTTCGAGAATAATAGAGGTGGGAAACTAGCATTAGTCGCACATTGCATTTTAAATCAGAACTCCCGCGTTTTTGGTTTGGCTGAAAGGCCTGGCATAATAAACGAAGTAATGGATATTCTTGTTCGTAATGATGTTGGCGTGATTCAGATGGTATGTCCAGAACTCGCATACGCTGGGTTGACAAGAACGCCAAAAACGAGGGAACAATATGACAATTTAGAGTTTAGAGGTTTATGCAGAAAAATTGCTGAAGAACTTGCGAGGCAGGTCAGCGAATATAAAAGACACGGGATAAAGCTGAAAATTATCATGGGTGTTGATGGCAGCCCAAGTTGCGGCGTGAAGGATTCTGGAATATTAATTGAGGAACTGCGTGCGGCCTTAGATAAAAATGGAATATTAGCGCCATTCTGCGATGTGGACGTAAAAAACCTAAAAAGATGTGTTGTTGAAATTGAAAAGTTAATTGGTTGAACATCGAATTTTGGTTATAAACTAAATTGGCGGTTTAACATGTTTTTTGTTTGTCGTTTTTCCACGCATCCATTTTTCAAACTCGCTTGTCGGCGGATTTTCAGCATAAAGTCTTCGCCTATAGGCCTCCAAAAAGGCGTTTTTTACGCCTAGAAACTCGGCGGCAGTTAAAATTTTACAGTCCGCTTCACGTGCCTTGTCGAATATGCCCTCTACTTTTTCACGCCACTTCTCGTCTCTCAAAATGTGATGCTCCAAAATAACCATCTTTGCAATTTCGACAACACGCCCCAAACCATTTAATCCAACTTGAACTTGCCAATCATTAACTTTAAATCCAGCCAAATATAATGGTGGTCCGCCAATCATCAAAAGCTGGGGCTTCTCCTCCGCAATTATGTCCAGCGTCTCCTTCGCCATTGGTCCTTGAACATCTGGAGCAAACATGAACTTTTCATCTCCACATTCCACAGTGGTCATCAAAACCCATCCGAGAGCCGAATCTTCCGGTCCATGAAAGACAGGTTTGGAAAATTTTATTGTTGTTAATTTGCCACAATGAAACGTTTTCCCATCTGCAACTTCGAGTTTCGCTGCGAATTTTCCGCCAGTTTTTTGGAAAATCCATCCTCGGCGCCGCTGACTAAAGTTTATGCTCTCTTTGGGATCCTTCATTAAGACTGTTTTTCCCTCATAAATTTGCCGTGCAGTTTCAGTTTCAGCCGTCCAATTGCAAAGCCAATCCTCATACGAGGGCGTGTGATGGTCAAAATGGTAATGGCTCAATGTTACGATTTCCGCCTTTTTCGCAGCTTCCGCAATGCGCCTACGCGATTCAATTATAGCCTTAAACTCTAGTGGATGCGGAGGCAAACCAAAACGCTGCGGGCATAACGAAACACCAGCATCCAAAAGAACCTTCACGTCAGGCGTTTCCACATAGGTGCACATTGACCTAACGCCCAAACTTTCAGCAGCTAAAGGCACAACACGAATCTTTTTAAGCATAAAACTTCAACACTTGGTTGTTTCCTATAACTTTTTATCTAAGTCCAAACTTAGTTTTTTTGGCGGGCGATGACGACTCTGGCCCCGCTGAACCAAAATGATTGGGATCTTGAGTGCGGCGAGCTCGCCAACCTTTTACTCTTCTGTTTTCTCCCACAATTCCATCATTTTTCTCTTTAGTTCGCGGCGTTTCTTGTGTAGGTAGCGGTAAACTGTGCCATGCGAGCTTCCTTCTATTAGCATTTGTATTGCTTCTCTTGCTGCTTGCACTTGTTCGACATTTCCGATTATGCCAACGGTGTGCCCGTAAACGCATATGTTTGTTTCCGTCAACTCCTCAATTATTCTCCGCGTTTTGCCGTCCATTCCGATTATTCGTCCTTTCACCCGCCTCAGGTCTGATTCTGATTTTCCAAAGATTAGGCGTAAGTCAATTATGTCAAGCATTGCTTCTTCGTCTCTGATTAGGCGGAATGCGTGCTCAGGCGAAAATCCGCGTCCAATTGCTGTTACAACGTCCTTCGCCTTGAAAAGCGTTGATGGGTCGCGCGCGTTTTCAGCCAGCGTTATCGTTACGCCTCCAGCGTCACTTTCTATTTGAAGTGTGACGGCAAGCTTCTCCTCTATAGCCTTTTTTGTTTTCCCTTCTGGTCCGATTAATGCGCCTATGCGGTCTTTTGGTATTCTAACAAATGCGCTTGGTTTAGCCAAAGCCTGTAACCCTCATGTAGCACTCTTCAACCGGTGGCACTTCAACGCCTAACCTACTAAAATACTTGTTTATATTGGTTAGGTCTCTTCGTAGTAGGAAATTCGCCATCGGATGTGAAGTTGGAACCGCTTGTGATATGTCAAATATTACTGGGCGACCTCTCCAAATCATGATGTTGTATTCGCTTAGGTCTCCGTGCACAAGTTCAGCCTTGAGATAAAGCCTCCGCAAATACTCAAGAATCGTGGCATAGACTTTTTCTGGGTTTTTCGGCGGCAACTCCTTCATTGATGGTGCTGGGACACCGTCCTTGCCTATGAATTCCATTATTAACACGTTGTTTTTTACGGCTATTGGTTTTGGCACGCGCACTTTTGCGGTTGTTGCTTGCTCGAGGTTTTTGAATTCTTTTTGTGCCCACGCGAAGATTAGGGAGCGTGTGTCCCTTTTTACGCCCTTGAACCGGTGGTCGCCTTCGATGTATTTTAGTATCCCCTTGCGGAACTCCGCGGAAACCGTCAAGTAGATTTTTATGGCTAATTCCTTTCCTTCAGCATCTTTACCCCAGTAAACCCTAGATTCTTTTCCAGCTTTGACAACGCCGTAAATCTCATTTATTACGCCCTTGTTTAAGAAGTCATATATGACCATGAGCGTGGAGCGGTCAAAAACCTCTTCCAGAACCTCGTATTCTTCGCTGCGCTTTTCCTTCATCAACTGTTCAGTTTCATATTCCTTTTCTTTTTGACTCAACTTTTTTCGGATAATTTCCTTAAAAGACAAGCTGTCTTCTCCATCAAGAAATTGTCAAAAGACCCTTCTTGCGGAGCAAATCCGCCTGGGCTTTGGTGTAACGCCAAATTAAATCGCCACGCGTGTCAGACTGAAAATCCCAAGGAGAAACAAGAACAACATCGCCGACGCGTATCCAAACTCGCCTCTTCATTTTACCCCTAATGCGGCATAAACGTTCATGCCCGTCTTGGCATTTAACCAAAACACGGTCAAAACCCAAAAGTTTAACGGCTATGCCTAAAACATCGTTTGGAGACGGGTAAACCATCTCGCTTAATTCCTCTTCGCTTAATACCTTCTTTTTACCCAATCAGCCACCTCAAACGTTTATCGGCTTAACCTCCTTTAATGGTATGCCTAACTCCCTTAAAAGCATACTCACCACAAAAGGGGTTTTCAAATAAAATTGTCTTTCAACATTCTGGGCGCGGTTACCGCAAATGTTAAAAATGATCGAGCGCCCATCTACATAAGAAACTGGACATCAGGCGCCACAACATACATTTACTTCCAATACAAACGCTCAACACTTGCAAAAAGGCTGCATCCCAGAAGAAGTTAAGCACTCCCTTATTCTTCTTTAAAATTTGAACACTAACCCTATATTTTCACGATTTGCGCGTGTGGAACGCCTTCGATGTTTAATACTGCTTCTGGGTGCACGTAGCCCTTTTCTATGGCTTTTTGAACTATGTTCTTGCCAACCATGTTCACTATTGTGCAGTTGGCTATCATTTCAACAGCCTCTTCGGCGCTGACCCTTGCGCCCTTGTAGAACTCCTCCTTAACATTGAAGACTATTTTTCCTTCGCGCAACGTTTTTCCGAGGATTTCAGCGTCGCATATAGCCAAAAGCACGTTGTTCCCAATTTTCCTAAGTTTCATGTAAACTTCCAATTTAGACAACCATGCTAAAGTTGTTGCACAGAAGACTTTGCCCCACAAGCCTCACAGACGAGGAAGGATAGGCGCTTTTCCTTTATAATTCGCGTGTCTGGGCGCTTACAAACTGGGCAGACGACAAAGACCTCCATGTAACGTTGTATTAGCCTTTCAAAGGTGTCACGTGAGAAGTTCCCCTTAAAGATTGCTCTTGACTCTTGAAACATGGCTGCAGTGGCCATCTCCCGCGTCAAAAACTTCAAGAGGTGCTGCGGGTCGCGGTTCAAGGCGTCAGCAACCTCCTTAAAATTGTGGATTGTTGTGCGCATTCCAACTACTGAGTGGCGAAGCGGAGGCAACTCTAAACGTTCACGTTTTAGGGCTATTTCTGGAATTTGCGAACGCGCCCTCTTCAGCAACTCTTCATAGTCATACTTCATCCATGTTTTCTCCAAAAGAACATGACGCAACATACTATTTAAAACTTATAACGCAAGCAATCAGAATGAAATATCGCAGAAGATGATTTAATGGGCTACATATACCTCTACACGGGAACTGGCGCAGGAAAAACAACAAACGCACTTGGATTAGCTCTTCGTTCTATAGGGCACAAGCGCAAAGTCGTAATAATACAGTTTCTGAAATGGTGGAAAAAAACCGGCGAATACAAGATAAGGCGGATGCTCGCGCCATACTACGAAATTTACCAGTTTGGACGCAGAGGATGGCATGGACTAGGCAACCTTGACGACAGAGACAAAAAACTGGCTCAAAAAGCCCTAAGATTTGCCGAAAAAATCGTCAAGGAGAAAAAGCCGCACCTACTGGTTTTAGACGAAATAAATTTGGCGCTGCACTGCAAACTCTTGAATGTAAAAGATGTTCTGGATTTTCTGGACAAGCTCCCGAAGAGGACTGATGTCATTTTAACTGGAAGGTATGCGCCGAAAGAGTTGATTGACAGGGCAGAGTTTGTAAATGAGATAGTTGCCGTAAAAATGCCAAAAGAAACTATAACAACGAAAGGAATACAATACTAATTGATGAGGAATAAAATTTTGAACAAAGACGAAGTCCTTTTTACACCTTCAGACACCATACGATACGTAGCCGAAAACAGAAAAGTTCCAGTTGAAGCCTTAAAGGTTCCCGAAAGACTGCTGATAACTTATCATAGAAGCACATACGAAAGCGCGAAAAATCTGATTCGCGGCAAGTTCTTCGAATGGATTTACGGTGAAATCGTGCCATTCTGCGTCGGAAGGTACAACAATATAGAAGTGGCTGTTAGCCGCTTTCATATTGGGGCACCTGCAGCCGTCATGATACTTGAGGAGGCAATAGCATGCGGTGCAGCTAAAATTTTTGAGGTTGGATTGTCTGGAGGCTTACAAGAATTTCTAAAACCCGCAGACATAGTCATAGTAACAGAGGCAATTCGCGATGAAGGAACATCCCACCACTATTTTCCACCAGATGTGAAAGTTGAATCCTCTCCACAACTAAGAGAGCTATTAATTAAGTGCCTAAACGACATGAAAATCAGGCATTTTGTCGGTTCTGTATGGTCAACCGATGGCGCTTATAGGGAAACGGTTGGCAAGTACCGCAGATTTAGAGACAACGGAGTTCTAGCCGTTAACATGGAAACATCTGCAATCTTTGCTGTTGCAAAATACAGAAATGTAGAAGCCGCTTCAGCGCAAGTAATCTCGGACATTCTAGCGGAAGGAGGATGGCTCCAAGCTTTTTACGAAAAATCAGTTAGGGAAAGCATAGAAGTTTTGCTAAAAGCTGTCTTGGAAACTCTTTCGAAGAGCTGAAAAGCTTAAAGAGCAAAGCAATTTAGAGTGTTTAACTCTAAGCGGTGAAAACCTTTGAGGTATGGCCACCCTTACATTCCAAATTCTCAGCAGAAAATAAAGGAAGAAATGATGCGTGAAATTGGCATCAAAAGCATAGATGAGCTTTACACAGACATACCAGAAAGGTACAAGTTGAAAAATCCCTTAAACATTCCGCAACATGCACTGTCAGAGTTTGAAGTTAAAAGACATGTGGAAGCTTTACTTTCAAAAAACAAAACATGCAATGAAATGCCCATTTTTCTTGGAGCTGGATGCTGGCCGCACTACGTACCAGCAATCGTAAAGGAAATTGTGCAGCGCAGCGAGTTCCTAACTGCCTACACGCCATACCAACCTGAAATCTCGCAGGGAATGCTTCAAGCCCTTTTCGAGTATCAAAGCATGATTTGCGAGTTAACCGCCATGGACATTGCCAACTGCTCCATGTACGATTGGGCTTCAGCCCTAGGCGAAGCAGCAAGAATGGCAGCACGCGTAAACGGTCGCAGAGAAATTCTTGTTCCAAAAATTATTCATCCAGAAAGGTTGGCAACGCTGCAAGTCTATGCCGAACCAGCTGGAATAAAAATCGAAAAAGTTTCTTATGAAAGGGACACTGGCGAACTAGACCTTGAAGATTTAAAAGGCAAAATTTCTAAGCAGACAGCAGCCGTATACATAGAAAACCCATCATATCTCGGCTTTATCGAAACCCAAGTTGAAGAAATAGAAAAAGAAGCACACAAGCACGGCGCACTCTTCATAGTAGGCATAGACCCAACATCACTCGGAGTAATAAAACCTCCAGGCGAATACGGCGCAGACATTGTTATTGGCGAAGCGCAGCCCCTCGGAAACCCGATGAACTTCGGCGGTCCGTTGCTGGGAATATTTGCTTGCCGCGACGACAATAGTCTTATCCGGCAGATGCCAGGGCGCATAATTGGCTTAACAACAACTGTTGATAACGCTAGGCAAGGCTTTTGTATGGCGCTGCAAACACGCGAACAGCATATTAGACGCGAAAAAGCAACATCCAACATATGCTCAAACGAAGCTTTGTGCGCCGTAGCCTCTGCAGTTTATATGGCTCTGCTCGGACCGCAAGGGTTCAAAGGGCTCGGCGAAACAGTGATGTATAAGGCTAACTATGCTATAAGCCTAATTTCAAACATAGATGGCGTGAAAGCGCCAATCTTCAATTCGGCGCATTTCAAAGAGTTTACGGTTAACTTTGACGATGCTGGGCTAACTGTTAAAGAAGTACACAAGAAGCTTTTGCAACGTGGTATCCACGGCGGAAAAGACATTTCAGGGGAATTCCCAGAGTTAGGCGAAACCGCACTCTACTGTGTAACTGAGGTTCACTCCGCCAACGAAATTGAATGTTTGGCGGACGCTATAAACCAAATTTTGCGGAACAAGTGAAAAACCATGTTCAAGCAAGCATGTTGGAGCGAACCAGTAATATTCAATCTTGGAAGAAGCGAAAGAATAGGGCATGTGCTGCCAACGGCAGAAGAACACGTTAAAAACACTGTTGGAGACTTAAATGAGGTTATACCGCAGAAGATGAAGCGCACAAGCGCGCCGAGGCTTCCGGAACTTTCAGAGGTTGAAGTTGCCCGCCACTTCATACGTTTGTCGCAAATGAATTATGGAATTGACTGCGGACTTTACCCGCTTGGGAGCTGCACAATGAAGTACAACCCAAAAATAGCCGAGCAACTTGCAAGCTTGCCAAAACTTAACATGCTTCACCCATACCAGGACGAGCGCACAATACAGGGAATCCTAGAAATACTCTACAAACTTGAACGTTGGCTCGCAGAAATAACAGGCACATACGAAGTTTGCTTAAATCCAGCCGCTGGCGCACACGGCGAGTTTCTGGGCACCTTGCTTATTAGGGCTTACCACAAAATGAAGGGCGAACTCGAAAAGAGAAGAGAAATAATTGTTCCAGATTCGGCTCACGGCACAAATCCTGCAAGTGCAGCCATGGCTGGATTCAACGTAATCGTTGTGCCGTCAGATGATGATGGTTGCGTGAGCCTAGGAGCCTTAAAAGCAGCAGTTTCAGAACACACAGCTGGGTTAATGCTTACAAACCCAAACACTTTGGGAATATTTGAAAAGAACATTGATGAAATAGCTCGAATAATCCACGACGCTGGCGGGCTCCTGTACTACGACGGAGCAAACCTGAACCCGATACTCTGCAAGGTTAGACCAGGCGACATGGGCTTCGACATAGTGCACATAAACATTCACAAAACATTCGGCACACCACACGGCGGTGGGGGACCAGGCGCTGGACCAGTAGGCGTTTCAAAGGAGCTTGCGGAGTTTCTGCCAGTTCCACGAATAGTCTTTGATGGCACTTGGTACCGCCTAGACTATGATAGACCCAATAGTGTTGGGAAAATTAGGAGCTTTTACGGGAACGTTGCGGTATTGTTGAAGGCTTACGCTTATATTTTAAGCTTGGGCTTTGAGGGGCTAAAAGAGGTCGCTGAAGTTTCTGTTTTAAATGCAAATTACTTAATGAAAAAGCTTAAGGAAGTTAGGGGTTTGACGCTTCCATATAACAGCGAAAAGCCAAGAAAACATGAATGTGTTTTCAGCGCCAAACAGATGAAAAATGAGACTGGAGTTTCAGCCCTAAACATCGCAAAACGCCTGTTAGATTATGGAATTCACGCACCAACAATTTATTTCCCATTAATAGTTGATGAAGCCCTAATGATTGAACCAACAGAAACCTTCGAAAAAGAGGAGCTTGACCGCTTCGCCGAGGCTATGCGCAAGATAAGTGAAGAAGCTTACACTAATCCAGAAAAAGTGTTAAGAGCGCCGCAAAACACTGCTGTTCCACGCCTAGACGAGGTGAAGGCTTCGCATCCAAGAACAATGGCTTTGAGCTGGCGCATGTACCAAAAAAGGATAGAACAGAAGGGGTGATTACAGGGAAACATTTTATATTGCCATTCAGCGCCTTATACGCTCGGAAGCGGATGTGAAAGGGTTTGACCGAATTAGAAGATAAGGTGCGAGAGGCTGTTGGAAAATTAATCGACCCAGAAACGGGCTTGAGCTTCGCGGAGATGCACATGATAACAAACGTCAAAGAGGAAGAGCCTGGCGTAGTTAAAGTCGACTTCATACCTTCAAGTCCATTCTGCCCCATAGCTTTCAAACTTGCTGCGGACGTGAAAAACGCAGCGAAGAGCGTTGCAGGCGTAAAGAAAGCGCTGGTTTATTGTCGCGGACACATGATGGAGCAACAAATAAACGAGATGGTTAACAAGGAAACATAATGTAACATGTGAGTCATTGCCAAAAATTTGCGAGAGTTCAACATGAAGGTCAAAGGCGAACATGAAATTTATTGCTGCGGAGCAAGAGTACAAATTTCTGAGAAGGGCATAAGGCTGTTGACTCAGCCGACAGTTGAATATTGCCCCTTGCACGAAGCACTTTACGGAACAAAGAAAATCAACTCGGAAGCCGTGCGCAAAACTATAGAAAAGAAGATTAGCGGCTACGGTTTCTGCTGTGAAAGCCGTCTCCTAAACGCTGAGCCGGTTGTGGCTTATGGCACCTCTGAAATGATGCAAGTTTGGCTTGAAAAAGCGCTTATAGACTGTGCGGTTGTTGTCTGTGAAGGCGCTGGAACAGTTATAACGTCAAACGGAAGGCTTGTGCAGGCAATAGGCGCAAGGTTAACTGGAATAGTACGCACTTCGCCAATAGAATCAACAATTAAACGTATTGAGGCAAAGGGCGGAAGAGTTCTAAACAAAAATTGTGCACAAATAGACCAAGTTGAAGGGGTGAAGCAAGCATTTAACATGGGTTTTAAGCGAATTGCGGTGACCATTGCTGGCTTTCAAGCTGAAGCAATAAGTAAGATAAGAAATTTTGAGAGGAAGACAAAGGCTGATGTTCTAGTGTTTTCCGTATGCAACACATGCGTGGACGATTCTGCTGTGCCACACATAGCCAAGGCGGACATTGCATGTGCAAGCGCTTCGAAAATACTTCGAGAAAAAATTGCCACAAAAGCACTAATGCAACTCGGCGTAACAATACCAGTCTACGTCCTAACAGACAAGGGAAAAAGACTTGTTTTGGCATACCTTTCAGAATTTGGAGAAAAGCTCATCATATTCAAGACAAGCAAACTACCCTACAACGTTGAGGGAAAAGGACCTAAGCTTAAGCCTTCAGACGATAACCAATAGATTTTTAAGTTTCAGTTTATCTCTGTGATGTTCTTTCAGCTGGTGCGTTTATGGTTGACCATAGAATTGAAAAACTTGCGAAGCTTTCTGTTCAATATAGTGTTGCAGTTAAACCAAAAGAAAAAGTGCTAATAATTGGAAGCGTGGAAGCAGCACCCCTAATAAACGAGTTATACAAAGAGTGCTTGTTAAGCGACGCCTACCCCATGATCATGCCACAGCTGGAAACAGACTACACATTCTACAAATACGCAAAAGAACATCAACTAACATACGTCTCGCCATTCGAAAAATTCCTAATCGAAAACATCGACGTGCAAATAGGCATTTTCTGCGAGCCAAACCCAAAGAGACTAACCAACATAAACCCTACAAAAATGAGGATACGCGCAGCCTCAAGAAAAGAACTAGCGGAAATAAGAATTAAAAGGGAGGCTGAAGGGAAACTCCGCTGGACACTCCTACCATACCCAATTCCTGCTCAAGCGCAAGAGGCTGCCATGGCTTTGGCTGAATACGAAGACTTTGTTTATGGCAGCTGTCTCGTCGATAAGGAAGACCCTGTTGCAGAGTGGAAACGCATACATGACGAGCAAGAGAGAATCTGCAGTTTCTTGAACTCAATAGAGGAAATTCGCTTTGTTGGAGAAGACACAGACCTAAAAATGAGCGTTAAGGGTAGGAAATGGATAAACTGTAGCGGAGAAAAGAACATGCCAGACGGAGAGGTCTTCACCGGACCTGTTGAAAATTCCGCGAACGGCACGATAAGGTTTACTTTTCCAGGAATATATGGTGGCAGAGAAATCGAGGACGTGAGGCTCACGTTTGAGGATGGAAAAGTTGTCAAGGCTTCAGCTTCTAAAGGCGAAGAATTCTTAAAAGAGATTCTAAAGGTTGAAGGTGCGGATCGTATAGGCGAAATCGCCATTGGAACAAACTACGCAATAACAAGGTTTACAAAGAACATGCTCTTCGACGAAAAAATGGGCGGAACAATTCACATGGCTCTTGGAATGTCAATCCCAGAATCAGGTGGCATAAATGTCTCGGCTGTTCATTGGGATATTCTTAAGGATATGAAGAGGGACGGCGAAATCTACGCGGACGGCAAACTCTTCTACAAAAACGGCAAATTCCTAATATAAAGCATGATTCAATTTTAAGCTATAATCTATAACCAACAGCAATGACCATCTCTACAGCAAAGGAGACTCTAAATGAGGAAAGAAAAAATCAAAGAATCAACGCTTACAGGTTTAGGGAAAGTCTTTTTTAATTTAAGCCTTTTCCAATTCTTAACCTTTGTCAGAAGAGGTGTATTCTACACTTTCATGATAAACTATCTCTACATGCTGATGGGAACCGTTACGTCAACGGCGGCCCTTGGAACGCTTAACATGTTTGCCTCTGGCTTGGGGCAGAACTTGTTGTGGGGAAAAATAAGTGACCGTTACAAATTGAGGTCTAAGCTTGTTATTACTGGCGAAACCATAGCGGCTTTCGCCTACATAGCAGTATTTCTGGTGCACAAGTCTTTTATCGACGTTGGAAATGGTGTTGCCGCTGGCTTAACAATAATCTTCGGATTATCCGTCCTCGAATTCTTCTGGTCCATGTCAGACGTTGGGTGGGCTGCGCTTTTAACTGATGTTACAACGCCCGAAGTTCGTGGAAAAGTTGTTGGGGTATTAAACTTTATTGCTTCGTTGGGTAGGATGGTCGGCATCTTTTTCGCTGGATACTTATACTTTGAGGGTGAGGGCTTCAAAAATGGGACAATATTCTTCGTAGTGACAACTCTGCTTTTTGTAGGCGCAGTGATAATGGCTTTGGTTTCAAGACGAGAAAAGGCAAAAACCGCTTCTATTCCGATTGCCCGAAAACATGAAAAACATGAAAGCGAGTTTTATGGTGAAAATGAGAGGACTTACAAGTGGTTTCTTGCATCCCTAATAATTATTGTTTTGGGTATGGCGTCAATAAATCAAATCTTCCTCCTATTCCTGGAGCTTCCAGAAGGCTTAGGCGCACAAAGCCAGGAAATGAGCATCATACTCTCTGCATGGACTGCCGGCGGGATGATTGCAAGCTTAACCTCTGGAAGCCTAGCAGATAAGGTTGGAAGAGCTAAAGCAATAGTTTTGGGGCTTTTTTTAGCCATTTTCACGCCATTATCTTATGGATATGCAAGAAGTGTGCCTTTAATGGCTCTTGTTTACGGCTTAAACGGTGTTGCATTCTGGACTGTCCAAACGGTTGGCTTTGCTCTTGCCGGCGATTTAATCCCAGAACATAGAAGAGGACGCTTGTTTGGGCGATATAACACGGTTATGGCGTTAAGCTGGGGACCAGCCGGACTTTTCGTTGGAGGACCGTTCGCAGATTTTCAGGTCAACTTTCTCGGAATGCCGAAAAGCATAGCGTACATTAACGCCTTTTATCTCTCTTCAATAATTGTTGCTTTGGGTACCGCGCTTTTCATTGCCAAAATAGTATTTAAATTCAAAACTGTGCAATATTAACAGCAAAAACTAGAGGGGGTAGCCAATATTGGAGTTTCGAACAGTTAAAATTGATGTTCCAGAGGGCTGCAACGTTATTTTGGGCATGGCGCACTTCATAAAAACCGTTGAAGATTTGTATGAGGCTATGGTAAACGCAGTTCCAAATGTAAAGTTTGGTATAGGGTTTTGCGAAAGTTCTGGTCCTTGCCTTGTCCGCCATGAAGGAAATGATGAGGAGCTTAGGCAGTTAGCAGCCAAAAAAGCCTACGAAATTGCTTGTGGACACAGTTTCATAATATTCATGAAAAACGCCTATCCAATAAACGTCCTAGACAAAATAAAAAGAGTGCCGGAAGTATGCACAATTTATGCTGCAACGGCGAACCCGTTAGAAGTTATAATTGCAGAGACAGAGCAGGGAAGGGGTATAATAGGCGTAATAGACGGCTTAAAAAGTAAGGGAATAGAAAACGAAAACGACATAAAAGCGCGGAAGGAGTTTCTGCGAAAAATAGGTTACAAACTTGATCCGTAAAAAGAGCGCCGCAGGGTGAAGTTGCCCCGCGAGGTTTGGCGGTATTAAATGTCCTATTCAGCTTTTGACTTGCGTTTATCTACGTACTATTAACTCGTGTTGAAATTCCATTGGAGGTTTTTCTCTCATCTTGACTGCTGCGTAGGCGACAAGCTTCTTAAACTGCCTTTCATTTAGAATGTTTCGCGCCCGTGACAAAATTTCTAGGCAAACTTCTTTAAAAACAAGGTCTGCACAGCCCATTTTTGCATCGTCAATAAGTTCTTTGCAAGCTTGAAGGATTTGCTCGTTCAAGGCAACTTCACCCTGCAGCAAATAACTTAACTCAGAAACATTAAAACACTTATGAATTCAAAAACAATATTACAAATCCAAATTTCAAAAGCAGTTCACGCAATTTTTTGTATGACCCGATACACAAGGAACAAACCAAGGGCAAACGACATGATGGATAAGACCGCAAGCGCTCGTTACGTGCTTTTTGTAACGTTAAGATTTTGTAAGCTTCATTGGTTTTCCACAGCAGACAAGTGTTCCCTTTCCAGCTTCGATGACTTTTACTTTGTTGCCGCATATTTCACAAAGGTAAATTTCTCCAACCTTCGTCATAGTTTCACCTCCGTTTGTGTGCTGACAGACCTAAAACTATTAGTGTGAGCTTTTGGCTTATTAATGGCGCTTGCGGTGCTGGTGTTTTGATGAGCACGACGGATGAGACGCGCTTAATTGAAGAGAGCAGAAGGCAGATAATTGCGCAGATGGAGAAGCTCAAGAGTAGAATGGAGAAGGTTAGGCATAAAATCGCTGTTATAAGCGGGAAAGGGGGCGTTGGAAAGAGCACCGTCACAGTGAATTTAGCCGTAGCCTTCGCCGTTCATGGACACGCCAACCGCGTCGGCATATTAGACGCAGACATCCACGGACCAAGTGTGCCAAAAATTCTGGGCTTAGCTGGACAAAGATTGCAAGCTGGTCCGCCTGGGGTTTTTCCAGTTTTGGGTTCCTTGGGCATAAAGGTTGTTTCTATGGATTTTTTGTTGCCAGACGAGAATGCGCCTGTCATTTGGCGTGGACCATTGAAAATGACGGCTATACGGCAATTTCTATCAGACATTGTTTGGGGTGAGCTTGACATACTGCTTATTGATTTGCCTCCTGGAACTGGTGATGAACCCTTGAGCATTGCGCAGTTGCTGCCAGAACTTGACGGCGTGATCATCGTTACCATTCCATCTGAAGTTTCACAGATGGTCGTTAAGAAGGCTGTTACTTTTTCGAGAAGGCTTGGAATGCCAATTATAGGCGTTATTGAAAACATGAGCGGGTTTGTTTGTCCAAACTGCGGCGCGAAGGTTGACATTTTCCAGTCTGGCGGAGGAATGAAAATAGCTGAAGAGTTGGCTATACCTTTTCTTGGGAGCATACCAATAGACCAGAAAATCAGCGAGGCTTCTGACAAGGGCACGCCTTTCATAGTTGAGCATGCCGATTCTCCAGCGTCAAAGGCTTTCATGGAAATAGTGAAAAAGGTTGAAGGATTCCTAAAAAATAGAGAAAAAGCGCAGGGATAGGCGCCAGATGAACGGGAAGGGCGAAGTGCGCTTCATAGGAGTTGTGGAAAAAGCTGGCGAGCAAGAAGCCATAATAACTGTTTTTCCAGAATTCTGCGCTGGATTAAAGGGAATAGAAGAGTTTTCACACTTAATCGTTCTGTACTGGATTCATTTGCGCGACGAGGAAAAGGAAAGACGGACATTGCTTGTTTTTCCAAGGAGGCATGCGGTTAACGTTGAAGTTGGGGTTTTCGCGTGTAGAAGTCCATCGCGTCCAAATCCTATAGGCCTGTGCGTTGTTGAATTGGTTAGGGTTGAGGACTGCAAACTAATTGTTAGTGGTCTCGACGCTTTTGAGGGTTCGCCAATAATTGACGTTAAGCCTTACATTCCACGGGCTGATGCCGTTCTAAACGCGCGTGCCCCAGAATGGACTTGGCATGGACCAAAAACATAATTGACGGTTAATACCTACTCTCACAGTCGAAGCACAAGTCC
The DNA here is from genome assembly GCA_038883655.1 of Bathyarchaeia archaeon. Classification (GTDB taxonomy): domain Archaea; phylum Thermoproteota; class Bathyarchaeia; order Bathyarchaeales; family Bathycorpusculaceae; genus JAVZLQ01. Next base: position 273,632 of record JAVZLQ010000002.1, read on the forward strand.
GTTTGCCTATTCGTCCAGAACGTTTTGCCACATCTTACGCATCTAACTTTGTGCAGCAACCCTTTCTCTTCGGTCTTCACAAAAGCCAATGCGGATTCTCTTCTTGGGAAACTTATGGCTTTATTATGGCATAGAGGTTCGCATGCAGTGCAGCCGTTAACGCACTTGTGTGGATTTGCAACTATGGCTTTTCCATCTTGGAAGGCGAAAACACCTTGTGGACAGAACTCCACGCACCGCGGCTTCCCGATTTTTACGCACCCATCACACTTTTCTGGGAAAATTGTTGGGTACCAGGCGCCACATGCCTTTGCCATTTATCTTTCGCCTTTAAGGCTTTTTCTGCAGTCAAGGCAATATTCTGTTTCAAAATTTGCCAGAAAAGTTTTGCCACGTCTCTTGCACGCAACTTCTTTAAGCATGGCACCCTTAATGGGCGAAACAGTCTTTAGGATGTCCGCTGCTGCTTGAGAACACGCACAAGGCGAACTTGTCTCGGCTTCTTTATTCCTTGACATTTTCTACAGCGACCCGGACAGCATGCCGTATAAAAGTCCAAAGATTACGCTGCCAGCCCACGCAATTAGCATGTATGTTAGAACTACCTTCCATTTTGCAATCTTTGAAACTGCAAGCGCGTTTGCAACATCGTATGGCTGTCCCATAAGCCAAGAAAGAAGTGCCCCCCTAGACATGCCAAGCTCAAGCATCCCTTTACCAAGTGCAATTTCCACAAGCGTCGGAGTGTAAAGCGGACCGCCTATAACAGACGCGATTAACACGCCCGTGAAACCAGTTAGATACGCGCCAACAATGTCTTCTGGAAGGTAAGCCTGAACATAGCTGACAGCAATCAGCCCCAAAATGAAGAATGGCAAAATTTGTTTCGCAAGATAAGCTGCAAATTTCAGCGAAGCAAGCAACCTCTCATCTAGTGGCGGCTTTACTATTTCCACCGCTGCCTGCACGTTTAAACTGCCAATTTGATGCTCTTTTTCTATGGCTTTCCCCCAAGGAGTTCGCGAAATGATTATTCCAGCAGCAAGCGCAACAACCATGGAAACTATTATGCGTACGCCAGCAACCTCCCAAGATATCATTTCTCCAGTAAGCAAAATGGAAAGTATGTTGGCGGCTGGAGCCATAAGCAAGAAGGTTATTGCTGGGCCTATTCCAGCGCCCGCGTATAGGACCCCAGCAAATAATGGAACCATGGTGCATGAACAGACCGTCAAGAAAGGCGCAATTCCAAGGGCAATTCCATAGCCAACAACTTTTCCGCTGCTCATGTATTTTGTTATTGCCTCTTTTGGCACAAACTCGTAGATTAGGCCAGCGGTTGTAAATGCGAATAGGAGACAAATCGTTCCGTGACTGAAGTAGTCGATGAGGTATATTATTGGGATTTGCCATACTGGCAATCCACGTAAGTCAACGGGTTTCGATTGGGGTGCAAACGAGTATGCCATTATGCGACTGTAAATTAAGAGTGCTACTACTATGGCGATGAATGTTAAAATTATGCTTGTCTTGATTTTTCTGATGATCTCTTCGTCCATACGTTTTAGCCTTCTCACTTTGCAGCTTCTCTCAAAAGCCTTTCCAACTCGTCCTCGCTTGGAACTCTGCCCATAATCTTGACAACACCGTTGATGGCTATTGCTGGAGAAACCAAAACACCATACTTTTGCGCCGTGTCCTTCGAGATTATGTTTACCTTTTCAACCGTGACTGGTACACCAGCAGCCTTTAGCTTTTCCGCTGTTTTTTCCACAACCTTCTTTGCCGCGTGACAACGCACACACGGCGGCTCAGGTCCAATAACTTCGACTTTTACTTCTTTCATTTCTGATTCACCAAGTAGGCATGGTAAGTTTATAGCAATATTTAAATATTGTTATAAGCTTTACCTTGAACACACATGAAACTGGTTGAGAACGCAATGACAAGTGCAAAAGGTGTTAAACCTTCTTGGCATGGGGTTCCACGCGAAGAAATTGGGTGGCATCCGACAGTTGAACGCGAACTCTGCGTTGGATGTGGCTTGTGCGTCTTGGGATGCGCAGCCAACGTTTATGCGTTTGATTATAACCAAAATAAGCCAGTGGTGGTTGCACCGTTAAACTGTAAGGTTGGATGCGTAACATGTGCAAACACATGTCCAACCCACGCCATAAGTTTTCCATCACTTTCCTATCTTCATAAAATCATCAAACAAAGGAAAGTTTTGGCAAGAAGCAGGGAAGAACTGAAAGAAAGTATGGACCACCTTGCCTATAAAGGTGAAAAGTAAGCGATGCTTGTAAGAAGTGTGGCTAATGGGCAACACTAAAAATGGCGTTATACGAATTAGAACATGGAAGGAATTCAGAGAAATAGGAGACAAGACGGGCGCTTCCGTTGTTGTCTATAACATTGAGCAAAATGCCTTTTCAGAAAACAAAGAACTTACATGTTTAAGGTTGATACTCCCATGTGAAGGCGTACAATACGTTTTCCTTGATTTTCCAAGAGGAGATAAATTAAGGGAAACTGGCATCGCACTTCGCAAGGATAAACGCGGAAACCGCTATCTACGCGATGAAGATGTAATTGTTTTCTTGAAAAGAGAATTTGGAAAAGAAAACCTTCAAATATGTTCTTATTGGACCGTCTAGTCAATAACAATATTTAAATATTGATATTAACCTTTTTCACATATGCAACAAACAAAAACAAAGTCAAAAGTAAATACGTTTAAAGCGAAAATTTTCAAGGCACTAGCAGACCCGGTAAGACTAGACATAATTAATCTGATGCGTGACGGCGAAAAATGTGTCTGCGAAATCGTCCCAAAAGTGGGGGCAATTCAACCAGTAGTTTCGCGCCACTTGAAAATCTTGAAAAGCTGCGGCATTCTTAAAGAGAGAAAATCCGGAAATAGAAGACTATATTCCATCACCGACCAGAGAATTTTTAGAGTTATTGACGCCTTAACAGCTGAACTTGTTGAATCCCTATCAGAAAGCATGTTAGAGCAAATAATTTGATTTTGGTGATTAGAATGGTTATTAAGGTTGAGGTTTTTACTGCTGAACCGCCGTGTGCAGGTTGCCTAAAACTCTTGGAATATGCGGATTTGATTAAAGCCAAGTACGGCGAGAAAGTTGATGTGATAAAGCATGTTGGTCCATGCGAGGAATTCAGCAAGTACGGTTTAACAGTGGTTCCGGCAGTGGTGTTTAATGAAGGCAAGATAAAGATTATGGGTGTGTGTCCAAGCATTCAGACGATTGAAGCGGCACTTAAAGAAATGGGGGTGTAAGCATGCCAGTGAAAGTTGAAGTTTTCACTTCTGAGCCGCCTTGTTCTGGCGGAAGACTTCTGCTAAAGCTTATCGAAAAAGTTAGACAGGAATATGCCGATAAAATTGAATTGGAAATCTATCGTGGAGTATGCCAAAAACTTGATGAGTATGGAATACGCGCAAGCCCAGCAATCGTAATTGACAAAGATATTCGCATAATTGGCGTCTGTCCAAGCGAAGAAACACTGAAAGAAGCCCTGAGAGAAGCTGGCGTATGAGCGGCTACGACATATTTGAAATGCTTCGACAAACAAAGAAAGCGGAAACACTTGTTAACAATTTCGAAATAAAACAAGTTTTGCCGTGTTTCACAACGCCAGGCTACATACGTTTTATAGCTCAAGCAGACCGTGAAATAGGCGACGTAATACCAATAATTTTCCTAAAATTTCCACCTGGAAAAAGCACGTACATAAGGGAAGAAAACACTCTAACGCTTAGGGCGTTCAACCGCATGATAACATTCCACCCGTCAGGCAAAGTAGCCGTAACAAACACGAGAGATGAGGAAGAAGCAAAGGAAATTCTAGAAGAAATCAGGAAAATAATAAACGACGCTTATAAAGACTACTTGAAAAATGGAAAGCCAAAAGAAAGCGACATCGAAGCCGCAGAAAAACTCTCATGGACTGATATTTACGCTTATCTGCCCAAAACAAACTGCGGAAAATGCGGCTACCAAGTATGCTCAGCATTTGCAGCAAGTCTCATACAAGGAGAAACCAAACTCTCAAAATGCACACCACTGAAAGAACCAGTCAACAGCAATAACTTAAAAACACTCAAACAAAAACTTGGCGCGTGCCTACTACAAGCGTTAGGATGGACAGAATAATTATTTGGTAGCCCGGGAGAGATTCGAACTCTCGTCTGCGGGTCCAAAGCCCGCTATGCTTGTCCACTACACCACCGGGCTTTTACTGTCATTAGCTTTTTAAGTGGTTCTTGATTAGTGTTTTCCTCTCTCTTCGTATTTCTGTTATTATGTTTCGTGCTTTTTCAGTTGTTTCAGTTGCCTTTTGCTTGTCAATTTTGTTTAAATTCAAAAAGTCGACAATGTTTTTGTAGTTTTTTGGGGTTTTTCCTTCTAGGCGTTCTAGTGTGCGCATCAAAGTTGTGTGGTCAGCCTTTGTTTTTTCGGCGGTTGACTTGAACCATGCGTAATTTTCTATCATGTCTAAGAATGTGTTTTTCAGATAGTTGTAGGCTTCGTTTGTCTTTTCCTGTTCAATTAATGCTGTTGTTCGCAGCAGTGCGCCTTGTAGAAACGCTGGGTTCAGATAGTAGCTCAGCTTCTTTCGCACTCTAAAGTGCATAGCCTCCAGGGCTTGTTGGTTATTTGCTATATTGGCTTTTGCTTCTTCCCATATAGTCTTAAAAAGTTTCAGTTTGCCATTAACGTCGGCGCTTTCTAGCCTTGTTAACCCAGCAGTTTCCAAGTATTCCTTAAAAGTTCTTTGCATTCCAAGTTTTGCCGTTGCTCTTTCAAGTCTTTCCAGAAATCTGCTGTTTGAGAACGGCTCTAAGGCTATTTCAAGCAGAACCTTCAAAATTGTTTGTATTGCTAACGTTGCGAAGAGGTATGCGCTTTGAGGGTCTTCTCTCGAAAGCGCGGATGTTGCTCGGCTCAGGTAAATGTCTGAATCTATTATGTGGGATTCCACTCTTATGTCGACTCTTTCTGGCGAACAGTAAACCTTAGCCATCAAAAGCTTCGTGTTTGTTAAACTCCAATCTCTATCGTACAAAATTTGCATCTCATACAGCTTCTGGTCTAGTTCTGGCGGAATAGGACCGTTCAACCAACTTTTTGGCACATGATCAAAATCTAGGAATAAGCCTCCCGCTTCCGCCCTCTCAACATACTCACAGTGAAAGCTGCCCTTTTCCACCACTAATAGGTCTACATCGCTTGATGAAGATGCTTCGTTTCTACCCCAACTTCCAAAAAGTCCAACACCATAAACGTTTTCCGCCGTACGCAGTTCACCAACTATCTTCTCTAGGGTTCTTCTGATTTTTTCCGGAAGTCTTATCATTGTTGACATTTCGCTCACAAATTATTATTATCTTTTATTATTCAAAATTTGTGGAGGCGATACTTCAAATAAAACCGCAAAATTTATATATCAAAACATTTCATCTAATTAGGCTCACCGGGGCCGGATGCGCTCTTTCTCCGATTAAAAGATGAGGGATATGGGAAGGTAACGGTTCTCGAAAACTATAGGGTGGATCAAAAGTTGAGCAACAAAGAAAGCGGGGCTCGTCAAAGGTTAATCGACAAATGTCCAGAATGTGGTAGTGTAAACCTTGTTCACGATTACGACACTGGAGAAACCATTTGCGGCAACTGTGGACTTGTCCTCTACGAGCAGATGATGGATAAGGGACCAGAATGGCGCGCCTTTACACAAGAGGAGAAAGCCTCAAGAAGCCGTGTTGGAGTGCCAACATCCTACTCCGTTCATGACAAGGGCTTGTCAACAGCCATAAGCCAGGTTGACAGAGACGCATTTGGAAGGAAACTTCCACTTTCAACAAGATTGCAGATGTGGCGGTTAAGGAAGTGGCAGATACGTTCAAGGGTGCATTCCTCAATAGATAGAAACCTCGCCCAAGCCATGGCTGAACTCGACCGATTGTCAGACAAGGTGTATATCCCACCGCCAATTAAAGAGAAGGCGGCAGTCATTTATCGCAAAGCCTTGGATAAGGGGCTTGTCCGTGGAAGGTCAATTGCCGCTATTGCAGCTGCGGCACTTTATGCCGCTTGCCGTGGAAGCGGAACACCGAGAACACTGCGTGAAATTGCCGAGGCCAGCCTCGTTGACAAGAAGGATGTTGCGCGTTGTTATAGGCTTTTGCTTAGGGAATTGTCAGTTCAAATGCCCATAGCCGACCCACTAACATATGTTTCAAAAATCGCCGAGAGAACTGGAATTTCTGGCAAGACGCAAGGAATCGCCATACAAATCCTAAGAGAAGCAAGGGAAAAACGTGCTGCTGCGGGCAAAGACCCTATGGGTTTGGCTGCGGCTGCGTTATATATTGCATGTTTGCAGAACAACGAGAAAAAGACGCAAAAGGACATCGCTGAGGCGGCTGGTGTCACGGAAGTTACGGTGCGAAACCGCTATAAGACATTGAAGAAACAATTGAACTTGGAACTTCCAGATTAGAATTTAGCTTTTAGCCTTCCTCTTTTTCCAGTTCCATTACTATAGGGCCGTTGTATCCACAATTTTCACAAACGTATTTTTTGGGTGTTAACCAGTAATCTAGGCTGCTTGACAAGCGTATGTTTGGGCTTCCGCATCTTGGACAATATATTTTTGCTGGTCCTCTGCGTTTCAGCGACCCAAATACTTCTTTCAGGTTTTGTATTAGTTTCATTTGGGCTTCGTCCTTTGTGGTTAATGTTACTGGACTTCTATGTTTTCTTCTGGGTATCCGAGCTTTATAAGGTATTGGCGGACCCTTTCGCGGTGATCTCCTTGGAGCATTATTTGACCGTTTTTCGCTGTTCCGCCGCATGCACAGAAGCTCTTTAGTTTCTGGGCTATGTCCGCTAATTTAGTGTTTTTGTTGTCATTTATGCCGTCAACTATTGTTGTTGGTTTGCCAAACTTTCTTGTTTCAAGTCTTATGCGGATTCTCTGTTGCTCCTTCTCTATTTCGCCGCAGACACACAAGTCCTTTGGAAGCCCACATGTCGGACAGATTTCAGCCATGACGCTCAAACTTACAATTAACATGGCAGTATATAAGATTTTCAAATTCACAATCCATAATTAAGTCTAAAACGCCTTACTATTCGGTAAAGCTTTAATGAAAACCGACGCTTAATTAGCGCTTATGAAAGTGTTAATTGTTGGTTGCGGAAACATAGGCGCTGTTGCAGCTGAAGACTTTGCCAAAAGCGTGCCAACCGCCAAGGTTGTTCTAGCCGACAAAGATGAAGGAAAAGCTAAAAGTGTTGCCAAAAAATTACGCGGAGAAAATGTTTCTTACATGCAGTTGGACGTGTCAAACAAGGACAAGCTTGTCCGCTTACTTGAAGGTTTCGATATAATTTTGGGTTTTTTACCTGGAAATCTGGGTTATAACCTAGTTGAGGCTTGCATCAAAGCGCGAAAAAACCTCGTTGACGTTTCTTACATGCCCCAAAATCCTCTAATGCTTAATGACGCGGCAGTTAAAGCCGATGTAACTGTTATTCCAGAGTGTGGGCTTGCCCCAGGCATAGGCAATATCCTTGTTGGGCATGCAGCCAAAAAACTTGACAAAGTGCAGAAGATTCACATATTGGTTGGAGGCATCCCAGAAAAGCCAGTGCCACCTTTAGGCTATGCTGTGACATGGTCTCCTGAAAACCTTATTGACGAATACAAGCGAAAAGCCAGAATAGTTGTTGACGGGAAAATTGTTGAAGTTGAAGCCTTAAGTGGAATTGAGGAAGTGGATTTTCCAGGGCTTGGTAGGCTTGAGGCGTTTTACACTGATGGTCTTCGAACTTTGCTCAGCACCTTTAGCGACGTTGAGGAGATGTGGGAGAAAACCCTTAGGTATAAAGGACACGCGGAAAAAGTGCGTTTGCTTAAGTATTTGGGATTTTTTGAAGATGAGGAGTTGGATATTGATGGAGTTAAGATATCGCCTAAACGTTTCACGGCTAGGCTTTTCCAGAAGAGACTTTGCATGCCAGAGGTTAAGGACGTTGTGGCGTTGAAGGTTGAAGTTTTTGGGTTAAAGGCTGGACGAAAGGTTGGATATGCATATCATCTACTGGACTTTTATGACGCGAAAAGCGGTACAACAGCCATGGCTAGAACAACCGCTTATCCAGCATCAATTGTCGCGCAAATGCTTATTAAGGGGACAGTAAAGGCGAAAGGCGTAGTTCCTCCAGAAAAGCTTGGTGTGGATAACGAGTTTTTCCGCAACTTTCTAGGCGAGTTGAAGCAGCGTGAGGTAAAAATTATTGCGGAAGAAGTAACAGTTTAAAGCATCTGATGTGAATTGCTTTATAAATGGGCATGATAAGCGCGGAGGAGAAAAGACACGGTTAAGCGTGAATTGGACTTTGTATACGAGTCTGACATGAGTATGCTTACAGACCTTTACGAGTTGACGATGTGTGCAAGCTATTTTGATAATAAAAGGAATGAACTTGCAACCTTTGACTTGTTTATAAGGCGATTACCACCAAACAGGTCCTACTTTGTCTTTGCTGGTTTGGAACAAGCGCTAATTTATCTCGAAAGGATGCGTTTTACGGATGAACATTTGGAATATCTACGCAAACACGGCTTTAAGGAGGAATTTCTCGATTATCTGAGAAATTTTAAGTTTGGTGGTGAGGTTTGGGCGATTCCAGAGGGCACAATAGTCTTTCCAAATGAACCACTGATTAGGGTTACAGCCCCAATAATTGAAGCACAAATCGTCGAATCCTTCCTTTTAAACACGGTTAACCTGCAAACAACAATTGCAACAAAAGCCTCTAGAGTTGTGTGCGCCGCAAAAGGGAGACCGGTAATCGAGTTTGGTTTGAGGCGGACACATGGCACGGATGCTGGGATGAAGGCGGCTAGGTGCAGCTACATAGCTGGATGCAATGGAACATCAAATGTGCTGGCTGGCTTGCGTTATGGCATACCAATTTTTGGAACTATGGCGCACTCCTTCATACTCTTTTTCGATCGCGAAATTGAGGCTTTTCGCGCATTCGCCAAAACTTTTCCCAAAACATCCACCTTCCTAATAGACACTTTCGATGATATTAAGGGCGCGGAAAAAGCGGCAATCGTCGCTAAAGAAATGGAGAAGCAAGGCTTTAGGTTGAACAGCGTAAGAATCGACAGCGGAGACCTTGTGGAGATAAGCAAAAAGGTTCGCGCAATATTAGACGAGAAGGGCTTGAACTATGTCAAAATTTTTGCTAGCGGAGACCTAGACGAATACAAAGTCGAGGAGTTGCTTCAGAAAGGCGCAAAAATAGATGCTTTCGGTGTTGGAACAAGAATGAGCACCTCTGAAGATAGACCATATGTGGACGTCATCTACAAACTCTGCGAGCACATGGACAAAAGTGGCAAAATGGTTCCAGCGATGAAGTTAAGCAAGGGCAAACTCACTCTTCCAGGAAGGAAACAGGTTTTCAGAGTTAAGGATGAGAACGGCATGTTTAAGAAGGATGTCATCGCCTTGCATGATGAGAAGGTTGAAGGCGAACCGTTGCTTGTTAAGGTTATGAAGAAAGGCAAAATAGTTTATGATTTGCCGCCGCTTGATGCCATTAGGGAGAGAGCCCTAGAAAACCTTTCTAGACTTCCAGAGCGGTATAAGAAACTTAAGGGTGCGCCACAATATCCAGTTGAGTTAAGCCCAAAACTGAAAAGGTTGATAGAGACTTTAACCTTCAAACTTCAGAAGGTTGAGGTTGAGGGTTTAACCTAAAATCCCGCTGCTGATGCGAGGATGTTAATGAATCCAACTTCTATAATGGCTGCAACCAAAAATATGGAGTAAATAAAGACTAAATCTTTCGTGGATATTGTTCTGCTTAGCGTTTTGCTTATTGTTAGGTAAATGCCATAGCCCTCTAAAATTCCAATTGGCGCGCTTATCAATAGAATCTGTGGCAAATATGCAATATCTATTGCGCCATATGTTAGTCCGCCCACGCGCAGAATGCTTAGGAAAAGCACGACAACCGTGAATACCGCTGCGAAAATACGCGGATGCTGAAGCAGAATGTCTGCGTATTTTTCCCTTCTAAAGAAATTCAGCAACACCAGGTTAACGTAGAAGGTCATGCCAAGCAGAATAAGCGAAATTGCAAGCGTGTTATGCACAAAAAGCATAAGCATGGCAAGAAGCTGATTGCTGAAAAAGTCGCCCACAACCTTGAAGAACATTATGTTCTCAAAATAGGCTATGGCGAGGAAAGCCACAAACACTAAGCCAAGCAGTATCGTCTTCCTCTTTAAGTCCAGACTTGTGCCTCCATGTAAGAAAAACTCGTAATGGCATTCTAATAATTGAGATTATCGGTTAGGTTTCTGCTTTCCCATTTTTCTTTTTGCAAAGATGACGCTAAGCGTTGTAAGAATCATTAATAAGGGCAAGGTTATGGCTGAAGGAAACTCTGGCACTATTGTTATTGTGTGTTCCGAATGCGCATAGTTGATATATATGTAGGTGTTTGCTTTATCTTTCCAGCTTCTGAAGGACAATGGTTCACCATCAAAGTAAACCGTATAGTTTTCCTGCCACAAGTCTTGGATGATAGCATTTGGAATTGTTAACCTGCAGAATCCAGTTTCTCCGATAGTCCCAGTTACATTAAAACTTAAGATTTTCTGTTCCACATCAAGATTAAAATATGAAAGACTGGAATTGCTAACAATTTCAATCGTGCCCATGTCAACGTCAAAAATTTCAATCGGCGCCATAAGTGGATAGTTGTCTGTAACATTATATGGGGAAATTGGACATGCTATGAAGGGCGTGTCTCCAACCCCATCGCTGCCAGTTTCATTTTGATAAATTCCTCTATAAAAATCCACACCATCATAATTGCTCCAATAGTTCCCGCCAGAAGGATATCCATCATCGTAGTAGTTCCTCTCCGGAGCAAAAGGTCCAATTGCTTGGCAAAAGTTATCAATGAAGTTATTATGAAAAACGAGATTCTTAGAGCCACATAAATTTCTAACCTTGTCGTGCATAACCAGACCATAATGGCTATACTTCACGGTATTGCCATAAATAACATTGTATCCGCCACCCACGAAGATGCCACCTATTTCCATCAACGATAGTTCTATCGAGTATTCCCACGGCCACTCTGGATGATAAAAGACAAAAAGCTCAGGCCCAGGGTAGGTTGTGCTCATGTTGCTTTCGATTACCATATTTCTGGATATAGCGCCGTTGTTGATATCTGCAACTATCCCTAGTGGATTTCTGTAAAGCGTGTTATTTAATATGCTGCTATTGTCGCTTATTGCGAGTATACCTACACTATTATCATTTACAATGTTTCCTTTAATAGTTATGTTGGAACAGAAGAAACCTATAAATTCTATTTTTTCATAGTCAATCCATCCAAAGTAATTAACGTCAATGCCGTAAATCGAGTGGCTTACCGTATTGTTTGCTATCACTGTATTGTTTGATCCGAGCAGAAATATGCCTTGAAAGTTGTTTGACAAATTCAAGTCTTCGATTAGGATGTTTGACGAGTTTATTAGCATCACGTACCCAGCATTCTTCGGAACGGTTTGGTTTTGCTTGTTCACCCAGTAGATTATGGGCTTTCCATCTACAGTATTGGAATCGTCAATATCATTTTCTAAATCTGAAAAGCTGTTGATGCGACGCCCTATATCTGGTGAAAAGCCAAAGTTCATGTTGCCTCCGCTTATATTGTTATTTCTCATTGTTGTGAATCTAGAGTAGTCGTCCAGGTAAATGCCATTCAAGTTATCTTCAAGTTTGTTTCCTATAAGCGTGTTATTGCCGCTAAAGGGACCCACATATATGCCATGCACATTGTCAACTATGTTATTATTGATTACAGATACATTATTACAAAATAGAAGCAGCACGCCTTGCAGGTTATGCGACAAATTGCATCCCGTGACTGTAATGTTCGTGCAATTATTTAGCAAAACATATCCCGCGTCTGATGGAATTTCTACATTACTTTGATTAACTAGGTAATAGATTGGCTTGCCGTTGACGGTGTTAGAAACATCTACATCATTGATTATCCCTGGTTTTTCGGTGGATGTCATTATCCAATCGCGCCATTCCCCTCGTAGAATGGGTCCAAAATTGTAAGTGTTTTCCGTCATATTGTTGTTTCTAAGAATGTTTTCGTGTGAATTGCCGTAAAAGGTTATACCGTGTCCATTGTTCGCTACCGTATTATTTATCAGCGCATTATTCCCTGCATAACATAGGTGAATGCCAAATAACGTATTATTCCTTACAATGTTGTTGGATATAGTGTTGTTTGCGCATCCCCTTAGGAAGATGCCACCATAAAGATTTTCAACGATACAATTATCTTCTATCCTATGCCCTGAGAAGCGTGGAACACTGTTGTAACTAAATATTCTGATGCCATATGCACCATTTCTTATGGTAAATCCGCTTATGCTTGAATTATCGCTTTGAAGCCGCACAACCCCCATTTCCGCTAATGTTCCATTTCCGTCAATAATCGTGTTGCTCTTGTTTTCTCCGATAAGCGAAACCGTCTTGTTCACAACAATATTCTCGTAATAGATTCCGTTGCACACGAATATCGTGTCTCCGTCTGCTGCCGCATTTATCGCCTCTTGTATGGTGTGAAAATCTGCTGGTCCATCATCATCAACAATCCATGTTTTTGGTTGCGATTTAACTTGCTGAATTAATGCTAAAGTCAATATGTTCACCAAAAATAAAGTAAGCATAACCAGCGAAAGTGCTCTTCTAAGCATTCTCCCCCCTCAAAATATAAAAACTATTGTTACAGCTTATAATGTTTTTTAAGAAAGCACATACAGTTCCATTATATTCTTTCACGTTTTATCTCGAATATTACTGTTCCGCCTTCCGTGTATGGTTCTCCAGGGTCCAAGCATTGCACGTAACCCTTATCCACTTCTTCTTTTGCTAGTCCCAAATCTTTGAAGCTTATTCCTTTGCTTAGTGGGATTATCATTGAAAGCATTGAGCCTAAAGCGTGAACGCACAAATTGTCCGTTTTTTCTAAGACTATTTTTGGCTGTTCTATTATTATTCTGTCTCCAGCATTGAAGACTGGACATTTCCCACATATCTCTTTTACAGTTATTACTAAACGATAATTTTCTACGCTTCGCATGCTCCTTGCCCTTGACGCATTTATCCCCCCCAATAAATTATAATTTTTGTCCGCAAAATGGCAAACACTTAAAAGTTTTAATGAAAAGGGATAAATGCATAACTGTGAAAGGTGCAAAGCTCAAATGCCAAACCGTCCAGCCATAGTTGCCGTTGGAAGAACAAAATTCGGAGAACACTACGAAAAGGAGCCAGAAAAACTTATTGAAGAGGCTTGGCTTAGGGCTTCTGAAGATGCCGGTATAGAACGCAGAGACCTTGAAGCATGCTACCTATCAGACTATTTTCTGCCAATAACAAACAAGCTTGGACTTGAAGAGGGTTTCCTTTCAGAGCTTACCGAGCTTCATGTTCCAATGGAAGTCACACGTTCATTCAGCTCAGCACTATCAAATGCTTGTAACGCAATTCAAGCTGGAAGATACAGCGTGGTTTTGGTTGGCGGCATAGAGAAAATGACTGACCGCTGGGACAAGATTCGTGACGACCTTATGCTTTTGGAAGATCCTTGGAGCTATTATGCTGGATGCACACCCGAAGCAAATCATGAGCTTATGCTTAGAGCCTACATCAAAAAGTATGGTGTTAAAGGTGAAGATTTGGAAAAGCTAAACACGGCGTTGGCGCAGATTTCCGTAAAGAACCATCTGCACGCCACAAAAAATGAGTATGCCCAGTACCAGAGAAAAATAACCGTTGAGCAAGTTTTAAGCGCACGCAAAGAGGCGCGTAAACCTTTGGGACTTTACGATTTTGCGCCGATTTCTGACGGTGCCTCAGCGCTAATTCTCACAAGCGATGATGTCGCAAGAAAGTTTACGGAAAAACCAGTTTATGTTCTGGGCTTTTCTTCAGCCACTGATTACCTAACCTTTCCAGCGAGGCAAGACTTAACGCGTTTTGTTGTTAGCGAGATTGCCATGAAAGACGCGCTTGAAAGAGCCGCAATAAGCCTTTGGGACATACAGGTTTTGGAGGTTTATGACCAGTCAACGGTTATGGAGATGGTCTCTCTCGAGGATTTGGGTTTCTGCAAACGCGGAAGTGCTTGGAAAAGCATATACCAGAGCTGCCAGGACTATAAGGGATATTATGAAATTGAAGGCAGAAAGCTTTTCGTGAACTTGAATGGCGGTTTGAAGGCTGATGGAAACCCACTTGGCGCAACCGGAGGCGCCCAAATCTTCGAGGTTGTTAAACAGTTGAAAGGAGAGGCTGGCGAACGCCAAGTTATGGTTGACGGAACACCGAAATACGGTTGTATATTGGAGTTGGAGGGTTTTGGAACTAAAGGTTACGTTTACATTTTGGGGAGGGACTAGCCCATGAGCAGCGAGCCGATAGAGAGAAGAGTTTCCTATCTTGGCGATAGGTTGAAGGGATGTCGCTGCCTAATATGCGGTAAAGAGTATTTTGAAATAAGGGATTATTGCGGTTCATGCGGAAGGAAAAGCTTCGGGAAAATGGTTAACATGGACCTTTTTTATGACAAGGGAGTCCTCGAAGTTTGCACCATCATAAATGAGCCTACGAACAAGTTCACAAAGCTTGGCAACTACGTTTATGGCATAATCTCCTTCCACAACGGAAAGATTCGCGTTCCAGGTAGGCTCACGGACAGAATGATAAGGCAAGGCGAAGAAATGGACCTCTCAACTCTCGAGGGACGTGAGGTCGTTCCAAGGTTTAGGAGACGCTACTCGGTTGATAGAAGCGACATAATACCAACAATCTCATTGGCTTTTACATTTGCAGATGAGTATTATCCCCACCAGCAATATGCCGTTGTCAAGCCGAACAAGGAGTTCGACGCGCCAGGAATAGTTGGTTATGGCGTCTACACCTCAAAGTTCAGAATAAAGGAGGGCAACATAACCCGTTCAGTCCCATTCATCGACGAAGACGCCATAACCGCCGCAGTTGAAGCTGGAAAACTGGCGCTGATACATTCTGGCGTCGACAGCACACTTGTGGGCAAAGTTTACGTAGGTTCAGAATCAAACCCGTACGCTGTCAAGCCCATAGCCTCAAAAGTTGCTCAAGTCTTAAAGCTCGGCGAGGAGGAAGACGAGGGAGTTCAAGGCGTTGACGCTGTTGACACCGAATTCGCTTGTAAGGCTGCCACAAGCATGTTTAAGGATGCCGCGTCGCTTGTAAACTATCCAAAGGCAAACATCCAATACGCCATGGTTATAGGCGCAGACAACTCCCAAGCAGCGCCAAGGGATTGTCCGGGCGGTGAGTTAGACTTCTTTGTTGGTTTCGGAGGGTGCGCTTACATTTTCGGAAAAACCGACCTAATAGCTGAAATTGAAGGATGGTACTCATGCACTTCGGACACGCCTGACTTCTGGCGTAGGGACGGCGAGCCATATCCAATGCACGGTGGAAGATTCACGGGAGACCCTGCTTACTTCAAGCATGTCCGAAAGGCCGCAAAGAAGCTTATGGATAGGTTTGGCTTAAAGCCAAGTGACATAAGCTATTTTGTTGCACATCAGCCAAACGTTCAATTTCCGGTGCGCGTGGCAAAAGAGCTGGGCTTCAAAGAAGAACAGTACCTACCATCGCTTCAGGTGGCAAACTTTGGCAACACCTATTCTGGGTCTTCGCCAGTCGGCTTGGCAGCAGTCTTGGACATAGCTAAACCGGAAGAGCGCATACTAATCGTAAGTTATGGCTCTGGGGCTGGAAGCGACGCCTACTCGCTAATTACAACAAACCAGATAATTGAGAAGCGGAACCGCCAAAAAATGACTGTTGCCTACCAAGCCAAGAACCCGTTCTTAGAGTATGTGGATTACACAACTTATAGGCGGCTAAAGCTTGGAATGTAGCAAACAATTAATAAAAGGGAGAAAGCAACATAATGGCTGCGGAGAATAAAAAGTTGTTTGCATACGGCATATTTAAGGTAATATACGCTCCACAAAAGGCTTTTAGAGAAATCGCCCAAAACCCAAGATACATCGGGCCAATACTCATAATGATACTATTCATAGCTGGAAATCTAGCTTTCATTTATACGCTGATGTTAAAAACATACGTTGAACAAACAATACCCTTTGGGGATTCCGTAACAAAAGATGAGTGGACAGAAAACGCAACACTATGGATGACAACGCTCATGCCAGGGATAAACATAACAGAAAATTATGTAGATTACGTAAGCAGCATGCCTGAAATAATCCCAATACGCCTCACAATTTATTATGGTGATAGGAGCATCCAATTTTTAATAAACGGAAGCGCAACAATATGGGCGCAGCTAGACAACATAGGACCAATAGACTGTTCAGAATCGGGTTACAACAGCACTTCAATGCGAATTAAAAGCTTAAATCCAAATGAGAACCCAGAAAACGCGACAATTTATCTATACTCCACAACAATAGACTATTTCAGTTACGATTTCACAAGCCAACTCGATTTCACAAGTACAAATTGGAATAATGTGACAATCCCTCTTGGAACGCAGGAGTGGCAAAAAAATGGCGACGCAAACTGGAGCAACATAAACAGCTTGAAGCTAGAATTTACTTGGAGTACGCTGAAAAACATAACATTGCTTGTTGACGGACTGTTTTTCCGTGGACCCTTCGGTTCACCATCAGCATACATTTCAGAATATCTGTTCACGTATTCACTGACCTCTTTTATGCAGTTCACCATTAACTGGGTCATCCTAGGTGGACTAATATACATAATGTCAAAGGCGTTCCGCGGCAAAGCGTTATGGAGAACATCGCTTATTCTTGTTGGGTTTGCCCTAATAACGCTATTCATTCAATCATTGATTTATCTTGCCACCTTCTCAGTCTCACCAGTAATCTATTATAGGTTTGAGCTGCTTGGAAAGGTCATGGGCGAGAGTGAAAAAGCCTATGAAAACCTTGTTGCCGACACGGAGATTTTTTCAGCAATTTACCGGTACGCCTCCCTAGCCATATCAATATGGACAATTGCTTTATGCGCCGCTGCCACTCGCGCTGCAAACGATTTTTCATGGAGCAAAAGCGCCCTAATAGCCGTAGTCGCCTACTACACAACTACTATACTTATGGGTTTCCTCCTCGCATAACGTAAACTATTATTCGTATCTTAGGGCTACTACTGGCGGTATTTTTGACGCCCTATAGGCTGGGAGGACTCCTCCAGCTAATCCTATCAGCATTGTTAGGATTAACGTTTGAGTTATGAGAGTTGGCGTTATTAACGGGCTTAGCTTTAGGGTTAGGCCGCTTTCGCCTATTCCCCCTATTGTGAACCCGCTTGACGAGAGAATATGCGCGCCTATCACGCCCACCGAGATTCCTGACGCTCCACCGACTAAACTCATAACTATTGACTCCATCAATATGAGGAGGAGAATTTGTCCGTTAGTGTAGCCTATGGCTTTCATAACGCCTATTTCCCTTGTGCGCTCCATAACAGACGTTATCATTGTGGCGGCAACCCCGGCAACTGCCACGGCGAACGCTGAAAGTGATGTTGAAAAGTTTATGAAGTTTATTGCGCCAGTCACGCTGGATATGGCCTCGGCTATGGAGCTGAAGGCTATTATTTGGGCTTTGTCCTCGTAATGCTGCCTTAAAATCGAAACTATTGGCTTCACGTTAGCTGGGTTGCTTGCCAAAACAAGTATACCAGACCACTTGTCTAAACCCAGCAGTCTTTTGCCAGCATCTAGGTGCATAAAAATTGTGGAATCCGGGTCAACAATTAAAGCGCCGCCATATTCTTTGAGAATGGCGCCCACGCATACCCCTATTGTTTTCTTACCCGTTATTCTTCCACTTTCAATCTTTGGCACAGTCACAATTAAACCGTCTTCCAAACCAAAATATTTCTCGTTGTCCTTGTAGGCTATTTTTCGCCCTATTATCACATAGGAACGCTCTGATGGAACATCACCTTCGTCGATTTCTAGGCTGCCTATAGCCTCAAAAAGAAGGCTATAATCAACCGCGAATATTGACACCTTAACGTCTTCTGTCCCTCTTTTCACTATTCCCTGTGTGTTGTAGAAGGGTTCAGCCCTTCTAACATCGCCGAGAGCTCTGATATAGTTTAGCTCTTTTTCGTCAAACCAGTAGTTTTCAGCTGGAAAAACAGCAATGGCGTTCTGCCCCAGAGAAGTTATCCTTTCCAGTATGTAGCTTGAGTAGCTTCCAACAACAGAGCTCATCATAACAAGCACTAGCGGACCAATAGCTATTCCTATTATTGTGAGGACTGCCCTTGTTTTCCTTTCGCTTAGAGCTTTCAGAGATAACCTAACAAAGTCAACAAGCATTTAGAGCCTCACCAACAATCGTTCAAGGGCTGCCGCCTTCAATCTTCGTCTTCCTTGCCATCCTATAGATTAAGACCGTTGCCACCGCGAGAAAAACAAGCACGCCTGCCACAATGATCCACCTTTCAATTGGGAACTGTTCAGCTTGCTCCGGTGGAGGCGCTGGTGCTTCTTGCAACGTTACGTTGACATTTATCTGCTTTGACTCCAGTTTGTTAAACACGTCATAGTATCTCACTGTTAGAGTGGCGGCACTTTCATACTTGTTCATGTCCACTCTGAAGGCTACCTCCGAGCCCGGGTCAATGTCGCCTATAAAAGTGGATTCTGTGTTTTCGCCGATTTTTAGTTCTGCTTCGACTCGATAGGCTGTTGCGGAGCCATAATTGATGATGATTCCAGTAACGGTTGATGATGCACTCGTACCTGTTGCCTTAACATTTTTTAGTATAAGTTCTATGAAGGGCTCAACAACAACTACTATTGAATTGTTGAAAACTTGAGAGTAGCCACATGAATCTCTATAAAAGATTGATACTGTGAAAGGTACTGGACCATAAGTTACAGCAGAAACGCCACCAGTTTGTGAATAGAAGCCAAGCGGGTTATAGGCTAACGATAAGGGAATTTCAACGCTTTCTTCTGGAAGTATCCTTTCGACATAGTTCACTATAGGCGAGGCTATTAGTATTGGCATTCCTTGATAAGGCGAAACCACAACGAAAGCATCATAAATTGGCGAACTGCCGTAATTCACCAGCGTAAGCGAAGTGTTAACATAGCGGCTTCTCACGTTGACGCTTTCCGCCATAATCAAGCCGATGTACCCAGCCTTGCCAAGTATGGCAACTGGAACTGCCAAGGAAATTTCTCTGTTACCACCCCAAGCGTCGATGTAGGATAGTTGTCCATCAAAAGTGTAATTTCCAACATCCACATTGAAAATGTTTAGGCTGAACATGAAGGTTAAAATGTCTCCTCTACCATAAACTTGTGCCGTGCTGGCTTGTTGGGCGCTTAGGAAGGCGTTTAGAATGTCAGCGAGGTTCTGCGTTTGTAGGGGCAGTTGCAACTGCACTGATAGTGGTGCAGCAGTAGCTTTGCTTGTGTTGTCTGCGGAGTTGTAGATACCATCTGGCAATTCAAGTTTGAGCATAGCGCCGTGAAGCCCGTCAACATAAACATTCCTAACGAGAATTGCCAGGTGGGCGCCATAGGTGTTCGGTCCAACAGAACCCTCATACCATCGCGTATCCACAACTTCTAAGGCGAACATGTCATCATTAACGCCTATCTGCACCTTGAACTCTTCAACACGCCTAACGCCTGGACCACCAGAAAGCAATATGCAATCTACAAATAAATCCGCATCATAGTTTCCCGAAGATATGTTGCCAACCGAAACCGTAAATGAAGCGGTGAACGTGGCTAGACTTCGCACTGGACCTTCAATGTAGGCTGTTGCCTCGCTTAGTCCTTTTGAACTCATTCCAGATGGAAGTACCAGCTTTAGGTTTAATCCACTTATTGAGAATGGCGACCTATTCGCCAATGTTACTTGGTATGTCGCATTGCTTGTTCTTGGAAAAACGTTTATGTTGTTTTGCCATTCAGCGCTAACAAGTGATAAAATGCTTTCCGACGCTGGATAACTTTCAATTGGCATTGGCGCTGTGAAATTCCTAAATATGTTGATGTGAGTTCCAAACTCCGCAAACGTATACTTCACATGGATTTCCACAGGAACCGTGGACTCATCTGTGTTTATGTCAAAATATAATACTGTCGTGCAAGAACCACCGCTGGTAACTGTTGTGGCACTTGCGTCAGAATCTTTTATCGATGTAAGGTGTGGCGACGAAGCGTTTACAACAATGCCCCGAACATCGAAGCGTCCATTATTGACAAGCCTAATCGTTAATGGCATGTACCGCGAAGTTGAGTAAGCAGGCGCAGGGTCTGGATAACCCCAATAAGCCTCAGCAAAAGCCAACTCAGATAAATAGCCATGCGCGCTTTCCACGTTTACTGGAAAACTTACAGTTTGATTCATTAGGAAGGAAGAACCAGAAACTATTCGCAAATAGGTTATATTTAACATGCCCACCGCTAATCCTATTTCAGTTTCTGGGTCGACATCCAATGTTAGGTCAACGTAGCATGTTCCCCCCGGCGCCATTCCATTAATGTATGTTCCTGAAATGGCTCTGACAAAAATCCCACTTGGAAGTGTGGCGTTCACAGACATGGCGCTTATAGTGTCTGGAAGCCTATTAATAAGGTAGATTCGTAGTACAACGTTTCTTGCTGATGGAAGCAGTGGCGCTGGTGCACCATTGTAAAGCGTATTCACATTTGCAACCATTATTGGTTCTTCTGGAGGCGGGCTCTCCACAACAACTAAAGCTTCGATGGACGTTGAGTTGCTGTAGGTTACTCCGTCATCTGTTCTTGCACTGCAATCTGCATGAATTAGGACGCTGTATGTGCCGAAACCAGCATCCACTGGTATGGTCACTCCCGTAAACGTTAATGTGAAACGATCTCCAACGTTGATAAGCCCAACGTTTGCCCGTGGATTTCCAGTCGTAAAGTTTTCTGGAAGCGAGACATTAAAGTTTGCCGAGTTAATTGCACAACTACCATTATTCTCCAATATCACGTAAAGGTTCGTGTCAACGGAACCTGGATAAGAAGCGGGCGAAAAATAAGCGTCCACAACCCTCAAAGAGATTGGCGGATACAACGAAACCGTCAAGTTTATTGGGTGCACCTCAAATGTAATCTCACCCCCTTTAACGTATGTTATGTTAAGTGTAAGTTCATAGTCGCCGGGTTCCAGCGAGTTGTTTATGTCAAGTAAATATTCAAAAGTTACATGAGTGTTAAGCGTGATGTTTTCTGCTATGCTTCCGTTAAGGAGCCTCGCTGGGGAGCATGCGCCACTTTGGGAGCTGAAGCTTATGCCAGCTGTTGTGTTTAGCCATCCGACCACGTTTTGGGCTGAAGTATCATTCTGGTATGCTGCTTCAATCTTTAAATTCACTCTGCTGCTGCCAGGATAGATGTATGCTGTATCAACAGATGACCTAACATTAACATTCTTTATAACGAAGTCTTGAGTGTTTCCAAAAGCCGCATTTTGCATGAAAACGAATGTGCACTGTAAAACTAACATTGTAATTAATGTAAGAGCTGAAATGTTCCTAACGGCTTTCATGTTCATCACATCTTAACAGTTGAGTTTATGCCTTATTAATAAGTGACTCTGCCTTATTAGGCATAAATTCTCCCACAATAGCTCCGTCCCTAATAACGTATATTTGCTCCATACAATTTGCCACCTCCGGATCATGCGTCACAACTATTACCGTGTGCCCCGCCTTGTTAAGGTTAAGAAAAGTTTCAATAACAACTTTTGCTGAAGCCCTATCCAAATTGCCTGTAGGCTCGTCAGCTAACACAACTACGGGTTTTCCGACTATAGCTCTTGCAATTGCCACTCTTTGCTGTTCTCCTCCAGAAAGCTGAGTTGGCTTTTTATTTAGCCACTTTTCATTTCCTCCAACTTTAGCTAGTGCCTCTTTGACCATTTCAGCCCTAATTTTTCTCGGAATTCCTTTGGGTATCAATGGTAACTCTATGTTTTCAAAAACCGTAAGTCTACTGACAAGGTTAAATGTCTGGAAAACAAACCCAAGTTTGCTATTTCTCAAGTCAGCAAGGGTTTTATCATCAAGCTTTGAAACATCAAACCCGTCAAAGAATATGCGACCTTTTGTTGGTCTGTCCAGAAGTCCTATCATGTTTAGGAGCGTTGTTTTCCCAGAACCAGAAGGCCCCATTATGGCGATGAGTTGTCCCCTATACACTTTAAAGTTTACCCCTTTCAAAGCGCTTGTGTAGACGGTTCCAACCCTATATTCCTTATGCACATCTACAAGTTGAATTATAGGTTTTGATGGAGTTTGTTGCCTCAAACTTGATCCTCGTCGCCATTAATTTCGATAGGTTTCCATAAAATACCCAGTTTCTATTCATATTTAACTCTTCAACAGAATTTAGAGCTAAAACCGTGAAATTTGTTAGCAATCTTTATATTATTGGAAGCTTTCCTCTGTTATAACCAGCTTTAGCCAAAACTCAGTGTTATCAATGGCACTTGAGCTTATGGTTGTAGGCTGGTTCCGCGGTAAGGACGAAAATTTAGTATGCCAAGAAGGCTGCCTGAAAAAACGAGAAATGCCCAGAGAAGGCCTAGAAGGTTTGGAAGCCAAAGTAGGTTCCGACCGAGCAGACCATTTTTCCAGTCGGCGCCTGTGAAGGAAAACCAAGAGTTAGAAGTGGTCATAGACGACATTGGAAGCAGGGGAGACGGGATAGCTAGAATACAAGGGTTCCTAATTTTTGTGCCGAACAGCAAGATAGGCGAGCGCGTGAGGGTTAGGATTCTTTCTGTCAGCCAAAAGTTTGCGGTCGCGGAGAAAATCGCCTAAAGAAGGTTTAATGGTTGAAGATTAGGGATTTGCGGAATGGAATGAAAAACGTTGCGTTAGAAGCGAAGGTCGTAGAGAAAACAGAGGCTCATGAAGTTCTATCAAGATTTAAGGATGAAACCTACAAGGTTGCAACAGCCATAATCGAGGATGAAACTGGAAAGATAAAGCTGACGCTTTGGAACGAGCAGATAAACATGGTGAAGGTTAACGACAAAATCAAGCTTGAGGGCGCTTATGTTTCCACGTTTAAGGGAGAACTGCAACTGAACGTTGGAAGAAACGGCGTGTTAACGGTTGTCTAACCGCGGAATTGAAAACGGGACGAGAGGTGAATTTGTATGGAAGAAAGAAGGAGCTTCGGCGCAAGAAGAAGTTTCAGAGGGAGAGAAAGAGTAAGCAAGTTTACGCCAAAGCCGGTTGAGGTTGGAAAGGAATACGAGGTTGACATACAAGAAACAAGCAGACGTGGAGAAGGCATAGCAAGAATACAAGGCCTAGTAATCTTCGTGCCAAAAACGAAGCCCGGAGACCACGCGAAGATAAGGATAACCCGCATAAGCAGAAGGTTTGCAGAAGCTGAAGTTGTAACATAAACCGCTATGCGTTCATTATTGCCGCCACAATTTTCGGTTCATTTCTTTTTAAAGAAAAGCCAGTTTTTCTCGTCTTTAAACCTTAAGAGCACATATGTTCCACGAAGTTTTTCGCCACGAATCTCTATAATGAGCTTATTCGGCTTTCTGTCCAAAAGCCTATAGGTCCCCCTATCCCAAATCTCCACCTTTCCAGCACCATACTCGCCTTCTGGAATCACACCTTCAAACTTTTCGTATCCAAGCGGGTGATCTTCAACTTGAACCGCAAGCCTCCTAACGCCAGTAACTGTTGGGGGCTCTTTTGGAATAGCCCAGCTTTTTAGGACACCGTCCATTTCAAGGCGCAAATCATAATGCAGATGCGTTGCCGCATGCTTTTGGACGACATAAATTTTTTCTTCACTTGACGCCATCGGAACCTTTACTCCTTTTTGTTTATCAACATGCTTTGTTATGGCTTTAAAAGGTTAAAGTTCAATGGTGTTTAAAAAGGTAGGTTTAGAAAAATGGGGAAGTCCTGCGCTTTTTACTTTAAGCCTTCAGCTAATGTTGTGAAGGTGTCGTGGTGTTCCTCTTCATCTTCAAGTATCTGCTTGAAAATATAGGCTGTTGTCACGTCGCCTTCCTTCTGCGCTAAATCAATTATTGTCTTATAAAGTTCTATGGCGCCTTCCTCGTCCTTAATGTCTCGTTGAATCATCTCCTTAAGGTTTTTTCCCACAAAAATCGGCGTGGGTTTTGTTGTTGGTGTTCCGCCGAGGTAAACAAGTCTCTCGGCAATCTTTTCAGCGTGTTTCATCTCTGTTATTGCTATCTTCTTCAATTCCTCTTGTACAGCGAATCCGCTCACCCCGCTCCATTGAACATGCTGCCACATATACTGTATCGAAACTTGCAGTTCTCTAGCAACCGCATCATTCAGCGTTTCCAGCAACTTTTTTGAAGCCAAAATTTTTCACCTACAATCACATTATTAAACCGCATTTATAATATTCTTATTATATTAAATTTTCCTAAGAATACAAAACATCAAGAGAGACGCATGAAAGTTGAAGTTTAAATATCCAGAGAAGCTTTGCTTCAAATGCATAAGATGCGCCCTTTGTTGTGGCGACACAAAAAACAGGACAAGAACAATTCTAATGCTGAAAATCGAAGCTGAAAAAATAGCCGAAAAAACCAGAATGAACTTGGAATTCTTTGCAGAAGAGGTTAATGGCTTTGAGCCATATGCTTATAAAATGCGAAAAACCGCCAATGGAAAATGCGTATTCCTAAATAAAAACCAATGTATAATATACGCTTACAGACCATTAATCTGCAGATTTTACCCCTTCGAACTAAAAGAAATAGGCAATGGCACGTACGTTTTCGCTTACACAAAAGAATGCCCTGGAATCGGAAAAGGAAGAGCACTAAAAAGAGGTTTCTTTGAAAAACTCTTTAAGAGATTTAGGAAATTGATGGCTGAAAACATCCTAGAATAGCGAAACCTTTGTAGGGGCTACTGTGGACTCTGGGGCGCAGGCACTCCAGCTACAACTGTCCTTCTACTGACAATTGTTACGAGCAGCATCAGCGCAAACAACACTGTTGTAGCTAGGAAAAGGTACATCATAAGCACAGTGTTGTTGTGGGCAGCTTCAAGGTTTTGCAGCTGCTGCTTATACGGCGATTCAACATACATGAGCAACTCGTGTGTGGGATTATCTGATTGAATCCATCTCTGCAATGCATCGTTCCATATTTCCGTTTTCGCCCTAACATTAACTCGTCCATATCCAGAAGCAATATTTGCTGGCAACGTGAATGGAACGCTAAACGATGCTGACTGCCCAACATTAATTGTAAATGGAGGAGTAACGTTTGCATAAAACGTTTGCGTATACTGCAAGCCATCAGTATAGAAATAATTTAGCGTCGCAGAAACCTCAGTTACCCTAATAGGATTACCTTTATCATTATACACCGTAACATTGACATATCCAGAACCACCCGGGTAATATGCGCTCCTATCAAACGTACACGCGGTAATCTCAGCGGCATACCCAACAGAAAGGCCTTCAGCCAAAGCTAAAGCACAAAGCAACAGCGATAAAGTGGCAACCTTAACATGCATTTCCAATTCAAATTTTCCTCCCTTTCAAGTTGTTAGGCTTTTCTAATTTCCGAATAAAAGTAAAAATGTTATGAAGTCAGAATCCAAATCCAAACTAAACAGGAGTGGTGGGGTAGCTGGGATTTGAACCCACCGCGGCATGGAGATTTCTCCCGCAAATTCTCTTCTTTTTCTGTTCTGGGTTTAAAATGGGAGTATTTTTCCCTTGGGGCAGTTTAATTGGAAGCCTTTGTAAGCTTGGACTTTCTCCGTAGCAGACTTCCTGCAGACTTGTTAGAAGAGTTAGCCTCATTTTTAGGTTTATGTTTAGAATGCGGTGGATGTTTGCGTAGGGTTGATGGTGAAGTTATCTGTATAAAGTGTGGACGTGTTTGGGGCTACGAGAACGTTGACGAAAGTGTTCCTTTTCCCGAAGGAGAGGATGATGGGGCGGATAGCCATTTTGAGGGGCATTGGCAGCCTGGCAGCAGCCTATGCTTCTTGAAGGGTTTAGGCGACCCGGTTTTGGAAAATAATGGCGGAAAGGGTTTGATGCGTGTTTTGGCTTTGGCGCCTAATGGCGGGGAGGATTTGGGGCTTAGAGCGCGTAGAATAAAGATTATCGCCCAGATGGAGGATCCGCCGCAGCTTAGAAGAATCCTCTCCAGAATCTCACATCTTCTAGATAGGCTAGGATTCCGCGGAAATTATGAAATTGCCGCTTACACGGGCAATTTGGCTAGGAAAATTGTTGCGTTTGCCTTAGCTGCTCGTCTAAAAGTTCCGACAGGATGGGCAGACGCGATAGTAAAGTATGCCTTCAACAAATTACAGCTAAATGTGGGTTTACAAAATCAAGTTTTAAGCGTCAAGGATGAGGATTTGCATTTTGTGGAATGGTTCGAAGACGCCACGCAGAAGTTAAAGCTTAAAGAGGTTAAGCCTTCATCGGAGTAAGCCAAGGCTCCGCCAAAGTGCGATACGCTTCTCTCCAGCCTTCTCGGCTTTTGCCGATGTAAACTATCTGCTGTTCCGGAACCTTATGCCCCATCCAAAACTCTATGTAAAGCGGGTCAACCTTATGATCGCTTAAGATAGTGCGGAAAGCAGCCCGCAACGAGTGGGGGCTGTAAGGGTTCCGCCCCTTAAACTTTCCGCCAAACTTTGCGCCTACTCGTGCGAAGTAGCTGTCAACAGCCCTAGCAGAAACCGAAAATATGTGTGTATCCTCTTGTAAGTTTCTGCTCTCTAAGTGCTGTTTTAGAAGCGATAAAGCCCATCCGCCTAGAAATGTTAGGAAGGGTATGTTTGTCTTCTTTCTTGAAAGGTCTAGGCAGAGGGGCGATACACCCTTCTCAAACTCGTTTTGGATGTCTGCGTATTTTAGGCTTAAAAGGTCTGATATGCTTAAGCCGCTTTGGACGATGCAGGCTGCGATACAACGGTATTGGATGTTGTCCATCAACGCGGTGAATTTGCCTATCTCCTCAATAGTCCATGGATGCTTTTTGTGGAGGGCTTTTGCTGGTGGGCGGCTAACATAACGAGTGCTTATGGAAATGTCATAGTATTTTGCGAGAGATTGTACGGCTCCAACATACGTGTTTATGGATTTCGGCGCAAAGCCTTCGTTCTGCAAATAGCCTATGAAGGCGTTTAGGGTTTTGCGGGCTACCCGTGTTTTCTCTAGCCTAGGCTTTTGCAGGTCTTCCTCAACAAGCCTTAGAAAACCAGCCGCATCAAGCCCCTGCCCAGATAAGAATTCTTGGAATTTGGCTAAGCTCCTAGCATAAACGTGACGCGTTCCAGCTCTAAGGGCTGAGAGGAACTCCTCAACTTCTGGCGATGATAGTCGCGACATCAACTGAAAAATTTAATGGAAAAGCCATAACTCTGAACAGCCTTTCATATTATGGCGCTTTAAAGGCTTTTTGAAAATTTTCTGTTCAGTTGGGCGTTTTGGGCTTTTCTGTTAAGAGGTGTTAACAGCAATGGATTTATCATGCATGTAAACGCTGGGGTGGGGTTTTTCTGCGCATAAAAACGCCAGCCAAGAGCTGAGTGGCGGCGCAATAGAGAGTTAAAATAATAAATTAATGGAGTGATAGGCGCAAGGCTAGTATATGTTCAAGTGTGCAATTTTTCCTTCAGAGGGAGGGGTGCCTCTATGCCGAGGCAAAAGCTTGCCGGAAAAGTTGGCGCGTCTTTGCACCTTTGGGTTCCCCTTGACTTGGCTGAGGCTGCTAAAAGGCTGTGTGTGTCAAGGGGCACTTCACTAAGCGCTGTGGTAACCGACTTCCTTAAAAGATGGGTTGGTGAGGCAGGCGAAGCAGGTGAATGGGCTGAAGACTACGAGTTTTTGAAACGGGAATATCGCCGCCTATTCCGCGAATTTGAAAGGCTCCACGCCCAAATAAGGAAGGAAGACCCAGAAGACGAACTATTAAACCTAGCAGTAGAACAAGGCCTAGACACTGAAAAACTCGCAAACATAGATGAGGTTGTCGCCAAACTCCTAACAGCCTACGACGGACCCCCAGAAAAACTCCACCTCTTCATAGACTACCTAGAAGCAGCTAAACGCCTATGCCAAAAACAAGAAAAACTAACAAACACAAGAAAACAAAAATACCCACCACCAAAACAACAAGAAACAAACAACCATTAAACGTTATTAATGGAACAAAAGGCGACGGTATAAAAATTTAAAAATGTTGTAGCTCTTGCTCTACTCGTGGCGTTCAATTTTTGGTTAGGAAAGTTTTATATGATAGAGGAATCCTCAAGAGCTCTGCAGTCTTGATGGACGACTTTTGGTGTGACCTTTTCTGTCATATCGCTTGTTGGGTGCTTATGGGGTGATGGTAGCGGCATGCCTTGCTGGTGGCGTTGTAACCTACGGTGGTCTATTGGTAGCTTGTTTATACCTGTTAACTTACGGATGGGACTATTTGGGGCACTTTTGTGACATAGCGTGCTATCTCTGGTGTGGCGGGTAACGACCCTTTAGACATGCTACTGCAACCTCTGAGAAGGTGGGCTTA
>JAVZLQ010000003.1:0-291734 GCA_038883655.1 Bathyarchaeia archaeon
CCTAATATGGGCGTTTGCCAAGCGTGTTTCCTTTAAATTTTTCCATTGATGACACAGCCTTTATCGCTTGAAGTTGAGGAGTTCCTCTCAGCCCTCAAGCCCGGAACCCGACACATATACGCTAGGGGCTTAGCCATATTTCAAGAATTCTTAGCCAGCCAAGGACTTGACGTTGCTGCTTTTCTGAAGCTTGTTGAAGAAGACTTGCAGAAGCCTAGACTTGAGAAGACTCGCATAGCCCGTAAAACCCTTAACGGTTTCATAGGCTATTTACATGCTGAGGGTTTTGCCCCCAAATCCATAAACACTTATGTGGGAGCTGTTCAATCCTTGGCCAAATACTACGATATCCCGTTGAGTATGCGTTATATCAGCCGTCCGCCTGCTAAGGCTATCCATAAGAAGCATCCATGGACTATTGAGGAGATAGACAAATTCACATCGCTGATGGACAACGTTCAATACAAGTGCATTGCGGCTTGCATAGTCCAAAGCGGACTGAGCGTGTCAGACCTGCTGAGCCTAAAATACGCCGACATCCAAACCGAATTCGAGAAAGGTGTATCGCCCCTCTGCCTAGACCTTTCAAGGAAAAAGACGAACATACCCTTCCTGACGTTTTTTGGCGGATGGGCTTTATCGCTTCTGAAACAGCATCTAGAGGGTAAAAACTTGGAAGATAACACGCCCATCTTTGCCGTATCTGCTAGGGCTGTAGACAGCTACTTCGCAAAAATAGGCCGAAAGTTTGGCGGAAAATTCAAAGGGCGGAACCCATATAGCCCCCACTCGCTAAGGGCTGCATTCCGCACAATCCTAAGCGATCATAAGGTTGACCCGCTCTACATAGAGTTTTGGATGGGCCATAAGGTTCCAGAGCAGCAGATCGTTTATGTCAGCAAGAGCCGGGAGGGTTGGAGAGAAACATACGGCAAGTTAGCAGAGCCTTGGCTTACCCCTCGAAACGTGTTAGAGTTCACTCACGAATCTCCTCAAGTTTGATTTTCCTCATAGCCTCTTGGAACCATTCGACAAACTGCAGGTCCCTGTCCCTATGCTTTAAAACTTGGTTTGGGGTGGCTTTTAGTTGGAGCTTGTTGAGGGTGTGGTGGACTATGGCGTCTGCCCATGTTGAAGGGACTTTAATTCGGGCCGCTATGGCGAATGCGACGATTTTCCTAGCCAAATTTCCAGTGTAGGCGGCAACTTCATGGTTTCCGCGGAATCCAAGCTTGTCCAGAAGCTGCGATATTCTTGAGAGAATTCTCCTCAATTGGGGTGGATCCTCAGCCTGCACCATAACCTTTATTCTGCGGGCTCTTAGGCCTAAGTCCTCGCCCTTGGCTGGAGCCATGGCTAGAACACGCATTAAACCCCTACCACGCCCGTTGTTTTCTAATGCCGGGTCTCCAAGGCCTTTCAGGAAGCATAAGCTGCTACCAGGCTGCCAATGCCCCTCGAAATGGCTATTCCCCTCATTCTTCTCATATTCTGGGAAAGGAACACTCTCATCAACGTTTTCATAACCCCAAACACGCCCACACCTTTCACAAACAACCTCACCATCAACATTACGTAAGCAACCTCCACACTCAAAGCATAAACCCAAAAACAAAGCCAACTCCTCCAACAAATAAGAAGGAAGCCTACCACGCAAAAAATCCAAACTAACAAACACGCCCACCGTAAGCTACCTCAAAAGAAAAATCAGCCCTAACAGACAAAACAGCCAAAACAAAAGCTCAAAACAGAAAAAGAAGGGAATTTGCGGGAGAAATCTCCACACCGTGGCGGGTTCAACTCCCACCCCCGGCTTCCCGAAATGAACTTTTAACCTTGAACTAAAATTTAGAAAGTGGTATAATTTTGCAGTGTTCAATTTTGAACCACAAAAGCCTAGAGGAGGGGGTAGAGAAAATGGCAATCTAAAAAGACCCCGTTTTTCTAACTTATAGGGGCGGGGTTTGTATCGGACTTGTTTAAGCTAAAACTTTTTGTTTTGTGGGCGAGTAAGCTTTAAATAAAATATGGTTTATTTCCTAGTTAGCTTCAACTTGAAATGGACGGCATTAGATGTCAAGAGAGTTTCGCCACATACTAAGGATAACAGACACGGATGTAGATGGCACCCTAAAGGTTCCTTATGCGCTGCGGAAAATTAAGGGTGTAAGCCTAAGCTTAGCAAACGCAATTTTAAAGAAGGCAGGGGTAAACCCAGATATGCGGGCTGGGTTTTTGACGGAAGCTGAGGTTGAAAGGATTGAGGAAATAATAAAAGAGCCCACAAGGTTCGGGCTGCCGAATTGGCTTTTAAACAGAAGGAAAGACTTTGAAACTGGAAAGGACATGCATTTAATAAGCGCAGACTTGACATTAAGAACGAAGATGGACATTGAACATGAAAAGGAATTGAAATCGTGGCGTGGATACCGTCACGCTTACGGCTTGAAAGTGCGTGGGCAAAGAACAAGAACCACGGGGAGAACTGGAAAGGCTTTGGGAGTGAAGAAGAAGGCAGCTGCTAAACCGGGTTCTGGAGGAAAGTAGTATGGGAGACCCGAAAAAACAGAAGAAGAAGTATGCAACTCCAAGGTTTCCATGGCGCGCGGATGTTTTGCAAGAGGAACTGAAGCTTTTGGGGCAGTATGGCTTACGAAATAAGCATGAGCTTTGGCGGCACGAGACCATGTTATCAAAGTTTAGGGGGATAGCCCGCTCACTTATAGGGAAAACCCCAGAAGAACGCAGAAGAATGGAAGAGGAACTTCTAACCCGCTTGAAAAAACTCGGCGTTCTCGACGAAACAGCCGTTTTGGACGACGTTTTAGACTTAACTGTCGAGGATATCCTTGAAAGAAGGCTGCAAACAGTCGTCTTTCGAAAAGGATTGGCCAAAACAATACATCAGGCTCGCCAGCTAATAACCCATGGCCACATAGCGATAGGGGAACGCAGGGTCACTGTGCCAAGTTACATCGTAACAAGAGAAGACGAAGAAAAAATAACCTATTGGCCAAAAAGTCCACTCGCAGACCAAAATCACCCAATACGCCAGGCAACAGCACTAGCTGCAACAAGCCAAAAACAAGAAGATAGGCGATGAAAAAACATGAGCAGTGCAGGCAAGAAAACTGAAAAATGGGGCGTAGTCCACATCTATAGCTCTTACAACAACACGATAATCCACATAACAGACATTTCAGGCGCGGAAACCATAGCGAGAACATCAGGCGGGATGTTCGTAAAAGCAGACAGGCTAGAATCATCACCCTACGCGGCCATGCGCGCAGCATCGGCTGCAGCTGAAATAGCCAAAGACAAGGGAATAACAGCCATACACATAAAAGTGAGAGCTCCGGGAGGTTCAGGACCGAGAACGCCAGGACCAGGCGCACAAGCAGCGATAAGGGCCTTGGCTAGGGCTGGTTTTCAGATTGGACGCATTGAAGAGGTTACGCCGATTCCGCATGATGGCACCAGAAGGCCCGGCGGCAGAAGGGGAAGAAGAGTTTAGCAAATTCTATAACTCCTCCGTTTATAGAAAAATTGAAATAATGCTCCAGTATTCTATTGAACGACACTGTGATTGTTGCATATCCTTATGGAGCGTCAAATAAGTGAAGATAGAAGTGCTTGAGAAAAATGAAAGTGGCATGCGTCTGCTTATTCGAGGAGTTAGCACTCCGTATATGAACGCCTTAAGGCGAACGGTTATATCGGAAGTTCCATGCATGGCAATAGACGAAGTTGTAATAATAGAGAATTCTTCTGTGCTTCAAGATGAGATAATAGCGCATAGGCTTGGGTTAATTCCGTTGAAAACGGATTTAGATGGTTATAATTTGCCAGAAGAATGCCCATGTAAAAGTGAGTTTGGCTGCAACCTCTGCAGAGTTACACTCACGCTTGATGTAGAGGCAAAAAATGAGGCACGGACTGTTTATTCTGGCGACTTAATGTCGGAGAACCCTGAAATAGTTCCAGTAAGCAGCAGAATTCCAATAATAAAACTCGCTAAAGAACAGAAGCTAAAGCTTGAGGCCTACGCGAGGCTTGGGAAGGGAAAAACCCATGCGAAGTGGCAGCCAGTTTCGATGTGCACATACAAGTACTACCCAAGGATAAAGATAGACTACAAGAAATGTGACGCATGTGGAAAATGTGTAGAAATATGCCCAAAAAACGTTTACACAAAGAAAAACGATAAGATAGAAATCCAAAACTTAGTAACTTGCACTCTATGCATGGACTGCGTTGAAGCTTGCCCGAAAGACCCGAAGGCTTTAGAGGTAGGCTGGGAAGAAGACACATTTATATTTAACATTGAAACGACGAATGTGCTACCGCCTGAAAGGATAATTTTGGAGGCAGTTAAAATTTTGGACAAGCAGCTGAGCGAGTTTGAAAGTCAAATTAGGGTGGAAGAAGTTGAAGAAAGTTAGGACAACAAACCCTGAACTGATTAAGCTTATTAGGTTTCTGAAAAAACAAAGCAAGGAAAACGATGCTGCAATTTGGAGGAAGATAGCTGAAATCTTGGCAAAACCCAGAAGAAAACGTGTAGCCGTAAACCTAAGCCGCATAAACAGGTACACGCAGAAAAGCGACGTTGTTGTCGTGCCTGGAAAAGTCTTGGGAAACGGGGTTATTAATCATCCGATTACCGTTGCTGCTTTTGATTTTTCTAAAAAAGCAAAGGAAAAGATATTGGCTGCGAAGGGAAAATGCCTATCAATAATTGACCTTGTTAAGAAGAATCCAAAAGGCTCAAATGTTAAGGTTATTGGGTGAAAAAATGGAAAGCGCAAGCAAGACTGTTAGAGTGATAAACGCGGACGGGCTTATTCTAGGTAGGATGGCAAGCATCATAGCCAAAAGGCTACTGGCCGGCGAAGAAATAGTCATTGTCAACGCTGAAAAAGCAGTGATTTCCGGAAAAAAGCAAAGTAAAGTGCGCGAGGCAAGGGAGTTTTTGGAGGTCGGGGGGCCCAAAGCTGGCCCGTTTCATTATAAGAGACCAGACAGAATTGTTAGGAGAACCGTTAGAGGAATGTTACCATACAAGCAGCCGAAGGGCAAACAAGCATATAAACGGCTTAAAGTCTTCATTGGGGTGCCAGCTGAATTTAAAAATTATGAAATGGAAACCATATCAGAAGCGCAAGCAAGTAAATTAGCATGTCCATACTTAACTGTGGGCGATTTGGCAAAGGAAATAGGGTGGACCACGGGTGAATAGAGATGCCAGCTAAAAAAGTTTTGGTTGTTAGCGGGAAAAGAAAAACCGCAATAGCGAGGGCTGTTGTCAAACCTGGAATGGGAAGGATTCGCATAAATAGGATACCATTAGAAATATACGAGCCTAAAATTGCCCGTGAAAAAATAATGGAGCCACTGATACAAGCTGGAGACGAAATATGGAAACAGCTGGATATAGACATAAAAGTTTCAGGTGGAGGCTATATGGGACAGGCAGAAGCCGTAAGAATGGCAATAGCAAATGCCCTGTTAAAGTGGACAAAAAGCGCGCACTTACGCACGGTTTTTGTTGAATATGATAGGACGATGGTTGTGGGAGATGCGCGAAGAAAGGAGCCTAAAAAGTTTGGCGGTCCAGGTGCGAGGGCGCGGGATCAAAAGAGCTATAGATAGGAGGTTGAAGGTGAAATGATTATACCAGTTAGATGTTTTACTTGCGGCAAAGTTATAGGTGATATATGGGAGGAATTCGCCAGAAGGGTTAAGGCTGGAGAAAATGCTGGCGAAGTTTTAGACAGTTTGGGGATAAAACGTTACTGTTGTAGGCGCATGCTTTTGTCGCATGTTGAAATAATCGATGAAATCTTACGCTTTTATGAAGAGGCTGAAAAGAGGAAGGAAATGAGGCAATACTATTAGTTGTGATGATGCATGTCGACAACCATTGAAGATGTAATAGCAAGAAAAGTTTTCAACAGCAGAGGAGAAGAAACCATAGAGGTCGACGTCATAACAACTTCTGGTTTTGGAAGAGCCTCCGCCCCCGCTGGAAAAAGCCGCGGAAAAGCAGAGGTCGCTTATTACCCGCCAGGCGGGGTGGACGAGGCCATAAGAAAAGTGGAGGAGCTGATAGCCCCTGAACTTGTCGGATTAAACGCTGACTTTCAAGAGGAAATCGACAGGATACTCCACGAGATTGACGGCTCGAAGGATTTCCGTGTAATAGGCGGAAACACAGCCTATGCTGTTTCACTCGCGAACGCTGAGGCAGCAGCAAACTCGCATGATATACTTCTTTTCCAGCATTTGGGCGGACAACTGGCGTATTTGCTTCCATACCCACTTGGCAACGTTATAAGCGGCGGAAAACACACACATGGAAAAGCGCCGGAAATTCAAGAGTTTCTTGTCCTCCCTCATGGAGCAGAATCTTTCTTTGAGGCCGCCTCGGCGAATGTTCAAGTTCACGAGAGGGTTGGGGCAATTTTAAGGAGGCGAGATAAGCTTTTTGGCGGTGGAAAAAGCGATGAGGGCGCGTGGGTGGCAAACATCGGGAATGGAGAGGCACTTGAAATACTTTCAAACGTGTGCGAAGAAGTTGGTAATGAACTTGGCTTTGAATGCGGTTTCGGTGTTGATGTAGCAGCATCATCTTTATGGAACGGAAAAGAAAAGCGGTATGTTTATCAAAGGGAAGGCAAAAAGCGTGATTCCGGCGAGCAATTGGAATTCATTCTTGAAATGATAAGGAAATACCACTTATTGTATGTTGAGGACCCTTTCGATGAAAGGGACTACAAGAACTTTGCAGAACTAACAGCAAAAGCCAAAAACTGTTTAATTTGCGGCGACGACCTATTTGCAACAAATAATGAACGACTAAATCAAGGAATAACGATGAAAGCGGCAAACGCCATAATCATAAAGGTAAACCAAGTTGGCACACTAACAGACGCTTTTGAAACCACTGAAACGGCGAAAAGAAATGGGTATACTCCAATAATTGCACATCGTTCAGGCGACACCTGCGACTGGCACATCGCTCATTTGGCTGTTGCCTTCAGATGCCCAATAATAAAGACTGGTGTGGTTGAGGGCGCGCGGATAGCAAAAATAAATGAGTTAATAAGGATAGAGGAGTTTCTCGGAGATAGAGCTAAAATGGCGGAAATTCCAAACATTAAGGGATGATAAAATTGTCAAAGGATGAAGTTGAAAAGAAAAAGGAAACAATTGAAGGTGAAGCTGAAGCCACAGAAGCCCCAGCAGAAGAAGAATTACTCTTACCAAGGGATACGCTGCTTTCCGCTGGAATCCACATTGGAACAAGACTGAAAACAAGAGACATGGCGCAATTCATATACCGTGTCAGACCAGACGGACTATTCGTTTTAGACGTGAAGAAAACAGACGAACGCATAAGGACGGCGGCAAAATTCCTAGCAAGATTTGAGCCACAAAAGATTGCAGCAGCCGCAGCAAGATTGTACGCACAAGAACCAGCAAGAAAGTTCTGCGAAGTGGTAGGTGCAATACCAGTAATTGGGCGATTCATTCCAGGACTCTTATCAAATCCGTTGTATCCAAATAGAATTGAGCCAGATGTGATAATTGTTTCAGACCCGAGGGCTGACTCGCAAGCAGTTAAGGAAGCGGCATTGACGGGAATACCAGTTATAGCCTTATGTAGCACGGACAACGATTTTTCTGGCGTGGATTTCGTTATTCCAACAAATAATAAGGGCAGAAGAGCGTTAGCAGTTATCTACTGGCTTTTGGCAAGACAAATACTGCGTGAAAGGGGAGAACTGGCAGCGGACAAAGATTTAACGCTAACAATCGACGACTTTGAAGCCAAGATTTCAAAGGAAGAAGAGGAAGTTTAAAAATGGCGAAGGTTCGACGTCCAACTCAAGCTGGAGCCTTCTACGAGGGAAGCGCCGAATCACTAAAAAGACAGATAAAAGAGTGCTTTCTCAGCGAGCTTGGTCCTAAGGGAGTTCCAGAGGTAAAAGCGGAAGGTCCCAGA
Organism: Bathyarchaeia archaeon; assembly: GCA_038883655.1. Classification (GTDB taxonomy): domain Archaea; phylum Thermoproteota; class Bathyarchaeia; order Bathyarchaeales; family Bathycorpusculaceae; genus JAVZLQ01. Next base: position 8,009 of record JAVZLQ010000003.1, read on the forward strand.
AGAATTGTTGGTTTGGTTTGTCCACATGCAGGTTACATGTTTTCTGGTCCAGTTGCCGCCCACGCCTATTATGAGCTGGCTTTGGATGGCAAGCCAGATGTCGCGGTTATCTTTGGGCCGAACCATACTGGTTATGGAAGTCCATTAGCTGTTATGAACGAGGGTGTTTGGCGAACACCTCTTGGCGATTTAGAAGTTGACAGCGAAACAGCAAACAAGATTGTACGCGAAGCGCGCATAGTTGATGTTGACGATTCGGCCCATAAATATGAACATTCAATAGAGGTTCAACTTCCGTTTCTTCAATTCCTTTACGGCTCAAGCATTAAAATTGTGCCAATCTGCTTCTTAATGCAAGACTTAAACTCTGCAAGCGAGGTAGGCGAAGCCGTAGCAAGAGTTCTAGCTGGAAAAAACGCCGTTATAATTGCGTCTTCGGATATGACGCATTACGAGCCGCACGAAATTGCAAAAGAAAAGGACCTGTCGGCTATAAAGGCTGTTGAAGAAATGAATGCGGAAAAGTTTTACTCGATAGTTGAGGCAAGGCACATAAGCGCTTGTGGATATGGACCAATAATGGCTTTGATTATGGCGGCAAAGCGTCTGGGCGCGAAAGAGGCAAAATTATTATGTTACAAGTCTAGTGGAGATGTTATTGGCGACTACTCAAGTGTTGTTGGGTATGCCGCCGTATGTTTCAAAAAATAGTGGTTGGGCATGGGGGTAACCGCCTCAGCACCAGCAAAAATAATACTTTTTGGAGAGCACTTCGTTGTTTACGGCGAACCAGCCATAGTCCTAGCCATAGATAAAAGAGTCTATGCAAAAGCGGAAAAACGACAAGACAAACGCCTGAGCCTACGCTCATTAAACCTAAACCTTTCATGTTACTATGAAAATGGAAACTTTAAAGTTGAACACGGCGATGCAAAAGAAGCCCGATTAAAGTTTGAACCAATAAAAAGGGCAGTTGAAAAGGTTCTGGAAAAACACAGCAAAAAAGTTGGGCTTGACGTAGAGATAAACTCGACTGTTCCAGTGGCCGCTGGTTTAGGGTCTTCAGCAGCAGTCGTAGCGGCGGTCACAGCTGCGGTAAGCGCACTGCTAAACGTGGAAATGTCGAGGGAGGAGGTTTTCCGCATAACATACGAAGCTGAAAAAATAGTTCATGGAACACCATCTGGAATAGACCCGGCGATAGCCACGTTCGGCGGGACACTGCTCTTTCAAATGGACACCGGATTCAAACCAATAGATGTCAAAACCGATATCCCGCTTGTTATAGGAGACACTGGAGTTGCAAGGTCAACACGCGTCCAAGTCGAAAAAGTTCGATGGCTAAAGGAGAAGTATCCACAAATAATAGAGCCAATCATGCTTTCAGCCCGCGAAACAGTCTTAAGGGCATTAGAAGCATTAAATGAAGGAGATTTGGAAACCGTAGGCGAATTAATGAACATAAACCATGCGTTGCTCTGCAGCCTAGGAGTTTCAGATGAATCGCTTGAATGGCTCATAAACGCCGCCAGAAAAGCTGGAGCCTTGGGCGCAAAGTTAACTGGTGCTGGAGGCGGCGGATGTATGATAGCCCTATCCAAAAACGAGAAGCTTGAACAGATTATGGAGGCAATCCAAAGGGCAGGCGGCAAGCCCTTTGTGGCAAGAAAAACAGATGATGGTGTGAAAATTGAGCCAGCCTAAACCAACCATCCTAAAAATTGGCGGTTCAGTAATTACAAACAAAAATGAAGAGCTTACGCCTAAAACGCAGGAAATGAACAGAATCGCACAAGAAATAAGGAAGGCGGAAATCTCGAATCTCGTAATAGTTCATGGAGGGGGAAGCTTCGGACACCCAATAGCCCAAAAGCACGCAATAAAAGAAGGACTGAAAGAAGCTAGCCAACTTTTAGGCTTTGCGGAAACACACCACATGATGACCGTTCTCAACGGGCTATTCATGGACACGCTGATTATGCAGTCTCTTCCAGCCATAAGCATAACGCCATCTTCATGCATAATAACCGAAAACGGAAGAATAAAATGTTTCGAGGACGCAGTTCTAAAAATCATGTTAAAGATAGGCTTACTACCAGTACTCTATGGGGACGCAGTACTAGACACAAAATTGGGTTTCACAATACTATCTGGCGACCAGATTGTTTCACATGTTGCCACAAGATTAAACGCAGCGCAAATCATCATGGGCGTTGACGTTGACGGTTTGTACAACGCAGACCCAAAAATCGAAAAAAAAGCAAAACTGTTTACGCATCTTACACTTGAAAAGTTGAAAAAACTTCATGGAAAGCTCGGAAAATCAAACGCTTGCGACGTTACTGGCGGAATGTTCGGCAAAATAGCAGAATTAATACCCGCCCTAGAACATGGAATCACAGTGAAAATTGTGAATGCTTCAAAGCCAAATTATATTTACAGGGTTTTGAAAGGAGAAAACGTGGAAGGCACAATAATAGAGAAGGAATAAAATTGACTAAAGAAACGAGAAAGAGAAAAGCGGAACACATTAAAATCTCCTTAAACATGGATACACAAGCAAAGGGAATCACAACAGGTTTTGAGGACGTACATCTAATTCATAGGGCTTTGCCACAAATCAGTAAAGAAAAAATCAACTTAGAAACAAGGGTTTTCAACCACAAATTCGCGGCTCCAATAATCGTGGGGGCAATAACAGGCGGAACAACAGAAGCAACAAAAATTAATGCCACAATAGCCGAGGCAGTTGAAGAATTAGGCTTGGGAATGGGTGTTGGAAGCCAACGTGCAGCAATAGAAGACGAAAGATTTGAAGAAACATTTAGGATAACAAGGAAAAAGGCGCCAACAGCCTTCCTAATAGCGAACATCGGCGGAGTCCAACTCACCCACGGATACGGAATAAAAGAAGCAAAAAAGGCTGTAGAAATGATTGACGCTGACGCTATAGCCATACACCTAAACCCACTGCAAGAAGTCATACAACCAGAAGGACAAACAAACTTCGAAGGAGTACTCGAGAAAATACGCCAAATAGCCGATGAGCTAGATAAACCAGTAATCGCAAAGGAAACAGGCGCAGGAATATCCGCCGAAGACGCGAAAAAACTTGAGGACGCGGGCGTTGAGGGCATAGACGTAAGTGGGGCTGGGGGCACAAGTTTCGCGGCTATTGAATATTACCGCGCAAAAAGAAGACATAGAGAGTTTCAACAAGAACTTGGGCAAGTTTTCTGGGACTGGGGAATACCCACAGCAATAAGCATAATCGAAGTTTCACAAGCAGTGAAAATTCCAGTAATTGCCTCTGGCGGAATACGCAATGGAATAGAAGTCGCCAAGGCTTTAACCCTAGGCGCAAGCCTAACAAGCCTATCGCAACCAATACTCAAAGAGGCTGTTAAAGGCGTAAAAGAAACAAAAAATGTGCTACAAACACTTATAGAAGAATTAAAGACAACAATGTTTCTCATCGGCGCCATTTCAGTAAATAATTTGAAGGAAAAACCGGTCATCATAACGGGTAAGACGGCAGAATGGCTCAAGCTTAGAGGATTTATCATTGAAAATTACGCAAGGAGAGAGATTAAATGAGCGAGATTGAAAGGTTTCTTGAAGACAAAGCTGCCTTAATAGACAAACTTATTGAGAAATACATACCTAGAAAATTTTCGCGCAAAAACATCCTTTTCGAGGTCAACCCACCAAGGTATACGTACAATCTAGAAGCATTGAACAAGGCAATCGCCGAGCCAATATGGGAATTCCTTGACAGAGGCGGAAAAAGATGGCGTCCAACACTCTTTCTACTTATATGCGAGGCTTTAGGGAAAAACCAAGAAGAGTTTGCTGATTTCGCCATTATCCCAGAAGTAATCCACAACGGAACACTTATAATCGATGATATAGAGGACGCCTCTGAAATGCGAAGGGGAAAACCATGCACATACAAAATTTACGGATTAGACATAGCAATAAACGCTGGAAACGCAATGTATTACTTGCCCCTCCTCCCACTAATAAAAAACAGAGAAAAAATCTCAAAGGAAAAATTGAATGCGATTTATGAGATTTACGTGAAGGAGATGATTAACCTAAGCCTCGGGCAAGCCATGGACATAGCGTGGCACAGAGGCTTAGCAAACGCCGACCAAATAAGCGAAGAGGACTATTTGCAGATGTGCGCCTACAAGACTGGAACACTGGCAAGGATGAGCGCAAAAATTGCCGCTGTACTAGCTGATGCAAGTCAAGAGCTAATGGAAAAGCTTGGACGCTTCGCAGAAAGCATAGGCGTAGCCTTCCAAATGCAAGACGACATTTTAGACTTGACTGGCGGAGAGTTTGCAGAAAAGAAGGGCGGAAAAGGACAAGATATAACCGAGGGAAAAAGAACGCTCATAGTTATTCACACCTTAAAAGTGGCAAACGTTAAAGATAGGGATAGGCTTATTGAAATTTTAAACATGCACACAACAAACCAAAAGTTAAGAAACGAAGCCATAAAAATAATGGAAAAATACGGCTCATTAGACTACGTTAAGAATTTTGCAAGAAAAATTATTGAGGAAAGCTGGAGAGACGTCGAAAAGCTCCTGCCAGAATCGAAGGCAAAGAAAAAGCTGAATGCCTTTGCAAAATTCTTAATTGAAAGGAAAATCTAAGCGATAAAGAGCGTAAAAACCTTGACTTTAAAAGAAGACGTTGCGCTTAGGGAAAGCATTCGAAAAATCGCGCTGCTAAACGCCATCAAGCACGATGGAAAAGCGCAAGCAGGTCCAGTTATCGGGAAAATTCTCGGAGAAAAACCAGAACTAAAAACGAAAGTTAAGGAATTATCAGCTCTTGTTAACGAAGTTGTCCAAGAAGTTAACAGCTTACCATTAACAGAGCAGCAGCGTATTGTGGAAGAACGGTGGCCAGAAGCTCTCATAAAAGAAAAAGTTGAAGAAGAAAAGCATTTACCTCCGCTGCCAAACGTTGAAAAATACGCGCAGGTTGTCACGCGCTTTTCGCCAAATCCAGACTGCGTCCTACACCTAGGCTCGGCTAGGGCAATAATACTTTGCCACGATTATGCAAGAATGTACAAGGGCAAATTCATACTGCGCTTTGAGGATACCGACCCAAAAATTAAGAAACCGATTCTAGCTTTCTACGACCGAATAAGAGAGGACCTGAATTGGCTTGGATGTAAACCAGACGAGGAATATATTCAAAGCGACAGAATAGAAATCTACTATGAACATGCGGAAAAGCTGCTGAAGGATGGCAACGCATACATCTGCACATGCCAACCAGAAACTTTCAGAAAACAAATATTGGCAAGCAAGCCGTGCAGCTGCCGCAACCTACCGGCTGAAGAGCAGCTTGAGAGATGGAATAAAATGCTTAACTACGAATACACGGAAGGTGAAGCCGTTTACCGCGTTAAAACCGACTTGAACCATCCAAATCCAGCGGTTCGTGACTGGCCAGCCCTCCGCGTTATAGACGCTGAAAGGTATCCGCATCCAAGAGTCGGAAGCAAATACAATGTTTGGCCGCTTTACAATTTTGCTTGTGGCATAGACGACCATCTTATGGGCGTGACACACATAATTCGCGGAAAAGAGCACCTAACAAACATGGTTCGCCAAGAATACATGTACAAGTATTTTGGGTGGACATACCCAAAAGCCATACATTATGGAAGACTTAAAATCACTGGAGCATCGCTAAGCAAGTCCAAAATAGTCCAGGGAATAAAAGAAGGCCTATACAAGGACTGGGATGACCCGCGACTTGCAACTTTCGCGGCTTTAAGAAGGCGTGGAATAACGCCAGAAGCCATAAGAAAGATGATTATTGATGTTGGACCTAAAACTTCTGATGTCATCTTGAGTTGGGAAAACTTGTACGCGTATAACCGCAAAATCATAGACCTGGAGGCGAACAGATACTTTTTCGTACACAACCCAATAGAGCTAACTGTTAAAAATATTCCAAAAGTGTTTGTTGCGAGGCTTCACTTGCATCCAGAAAAGCCAGAAAGGGGCTTTAGAGAATACACAATAAAGCCTTGCGGAAGCGAAAACTCAACGAAGTTTTGGATATCAAGAAAGGATGTGGAAACTCTTGGAACTGCAAGCGTAATTCGTCTTATGGAACTATTTAACATCAAAATTGAAAGCGTAAACGCCTATTCAGCCCAAGCATCTTTCGCCAGCGAATCCTACGAAGAGGCGAGAAAGGCCAAGGCGCAGCTAATCCACTGGGTTTTAGTCGGCGATGACATGCCATGCCAGGTCGTTATGCCAGACGCAACAACCGCCGAAGGAATAGCAGAAAGCGCATGCAAAACCCTAAAAGCGGGTGAGATTGTGCAGTTTGAAAGGTTCGGCTTCGCAAGAATAGACAAAGTTAACGCCAAAATAACAGCATATTACGCACACAAATAGCGACTGGTGAAGAAGCATGCGCAAACAGGAAAAGTTCATAATATGGCCAATATACTTTGACGCTTCAAAAACGAGAAATGAAGGCAGAAGAGTTCCCAAAAGCTTGGCAGTAGCTTCTCCAAAAATTTCTGAACTTAAAGATGCAGCGGAAAAGGCGGGATTAAAAAGCGAAATTGTGGCAGATGCAAGCCACCCGAAAACACCATGGCTAAAAACGGGCATGCTCCTCGTCGAGAAGTATGGCGGCTCAAAAGAAGAAGTCATAAGGAAAATTGCAAAACAACTCCTCAAAATCAGAAGCACAACTACTTAAAGTTAGAAACTTACAAAACCATTTTCTATTAAGAGACACTGACAGAGCAACAACGGTAATTGTTGAAATCTTCGTTTAAGGAAATTTTTCTAGGAATATCATAATTTTTAAAAATAATTGCGAAGCATTTATATTAATTATTTTAGATTTTCATCCAACCATTTTATGTAGGGCTTGAAGCCTTCTGTAATTGGGACGGCTATTATTTCTGGGATTTGGTAGCTGTGGATGGCTTTTACTTTTTCGGACAGTTTGCTGAATAGGCTTTTTCTGGTTTTCATTAGGATTATGTGTTCTTTTGCGTTTTCGATTTTTCCTTGCCACCAATAAAGTGAGTGGGCTGGACCGATTATGTTGGCGCATGCAATTAGCCTTTCACTAAGTAATGTTTGCACGATTTTTTCTGCTTCAGTTTTGTTTGCTGCAGTCACGATTACGAGGATGTGCATGTTTTCCAAACGATTTGCCTCCTTAACAAGCTTTTTAGTTGAAAGCCACATTTATCTTTGATTGGCAACGCTTGGTTGTTGCGGAGTGGACGCGTTTGAAAACTGTTGGTGTGGTTACGAGTGGCGGAGACGCGCCTGGAATGAATGCTGCAATTAGGGCTATAACGCGTATTGCGCATGTGGAAAATTTGCAGGTTTTAGGCTTCGAGCGTGGCTGGGAAGGCTTATTGACCAATACTTTTGTGAGGTTAACGCCGCGCTCTGTTGGCGGAATAATCCAGCTTGGCGGAACAATACTGCGAACTTCGCGATGCCCACAATTCAAGAAAAAAGAGGGACTTAAAAAGGCAGCTGAAACCCTAGCGCAAAACAAGGTGGACGGCTTAATCGTTATTGGCGGTAACGGCTCATTCAAAGGCGCCTTAGAGCTCAGCGAATTCACAGAAACGCTTATTGTTGGAGTTCCAGCCACAATAGACAACGATGTTTATGGCGTTGACGAAACCATCGGGTTTGACACGGCTGTGAACACGGCGGTTTCTGAAATTGACAAGATTCGTGACACAGCCATATCGCATGAAAGAGTATTTATAGTCGAAGTTATGGGAAGGACGAGAGGATTCTTAGCGACAACTGTGGGCTTAACTGTCGGTGCGGAGGTGATTTTAGTTCCAGAGGAAAAAGTGGAGAAAGAGGAAATCTTTAGGGTTATACGCGAGAACAGTGCCAAAGGTAAGCGTTCAGGCATAATCGTTGCGGCTGAGGGCATAGGCGACACACGCAAACTTGCAAGAGAAATTCAAAGGAACACGGGCGCAGAGGTTAGATTGAGCATTTTAGGTTATGCGCAGAGGGGCGGAAACCCAACCGCTAGGAGTCGTCTTCTCGCGAGTTTATTCGCAGATGAGGCTGTCAGGCTATTGCTGAGAGGCGAAGGAAATAAGGTTGCCGGGTTGCAGAATGGAAAAATAGTCAGCGTAGACTTGGATGAATCATGCAACAAAGAAAAGCCTTTAGACCTTAATCTCTTAAGGTTGGCTAGGGTTCTTACAACATAACGCCTTTTCTAGCCGAAAAACACTTTTGCTATTTCGTAAAGTTCTAGGTCAACTGTCTTACGTTTTCCAACAATATCCTTCAACGGAACAGAGACTATGCTGTTGCCCTTGATTGCCACCATATGTCCAAACTTTCCCTCGTGAACAAGGTCTATTGCAGCTATTCCGAAACGCGTTGCCAATATCCGGTCAAAGGCTGTAGGCGAACCGCCACGTTGAATGTGCCCCAAAACAACGACGCGTGTTTCTATGCCTAAGCGCTTTTCAATCTCTTTTCCAAGATAATAGCCAACGCCGCCAAGACGTATGTGCCCAAACTCGTCTATGCTTTCGCTGTAAATTATTTCTTTGCCGCCTTTCGGCTTTGCCCCCTCAGCAACAACAACTATGCTGAAGTTTCGCCCTCTCTCGTGCCTCTGCTTTATGTAATCGCAAACTTCATCAACATCAAAGGGCTTTTCAGGAATTAATATAACGTCTGCACCACCAGCAATTCCAGCTTCTAGGGCTATCCAACCCGTGTATCGCCCCATAACCTCCAGAATCATGACCCTACGGTGAGTTTCAGCCGTTGTATGGAGCCTGTCAAGGGCTTCTGTGGCTATTGAAACTGCAGTGTTAAAGCCGAAAGTGTAGTCCGTGCCAGACAAGTCATTATCAATAGTTTTGGGCACACCAACACATTTTAATCCAAACTCGCCCATCTTATGAGCTACGCTTAAAGTGTCGTCTCCGCCAATAACAACAACAGCGGCTATCCCAGCCTTTTCCGCGTTAGCCATTATCTTTTCTGGTCCACCTTCGCGTTTAAACGGGTTTGTCCTAGAAGTTCCCAAAATCGAGCCTCCGCGTGGAAGAATACCAGAGACAGACTGCAAGTCAAGCGGAATGAATTCGCCTTCTAAAAGCCCCCACCAGCCATCTCTTACGCCAATAATCTCGTAGCCGTAATGCCTAATACCTTTTCTAACAACAGCTCTTACTACAGCGTTTATGCCTGGCGCGTCTCCACCACCGCTTAATATTCCAACCTTCATTTTGCATCACTTTAAATGCTAGGCTTTTCCAGAACTACCAAACAAGCGCATTTTGCCCTTAACAACTTCTTTCATAGCCTCTTTCGCTGGTCCCAAAATTTTTCTCGGGTCGAACTCCTTAGGCGATTTTGCCAAAACCTCGCGTATTGTAGCAGTAAACGCAAGTCGCATGTCTGTGTCTATGTTTATTTTTGTTATGCCCAATGCTATTGCCTTCTTTATGTGTTCTTCTGGTATGCCCCTTGCCCCTTCAAGTTCGGCGCCATACTTTTGGGCTTTCTCAATAATCCATTGCGGAACACTTGAGGCGCCATGCAAAACAAGAGGCACGTCAACCTTTTCTTTTATGCGTTTTAACCTTTCAAAGTCAAGTTTTGGTTCGCCCTTAAACTTGTAGGCCCCATGCGAGGTCCCAATGGCAACAGCAAGAGCATCAACACCAGTCTGCCTAACAAAATCTTGTGCAGCTTCAGGATCTGTTAAAACAGCCTCCTTTTCCTCAACAGTTTTCTCCTCAACACCAGCAAGCCTACCAAGCTCAGCCTCAACAGAAACGCCACGCGAATGCGCAAAGTTGACAACACGCCTTGTAATGGCGACATTATCCTCGAACTTTAGAAATGAACCGTCAATCATGACCGATGTGAAGCCAGCCTCAATGCAACGCGAAACGGTTTCGAAGTCCTCTCCATGGTCGAGGTGAAGCGACATTGGAATAGAAGCGGACTCGGCTGCTGTCCTAACAATTTTTGATAGGTAGGCCAAACCGCCATATTTTATGGCGCTTGGCGTAACAGCAACTATAACTGGCGACTTTTCCTCAACGGCAGCCTCAAAAACGGCCAAAAAACTTTCAAGATTTTGAATGTTAAAAGCGCCTACAGCATACGCGCCACTTCTAGCCTTGATTAGCAATTCTCTATTCGTGACAAGCATACAATTCACTGCATTGTGATATTAATTCTAATCATATAAATGATTTACATAGTCCAAAACATGATTTGATATCTTTAGTTCAAATTAGAATTCTAACAAAGTTACTCGACACCATTTAGTGAAACTTGCTTAAAAGGATGAAGGATGCAACCATAACCACACAGACAATAGCTATTACAACCGTGAGAAAAAGCATCTGCGGAACGCCAAAAATGTAATGCTCAACCTCATAATTCAAAGTCACAAGCTTATCAACGGCAGAACCAACATTGGAGAAACGCAAAACATAATCACCCTCGAAATCACAAACAAAAGTATAGTGGAAATAGCCCACATCCCCAAAATCTCTAACCGTTCCATTTGGGCACACTAAGTAAAAGCGTATCGTGTTATCCCCTCCAACAACACTAAAACTTATCAAAACATGGTCTTCAACCGCAAGCTTTAAAACTTTTGTCACCTCTTCCCCGCCTCGCATAGTAAAACTTGTCGAAGCCGCCACTGCCAACTGGACAAGCATCAATGAAAACGCGAAGAGCAAAATCAGATATGGCAGTGTACTCCGAACCGAAACCATAAGAATATTTCAAACAGAAAAACCAATAACCATTATGAAGCAAGAATATAGAAAAGCAAGACGAATTTAAAATAACAAAGGTTTGAAGGGGATTGTATGAAGAAAATTCCAAAAAATAAGGTGATATACACTTTTTCATCTAAACATAAACCAGCCATAAAAGTCAAACCAGGAGAGACGATTTTACTTGAAACTGAAGATGCACTAGGCGGGCAGATAAGAAGCGAAAAAGACTCCATAAACAACATGGACTGGACAAAAGTTGATGGCGCAACTGGACCAATATTCATAGAAAACGCGAGTCCGGGGGATACTCTCATCGTTGAGATTTTGGATCTGAAAATTAGGGATGAGGGCGTTATGGTTGTGATACCGAAAAGCGGAATTCTAGGCGACAGAAAGTTTAACCCCTACACGAAAATCGTCAAAATAAGGGATGATTACATACACTTCGAAGATGTTAAAGTTGAAGTGAAACCGATGATAGGCACAATAGGCGTAGCCCCAGAATCTGGTGAAATTCCAACAGGGTCTCTTGGAAGACATGGCGGAAACATAGACTTTAAAGGAATAACCACAAACACGAAGTTATACTTGCCAGTTTTCACGGAAGGAGCGCTTTTTGCCGCTGGTGACGTACATGCTTCCCAAGCAGACGGAGAATTATGCGTATCCTCAGTAGAAGTAGCTGGAGAAATACTACTAAAATTTGACGTAGTAAAGGGGAAAAAGCCAGAATGGCCAATCCTAGAAACAAGAGACGCGTATGCGCTTCTGGCATGCGGTGAAGACTTGGACGAGGCTGCGAGATACGCGTCTGAAGCCGCCATAAATGCGTTTATGCGTAGGTATGGGTGGTCTTTTGAGAAGGCGTACATGTTTGGAAGCCTAGCCGTGAACTTAGAGATAAATCAGGTTGTAGACCCAAAGAAGGGTGTTAGAGCGGTTATTTCAAAAGATTTTATGAACTTAAACCATCTGCTTGTTTGAAAGGCTGTTTTGGGCTTTGGCTCCAAATTCTTCAAAGCTCACAATGTCCTTCAGCTTTTTTCTTCTCCGTATTAGATGAAGCACTTTGCCTTGAAGGTCAAACTTTTTACGTGGATAACCAACAGCCAGCAAAGCGATAACGCGGTAGTTTTCTGGAATGCGCAAAAGTTCCTTAACAGTTTCCTCGTTAAAGTCTCCAATCCAGCATGTCCCCAAGCCTTCGCTTGTGGCTGTTAAAACCATGTTCTGCATGGCTATTGCAACATCAACAACATGCCATCTCGGCGAAGCCCTATCATCCCCGCAACCAACAATCACAATAGGCGCTTCAGCAAGAAAACGAGCAAAACGCCCACTTTCGGCGATTCTTCGCCTTTTCTCATAATTTGTTACAATAACAAAATGCCAAGGCTGAACATTACCAGCAGAAGGTGCCAAACGCGCAGCCTCAAGAATTTTCATAAGCTTGTCCTTTGGAACAGGCGTTGAATTATAAGCGCGAATTGAACGTCTCCGCTGGACAGCCTCAAACACGTCCATTAAGAGCACCAAAACCTATTACTGATTCTAACTTACCATTAAGCTTTACACCGATTTTTCTTGCGGAACAAGGTAGTTAGCAGCGTTGCCGCGACAAGTATTGGTAAGATTATAGTCGATGGAAATTCTGGAATTACATGATATTGGATTACGTATTCCATTTCCGCTGTTGTTGCGAAGTTGCCCACGTTATCTTCAGCCTCGATGACATATGTAACGTTTGTGCAGTACGGAAAACTGGGTATGGTGGCGCTCCAGATACTTCCTTCAACATTTACCATGCTAACAACACCAATCCACACGCCGCTAGCGTTTGCATAAGCATAAAAAAGCGTAACCCGCTTTACTCCACTCACACAGTCCGTAACTGTAGCGTTAACTTCAACAACATCCTCTGGAAAAACATTGTCTACTGGCGGAAATTGACATATATCCGTTATGTTAGGCGGCAACGTATCAACATAAAAACAGACCTTGCATGAAGCACCCATCCTACCAAAAGTGTCATTCGCATAAACAATGACATAATGCGCTCCCTCCACAAGTCCAGTTAACGTTGTATTCCCAGAAATCGTAACATTTGCTTGACCATCCAAAGAATAACCAATCCAAGAAACCACCTTATCAACAGTAAAAATCAACGGAACATCCTTAACAGCATAGACAACACCATCCTCCGGAGACAAAACCTTTATGCACGGTGGCTTACAAGCCACAGCAAACCCACACAAAAAAGCCCCATAACCCACAATAAACAAAGTCAAGAAAAACAAGCGAACAGCCTTCTCCCTCATCCCTCAAGCCTCAAACACTCCAAGGCTAAATACACTTTTAAGGCATATTCTTAACCAAAAAATATTACAACCCAAAACTGAACAAGCAAAAATGTTTAAATTGCTAGGTTAAACCTCACGTTAATTAAAATATGCAACCCATGAAAACCAAAGCTTCTAACCATGCCACACGAACAATTTTGGCGCGGGGTGCGGGATTTGAACCCGCGCGGCCCAAACGGACCACAGGCTTAGCAGGCCTGCCCCCTACCAGGCTAGGGCAACCCCGCAATTATTCTGCACTATTTAAAACTCCGTGGAAGATTTAAAGCTTACAACAAGTTGGGAATGTTTTTGTTCTTTGCTGTAATTTAGAAGAAGTAGAGGGAGAAAAAGGCTTGTTGGTAGGGGTTTACTTTTTCTCTTCTTTTTTCTCTTCCTTTTTCTCCTCTTTCTTCTTCTTGGGCATTTTTACTCACCAAAAATTTTGGGTGAAAAGCGTTGATATATAAAGTTTACTCACAGAAAGATTTTTATTTTTGTGTTTTACGATAGCAAATTGTTAAGAGGATATTAAGCATATGTTCGGTTCGATTTGCGTGTGTCGGATTTGCTCCGGGAATTTCGACGGTAACGGTGGGTGTTTGGTATGGGCATCCACGTTATCGCCGAGCTCCTCGGGGTTGACCCTCAGAGGATTTCGAGGGTTGATGTTGTACGTGAGGTTCTAGATAGGGTTGTTCTTGAGTCTGGTTTGAACTGTGTTTCTTCGAGTTTTCATCAGTTTGAGCCTTATGGTGTTTCCGCCATATACCTTTTAAGTGAGTCGCATTTGAGTGTTCACACGTGGCCGGAAAACGGGTATGTAGCCTTGGACATATTTACTTGTGGCGATGATGGGCCGGCTTTGAAGGCTTTTCGTTTATTAGTTAGGGAATTTAGTCCAAAGGTTGTTAAAAAGCGGATGATTAGGAGGAATCCGTTTGCAAAAGGTGGAAGTAAAAATTTTAGACGCTTTAGCAAGGTCGAGGAAATCCATTTGGGAGCTTCTTGATGTTGTGGATGTTACGTTGAGGAGTTTTGTTGATGGAATCAGAAAGCTCCATAGTGAGGGGTTCGTTGCTGCCGATGACGATGGAATCTTCAGCTTAACAGAGAAGGGAAAAAGCGTTATTGATAAGCGCGCACTGCAGTTTACAAGTGGGGTTTGTGAAAAGTGTCTTGGAAAGAGAATAACCTTCAATGGCAAGTTTATTGAGGTATTTGAAGAATATAAGAGGCTTGTTGCTGGTCGTCCACAGCCGTCTATGGATTTCTTTCAGGGGTATATGCGGGAATTTGATGTCATCGCTAGGATAGCGCTAATGCATCATTACAACGACTTGCAAGGTAAAGAGTTCATCTTAATAGGAGATGACGACCTCGTCAGTGTTGCGCTTGCACTTACAAGGTTGCCATCGAGAATCTGCGTTTTAGATGTTGATAAAAGGCTTGGAGAATTTTTAGGGAAAATTAACCATGAACATGCTTTTGAAATAGAGTTTGAACGCTACAACGTTGCAGATCCTCTGCCAGAAAAATACATTAACAATTTCGATGTTTTTTCATCCGAACCTCTTGAAACCGTGAGCGGATTAAAAGCGTTCATTTTGAGAGGGATAATCAGCCTAAAAGAGGGCGGGGTTGGCTATTTTGGGCTTACAACAGCCGAGGCTTCATATAAAAAGTGGATTGCCGTTGAAAAATTGTTAACGCGAATGAACTGCGTCATAACAGACTTGATAAAGGGCTTCTCAAGATATCCAATGAATTATGAAAGCATAAATTACGAAGATTTTATTGGCAAACTGCAGATTCCAGCGAAGGAAAATCCTGGAGTCGACTGGTACAAGTCAGCGCTTTTTAGATTTGAAGTACTGAACAAATCAAAGAACGTTGGAGACATAAACAGAAAACTGCGTATAACATTTGTTGATGAAAATGAAGATGTAACCCATCCAAAGGTCTTCTCAAAGCTTTAAGTTTTGTCAAAGGTGGACTTGATGGCATGGGAGAAGAATGAAAACAGTCTAGATTGGAACAAGGTAAAAGTGGAGATCAGAAAGGCTGGTCCAGAGGACTTATCTGCAATAGTTGGGCTTGCAAGGGAACTGTCTAAAAGTGAAAGCGCTATGGATCCTATGGTTACTCCAGTTAGTAGGTTTCAAGATCCAGCTTGGATTCTTAAGAATATTGAAAAGGATAATGCGGCTGTTTTTGTGGCTACTTTTAACGGTGAAGTTGTTGGTTATGTTTTGGGTTGGGTTAGCCAGCCTTGGGATTACAAATCTGAGAGGGGATACATTTGCGATTGCTTTGTTAGGGAGAATTATAGGCGCAGAGGTGTGGGAAAAGCTCTTTGTCAAGAGATCCTAAAATGGTTTAGGAGTAGGAATGTTAATTGTGTTGAAGTGGACATTTACGCCGACAACGTGGCTTCAATTGAGCTTTTTAGGTCTTTAGGCTTTAAAGAAGTTGCAAAAAAGTTTCGCTTTACGTTTAAATGAGGCTATTGCCCTTTTTCAGCGTTTGTCTAGTAAATGTTTTAACTTGTTACGCATGTTTTATGATTGGTGTTGCTTGTGAGTTCGTCCCTAAGCGACGCCATAAAGCGTACGTGCAGCATTCTTAGGAACGGTGCTGAAAAACAGGTTTTGGATTATGAGCAGCGCTTTTCCTACATGAAAAATCTTTACCGCGATTTGCTTTCTAACCTTATAAGGATGGATTTTGATTCTGCCGAAGCCTTTAGGACGGCTAAGGAATTTTTTGGCTCTTCAACCGTCCAGTTTGCGGGTATAGATGGCACTATGTATTCTAGACCGCTCTTTGACCTTGTCATTTTCTTTGGCGGAGCGTACGCCTCAACTGGTTCAATAACTTTTCAAGAGAATGATAAGCCCTTGGTGAGGTTTAACGAGAAAACCGTTGAGGAAGGCGCTGGAATTTCAAGCGTTGTCCCAGTTTACGTTAATGAGGTCCCAGAAATTGACCAGACATTTTTTGATTCTAGACAGCCCGAGGAGATTAGCCTAGGCAAGCCTTTGATGGACGAGGCGATAATAAGTAATGCCACTATTGCCAATTGGATAATGACTTTCGCCGAGTATTATCTCGCCTACAAGTTCGCCGCGGACAATGAAAGGAACGTTCGCATCATCCTTTTAGATAGGAGCCTATCAATCGAGAGGGCAAGCCTCCTATATGATACTTCGAAGCGTGAACTTTGGAAAGCAAAGAGCAGTATAATCGGCTACAAAGTTGACGGTGAACCAATAGACATCAACGATTTAGCAATTGCAAGGCACCACGTTTACAACGAGGCTTTGGGACTGCCTCCGCCGAGGGCAGATTACCTGCGCCACGCAATAATAGGATTGCTTAAGAGAGAAGTAGCCCTAACCAAAAAACAGATTTTAGCTGAATTTGGCATAAAAGATGAAAAACGAACAAAAAGGGTTGAACGTGCATTAAAAAGCCTCATTGATTATGGGATTTTAAGTGAGAAAAACGCTGTTTATAGTTTAAACCCAAAATACGCGACAACATGGGAGCGCATAAAAAAGCTTGTCACAGGTTTGGGAGACCGCTTCTTTTTTGCCGAGAACTCTGAAACTGCAAATCTTATGAAGATTGTTAAGGATGGAAAGGAACATTGGCTTACAACGCTTGACATAGCATTCCTAACACTTTTTACACTGCACATGCTCATGGAGGAATGCTGGAAATGGCGAATTCTGCTAATAGGCATAACCAAGGACACTGCTGCAAGAGACTTCAAAAGGCAACTAATACCAATTATGCATAATGAGGGACTGCTGAAAAAAACGATTCCACAGGAAGAGTTTGACAAGCTGCCAAACACAGACCGCATGATACTCCAATCAGTAAGCATATTCAACCCAGACGAAATCAAACCGCCGTGGAGCCTAATAGAATACGATTCCGCTTTTAGAACGCTTGTTCCAGACAAGAAAAAGCGAAAAGGCTACGTTTCAGGCGCCATCAAAAACAAGATAGGCTTAGAAAAAACTTTCCTCAAAACTTATGTGCAGCTAAGCCAAGCTAAAACGGATAAGCTTCTCCGAAGCAACGTGTTACTCGTCGACCGATTAGCTTATCCAGAGTATGATTATAAGCCAGAGAATGTTGTTGAGTTTTGGAACGAGCTAAGTGATGGAACTAATGAGCCTGTTGAGGTTATTCTTTTCGTGGATAAGGCGGTTCCCAATCCACTGCAGAATTTGACTTTGGCTGTGCTTGTTTCTATGGCTCCGTCGAGCATTCCAGAGGCGTTTGGGCACAACAAGCCGCTTTTTGTTGCCGACAAGGTTGCGAAGTGGAATTATAGCCAATTCAAGTGTATAGTTGACACGACGGCTAATTGGATACTCAATAATCATAAATTGAGAAAATTCATATTTTACATGAGCACATTCAGAGAGAGGAGAGCTACAATTGAAGCCGCGAGAAGAGAACAAATTTAACAACTTTTGCTTCACAGATTTTGATGGACGATTCCGCGCTAGGCTAGCCGCTGTAATTCCAAGATACTTCGGAACAGAAGAAACAAAAATTTCCGGAACAAGCGCGCGGTACCAGTGCCGAATAAAAGTCGAGTACCAAAAAGATTTGATGGGACTATTGGAAGAGGGCATGCTTCTGGCAGTTAAAAACTTTAAGCAACAAGGCAACGAATTTGAAAGATACACGCTTATGGAGATCAGCCGCATATGGCCAGAACATTTTGGGCTTCGCGGGTTGTCAGATCACGGCTATTATCCCATGCAGTTTGAGATTATAGAGCAGTCTGAGGAGGATTGGCTTACAGACGACAAGTCGACGATGATGATTCAGATAGATGCAATCCCAATAAACTATGACTTGATTATGGACAAAGAATACAAGTTTCAGTTTGTTAAGGGCTTCTCCTATCCGGTTGTTGGAAGCCCAACCTACATCCTAAACGGCGACATGATAAACCGCATGTATAACCAAAAAATCGCTGAGTCTTTTGGCATAGATCCATCCAAAACGGTGGCTGACGCGCGGGCAGACCCAAGGCTTGGCTTAATCAAAATGTTTCAGACAAGCAAGACTGTAATTCCAATATACGTGGATTTTGAAAAGCTTGTACGCTACCACTTCGGTATTTTCGCCTTTACGGGCGGAGGAAAAAGCAACCTAATGTCGAATATTTTAAGGCGAATTTTGCTTCACACGGAGGACATAAAAGTTGTAATCTTTGACATAAGCTGCGAGTACGTTTTCCTCCTGCTTGACCTTCTCGCAGACCCAAGTTTCGTGGCTAAGGTCATCATGGAAAACAAGATTGAGTCTGTGGATGTTTTCTTTAACTCGGTTGTTAAGCCGAAAGATTATGAAAATGATGAGCGAATCAAGGCTGGACTAGCGCAGATAATGGAGCAAGGCAAACTCACATACTATAAGAGACCGAGACAGAAAATTCCAACATACAGCGAATTCCTCAGCGAATTAAGCGAGTACAGGCGGAAAGACGCGGACAAGCCCAACTACGTTAACGCCATCGACGAAATTCAGGATGCAGTCTTAACATACATGGAGGAGCACGGCGCCCTCGAAAACCAAGAAGTAAACGACAAATTCATCGAATACGTTGATAAGGTGGCAAGAGCCAAAGTAGAAGAGTTCAAGGTTTCGGATAAAAGCCAGCTCTATGCTTGGGCAACAACACGAAACACGCTTCTTGAACGGTTAAGGCGCAGAGAGAAAAGCGAAGAAAAAACCAAGGGTGGGTTAACAACAGAGAAGATTCGTGAAATGCTCGAAGACAAGAAGACAAGGCTTCTGTGCATCTCAATCGCAGACCCATACACGATAAAAGAGTTGGCGATAAACCTAACAAATGACCTGCTCGTTAAAAGAAAACGTAGGTTCCAAACAAAACCATACGTTTTATTGGTTTTTGACGAAGCGCAAGAGTTTATCCCAAGCGGTGGCTCGGGAATAGAAGCCAAATGTTCCGCGCACGTGGAAACACTACTTAGACAAGGACGCAAGTATGGGATAGGCGTATGCATAGCAACACAACGCATCGCCTACCTAAACACAAACGCGCTTCAACAACTACACACATACTTTGTTGGCACGCTGCCAAGACCGTATGACCGAAACCTTGTAAGCGACACATTCATGATAGACAAAAGCATACTAGAGAAAACCTTGGAGTTCGCGCCTGGCGAGTGGCTACTATCAAGCTATATAGCAACGGGTATAGAAAATGTGCCAATATTCATAAAGGCAGACAACGCAGAAAACGAGATAGAAAAATACCTAAAAAATAACTCTTAAAACAATGAAGGAAAAGTTTTTAGGCTATCCCGCATTTTTTGAGTAGTCGTTTCCATCTTTCGTCTGTTATGCGCTGTATCTCGTCAAGCAGCTTTTCGTATTTTGGTGTAAATAGATGCCTAAATCGTCCTTGCACTTGTAGGTATTCCTTTACTGGCTTCTTCTTTTCTGGGTTTTGGGCTAAGACTTTGCTTGGTGTTGAAAGTTGGTATTCGCCGTTTATTGCTTCCCATAAGGGGAATACACATGTTTCCACTGCCAAACGCGAAAGTTCTATTGTTTTGGCTTGGTCGCTTCGCCATCCACGTGGGCAAGGCGCGAAAACGTGCAGAAAAGCTGGTCCGTTTACTTCTAAGCCTCTGCGCACTTTTGTTATTAGGTCTCGCCAGTAAAAGGGCGATGCTGTTGCCACGTATGGCATTTCGTGAGCCACCATGATGTCTGCTATGGGTTTTTTGTGTTCAAGCTTTCCAGGTATGACTGTGCCTGCTGGTGATGTTGTTGTTGACGCACCTAGTGGGGTCCCTCCGCTTCGCTGTATGCCAGTATTCATGTACGCCTCATTATCGTAGAGCACAAAGAGGAAGTCGTGTCCCCTTTCAACGGCTCCAGAAAGCGCTTGTATTCCAATGTCGTATGTTCCGCCGTCCCCTGCAAGCGCAATAACGTCTACATGCTCGTATTTTATGCGCCCTTTCTTCTTCAGAATTTTTATGGCGACGTCGATTCCAGAAGCGTTTGCAGCGGCGTTTTCAAACGCTGTGTGAAGCCATGGAATAGCCCATGAAGTGTATGGGTATATGGATGAGACTACTTCCATGCATCCAGTTGCGTTTGTCACTATCGTTGGTCCCCTAACGGCTTTCATTATTAGTCGCAGGACTGTTGCTGGTCCGCATCCAGCGCATGCTCTATGCCCAGACATGAAGAAGTCTGGTTTTTCAGCTATGTCCTTTGCGGTGAACTTCCATTCTGTAAACATTCCTATTTTCGCCTCCTACTCTCTTAATCCAACATAACTCACGAGGTTCTCAACGCGGCCTTTTTCGATTATTCGTTGTAGGTCTTTGAAGATTCCGTGAATTTGCGCCATATTTGTGTCTCTTCCGCCAAGCCCATAAATGTAGTTTACGATGCGTGGGCGCTTCTGTGAATCGTAAAGTGCGTTTCGAATTTCTTGAAAAACTGGTCCTCCGTTTCCTCCAAAACTCATGCATCTATCCATTATGGCTATCGCCTTAACATTTTCAAGCGCCTTAACAACGCCTTTTGCTGGGAAAGGTCTGAAGGTGCGCATTCTGAGCAACCCGGCCTTTACGCCTTTCGCCCTAAGCTCGTCAACAACACTTTTCACTGTTCCAGCTGTTGAACCCAAGCAAACTATTCCGATTTCGGCATCTTCAATGAAATACGGTTCGAGCAGCCCGTCACCGTATTTTCTTCCGCTTATCTCAGCATATTCATCATTAACTTGACTGATTACCTTCAAGGCGTTTATCATGGCTTCTTCTTGTTGACGTTTAAACTCGAAGTAGTAGTTTGGTAGGGCTATTGGTCCCATCGTTGTTGGGTATTCTGGGTCAAGCCTGAAAGGCACAGTTTTTCCCTCGTGGTTTATTACTGTTGGGAACTGCCTTACACCTATAAACTTCTTTACAACATCGTCTGGAAGTACATGCACATTTTCAAGCGTGTGACTTAAAGTGAAGCCGTCTAAGCCGACAATTGCTGGGAGCAGAACTTCTGGGTTTTCAGCTATCTTGAAGGCTTGAATTATGGAGTCGTATGCCTCCTGCGCGTTTTCAACGTAAATTTGAATCCATCCGCTGTCTCTCTGCGCCATGGTATCAGAATGGTCGCCGTGAATGTTTAAGGGTGCTGATAAGGCTCTGTTGGCTATTGCCATAACAACTGGCGCGCGGCATCCAGAAGTCACAAAGAGCATTTCATGCATCAACGCTAAACCAGCAGACGCGGAAGCTGTGAAGGCTCTTGCGCCGGTCACTGAAGCAGCGAGGCAAGCGGTTAGTGCGCTGTGTTCTGATTCTGTGCATATGAACTGCGTTTCAACCTCGCCGTTTGCAACGTACTCGCTGAACCTTTCCACAATTATCGTTTGTGGTGTTATTGGATAAGCGGCAACAACATCTACATCCGACTGCTTCGCAGCGAAAGCCACAGCCTCGTCTCCGTTTAGGGCTAAAACCTCTTGTTTAACAACACTTTTCATGCTTCACACCATCCCCTATTCAAGTTTCATCTCTATAGCTTTTGTTGGGCATTCGTTTGCGCATATGCCACATCCCTTACAGAAGTTAAAGTCAAACTCTATATCGTTTGCCTCCGGCTTCCAGTGTATTGCACCATCTGGACAGAATATGACGCAGAGCAAACATCGAGTGCATTTTGCTTGATCGCGAACTGGCTTGTAGGTTTTCCAGTCTCCGGTTAAGAATTGTGTGCTTGGTTTCCAGCATACGCCAGCTGGAGAAATCTCTTTCCAACCTTTTTCTTTCTGTGTCATTCAGGCTTAACCTCCTCATAGGCCTCCTTTATAACAGCAAAGTTTTTTTCCGCCACATCTTTTCTGAAACGTTCCTTAACAATCTTTTCAATACTTTCTAAACCGACTATGCCGGTTACACGCGCCACAGCCCCCAACATCGCCGTGTTTGTTATTGGCATGCCCAAAATTTTTATTGCAATTTCCGTTGCTGGAACAGTCCAAACCTTTCCCCTATCGGTTTTGAGAAGCTTCCTAACCTCTGTTGGATTGTCCTTTGAATTCACAACAATTATGCCTTCTTCACTTAACCCGTCAGCAACCGGAACCGTCTTCAACAATGTTGGATCTAAAACCACAACCACATCTGGATTGTAGACAGCGCAATGAATCTTTATAGGTTCATTGCTTACTCTCGTGAATGCTGCGACTGGAGCACCCATTCTTTCGGGACCAAACTCTGGGAATGACTGAACATGCTTTCCCTCCAATATTGCAGCTCTTGCTAACAGTTCGCTTGCTGTCCATGCTCCTTGTCCGCCTCTGCCGTGCCACCTAATTTCCATGATTTTTTTCAAGAGGCTCATTCTCCGCAAACCTTCAAGCTAATTATAAAATCTAGAATATACATCTTTCTAGTCTAAAATGGAAGAATAAGCATGAAAGTTGGTGGACGCAAAAACGCTAGCATTTGAACCATAATTTTTAAGTAAAGATGCAATCCAAAACTAAATGTTAGATGACATTGTAAATATGGAGAAAACCGTGCCTTGCACGGAGAAAAAAACGCTGGCAACATAGTAATCTTAACAGCTGACAGAACTTTGATGAGCGATTACCATGCAAACGAGTTTGTAGGCTTTGGCACATGCGCCCCGCCAAACGTGATTCCAGACTGGCTTTACGCTTGGCTTTTTTTCCCACCAATCAAAACGAGAAAGGGTATACCAGCAGCAGCCCCCTACGGTCTTAGGAAAGTTGAGGCTAAACTCTTAAGTGAAGGCTTCAACGTGTTTACGGTCGCGCCGACACACCTAAAACGTTACATAGGAAAGGCAAAGGTTTTGGGCATACACGTTATGGACCCGTTTGGCTTGGGACCAGCCTCAAGCACGTTCGCCACAATTTTGAAAAAAGAGCCATTTCTTGCGCAGTACTTTAGGGCTTTGCTAAGCCAAAAAGAGATTAGAGAAGCGAAAAGGTGTGGCTTAAAAATTATTGTTGGTGGGCCGGGTGTTTGGCAGTTCCATTATAGGCCAAATTTTGTTAGGAAGTATGGCATAGACTGCATAATTGAGGGAGAAGCTGAAAACGTTATTGGGAAAATAGTTCAAGCCGCCATAAATGATGAGCCGCTGCCACAATATTATGAGGTTAGCGTTAAAGAGTCGCCGAGTTTGGAGGAGATACCCGACATTGTAAATCCTTCAATTAACGGCTTAATTGAAATTGGACGTGGATGCTGCAGGGGATGCGAATTCTGCAGTGTAACATTAAGGCCTTTGAGGTGGTACCCATTCGAGAAGATAACACGCGAAATAGACGTAAACTTAAAAGGTGGAATAAATGGCGTTTGCCTACATGCAGAAGACGTTATGCTCTTCGGCTCAAGAAATACGCTGCCAAACGATGAGAAGCTAATCCAACTTCACGAACTTGCCGCAAAAAAGTGCACTAGCTTAAGCTGGAGCCACTGCTCGCTGGCGGCCGTGGCTTCAAAACCAAAACTTTTCGAGAAAGTAGCAGAAATAATAAGACAGAAGCAGCCGTGGTGGGGCGCTGAAGTCGGCATAGAAACTGGCTCTGGAGAACTTGCGAAGAAGGTTATGCCAGCAAAGGCGCATCCGTTCAAACCAGAGCAGTGGCCTGAAGTTATTCGCATAGGGATGGGGCTGATGCATGATAACAAGTTGATTCCAGCGTGTACTTTGATTGTGGGTGTGCCAGATGAAACAGAAGAAGACATCATAAAAACGATAGAGTTGATAGATGACCTTCGGGACATAACAAGCCTAATTGTGCCGTTGTTTTTTGTTCCTATGGGTAGGCTGAAAAATGAGGATTGGTTTAAGGAAACAGAAATGACTGAACTACACAAAGAATTGCTGACAAAGTGCCTCCAACACGACTTCCGTTGGATAGGCAAACTCATAAGCCTATCATTCGCTGGAAAATGGTACGCAAACATCATGCAACAATTCTACCGAATATTCGTAAAAATCGTGGAACATCAAGCAAAGAAGAAGGGAATCCACGTACAATATGAAGACTAAACTTAAATATCACCCTCAAAACTTCAAATCACAGCAAAGCCGCCGTAGCTCAGTTCGGTAGAGCGGCTGGCTGTTAACCAGTCGGTCGTAGGTTCAAGTCCTACCGGCGGCGCCTCCTTCATATGTCAATTTTACTTAGGTTTTAAACGCAAAGTTGGACGGTCCTTCTAGGTTTTCATCTCCTGTGCGAAAATGAACCGATTTTGAGAACCATTTTCGCTACCCCCTCCCCTCTAAAATTGGATAATGCCTTTAGATTTTCAGTCTTTATATGCATAAGGCTTGGGGTAATGCTTCCATCTTTTTTGGGTTTTATGTTGATTCGTATGTTGTGTGGAGTTTTTTGATTGCCACCGTGTTCCTCAGATGAGTTTCAGTGTTTGGCGGTTCGGGTAGTTCGCTTACTATTGGGCGTCTTTGTACGTGTTTGTATCCGCACTCGCATTCAAAGCCTACTATTGCTTCTTTGCGTTTGATTTCCCTCCACCTTCGCCCATTACAGTTTGTGTTTCTTTTGTGTATTTTCCATAGGATTCTTGCTTCGTTATGGGTTATTGGGGCGAAGTGTTTTGCGTATGCAAAATACCATATTGCGTAGATTGCGAAGCACGCCCATGTTATGGACGCGATTATTTCCCACATGTTTTTCGCCTAGTGTATTTGTGTTTTACACGTGTACATTATGTCCACAATGGGACATATCTATGCTTGGAATATTCTTTCTTACGATATAAACATTATCTAAAAAGCCGAATAGCTAAACCAAACTAACAGCCTAAAACTGCGCCAAAACATCACCCTTCTCCATAATATAACCACAATAATGACACTTCAAAAGCAAGGGCTCTTCGCTCTCAACATAAAACTTGGCTTGAACAGGCTCATTGCTATTGCTTATACATGCGGGATTCGCACACTTAATAATGTTCTCAATCACCTTCGGAAGTTGAACACGCTGCTTCTCAACAACATTATAATCGCGTATTATATTTATTGTCGCGTGTGGGGCAACCAAAGCAATCTTATGCACTTCCTGGGGGTTTAGCGCTCTACCCTCAACCTTCACAATGTCCTTAACCTTAAAACGCTTGCTAGGAACATTGATCGCTATTGTGATGACACGCTTCTCGCGTCCAGTTATGCCCAAAATCTTAACAACGTCCAACGCATGCCCGCCAGTAATGTGGTCTATGACAGTCCCATCCTTAATTTTTGAAACATGCAACACAGTATCGCTCATACAAGCCCTCCTTGAAGAAACGCTATGACAGAACAAGGATAAAAGATTAACCAAATATAACAGTTACATCGGAACATTCAAGCCATTTCCGAAAACTCTAAACTCCTTTAGCCCATCATCAGAAAACTATTTGGTCCACAGCTCAGCACAATAGCCACCAAACCCAGCAAACCAAAAAACAGAATACCAATCACAAACTAATAAAATACTCAAACAAACACAACAAAAAGTAGCACATATTAACAAGTACGCTCCAAGCCGGGGTCTCCTAGTCAGGTAGGGAGCAGGCCTGGAGACATAACAACGCCTAAAACGCCACCAAGCCTGTGGCCCATAACGGGCCGCGTGGGTTCAAATCCCACCCCCGGCGCCTCCAACAAGGCCATTAAAGAAGGGATTGGATTGATATCTTCTATTAGTAAGGGAGAGGGTTCGTTTGAAAACGTTCCTTGCCTGGACGCTGCAGAAATCTTGATCTTTAAAATGGGCTGGCGTGTTAGCGGTAACCCGCCTTCTGTTTTGGTGGCATTCGACTAATCGGGCTACCCGCGCTTTGGGTAGATTCCTCATCAGCGGCTGTTTGCCCTTTACACTTGCAGGGCGGCCGTTTCACCGTTTCCACCCGGCATTCTCGGCAACTTAGCATGCCCCATTGGCACTTGCTGGGTGGGCGTTTCGTTTCTGCTCCGTTGCCAAGGCTCTCGCCTTACGCCCTTGCGGGAGTTGCAATTCTACTTGTGGGCGGAGTTTCCTCAAGCCCTTTTAGTAGGGGCTCGAAAGCCACCTCGCCAACTCGCCAGCCCCGAGATAATATTTTGCGAAGTTAGCGATAAAGTTTGTTTTGCGTCAAGCATTTATTTTGCTTGGTCTTTTATTTTATGTTAGGTGTGTGCACATTGGATTTGTCCATTTTGTTTGCTTCATTAATCTTGTTTGCAATGGGTTGTCTAGCCTTGGTCCTATCAATAGTTTTTCGCTTAAAGTTTAAGGAGTTGAATAGTTTACCGAAAAATTTGTCCGCTAAAATTTTTAATAAAACCTTTGTTGTTTTTAATCCTTATGTGCGCCATGGGAAAATAATTCATAGCTATTTGCTTACTTCGGCGTTTATAGCGGGTCTTACGGCGTTCTTTGTTTCGCTATTTTTGTTTTTCATGATTGCTGAAGGTCTTGCTTTAAGCATTTTCATTATTCTTACAGCGTTGAATCTGATTGTTTTGGATGACGCCTTTGACGTTTATGAAAACTCTAAACTTTTCCTAAATGCCATCCGTAATGGTGATAGCCTAGGGGTTGGCGATCTAACGTTTTTTTCCCATCTTAAACTCTTTACGCGGAAACTGAGCAATTATTATCTTGGCGTAACAATTTTTTTGCTTTCACTTTCTACGCTGTTGCCATATGTCTTTTATCCAGCGTTACTTGCTTTTTGCCAATTTATAGGGCTGATAATTCAAGCGAGTTCAATTGCAGGTGCTGTTAGTTGGCAGTTTGCTGTATTTTTGTTCGCTTTTGTTCTCGTACTTTTTGAAGTTTTCGCCATAAAGGTTAAAGTCAAAATTTTCAATGTTTAAAAGGTTAGGATGTTGTAGAATTGTTTGTTAAGCCTTTGAAGGATGGTAAGCGTGTTGTTCTTATTACGGGGACACCTTGTGTTGGTAAAACTTCTGTTGCTCGTCTTCTGGCTTCGAAGATTGATGCTTTTTACGTTAATTTGACTGAACTGGCGTTAAATGAAAATCTTGTTTCTAGCATTGATAAAGAGCGGGATTCCATTATCGTTGATGAAGTTCGTATGCAGCGAAAAATCTCTGACATTATTAGGGGAGTTGGTAAAGATGTTGTTGTTGATGGACATTACGTTGTTCACGTTGTTCCTAAACGATTTGTGTCGCATGTTTTTGTTTTGAGGAGGGACCCCGTGGAGTTGCGTGCTTTTATGGACAAGGCGGGCTTTTCTGGACGCAAGTTGTGGGAGAATTTGGCGGCTGAGATTTTGGATGTTTGCCTTTTTGAAGCTGTAAAAGCTTATGGTGTGGATAAAGTTTGTGAGTTGAATGTTACTGGGAAAAGTGTGGAAGATGTTGTTCAGGAAATTTTGGATGTTGTTAGTGGACGCGTTAGGTGTCGTGTTGGTGTTGTTGACTGGCTTGGCAAGTTGGAGAGCGAGGGATTATTAGAGGAGTATCTGAGGATTTAGCGTTTTTACCTTAGGCTTGTGAGTATCTGCCTCTTCGTTATGAGCGTAATTTTCCTTCTGTTTGCGTAGGCTTTTGCGTGGTCGCTGAACTTTTCTCCAATCAATATTGGGTTTGAAAGTCCAGCGTCTTCAGACGCCTTGTCAAGGTTTATGACCATGTTTATTCCTATTGTTCTGTTCCAGTCCCTTATCCAAACACCTTGCGTGACACGTCCCCTTTGCACTATTAGGTCGAATTTTCTTAGGACGCCCGTTCTTCCTTCTAAAACTGTTTTTTCTTGTTCTATTTTGTAACCTTCCTTTTTCAAATACTTCACTGCCAAATTAAATAGTTCGCTTGAAGGTTTTGCTTCTTTTTGTTCTTCTGTTCCCATTTGCTGTCACGAGTATTAAACGTTATTTAGCTGATTGTGGAAAAGGTTTTCGATTGGTGAAAAAGCGCATGTCTTTCCTAGTTGTTGTTTGCGGCAAATGCGGTGGGCTTTTGTTGGCTAGAGCTGAACAGAAAATGAGGACTTGTCCCTACTGCGGCTTTAAAATGGAATTGTGCAAGGCGAAGAAAGTTGCTTCAGCCAAAACGGCCTTTGAAGCTTCAGTTTTGCTGCAGAATTTGAAGAAAAACTTTTCTTTGAAGCGTGATTCTGCTAGCCGCTGATGACTCTAATGTAAGCCATGAGCGCTATTCCCAACAGTATTGTTATTAGCTGGATCAGAGATGCTGGTGCTTGAGATTTTTTGTGCAGTTCTGGCATTAGGTCTGTTGCTGCAATGTAGATGAAGCCGCCTGCCGCGAATGGAACAAGCAGCATCTGCAAGCCTTGAATTGCCGTTAGAAAGTATGTCACTAACGCGCCTATGATTGCCGTCACTGCAGAGGCAAAGTTGTATGTTAACGCTTTCCTTTTGCTTAGTCCCCCGTAGATTAGTATTCCGAAGTCCCCTATTTCTTGCGGAATTTCGTGAAAGACTACCGCGAGGGCCGTGGCTAATCCAAGTTCAAAATTCACCATGAATGTGGCGGCGATTATCATTCCATCAATGAAATTATGGATTCCGTCTCCGAGAAGGTTTAGGTAGACAAACATGTGCGCGGGACAAGTCTCTTCGTGGCAGTGGCGCCAGTAGAGGAACTTTTCTAAGGCGAAGAATGCAACTATGCCGAGTATTACATAGTAGAAGGGCATAATCGCCTCGTTGGGGTTTGACGTTGATTCTGGAATGGCTTCTGGTATTAAATGTAGGAAGGCGTCGCCTAATAATGTTCCAGAAGCGAAGCCCACGAGAGCTGTTAAAACGCGTTTTAACGCTTTTTCGTTTAGTCCTATGAATATTATTCCTATGAAGGCTATTAGACTTACAATTGTTACTGATGATAGAATTGGTATTATTGGGTCCATTATTTTCCTTTTTCAACAATCCTTGTTAATTAGAATATCGGTTCAATTCGGGCTTGCGGTTAACCAAGTTTCTTAAGCATTTGGCATGTCATGCATAGCTTTTCTGTTGCTGGTTCTCCGCATTCAACGCATTCCCTTAACCCTTCTCTTTCGGAAACTTTCTCCAGCACCGGGCGGATTTTCTCTATTGCCTTAAATATCGTGAATTTTGTTCCCGCATGTTTCTCTTCTATCCTGTTTAGCATGACGCGTATGTCGTTTCGTAGCGCTTCTTGGGCGTATGGGCATGGGTTGCTCTGGAAGCGTATGTTCTTGACGTAAGCATATAGCGCAGTTTCCTTTTCCGGAATCTCGCAGAACGGCTTAACTTTCTGAACAAGTTTTGGATGCCTTTCATCTGTTACTGGCTTTTCGCGCGCTATTCGCAGCACATCGCCGTGAAAAATGTTTAACAAAATTGTTTGCGTTTCATCGTCAAGAGTGTGGGCTGTAGCGATTTTGTCCGCTTTCAGGTTTCTAGCAGCGGTATTTAATGCTCTTCTCCTTAGGACTCCACAGTAAGCGCATGGCGTTAGCTCGCTCTTTCCTTTAACCGCTTTTTCGACAATTTCGTCAAGCGTGTAACCATAAAGCTCTTTGAACGAAACTGTATAATGTTCTACGCCAAGTTTCTTGCAGTTTTCGGCGGCTATTTTTAGGGCTTCGTCTCTATAGCCCTTTATTCCCTCGTCAACTGTTATGGCGACAAGCGAAGTTTTTGGATAGTCCCGCTCTATTTTTGCCAAGATGTGGAGTAGGCTTACGCTGTCTTTTCCACCAGAAACAGCCACAGCTATCCTATCATCAAAATCAAACATTTTGTATTTTGCTATTGTTGCTCTAACCTTTTCCTCGATTGATTCTGCAAAGCATTTTCTGCAAAGTTTTTCTCCAGAATACCGCCTAGAAAAGAATGCTTCTCTGCGCTTGCATACGCTGCATGTTATCGCCTTTTCCATTCTCGCCACTTTCTGGAATTACCTAAATAATTCTCTCATACCTATAGTTTTTGAACGGGTAAGCACATGGCTAAAAAACCTTCAAGGCGCCTAGAACAGCGCGAAGCGATCTATGATTCACGACGGTGGCTTCTGCTTGGGGCGTTTAGAGTTAAGGCTATGCAGATAATGGAAGCTTTGGAAAATTTTCATTTAAACGCCATTGTGCATGGCAGCATCGCGAGGGGCGACGTGAATGAAGGAAGCGACATAGACGTTTTCATACCATATCAGGTGTCCTCTTTCATGGTGGAAACAGCAATTGAAAATGCTGGCATTAGTGTCAATAGACGCTTAGTTGCGCAAGCCACACCAGCCTACGCCATGAAAGCATACATCGAAATAGACGAGAAAACAGCGGTTTCTTTCCCGCTTATGAAGATGCGCAAAGTCGAGCGGGAATTTTACAAGTTCGGCGGCGAGGCTACGCTAGAAGATTTGAGAGCGAATCTTCGCGTATGTGGCGTTGATAAGCGGCTAATGCTTATCGAACCGACGGAGAAGGGGCACGTTGAAAGTTCTGTTATAGGACGCGAGAATCACGTTGCAAAGCTTTTGGGAATATCCGTTGAAACTGTTTTAGATCGTGTTCACGCGCTTCTCAGGAGAGATGATGTTGGAAGAACTGGGGTTTTCATTCAAAAGGAGCTTTTAAGTGGAGAAACGTTTGAGATGGCGTTGAAGAGGCTTGCTGAACAGAATCCAGCAGTTCGTAGGCGCTTGGCTCTTGGCTAATTTGGCATTGGAAAGCGTAGGAGCGCTGCTATTCCGCCTAGAGCCAAAAGCTTCGCTCCAGCCTCATGTTCTGTGCTTATGACGATTATGCTTCCACCAGCATTTTCAACATTCTTCATCAAATCTTCAACGTGTAAACGTTTTTCGTCTGAAGCTTCTCGTAGCATGGTGTCTGCCAAAACAAGTTTTTCAACTGCGCCTAGTACAACAGCCTTTTCCACGTTAGCGGTTCCATAAGTTACTGTTCGTTCGTCCTTCCCAAGCCGTTTTAGAATTTCTTCAACAATCTCTGTTTCTTCAATTATTCGCTGTTGCATCACAGTTTTTTGTAGCACTCCAGAGCGTAAAGCCTCGTAGATCCCAGCCACACCGCCGTTGTTTACACTTTTCACGTCTATTATGTGCTTAGCTATTTCAGCATCTTCTGCTTCCAAGAATTTTGCAAAGTTATTTTTCACAAAACCTACGCCTATAACCGCTATTGGCGCGCGTGTCGGCATCCAAACTTGTCGTAAGCTTTCAAGCGCCTTTTTGAAGTATTCGCGTGTGGCTGCAGCTCTTTTTTCGGCTTCAAGTTTTCCTGGAAGCTTGACATTTTCTTCGGTTTTTATGTCTATACTGTATTGGGTTGTTGTGGCTATGGCATAGCCCTCGTCGTCTATGGCGATTATCACTATTGGCCTTTCTGATGTTTTACTCGCCCTTTCAAGCCTCTCAATCTGGTGTTTAGCCCACTTCCTCTTGACTATTGTTATCGGCGTGTTTAGGGTTACGTTCAGCGTGTGGTGTGCACCAGTTGGCACGATTTCCGGTGCTTCGCATATTGTTCCGTGAACGCGCAGTCTTCCCAAAAGCTTGTCCCAAGAGACATCTTCAACTTTTACTCCTAGGAAAACCGAGACGCGTTCTCCACGTTTTGGTCTTGCATACTTTTCTTCGGGTTTTATCTCTCTAGACGTGTAAGCGTAAACTTCATCGCCCTTGTAAATTATGTTGTACAAGTGCCAAAAATCATCGAGAGTTTCTGGAATAACCTTCACAAAGCCCTTTTTGAGGTTCACCTCTAGAATTTTCAAAACTTTTAGCCTCTTTGCGTGCAGTTATGAAGCAAGTTTTTAATCATTTAAAGTGTTAAATAATTTTGGCGTCTAATAGTGTTTTTGGATTAATCCATGATTGTTGAAGTTAGAAAGGCTGTTTTGCTTTTCTTAACACTCTTTGTAGCATGGCACGTTCTTTACTGTTTTACATTGGTTTCTCCGCTTAGCGACTATTGGCTGCTTGCCTACATTATCGTCTTTGTTGTTGAAGTCTGCTTCTTTATCCTCAACAGACAAAAGGCAAGCGATTTAGGATTTACAAAAACCAAAGCTTATAAAAAATGCGTAGCTGTTGGCTTAATGTTTGCAGTTTTCTACAATTTGTACTTGATTGTAATTGGCACCGCAATGTTTTCTCTTGAACAGCCATTAACTATGCGGTATGAGTTGTTCACTATTTTCTACAATGCCTTTTTGGCTTTAACTATAGGCGTTGTTGAAGAGAGCGCTTTTAGGGGGTACATTTTAAGAAATCTTGCCAAGGCGTATTCCAACGATAAAGCGATTGCGTATTCCTCCTTACTATTCGGAATTTATCATCTTTCATTTGTTTACATATTTACATCGCCTATGTCAATAGATGCTTTGTTTTTCTGGGCGGTTTTTGTGCTTTTTGCCTTTTTCAGCGGGCTTTTCCTCGGATACTTTTATGTAAACTCGGATAAAACGACTGTCGGAACTATAGCATACCATTCAGCAACGATTTTTATCGGTAGCTCAATATCCTTCAACATTGCAGCGCCCCAAATTTATCAGTACATTTTAAGTATAACCTTCTACATCATCGCGATTCTGGTGCTGATTCTTTTCAAAAGGAAACGTTGGCTGTAAGCAGTGAATTTGAAGAATTAAAAAATGTTAAAAGAAGCATTTTTACATTATTCCTTGAGGCGGTGGGTAGTGAAACTCACTTTTTGGCTTTTGGACATAAACTACGAAGTTAAAAATGACGTACCTGAAGTTTGGCTTTGGGGAATCAGTGCTTTTGGCGAACGCGTGCTGCTAATTGATAGGAATTTTGTTGGCTATTTTTATGCTGTGGTTGAGGAGAATGTTGATCCGAAGGTTGTTGTGAAAGAAATTGACAAGAAGCGTTTTCCGTTAGTCGCTAATTTGGAGGTTGTTGAGCGGAGGTTTTTCGGCAAGCCTGTGAAAGCTTTGAAGGTTTATTGCGCAAATCCTGATGTTATACCAAAGTATGCTCGTGAGATTCGAAAGCTCGAAGGCGTAAAGGATTGCCTCGAAGATGATATTCGTTTTTCCATGCGCTATTTGATTGATAATGGCGTTGTTCCGTGTGGCTGGCACGAGGTTGAAGCTGTTGCGATAGAAAACACTTTAGGCGTTAAAGTTGACAAGGTTTACTTGGTTGAGTCAACGCCTAAATTTGTTGAGAAAGCCGACATTCCAGAATTGAAAATTTTTGGTTTTTCGACAATATGTTATAGCCGAGAGGGGTCGCCGAAACCCGACAGAAACCCGGTTGTAATAATTTCAACTGCAACAAACACTGGTGAAGAAAGGCAATTCTTGGCTGATGAAAACAAGAATGATAAGCCAGTTCTTGAAGCCTTTGTGAATTATGTTAAAGTGTTCGACCCGGACATAATTGTTGGTTATGGCGTGAACAGCATCGATTGGCAGTACCTTAATGAGCGTTGTAAGAGACTTGGTTTGAGACTTCAAGTGGATAGGGTTAGCACTGAACCGCACACAAGCGTTTATGGTCATGTTTCAATTACTGGAAGAGCCAACATAGACCTTTTTGATTTTGCGGATGAATTTCCAGAGGTTAAGGTTAAGACGCTTGAGAATCTAGCCGACTATCTGGGTGTCATGAAAATTGAGGAGCGCACCTTAATAGAGGATGTTGATTTTGCCGACTACTGGGACGACAAGACTAAGCGTGAAGCTTTAAAGCGGTTCTCTATGGAAAACACCCGCTGCATAATGGGCATAGCCAAAGCAATTTTGGATTTCGCCATGCAACTTTCAAACCTTGTGAGCTTGCCTTTAGACCATGTTGGAACAGCAGCCGTGGGCTTTAGGGTTGAATGGTTCTTGATTAAGCATGCGCATAAAATAGGCGAACTCGTGCCTAAAAGGGTTGAGCAGCCATACCGCCCGTATGCTGGTGCGATTGTGCTTAAGCCAGAATCTGGGCTTCATGAGAACATTGCGGTTTTAGACTTCAAGAGCATGTATCCAAACCTTATGATAGCCTATAACCTTTCGCCAGACACTTATGTGGCTCCCAAAGAGCCGGTGCCGCCATGTGGTGTTTATGAAGCTCCAGAAGTTAAGCATAGGTTCCGTAAAGAGCCTCCTGGCTTTTATAAGGAGGTGCTTTCGCGTCTCATCAGCGTTAGGGACGAGATACGCGCTAAAATGAAGGCTGCGTCTCCAGAAAGTGTTGAATACCGCGTTTTGGATGCACGTCAAAAAGCTGTAAAAGTTATTACTAACGCTTCTTATGGTTATGCTGGCTGGATAGGCGCAAGATGGTACATTAAGCCTGTCGCTGAGGCGGCCACGGCTTGGGGTAGGCACACGATTTTGCGTGCTATAGAAATTGCTAAAAAGTTGGGCTTGAAGGTTGTTTATGGGGACACGGACAGCATTTTTGTGCGGCACGAAGTGGATAAAATTGAAAAGTTTTCAAGGGCAATCGAGGAAGAGATAGGTTTAGAAATTAAGCCAGACAAGGTTTATGTGCGGATTTTCTTCACAGAAGCAAAAAAGCGCTACGCAGGGCTCTTGCCAGACGGAAAACTTGACATTGTGGGTTTGGAGGTTATTCGCGGAGACTGGGCTGCCATAGCCAAAAAGGTGCAGGAAAAAGTCCTAGAAATAATATTAAAAGAGCAGTCGCCAAAGAAGGCTGCGGATTTTGTTCGCCAGTGCATTTATGAGCTTAGGCAAAGGCGCGTACTCTACCGCGATTTAATAATATGGAAAACACTAACAAAACCTGTTGAAGAATATGAAGTTAAGGCTTCGCATGTTGAAGCTGCAAAGATGCTCATGGAGAAGGGTTGGAAACTAACCGTGGGCGACAAGGTTGGCTATGTGGCTGTTGTTGGCTCTGGAAGATTGTATGAGAGAGTTAAACCATACATGTTCGCTACGTATGATGAAATTGATACAGAATATTACATTTCGAAGCAGATTGTTCCAGCAGCAGCCAGAGTCCTCGAAAACTTTGGAATAACAGAGGAGCAGCTGCTCACTTTTAGGGCTGAAGAAAAAGAGCGTGAAACACGAAAACTCACGGACTTTTTTGGAAGTTAGGTTTCAGAAATATCCGAGAAGGTTAGTAGTTGTACGTTTAATGGTGGTTTTACGGCCTCTGATATTCGCGAGGCTATTATGTTTTTTATGCCCTTTTCGCCAGCTAAATCCACGATTCGCTGTGTTATTATGCCGTCAAAAACAACCGTGTCAACACCCTCTACTTGTTGAAGTTTTTCGGCTAATTGGCTTACTGGTAAGCGTTCTATCTGCTCAAGCTTCTCGTTCAGCAGCACAGCCTCTAAAGTGCCTTCTAAACTTTTGATTATTTGGACTATGCCGCTCGGCACTTCAACCCTTAGTTTTTCACGTTTAGGGGGCTTTGTCAGTTCGTCAACTGGAACTTTAGCCTCTAACGCTTCAAAAATTTCCTTGCAGTTTAACTCTTCAACTTCTTTTCCTCGCGGCGCCCTAGCCACATATTTTATGTTTGTAACTTGTAAAAGCTCTTTTAGTATTAGGTCTCCGCCTCTGTCTCCGTCTAAGAAAGCCGTTATCTCCTTCTCTTTTGAAAGCCTCTTTATTGTTTCTGGAACTTTCGCGCCTTCCATGGCTATAACGTTCAACAAACCGCAACGCATCAGGTTTATGACGTCTGCTCTTCCCTCAACCAAAATTAGCTCTTTCGCGCTGCTTACCTCTGGTCCTGCTGAAAGCTCTTCTGGTCCATACTTCTCAACTTTTGCAACTTTTAGGGTTTCAGCCAACTCCTTGAAAACCTCATCTACGGAGGGCATTGCCTCAATAGTCCATTTGTGCAGAATCTCCTTCGCCCTGTCAATAATCATCTTCCTCCTCGCTTCTCTCACGTCCTCAATTTTTTCTAGAGTTACCTTCGCGGCGCATGGTCCAACGCGGTTTATGCTTTCTATGCTTGCTGCGAGTAGGGCTGTTGAGACCCTGTCTAGGCTTGTTGGAATTGTTATGGTGCCAGTTGTCCTATCGTTTTTTGAGTGTAGGTCGATTTCTATCCTTCCGATTCTTCCAGACTTTTGCAACTCCCTTAGGTCTAGTTCTGGTCCGAAAAGTCCTTCTGTTTGCCCGAAAACTGCACCTATAACGTCTGGTTTTTCAACTACTCCTTCTATTTCGAATTTTGCGTGTATGACATACTTTATGGTAAACGTTTGTGATGAACCCGTAAGCGTCACCTCCGACCGGGTTATGTCCTGCTTTTGTTAAGCTTTAACCATGTAATGAGAGAATTGAACTCTCATCTCACAGATTAGTTAACTCTGCTATATATTACATTTATGAATTGTAAATCTTGCTCTTTAATGTTTCCATGTAAGCGGCTAATCCCTCAACATCCTTCACTTCTCTGCCT
Source organism: Bathyarchaeia archaeon (assembly GCA_038883655.1). Classification (GTDB taxonomy): domain Archaea; phylum Thermoproteota; class Bathyarchaeia; order Bathyarchaeales; family Bathycorpusculaceae; genus JAVZLQ01. Next base: position 44,600 of record JAVZLQ010000003.1, read on the forward strand.
ATGAGGTTAAAGAGTGCAAGCCAAAACGTAACGTTAAGTTTTATCCTTGCCTTCTCAAGATGCTGCTTCAAGTTTTTCATTAACTCTTTCCCTCGCCTATCAAAATCTAATAGCAAAATGACCTCTTTTGCGCCTGTCTCCTCAAGTTCAGCAACCAGTTCAAGAAGAGTTTTGCCCGCTTTTGCCGTTATGATTTTTCCCTCAACTGCCAGCTTTTTTAGGGCTTCTACGTCCCTTTTCCCCTCAACAATTATTGGTTTGCCCTTTGCCGCTTCCTCGTTTATCTGTTCCAAAATTTGTAGGATTTTTTCCTCTTTCTCTTTTAGGCGTGTGAACAAAGCTTTTACCTTGTTATTTCAGCTTTCTTCACAACTTCTAGGCATTCCTTTGCCTCCTTGTCCGTTTCAAAGTATCTCCTGATTGGTTCCAAAATTTTTGCTAACTCCTTTGCTACTGCATTTTTGAGATCTTGCGGGTGAACCTCGCCTTTTCCATAAGCCCTTTCCAATTCCTCATAGCTTTGAAACTCGATTGTGCCGCCGAATTTTGCTGGGCGCTCTATACGGAATGTTTTGTTTTCATGGAATATGACGTATTTGACTATTTCAAGGATAGGGTTCATTTCCATAATCCTTTCTGGACACCATGCCTTGCGTAGTTTTTCTCTTATCTGCTCTTCTGTGTCGTGAATGAATATGGCTGTCCAAGGCTTCGACTTGCTCATTTTGCTCGCGATAACTTGTTCAAGCTTGTCCTTCGTTTTAAGCTCTATCGGCTTAGCTATCCCCATTAACAAGTGGTGGTGAACCGCAACTGGCTTTTTCCATCCCATTTTTGGGAAGATTTCCCTTGCCAAAACATGGGCTTTTCTCTGGTCCATTCCGCCGTGCGGAATGTCTGCACCTATTTCTTTTATATCCACTGCCTGCATCGGCGGGTAAAAATACTGCGCTAAGTCGAGTTTTTCATGTTCGCTTCTCCCCATTATCGTCATGCATCTTAAGCTCCGCGCTATCGTCATGTGCTTGGAGAATTTGATGACATTCCGCCAGTAATCAAGATTTTTGCTGTACAATTCCGAGCCCGTGACAATTTTAACTCCTGGACAGAAGAATTTGAAGGCTTTCTCATAGTATTTTGCTGCTTTTAGGATTTTTTCCCAGTCTCCGCCAAACTTGTCGTTTATGAAGCTGTGCCAATCCGCCAAATACGCTTGGCATCTTATCCCAGCCTTCATGAAATCATTTATTTTAAAGCCTGAAATCACCAAGTTTCCAAGATGCAGTAAACCCGAAATCTCAAAGCCTATGTAGTGTCCAGGATGCTCATTGGTCTCGAAAAGTTCCCTTAACTCTTCTTCAACTAGGATTTCTTCTGTCGGCGGCTTCTTAACCAAATCAATCTTCGTTTCTATATCCAAGCCTTATCAAGCCTTCTACATCCCTAATGCAGAAGCCAAACTTAAAAGTTGTTTCGCGGGCGTTTGTTTCCCACGATACCTATCACTTAACTTCATTGTGGAGCAGTTCGCTCCCCTTGGTTAAGCTCTCTCTGGCGTGGGATTTTTTGCGCCCGCGCCCACCGTGTCCCATGCTTGGGTAAACCCGCCTTCAATGGCTTTTCGCCTCTGTTGGGTCCGTCTGCATGGATTTGCCGGTGGGATTGAGAAGGCTCAAGAGGTCATTGCCAAAATAATCTTTCGCTATTTGCTAAATTAAACGTTGCTGTTTCCTCTGGTGCTAGTCATATTTGGCAGTTTTTGTTGTGAATTTAGGACTAGCTTTCAGTTTATTTTCCCTACCCTACTCTCTAGAATTTTCGCTGGACGTCAATTTTGTTGCTAGTGGTAAACTGCAAAATTGATACCTCTCTCTAGAAAATTTTGGACAACATGTTATACTAGGGTCCTAAGAAGCTTGATGACGAGTGCCAGTTTCACAATGTCCTTTTAACAATGACTAATAGAAGCGGTATTTTATTTCGTGCAGTCGGACGCGTTTGGATAGTTTGAAGGAGAAATTTATTTTAGCTTTTTTCTTCTGTTATTAGTGTGGCGTTTATTATGCCGTTTTGTCCTGGACGGGAGCTGACGCGTGCGAGTCCCAGCGTGGTTTCTATTATTGCGCCTTTTGTTATTACGCCTCTTCTGTCGTAATCCACGTTTGATGGGTTTCGGACAACGCGTAAAATTTCGGTTTTTTCGGTTTTTCCAGTTTTCGGGTCTGTTACACAAGCGTATTTGTCACTTAAAACCTTAATTTTGACTGTACTTCCTCTTCCTCTTTCAATTTTCTTTTTAGGTTCGCCTAGCAACGTTTCCGCTGGAAAGCGTCCTTGCTCAAATTTTCTTTTTCCTCTGTAAGCGCGTTTTCTGCCTCCGCTGGGTTTTTTCTTGTGGAGGTCGCCGTGCCAGACAGACATTGTTTTCGCCTTCTAAACAGATTGGTGTTCTCTATCACCGTTTTCTTGTAATATAAATCTATCCGTTGGAAATTGCGCTCTTCTCTTGCTTTGGAAAGTCTTCGAAAACGTTTTTTAGCTCCTTCTTCATTGTTTGGATGTCGTGGCTTAAGCCAAAATAATCCGCAAAATAATCCGTTGTCCTAAGCAACGTTACGCGTCCTTTTCGCTCCGCGCTTATTAGGTTCATCTCCTTAAGCAGTTTTATGTGGCTGTAAACGTGGCGCCCACGAACCTCGATAACCCTCTTTTGCGATATGGGTTGTTTGTAGGCTATGTATGAAAGCGTCTTTAAGGGACCAGTGGAAAGCAGCGGTCTGTTTACAAGTTTCCGCACGTGTGGCGTGTATTCCGCTTTTAGTTGGAGAACAAACCTTTCGTCTTTCAATTCCAAAATTTCAAGTGCAGTATTCCTTTTGGCGTACTCTTGCATAAGCATCCTCGCAAGTTTGCGTGTCTTATTTTTAGAGCGAGTCTTCAAAACAGAACATAACTCGTTCAAGTCTAATGGGCGACCAGAAACGTATAGGGCAGCCTCTACCAAGGCTAGGTCATGCTTCAGTTTCTCTTCTGCCTGCGTTTTCTGCAAAGCTTCGTCTGAATTAAGCGTTTGCTGTTTCGTTTCCTGCAATGTTATTGAACTCTCCAACGGTTATGTATATTTCTTCAGTTTCCTCATCTTGCCAGAGGTTTACCTTTCCATCTTGTGCCAGAAACAATAATAGGATGAATTTGCGAATTGCTTCGAGTCTTCCAACACCCTTAATCAACGTGGAGAATTGGATTATCCCGCCGCCCCTAACCATCTCCAAAAGCGTGTTGTAAAGCTCTTCCATTTGAAACTCAATTTCCATCAAATAAACTTCAAACTGTGGAAGAATATCAGATGGTGTTGGAAGAATTGGTTGAACGTCACCTCTTTCTAGCGGAACAAGTTTCTCACTTTTTAAGACGTCGTCTAGGACCTCCAGTAGGTGCTTTATTGTCGTTGAAGTCAACTCATGCCTAAGCGGCAAAAACAAGGGCGGAGGCAAGAAATCTTGTGGTGGTTTTGGCGGTGGCGGAGGCTCTTCAAGCTTTAGCAGAAGTTTTGATTTCATGAGGTATATGAAGGCGGATGAGTCGAGGGCTACACCTGAAGCCCTAAAATCAATGTATCCAGCCTTTTCCATTTCTTCAAGAAAGCTTGTCAGTAAATATGCTATGTTAATGTTCCATGGAGTAAGCTTCTCAAGCTTGTGGAACTCGAAGAGGATGTTCCATGGCGGTCTCATGTAAAAGGGCTTTTTGATTATGGTGATTTCGCTCACTGGTTGGTCACCTCAAGAAACTTTGCTGATATGACGTTTGATACTCCGTTTCGCTCGTAAACGCCGTAAACTTTCTGCGCCTTGTTTACCATTTCAGGCTTTAAAGTGATTACTATGAACTGGGTTTTTTCTGATTCCTTTAACAGTAATTCAGCGAGTTTCGAAACGTGATAAGCGTCTAAATGCGCGTCTATTTCGTCTAGGATGTAGAAGGATGCGGGGGTGAACTCCTTTATTGCAAAGATAAAGGCAACCGCAGCAACGGAGCGCTCTCCGCCGCTGGCTCCGCTTACAATGATGGATGGCTTGTTTGGGAATTGGACAATCATGTCTATTCCTCCAAGAAACGGTTCGTCTGGGTTCTCAAGCACTAGAGTGGCGTTTCCGCCGCCAGTGAGCTTGTTAAAGTACCTTGATAAATTCGTGTTTATCTTTTCGAATGCTTCCATGAAGACCTTGCGCTTTTTGCTTTCAATCTCGTTCATGAACTGGACTATGGCTTGTTTTTCCCTTTCCAACTCATTAAGCCTCAAGGAGAGCTCCTTGTACCGCGAAATTTGCTCAGCATAATGTGATAGCGCCAGCTGGTTTACGGCTCCTATCCTTTCAAGTTCAAAGCGCATCATTTTGATGGTTGTTTCAGCCTCCTCGACTTGCGTGGGCGTCACGTGTAAAGGTTGTTCATATCCAATTCGTCTAAGCTGGCTTTTGTACTGTTCAAGTTGGAGCATTGATGTTTGGATGTTAAGTTGAAGCTGGTTTAGGAGGCGGTCAGCTTGCTCATATTCAGCGTCAAGTTTGCGCAGTTCCTTGTCGATGTCATCTATTTGGGAAGTGAACTTTTTCGCTTCTTCACGCGCTGACAAAACAGTCTTTGAAAGTTCAACACGGCTCTTTTCAAGCTCTGCGATCTCCAGTTTGAGGGATTCACGTTCTTTTGTGGCTTCTTCCACTTCCTTCTCAACTTTCCGAAGCTGCTGCTCAACCTTTGTAAGCTGAATTTTCGCGTTTTGGTAGCCAACCCTCAAAACGTTATCAAACTTTGACTGAAGCGTTGAAATTTCAGTTTGAACCGTGCCAAGCTTCTGCCTCAAAGTTATTATTTCCTCAGCGAGTTTTTCCCTCTTAACTTCTAACTCTTGGATGTAGGATGGATCTGCCTTTCGCCGAAGAGTAACCAAAGCATTTTGAAGTTTACGTACTTCCTTTTGAATTAGGCTGCTTTCAGCTCGGTGCTTCCACATCAGAGCCTTTTCACTTTCTACTTCCTTCTCGAGCTTGGCGATGTTCTTATCAACACGTTTAACATTAGCCCTAGTCCTTCTAACATTCCTTTTTACTCGCGCAATTTCCCTATCAAGCGTTATTATAGCTTCTGAAAGGCGTGCAATTTCAACGCGTGTCCTGTCGATCTCATCCTCAAACGCCGACAAGTCTGTGCCACGCTTGGAAAGGTGCTGTTGAAGGGCGTTGACAGCTTCGTCTAAGCTTTTTATGGCTTTCTCGCTTGGTATAATGGCAGAAAAGTCTATTGGCGCCCTATAATAACCGCTTTCAAATGCACCTCCAGCCTCGTACAGGTCCCCGTCAACCGTCACCACCCTATAACCCTCGTTTGACAATGTGAATGCGGTCTTTTCATCTGAAACTATTAGCGTGTCTCCAAAAACGAAGTTGACAGCCGGTTCATAATGTTTCTCACATTTTATGAAAAGCGACGCGGCGCCGTTTACGCCTTCCATCTGCGGAACTTTCAAGGCTCTCGGATTCGAAGTTCCTTGAAGTGGAATTATCTTTATGCGCCCAAGCTTCATTCTTCTTAAGGTTTCCGCGCACGTGAAAGCAGCATCAAAATCTTTCACAACAACAGCGTCAAGCCATCCAGCTGCTGCAGCTTCAATAGCCCTCTTATAAGCGCTGTCAACCTTTATCAAGTTGCGAAGCCGGCCGTAAACGCCTTGAATTACTCCAAGTTCGCCTAGTTCTTCTATGCTTCGAAGGGCTTTTTCCTCAGAGGCTACAGTTTCTGCGAGTTCCCTTTGCGTCGCGAATTCTATTACCGCGGCTTTCGCCGAGTCAGCGATTTTTCCAGCTTCTGCTATTTCACGTTCTATGGCTTCTTTTTGGGCAATTTTTCGCTCGAGCATTTTTTGCATGTTTTTTAGTTGCGTTTTTTGTTCTTTCTGCACTCTTTCAAGTTCGGCAAAGGATTTTTCAAGTTCAGTGAGTGTTAACGCGAATCTTTCTTTTCGGTTTTTTAAGTCGTTAAGCCTTCTCATACGAATTTTTATTGCTGTCTGGCTCTTTGCGTATTCAGAACGTAAATATGAAAGTCTTTTGTAGCAATTTTCCATTTGCTGTTCCATTTCTCGGATTTTTTTGCTGTTTTCGCCGAGGTTTTCCCAAAGCTGAGCTGCCTCGCTTGCAAGCGCATCATGCTCGGCTTGTTTTGCATTTATTTGGTTTAAGATTGCCTCGTATTCGCTTTGCAGCTCCTTTATTCTCAAACGGTTTTCGCGAATTTCTTTCCTAATAGACTCGTACTGTGCGAGGTTGTTTTCTCTAACACGCCTTAACCCTTCAAGACTTGTCTTTCCAGAAGTTATACGTGTTGTTAATTCTGTCAATTTCGATTTTAATTCGCCTATGCGCATTTGAACCTTTAAAACTTGCGAACCACCTTCTTCAACTATTTCCGAGCTTAGTTTTCTCCATTCGCCCTCTATTCCTCTTCTCTTTGAACGTAAATCCTCGCGCAGTTGCCGCAGTTTTTCAACTCTTTCTTTAACTTTTTCCGCTTGAGACGCCGTCTCCTCCGTCTTCCTTTGAATTTGCATCATGTCGCTTGATATTTTGATTGCCTCAAACTTTCCTACTTCACGTTGAATGAAGTTGTAACGCAAAAGTTGGTTACGTTCCCTTTCCAAGTCGTCAACTCTTCGTTGCACTTCGTCTATTCTTCCCATGGCTGTTCGTATGGAGATATCCGCTGCCCTAAGCTTTTCTTCAGCTTCAGCTTTTTCCGCGTCGTACTGGGCTATTCCAACCAAATCCTCAATTATTTTTCTCCTTTCCATCGGCGCAATGTCTGTCAGCCGCGTTATTGTGCCTTGCAATATTATGTTTTGACTTGTTGAACTTAACCCAGCCATAGATAGAATCTCTAAGATTTGAGCTCTTGATATGCGTCTGCCATTAAGCCTATAAACGCTTTGACCATTTCTATAAACTTCACGCGAAACCGTAACTGTTGCTGTGTCTACGGGTATCCGCCCATCCGTATTATCGAATTGTATTATGACTTTAGCCATCTTCGCCCTTTCAAGTCCAGCCTTTTCGGAACCATGAAAAATCAGTTTTGCAGCATTTTCCGCGCGAAGCCTTTTCGTGCTTAACTCGCCTAGGGCGAATAGAACTGCGTCAACAATGTTTGTTTTCCCGCTTCCATTCGGTCCAGTTATAGCTGTAAAACCCTTATCTAGGATTACTTTAACGGTTTGCGGACCAAAGGATTTGAAACCTTTAAGCTCAATTTTCTTGATATAGGGCATTCAGTTTGCGCCCTCGCTCACATCGAAGGATTCAACCATATCGTTATAAGACTCTTCTGTAAGATTTTTCTATAAAAAGATTCTATCAAAAAGCCTTAACAGTTATGCACACTTTAAGTCCAATTTTCAGCTAACCATTAAGCAAAAATTAGCAAAAACGCGATATTACGCTTCGAATTACGCGCGCTTTGCAGCCACCCTCTTAATAAAATCTTTTAGGCATGCCTCTTCGCCGTAAACGAGCAAGCAGCTATCCTTTTGCACCTCGTATGAAAGGCTTGATTCTTCAGCTAAACGCTTAAGTTTTTCAATTGGCATGTCTGGCGAAGGCTTAACGCGGATCCACTTGTGTTCGCGTGGAAGCCCAGGAATGAACCTTATTTCCGCTTCTTCTTCCTCTTCATGCGGTTTTTGTATAGCCTCATCAACTTTTCTAAGCCAATCTTCTACGTATTCTGAGCCGAATTTTTTCTGTCCTTCAGAAACGAGGCGGGACTCAACTTTCATTAGGAGTTCTTCAATTTTTTGGCTTGTTTCAACGCATGTAGGGTCAACCTTCAAAATGTTAATTAAAGTTTTAGCAGATTTTAAATCGCTCATCACTTCTTGCGGAATGGGGATGCCTTTCTTTCGAAATTCAACAGCCATTTCTTCCAGAACTTTCCACGCAGACAGATATCCCATGGCGGACTACCAAATTTTGATTAGCGCTTATGCTATAAAGGGTTATCTGAAACAGTTGACGGCGCCAGCAGCTGAACATAACTCGCATTTCTCAATGTCTATTTGTGGGTCAAAGATTTTGTGTAATTCACACATTAAGCCTCTTGCTCTTATCACCTTGCATATTTCGCAGAATTTTTGGATAAACTCCTTATGGGACATTGCGTTGCCACTGTTAGCCATCGCGTCAGCAAATTCCTTGATTAGTTTCGTTATTTCAGGGTCTTTTTCTAGGTTTATGGCTTTTCCGCGTATCCGCCTATAGTATAGGCTTACGGCTGGTTGGCTGACTCCCAAAAGTTTTGCTGCTTCTGCTTGTTTTAGTTTGTGTGTTGTTGTTAGTTCTTTTGCAAGTATAGCGCGTATTGCTGGTAGAAGGCATTTTACTGCTATTTCGCATGGCACTAACATTTATGGTCATTCCTAATGTATAATTGTAGAAAGGCATAAATATACTTTATTACAATTGTAATAAAAGGGTGAACACCTTGAAAAACATAACAAAACTCGCAGAAAACGTCTACTGGGTCGGCGCGAGAGACTGGAACAGAAGACTTTTCGACGCGTTAATTCCACTGCCAAAAGGAACAAGCTACAACGCCTACCTAATAATCGGCAAAAACAAAAAGGCACTAATCGACACAGTGAACCCAGGCTTCGAAAAAGAACTGGAAGAAAAAATAAGCAAAATAACAGACCCAAAAGAAATTGACTACATAATAATGAACCACGCAGAGCCAGACCATGCGGGCGCAATTCCATACATGATGCAGATTAACAGCAAAGCCAAATTAGTAACTTCGAGCAAAGGCGCGAAAATGGCTCAAACATTCTACAAGGTGCCAGAAAACCGCATCATATCAATTAAAGATCAAGAAATAATAGATTTGGGCGGCAAAACATTACGCTTTATAGAAGCGCCAATGCTACACTGGCCAGAAACAATGTTCACATATCTGCAGGAAAACGGAATTTTGTTTCCATGCGACTTTTTCGGCGCGCACCTTGCTGGAGGCGTTTATGACGATGATGTTGAGGATTTGCTTGTTCATGCTCAGCGGTATTTCGGTGAGATAATGATGCCTTTTAAGGCTATGGGGCAGAAGGCGCTTGAAAAGATAAAGGGTTTAGAGATAAGGATGATTGCGCCGAGCCACGGTCCAATTCACAAGAATGTTGAACGCATTTTAAACGCTTACAGAAAGTGGGTGAATGGTGAGACAAGGCGAAAAGCCATAATTGTTTATGCGACGATGTGGCGCAGCACAGAAAAAATGATTGAAGTGATGGCGGACACGCTGGCATCCGAAGACATAGAAATAGTCGTCTACAACTTGGCTTCATCTGACATTGGCGATATAGCAAAAGATCTTGTAGACGCAAAAGCCATAGTCTTAGGCGTGCCAACAGTCCTCGGCGGAATGCATCCGCTTGGCGTTTACGCCATGTACCTTGTCAAGGCTTTGCGCCCACCATTAAAGTTTGGCGTTGTTTTAAGTTCATACGGTTGGGGCGGAGGCGCAATAAAACACGTTCAAGAGTTGCTTGGACAAACAAAAATTGAGGTTGCCGGAGCCATGGAAGTAAACGGTCCACCCACGGACGATGATATAAGGCAGATAATTGACATTGGAAAGACACTTGCGGAAAAGATTAAGGAGGAATAACACTTTGGCGGAAGACAGGAAAAACGTTTTAAAGGAAATTCTTAGGCAGCTGCATGCTGGCGCACCGCCACAAGAGGTTAAGGAAAGGTTTAAGCAGTTTCTGGAAGGCATAAGCCCGCTTGAAATTTCAAGAATAGAGCAGGAGTTAATAAGGGAAGGAATGCCCAGAGAGGAGATTCAAAGGCTCTGCGATGTGCACATGGCTGTTTTTAGAGAACAACTGGAAAAACAGAAACTTGATGTGCCAGCAAGCCACTCAATTAACATACTCATGGAAGAACACAAGATTATGCTGCAGCTTGCTGGAAAACTCGTGGAAACAGCAAACAAAATTCAACAGTTCAGCGAAGCCGGCTACATTGAAGAGGAAATTCATTTTCTACAGCATTTAGCAAGGGATTTCATGGACTCTGAGAAGCACTATTTACGTGAAGAGAATGTGCTCTTTCCAATTTTGGAAAAGCATGGAATTACAGAGCCACCAGCGATAATGTGGATGGAACACAACCAGATAAGGGAGAAAAAGAAAGCGCTAAACAAACTTGTTGAAAATTACAGCGCATTAGGTTTAAAAGAGTTTAAAGCGCAGTTAAGCGAATTGGCTGAAGCCATAAACAGCCTGTTGGCAAGCCACTTTTTTAAGGAAAACAACATACTCTTTCCAACAGCGTTAAGAGTCATAACTCATGATGAATGGAAAGCCATAAGAAGCGAATTTGATGAAATTGGATACTGTTGTTTCACGCCTCCAGAGTTGACTGGTGCGCCGCAAATAGCAGAAGCAGTAAAAGAGGAGAAAATCATGCCTACAACAAAGGAAACATCTTTCGCCTTACAGTTTGAGACTGGAACATTAACCAAGAATGAGATCGAAGCTCTGCTGAACGCCTTACCAGTTGATATAACGTTTGTGGACAAGGATGACACTGTAAGGTATTTTAACAAGGCTGAAAAACGCATTTTTGTCCGAACAAAAGCGGTCATAGGCAGAAAAGTGCAACTTTGCCACCCACAAAAGAGCATACACATAGTAAACCGCATCCTCGAAGCCTTCAAGGGGGGAAAGAAGGACGTCGCCGAGTTCTGGATTAACCTAAACAACCGTCTAATTCACATAAGATATTTTGCGGTCAGGGATAAGAACGGAAAATATTTGGGGACAATGGAAGTTACGCAAGACATCACCGACATAAAGAAGATTGAAGGCGAGAAAAGGCTTTTAGACTGGAGAGAATGAAGTAAGCGCTTGATGAAAACAGTTCTGTTTGTCTGCGTTGAAAACAGCTTTAGAAGCCAAATCGCCGAAGCCTACTTCAACAAGTTTGCCCCAGAAGGCTGGCAAGCCATAAGCGGTGGCAGCAAACCAGCGGAAAAGGTTCATCCAAACGCAGTATTGTTGATGCGCGAAGAAGGAATAGACATAAGTGACAAGAAGCCAAAAGCTCTAACATTTGAGATGCAGACGAAAGTTGACGCCGCCGTGATAGTTTGTGGAAGCGCAGAATGCCCAGTTGTTTACGTTAAGGATGTTGAAGAGTGGAATGTTCCAGACCCAGCGAAAATGCCGCTTGATGAGGCACGAAAAATTAGAGATTTAATAAAGTCAAAAGTCTTGGATTACATCAAAAGGTTAACGTCCAAAACGCCTAGTTCAATTTAACTTCCTCCATAAACTTTCTAATCTCCTCCCTCTGTTTATCATTCAACGGTAATGTTGGTCTGCGCGGATATCCAGCAGGTAAGCCTAGAATGTTTAACGCTTCCTTTATTGCTGCAAGCTGGTTATGCCTTATCACAAGAACTTCGTTTATGCGTGAAATTGTTTTTTGGAGTTCCCATGCTTTCGCGCAGTCTCCGTCTTTAAAGGCTCTGTAAAGTTCGCTGCAAAGCTTCGGAGCAACGTTCGCAACAGCTATTACAGCGCCTTTTCCGCCAAGCGCCAACGTTGGAAGAGTTAAGTCCGCTGTTCCAGCTAAAACTGAAATTTTTCTGCCTAAAAGCCTAACAAGTTCGGTTATTTGGCTGTAGCTTCCGCTGCTATCCTTTACCCCAACGACATGGCTGTATTCAGAAGAGAGCCTTTCGACAAGTGCTGGTTCAAGCGAAAATCCCGTGAATTTTGGAACATTATAGACTACTATTGGCAAGTCAACAGCCTCAAGCACGGCACTATAATGCTCATACAACTCTTCATTTGAATATTTAAAGTAAAATGGCGTTACAACAAGCGCAGCGTCAACACCCACATCCCTTGCATCCATAGTCAACTGAATTGTTTCTTTCGTGCTTATGGCGCCAGTTCCAGCAATAACTGGCACTTTGCCATTCGCTTCATCCACAACCGTTTCAAGAAGTTTTTTCCGCTCCTCCCTCAGTAAGTATGGTGCTTCCCCATTGCTTCCGCAAGTTACAAGTCCAGAAAGCTCGCTATCGATCCAAAACCGCACAAGCTTTCTCAACGCCTTTGTGTCCATCTCACCATCACGTTTAAACGGAGTTACATGCGGAACAAAAACCCCTTCTAGCCCAATTTTTGACATGACATGCACACCACGCTTTAATATTTTTAACATTGAACTCTTAATAATTACTGGTGCAGACCTTGCCTAAAACTTTCATGATGAAACTTGACCGTATACAACCAACCCAACTGTTCATCAGTTCTGAAAAGTTATCCGAAGTGATGAAAACTTTCGATGCAGCAAATCCAGCCTCAATGGAGCCAATTCCGATAAAACGCCTTAAAAATAAGATTATCTTTGTAGACGGGCATACAAGGGCTTTTGCCGCTTTCCTACATGGTTTTTCCAGAATCCCAGTATGCTGGGAAAAAGAAGAACTCGATTGGGACGCCTATAAGATCTGCGTTGAATGGTGCGAAAAAGAGGGTATCTACACGATAGCCGACCTTAAAGATAGGGTTATTCCTCATAAGGATTATGAGAAGTTGTGGTACAGACGCTGCGAAAAATGCAAAGAGATTTGGAGGCAGAGAGGAAGCGCATGCAAATCCGAAAGTTCAAGATAACATAGTTTTACCGAAAATGAAAATTAAAAGAATGGAAAGCTCATATATTAGCTAAGCATAACATTAATTAATCCATTTACTGTATGAAAGTCTGCAAATGTGTTAGTGTGAGGTAGGACATATATGTCTGTGTTTGCGGCACCAGGTGCTTATGATCGTGCGATAACGGTTTTTTCACCAGATGGTAGGCTTTTCCAAGTTGAGTATGCAATGGAGCTTGTTAATCGTGGAGCAACAATTCTGGGAATAAAATGTGTTGAAGGTGTTGTTTTGGGTGCGGAGGAAACCGCTGACCCGCTTGAAGAGACTGGAAATTCATGGAAAATTTTCAAGATTGATGAGCATATTGGCGTGGCAATAGTTGGTTTAAGCTCTGACGCCCGCGTATTAATAGACCAAGCGCGAATTTACGCCCAAAGCAACAGGTTAACATACGACGAGCCTATAGACGTGGAAGTTGTGACAAAAAGGATATGCGACATAAAACAGTTGTACACGCAACATGCTGGCGTAAGACCATTTGGAGTATCAATGATATTCGGCGGAGTTGACAAAACCGGAAATCGTGTTCTTGGGACACATCCAAGCGGAACATACAGAAGCTACAAGTGCAGAGCGGAAGGCGCTGGAAGAGAAACCGTTTTCGCCATACTTAAAGAAGAATATAAAGAGGACATGAGGCTTGATGATGCCGTGAAACTTGCGGCAAAATGCCTCGTAAAAGCCTTAGAAGCAAGGCAGTTGCCCCCGAGAATAAAGATAGCGGTGATTCCATCAGCAACAAAGAAGATGGAAATGCTCAGCGACGAAAAAGTAGAGGAAGTTTTGAAAGAGTTGGGCGTAGGCAAGTGAATTGCTGATGAGTGAAAAGTATACTGTTGCACGCATAACAAAGGACAACGAACACTTTGAGGTTCTCGTTAAACCCCAAAAAGCCTTAGACTATAGAGTTGGAAAAATAACATCCCTAAGCGAAGTACTTGTAACCGAAACAATATTTTCAGACGCAAACAAAGGCACAAAGGTAGCTGAAGAAAACCTCCGCAAAGCCTTCGGGACGACAGACCCTCTTAAAATTGCTGACATAATACTGAAAAAGGGGACACTTCAACTCACAACAGAACAACGCAGAAAAATGATTGAGGACAAAAGAAAACAAATCATAGATTTCATTTCAAGACAATGCGTAGACCCAAAAACGAACCTACCGCATCCACCGCTACGAATAGAAAACGCCCTGGAACAAATACACTATCCAATAGACCCATTCAAACCAGTGGAAGAACAAGCAAAAGAAATTATAAAACAGCTTAGGGCAATCTTGCCATTAAAGATGGAGCAAATATCAGTAGGCGTACACATACCAGCACAGTATTCCGCAAGGGCGTACGGCACAATAAAAGGGTTTGGGACAATAAAGAGGGAAGAGTGGCGCCCAGACGGCTCATGGTACGGCGTACTAGAGATGCCAGCAGGCTTATATGCGCCCTTCCTAGAAAGACTTGGTGAAATAACAAAAGGAAGTGGAGAGGCAAAAGTAATTTCTTAAAATCCGAATTTAAATTAGAGTTAGGTGTAACGCATGCCAACATTTTTTGAAAGAAAACAGCTTGTTGTTCCCGGAGACTTGATTGCAGAAGACGATTATGTAGCTGGTGAAAACACTTACGCAGAAGGAAAAAGGATTTACGCTTCAAGGATAGGATTAGTGGATTACGAGAACAAAAAAGTTAACGTTGTTGCGTTAAGGGCGTTTTACATTCCAAAAGTTGGAGACATAGTCATAGGAACCGTAACTGAAATTGGATTTAACGGTTGGACAGTTGACATAAACGCTCCATACCAAGCACTTTTAAGAGCGTCAGATGCCCTAAGCAGACCATTCAGACCACAAAAAGATGACTTATCACAAGTCCTAGACATAGGAGACCTAATAGTCGCAAAAATAACTGCATACGACAGAGCGCACAACCCACAACTGACAGTTGCGGAACCAGGACTTGGAAAAATAACCCGCGGTCAAATAATAAAAATTACTCCAACAAAAATCCCACGCGTTATTGGGAGGAAAGGCTCGATGATATCAATGATAAAGCAGGAAACGGGATGCCAAATAATTCTAGGCTTGAACGGCGTTATACTCGTAACGGGGAAAACTCCAGAAGATGAGCAGTTGGCAATTATGGCAATAAACAAGATTGAAGAGGAGTCCCACACAAGCGGTTTAACAGACCGCATAACACAGATGCTGAGAGAAATGAAAGTGAAGAGAGGTGTAAGTTAGAATGAGCCAGAAAAGTGTAAAATTAATTGACAAGAAAGGTTTAAGGTTGGATGGTAGAAAACCAGACGAGTTGAGACCAATAAAAATTGATGTCGGAATTTTATCAAATGCCGATGGATCTGCATATATTGAGCAAGGAAAAAACAAAATTCTAGCAGCAGTTTTCGGTCCAAAAGAGTTACATCCAAAACACATGGCACTTCCAGACCGCATGGTTTTAAGATGCCGTTATCACATGGCGCCATTCTCTGTTCAAGAGCGCAAGTCGCCAGCGCCCTCAAGAAGAGAAATTGAACTCTCAAAAGTCATTAGAGAAGCACTTGAACCATCCATATTCCTTGAATATTACCCAAGAACGGGAATAGACATATTCATAGAGGTTTTGCAGGCTGACGGAAGCACGCGGTGCGCAAGCATAACAGCAGCCTCGCTGGCTCTAGCTGACGCTGGAATTCCAATGCGGGATTTGGTTGCCGCATGCTCTGCTGGGAAAGTTGAGAACACGATAGTCTTGGATTTGATGGATGCCGAGGACAAGATGGGAGAAGCGGACGTGCCGTTGGCTTTGATGCCTAATCTGAACGCTATAACTTTACTTCAGATGGATGGACAGTTGACGCTTGAAGAGTTTGAGAAAGCCGTTAACCTCGCACTTGACGGATGCAAAAAAATTTACGCATTGCAGAAGGAAGCCTTAAAAGCCAAGTACGTAAGCTTTAAGGAGGCAGAAGAGTAATGGCAATGATTACACGCGTAAAACAGAGGGAAATTGCGCAGCTAATAGCAAAAGGAAAACGCCTAGACGGCAGAGGTCTAAAAGACTACCGCGAAATGAAAGTTGAACAGGGAATAATCGAACGTGCAGAAGGCTCCGCAAAAGTGCTTCTCGGAAAAACAGAGGTCATGGTTGGAGTGAAAATTGAAACTGGACAACCATTCGCGGACACACCGAACGAGGGAGTACTAACTGTAAACGCGGAGCTGGTGCCACTGGCATCTCCAACATTCGAGCCTGGACCACCAGACGAGAATTCCATAGAACTTGCAAGGATCGTTGACAGGGGGATTCGCGAATCAAAAGCCATAGACCTCGAAAAACTATGCATAGAACCAGGAAAAAACGTATTCGTCGTTTTCGTCGACGTCTATGTGCTAAATCACGATGGAAACCTAATAGATGCTTCGGCAATAGCCGCAGTGGCAGCGCTACTCAACACGAAAATGCCAAACTACGAAATTGAAGAGGGGCAAGTGAAAATTAAGCCCGGTTATGTTCCACTACCAGTTAGAAAACGCCCAATAACCGTAACTTTCGCGAAAATAGGCGAGAAACTTGTTGTCGACCCAGGATTGGATGAAGAACAAGTCATGGACGCGCGGATTTCAATAACCATTGACGATAACTCAAACATATGTGCAATCCAAAAGGGCGGAAGCGGCTACTTCTCGCCACAGCAAGTTTTGGAGGCAGCGCAAATAGCTAGAGAGAAAAGTGAAGAAATAGGGAAGAAGCTTGGTTGGCGATAATTATGGGAAGGACAAAGAAAGTTGGACCGACACGAGGACTTGGAGCACGTTACGGCGCAACAGTTAGAAAACGTTACATCAAAGTTGTCGCAGAATTAAAGAAGCCACACGCGTGCCCGCAATGCGGATTCCAACGTGTAAAAAGAGTCAGTGTCGGCGTCTGGGAATGTCGAAAATGCGGTTTTGTTTTTGCTGGCGGCGCTTACACTCCGACGACAAAACTTGGGTTGGTTGCTAAGCGTGTTGCAAAAGGAGCACCCGTTGAAGAAGTAGTACAAGAAGCATCGACAGAAGAAGAAAGCGAATAAACACGCACAAATGCCACTAGACTCTTTTTTAGGCATAGCCTTTTAAGCACTGTAAAGAATAATGATATTTGGGCTTGTTATGGTGAACTACGCCAGAAAAGTTAACCTTGTAAAACCACTGGAAGTTGATAAAATCGCCATAACCAGAGACAAGTACTTTGTTGACGCTTATATGATTGATTTACCACTCGACGCGGCGCCGGACCATGTTTGGCAAGACATATTTGAACGGGAATGGAGATCTAGTAGACATCTTTGGGATAGAAAGCTCTTCGTTTTAGGTGACAGGCTTAGATTGATAACGTCTATCGACGATTTCGAAGAGAAACTCAACTGGGTTAAACAAGTTATAGAGCGAACAAACATGCTTGTTGACGAATACGACAGAGAGGCACAAACGCGCGTGGCTCTCATAGAAAGAGATAGAGAGGTTTTGGAAGATAAGGCGCATATCGAAATGATTAAAAGCATGCTGCGAAAAGTCTTCGGTTAACCGCTTCAATTGCTCAACGGTTTGCATTATGACCTCGCGTGCCAAATGCAAAATTAGATTTAAGAATGAAAGTATTCTACAAGCAATTTTTGAAGCCTTGAAGCCTGAAATGCAAAAGCCACACACGTCCCGCTCAAGGACTACTGTAGAAGTTGAAGAGGATTGCTTAATTTTGAAAATTGAAGCAAGAGATACCGCGGCTTTACGGGCGGCATTAAATGCTTATTTGAGGTGGATAAATTCGATGTCGAACGTTTTAGAATCTCTAAAATTGAAATGATCTAATGTTTCAGTTAAAACTCTAAACGCTTTTGAAGCTATGCTTAGAAAATGTTAATTAGGAGCTAAGTTTATTGCTGTGCAGATGGAAGTGTAAAACGTGAGTGAAGAAATTTCAAGGCTTCCGCCCCACGTTCAAGAGCGTCTCTTAAGGCTTCAACAGTTACAGCAAACTCTTCAATCGGTTTTGGCGCAAAAACAACAAGTTGAACTTGAACTTACAGAAATTGAACAAGCACTAAGCGAACTGCAGAAAACGGCGGATGATGCTGTAATTTATAGGGCAATCGGCACACTTTTGGTAAAAGCTGAAAAGGGAAAGGTCATGGCAGATCTAAATGAAAGAAAAGAGCTGCTCAACACACGCGCCACAGTTTTGGGCAAACAAGAAGAACGTTTACGCAGCCAACTAAAAGATTTACAAGCCAAACTTCAACAAGACTTGAGTCCAGTTTCTCCATCATCACCCCCGCCGTAAAATTTGGGTGAAAACGTGGAAGAACCGGGCATTCCAGAGCTAACAGACGAGCAGATGGAAGAATTATGCTCGGTGGCAGAAGAAGCTGCTAGGAAGTATGTACTTTCAAAGCTTCCTTCAAAAGGAATAAAAATGTTAAATGTAAGCGCCGAGGCTGAAGGAACAAAGCCCTTAACGTTGACCGTTGACGTCGACATCACATTGACGAAAATCATGAAGGATTATAATGCGCAGAGCCTCGTGGATGAGGCTGTGAAAGAGGCGTTTAGGGCTGCAGAGGAATATTTGAGGAAACTCAAATGCCATTCGAAGAAATAACAAGAGTTTTAGAAGAGGCAAACGCGAAATTTGTACTTTTACTATGCCATCATAATGCGGATCCAGACGCAATATGCTCAGCCTACGCCCTTTCAAGCCTATTAAAACGTTTAAAACCAAACTTGGAAGTTGAAATAGGCGCATCCCAAGGAATAAGCAGACTTTCAAAACATCTTCTGAAAAGTTTACCAATAGAAGTAAACATACAACCAAACGTTGAAAAGGCTGAGTCCATCATACTTCTCGATACAAACACCATCCAGCAGCTAAACAATTTAGCGGACAAAGTGAAAAACTCTGGGGCGCCAATAATAGTTATAGACCACCACGCAACCCATCCGGAAACGCAGAAAATAGCGAAAGCATGCATAACAAATGAGGAGGCATCATCAACATGCGAGATAATTTATGGTTTTTTTAAGGAGTTGGGTGTAAAGGTAAATGTAGATGAGGCTAAGGCTCTTTTTCTTGGAATAGCCTTTGACACGCGCCACTTCGTGCTGGCAAACTCTTCAACATTAAAAAGTGTAGCAGAGTTGGTTGATGCTGGAGTAAACGCGCGTGAAGCGCTTTCAATACTTGCCCTTCCAATGGACTTTTCAGAACGCGTGGCAAGACTTAAGGCTTGTAGGAGGGCAAAACTCTTTAAAATTGGGGAATGGATCATCGCGTTTTCGCATGTTAGCGCCTACCAAGCATCAGCGGCAAGAGCCATAATAGACTTGGGCGCTCACGTTGCAGTTGTCGCCGGACAAAAGAATGAAAGCATAGAAATCAGCTTGAGATGTACCAATGAATTTGTAGAAAAGACGCATATACATTTGGGAAGAGACATAGCCAAACCTCTCGGAGAACAACTTAACGGGATGGGTGGAGGACATGCTACAGCTGCTGGAGTGAACGGCGTCGGCGATATTGAAACCGGGCTTAAGAAGTGTTTGCGCCTTTTAAAGGAGCATTTGGCAAAACAAAATTAAGTAGCTACTCTTAAATGAGACAAAATTTTGCTACATAAGAGTGGAAAAGAGAGCATGGCGATAATCGAAACAAAAGCTCTAACATACTCATATCCGGGAACGACAAAGCCTTCAATTAGTGATATCTCCATCAAAATAGAGAAGGGCGAATTCGTATTAATAACAGGTCCAAGTGGTTGCGGAAAAACAACACTGTGCAGATGCTTCAACGGGTTAATCCCGCACTTTTATCAAGGAACACTAGAAGGCGAGATTACCGTAGCAGGGCTTAAGGTTTCAGAGAACCCAACTTACGAACTAGCGAAGCACGTTGGGCTTGTATTCCAAAACCCAGAAAACCAGCTCTTTGCGTTATCAGTGGAGAAAGACGTAGCCTTTGGACTCGAAAATCTTGGAGTTTCAAGGGATGAAATACGCAGAAGAGTTGACTGGGCTTTAGAGTTAACGGGCATATACGACTTAAGGGATAGACCGCCACACGAGCTTTCAGGCGGGCAACAACAACGCGTTGCCATAGCGTCAGTCTTGGCCATGCAACCAGAAGTTATGGTTTTAGACGAGCCAACATCATTCCTCGACCCCTTAAGTGCAAAGAAAATATTTGAAGTAATTTACGATTTGAACAGAAAACTGGGAATAACCGTAATTCTCGTTGAACACAGGTTGGATTTGACAGCGGCTTACGCCAACCACATCATAGTGATGGATGATGGAAAAGTGGTTTTAGATGGCGATCCGCGCGAAATTTTGAGTCTACAAGAAACGCGTCTAATTGGAATAGGAATTCCAAAGGCAACAAGGCTTTACCACATGCTCAGAAACGATGGCGTAACACTTGGCAACACTATTCCGCTGTCGTCGGAGGAAATGGCAAACATGCTGAGGGGGGTTTTGAAGCGCAAATGATCGAAGTCGAGGATGTCTATTTCACATATCCAAACGGCGTGGAAGCCCTAAAGGGAGTATCACTAACGATAGAGAATGGAGAATTCGTGGCAATAATGGGACAAAACGGGGCTGGAAAAACAACCCTGGTCAAGCACTTTAACGGACTACTAAAACCCACAAAGGGTAGAGTGCTCGTTGATGGAGTTGAAACAACAAAAGTGAGCGTGGCAACACTGGCCAGAAACGTTGGATTTGTATTCCAAAACCCAGACCATCAACTCTTCAGCGAAACAGTCGAAGAAGAAATAGCCTTCGCACTGCGAAACTTTGGGTTTAAAGAAAACATAATAAAGAGACGCGTTACATGGGCGCTAAACCTTCTGGGCTTAACACAATACAGAAAAACCTCACCGTTCATGCTGAGCGGAGGCGAAAGAAAACGTGTGGCATTAGCCTCCGTCTTGGCTTGGAACCCAAAAATACTCATTTTAGACGAGCCAACAATAGGACAGGACTATCAGCAAAAGGAAAGACTTCGACAATTCATAATGCAAATGAAGACTCAGCGAAAAACAGTCGTAGTAGTCACACATGACGTCGAGTTTGTGGCAGAATGCAATCCAAGGGTCGTACTGATGCGAGAAGGAAAAATTGTTGCAGACGGTCCAGCAAGAGAGGTGTTGACAAATCAAGAGTTGTTAACTCAAGCATCGATTGTTCCACCGCAGGTAACGCAGATATTTTTGCAGCTTTCAGATTTGGGATTAAAGAAGGATGTTATCGATATTTATGAAGCACGCGAGATCCTGCTCAACATTTTAGGGGGAAGAAAAACATGAGTGTATTTGATGGCTTAAAGTTTAGGAAGGTTCACTCGCCAATCCACGATTTAGACCCCAGAATAAAATTCACTTACGTATGTGCAATATTTGTGATAGCAATAATTTTTGGAGAACTTATCCCACTCATGGTGCTGTTTGTTATGCAAATTCCCTTCGTCCTACTAGCAAGAGTAAAACGTGAATGGATGCGCTCCATGCGTGGTGCAGCTTTCCTAGCAACAATAATTTTCCTAACAAATTTCGTGGTAACTTACTTTTTTACCCATTACCCGCTGGCAGTAAGCCTAGAAAATGCCTCAGCATTGACATTGCGTTTTATAGTACTTGTCGAATCCTTCTCAATATTTTTCTTGACAACTTCGCCAGACACTTTAAGCCTAGCCCTTGAACAAACACATGTGCCATATGAGTTTACATTTGCCTTTACAACAGCGGTTCGCTTTGTTCCAGTGCTCGCCGAAGAAGCCCAAACAATAATGGATGCACAAAAGGCAAGAGGCTTGGAGCTTGAACGCGGAAACTTCCTAAAAAGAATTAGGAACTACATTCCAATATTGATACCGCTTCTAATAAGTGCCATAAGAAGAAGCCTTGAACTTGCAGAAGCCATGGAATCCCGAGCATGGGGAGCAACAAAAAAGCGTACAAACCTTTATGTTCTGAAAATGCGCAGTGAAGATTTTATTCTTCTAGCCCTAACCATTGGGATTTTAGCCGCAGCCATCTACATCCGCTTAACATTCACGATTCCTTCATTAAGCAAACTTTTAGGATTCATTTAACCGCAAGACTTTTAATAGAGACACATTTGTAATGGTTTTCTCGGAGCTGGAAAAATTGAAATGGTTAAAGGCGGCGGCAAACGAAATAATTGCCGGAATAAAAAGCTCAATCGAAGAGCTAAACATGAAGGAAGTTGAAAGACTAATTGAGTTGCTTTTGGAAGCAAAAAACAAGAAAATATTCATTGTTGGCATGGGAAGAAGCGGCTTCGTCGCAAGAGCCTTTGCACTACGCCTTATGAACCTTGGGTTCAACGTCTACTTTCTAGGCGAAACCATAACACCCGCGGCTGAGAAAGGCGACTTATTAATAGCCATTTCAGGAACAGGCTCAACAAAAATGGTCTTAACAGCCAGCGCAGCGGCGAAGGAAATAGGCGCAACAGTAATTGCCATAACATCGTTTCCCGAGTCTCAGCTTGGAAGGATGGCAGACCACATCGTAACTGTGAAGGGAAGAACGAAAACTGGGTGGCCGCGAGAAGAGGATTATTTGGCTAGGCAAATTATGGGCGAGAGGGAACCCCTAACTCCGCTTGGAAGCGTCTTCGAGAACAACTGTATGGTCTTTTTAGACAGCCTTGTCGTCGAATTGATGCATAGGATGGGACGGACGGAAGAGGATTTAAGACGTAGGCACGCAACAATAGAATAAGCGTGTGCTTATGGAGCGTGTGGAAGATACGGGCTAAATGGAAAAAGAAGAGGATGAAGAGGCAGAAGAAAAAGCGGCAGAAGAGAAGAGCGCGGTACAAGTAGGGCTTATTTTTAAGGTCTTCTTTTGTTCTGGATTTAATTTTGTTTAGGTTTTGTTTGTTTTAGTGTTAAGCTGGGTAAGGATTAGGCATGCATATAGCTTATTAAGACTTACTACAAACTATATTTGGAGGAAACTACACCACACTCTAAAAGGGAAGGTGTAATGCCAAGAAAACCAAAGACCACAGAGCAAACCGAACAAGCAGAAGTAGGTATAATAATAAAGGAGGAAAGACCAAAAAAACCAACGACGTTCAGGGAAGTTTACCCAATAAAAGAACCATATGTTTATGCAGCTATAGTCAAAAACCCGGAAACCCAAAAAATAATGTATGAGGTTATAGAACCAACGCTGCAAAAAGAGGAGGAACAAAAACTACAAGAAATAAAGCGGTTTTTGATGGAAGAGGTTGACGTAAACCTAAAAGACATAGAAACAAGAGAAAAGGCGGAAAACTACCTAATAGCGAAAACGAAAGAAATAATCAAAAAGTATCGCCTAAAAGTTCCGCAGGAAGCAATAGACAAACTCACATACTACATTGTAAGGGATTTCGTAGGTTATGGAAAAATAGACCCATTAATGAAAGACCACCTTATAGAGGATATATCGGCAGACGGCGTAAACATACCAATATACGTTTGGCACAGAGTTTACGAGTCCTTGCCAACAAACATAATATTCGGGGATGAAGCAGAACTAAACTCATTCATAGTACGCCTCGCATACCTCTCTGGAAAAAACATATCAATAGCATCGCCGATTCTTGACGCCTCGCTTCCAGACGGCAGCAGAATACAACTAACTTATGGAAACGAGGTTACGCGTAGAGGCTCAACATTCACAATTCGACGTTTCAGAGTCGACCCACTAACAATCTCAGACTTAATCGCCTTCAACACAATCTCCTCAGAGATGGCTGCCTACCTCTGGTACATAATAGAAAACAGAGCATCAATAATTGTGGCTGGAGGGGTCGCAGCTGGAAAAACGACAATGCTGAACTGCCTCTCGATGTTCATAAAGCCAGAAATGAAAATAGTAAGCGTAGAAGACACGCAAGAGCTTAACCTACCACACGAAAACTGGATACCCTCAGTCGTACGCCTAGGATTTGGACATGAAGACAAACGAAGCGGCACAATAACACTTTTTGACTTGTTAAAAGCGGCTGTTAGGCAAAGACCAGACTACATAATAGTGGGTGAAGTCCGCGGTGAAGAAGCCTACACGCTTTTTCAGGCCATGGCAACTGGACACTTAGGAATGAGTACAATACACGCTGAGTCTGTTGAAGCCGTGATAAATAGGCTTGAATCCGAACCGATGAATATTCCCAAGTCGCTTATAGCCATGACAGACGTCATAATGGTTATGACCAGAACAGAAATCGAAGGAAGACCAGCCAGAAGGGCAACGACAACAACAGAAGTCGTCGAGTTTGACCGCAAAAAGAAAAGTATTGTAACCGAGGATGTTTTTCGCTGGAATCCACATGAGGATAAATTCGTCTTTTCTGGTCGCAGTATGCTTTTAGAGGAGCACATGCACAAAATGGGCGTAAGTGAGGATGATGTTAGACGCGAACTGCATAGAAGAAAGACTGTCTTAGAATGGATGGTTCGCGAGGGAATAAGGCGCTACACAGACGTGGCAAATGTGATTCGCGAGTATTATGCAAATCCGAATCGCATCTTCCAGAAGGCAAGGGTCGGACTTAAATGAGCACAAGCAAGGTTATAGAAAAAATTAAGCAATTTTGCACACACTTAAGAATGCTTTTTAAAAACTCCACAAGCGAAAAATCTGTGGCCAAGCCCGACGAGCCGCAGAAAATAGAGTTTTATTCGATGGCATACAAGTTTATTGGAGAAAAAATTGAGCAATTATTGCCGCTTTTCAAAGATTTAGACCTGAATTTGCAAAAGTCTGGGATTAGAGTAAGCTTCAAAGCCTACGTTAGTTTAACAATTTTTACGGCAATTCTGCTACCAGTGGTTGCATTAGCGATAATTCCGTCGATACTTTTCTTCGGTTTTAGGGTTCCGCTAATACCTTCGTTCATGTTCGGTGTTGGCGGGGGACTATTTGCTTGTGCCTTTTCTATAATTGGCTTTTACGTTTACCCGGTTTACCGTGCAGACAAGATTAAGAGAGATTTGGAGGACGAGTTGCCGTTTACAACTGGTTATATGGCGATTCTCTCAAGTGCGGGCGTTTCTCCAGAAAAAATTTTCTATTCACTTTCAAACTTGAACCCGCCACTGGCAATAACAAGCGAAGCGAAAAACATCGTCAGAAACATAAACCTATTCGGTTTAGACGTTATTTCCGCCCTTGAAGAAACTTCTAGGCTAACGCCATCTGAAAGGTTCCGCGAAATGCTTGAAGGCTTCATTTCAACAATACATTCTGGCGGCAATTTGGCGCGTTTCCTCCGCGAAAAATCCATGCAGTACATGAAGCTAAAGAGGATTAGCCTACGCAAATTTTCAGACACGCTATCAATCCTTTCAGAGTTTTATGTGGCTTTGCTTGTGACTGGACCACTGCTTTTGGTTATTATGCTTGCGGTTATGAGCATGCTCGGCGGAGGATTAGGCGCGTTAGGTCCAGACATTCTGCTTAACATCTTAACTTACATTGGAATACCCTTGGGCTCCATAATGTTCCTGATAATTTTGGATGCTGTATCACCTAAATGGTAGAGGAAAATGCCAAAAATAAGCGCACAAGATAAAAAGTTGACGTGGGCGACCTCAATTTTAATAGCTGCTGCCATGGTTGTTTTTGCATTTTTCAACTTCTGGGGAGCAAGAACGTTTGACGAGTTCATGTTCTTCGCCTTGATAATTGGTATTTTTCCACCAGCAATCTTGAATTACATCGAGTTTAAATGGAGAAAAGCCATAGATGAGCATCTGCCAGACCTTTTCAGAAGCATAGTTCAAGCTCAAGAAACGGGAATGACGCTCCCACAAGCCTTGGAAGAAGCATCAAAAAGAAACTATGGGCCGCTGACAAGCGAGTTGAAGAAGATGACGACGCAGATTTCCTGGGGCATGACCTTTGAAGAGGCCCTTTTAGCCTTGGGGAAACGCGTTAACACCGTGCTTGTGCAGAGAACAGTGCCACTTATAATTGAGGCAAGCCGTTCTGGCGGGCATGTGGAAAAGGTTTTTGAACCAACCGGCAAATTCATACAGACAACACTCTTATTGGATAAAGAGAGACGGAACCAGACGCGCCCCTACATTGCAATAATTTATGTAGCCTACTTCGTCTTCCTCTTCACGGTAATACTCCTCTTCAAGTCATTCTTCGCAAGTATAGAGGGGCTGCCAACACTTGGAACTGCCGTAATAGCTCCAGAAGAGATGAAGCGCCTATTCTTCCACATGACGGTGGTCCAAGCACTGTTCGGGGGGCTCATCGCTGGAAAGATGGGTGAAGGCGCGGTAAGCGCGGGCTTAAAACACAGCCTAATAATGATGATCAGCGGCTACTTGGCCCTAAAACTTTTCCTTTGAGGTGAAAGCATGGCGAATAAAAGAGGGTTTTTTGAGGATAAAAAGGCTATAACTCCGGTGCTCAGCAACCTTTTACTAACAGTTGTGGCAGTGGCAGCAATGGCAATCGCTACAACAGCCACATACGTGATCACAACAAACCTTCGTGAAACAATTGGTGAACGTGTCATAGTAGAGGATGTTTGGTTTAACAATTCGACTGGCAGCATCCACATTTACATGCGAAACATCGGAAGAGTCGCCGTCGAAGTTTCGGGGCTATACATAAACCACACAGCACAGTCTTTCAGTCAGCCCTTCCGTTTAGAACTGGGCGAACATAAGTGGCTTAATATTTCAGGTTATGTTTGGACAAGTGGAAGCCTATACTATATAGACGTTGTTACAAAGAGGGGAACTCACATTGCAGAGTATTACAAGGCACCTTGAACGGTTCAAGAAAGCAAGCGATGGCGTAAGCAACGTGATAGTAGTAATGCTAAGCCTGATTTTGATAACGCTTATAGTCTCAAACGTGGTTTTATGGAGCTACCAAATGAACCAGTTCGACCTAGAAAGAATACAGGAAAGCATAAAAGTCGAAAATGTAATACGCATTACCAATTCGCCATGGTTTACAACAAATAGCGAATACACAATTTTTATTGGTAGCAGAAACGGAACACACGTAGAGACACATGCTATTGACGGGGCTTATGAAAGCTTTATGGAAGAAAACGGCTACATTTACAACCCATCCACGTATAACCCCATAGACTCAACACAATATGTTTCTGGCTCGCTAGCAGATTTAAAAAACGATGATGATGCGTACCTGACCTTTAGAAGTTACGCCTCGCAAAACATAACGGGCAGTTTTGGCAACACGGTTCAAGGTTCAAATTATACGACTGTTGGTGCGAACGTCATGTATGGAAGCCTTTTCACATCGCCCCCAGCAACCGTAGTTGCGAAAAACATAACGTTCTACGGCAGAAGCACTTCTCAAACTAGAAACGTTAAATGCTTGATTGTTCGGCACAGCGACCTAAAAATAATCGCAATAACGAATCCCGTGTCAATCACAACAACGGCACAATGGTGGACCGCCATTTTCCCATATCCACCAACCCTAACGCCTAATACAGAGTACCTCTTAATGATAATACCAAACGCGCAGGTCAGATTTTACTACACGACAAGCTCAACCAACCAAGGATACTATGATACGACTAACAGTTATGCTTCACCAACAGACCCAACGGATGCCTTGAACAATCTTAATCGGTATAGCATTTACTGCAATTATGAACAACCAGTCGAGTATACTGTTGAAGTGGAGTTTGCTGGAGCATCAAACATGGAAAATTGGACAAGCATAACATGGAAAGTCACCAGTTCTTTTACAGCGGACAACGTGAACGTAACATTACAATTATTCAATTACCAGACTAACAGTTATCCAGAAGACGGAGACGGCCATATATCATACGTTTCAAGCGCAATTCCAAACGTTGATGAAACGAAAATGCAAACAATAACCGCAAACGCAACGCGCTTTAGGGATAGTTCAAGCAATTGGAAACTGAGGATCAAAGGAGTTAAAGCAACCAATACACAGTTTGATTTAAAATTGGATTTGACGGAATTAAAGCCCGAAATGCAAGATGCTTATGCCCTTAGCATAATTGGCGACTTTGCCATTGACACTAAAAATTATCCGATTGCATACATTGAAGCGCTTGAAATTCAAATAAGCCTAAGAGCAAATGACACTATGGAAAATTGGTTTTTGAAAGTTTATAATTGGACAAGCACAGAATTCAGCGATGCAATTGAAATGACCTTGACAACAGATTTCACGGATTACGCAGTTAACATAACAGGAAATTGGCAAAGCTTCATTAACGGTGAAGGTGTAATTCGGATAATGTTCTGCGATGCTAGCCTAGACGCAAACCAAACAACTGTTGATATAGATTTCTTCGCTGTAAGAACAAAAGTTGATGGTGCACAGTTCAGCGTTAAAAATTCTGGGTCGGCAACGGCTCACATAGTTTCTATATGGGTTATTGATTCAGCGGTTCATAGGCGTTATGAAGCGAATTATTTCGTAAATATAGGTGAAGTAGCCACATGCATAAGGGCGGACATAAAGCTTCCAGAAGGAAATTTCATAGTCAAAGTTGTTACTGAAAGGGGAAATATCGCAGTTTTTACCCTCTAACCATTTCTTCTTTTAAGGCTTTTATCGCTTCTTTCTGATTTTTAACCTCCAAAACATGAATGTTATAGAGTTCAGCCATTTTTTTTCCATTATCATTTATTTTTGGAATAGCAATCAAGTAGGCGCGATCTGGAGAAACATCAAATATTTTTGCGAATAAAGCGATAACTGGTTGTTCAGAAACAATATCTTCAACAGCCATTGCCACGTCAATAACAGTCAATTTTTTGATGGTTTTTCCTTCATAAGCTACTATGTCAAACATGTGATTTGCCCCAGACTTGCCTTTCAAAAAGGCTGGGCTTTCAACTTCAAAACCATTTTCTAGTAGAAAGTCCCTAATTGGAGCGATTATAACCCATCCGCGTGCTGCCTCCTCCCTTGCCTCCTCCCTTAACGTGTAAGCATAAACATCCTTTATCACGGCATCTTCAAAAGTGAAGGCTATGTGGCAATCTCTGCAAAAATGCGCCACAACCGGGATGTCAAAACTCTTCTTGCAGTCCTTGCATGTACACCACGTTCCAGCCCTACGATAATCAACGTCCGGCTTTTTCAGCTCTTCGTGGCATTTTGGGCATACAAGCTTGTTTCCCTTTTTATAATTTTCCTCGACATCCATATAGCCGCATTTAACATGTTCAATCAATGCGCTTCTCTGAATGTCAAACGATTTACAGTAGACACAACAATAGCGCACTGAAATATTCGCGGAGCCGCATTTTGGACAGTAAATGATTTTGTCGTAAAGCCGCCTCTCAAGTATACCCGCATCATAAAGCCTATTCAAAAAAGCTTCTGCACCACGAACATCACCAACAATTGCTTCGACAATTGGATAATAATATCCCACTTTGGGGTCATAAACAGGTTCAAGCTCTGTTATTTCCTCACTCAGAAATTTGTTTAAGAAAACCTGCGTATTACGATCTTTGTAAAGTTCCAAACGCTCCAACTTATCGGGTTTAAGCATCCCTTTCCCAGACTGAAGACGCTTTAAACTGACTAATGACACTATAACCTAATGATATTTAATGATTTATTTTTTAAGATTTTCACATAAACTTTAAAGGCACCTACAAACTTGATTTAGTTAGAACAAAGCGGAAAGTAGGTTAAATGAAGACGCAGACAAAGCGATTAGTAAGCTGTCCAAAATGCGGTTTCGCCTTCGATATAACTTATGGTAGAGCGTTTGCTTGTTCTGGTTGTCCATCATCAGTACAATGCGGAATGGCGAAATGCCCAAAATGTGGAAATGAGTTCCCATTATGATAAACGACAGTCACATTTTTTAACGTGAACAGTCATATTCAAATGCGCAATAGCGGTGATTCGTTGGCAACACAAAAACCTCAGAAAACTTCGCTTGTCCGCTGGACATCGCTAAAGGTAAAAACATTTATACTCATCTTCTTGATTTTAGCAATCCTAATCGAATACGCAATCGTCTTGTACACGAAGGGGTTAGGCCTAACTGAAAATCCTGACAACAGAATATTCGGTGTAATAAGCCCACTATTCCACCTAATCCCATCAGCAGTCGTCATAACACTAGTGTTCAGCTGGACTTACCTAACAAGGTGCATGGCAATGAAAACTCAAGAAACTGCAAAAAGGAAAACTCTAACCTTTAAAAAGGAAAAGCCAAAAACTTCGTTTCTCAGCAGATTGAAGGTGAAGATATTTGGCGCCAAGATTTTTGTCAGCCTTCAACAGAAAATGGCGAACGCCACGATAAAAAGCGCCTTAACAACCCTTTTGCTATTCATGGTTCTCGCCCTCACAGTCTCCATTTTAGCATACCCAAGAATAATTTACGAGGCTGTAGCAAGCGCTTACCGAAACGATACCGCTCTTTTGAATTTTGTTAAGGGCACAACAGAAGCCTTGGCACCAATTTTCTGGCTATTCTCAGCAGTGGGCAACGCCCTCATTCCGCTTGCACCTACATTCAGAGATTTCGTCTTGGCTCTTGGAACAATAATCAGCCCACTAGTAGGCTTGGATGCTGCTGGAAAATACTTGGCAATCCAGAATGCTGCAGCTTGGTTTTCAGCTCTGACAGCCCTAATTTATGGAGAATACGTGTGCAGGGGTCGGCGATACAGAATAAGAAGGAAGGGCTGAAAGGGAATTTTGATGGCTGACCGCCCAAGGTTTGGTCCGGCTGGTGTGCCTCCAACCTTTCGCATTTTAAAGGCAAAATTGGAAGATGTTCCGAAACTTTTGAAGGATGAGGGGCTTGACGCTTTTGAATATCAGGCAGTGCGATGGGGCACGAAACCTCAAATGCGAAGGGAAGAGGCTGAAAAGCTTGGTTTAAAAGCTGCTGAAAATGATGTTTGGCTTAGCTTGCACGGTTCGTACTTCATAAACTTCTGCGGCGAAAAAGAGGTTATAGAGGCGAGTAAACAGCGCCTAATAGCATGTGCAACAGCGGCAGAATGGATGAAAGCTCACACGGTTGTTTTTCATCCAGGCTTTTATG
Organism: Bathyarchaeia archaeon; assembly: GCA_038883655.1. Taxonomy (GTDB): domain Archaea; phylum Thermoproteota; class Bathyarchaeia; order Bathyarchaeales; family Bathycorpusculaceae; genus JAVZLQ01. The sequence goes on from JAVZLQ010000003.1 coordinate 75,502, forward strand.
GAAAAGCGCCTCGAACAGAGGTTTTCAAAAACTGTTTAGAAGCATTAAAGGATGTTGTTGAATCACTGGAAGCCTTGAACATTAAAAGTGTTAAAATTGGTCCAGAGACCATGGGCAAACCGTCACAGCTTGGAAGCCTAGAAGAAATACTAAGCCTATGCGAGGAAGTGGAGCAAACGCAGCCTGTGATTGACTGGGCACATTTGCACGCTAGGGAAAATGGACGTTTCAAAACTATTGATGACTTCCGCAGTGTAATTGAAGCCATTGAGAATAGGCTTGGAACAGAAGCCATAAAGAACATGCATTGCCACTTTACGAAAGTGGAGTTTACGGAAAAAGGTGAAAAGTGCCACCACGTGTTAGAAGAGGAAAGTTACGGACCAGACTTCGCGATGCTTGCAAAGGTCATTGTAGAATTTAACCTAAAACCAGTTATTATAAGCGAGAGCCCAATTTTGGACTTAGACGCCATAAAAATGCGCGACATACTCAAAAAGGTGCTTAAAAGTTAATGTTTAATGCGATACATTTTTGTATGCTTTGTGCAGTGCTGTTCTGTTGTGGTGCACGTTTTGTCGAGGCTTAAAGGCTTTCAAAAACTCACGCCAATAGAAGAGGCGAAAAAGCTCTTTTTCAGCAAACTGCAAATCAGAAAGCCCAAAGCTGTAAGGGTAGAGCTTAGCCAAGCGCTAAACCATATTCTGGCAGAAGACGTAATTGCGGATGAAGATTTGCCAAGATTTGACCGTTCAGCTGTTGACGGATACGCCATAAAAGCAGAAGAAACTGTTGGTGCATCACAGTTTAAGCCAAAAAAGTTCAGGATAACTACGAAGGAAGAAGTTAGAAGCGGCGAAGCGAAACAAGTTTGGACTGGCAATCCGCTTCCAAGAGGGACGGACGCCGTTGTAATGCTCGAGAACACAAAGAGAATTGGCGAGGAAATAGAATTGTGGGTTTCAGTTACACCGGGCGAAAATGTCTCGAGAAGGGGTGAAGATATTCAGAAGGGAACTGTTGCCGTGAAGGCTGGAACTCGCCTTAAACCTCAGCATTTGGGGTTAATAGCAGCCTTTGGAAAAGCTGAAGTCAAAGTCTTTGAAAAGCCGAAAGTAGCGATACTTGCAACTGGAAACGAACTTATTGAAGTAGGCACAAATCCAAAGGGAGAGCAAATTTATGAAGTGAATAGGCTTGTCCTTTCAGCTTTGTGCCGTGAGTTAGAGGCTGAACCAGTTGACTTGGGCATAGCAAGAGACGACGTGGACGAGATAACGGCCAAGCTGAAGACTGGTCTAGAAGTTGCTGACGCAATAATAACCACTGGAGGCACAAGTGTTGGAATTTCAGACCTTGCCCCAGAAGCTGTTAACAAGCTTGGGAAGCCAGGCGTAATAGTTCATGGAATAGCCATGCGTCCAGCCATGCCAACAGCCCTAGCCATACTAAAAGAAAAGCCAATAGTAATTCTTTCAGGCAATCCAGTCGCTGCCATGATTGGCTTCGAAGTTTTTGCAAAACCTGTGATAAATGCGCTCATGGGACTAGAAAAGGAGGAACCTAGACCTTTGGTTAAGGCGAAAATTACTAAGCGCGTAACAACAGCTCTTGGACGCAAAACATTTGTTAGAGTTCGCGTTTTCAAAAGCGAAGGAGAGTATTTCGCTGAGCCCATAAGTGCTCGCGGTTCCGGCATAATTTCAACGATGACTAGAGCTAACGGCTACGTCGTTGCACCAGAAAACGTAGAAGGTTTAGATGAGGGCGAAACGGTCAATGTCCACTTGTTTGATTCTGTCGAGGGAGAAGAAAATGTTTAGGAAACTTTTAACTTTCGAAGAAGCCCAGCAGAAAATTAAAAAGTACTTCAAGCCCAAGCCGCTTGGCATTAAGGAAGTCCCGCTCTTAGAAGCTCACAACCGCGTTCTTGCAAAGGACATAACCGCAGATTTAGATATTCCACCATTCAACCGTTCAACAGTCGACGGATACGCCGTTAGAGCGCGTGACACATTTGGCTCAGAAGAGAACAAGCCCATAATGCTGAAAATTTGCGGAACAGTGAATGTTGGAGAAAAGCCAAAGGTCAAGGTTGGAAAGGACATGGCGGCTGAAATCATGACTGGAGCACCCATGCCCGAAGGGGCGGATGCTGTTGTTCCAGTAGAACACACGGAACGAAAAAATGATGTAATTTATGTTTACAGCGCGGTAGTGAAAGATGAAAACGTCATGAAGGCTGGTTCAGACATAAGAAAAGGCGAAACCGTTCTAAAGGCTGGAAAACTTTTGGGCTCGAGGGAAATAGGAGTCCTAGCCGCCTTGGGAATGGCAAAAGTAAAAGTTTACATTACCCCAAGAGTGGCGGTTTTGTCAACTGGCGCTGAAATAACGGAGCCGGGCAAGAAACTTTTTCCAGGAAAAATTTATGACATAAACGCTTACAGCATAAGCGCTGCAGTTCTGGAAAGCGGTGGAAAACCAGTTTACCTGGGAGTATTCCCAGACGATGAGGAAAAGCTGCAAAAGGCGCTGGAAAGGGCTTTGGCGTCAGCAGACATCATATTAACTTCAGGAGGGGTTTCTGTAGGCCCAAAGGACGTTATTCCCAAAATCTTGGATTCGCTTGGAAAACCAGGCGTAATAATATGTGGAATTGCCACAAAACCTGGAAAACCAACAACCGTGGCTTTGGTTAACGGTAAACCGGTTTTTTCGCTTCCAGGACACCCAACATCTGCATTGCTGATTTTTCATCTTCTTGTTCGCCCAGTAATTCTGGGAATGGCTGGAAGAAAAGTGGATGAAGACTTAACGGTTAGGGCTTTCTCAGCAACCCGGCTTTTTCCAGCAAAGGGTAGGCGAACATTCGTCATGGTTAGGCTTGTCCGTGACAAAAAGAGTCACCTTTTAGCTGAACCCGTCCAATATGGGCTTTCTGGGGCTATAACAACGCTTGCGAGGGCTGACGGTTTCATTGAAATTGCAGAAAACCAACAATTCATAGAAGAAGGCGAAGAAGTCACTGTTAAATTGTTCAGCTTGCAAGGTTTCTCCTTTTAGAAGCTAAATACGCCGTTGCAATCCACGTAAGAATTAGGTATGCCACGAATCCTAGGTCTATGATGATATCTGTTCCAAAAAAGTAATAGAGCATAACAGCGGAAAACATTGTAACCATGAAGAAAAGTATGATTGCTGTCCATAAAGCCCAAAAACGCTTGCCGAAAACACCGTATGCGGTTATTACGCTTAGGATTCCAATCATGCCAACATGGATTAGGCTTGGGTTTGTAGCCAAAAAGTAGAAGCATAAAGCGCCGGCAACAATGTAGAATACAAAAGCTAGAAGCATTCCAGTGCTTTCAATTTTGAGTTTAGATTTAATTGACAATTTCAGTCCGCTCCTTTTGACTCCTAATGCATTTAACGGCAACATTAATAAATTTAATGTCTAAGAGCTTGCTGCACCACATATGCCACTTATAAAACGAAAAATTTAGAAACAGACGCGATAGAATATGTCACTCCAAAAAGGAGAAAAAGTATGAGTAAACGCGAACTTTTTACTTCGCAATCAAATGTTTTCAGTGGTTTCCAGAAAAGCTTCAAAGAAGCTGACTACGTGGTTTTTGGAGTTCCATTCGACGCGACAAGCACATACCGTACTGGCGCAAGGTTTGGACCAACAGCCATCAGACAAGCATCGCTAAACATTGAAACTTACAGTTTCCGCACCGAAGTTGACGTTGAAAATCTTAAAATACACGATTTGGGAGACTTGCACGTGACAACAGACACGAAGGAAACGCTCAAAAGAACAGCGGATGTTGCCGCCGAAATTTTTGATGCTGGAAAGGTTCCAGTGGCAATTGGTGGAGAACACACGATAACTCTTGGCGTAGTTGCGGGTTTAGGCAGCAAAGCGCAAAATACAACGCTTGTAAGTTTTGATGCGCATCTTGATTTGCGAAACGAGTTTATGAGCTTAAAACTTTCGCATACAACCTTCATGCGGAGAATAAACGAAGAGTTAAAGCCAGCGAAAATCTTTGAGGTTGGCACAAGGGCGGTCTGCAAAGAGGAACTTGCCTACGCGAAAAAGGCGAAAATCGATTTCTTCACGGCACAGCAAATAAGAAAGGAAGGCGCACAAGCAGTCGCGGAAAAACTGAAGGAAGAACTTGCAGCATACGAGGGCATTTACATTTCAGTCGACATGGACATACTTGACCCGGCATATGTTCCAGCAGTGCAGAACCCAGAACCGGAAGGAATCGAAACACATGTGCTATTGGATATTCTTGCACGTCTCTGCGACAAACGCGTTTTGGGCTTTGACATGGTAGAAATTGCGCCGAACTATGATCAAGGCGTTTCAGCAGTGCAAGCAGCAAAAGTAATCTTTGAGATGCTCTGTTGCTTGGAAAAAGCTCGAAAAAGGGCTTGATTTCACCCTTCACCTAACTTTTACCTTTTAACATTTTGGCAATAAAAAAACCATTACAAGAATGCAGGTGCGGATAAAGCCGCCTACACTTTTCTAATCCTCTTAATCCGTGCAAACCCATTTCTGGCTCTACGTCAACTAAGGAAAACTCTGGATACCACTTCAAGAAACGCTCAATAAGCATCTCATTTTCTTCAGTCGTTATGCTGCAGGTAGAATAAACAAGCTTGCCGCCAGGCTTCACGTTGTCTACGCAACTACAAAGCATCTGCCACTGAATTTCAGCCATCTTTTCAACAGAACGCCTTGTGAGCCGCCATTTAGCTGAGGGCAGCTTTGCAAAGGCGCCTGTGCTTGTGCACGGAGGATCTAAAATTACAATGTCCGCTTCCAACTTGAGTGGTGGAAGATTACATGCATCCGCAATTATCGGAGTGGCTATTTTGACGCCCATGCGGTTGATTTCGCTTTTCCATATGCCAATTCTACGTTTTGAGTAGTCTATTGAGTATATTGCGCCGCGGTTCTGCATCAACTGCGCCAAATAAGTGGTTTTTGCTCCAGGAGCAGCGCAAACGTCGAGGACAACCATGTTAGGCTGGGGGTTTGCCGCTTCAGCAGCAAAGCAGCTTGCCTTGTCTTGTATGTAGAATAAGCCTTTTTGGAAGCTCTCTATGTGTGTTAAGGGCTTTTGAGCGGCTAAAACTTTGTAGGCATACTTTAGCTCTTTGACTTTTTCGACTTTCACACCTTCCTTTTCAAGCTCGCCCAAAATTGTTTCTTCACTAGCTCTTAACGTGTTCAACCTAATGTATGTTGGAGGAGCTTGCAAGTTTGCCTCCAAAATTTTTATAGCTTCAACACGCCCAAAAAGCCTAAAACAGTACTTAACAAACCATGTTGGATGAAACGTTAAAAGCGCAACTCTTTCCTCGTCACCTAACCCATCAAATGCGACTTGTGGATCTTGAGTGAGCAAGGCGCCCAAAAAAGGCTCAACTTTTTTGAGGCTTTTCCATCCGAGAATTGCACGGGCAGTTTTCGCTATATTTTCAGCTTCCTTAACATCGATTTTCGACCAGTCTCTGGCTATGCGCGTCTGGTAAACGTAAAGTCTCAAAAAGGCTTGGACGCCTAAATCGAATTCGCTGATGGTTTTCGGCTTCAAAACATTGTTTATGAAAGCGTCTATGAAGTTTCGTCGCCTAACGGTTTCGCAAACGAGCATGTGCGCAAGCCGCACCGCATCAGCATCGCCAATGCCCAACTGCCTAACAGTTTTAGCCAACGCAAGGCGCTCGCTTAGCTTTTGCATTTCCATCCAGCTTAGGCTTTCAATGGCAAGCGTCCAAGCTTCTTTAAGCAACTCTGATTACACCGCTTATTTCATAGTTCTAGAAGATTAATACTTAAGGATATATAAGAAAGCCAATGCAAAATAACCTAATTGTGAGTTAGATGGAAATGAGAAAACGAATTCTCGCAGTGATAGTTGTTGAAACACTCACCCTGCTAACATTAACCAGCAGCATAACTTTTGCTGAAGAGCTGAAAGGAAAAATTGAAGGAAACCTTAACGCCCTAAATTCAGGTTATGCCATCACAACATGGCCATCGGTCACCGAGGAATATTCTTTAGGAGACAATGTTACCGTGAGAGCAGCAACAACAGAACCACCTTTTCCAGAAGCAGTGCACGTTGTTTTTAGGTGGCACAAGCCGGATGGAAGCCTCATTGATGTAGGTCCAACGCTGTTAACGAAAAGTAACGACACTTGGGATGGAAAACCCATCTGGGACGCATATGACACGCAAACATTAGATGTTATAGGTGAATGGGGCGTACAAGCACTCTTTATGGATGAACACGGGAAGCTTCAAGGGCCAAACCCGTATGCAATAGTGGCAATAAAGGCAACATCATGCACAATAATTCCAGAAATAAGCCTAAACATGTTTTTAGCAACTTTTTGGATACTTATCGTTTTCTGCGCGGCCACTATTAAAAGAAGAAAAGGCTTCTGAAAACCTGCAAACAAAAACAGCAAGAAATTTTAGTAAATCCGATTAAATAGTGAGTTAGGAGTGCTAATGGCTCAGCGTCGACTGGACGAATTTTCAACCCAAGAAAAGACAAAGGAAGCTGAAGCGGAAGCTCTACCCTTCACAGAAGCCATAAAAAGGGAAAAAGAAAAACAGGCATCCTCGCCACTGGCGCCAGAAAATCTGCCACCATCATACTTTGTTTCAGCCACGTATGATGGGAAGACTGGAAAAGCCCTAATCAAGCTTTACGAGGCAGTTTCTGGCAAAATTTATTTTTGGTATGACAACACTGGGCATAAGCCTTATTGCCTCACAAATCTTTCACCGTTGGAACTCGAAAGAATAGACCGCTTAAAGCATCATCAAGGCTTTGACCATTTTGAGATTGTGGAAAAATTTGACCCCTTATTGGATAGGACTGTGAAAGTAACAAAGATTGTAGCTAAAGACCCCTTGGCGATTGGCGGACGCCCAAAAGGCTGCATTAGGGACATAATCCCAGAAGACTTCCCAAAAGTGGCTGACACACCAATAGCCCAAGAACAAATCAAAGTTTGGGAATCAAAAATAAAGTACTACCAATCATACATTTACGATAACGACCTGTGGCCTGGAATGCTTTACGAAGTTAGAAACGGCAAACTCGTCATGAAAAGTTTGGATGAACCAGAAAAAACTGTAAAGCAGATAATGAGCCTATTTGAAGGTGCAACAGAAGAGGAGCTGCGGTACATTGAACAGTGGGCAAGGCTTCTGGAGTATCCAGCTCCAAAGTTCCGCCGCGTAGCCCTAGACATAGAAGTTTACTCGCCTATCCCAACGCGTATGCCAGACGCCCGCGAGGCAGACTATCCAATTGTTTGCGCTTCGCTTTACGGTTCTGATGGACTAATGAAAGTATTACTTTTGAAGCGTGAGGGAGTCCGAGAAGGAACCGAACATTTGCCTGCTGACGTAAACCTAGAATATTTTGACTCAGAAGAGAAGCTTATAAGAGCTATTTTTGAAGTTTTGTGGGATTATCCTTTCGTCATAACTTTTAATGGAGACGATTTTGACCTGCGTTATTTGGCGCATAGAGCAGAAAAGTTCGGCTTAAGAAGGGACGAAATTCCGATAGATGTTGGCAAACGCGTCTGCCTCCTAAAATATGGTGTTCACATAGACCTTTACAAGTTCTTTTTCAACCGTTCAATCCAAATTTACGCCTTCAACAACCGCTATAGGGACGTAACCCTCGACGATGTTGGCAAAGCCCTAATCGGCATGGAAAAAATACGCCTCGAAAAGAATTTAGGCGAATTAACTTACACGGAGCTTGCGAAATACTGCTTTAGAGATGCTGAAATAGCCTTCAAACTCACAAGCTTTGAAGACGAGTTGGTAATGAAGCTAATTCTGGTTTTGGCTAGGATAAGCAGCATGCCAATGGAAGACTTGAGCCGCCAGGGAGTTTCACGTTGGATAAGGAATTTCCTGCACAGAGAGCACCGAAGAAGAAACATGCTTATCCCAAACGCTGAAGAAATCCTAGCCGCGAAAGGCAAAACCGCCACAAAAGCCATAATAAAAGGCAAAAAATACAAAGGCGCAATAGTCGTCGAGCCAGTGCCAGGCGTCCATTTTAACGTGGCGGACTTGGACTTCCAAAGTCTATACCCATCAATCATAAAAGTTTGGAACCTAGGCTACCAATCAATACTATGCCAACACCCAGAATGCCGCAGCAACCTAATCCCAGATACGCCGCATTGGGTCTGTACAAAAAAGCGGGCATTAGAAAGCCTCTTGATAGGTTCGCTTAGGGACTTGCGTGTGCGCTGGTACAAGCCAAGGTCGAAAGACAAGAGCCTTCCAAAGGAGCTCAAAAGCTGGTACAACCCAATCCAAGGCGCACTAAAAGTCATTTTAAACGCAAGCTACGGCGTCTTCGGAGCCGAAACATTCGACCTTTATTGTCCGCCAGTAGCGGAAGCAACAGCCGCCATAGGAAGACACTCAATAACGCAGATAATCAACAAAGCTAAAGAACTTAACATCCAAGTGCTTTATGGCGACACGGACAGCATATTCCTAAAGAACCCTTCGAAAGAACAGATTGAAGAACTATCAAAGTGGGCAGAAAGTGAACTGAAAATGAGCCTAGACGTGGATAAAATCTACAGATACATTGTTTTCAGCTCGCGTAAAAAGAACTACCTAGGAGTTCTCGAGGATGGAAGCGTAGACGTCAAGGGATTGACGGGCAAGAAGAGGCATATTCCACTGTTCATTAAGAAGGCCTTTGACAAAATGAAGGAGCGCCTAGCCACGGTGAAAACGCCAGCAGACTTCGAAAAGGCCAAAAAAGACACGTGCGACATAATCCGTGACTGCTATATGCGCCTAAAAAGACGAGAGTGGACAAGCCTAGAAGAACTAGCCTTCAACGTAGTCTTAGGCGAAGAACCAGAACGCTACACAAAAACAACACCCCAACACGTCAAAGCAGCAAAAATCCTAAAAGAGGGAGGATTAGAGCTTAAAGCTGGAGACCTCATAAGCTTCGTCAAAGTCATCAAAGAACCACACGTCAAACCAGTGGAGTTGGCGACAAACAACGAGATAGACGTTGACAAGTACATTGCATATCTTCACTCAACATTCGATCAGGTTCTGGACGCGTTAGGATTAGACTTTGACGAAATAATAGGGTTAACAAAGTTAGAGCGCTTCATGTGACTTTATTCTGCCAAGAGCTTTTTCGTCGCTTTTACCAGAAAATATCCGAGAACGTTGATGCTGATGACGGAGCCTATGCCTATCCCCAACCACCAAATCCACATCTCCATCTCCGTCAACACTGCCAAATACGTTCCAACAATAAACGTTATAACAGCAGTCGCTACGACGCACCCAAGAAATTCCCTTGAATATTGACCTAATTTCCATGCCAGCACGCCAGCCAAAAGGTTTGCCAAAGAACCAAAGGTAACATCTGCCAAAATGCTTGGCATAGGACTTGCAACATTAGCTACGACGCTTCCAAGAGTGACGCCAATAACCGCAGGCCACCCGAAAACCATAGACAACGGAATTAACGCATCCGCAACTCTAACCTGAACCAATTGAAAACTTATGCCCGCCAAAGCCAAAACAAGAACAGCATATACAGCCGTGAAAATAGCTGTCAAAGCCAATTCTTTACTACCAAATTTCACTTTTCCACCTCCTACACCGGGGTTTATATGGCGGAACGGGTGGAGGCCCACTCACCCGCCATTTTGCGTCATGAAAAATTCTCTAGTTGCTATTAAGCTTTGCCTTCTGTTTCGGCTTGAACCTTAACGAGGTCTGTGACTGTTTCAGCTACTTCCACGTTCACGTCTTCGATTGGCAGTCCTCGTCCCTTACTTGAGAAAAGCAAATCTTGTGGTGGAGGCGGCGTGTTTAGAATTGTCGACAATAGGTACATGGCTGTGAACGCGTGCTGATAAACCCTATGGAAAACGTATGGCACTTTTGTTTCTGGATCTGCTTCTAACATCTTGCTTATTTCGGAGTCCTTGCCAGTTAATGTTGCCGTACCTTCAATTTCAAATTTCACCACACTTGGCTTTGTAGAGAGGATGAGGCTGAAGCTGACGGCGACAAATTGGCTTTTGCGCTCTTTCTCTTCAAGCCTTGCCTTAACATCAAAATTTATAGATTCAGCCCCACCAGTCTTAACGTCAAGCCTCACACCTAACAATTTTGAAATCTCAACCTTAACTGAAACATTAGGAACGTATAGTGCTGGGCAAATAGCTGATTCCCCACTCTAACCAAACAGCATTATCTTTAGCCATTCAGCCTCTCGCAATAAAGCCTCGACAAAAATCAATTTTTGCCTTTTGTGTGTAGCAAAAAGTTACGCACACAGCGCATAGAAAACGTGATCAGAAAAACTCGAAAAGAATAGCAAGCGAAGTGAAAAGCGCTACTATAAGCGAAATTATAACTACCACCTGACGTTCTCTCAGTGGGCGATTATAAGTAATTAGCGTAATCAAACTTCGCCTATGATCTGAAACGAGTTTTTCTCCATTAAAAGAAACACGCGCCTTAGCTCTAAAAAGAAAATATGACAACAAAATTAGCGCTGAATTAAAGATGTAGGGCAAAATGCAAATAACCAAACTCGTTTTTAAATCGGAAATTATTGCAAAAGCCGCCAAAGTTACCCCGATGGCGAAAGACCCCGTGTTTCCAACAAAAATTCTGCCTCGAAAGTTGAAAAAAGCCAAAATCAGCCAGACAGCAAGCGGAACATAAAGAAGAGGGGCATTATCCCCAGACATAGCCATTAACCCAACCAACACTATGGCTGGACAAACAGTTTCCAAACCATTCAGTCCCCCAAGCTGGTTCACAGTATTCGTAGTTATGGTAACAATTAATGGAATAACTACTAAAAAATAAGCAGAACCAAAATCTAAGACAGCGCCTATTATAGGAATGGTCATGGAAGTTCTCACGTTGAGCCTTATAGCCAAAGAAGCAAGTGGTATAGCGGCAATTAATGGAAAGAAAGCCTTATAGCGCCAACGTAAATCTATCCAATCGTCAAGCAAACCCATAAATCCGCCAAACAGTATGCAAACAGCCAAAGTCAAAGCCTTAGAAACATTATCGCTTTGTGAACGGAAGTATTCAAGAAGGAAAAGGTATACGGCACTAGCTATAACGTAAATCACGCCTAAACCATTCGGAACCAAAGGCTTGTTTGGCTTGTGCATGTCCGGAACTTTCGGAAACAAATGTCACCGCTCCTTATGCATTAGGGTAATCCGCGTAATACTTTTCCCAGTTAATTTTATACAGACAAACTAATGGAACAATGTAACCATAGGCTTGCGATTTTACTTGTGTTAAGTCTAATCCAGCAATATACGCTATCTCAAAATACTTGGGCTGAATGTCTTCAATCGTTAAATTATTTGCGGTCCACGTATTTATTTCTGGGTCTTGGTTATAGCCTAGTCGTAACTCACACCACTGGTGTTTTCCCCAAGCCATCAATTTATAAATTGTAGATTGCATTCCAAAAGCATTCCAAGCCCATCGGTTTGTTGTATTATCATACTGCCCAAATTTAGATTCGTCAACCCACGTCGAATTAGCATCTATCAGCCCACTCATGTCGGTAATGCCGTCGCCGTTTGTATCACCTATCTTGAAACGCCCTTCCACTTTTCCAGAGATCCGCGCCATCCACATCCACTTTCCTTCATCACCGTAACCAGCCCATGTGCCAGCGGGTAAATTGGTGCCTCCACTAACGGAATAAAATGTTGTAAACACGAGAATATACTTGGCATCATAAAGTTTTAGCATCTTTAATGCGTCAGTTTCGTTGGCCATGAATATGAAGCCTATGTTTTCTATTTGCGTATAGTTTATTGTCGCGTTATCCGCTAGCGATGTTACATTACCGAGAATTGAAAGCCAATAGCCATAGTCCCACCAGCTGCAAACAACTTTCTCTCCTATTGGTTTAGGCCCTAAATTGCTTCTTAACCAGCTTAACATGTCCAACCATTCCTTAACTGGCTGGTTGGGCGCTATTGGAAGGCTTCCAGCTGAAATTGTTGTTGGCGTGTATGCTTGTCTGTAAACTTTTGGCACACCACCCGACTGGGGAGAAAAGGCAAAGTTTGTCATTAGGATTAGGAATATTAGGAATATTGCTGTTCCGCTGAACTCTTTTCCAACATGCTCTAAACCGTGCTTTTTCTTTACAACTGGTTTTGGCGGTTCTTTCAACAACGTGTAGAATGGTCTTAGAACACCTAGAACGCCGCTTGTTGCCACTAGACTAAAGGCGGGAGCCATAAGTACAAGCAGACGAACCATTGAACAGGCAAAATAGAGCGACGTTATGCCGAAAAGTATTATGAATAAGTTTTTGTTTGTTGGTTTTCTGATAAGGAAGTATAGTCCTGCTATGAAGAATATTATGCCTATTCCAAACTCATAATATATGGAGCCCCAAGCTGAAATTCTATGTTCAGCAACAGATTCCACAAGCGGGGACTCTGCCCTTGCAAACGGGTTAATTACAGAAATGAACTTGCCAGCAATGCTTCCCAGATATCCATATTGCCAAAGAAAGGCGAAACCGCCTATTAAAGCACAAATGAATATTATAGTAAATGTTACACGCATTCCAGTTGATGTTATGTTATGCAGAATTTCAGCAACGCATAGTAAGACAAACACTGCGGCAACTGGAATTATAGCTGAAGCCGTTAAATAGCTTAATGAAAGATAAGGAACGTTTATGGCTATAAATAAACCTAGCCCGAAAGTCACCGTATAGGACAATAGTAGCCTCTGCGAATACCTTTTGATTAAGATTAAAACGAGAACAAACAGTGTAGTTAACCCAATGGGATAAAAAGCTGCACCCCATCCAGAAATGAAATAGCCTAAAGCCAGTCCAGAGCCAATAGCGTACTTCATCGTAGAGTTGAGTGGTCTATCCTCTTCAAGTGATTTTAAAAACATATACATAAACAAAAGTAGGGCAACTATGCCTATTGTTTCGTCGTCAAAAAAGCCCAATGATGTCCGCTGAATGTAAGATGGACTTAAAGCCAAAAACAGTGCTGAAAACAGTCCAATCGGGGTTCCTCCTATGTCTTTGCCGACAAAATAAATTATCAAGCACGCCAGTGTGCCCATTATTGCTGGGAAAAGCGCGCAGAAACTCATTAGGTCGATGTTTACTCCTAGCATGGAGATTATTTTGTAAAAAAATGCTGCGGTCATCGGTAGAGAAGGGTAAGACTGTGACATGTTTATTCCGTCTGGGTACCAGCGTTGGTAGTCAACCCACCCAGGAGGTATGTACGGTGCAAATAAGCCGTTTTCCACCATGTATTTTGCTAGACTGTATTGGTAATAGGGGTCAAACTCTGAAAGTAGCAATGTGTTTTTTTCCGGCGCTATTTCCCAACGTAAAGGCAGGATGCGGATAGTGAATGCGACAAATAGTATAAGCAGTAAAGCTGAAATGGTCATTATTGAGCCATGGCTTATTCTAATTCGCAGTTTCCCCAAACTTTTTATTCTGTTGGCAATGCTTTCTTTTGATAAGGCTTCGCGAATGTCCATTGAGTCCATCTCTCTCCTACAGAGATTATTAATGTGTTTTATTATCCTTACGGTTAATAGTGTTTCATAAACTCGACCCACGCGTATATACCTTTCCACGGCGCGTTACTTTAGACTGGAATCTTGCGTTTATATCCATATTTTTCCGTATCGTAAAACGGAAAAGCAACAACCTTCGCTTTCAACATTTTCCCACGTATCTTCACATTCACAATGCTCCCTTCTTGAGCATTCGGTATAGCCACGTAAGCCATGCCTATCCCGCAGTTAAGCAAAGGCGAAAACGTCCCGCTTGTCACATAGCCAATATTCTCGCCCTTGTCGTTGCAAACTTCATATTTTTGTCTTGGTATGCCTTGTTCAAGCATAAGCAAGCCAACGCGTTTACGCTTGATTCCTTCATTTTTCTGCTTCAGCAACGCTTCTTTTCCTATGAAGTTGTCCTTCTGAAGCTTTACAACAAAGCCTAATGCTGCCTCCAGCGGGGTTGTGGTCTCGTCTATGTCGTTTCCGTAAAGGCACATTCCAGCCTCAAGCCTTAGGGTGTCCCTTGCACCGAGACCGCAAGGTTCTATACCAAAATCTTTACCAGCCTCTAATATTGCATTCCAAAGCTTTACGGCGTTGGCGGGCTTTTCTAATGGAGTGTTCCATATGAAAATCTCGAATCCGTCTTCGCCGGTGTACCCGGTGCGGGATACAAAAACTTCTATATTCGTAAGGTGTGTGGGCACACCCTTAAACCGTTCGATTTTACTTAGGTCTTCTGTTGAAAGTTTTTGAAGTGTCTTTTCGGATTTTGGACCTTGAACTGAAAGCATTGCAACGTTGTCCGAAATCTCTGTTATTTTCACGTTAAAGTCCTTGGAATTTTTCACAAGCCAATTGTAATCTTTTTCGCGGTTAGCTGCGTTTGCAACAAACATGAACTTTTCGCTTTCCAGCCTATAAATTACAAAGTCGTCTATTATGCCGCCTTTCTCGGTGCACATAACAGAGTATTGCGCACTGTTCGGCGATAATCTAGAAACATCATTAGTTATCACATAATTTAGAAAACGTTCCGAATCGGGGCCATGAATTATTATGCGTCCCATGTGGGATATGTCAAAAAGCCCCACACTGTTTCGGACAGCCAAATGCTCTTGTATAACGCCCTTGTACCATAAGGGCATTTCGAAACCCGCAAAAACCGTTAACTTCGCACTTTTTTTGTGTACTTCGTAAAGTTGCGTTCGCCGCACTCCCTCCATTTTGGTAACACAACCTTTTGTTTTACTTTATCTTCACTGGTTTAACATCAACGTTAATGGGTATAAGAGAAAGCTTTTTGCCACATTGCGGGCACTTTCCATTATGCATGTGTAAAATTTCATCTGGAGGCTTAAGTTCAGCCCCCTCATACAAAACACAACCACACTGTTGACAGACAACCCGTTGTGGCAACTAAACACGCTCCGTGTAGAAAGGAATAACCCGACGCAATATTTATTGATTGCTAATTAGTGGCGGTGGAAATTTATTCTTAGACAATATTTAATTTGGGGAAATGCTTCTCTATACGGTTACGTGGCTTGGAAATGGAGAAGTACACGCTAATCATCACCGAAAAGCCAGACGCAGCACAGAGGATAGCCTTGGCGCTGGACTTGCAAGGCAAAGCAAGGAGAATGGAAGAAAATGGTGTGCCATATTTTGTGGCGAAAAGGGATAAGGACATAGTTGTTGTTCCAGCAATTGGACACTTGTACACCGTTGCTGAGGAAAGGAGTGGGAGAGGATACTACCCAGTTTTCAGTTTTAGGTGGGTTCCACGACACGTTGCGGAGCGAGGGGCAAAACAAATCCGCACATGGCTTGAAACAATTTCAAAATTAGCAGGCAACGCAGACATGTTCATTGATGCTTGCGACTACGACATAGAGGGCAGCATAATAGGGTACTGCATACTCAAATACGCTTGCGGCAACAAAGAAAACGTCTCAAAACGCATGAAATACTCGACACTAACAAAAGAGGAATTGCAAAAATCATTTGCTGAACTCTTGCCACACCTAGACTTCGCCTTAATAGAGGCTGGACGCACACGCCACGAAGTTGATTGGCTTTACGGCGTAAACCTAACAAGAGCCTTGACACTAGCGGCAAAGGATTGGAGTGGCAAATATGCAACATTGAGCACCGGGAGGGTGCAGGGTCCAACATTAAGGTTTCTCGTTGCCAGAGAAAAGGCGATCAGATGTTTTGTTCCAACGCCCTATTGGAGTATAAAGGCAGAGGTCGAAATAGACGGGGCTGTTTTTGAGGCTGAATTTGAAAAACAAATCATAGAAACAAAAAAAGAGGCAAATGCTATAGTTGAGACTTGCAAGGGAAAAGAAGGAAAAATAGAGAACATAGAGGTTAAAAAGTTCCAGCAAATGCCACCAACACCCTTTGATTTGGGCGCTCTTCAAAGCGAAGCCTACAGCCTTTTTGGTTACACGCCAATACGCACATTAAACATTGCTCAACGCTTGTACCTTGACGCTTTAATTTCGTATCCGCGAACAAGCAGCCAAAAACTTCCTCCGACAATAAACTATGAGGAGATACTCAAAAACTTGAATAGGGCGCCAGAATACGGAAAGCTAACGGCGGAACTTCTTGCAGTAAAAGAGTTAAAGCCAAATGAGGGGAAGAAGGAAGACCCCGCGCACCCAGCAATTTATCCAACTGGAAACTTGCCCGAAAGAGTTTTGGATGAGTCTGAAAGGAGAATCTGGGATTTGATTGTTAGAAGGTTTATGGCTGTTTTCGGAGAACCAGCACTAAGACAAAGCGTAAAGGCATGCATAAACATAAGCGATTTCCACTTTTACCTTAGAGGAAGGCAAACCCTGAAGGAAGGGTGGCTCCACTTTTACGAGCCATATGTAAGAGCTGAGGAGGTTATTTTGCCGCCCATAACAGAAGGACAATGTGTAAAGATTAGAAGAATCGTTCTGGAGGACAAGTTCACTAAGCCACCTCCGCGATATAACCCTGGAAGCCTCCTCAAGAAGATGGAGGAAGCAGGAATTGGAACAAAGGCAACTAGGGCGGGCATAATACAGACTTTATATGATAGGAAATACGTTAAAGACGAGAGGATGGTTGTAACAGACCTTGGCTTTGAAGTTACGGAGCTCTTAAAGAAATATTGCCCAGCGGTTGTTTCGATTAAATTGACAAAGGACCTTGAGGAAAAGATGAACAAAATTCAATTGAACAGCGAAAAAAGAGAAAACGTGCTTTTGGCGGCTGTTGAAATCTTAAAGCCAGTCATGGAAGAGTTGAAGCTTCAAGAGAAAGTTATAGGCGAGCAGCTAAGCAGCGCCATAAAACGAGCGAGACTCGAAGAAAGGGTGATTGGCACATGCCCAATATGCAACACTGGAAAACTTATGACACTATACTCAAGGAAAACGGGCAAACGGTTCATCGGATGCACAAACTACTTCAAAAACACATGCAAAGCAGCATTTCCACTCCCACAAAGAGGCACAGTTAGGCCGCTTGGAAAGAATTGCCGCGGATGCGGTTGGCCAATAGTTCAAGTGCGCATGAAAGGAAATCGCCCATGGACGCTTTGTTTTAATCCGCAATGTCCATTAAAAGAGGAGAGGAAAAAGCGAGTTGAAATGCAAAATATGCAGTAGAGAAGCCATAGATAATCGTTACTGCGAACTGCACGCGAAGGCTTACGAGATTGTGGTCAAAAAGTATGAGAAATGGAGGAAAGCTCTAGAAATTTCTTGGAAAGAGTATTTAAGTGAGATTGTCAAGAATCCACTGACAGGCGAGTGGGCTAAAGAGGTGGCAGAGCACCTACTAAAAAGTGGAGAACGGGAAAATGTCGAAGAAAGTTAAAAGGCAAATATCTTCAATGTCATACTCACTAACAAAAATATACAAGAAAATTACAACAACAAAACCGTCAAGCCTCGTTCTTTCAGCAATTGCCATTGCAGCAGCTGTTTTCCTCTTCGGCGGCGGCTTATATAATATAATAATGAAGCCATATCCAGCCGTTTATTATGGCGGAAGATTTTATCTGCTCTACCCAGAACTCGGTGCGCAGTTCATATTCGACAGCCTTATTTCAATGATTCTGTACGCGCTTGGCATTGTCGGGGTAATCTCCATGTACCAAAGTACAAAATACGCTTACAACCCAAGACAAGCCTACATTATGTTTCTGGTCGGGATAACCCTAATTCTGATAGCCTACATATACCTTGAAATCACGATACAGCTGAAAATAACTGGCAGATAAGGTTACCACGGATTATTTTTTAAGCCAAGCTTATAGGCAGCAAAATTCGTCAACAAATGTATCGGTGGAGTTATAATCAACGTTGTTATCGCAAGTTCTACAGTTAAAATTGAAATTGGCACAGCGAACATCATCGCGCCGACAACAAAGTCAACTTGGTCAACTATAGGCAGCAATTCTCCTGGTGCAAGCCCCAATCTTCTTTTTAGGAAGGCTCCAGCTAGGTCTCCGAACAAAGCGCCCAGAGATAACAGAAAACCGAAGAACGGATGATAGCCGAAGAAAAAACTTTCCACTGAACCAGCAAAGGTTCCAACAAGAAGACCAAAAAAGAAACCTCTATAAGTCTTATTTTTTCCAAAAATTGGTTTTCCATCAAAAAACTTTTTGTTTAGATCTATTGGAAGTCCCCCGCCCACAATGACTGGAACCGCGTTTGCACAGTAGGCTGGAAAAATGAACTTTAACGCTTCAATGATCAAATGCGCCAAGTCCATGATGAAGACCTCGTTAGGGTTTTAGGGCGTCGCTTAGTCCTCTCTCCTTTATTTGCAGAAGGCAAGCACATTGCTTCGGTGCTTTGGCGCCCTTCTCGATTATCGCCTTAATTGTTCTCGGGTTTTCTGTCGGTTTCATTGCGATTATTATTTCAGCCCAGAACTTTAACACTCTCGTGGCAACAGGCTCCACGCTCACGTATCCTTCTTCAAAGGCACTCCTGACCTGGCTTGTCACCAAAATTGCAATTTTATTTGTTTTCGCTAATTGCGCAAGCAACCCCATATGCCTATTTAACTCGCGGTTCAGCTCAAACGTCTTTTGCGGATTTTCAGCGATTCTGGCGCTGTAAAGCGAGGTAACAGTGTCAACAACCACAAGTCCAAAATGTTTTGTAACATAATCATTTAAATGGTCCACAACAAACGTTTGCTCTTGAAAGCTGCGCGGCTTCATCAAAATAATCAATTCCGCAATCTTGTTAAGCTTTCCAGCCGCAATCTGGGACAGCCTTCGCGAAGAAAAAGTGTCATCGCAGTCCACAAACAAAATTTTGTAGCCTTGCATTGCACAGTTTACAACCACTTGCATCGCCAAAGTTGTTTTTCCAGTTTCTGCCTCTCCATAAACTAAAGTGAGACTTTTTGTTGGTATACCTCCCTCTAAAGAGTTGTCGATGACTTTGCAGCCTGTTGGAATTTTTTGTAGCACGTCTATGCACATCAACGAATATAAGTCTCGAAACAAATAATTTGTTTTGTGCTTATGTGCATTTAAAAGGAGATGTTATGAAGGCAAATATTGCGGTTGCAACGACCTCTGGAAAAGCGTATTACCTAATTGTGAATGAGTTGAAGAGGAGAAATTTGCCCTTTTTGAGTCTAATTCCAAACGAGGATATTCCAGTAGAGGTAAAAATCGTTTTAACTACGGAGAAAGAGCGCCCACTCATAAAGCATGAAAATGTTTTAACCTACAAAGAAGGAACCGAACCAGAGGAATTTGTAAACGAGGCTCTGCGCTTCATTCATGGAAAAGAAGAGTACGAACGGCTTGTTATAGGCGTCGATCCAGGCGAAATTTTCGGACTTGCAGTTTTGGCTGATGGAAAAGTCGTTGAGACTGAAAACTGCGTCAGCGTTGAAGAAACAGTTGAAAAAATAATGAAGTTTTTGAAGAGTTTTGAGAAGATATCCGTCGCCTCAATTTCCGTGAAAGTTGGCGATGGTGTGCCAGTCTATAAGGAAAAGCTTTTAGAGTTGCTTGATGATGCATTACCTCTAAACGTTACATTAGAAAGCGTTAGTGAAGTTGGAACAGATCGCTACCTTAGCAGAACAAAACATAGGCGCGGGTTAAGAGACATAATTTCAGCGATAAGAATTGCTGGGAGAAATGGACAAAAATTTCCAAGGAGGAAAGCGCGTGATTAAGACTGTTGAAAAGGGCAGAACACTGTTGGTTGATGGACCAGCATCCGTTACGGTCACGTCTGGCTTAGTGGACGTGTTCGGTGCGGTGATAAGTGGGAAAAGCAAAGTTGTGATACGCGAGGGAAAAAGACTGCCATTTACTGCAGAGGAAAAAACGGAATTCGACATCTCTCTAGGCGAAAACGCAAGCGTGGAAGAAGTTGATGGAAACACGATTCCCCATTCATGGAATGAAGCATTTAACGAAGTTTTAAAGATCAAAGAGAGACCCACAGTATTAATGGTTATTGGAAACGTGGACTCTGGAAAGTCAAGTTTCTGCACTTACATAGTAAATAGACTTTTGAATGAAAAGTACAAAGTTGCAGTTTTAGACGGTGATTTGGGGCAGTCAGATATAGGACCACCATGCTCGGTCGCCTACAACTTTGTAACAAAATTAATGACAGACCTCTTCAACTTGGAGGCGAAAAACGCATTTTTCGTTGGAGTAACATCTCCAAGCTCAGCAATTGACAAGGTAATCGAAGGCTTGGTCTCTCTAAAAAAGGAGATTCTTGATGGCAACCCAGACTTTATTGTCGTGAATACTGACGGTTGGATTGAAGGCGAAGACGCCGTCAACTATAAGATTAGACTCGTGAACGAACTCATGCCTAACATAGTTTTGTGCATCAAACAAGGCGACGAGATAACCCCCCTAATAAACGCTCTAGAAGACTTTAGAAAACTTGTTGTCGAATCGCCTCGAGCCATAAAACAGAGAAGCAGAGAAAAACGCAAGAGTCTAAGGGAGCTTGGATACATAAAATATTTGAAGAACGCTAAGGTGCAATCGATCCCGTTAAGCTGGATCAACATCGAGGGAAACGAGCTTCTCAATTTAAGCAAAATTTCTGAAAAAAGCAAGAGGGCGAGAATCATTTACGATTTACTGGGGATGAAGCCATTGCATTTTGTGGAGTTGAAAGACAAAATTTATGTTGTTATAGGTAAAAGTCGATGGATAAATGATGAAAATGTTAGAAGGGTCGAGCAGTTCGTCGAAAAAAGGGTTGAAGTAATCCGAAAAGGGCAAGAGGAAGGAGCGCTTACAGCCCTATACAGTAGCGAAAGAAAATTTTTAGGGATAGGCGTTCTGCAAGAGGTCGACTATCTTAGAAAAACACTAAAAATTCTTACACCCGTGTCAAAGGAAATTGCGACAATAGTTGTTGGGAAGGTTAAGCTTGACAAGAATTTAAAGGAAACCCCGTTCTTTGAAAATGCGAGTCCGCAAAATTACCCGTTCATACAAAGGCTCTGAGGAGCTTAATTAACGCTTTTCAAAATTTTCGGGCAGAGTGCATTTACCACGCATTGTGCGCACAACGGTTTTTTTGCTCTGCAATATTTTCTTCCAAGCAAAATCAACAAAATGTGCACATCTAAATAATCCTCTTGGTTATAAAGCAATTGCAAAGATCCACGCACAACCTCATAGTCGCCAACTTGGGGGGCTAAACCAAGCCTTCGCGCAACACGATTAATATGCGTGTCAACTGGTATCGTCGGCTTCTTTGAACAGAAAAGCAGTACGACATCAGCCGTTTTAGGTCCAACCCCTGGAAGCTGCAAAAGTTTTTTACGTGCTTCCTCGAGTGGCAGTGATAAAATTTGGTTTATGTCTCCGCGAAATTTTTCAGATATGATTTTTGATGCACTTTTTATTGTTTTGGCTTTATTCCTATACAGTCCAGCCACTTTCAAGCATTCTTCAATTTGTCGTGTTTCAGCCTTCGCCAAAATTTCGGGCTTTATTTGGAAGCGCTTCGAAAGATTTTCGAAAGCCCTAGCAGTGTTCCTGTCGGCAGTGTTTTGTGAAATTATCGTTATAATCAAAGTTTCAAAGGGGTCGTTCCTCGATGAAATCCACTTTGGCTTCGTAAATGATTTGCGGAGAATTTGAAGTATCCTTTCAGCTCTCTCCTTTGTCATGCGCTTGCCTCAACATTTTGAAAATAATAAATAGTGAATCGTAAAGCTATAAATAAGCGACGGAGAAAAGCCTCATGGAACGCGCAAAAATCGTGAAAGAAGAAATCATCGAGCAGAATGTGCATTTTTTGGCAATATGTATGGAGACAAAAAACGCGTTTCTAATCCTACTAAGCGAGAGAGAAGACAAACTTGGAACGCTCGCCGTAGCAGTTCCAAAAACTGGAGACATGCCAGGACCAGTTTCATCATCCGTCCTTTTAGGCGACAAAAACGCGATTTCAGCCCGCATGTTCGCAGAGTATTTAGCTTCACGGAAAAAAAAGATAGCCCTTGTTTCTGTCTACCTTGAAACGCTTAGCGAAATGCAAGCACAATCGATTTTTATGCGTCTAATCGAAAAGGTCACTCATCAAGCATCTGGGAAAGAGGGGACAACCGTATGAGCCTTAGAGATTTTCTTGAAAAAATGGAAAACGAGAAAGAAGTTTTGCACATAAAGGACGAGGTTTCAACAAAATTTGAAATTCCTTACATAATGAAAAAGTTTGACAATCAAGGTCCAATTCTGCTCTTTGAAAAGGTCAAGGATTACAAGACAAAGATTATTGCAAACGTTTGCGGAAAAAGAAGCAGAATATGCAAAGCGCTCGGCATAAGCCAAGAGCAACTCTATCAGCATTTAGCCAACGCCTGGCTTTCGCCTAAAAAGCCGAAAATTGTTTCAGACGGACAAGTAAAAGAGGTTGCCAAAAAAGATTTGTCAAATATTCCCGTTTTGACTCATTTCGAAAAGGATGTTGGTCCATATTTCACTTCGGCGGTTGTTTACGCCAAAAGTGTTGATGGTACGGTTGAGAATGTTTCTGTGCATAGACTTCAAGTTTTGGATAAGAATCACTTGGCTATTCGTTTGGTTCCAAGACATCTTTTCAAGCTTTGGCAGATGGCAAAAGAGGCAAATAGAGACTTGGAAGCTTCAATCTCCGTTGGCGTTCATCCAGCAGTCATGCTTGCGGCATCCTCGCCCCTACCATTTGGTGTTAATGAATTTGAGGTGGCGAACACGCTCATGGATGGAAGACTTCGCCTAATAGAATGCGAGCATATTGACGCGTATGCGCCAGCAGATGCGGAGCTTGTTCTTGAAGGCATAATCTCCGTAACAAAGGAGGTTACAGAGGGACCGTTCGTTGACATAACTGGAACGTACGACATGCAGAGAAAACAACCCGTCGTTAAAATTGTGGGCGTAATGCATAGAAAAGACTACTTTTACCAAGCGCTTTTGCCTTCTGGAGCTGAACATAAACTTCTGATGGGCTTGCCACGCGAAGTACTCATTTGGGAAGCAGTTTCAAAGGTTGTGCCAAAGGTTTACGCGGTAAATCTCTCGGAAGGCGGAAGCGGATGGCTCCACGCAATCATATCCATCGAAAAACAGCTTGACGGGGACGGAAAAAACGCTTTGCTAGCTGCTTTTGCGGCGCATCCAAGCCTAAAGCATGCTGTTGTTGTGGACTCGGATATAAACGTCTTTGATATCCATGATGTTGAATGGGCTATTGCAACACGCTTTCAAGCATCAGAAGACCTAATTGTCATAAGTAACGCGCGCGGCTCCACCTTGGACTCATCAGCAGACCAAGAGACTGGGTTAACTACTAAAATGGGGATTGACGCCACAAGACCATTCAACAAACCTAAAGAAAAGTTTGAAAGAGCAAAAATACCAACAAGTAAAGATGTCGAAAAAGTGTTGGAAAAGCTGTTAAAACAGTGAAGTAGAGAATCGCACACCATTTTATATATGACATTTACAGAAAAGATAGAGGAAGCTGGTGGTCCATTGTCTGAAGAAACGGAAGAGGAGAAGGAAAGCGGACTGACATTAAAGGTTAGCGACGTAATGATAAAAGAAGTCATAACAATAGACGAAAACGCCACTGTTAAAGAGGCTGCTGAAATAATGAACAAGTTTGAAATAGGCTGCCTAATCGCTGTTAGGAGGGGCAAAGCGATGGGCATAATAACCGAAAGAGACCTTCTGAAAAGAGTCGTTGCAGAGGCGAGAGACGCAAGCAAAACGAAGGTTAAGGATATTATGTCAAGTCCACTGGTTGTTGTTGAGCCAAACATGGATTTGGAAGACGCTGTGAGGCTAATGTTTCAGATGAAGATTAAGAAGCTGCCAGTTGTTGAAGGGAAGCGCCTAGTAGGCTTGGTCTCCTTAACAGATATAGCGCGTTTCCAACCGCAAATGATAAAAATCCTTAAGCAACTTGCCGCGAGGCAAGCCCCTCCAAAAAGCATCAAAAAAGTCATAGACTACTATGTTGTCTAACCTCTGCCCTTTTGTTTTAACGCAAGAAGCTTAAATGCCACTTAGACCGCATTAATCTGGAGCAAACGTGAAGCAAACATTAATACTAAAAGTTGATTCACAAAACCCAGAGCTAGAAAAAATACGCATAGCAGCAGACTTTATTAAAAAAGGCGGCTTAGTTGCCTTTCCAACAGAAACCGTTTATGGCTTAGGGGCGAATGCACTAAATGCAACAGCGGTTCTAGCATTATTCGAGGCAAAAAGAAGACCATTAGACAACCCGCCAATAGTTCACGTTGAAAAAGCTGAAGAAGTCTATAGATTGGCAAGGCGTGTTCCAAAAAAAGCCGAAGAATTAATGGAAAAGTTTTGGCCCGGTCCATTAACGTTGATTTTTGAGCGTTCAGAAATTGTTCCAAGCGTAACCGTGGCTGGACTGGACACTATAGCGATTCGAATGCCACGGCATAATGTGGCTTTAGCTTTGCTTAGGGAAAGCCACTGCCCAATAGCCGCTCCAAGCGCAAACCTTGCCGGAAAGCCAAGTTCAACAAGTGCCGAGCATGTCCTTGAAGATTTGAATGGGAGAATAGACGCGGTTTTAGATGCTGGACCAACAAACATTGGTGTGGAATCCACAGTTTTGGATTTAACAAGCGACCCGCCGCAAATTCTCCGTCCAGGAGGAACACCATACGAAGAATTGAAGAAAGTTCTCGGAACAGTGGCGATTCATCCAGTTGCAGTTGCGGATAGGGAAATACCAGTCGAAAAAGCCCGCTCGCCAGGCGTCAGACATAAACATTATGCACCAAAAGCTGAAGTTATTGTTGTTGAAGGAGAAGCCCAAGCGATTGTAAAGAAAGCAAGAGAATTAGCAGAACAGCACGCAAAGAGGGGTTTAAAGGTTGGTGTTCTCGCAACAGACGAAACAGCTGCCCATTATGAAGGAGGCTATGTTGTCAAATCTTTGGGAAGCAGAAGAGATTTAGCGATAATAGCCAAAAACTTGTTTAGACTTTTAAGGGAGTTTGACATGGAAAATGTTGATGTTATAATTGCCGAGGGTGTATCATCTCACGGAATTGGCTTGGCTGTTATGAATAGGCTTCGTAAGGCTGCCGGATACAGAATAGTTAAGGCTTAAGTTTTAACCGTCGGATTCTTCTAGAAATGTTTATATAGAAGCGTTTTCCGTCTAAAATTTGCTTGTTTAACCTCACCTATCACACCAAGAGTGTGGAGGTGATGGGAATGGCTGTTGCACCTTCTGGAACTGTTCCGGTTTTAATATTGAAGGAAGGAACAAGCAGAACAAGCGGAAGGGAAGCCCAAAGAAACAACATTATGGCTGCGAAAATAATAGCTGAAACCATAAAAACGACTCTTGGGCCTCGCGGAATGGACAAGATGCTTGTCAGTAGTTTCGGTGACGTGTCAATAACAAACGACGGCGCAACAATAATGAAGGAGCTTGACGTGCAACATCCAGCAGCAAAAATGCTCGTTGAAGTAGCCAAGGCACAGGATAACGAAGTTGGCGACGGAACAACAACCGCCGTGGTTTTGGCTGGCGAGCTACTTTCGAAGGCTGAAAATCTCCTCGACCAGAACATCCACCCAACAGTGATTATCGACGGCTACAAGAAGGCAAGCGAAAAAGCGCAGGAAGTTCTAGAGAGAATGGCAATTCCAGTAAGCATCAACGACGAAAAGCGCTTGACGGATGTCGCAGTGACATCTATGGGAAGCAAGGGAATAACCGTGGCAAAGGAACACTTTGCAAGGCTTGCAGTTGAAGCCGTCAAGCAGGTTGCAGAGGAGAAGGATGGGAAGTTAAAAGCGGACATTGACCTAATAAAGGTTCTAAAGAAGCATGGGAAAAGCTTAGATGAGACGGAACTTGTTAAGGGCATGGTCATCGACAAGGAAGTTGCACATCCGCAGATGCCCAAGATTGTTAATAATGCGAAAATTGCTCTGCTAAACGCGAAGCTTGAAATTGAGAAGACAGAATTCGACGCAAAAATCAACATCGAAACTCCAGAACAGATGAAGCTTTTCCTGGACGAAGAAGAACGCATGCTCAAGGAAATGGTTGACAAAATCGCAGGGGCTGGCGCCAATGTGGTTTTCTGCGAAAAGGGCATCGATGATGTTGCATTGCATTTCTTGGCGAAACGAGGCATTTTAGCCGTTAAAAACGTTAGCAGCAGCGACATGGAGAAACTATCCAAAGCCACTGGCGGAAAAATCGTTGCAAGCGTCAAGGAACTAACGCCAGACATGCTCGGAGAAGCAAGGACTGTTGAGGAGGTTAAAATCGGCGAGGACAAACTCGTTTATGTGCGTGAATGCAAGAATCCAAAGGCTGTAACCATAGTCATCAGAGGCGGAACAGAACACGTTATAGACGAGGCTGAACGTTCGCTTCATGACGCACTTTGTGTTGTAAGAAACGCCATTGAAGATGGAAAAATAGTTCCGGGCGGTGGTGCACCAGAAGCAGAAGTCGCCAAGCAGCTTAGAGATTACGCTGTTAAAGTGGGCGGAAGAGAACAACTAGCCATAGAGGCGTTTGCGGATGCCGTTGAGTCCATTCCATTGACGTTGGCAGAAAATGCGGGGTTAGACCCAATCGACATAATGGTAGCATTAAGAGCCAAACACGAAAACGCTGCAAGTCCATCATACGGCGTCGACGTTTTCTCTGGAAAAATCAAGGACATGCTAGAGCTAAATGTTGTCGAGCCTTTAAGAGTTAAGCAGCAAGTCATCAAGTCAGCAACTGAAGCCGCCAACATGATACTGAAGATCGACGATTTAATTGCTGCTAAGGGCATGGAGAAGGAGAAGGAAGGAAAGAAGCCGTCCAAAGAACCTTCAGAGTTCGGCGAAGACTAAAACCTTCATTTTCCACAATTTTTCTGTTGCGATAACGCTTCGCGATTTCGGCTTTTACTAAAGAGTTTTATACCATGTTATGTTTTCACGTTTAGTAAGGTGAAGAAAATTTGAAGGTTAGCTGGCGAATCTTGGTTTTAGCTGTAGTTATCGGCGTTTGCATAACGACACTTACTGGTTTTGTCGAAAACAAGTCAAGCGGCATTATTATCCCAGAAAACAAGTGCTATGGATTTCCAGTGGTTTGGCGAATAAGCGACGCGTTTACGGGCGAAAAAATCTTGTATTACGAATTTTTCCTTGATTTCTTGTTCTGGATTACAATAGCCGCAATTATAATTTTACTACTGAAAACTGTGAGCCGCCTACTTTAACATCGGCATTTTAATGCCCTTTTCTTTGGCGATTTTCCGTGCCTTCTCATAACCTGCATCTGCATGGCGTACTATGGCTGTTCCCGGATCTGTTGTTAGAACCGTTGTTATGCGTTTTTCTACTTCCTTTGTGCCGTCAGCCACCAAACACATGCCAGCGTGTATGCTGTAGCCTATTCCTACGCCTCCGCCGTGGTGGACGCTGACCCATGTGGCTCCGCCTACGGCGTTAATCAAAGCGTTGAGTAGTGGCCAGTCTGCAACCGCGTCACTTCCGTCCATCATGCCTTCTGTTTCGCGGTTTGGTGATGCAACGCTACCGCCGTCTAGGTGGTCTCGTCCGATCCATACTGGACCGCTGATTTTACCGCTTGCCACCATGTCATTCATTATTTTGCCGAAGCGGGCTCTCTCGCCGAAGCCAAGCCAGCAAACCCTCGCTGGCAAGCCTTGAAACTTAACTTTTTCTTTTGCTTTTCTTATCCATCGGCACAACTCCCTATTATAAGCGAACTCCCTTAAGATAACATCGTCAAGCGTGTAAATGTCTTCAGCACTGCCAACAAGTGATGTCCAGCGAAACGGCCCTCTTCCCTCGCAGAACATTGGTCTAATATAGCGTTGGACGAAACCTGGATATGCGAATGCTCTTTTGAAACCGGCGTTGTATGCTTGTTGGCGGAGGTTGTTGCCGTACTCGAATGTTATGGCACCTTTCTCCATCATCTTAACCATAGTTTCTACTTGTAGGCGCATGCTCTCGCTTGCACGGCGCAGATATTCTTGCGGGTCATTTTTTCTAAGCTCGTCTGCCTCCTCCTTCGACAAGCCCGCCGGATAATAGCCATTTAACGGGTCATGGGCGGATGTTTGGTCTGTTAAAATGTCTGGTATTATGCCTCTCCGCAGTAGTTCTGGATGCACCTCTGCTGCGTTGCCAAGTAGACCTATGCTTCTTGGTAAGCCTTCTCTTTTTGCTTCTAAAGCTAGTTTGATGGCTTCGTCGAGGTCGTCTGTCCACACTTCCAAATAGCCATGTCTAAGCCTTCGTTCAATTGCCCTCTTATCAATTTCAACAATTAAAGCAACGCCTTCATTCATTGTAACCGCCAATGGTTGAGCGCCACCCATTTCGCCTAAACCAGCGGTTAAAACAAGTCTACCCTTTAAGGAGCCGCCAAAATGTTCTCTGGCAACAGCAGCAAGCGTTTCATATGTGCCTTGCAATATGCCTTGCGTTCCGATGTATGCCCATGAACCAGCAGTCATCTGTCCAAACATGATTAATCCCTTTTGTTCAAGCTCGTAGAAGTAGTCCCATGTAGCCCATTTTGGCACAAGCATGGCGTTAACAATTAGGGCTCTTGGAGCCCACTCGTGAGTTTTAAAAACGGCAACTGGTTTGCCGCTTTGGACGAGCATGGTCTCGTCTGGTTCAAGCTCGATTAGGGTTTCAACAATTTTTTTAAAGCATTCCCAGTTCCGCGCAGCCTTGCCAGTTCCACCATAAACAATAAGCTTTTCAGGGTCTTTCGCCACTTCAGGGTCAACAACGTTAAAGAGCATTCGTAGGATTCCTTCAATCTGCCAGTTCTTACAGTGCAGCTCATGCCCAGTTAAAACCTTAACTGGCTTTTCAATTTTAAGCACTTTTCCACCGTCATAAACTAAAGCAGAAACACTCTATATGTTTTGCTAAATTGTCGAAGTTTACTAAAACCGTTATCATTCAGTTTCGCTTGGAATCACAGGTTCATAGCTCTTTTCTCTGTCAACAACCAATCTACCATTCTTTATAACCTTGTCAACAAGATTCGCCCCAAAACGGTAGCCGAGAAACTTGTGGTTAGGTACATCCAAAACGATAACGTCAGCCTTTTTCCCCGTTTCCAAACTTCCAACTTCGTGAGCTCTCTTAATGGCGTGCGCCGCGTTGATCGTCGCCGCGGTTATGGCCTCTGCTGGCGTTAACCTCAAAAAATGGCATGCAAAAGTTATTACTAACTGCATGTTTTCCACCCAGCAGCTTGGGTTAAAATCTGTTCCAATGGCAACTGGGACTCCGCTTTCAATCATTTTCCTTGCATCTGCATGTCGCCCACTCATTAAACTGAATGATGCGGCGGGTAATAAAACTGCAATTACGCCTTTGTTTGCAATGGCTTTGACGCCCTCATCAGACGCATAAAGCAAATGTTCAGCAGAAACTGCTTCAACCTCCGCCGCAAGTTCCGTTCCCCCGCACGTGCTCATTTCGTCAGCGTGAATTTTGGGACTTAAGCCATAATTTTTTCCTGCCAGCAAAATGCGTTTGCTCTGTTCCAACGTGAAGACTCCTTTCTCGCAGAAGACATCACAAAATTCGGCAAGCTTCTTCTCTGCCACCGCTGGAATCATTTCATCAACAACCACGTTAACGTAGTCTGATGGCGCATTCTTGTATTCGGCGGGAATTGCATGTGCACCCATAAAAGTCGGCACAACATCGACTGAATGCAACTGCGCGAGACGTCTTATTGCTTCCAGAAGTTTCAGCTCATCCTTTGTAGTTAATCCGTAACCGCTCTTAGCTTCAACAGTTGTTGTCCCATATTCTAACATGACATCAAGAGTTTTCAATCCCAAATCAACAATTTTGTCGATGCTTGCCTTTCGGGTCTCCCTAACAGTTTTTAGTATGCCGCCACCAGCGCTGAGAATCTCCATGTAATAGGCGCCTTCAATACGCATCTGAAATTCATCTTCACGCGAACCAGCAAAAACAAGATGCGTATGCGGGTCAACGAAGCCTGGTAAAACAATTTTTCCATCCGCACTTATTATTGTTTCAGCCCTAAAGGTTTTTGTTATTTCGGAAGTTTTTCCAACCGCAGCTATTCTGCCGTCTTTGATTGCTAAACTTCCATTGTGGATTATTCCTAACTCGCGCATCTGCTTGCCAACGCGGGGCTTCTCGTTTCCGCCAGCAAGCGTAACAAGCTCGTTGGCATTCACTATGAGCAAGTCAACTTTTTCTCTTGCTTTGGTTTTGATGCTCTTACTCAAGGGCACCGCCTTTTTCCATGGCTTTGTAAATCGCCATTTCTAAAACTCTATCTTCGGTTAAATTGTCAATTTTTAGGTAGTACGCGGCAACGTCGATAAGCGCCTTTAACGGAGCCATACCGCAAAATTCAGAGCTGACTATCGGAACATTATAGCGTTCACATTCGACCCGTATCATTTCAAAAACACGGTAAAGAGGAGTTTTTTCAAAATCTGATATGCTCATTCCAATTTGCGTAATATTCTTTTCTGGAATATGCGCAGCCATAGCCTTAACAGTTGAAAAACCACCCCTTTTTGCATGTAGAGCCTTAGCAATCTTTTTGGCGATGCCCAAATCAGAAGTGCCCAAGTTAACGTTAAACCCAGCCATAACCCTTCTTGCGCCAGTAATCGTAGCGCCAGCCGTTGGATGTGGTGACGCTGGACCAAAATCTGGTTTCCGCTCGGGCCTGGCGATCATTTCGGCAAGCCGCTCATACTCGCCCTCTCGAATCCAGTCCAAATCCTTTCTTTCGGGGCTTGTTGCAGCTTCGCCATAAAGGTAAACGGGCACATTGCATTTTTTGGCTAGTTTTTCGCCGAAATCCCTTGCAAGCTTGACGCAATCTTCCATTGTGGCGTTTCTTAATGGTATGAATGGAACAACGTCCACGGCGCCGATTCGCGGATGCTGCCCTTTATGCTGACGCATGTCAATTAGCTCTATCGCTTTGAAAGAAGCCTTAAGGGCGGCTTCAAGCACAGATTTTTTGTCGCCGACGAATGAAACAACTAGCCTGTTATAATAATCATCAAATGTATAATCTAGTAAGAAAGTTTTCGGAGTACTCCTAATCTCATTCATTATCGCCTCAACAACTTTCGGGTTTGAGGTGCTAAAGTTCGGCACACATTCTATGATGCAAACCATCAAGATTCTCTCCTTTTCTAAGCACAGACATTAAGAGACAGCGAATGAGATAAGTGTATTTCGGAGAAAAGAAAACGTTTTCCTTCTACACTCTTAGCCTGTGCATGATGTGTTCCGAAAATTATATATTGCATATACCATGAAACCATTGCTTTAAGGTGATTTAATGAAAAAATCACATATAGCAATAATATCGCTGGCAATGTTGTGCATTTCTTTTGTCGCGCCAGTAAGCGCAGGCATAACTAGCCCCCCGACATGGATAAAACCAGTGTGGAAGAATAAGACGGGTCTTAGTGCTGACCCGTTTTTGGGGGACGTTTCAGTAGCTTACATTGAAAATACAACATGGACACTAAACATTTGGGTTAAAAATACTGAACGCAATGCAACCGGGCACCCGGTGGACATAACAGTTAAAAACATTGCAGTGTGGTTTGACTGGAACAAGTTTTACAACACAACAATAAACGTTCTAATAAAATTCAATGACGAATACTTATTCACTGTTAGCAACACAACGGAGTCAACAACAATCGCTTCGAACTTCTTCACTCACAGATACAGAATTTACATAGAATTTGAATACACAACCGTAAGTGGAGGCGTACCAGCAACCATAAAAGGCTCATGGACCTATGATGGTGACCGATTCGCAGTTTTAACACAAGCACAATTTAACGCCTCACAAGCTTCTTGGGAATACTCATTCCTAAAGAACACGGTAAGCACTTATGTTGCTAGTTATGCTGAATCTTACAGCCTTTACGTCCAAGCGGAAACAGAGGCAAACACAGCGCTTTATTACTATACACAAGGCGAGTTCAACGCCTCATTACAACATTATCAAACGGCAATAAACTTGATAAAACAAGCATGGACGGTCTACGTAGGCATAAAAGCTGAATACGACGAAAATAAGCTGAACAAGGATAAAGCTGAGGCAAACAAACTTCAAGCAGAAGCAAACGCGCTGAACGCAAATGCCACAGCAAGATTGATTGAGGCGAATGCGCTTGCACAAGCCATGGTTATAAACGCTGTGGCGCTTGCAATCTTTGGGCTAGGCTTCATGTTCTTCGGCATCGCAGCAATCGTTTATGCGTGGAGAAAGCCAAAGGCGCCAGCGCAAACATAAGCTGCGCGCTTTTTAAATCCCAAATTTTTTATTTTTAAGATTTCTCAAACAGAACAAGTGCTGTCAGGAGAAAAATGACTTGAATATTGAATTTGAAGTTCCAACGTGGAATCTAATATACAAAATGCTGTTGAACCTCGCTGAAAAAATAAGAAAAGACGGGTTCAAACCAGACGTAATTGTTGGGGTATCACGCGGAGGTTGGCCGCCGGCAAGAGTCCTATCAGACCTATTGGACAACCCGAACATTGCCAACGTCAAGGCTGAATTCTATTTGGGTGTGGCTGAAACAAAGGGCGAGCCTGTCTTGACACAGCCTGTTTCCGTAGATGTTGCGGGTAAAAAGGTGCTTGTTGTTGATGAAATTGCGGATACGGGTAAAAGCTTGAAGGTTGTTAAGGAGCACTTGCTAGCGAATGGTGCAAAGGAAGTTAAAATTGCCACGGTATATTATAAGCCCTGGAGCATAGTGAAACCAGACTACTACGAAAGGGAAACACGGTGCTGGGTTGTCTTTCCATGGGAAACGAAGGAAACTGTTAAAAAAATTGTTAAGAAGTGTAGGGAAACTGGAAAGCCCATTGACAGCGAGATTACAAAGCTTATCGCGGCTGGAGCGCGGAAAAGCCTTGTCAAAAAATTTTTAAAAGAAGCGCTTAGGGAAGAAAATTGTTAAAATATGTTGAAGAATTCGGAAAATACGTGCTTATTGCTGGTTTGAAGGGCGCAAAAATTGAGGATACAGAAAAGTTTCTAAAAAGATTCAGCAAAGAAAACCTCGTGGAGATTCAATTTTTTAATGCATGCTTTGTTGCTGGTTGGCAACACGTGTACTTCGCAGTTTTGAATGCACTAACAGCCTTCAAGAACAAGCGTAACATTTCAAAAAACTTGGCTATTGAAACAATTCTTTATGCGTCGGCGCAACGCCAGATCAGAAAGGCGTTGGAAAATCTTGGAATCAAGCCTAAAACCATGGAATTAGCGCTGATAATAGTAGGAGAGGAGCCGAGAACGTTAAAATCTGCTTTGAACGCAATAATACGCGCTGCCAAAGCAAAAAGAGACGACACGGTTCTCGAGTTGACGGATGAAAAAATTGCTGGTATACGGAAAATCTTTGGAATTTCAGATTTGGAACTCGAAGCGGTCATGAAGAAGGGCGACCTGAAGAAAGCGCTAGCCGATATTGTGATAGAGCGTATGGCACTTTTGGCAACGCAAGTTTAGCTTTTAAAGAACCTTCTCTTTGATAACGGCTAAAATGTCATCCGGCTTTATCACGGATATTCCAGTCAAACCGCCAACAACCTCAACTAAAAGTATCTTGTCAGGTTTGTTCAGGTCCACTTTCCGCTCGATGTTTGCCGCAGCCGCCTCAATAATATCGCGAGTTGAAGTTTCTGTAAACCGCTTTTCCACGGTGACCCTAAAGGTTTCGTTCTCGCTTATTTTTGAGCTTAGCTCTGTGGCAACCCGCTGGATTTCGCCAAGGTCTGTGCGTACAACTTTCTCGATGGGAATGACCCTAAGAGTGTAACGGAACTCGTATGGGCGTTCACGCAGGATTTTGCGCAGCTTCTCCACAGCCTCAAACGGGTTCAAAACAGTTTTCACGGCAACCAAGCCAGCGACACCTGTCTTATCAACAACGGGTGCGGAATCGCCTATTTCACCTAGAAGGTACCAAAGTTCGGAGCAACATTCATCTTCATTGCCTCTTGAAGTTGTAACTAGTAGGTTAAAATCACGAATCATGAGTGTCAACCTCTATAGTAACAGTTTCTCTAATGCCTCTTTAACTTTTAAAATAAAGAAGAGGGGAGATTAGGGTTTTGGTTTTAGTTTCCTAATGATTAAAACGGTCAACGTTACAAGAATTGTTATAGCAAACACTGTAGCCCCAAATGTTGCCCATAAAACCTCGATGCTTAGCGGAAGCTGCTCTTGGACAATCTTGTTTGCTGCCACTTCGATGCTGCCAACATGTGTTTGTATGCTGGCAACCCCATTTTTTGTTTCAGTGATGTTCCCCATGATTGTGTCTAACAATGTTCTTATCTCAACGGTTCTATCTGAAACTTGCACTATCGTACCGTTCAGCTGTTCCAGTGTTAGGCTGAGTGAACCAAACTTTGTTCCAACTTCAGCGATTACTTCGCCTTTTGCATTATTTATTAAGCGTTGGATTCCATCGAGTGCTAAAGTGATGTTGCCTAGCTCAGAAACAATTGTTGCAGTGGAGTTGTTAATTACTTCAATGTATCCTTGGACTGTTCCAAGTGTTGTTTGAATTTCTATAAGCCTATCAGAAAGTTGCGTAAGAGTCACATTAATCGCATCATTTCCACTCTGAATCAGCGCCTTTAGTTCTTCAAAAGAAAGCGTCACCGTGAAGGCTTGAATGCTATACGCAGTTGCGTTAAAGGACGGAAGCGTATAGTAAACTTCAGCCTTCACAGACACAAAGTATGTTCCAGGCGTGGATGGCGCTAGAAAACTCACGCGGTACTCTCCCACATTCACACGCTGATAGGACAATGGCACAACTTGCGTGGGCGTGATCAAGTTTACAGTTAGATTCGCATCGGTTAAAACACCGTTTAACACAACGGCTATCCTAACACTGACGACGTCGCCTGGTTCGTACTGCGTCCCACTAGCAATAATAACATTTAGTCTTGACGCGTCTGGAAATGATAAGACAATTTCTTGTCTGAATAGCGCGGAGACTTCTGGCGGCGGTGGCATAGGTCCTATGAAAGAGATTATTATGAAGTATTTTCCGGGATTGAATAGTGGAATTGCAAAATCCGTTTCTGCGAAGCCATCCGTAGGTATTGGTATGTACGCGACGCCCCAGCCGCCAATCGTTAAATAGGCTTCATCTGCAGGTATTATGTTAAGTCCAAAGATTTCAACATGAATCATGGAGCCCGGAGTTGCATTGGGATATTGTGCAGAGAGTCCGGCAGATATTACGTAGAATCTGGCTTCAACTCCCTTC
The DNA here is from genome assembly GCA_038883655.1 of Bathyarchaeia archaeon. Classification (GTDB taxonomy): domain Archaea; phylum Thermoproteota; class Bathyarchaeia; order Bathyarchaeales; family Bathycorpusculaceae; genus JAVZLQ01. The sequence goes on from JAVZLQ010000003.1 coordinate 111,050, forward strand.
GCTTTTATTTTGAAAAGCATTAGACCGTTTAGGGTTCTATTGGTGGTTACGGTTATGCTTGCCTCGCCATTGTAAATTTGGGTCTCAAAAGCGGCTGCGCTTTCATATCCATCCAGGAGGGGGCCAGAAAAGTATGTTTTAACAACTTTTACGTTTAGTTTTTCACCTGTCGCGTTAACTCGAATTGTTGCTTCTCTGAACGATTTGAAAATCGGTATTGTGCCATTTGTAATTCCACCCACCTGAATAAAGTAGCTTGATTCGACTGAAGCGTCAATGTCTAAAGCGTTCACATCATCTATTCTTTCATTGCTGAATGGGTTTTCATAGACTGGAAGTTGTAGTCCAGGGTCTCCGATGATGTTTAACATGAATATGTTTGCGTAGACATAGTCTAGTATCGTGGGATCGAATAGCGGAACAACCGTGCTAACATATTCTTTTAGCCCTTCGCTGAATAGTTCGCCTAGGCTTACATTGGTCCGTGTTCCCATAAGCTGATTGTAAGCCTTTAAAATCATCGTATGTAGCATTGTAGCTCCATAGAATTCAGTGTTCAAAAGTCCTTCATCAAATAAAAAGTATATGCCAACTTCGAATGCTGATCTTGCTGAACCGATGTAGGCTATACCTGCGGCATTAGACATTAACAGAGCCTCGCCAAAGCTTGGGACTGGATAGAATGGTGGAGGCAATATACTTTCATCCCAAGCACCATTCATGCAGGCAACGCTGGAAACTACTGGGAGATTATTGTTGGAAGCATACGCGTAAAGGTCTGTGATGCTTGCCAATGTTTCAGCGGAAAACGTTGAATCGACTATTATGTAGTCTTCGAGGCTTATGCCTGAGCCATGACATAGCACAAAAAGCCATCCAGCGCCTCCGTTTCTCAAAATGTTTTGTATGGCACTTCTATTGTAGTTTTCATCTGTGCGCGTCAAAAGGGTTGTGTTAAACATTTGGTATATCCTTGACGAGTTATGCTTGAAAGCGCTGACTCGCCAAACATGTAGGTGAGACCAAACGGGTATCCGCCGGCCATAAAGAGGTTTCGCATCCAGTTGGATTGTATCGGAAACGTTGCACTGTACCATGAAAGGATTTTTTGTTAACGACTTTTTGCACACTTGCACTGTCGCTGAATGGTATGCGCCCAACCGAACGTTCAGGTATCAGGTCATAATCAGCGCTTGCGTAAAAGTAGTCTGTGGGAATCCATCCTTCCCAAGAATCCATACGGGAAAGGTATGCTGATTGATAGTAGAAGCTTGGTGGGACATCCTTAGCACTGCCTACCAATAAAACATTTTTCGGTTTAGTTTGGTTTATGTAAGAGATAATTTTCAAAGCCAAGGTCCAGTTGTATCTGCTCCTAAGCGTGGAGTATGCTGAATCAGAAGTGAGCGGAGCATAGAAGCCTGGAAATTCTGTGATGTTCTTTGCCGGTGGATATGTGCTATAAATGTTATCGGTGTTTTCAACTTTTGTAGTAATTCCTAAAGTGGAGTTATAATACTCTGCGAGTGGCTGGACTTTTTCGATTAACCATGGAGTTGTGATTATAACCATTTCTTCAGAAGCCTCTTGATATTGCACCAAATTGTACTTAATGAGCACCTTAAAACTTTCAAAAATTGCCAAGTTGTAGGTTGCTGAATTATACTGCAGAGGATACAAGTGCAAAGTTATAATTGTTTTTCCACTAGATCCATAGCCCACATTATACTTAACTAAGCATCCCGGAAAATATCTGTTCTGCGCATAAATTTCCCTGTTTTCCTCGTAAACAATTGATTGATTTATTGCCGTTGAGTAATACAATGGTTGATGTGATGGCGCTACTTTACGTTCAAGGGATTCAACCCTGTACGTCACAGACGTCAAATCAACACTTACGTTTTCTATAACATATTTGTTCGGCAACTCAATGACTTGCACATCATAAGGCAATGCTGGGTATCCAGGAATGCTTATCCTCGCATCATAGCCTTCAAAGTTCAGAACAATGTATTTGTCAACTCTTTCTTTACTGTAGCCTTCCAGCTTGAAATTGTAGGAAATTGTTGCATCCGAGTTTTCAGAGAAAGGCCCAACTATCCCCATGCTGTTAAGGATTTCAATGCTTGTTGGTGTGACATTGGAAAAAACTGGCGAAATAAAAGCGGAGAAGAGCATCGCCAAAATTATTTTCGCACAAAATTTGCTGTTCTTCTTCATTAACGATTCCCAATTCTATCATAAAGGGCTTAACATATAAAATAGTGGTGTGAAGAGTTCGTTGAAAAACGGTCAGTGCAGGTTAGTGGCTTTTTCACAGCTTTAGGGCTCTTAGCCGTCGCCTCACATCATCCCAAAAGATAAATGCCTACTGCAAAATTTATCTTTTTTGAATTTGTTAGGACGTTAACCTTAAATTTAAGCGGAACAATTGCACTTGTCTAAAAAGCGCGGAGGGAGGATACAGGCACGTGTTGAAAAAGGCATCTAGACCCGTCATTGTTGTTCATGGAGGCGCTGGAGCTTGGCATCCAGAACGAAGTCAACATGGGTTGGAAGGTGTTAAGCGTGCGGCGAAAATTGGCTTTGACATTTTGAGCAGAGGCGGAAGCGCTGTTGATAGTGTCGTAGAGGCTGTTGCGGTTTTGGAGGATGATGGTTCCTTTAATGCTGGTTATGGCTCAAGCCTGAATATTGAGCGTGAAATCGAGATGGAAGCCTCTGTTATGGATGGAAAAACCCTAAACGCTGGTGCTGTTGGACTCTTGAGGGATATTAGAAACCCGGTTCGTTTAGCGAGAATAGTTATGGAGAAAACTGACCACGTTTTTGTTGTCGGCGAGGGCGCTGAAAGACTTGCCAAAATTTATAACCTTGAGAGGAGAAACCCGCTGACGGAGCTTAGGCTAAAGTATTACGAGACGTACAAGAAGGCTTTGCTTGAGGGAAAGTATGAGTTGCCAAGGCTTCGTGAGCTGGTAAAGAGTTTTCCAGAAATGTTTAAGCTTGAAACTGTTGGGGCGGTTGCCCTAGACAAGGATGGCAATGTTGCGGCTGCAACCTCAACAGGGGGATTCCCGCTTAAGCTTCCCGGAAGAATCGGCGACTCACCATCAATTGGATGTGGCACCTACGCGGATAACAATTCTGGAGCCTGTTCAGCCACGGGTGTAGGCGAAATAGCGATAAAGCTTGTTTTGGCAAAGACTGTTTGCAATTACATGGAAAGCGGTAGAACAGCACAAGAGGCTGTTGAGATGGCGATAAAACTTGTTAATAAGAGGATAGCTGGAGTTTACAATCACATGGGTTTGATTGCCGTTGACGTTTATGGCAGGTTTGGCGCAGCGCATAATTCTCCAAATCTCTGCTGGGCTTACGCTACATCGGAAACTTCAGAGCCAGTAGCCTCGCTAACCGCGAAAATGGTGAAGGAAAGTTTGTAGGTTGCATGTGAAAGTTTGCTTTAGTGATGCGTTTATCGACAGTTGCCGAAGAAAAATGTTTAAAATGTTGTTGTGCTGCTTCACTACGCACCGACAAAAGTTTGGGAGGTGAAAATGGAATGCGAGAGGAAGAGGAAGAATGGGAAGAAGACTGGGAAGAAGAGGAAGAGTGGGAAGAGGAAGAATGGTAAGCTTTTAAGCTTATAGTCTCGTTTTGCTTTTTCTTTCATAAAATTTTCGTTACAATTTTGCCGTTTTTAGGCGCATGTTTATAACCAACAAGTGGTTTCCTTCATTTTCGAGTTTACGATGACACGCGTAGCGGTGTTGGACGCTGACAAATGTAAACCGAAACGTTGCGGTAGATTATGCTATCGTTTCTGTCCAATCGTTAGAAGCCGCGTTGAAGCCATTAAATTTGATAACGAAAAGCCAGTAATTGTTGAGTCCCTATGCACTGGATGCGGAATATGCATAAAAAAGTGCCCTTTTAAGGCGATATCCATAGTCAACCTTCCAGATGAGTTGGAAAAGGATTGCAGCCACCGCTTTGGAGAAAATACATTCAAACTTTATAGGCTGCCAACACCCTCTGAAGGTGTTGTTTTGGGATTGCTTGGACAGAACGGCATCGGCAAAACAACAACGCTAAAGATACTTTCTGGCGAGGTAAAACTTAACCTTGGAAGGTACGCTGAACCACCAGGCTGGGAAGAAATCATCACGCATTTTAGGGGTTCAACGCTTCAGGATTATTTTGCAAAGATGGCTGGTGGAAAACTCAAGGTTGTGCACAAACCGCAGTATGTAGATAAAATTTCGAAGGTTGTTTCTGGCAATGTTGGAGAACTCCTAGAAAAAGTGGATGAAAGGGGAAAAATGACAAAATTAGCCGAGCAGCTTGAACTGAAACCACTTTGGAACCGCCCACTTGAAGTTTTAAGCGGAGGCGAGCTTCAGCGGGTTGCTGTTGCCGCGGCAATCTGCCGAGAAGCAAACGTTTACCTTTTCGACGAACCGTCAAGCTACTTGGATGTGAAGCAGAGGCTTGAGGTAGCCAAAGCAATAAGAAGTTTGAAAGACGATGGGAAAACAATAATTGTTGCAGAACATGACCTCGCCGTAATCGATTACCTTTCAGACCAAATATGCATATTTTATGGGGAGCCGGGCGTTTACGGCGTGGTTTCAAACGTTCACGGCGTACGAGTGGGCATAAACATTTACTTGCAGGGTTATATTCCAGACGAGAATGTTCGCTTTAGAAAGGAATCGATAATTTTCCATGAGAAGCCGCCAACGGTGAGCTTCGGCGTCGGCGAAACAATGCTGAAATGGGATAGAATTGAAAAAACTTATGAGGGGTTTAGGCTCGTTGCTAATGCTGGCGAAGTAAAACGCGGAGAAATCATCGGTATTCTGGGGCCCAACGGTATAGGCAAGACAACATTCATTAAGATTCTCGCTGGAATCGAGGAGGCTGACGATGGCAAAAAGTTCGACACGCTTAAAGTGAGTTATAAGCCGCAGTACATATCTGCCGAGTATGAAGGAACGGTCCAAGAACTTCTAATAAGCGTGGCAAAAGAGAATTTCAATTCAAGCTGGTACAGAACGGAGATAATTAATCCTTTAAAACTGGATTTCCTCTTTGACAGAAAAGTCAATGAACTAAGCGGAGGCGAACTACAGAAAGTAGCCATAGCAACATGTCTATCAAGGCAAGCGGAGCTTTACTTGCTTGATGAGCCAAGCGCATACTTAGATGTTGAAGAAAGGCTGAACATGGCTAGGGCGGTCCGCAGAGTCGTTGAAAACTACAACGCAACAGCCTTTGTAGTCGAGCATGACGTTGTTGCCCAAGACTTTATCGCAGACCGCCTAATGGTGTTCACAGGAGAACCGGGCGTTAGAGGCTTTGCAAATTCGCCGACAACTCTAAGAGACGGCATGAACACGTTCTTGAAGGAGATGGGCGTTACTTTCAGAAGAGACCCAGCGACTAGGAGACCAAGAGTTAACAAGGAAGGCTCGAAGCTTGACAAATTTCAAAAGGAGATCGGAGAATACTATTATGTTCGTTCGTTGGATAAAGAGTGAATGTGTGTGAAATTTTATGGTTAAACTTGGGAAGGAAGAAAAGATGCTTCTGGAGGCTGCTGCAAAGGCGCTTTACAAGGCATATGTACTTTGGGGTTTCAGAGTTGGCGCCGCCGTGCTTGGAGAAGACGGCAAAATTTATGAGGGGTGCAACGTAGAAAGCTGGATTTCCGGGCTCGGTATATGTGCTGAAAGATGCGCCGTAAACCATGCAGTACTGCATGGAAATATGAGGATTAAGGCGGTGGCTTTGGTCATGGAAAAAGAGAACGGTGAAGACCCAAAGCCATGTGGTGCATGTCTACAGTACATGGCGGATTTTGCTGAAAATTCCAAAATTAAAATTGTTATGGCAAAAGTGGAAAATGACAAAGTTCTATTTGAGACTGTTAAAGTAAAGACTCTTGAAGAGTTGCTGCCTTCCCCCTTCAAAAGATAGTGAGAAACTCCTTTTGAGCGTAGTTAAATTAAAGTGTGGGCAAAACATTATCCTAAAAAAGCAGTAGAAAGAGCGTTGGTGAAGCTCAACGTGGCTCAAGTAACCTTCGAAGAAATCAGCGCTTCAGACTTCTTCTACCGAAACAGGGACATAGCGGGCTTCACAAACCCTTCGAGAGCCATATTTGCGGCAATAAGAGAACTTGTTGAAAACTCGCTTGACGCCGCCGAAAGCATAAAAGTGCCCCCAGAAGTTTACGTGCGACTATCTTATGAAGGCGAAGCAAGCAAAGAAACCCAAATCTACAAACTACGCGTAGAAGACAACGGTACGGGCGTCCCGCCGAGACACATACCATCAGCCTTTGGACAAGTGCTCTTCGGCTCAAAATATAAGCTAAAACAGCAAAGAGGAACCTTCGGCTTAGGCGGAAAAATGGCAATACTATATGGACAGATCACCACGCATCAGCCAGCGTGCATAATCTCAAGCACGGGCATGTCTAGGATTTACATGTATAAGCTTATGATCGACATCCAGCGAAACCGCCCAATAATAGTTGATAGGAAAGTTTTTTTGAACAAGGAGGGGTGGCGTGGAACAATCGTCGAATTTTGCCTTGAAGGTGACTATCTTAGGGCGATGCCTAAAATTTTGGATTATTTCAAGCAGACAGCCCTTGTCAACCCATATGCAAACCTAACTTTCGTAGACCCAAAAGGAAGGCTATACAAGTTCACAAGGGTCACAAAGGAAATGCCTGAACCCCCAAAAGAAACGTTGCCGCACCCTTATGGCGTTGACGTTGAGCTTCTTCAAAGGCTTATACAAGTTACGCCTCACAAGAACATGCTTGACTTCTTGAAAAATCATTTCCACAGAGTTGGAGAAATAACCGCGCAAAAGTTTCTTGAATTCAGCAACATAAGCCCAACGAAAAACCCGAAGAAACTTTCACATGAAGAAATAGTTAGGCTAATGCAGATGCTTAAAAAGTTTAAGGAGTTCCTTCCGCCAGATGCAAGTTGCCTATCGCCACTTGGCGAAGAACTATTGAAGATGGGAATATTAAAGGAGTTAAAACCAGAATTTGTGGCGGTTCACCAGCGCAAGCCAGCAACATACGCTGGACACCCATTCATAGTCGAGGTTGGCATTGCTTATGGTGGAGAAATCCCAAAGAAGGGGAGCTTCATAATTTACCGTTTTGCCAACCGCATACCTCTGCTTTATGACGAAGCAAGCGACGTTTCAGTTAAAGTGATTAACGCAATGAACTGGCGCAGATACAAGGTCACACCTGACATGCCAATAGCCATACTCGTACACATTTGCAGCACAAAGGTTCCATACAAAACTGTTGGAAAAGAGTTTATCGCAGATAGACCAGAAGTGCGGAGAGAAGTTGCAAATGGACTCCGCGAAGTTGCCCGTCAACTTCAGCACTTCCTAACAAAGCGTGAACACGTGGACAGACAGCGGAAACGCTTGGGAGTTTTCAGCAAATACCTTCCGAAAATAGCTGAGTTTTCAGCCAAGTTGGCGGGTAAGGATAAGCTCCCAGATATTGAGAAACTTTTAAGGAGTGTGGAAAAGTTTGGAGCAGAAGAAGTTTAAAAGCAGCATAATGGAGAAAAGAAAAGAAGTTTTGGCAAGTTTACAGAATTTTGGGTTGAAAATTTACAATCAGATGGATAGCGGACACTTTCCAACAGTGGACATGCCAAGTCGTTCAATAGAAAATATTTACTACGACCCAAACCTGAGGCAGTTCGTTCTTGGCGATAGGCGCATACGCAGAAGCACACGCAACATACGCCACATAAAACCCTTCACGCAACTCGTTTGGGCGGCAGCCTTCTCATATGAGTTGACATCGCAAAGGAAAACCTCAACCTTGAGGGACGTTTACTATTCCGCGCAAGCCTATGAGATGACGTTCACAGACCAGCAAGAATCAAACAACATAATAACGGATTTGGAAACAGTCTTGGGATTTTCAAGAGAAGACTTCAACATTTTCCCAGAAGAACGTTCAGCAGTCTTCGGAGACCTAACAATAGAATACACCGTGCCAGGCTACGAGGGCAGAACACTAAACCTGACTTCGCACCCAGACGGCGTCCTTATCGGACCAGCCTTGACTTCCGCAGAGTTCGTTAAAACAACAGCCGACAAAGTCATAGCCATAGAGAAAGGCGGCTTGTTCACGCGTTTCATAGAGGAAAACGTACACAAGAAGTTCAATGCGATACTTGTTTTGACTGCTGGACAAGCGCCGAGGGCTACAAGACATTTTATTAGGCGGTTAAACAGTGAGCTTAAACTCCCAGTTTACATTTTCACGGACGGCGACCCATGGGGAATGCACATAGCCATGGTCATAATCTCCGGTTCTGCAAACGCCGCGCATCTACGCGAACTAAACACGCCAGACGCCAAGTGGAGCGGAGTTTGGGCGACTGACATTGTTAATTATAAGTTGCCAACAGACCCGTTAGACGATGTGGACATGAAGAGGCTCTACGAGTTGCAGCGCGATCCGCGCTACAAGGACCCACTTTGGCAGAGGGAAATTAAAACTTTCATGAAAATTAAGCGGAAGGCGGAGCAAGAGGCTTTCAGTAGATACGGCTTAACATACATCGTTGACGAGTATTTGCCAGCAAAACTTGAGGAGACACGATAAGGCGAAAAGAGAAGTTTAAAATAACCGTTCATGTTTATGATGTAAAACATTCGTGAACTGGATGGTTAGGGCATGAGTGAAGGGGGCGGTGGTTTCGGCTTAACCTTGGCTGAAAAGTTTTTCGGATTACTACTGCTTATTGTGGGTGGTCTCACAAGCTACTACACCTTCACAAGCATTGGTGATTTGGGAAGCTACATTTGGCTTTTTGGCTTCTTATCAATTTTCATGCTTGCGCTTGGAATGTTTTTGATAACCGCCAAGACGGAGTGAAAGCATTTATTCTCTTTTTTCGACGACTATTTTACATTTTGTAACGAGTGCTGCTATTACGCCTAGGGCTGCAAGCCAAGGAGCCAAGACAGCGCCAATAACGCCAACTGTTGCCGGTATCTCCAGCAGCACGTTTCCCTTCTCGTCCTTGACTATTATCCGCGTAATGTTTCCTTCCCGTAGGAGCTGCTTCACCCTTTCGATTAGGTCGTCTGCGGAAACCGAAAATTCTTCGCGGGTGATTTTTGCAGCTGGGGCGCCGCAGGCATAGCAGAATTTGTCTTCATCTTTCAGTTTTGCTCCACATTTTGGGCAGTATGGCAATTTTTCACCACAAGCTTAGTGACGCGCAGAGGCTTAAAAGTGTTTATTAGGGTATGCAGCATTATTTTTGAAGGGCGTCATGAAAAGAGGGCGTTTGCCGTGTCTATTCGTCAGCCAATAGTGTGTGTTCTTGGTCATGTGGATACTGGGAAGACTTTGCTTTTAGATAAAATTCGCAAAACAAGCGTCCAAGCAAGGGAAGTTGGCGGAATCACACAGCATATCGGCGCTAGCTTCTTTCCAGTTGACACTCTTAAACAACTTATCGGTCCATTGCTGTCGATGGTTAAGGGCGAAATTGAAATTCCAGGTTTGCTCGTTATCGACACGCCTGGGCATGAGGCTTTTACGAACCTGCGTAAACGCGGCGGAAGCGTTGCTGACATCGCCATTCTCGTGATTGACGTGCTGCGTGGTTTTGAGGCGCAGACTTACGAGTGTATTGAAATTTTGAAGGCACGTAAGACGCCTTTTCTTGTTGCTGCTAACAAGATTGACCGCATTCCAGGGTGGAAGTCTCTTCCGGACACGCCTTTCATGAAGGCTTACCAGATGCAGGACCCTTACGTGCGCGAGGATTTGGATAACCGGCTTTATGATATTATTGGGGTTTTTTCGCGCCTAGGCTTTAGGGCAGACCGCTTTGACCGCATAAAGGATTTTACGAAGACTGTGGCTATTGTGCCTACAAGCGCCAAGACTGGCGAGGGCATAACAGAACTTCTCATGGTTCTTGTTGGTTTAACGCAGCAGTACTTAAAGAAGCGCTTGCAGACAACCGAAGGACCAGCCAAAGGCACGGTTTTGGAAGTTAAGGAAGAACCCGGTCTTGGTTTGACACTTAACACCATTGTTTATGATGGCACTTTGCGTAAGGATGATCTGGTTGTTGTTGGCGGTAAGGAAAAACCTATTGTTACGCGGATTAGGGCTATTTTGGTGCCTAAACCACTTGATGAAATTAGGGACCCGCGTGACCGTTTTTCCTCTGTGGATTCCGTTTCTGCAGCGGCTGGTGTAAAAATAGTCGCGCCTGATTTAGAAGGCGCATTAGCTGGGGCGCCTTTGTATGCTGTTGGTGAGGGCGAAAGCATCGACAAGTATGTTAGGGCTGTTTCTGAGGAGATTGAGCGTATAAGGATTGCTACCGACGTTGATGGCGTTATTCTGAAGGCTGACACGCTGGGTTCTTTAGAGGCTATTGCCGAACATTTGAAGCGCAACAACGTGCCGATCCGGATGGCTGATGTTGGTGATGTTTCAAAGCGTGAGGTTACGGAGGCAGCCATTGTTAAGGAGCACCAGCCATTTTACGGGGCTATTTTAGCATTCAACGTTAAAGTTTTGCCAGATGCTGAAGAAGAAGCAAAAAATAAGGGCGTCCAGATCTTTCAAGAACGAATAATTTATCATTTGATAGATAATTATTTGTCTTGGCTTAAAGCTCAAACTGAAGCAAAAATTGAGCATGAATTTGCGAATCTGGTTAAGCCAGCGAAGATCCGCATTTTGGAAGGCTATGTTTTCAGAAGGGCTAAACCAGCAATAGTAGGCGTCGAAGTACTAGCGGGAAAAATAAAGCCAAAACTTGCGCTTGTAAGGGCGGAAGACGGCGAGGAAATAGGCGAAATACTGCAAATTCAAGAGAAGGGACAAGCGCTTTCAGAAGCAAGCAAAGGCATGCAAGTAGCCATAAGCCTAGACAAGCCAACAGTTGGAAGACACATATTCGAAAAAGACATATTATACGTGAAAGTCCCAGAACAACACGCTAGGGCTTTGCAAACAACATTCATGGACAAGCTGACAACAGAAGAGCAAGAAGCACTAAACGAGTACATAAACATAATAAAAAAGAAAACACCATATTGGACGGCATGAAACGTTAATAAGATTCTACGTCATTCATTGTTTTATAGGTGCCAACGATGAAAGTTAGTGTTACCATACACAAGGAAGGAGAATGGTATGTGGCTGTTGACCCTGTTACTGGAGTAGCTAGCCAAGGCAAAACTATTGATGAAGCCTTAAAGAATTTTCAAGAAGCCTTTGAATTATGGTTTGAAAACGCAGAAGAATGGGAGAAAGAACGAGCAATAAAAGGCGAACCAGTCGCCACAATGGTTATTGAGATAAAAGTTTAGCTTTTCTCAGTTAATTTAATGAATTCTTCTGGTGTTAGTCCAGCTTGAAATAAAATGCCTCTCAAAGTGCCAATGGCTATTTCTTCATGTTTGGGAACAACCACTGTCCGCTTTTTGTCTTTATAAGAACCTTTTAAAACTATGTGACTTCCCCTCTGCCTCACGACTTTAAAGCCAAGCTTATTCAATATTTTGATTATACTCTTATATGAATGTGGCTTAAGCTTCAATCAAACCACATTCAAAAGACTAAATGTTTAGCAATAAAAGGCTTTACTAACTTTTTAATCAGCAGAGTATCACGAAAGCAAATGCACATTTCCTATGCGTATGTTTTTTAGGTGTTTTTGGGCTGTTTTTTGGCATTCTGTGGCTTGTTTTCGTGTTGTTGTTGGCAAATCATTCATCACATAGCATGGATAGAAAGCCAAAAGCGTGTACGGAATATTCGGGTTTATTTGGCTTATGAACTGCGCTATTTTCTCCACTTCTTCCGCGTCTACGTAGCCTGGCACAAGCAGAGTGCTAGCCGTTAGTACTGGCAGTTCTTCGCGTTTGTGATAGTATTTTTCTCCTATTAGGCGAAAGTTCTCAAGTGAAGGCTTGTTGGATACGCCGCAGAGCGCAATTGATAGTTCTTCGCTATAGGCTTTTAAGTCAAATTTTATGTTCCCGCCACTTTCAAGCGCGTACTCCGCCGCCCTCTCAGCCAACTTCGGATTCATGTAGCCATTCGTTTCCCAGCAAACACGCAAAATACAATTTTCAGCTTTCGCCTTCTCCAAAGCCGAACGGCTTGTTTCAAGCGAATGAGGCATTTGAGGCGAAGGGTCGCCACCAAAATAGCATATGCACGAAACATGCTTATCCACTTTAGAGGCTAACTCGGCAGCGCTCAAAACGGGCTTATGCTTAACAGACAAGCGACGATAATGCCAGTTCTGACAGTATAGGCAATCATAACTGCAAGCGCCGTAAAAAACAGCCAAATTCGAATAGCCATACTCTGCAGAAGGCTTATACGCATACCGTGGATAACCAGCGCCAGTGCAGCCGGGACAAAACCACCAGCTAACGCAGTTGGTTGGCAAACCATCATAATACCACTCTAAAACGCCCTTCTCCGCTGTGCCGCCATAACGCACCAAACGCCCACCAACATTCCAAACCAGACCGCAAAAACCGCACTTACCAACACCAATAACGCAGTTGTTGGCGCAAACACCACACGCAAGCCCATCAGAATCACGCGGCGGCTCAGCTGGCAAACCATAAAAAGCCCGACTTTCAGCATGCACACGTCTAGTAACTTCCAAAGCTTGCTGAGGCTTCTCCCTAATACATTTTAAACAGGCACCAATACCATCCGATATTGTGGGCGACTTCTCGCCGCAAACCTTGCATTTTCCCATAACAAACTCAAAAATAACTAGAATAAACAAGCCTAAAAACCTATAGAGGGTATCCAATTTAACAGCACAGAACTGCGCAAAATTGACACGGCAAAAATCTAGAGAGGTCTATCACTATTGCAATGGAAAAACACCAAAAAATGTTACCTTTTCCCATGTGACGCCCCTCTTGCAAGGGCAACACGCTTACAGTAGGCGCAAACACCGGTAAGCGAAGGAAAACCACAGTTTTTACATGGAACAAGCGTTGGCTTCTCCACGGCTTTCTCAAGCAAAGGCAAAAGCTTCAAAAAACTCCTCAACACCTGATGTCTAAAATAGGGGTTGTTCCGCGACAAAGAATCCAAAAGCGCAACGTTTTCACGTGTTCTGGTGCCCTTGGCAAATGGGCATTCAACCTCACGGAAAGGTATGTCAGTGTATAGGCAGTAGAGCAAATTCTCATTTTCAGGCGACTTGATTAGAGGCTTGACTTTAATCGTCAAGTTCGGCATGGAGGGCTGCAAAACGGGCTTAAGCCTCACAAGTTGGCTCCACTGTCCAGAGAAGAAGTTGTTAAGCATAAAACCGGCAACATCATCCATGTTATGTCCAGTCGCCAAAACCTTGACGCCGGCCCTCTGCGCAAGCTCATCAAAAGCATGACGCTTAAGCGTACCACAAGCAGAACAAATCTTAGCCTTAAAAACGGTGCGCCTAAAATTCTCAACACTAATGCCTAACTCCTTTCTGAAATCAAAAACATGAAAATCAATACCCAAAATTTTCGCTAGTGCTTCAGCCTTTGCTTGGCAATGCTCAGAATAACAAGAAATCCCAAGGTTTACGTGAAGCGCAAAAAGCCTTAGACCCGGAAAGGCAAGTCGCAAACCATGCAAAAGTGCAGCACTGTCCTTTCCGCCGGAAACAGCAACGCCAACAGCTTCGCCTTCCTTAAACATGTCAAAATCTTCAACAACACGCCTCAAACGCCTAACAAAAAACTGCAAAAAACACTCGGGACACAAGCTTAACCTCGCATAAGGAATGTGCACCTCAGCCTTGCGCTCATGACACTTGCCGCAAGCCACTGGCATATTCCCAATTTACACCCAAAACATTAACTTACAATGTTAGCCGCCGCCAACAGGCGGAATAATCGCTAAAACATCACCATCAGAAAGTTCAGTCGCCAAACCCTTAAGCGTTGAAGCGCTTCGACCGTTGATGAGGAACTGCAAGAAACCCTTAACCTCGCCACCAGCATCATAAACATATTCCACAAAACCCTTCCCGTAACGCTCAGCTAAACGCTTAAGGACAGCATCAACAGTAACGCGTTCATCATCAGAGAATTCTAAAACTTCCTCCCGTTTACCAGTTAACTCTCTAAGGCTTGTGAAGAAACGCACCGAAATTCGCATGCATAACCCCCTCAAGAAAATATCCGCGCAAGCCATAAATTTAACTGTTACAAAAACGCATGTAATCCGCAGAGAAGCTGGGTAAAAGTTTATATTTTAGTGCATTTTGGTTATCGGAATAGCTGAAAAACGTTCTAGAGTAATTGGAGGAACCTTGTATGGCTTACTTAACAACAACACAGTCGGGACAACCAGTACTCATCCTAAAAGAGGGGACCACGCGCAGTAGAGGAAGAGAAGCCCAAAGAAACAACATAATGGCCGCACGCATTATAGGCGAAGTGCTAAAAACAACTCTTGGACCACGCGGAATGGACAAAATGCTCATTGACAGTTTAGGCGACATAACAATAACCAACGACGGCGCGGCGATCCTGGACGAAATAGAAGTGGAACACCCAGCGGCAAAAATGATGGTTGAAATAGCAAAAACCCAAGACGACATGGTAGGCGACGGAACAACAACCGCTGTGGTTTTGGCTGGCGAACTCCTCAAAAAAGCAGAAGAACTCCTAGACCAAAACATACACCCAACAATAATTGTAAGCGGCTACCGAAAAGCAGCCCAAAAAGCAATGGAAGTAATAAACAAAGTCGCTACGCTGGTAGATATCGAGGACAGAGAAACGCTCAAAAAAGTAGCATTAACATCAATGGCAAGCAAAGCCGTCGGACCAGCAAAAGAGCACCTAGCAGAAATAGCCATAGACGCAGTTAAACAAATAGCAGAAAAACGCGGAGAACGCATGGTCGCAGACATAGACAACATCCAAATAATAAAGAAAACAGGAAAAAGCCTCTTCGAAACTCAGCTTGTCAGAGGCCTAATAATAGACAAGGAAGTCGTTCACCCTGGAATGCCCAAAAAAGTGGAAAATGCAAAAATCGCGCTCTTGGACTGCCCACTAGAAATCGAAAAGACGGAGTTCAGCGCAGAAATCCGCATACGAGACCCAGCCCAAATGAAAGCCTTTCTAGACCAAGAAACAAAAATGCTCAAAGAGATGGTTGACAAAATAAAGGCTTCAGGCGCAAACGTGGTCTTCTGTCAAAAAGGCATAGACGATATGGCTCAACACTTCCTAGCAAAAGAAGGAATACTAGCAGCGAGACGCATAAAACAGTCAGACATGGAAAAACTCGCAAGAGCGACAGGTGGAAGAATAATCACAGACCTTGACGACTTAACAGCGCAAGACCTTGGCGAGGCTGGACTTGTTGAAGAACGAAAAATCGGAGAAGACAAAATGATTTTTGTGGAAAAATGCCGAGACCCACGCTCAGTTGCGATACTTATCCGTGCTGGACTTGAAAGAATGGTTGACGAGGCAGAGAGAGCCTTAACAGACGCCTTGTCGGTGGTTTCAGACGTGATAGAAAACAACAAGATTGTTGCTGGCGGAGGCGCGGTAGAAGTCGAAATAGCAAAGGAACTCCGCGACTACGCCACGAAAGTCGGTGGGCGCGAACAATTGGCAATAGAAGCCTTCGCAGACGCAATAGAAATAATACCGAAAACGCTGGCTGAAAACGCAGGACTAGAACCAATAGACATAATCGTAGAACTAAGGGCTAATCACGAGAAAAAAGACGGTGTGCACATGGGTGTAAACGTCTTTACAGGAAAAGTTGAAAATATGCGAGAAAACGGCGTAGTTGAACCGCTAGTCGTTAAAGAACAAGCAGTAAAAAGCGCTGCAGAATCCGCCTCAATGATACTGCGCATAGACGACGTAATAGCAGCAACAAAACCAAAAGAAGAGAAGGGACCAGAAAAACCGCCAGGTGAAGGCGAAAGCGAAGAATACTGATTCCAGTTTTAAATAATCCCCTTTTTCTATCCGCACTTTATTCTTGATTTTGAGTCTGTCTTATATTAATAATCCATAAAATATATATGATGGAAATCTTGGAAAGTTTGGAAAAGTGGTGAAAAATGAGAAAGTGCGCTACACTCTTTGCCATCGTCTCCTTGTTCTTGTCTTTGATGGTTATCGTGCACATGGATGTTCCATCTGTCAGAGCTGCAGACATGTTCTATTATGGAGACTTGATACTTAACGGAAACAACGTCACTATAATCGACAATCAAATTCTCCACATAAACGGCAGCATAATTATCACAGAAAATGCCACGCTGATAGTGCGCAATCATGGAGGCATAAACTTTACGCAACAATACAGCGACCAATTTAACATGACTCTCAAAAACCCTGCTAATGGAAATCCACGACTCATAATAGAAAATTACAGCGGCATAACAGGAGGCAATTATTTTCTAACCTTGTATTTTTATGGCAACAGTACACTAGAGACATATCAAGCCACCACCCCTGAAAACGTCATTTTCATCTTCTACGACTCTTCTGTTGCCAACATCACCGAGTCCGAGTTTTGGAGTATTTACGCCCATACTAACACAGTCCTCCACATAACAAATGCTTGGATAAATTATGTCTTTCTTTATGGCAACGCAAAAGCCACCATAAGCAACACAGAAATTTATAACAGACTTTTCGCCGGCGTCTTCTCTGAAGTCGTTATTTCAAATTGTGATATAAGCAATGCAGAAGCTCGTTATCATGTGAAATGTTACATTTACGATTCACTAATTGACAATGCAACATTATATGACGATGCAAGAGCATGGGTTTTTAACACAACCGTGACTAATGGAAGAGCATACAACAATTCCATTGCCTACATATACTACTACCTTGATGTTCACGTAACAGACCTTGTTGGGCAAGATGTTCCTTCAGCGAATGTTACTGCATATGACGTTGAAAACGTTTTAGTGGATTCGAAACTAACTGGAACTGATGGAAAGGCAAGATTAACGTTAATGATTGGTTTCGCCAACGAGACAGACTTTTACTGGACAGGAGCATACACGGTTGTGACGCATTACATGGAATGCTCAAACTCAACATCAGTAGACATGTATGGCAATACGGAAATAGAAGTAAAATTAAACTTATTTTACAGCTACCCCGCAAGCTACAATGGCGATATTATCCTCAGAGACAACGAATGTTTATGTGTAAATGGGCTGCTTAACCTCAACGGCAGCATAATCGCTGAAGAGAACGCGACGCTAATACTGCGTAACGCGTGGATAAACTTTACACAAACAGGTAATTACCAGTTCACAATGACGTGTCGAGGAAACGCTAGTCTCATATTGGAAAACAGCAACATAACATCAGATTATTCCTTCAATATACAATTTGAAGGCAATAGCACAGCAACAATAGATGGTCTATTAACAAATGCCTTTATGCTTACTTTCATGCAACACTCATCAGCAGACATCACCAATTCAATGCTACAAAAGAACTTGTACGTTTACGGCCCCGCGAAAGTTTCCGCTTCAAACTGCACAATAGACAGAAGCGTTGTACTTTTATACAACGCAGAATGTGTTTTCTCAAACTGCACAATAAACGACTGGATAAGCATAACAGTATCTTACGCAAACGTCACAATAGCGGACTTAGAACCAGGCTACATAAACTACTGGAACTTTCTGGAAAACTGTTCTGTCGAAGTCTATCCAACAGGCTATGCTCCAAACGTGACAATAATCGAAACAAATGTTGCTGATGGATTGGCCCTGCACTGCTATGGCTCCTCAAACATAACAATCTTTAGATCCACGCTCTTTACTCTCTACTTCTACGAGTCAACAAAGGCTGAAATTTACAATTCAAAAGTCACCGTCTTCATAGGCACCAATGAAAACGCTTATTGCTATCTAGAAGATACAGAAACATACTACCTACACTTATATGGTAACTCAAGAGTCTGGGCTTTCAACGCAACAATACACATCACTCCAAACATTTACGATAACGCCAAGCTCTACGTAGGCTGGTTGCTAAAAATACACGTAATAGACCAAGCTCAACCTCCAAACGATGTCCCGAACGCAAACGTGACAATAACTGCCCCAGGATTTGGCACAGTCGCTTATGGCAAAACACAATCAAACGGCTGGGCAGCCTTCAATCTGCTAGAAAAAATAGTCAACGCAACAGGAACAGAATATGAATTTGGACCATACACCATAGAAGCAGACTACGAAGGACACTACAACAGCGAAACCGTAACAATGAACGGAAACCAAGAGATAACTATAACACTACCATTCATAATACCAGAATTCACCCTACAAATAATGCTAGCAACACTAATAGCACTAACACTCACAACACTGCTATACAAAAGAAAACAAAACCGCAAATAAACCCAAAACTTTTTCTCCCACAACCTTTTCAAAACCAAAAAGAAGCACCCATATACTAAAATATACTAAAAACCAAAAATTAACTACTGAAAAAGCTCCGGTAGTATAGTCCGGTCAAGTATAGCGGCCTCTCGAGCCGCGGACCCGGGTTCAAATCCCGGCCGGAGCATTTCTATTCTTTAACCGGAATGCTCGGTTGAAAGTTTGTCAGAGTAAAGTTAAATTAGGTTTGTTCCTATTGAAGGTTACTTTAACAGCATCGCATAATGAGCTGGGCATGCTGGGGGAAGATGATGTTTGGGAAGTGTGCGGACAGAACAAATTAAGCGGGTGGCTAGGGAGCTCCTTAGACGTTTTCCAGATAAGTTTTCAAATGATTTTGAGCATAACAAGCGTGTGGTAAGCATGCTCACGCAGGGGGCAACGATTAAGGTGCGGAATCAAGTTGCTGGTTATATAACGCATGCGCTTGCTGGATCGGTACCGCAAAATCAAGAGGGGGGAAAAAGCGAATAACGTTATTAAGATACTATGTCAAATTTTGAAATTGCCATAAAAGAGGAGAAAAATGATGATGGACGCTTACAGAAAAGGGTGGGCGCTTAGGTATCTACGTGAAGCCAAAGCAGAACTTGAAGCAGCGAGGAAAATGCCCTACATGGCTCCAAGCCTCATTATCGAGGCTATTAGAAAAGCCCGCAACGCGATTTATTACAGCCTAGGAGAACCAGCTTTCATAGAAATAGTTGTAAGAGAAGCTGTGGAAAGGGCAAAACCAATTGAAGATCCATTCCTACGTTTTCTCATAGGTATGGAAGAGATGATGCAACAGCTAGCGCAAGTGGAAGGGGTCGATGGTGAAAAGGCGATAAAAAGGGCTGACAGCCTAATCCAGGCAGCATCAGACATCGTGGAAACAATGACTGGAGAAAAAATAGAAGATTAAAACGCGCTACCTATCTGTTTTTAAGGAAATGCGCTATTCTATCCAGAGCCTTCTTTATGTTCTCGATGGAATTTGCAAAGGACAAACGCAAATAGCCCTCACCATACTCCCCAAACGATGTGCCGGGCAAAACTGCAACTCCAGCCTCTTTAAGCAAGCGATCTCCAAACTCGCGGCAACTCATCCCGGTTCCAACTATGTTCGGAAAGACGTAGAAGGCTCCACGAGGCTTCTTACACGTTATGCCCTCAATCTGGTTCAATCCGGAAACTATGACTTCTCGGCGCTTTTTGAATTCGGCGACCATCTTTTCAACAGCGTCTTGCGGTCCCCTTAAGGCTTCAACACCGGCCATCTGGACAAACGCGCATGTGCACGAGTTCGAGTTTATCATGAGTTGGGTAACCTTTTGTGCTAAGTCTTTGCGCATTACACCATAGCCGAGCCTCCAGCCAGTCATGGCGTAGGTTTTTGAGAAGCCATCCAAGATTATGGTTTTCTCCTTCATTCCTGGAAGCGACGCAATGCTTTCGTGTTCGCCTTCATAGATTATTCTGCTGTAAATTTCATCTGAAAGAACGAGGATATCGTCCCTATCAGCAATGCAGTCAGCGATAAACCTTAAATCGTCTCTTGTTAGAACGCCGCCAGTTGGGTTTTCAGGCGAATTCAAAATGATCATTTTAGTTTTCTTTGTCAATTTCTTCTTAAAATCTTCATGGTCAAGCCTAAAATCGTTCTTCTCCAAAAGTGGTATTGGCACTGGTTTTGCTCCAACAAAGTTTATCACTGATTCGTAAATTGGAAAGCCTGGGTTAGGATACATGACCTCTTCGCCTTCGTTTACGCATGCGAGAATGCTGAAAAACATGATTGGCTTTGCACCAGGCGTCACAACGACCTCTTCAGGGTCAACCTCTATCCGTCTAGTTTTGGAGACATATTCAGTTATTGCCTCGCGCAGTTCTGGAATTCCAGCGGCTGGGACATAATGTGTATAACCAGAATAAAGCGCCTTCACGGCAGCCTCTTTTATGTTCTTTGGCGTGTCAAAGTCTGGCTCGCCGATCTCTAGGTGAATAACTTCCTTTCCTTGTTTTTCTAGTGCTTTGGCTTTTGCGAGAACTTCGAAGGCTGTTTCTGTTCCGAGAGTATCCATCCTCTTCGCAAAGATAGAGCGCACACAAACCACCTTTTCGCTCCTAACAGAAGGTTAAAGGTAAAAATTAATGGGATATTTAACCCTTACAGTGCGGCAAACACCAAACTCATGTTAAAACAGTTTTTTTAATGGACGAACTTTCATTACGTCTGGATTGACAAGGTTCGGCGGCGTTTTTCCTTTAAAGAAGGCTACAAGATTTTCGGCAACCATCTCAGCCATTCTGCTTCGCGTTTCATAGCTCGCACTTGAAATGTGCGGGGCAACAACAACATTGTCAAGTTTAAGCAGAGGATTATCAACAGGCGTTGGCTCCTGCTCAAAAACGTCAAGCCCAGCGCCCGCTATTCTGCCCTCCTTTAGTGCTTCGTATAGGGCTTTTTCGTCGATGACTGGCCCTCTGGCGTTGTTGATTAGGTAGGCTGTTTTCTTCATAAGCCTAAGCTTTTCCGCGTTTATCATGTGATACGTTTCCTTCATCAGCGGAACGTGTATGCTGACGAAGTCTGACTCCTTTAAAAGCGTATCCAAATCGACACGTTTCGCGTCGAGTTCCTTCTCCATCTCTGGTCTTGGCACAACATCGTAGTATAAGATTTTCATGTTGAAGCCCTTAGCCCTCTTCGCAACTGCATACCCGATCCTTCCAGCGCCAACAATTCCTATGGTAGCGCCGTGAACATCCCTACCCAAGAGCATGCTGGGATGCCATCCAACCTTCCACTGTCCAGTGCGCACGTATTTGTCAGCTTCAACAACGCGCCTCGCAACAGCCATGAGCAAGGCCCAAGCGAAATCAGCCGTTGTGTCGGTTAAAACCTCTGGCGTGTTAGTCACGTATATGCCTCGTTTTGTAGCTTCTTGTATGTCGATGTTGTCAAAGCCGACAGCCATCTGAGAAACTATTTTCAGCTTTGGCGCAGCGTCAAAAACTTCAGCGTCAATCTTGTCTGACAAAAGCGAAACAAGACCATCAATGTCCCTAACTTTCTCAATTATCACCTTTTTAGGTGGTGGCGCATATTCAGGCCAAACTTCAGCGTCGAAATGCTCCCTAATTATTTTTAGGCCTCTTTCTGGAAGTTCACGTGTAACATAAACTTTTGGTTTAGGCATGGAGTTCACCGTTTAAATGTTGTAATTCTTTTATTAATGAGCTGTTTATTACACTTACGCAACGCAAAACCTAAAGTCTATGATGGGCTATGAGAAATGATAAAAATAAAAAATATGGATGAGCTTACCGAAAACGGCGAAAAAAGGCTTGATAAGAAGGCTAGGGCATTGGCCCTAAAGAGTCTTGAAAAAGCGTTGAACACTGTTGACCCCAAGCAGATAATAAAGTCGCGAGTTTCCTTAAAAAACTCGACACTTTATGTTGACAAATATTCATTTAACCTAAAAGGGTTTAGAAATGTATATGTTATAGGCGGTGGCAAGGCAAGCGGTTCAATGGCTGAAGCGCTTGAAAGGATTTTGGGCGGTCGAATCAATGATGGAATTGTAAACGTTCCATACAACAGCAAAAGCAGAACGCGCATAATTAAAATTCATAGTGCAAGCCATCCAATTCCAGACGAGAAAGGTGTGGAAGGAACAGGGCGGATGTTGGAGATAGCTGAAAATGCGGATGAGAAGGACTTGATTATATGCCTGATTTCTGGCGGCGGTTCAAGTCTTATGCCCATGCCTCGAAACGGGATATCATTGGCGGATAAACGCGAAATAACCGACGCCTTGCTGAAATGTGGCGCGACAATAAACGAGATTAACACTGTGCGCAAGCATATCTCGGATTTTAAGGGTGGGTGGCTCGCGAAAAAGGCTTACCCAGCAACAATAATAAACCTAATTTTATCCGACGTGGTTGGCGACCCATTAGACTTCATTGCGTCTGGACCAACAGTCCCAGATTCAACAACATTCACAGACGCAATAAACGTCCTAAAAAAGTATAACCTTTGGGAAAAAGTCCCAGAATCCATACGCAGAGTTTTAACAGACGGAGAAAAGGGAATAATTCCAGAAACACCAAAGGAAGGCGACGAAGCCTTCAAAAAAGTATTCAACATTGTTGTTGGAAACAATAGGCTTGCAAGCCAAAAAGCAAAGGAATACCTCGCATCTCAAAGGTTAAACACGCTTTTGCTGACGACAACGCTTGAGGGAGAAGCCAGACATATTGGGACAATGCTGTCCGCAATAGCCAACGAGATTGCAAAAAGTGGTAACCCTATTGCGAAACCGGCTGGCATAATCGCTGGCGGAGAAACAACAGTTACAGTTGTAGGCAAAGGCATTGGTGGAAGAAACCAGGAAATTGCTTTGTCAGCCGCAAAAAAGCTAAGTGGCATGGAAGGCGCAGTAATAGCCTCGCTAAGCACAGACGGTATCGACGGACCCACAGATGCTGCTGGAGCGATTGTGGATGGAAAAACGTTAGCGAAAGCACGTGGGATGGGGCTTGACCCAGAAAAGTTTCTGGCTGAAAATGATTCCTATCACTTTTTTGCCGAGCTCGGCGATTTAATTTTCACTGGGCCAACTGGAACAAACGTCAACGACATTTCCGTCATAGTAGTCCTATAAGCGGATGTGAAAGAGAATGGCTGTTACTTTCAAATTTGTTGGTGCTTTCCGAAGCCTTGCTGGAAAGGAAAAGCAAACATTACGCATTAGAGAAGTTATTTCATTGCGAGAAGCGCTGTGGAAAATTGTGGAAAAAGAAAAGCAGCTCAAAAGGGCGCTTATTGACCCGGAGTTAGAAGACCCGCGTCCTAATGCGCTTATACTTGTGAATGGAAAGGAAATCAGCATCTTGAACGGTTTAGACACTGTTCTGGCGGACGGCGACGAAGTTGTGCTCGTCCCAGTTATTCATGGAGGATAAAAATGGAACTTTACGCTATAAAAACGGAGACGGTGAAAGTTGGCGACGACCTCGCTGAACTTATTCTTGAATCTATCGAGAAACAGAACTTACAGCTGCAGGACAATGACATTATAGTTTTAACTTCAAAAATTCTGGCTTACGCGCAAGGACGCGTAGTAAAGCTTGCAGACGTAATGCCTTCAGTGGACGCGCATAAACTTGCAGAAAAATATTCGCTGCAGCCAGAACTTGCGGAGCTAATTCTACGCGAAGCAGAGAAAATCTACGGCGGAGTAACGCGAGCTGTTTTAACGCTTAAAGATGGAGTTCTAACGGCAAACGCTGGAATAGACAACAAAAATGCTCCGAACAATTATGTTGCATTATGGCCCCAAGACCCTAAGAAGTGGGCGGAACAAATTAGAATGAAAATAAAACAAAAAACTGGCAAACGAATTGCTGTGCTGATAATTGACAGTGGCTTAACACCGCTTAGGAAAGGCACGATAGGCGTCGCGTTGGCAGTTTCAGGGTTTAAGCCCATCAAGGATTACAGGGGAGAGAGGGATATCTATGGAAAGCCCATAGTCATCACTCAAAATGCAGTTGCGGATGACATGGCTTGCGCGGCACAATTAATGATGGGGGAGGCTGCAGAAAAAACGCCGGTAGTTTTGGTTAGAAATGCGCCAGTTGAGTTTGAAGAAAAAAGCTATGGACCAAAAGATATGATGATGCCTTTTGAAGAATGCATTTTTATGGGAAGTCTCAAAATAAAGTAGGCTTTACGATTTATGCGCTTTCAAGAAGCTTGTTGAAACCAAAATTCTGTGTATTGGCAGTCCTAGCAAAGCCGCGCCAAACGCAATAAGCGTTCGCTCTATGGGATAGATTAATGTTGTAGCTTGCCAAATTCCCTTCAAAACATCTGTGTTTACGGTTAAAGGCCAAGAAATAAACTCAAAAATCAGTGAACCCGCAATTTGTCCCGCTAAAGTTGCTGTTAAGAAGATTAGGAAAAAGCTGAAGAGCGCTTTTATGTTGGCGTCGGAATTTAGGTTCTTCAGTGCTACCGACTGGATCGGCGAGACTAGAATTATGAAGCCTACCAGTTGAAACCATAGCAGTGGCGGATAAAGCCAAACCGGACCAGCAAGCGGGTAGAAGGCAAACATGAAAAGCAGAGAGAAATAAATGAAGGCGCATGCAAACCTTCTCCTAGAATATAATAAGCCAGCACATAAGGCGGTGACCACGCCAGCGGCGAGTCCCATTGGAGAAAAAAGTGGATTAAAGAATAACGCGATTATTCCTCCAAACAACGTGGAAATCGAGCCCAAATAGACCCCAAGAATCATGCCAATCACTGGCGCTGCAACGTTTGCGGCTGTTATGACTTTGCTGAAAAAGCCGATTACTTGAGAAAGGGGTAGAAAAGAAAGCACCGCATATAATGCAGTGAATAACGCTGTTAGGGTCAGATCGAGTGTCGTCAGCCTATTTGTCGATCGCATGTTCGCACTTCACGTAAGTGCTTATGCGACTTATGTTTTGTTGTTTATAAAGAGATAGCATTATCTTCTCCAGTTTAAACATAAATTTTGGGAGCAGTGACCATTGAAGAACCCCATAATAACCTTGACAACAGACTTTGGATTGAAAGACCCATATGTAGCGGAAATGAAAGCGGTGATTTTGAGCATATGCCCAAAAGCGCAAATAATAGACATAACCCACCAAATAGAGAAGTTTAACGTTCGAATGGGTGCTTACACGCTTGCTTGCGCAGCACCATACTTTCCAAAGAGCACCGTTCACGTGGCAGTTGTAGACCCAGGCGTTGGAACCAGAAGACGACCATTGCTTATAGAGGCTATAAAGGATTTCTTCATAGGACCTGACAATGGTGTTTTGGCTTTAGCCGCAAAAGCCCAAGGAATAAAACGTGTATATGAAATTTCAAATCGCAAGTTTATGCTGCCGCAAATATCCAGCACATTTCATGGAAGGGACGTTTTCGCCCCAGCAGCAGCCCACATAGCAAATGGAGTGTCTCTATCAGAATTTGGGCCGGAGATTGAAGAGATTATGGTTCCAGAATTTGCCAAACTTGTCAAGAGAAAGGATGCTGTTATAGGCGAAGTTTTGCATGTGGACGGTTTCGGGAACATAATAACAAATTTCGGAGAGAAGGAGCTTAAGCTGATGGGAGTAAGCGACACTGTTAATGTTAAAATCGAGAGTAAGCTGCTGGAGTTGAAGTTATGCAAAGCTTACGCAGAAGTCCCGCTGAAAAAGCCATTAGCAATAATAGGAAGCCACAACTTCCTGGAAATATCCATCAATCAAGGCAACGCCGCTGAAAAATTCAAAGTGAAAATTGGAGACAAAATTGCCTTGTGCGTGGACGTCGGAAAATCTAGAGGGGGCTACTATTGCAGTGGAAAACAGCCAATAAAACATTGAATTTCTCAGTCACACTTTATCGCTCTTAACTAAGTCCCGAAGCCTGTTCACACCATCAATCCCTTTTATGAAAGCTGCCACACTTTTTGGAACAAGCTCCTCCCAACTCTTGTCTTTAAGCATTCTTTCGCGGATTTCCGTTGAAGAGTAAAGCTTCCTCTCATGGAAACGAATGTTTTTCACTTCATATCCAGCTTCAATGAAGAGCCTACGTGTCAGAGGCTCATTCGAATAAACAACATCGAAGTGCGGAGTATAGCCCTCCACGGCGGAAACCCACATCATATGCAAATGCACGTCTGGAACTGGCACAATCCAAAATTTCGAGTGAGGTATTTCAGCCTCTTCAAGTGCTCTGCGAATCATAACAAGCCTTTCGCCTGCCGTGAATGGATTATTTAGGTTGTGGCTGTATTGCGCGCTCCCGATGACAATGACCAGCTCATCCACTTCCTTCAAAATGTCCTTTATCGCGCCGAGATGCCCCAAATGGAAAGGCTGAAAGCGTCCAACATAAAGCCCACGCTTAACCATCAAACCCCTCGCTTTTTGGTTTACCCACCGCACATTTATTATTTACGATAAAACAGCACAAACACGCCGACAATTAAGCCGTTCAAATAGTTAATTTTCTTCTCTAACTCTGTTTAGCACATTCTCGACTGGGAATAAAAGTAGTCTTTTACCATTCAAGTAAATTTCTCTTTTTGAAATATAGCCTCGACTTTCCCGCTTCAAAAGTTGAAGTTTAACGTTTAAGCCGCCTCCATACCCGCCTAACGTAAAGTCTGAACAGACAATCCTATGGCATGGAACGAGCGGTGCAAAAGGATTCATAGCCATAACACGCCCAACAGCCCTTGGACTTCCACCAACTGCTTTGGCAACATAACCATAGAAGGAAACGTATCCAACGGGGATTAGCAAAACAGATCTTATCACGTTTTGTGCATACGTGGATAACTGCTCCATAGCCAACGGTACATCGACCACAACGTCCCTTCCATAATAAACATTTTTGACTAATTCCAGAACATGCCCAGCAAACGGAGAAACCTCTTCAGAATACTGAAAGGGAGAATCAAAAGGAATTCCTTCCAAAAGACTCTTTAGCACAGAAGCCTTGCTAAAGCCGAAACTAGTGGCAAAAACTTTTCTTTCATCACATGCCACTCCAAACCAAACGCCATCATCGCATCTTACGCAGAGACTTATCATTTAACAGCACCTGCAGAAAAAATGGACACAACATTATTAAACAATTCTCCGCGATATACTTAAGGGAATGATTTGCAAAACACTACGGAACAAGTAAAGGTTCTCCCAGTTTTAGTTTGCAGAAAAGGGCAAGTTTCAGAGAGATTTCTAAATGAAAGAATAAAGCAGCTCAATAAAAACTTGAAAATTAAAGCCGAAATTTTAGAGGGAATAACAATCAACGACGAAGAAGACCTCGCAATTTTTGATGTACATGCGAAGGATGCTGACGTCATACTCTTATACAAGCCACATCTCGGCTTAGGAAACTGCGTAACTGAAATAGCAAAGCGTGGGCTACCAATAATGCTTTTCAATGATGAGGGATTAGTAAACAACCCGTTAGACGCGCTGGAATATGTGTACACGCGCAATAACGTTTGGGTTGCCCTAGATCACCAAGACATAAACGATTATCTGGAAACAATCTCGGTTAGGGAAAGACTTAGAAGAACAAAAATTTTAGTTTTAAATGAGGATTACCCTCACTGGGAGCGATTTTTATCACGTGTCCAGGGTGGACGCGAAGCCATCAAAAAGAGGTTTGGAATAGAACTTGAGTACGTTCAAAGCGAAGATGTAATGAAGCGATGGGAAAAAATAGATGACGCAGTTGCCGAGCAGCTTGTTGAAAAATGGATGCGCGAGGCAGATAAAATTGTTGAACCCTCAAAGACAGACGTCAAAGCAGTCGCCAAATTATACATTCTAATGAAAGATCTGTTGAGTGAGAAAAACGCCCAAGCGATAACAATGGCTTATGGCGACAACCCATTGCCAGTTCCATGCTTCGCCTACACGAATCTGCGGGATGAAGGAATACCAGCAGCTTGCGAGGCGGACATCATCTCGTTACTTTCAATGGTAATCCTCCATTACGTTGCAGAAAAACCATGCTTTATGGGAAACACGTTTGTTGACACAAAAGACGATGCGCTGGTTCTCAGCCATTGCGTATGCCCAAGAAAAATGGAAGGCTACAACGCAGACGCATCGCCATACATTTTAAGGCGATACCATACGGAGAGTTTTACTGGAAGCCTAACAGCCTTCGTGAAAATGAAGATTGGACAAGAAGTAACAGTTTGTAGGTTAAGTGGAGACTTGAAGAACATGGTTGTCGCCAACGGCGTCATCATGGACTGCACGGAAATGGATAGCGAAAGGTACTGTAGAATTACAGTTAAAGTGAAAATTAAAAATTCGCGCGAATTTGTCCATAAAACATCGGGCAACCACCATGTGATGGTTTATGGCGACTATAGAGAACAGCTTAAAAGATTAAACAGCTTGTTAAATATAAACACTATAGAAATCTAAAAGAACAATACAATTAAGTTTAATAGGTTGCCCCGAATATATTCACGGAAAAGGTGAACACTCTATGGAAGAGCAGTCACAACGAGGCGAATACTTGTGGATTCCAGGAGCAACAACGGTTGGGGTCGTATGCCGAGATGGCGTCATACTTGCATCTGAAAAGCGCGTTTCGTACGGCACGCTAGTGGTAAGCAAGGGAGGAAAAAAGGTTTTCAAAATAACAGACCGTATAGGCGCCGCATGTGCTGGGTTAGTGTCGGACATGCAAATTCTCGTCAGGGAAGTTGAAGCCTTTGCAAACCTGTTCGCTCTCGAAACTGGAAGACCAATTTCCGTAAGGTCAGCGGCAAAACTGATTTCAAACGTGCTTTTTGAGCAGAGAAGAGCACCGCTAATAACACAAACGATCGTGGGCGGAATAGACGAAGAAGGCCCATCCATATACGTTCTTGACATCCTCGGTTCGCTTATATCTGAAAAGTACGCTGTTGTGGGCTCAGGAACAGAAATCGCCATGGGCGTGATCGAAGACGGCTACAAAGAAGATATGCCTATCGAAGAAGCGAAGGAGCTTGTTGTTAGAGCAATAAAATCAGCCATAAGTAGAGACGTAATGAGCGGAGACGGAATAGACTTCCTTCTAATAACGAAAGATGGGATAAAGGAAGAATCGATAAAGTTTTAACCTTAATAGTCTAGAAGGCTTACTGAGCATTCAGATTCACGCCTTCAGTGGAATGGAAAATTGCCATTTGAACTAGACATAGAAGAAGGCAAATTACTAGTAAAACTTGCACGTGAAGCAGTAGAAGAATACCTAAAGACAAGACGCAAAACGAAAGCGCCAGAAAACATATCGGAAAAACTTCGGCAACCATGCGGCGTATTCGTCACAATAAACACTCTTACAAACGGAGAAAAAGAGTTAAGAGGTTGTATAGGATACCCATACCCCACAACACCACTTGTTGAAGCTGTAATTGATTCCGCAATAAGCTCGGCAACGCAAGACCCGCGTTTTTACCCGCTCTCACTGAACGAACTTGACAAAGTAGTGTTTGAAGTAAGCGTGCTCACGCCACCACAACTAATAAGCGTTGAAAAGACAAGCGATTATCCAAACAAAATAAAAGTTGGAGAAGACGGTTTAATGATTGAAAGGGGCATATTCAAAGGTTTGCTTTTGCCTCAAGTTCCAGTTGAATGGGGATGGGACGAGGAGGAGTTCCTATGCCAATGCTGTATAAAGGCGGGGCTGCCGCCAGACGCTTGGCTCCTAAAAGACACAAAAATCTACAAGTTCCAAGCCATAATTTTTGAAGAGGAAAAACCAAGAGGCGAGGTTAAGCGCAAATCCCTTGGCGGGAAATAACTATATGAAAGTTTACTTTGCGCCATGCGGCATCGGTTTGGGTCACGTTGGAAGATGCATACCAATAGCAAAGAAACTTAGAAATGCCGAAATAATGTTTTCCACATATGGCGAAGGCATAAGCCAAGTTGAAAAGGAAAAGCTGCCATTGATAAGGGCGCCCTCGATAGGTTTTAAGGTCAAGCCTGACGGAACAATAGACTTTAAGCAAACAGCGATCAACCCTGGACCATTTTTAGCTTCGTTCACTCTTCTAGAGCAGATTAATGCGGAGATAAGGGCTATTGAACGCTTCAAGCCCGATATTGTAGTTTCTGATTCGCGTGTTTCGCCGCTAATCGCAGCAAAAATTTTGGGAATACCAAGAATCTGTATTCTAAATCAGTTTCAAGTCATAATTCCCAGAAGAAAACGCTTCTTGCGTTTGGCAAGGTTCGCAGACTCCATAACATTAACGCTCATCGGCAAGATTTGGACAAGCGGAAAATACGTTTTGATACCAGACTTTCCGCAGCCATACACAATATGCGCTGGAAACCTAAACATTCCAAAATTTTACAGAGAAAAGGTAAAGTTGATTGGTCCAATCTTGCCGGTAAACCCGCATGCGTTGCCACCAAAGGAGAAACTGCGGAAAAAGCTAAAACTGCCTACGGATAAGCCCCTGATCTTTGTTCCGATAAGTGGTCCAATTAAAGAAAGAGCTTATCTAATCGGGATTTTAAGGAAAATTTTGCTTGAATTTCCAGAAGATTATGAAATAGTCATGTCGTTGGGCTATCCCAATGCAGATGATAAGCCAATGCGTTATGGCAATCTGACAATTTACAAGTGGATTCCAAACCGCTTTGAGTACTTAAAGTCGTGCGACCTAGTGATTAGTCGCGCTGGACATGGAACCCTAACCCAATGCATATGCTATGGAAAACCAATGATACTTGTGCCGACGCCGAATCACACGGAACAAATCATCAACGCTAAACAAGCTGAAAAAATTGGCGCTGCAGAAATCATCCAACAAGAAAAACTTAACAAGGGAAGGCTGTTAAAAATTGTTGAAAAAATTTTGGAAAGCGAAACCCCACGGCGACTAATGGAGATACAGAAGGAAGCAGCCAAATACGATGGGTTAGAAAACGCTGTGAAAATGATAGCTGAGGTTGCTGGTGAAAAGCAAGTATTTTAAGCGAAAAGGCGAAGTTAAAAGTATGTTCCTTCCACGCAAAATTTTGGAAGAAAAACTTCAAAGAATATTAGCCGAAGACGTTGGACAAGGAGACATAACAACCGCATTAGCAGTTCCGCCAGAAAAGATCGTTGGAGCGCAAATAATCATGAAAGAAAGCGGAGTTGCCGCTGGAATTGAGGAGACAAAGACGCTTTTAGAAGGCCTTGGTCTTAAAGTTGAGGCTTTGGTTGCTGATGGAGCCAATGTAAAAGCAGGACAAGTTTTAATGAAAATTTCTGGTGATGCGCGGACAATATTAACGGCTGAACGCACAGTCTTAAACATTCTTTCAAGAATGAGCGGCATTGCAACAGCAACACGGAGACTCGTAGAAGAAATAAGGAAGGCGAAACTCAAAACGAAAGTTGCTTGCACAAGGAAAACAGCGCCTGGACTATTATACTTTGATAAAAAGGCTGTTTGGATAGGTGGGGGAGACACGCATAGGTTTCACTTAGACGACATGGTTTTGATAAAGGATAATCACATAGCAGTGGCTGGCAGCATCAAAGAAGCAATAGCTAAGGCAAAGAAGGGTGCCTCTTTTGGCAAGAAAATTGAAGTTGAAGTTTCAAGAATTGAAGATGTTTTGGTTGCTGCGAAGAGTGGAGCCGACATAATCATGCTGGACAACTTCACCCCAGAAAAAATAAGGAAGGTTGTGGAACTTTTGAAGAAAAAGGGTTTTTACGGAAAAGTTATTTTGGAGGCAAGTGGCGGTATAACAACAAAAAATTTCATGGAGTTCGTTTTGACAGGCGTTGACGTTATAAGCCTAGGCGAAATAACAGCAAGCCCAAAAACTTTGGACATAAGCCTAGAAATCGTTAAATGATGGTTAAGGAAAGAGAAGCGCCAAAGCCAGGACTATAAGATTCAATGTTGCATGAGCAGAAGCTGATATGGTGTACGAACGCCACTTATAATAAACGTAACCCAAAACTAAACCTAATAGAAAAGCGGCAATTGTGTAAACCATTTGCGGGTCAAAATGTAAGAGACCGAAAACCAACGAAGATGCAAATATGGCTACTCCAGAAGAGTATCTGCCACCTATGGCAGTTTGCAGAAAACCTCTAAAAGCGAATTCTTCGCATAGCCCAGCCAATGTTAGAGTTGCAACAACCAAAATTAATCCCTCTATAGAACTGCTCATTTCGATTATTCGTTTATTGCTTTGTTCAACAGCTTCGCTTTGGCCAAGTAACATTGTTAATACTATGATAATGAAAATGTCAAATAAAAGCAACAAAGCGCCAACAACAACACCCAATGCGATACTTTTAAAATTTATTTCAAGCCCTATGTACTTTTTAATGTCAACTCCTTTGTAAATTAAATAGCAGAACGGAACAGCTGCGATGAGCAATTCTCCAAGCACCATGAAAATTTTCTCGCCAATTTCTTCGCCAAGCAGAGCGAAGACAAAAACTCCTAAAAACAACATAAGTAAGAAGCTGGCAATCACTGCTAGAACAGCCACACCCGGCGATATTTCCTGCGTATCCTTTACCGTTTTGTTTTCCATTTTAATCCTTTTTAGCTATTTTTATTATTCTGAAGCCTCTTGCAACTGGGTTTAACATTTCAGTAATATTAACTTTTTTTAAAACTTCTTTTTCGTCTATTGCATGGCCTCTCACATCGTGTTCAGCAAGCATCAGCGAATAAAGGTAAACCCTCCCTTCAGCGATTTTGTGCTGGCATTTTGAGGGCAAACCTAGTAGGAACGCTTTATCCTCTTTTAATGCTTTCTCGCATACATACAAAATTGCGTGGGCTCCAGAAGTTAGTTCCGCTATTCGCACTGGTATGCTTTCCTTTCCAATGGCTAGGACGTCAACACCGTATTTCTGGGTGATTTCGCCAGCAACTTTCCTTATCTTTGGAAAGATTTTTAGAAGGTGTCTTCTAGCTTTATTTGAAATTTTCATGTTTGAAAACTGGATTGGAGAAAGCTGTTCAAGAGAAACCGCGCCTAAAGACATGTCAAGATGCACGACATCCGCTTTCACCTTGCCCAGCAGTTCCTTGCAGAGCTCCGCCTCTTTAATTATTACTTCATGTCCGTTTTTGGCATCCGCAAAAACTGGTTCAGCTATGCTAAGTGATGGTTCCCTATAGGGTGGGTCAACAACAACCGCCGCCGTCGCAACAATGTAAATTGGCTCAAATTTATTGTCCAGCACAGCGGAGGAAGAGTCTGCCGCAACAATTCGCAAAGGGGTTTCACCCAACATAAAAATAGCGCTTAAAGGATTTAATATTTGATGCTAGTCTTCTTTTTTAGGCGTAATCCCAAAATGAATATTTCTGAACTTTTAGCTCGACTTGCCTTTGGCTTTATAACACGCACAACTTCAAAGCATCCACTAACTTTTTTTATAAAATCGTCAAGCATGTCGCCCTGAAAAACTTTGACAAAAAAGTTTCCAGAAGGCTTCAGCGTTTTCATCGCTATTTCGAGGGCATGTTGCGCCAAATCTATTTGCCGTGCATGGTCAACCTCCCAAACTCCAGAAATGTTAGGCGAGGCATCTGAAATTACGACATCAGCATTATGGGGAAGAATACTCAAAATCTGTTCAACTGTTTCTTGTTCGGTTATGTCACCTATGATTGTGCGAACATTATCTTCTGGAAGAGGTTCTACGCGTTTGAGGTCAACGCCTAAAACAAAGCCTTTTTTCCCAACAACTTTTCTTGCAGCTTGAAGCCAGCCTCCCGGGGCCGCGCCCAGATCAACGACCACGTCGCCCCTTCTCATGAAATGGTATTTTTCAACTGCTTGCAAAAGCTTGTAGGCGGCTCTTGAACGATAAAGTTCTTCCTTAGCCTTCTTGTAGTAGTAGTCCCTTTTCCTTTCCTGAATCCAAGCTTTGGGCAAAACTAGCTGTCACCCAAAAGTGTAGGTTCATCCTTAGAAATTGAAATAAGCCACTGTGTAAGCCTCTCACATGTTTGCGGAGAAATGGCACTTGCGGGGTCGCATCTTGAAGCGTCCGGGCACATGAGGCATGGGCAGTCTGCTATCGAATCTATTGATGCTGGAAGCCTTTTTGGAAAAAGCCTATAAGTCCATCTACCATCGCGTAGCTCCTTTTCCCGCCTTATCAAACCTCTACTCTCAAGTTTTAGGGCTATTCTAGAGCCTTCTCTGCTGCTTGCGCCCAATTTACGCCATAACTCTGACTGGAGGACACCATCAGCGCCCATGCGCATTATGTATTGGAGGGCTCTCTGCTCCAAATCATTATGTTTTGCCATTTCTAACCGTTCAGCCTCACCATCTACTAATATATGAAACATTTTAAATAAAAAGTGTATGCCTAACAACCCACTAAAGGAACGTTGAGAAGGATTAGAATGAAAAGAAAAGCCGCAGAAACAGTGTACTGCCTAGGAATAGAGTCAACAGCAGACGACTTCAGCGTGGGAATAGCAACATCAAACGGCGAGATCTTGGCAAACATCATAAGCGCATATGTGCCAGAA
Source organism: Bathyarchaeia archaeon (assembly GCA_038883655.1). Taxonomy (GTDB): domain Archaea; phylum Thermoproteota; class Bathyarchaeia; order Bathyarchaeales; family Bathycorpusculaceae; genus JAVZLQ01. Next base: position 145,647 of record JAVZLQ010000003.1, read on the forward strand.
GAAGGCGGAATCCACCCACGTGAAGCAGCAAGACACCACGCAGAAAAAGCAAGCCAAGTCTTGGAAGAAGCACTAAAAAAGGCGGAAATAAAAGCAAAAGATTTGTCCATCATCGCGTTTTCGCAAGGACCAGGTTTAGGTCCATGCCTAAGAACCGGCGCCACAATAGCCCGCGCTTTAGCATACTATTTGCGAGTCCCGTTAGTCGGGGTTAACCATTGCATAGCCCACATTGAAATAGGTAAGCTAAAAACAGGAGCTAAGGATCCAGTTACGCTTTATGTTTCCGGGGGTAACACTATTGTTGCGGCTTTTGATTCTGGACGTTATAGGGTGTTTGGAGAAACCTTAGACGTAGCCCTTGGCAACTGTATTGACGTTTTTGCGAGAGAAGCTGGTTTAAAGCAGAAAGAGGGCATGCCCTTTGGCGCTGTGGTGGAGAAACTTGCAGCTAAAGGGGAAAGGCTTGTTCCATTGCCCTACACTGTTAAGGGTATGGATGCTTCTTTCAGTGGTTTACTAACCGCTGCGGTGAATCTGCTAAAAAGCAAGAAGCATAGGCTTGAGGACTTGTGTTATAGCCTTCAAGAGACAGCCTTCTCCATGGTTACGGAAATAACTGAAAGGGCATTGGCACACACAGAGAAAAAGGAAGTTTTGTTAACTGGCGGTGTGGCTGCAAACAAAAGATTACAGTCAATGATTAAAGCTATTGCAGAGGAACATGACGCGAGGTTCTGTGTTGTTCCAAGCGAGTTCGCAGTGGACAATGGAGCGATGATAGCTTGGACAGGCATGCTAGCCTACAAGCATGGCATATTGACGCCGATTGAACAAAGTTTTGTTAAACTTAGGTGGCGTCTTGAAGAGGTTGAGGCTCCATGGGTGAAATGAAGCTCCGCTTAATAAAGAAGGGAGCGGAAGCAAACCTTTACCTTACGAGTTGGCATGGAAGAAAAGCCGTTATCAAAAGGCGTTTGCCGAAAAAATACCGTCCAGCACAACTGGATGATCGAATAAGAGCATATAGGACAATCCATGAGCCACAATTGATGAGTGAAGCGAAGAAAGCGGGAGTTCCAACACCAACAATTTTTCTGGTTGATATCAGCGAAAACGCGATAATAATGGAGTTCATTGAAGGAACACAGGTAAAAATGTTGCTAAGCAAGATTACAAAAAGCGAAAGAAAAGCTATCTGCATAAAAATTGGCGAATTAATTGGAAGACTTCATGAAAAAGGCATAATTCACGGCGATTTAACAACTTCAAACATGATACTAGACCGCGAAGGAAAAATTTACTTCGTTGATTTCGGACTTGGCGAAAAAACAATGGAGATTGAAGCAATGGGGGTTGACTTACACCTTATGAAAAGAGCTTTACAAAGCACTCATTTCCGCTTCACGGAAGAATGTTTCAATGCCGTTATAGAAGGATATTCAAAAGTTTTAGGTGAAGAAAAAGCGAAAAGCGTTTTAGAAAAGGTTAGGGAGATAGAAAGAAGGGGAAGGTATGTTGCTGAAAGGAGAGAGAAAGAGGCATGATTAAGACTGTCTGGTGCGTAACATTCTATGTTTCAGATCTGAAGACGACAAAAGAATTTTACGAGAAAATTTTGGGTTTAGAGAAGAAGTATGAATATTCAAGCTACGTAGGCTTTGAGTGCGGTGGAATCGAGATTGGTTTGATCCCGAAACTGGAAAAAGGACAAAAAGTAGGTCCATCATCGCCTTCAGTGGAATTTCTTGTAGATAACGTTGAAGAAGTATATGAAACGCTCAAACAAAGGGGTGTAAAGTTCATTAAAGAATTGCATGAGGAACCTTGGGGTGGAAAACAAGCAAGTTTTACGGACCCCGACGGCAACATCCTAGAAATAGTGCAGATGAACTGGGAAAAATATTTTAGCGTGGCTGCGGAAGGCGCTAAGAAAAGCTGTGAGAAACAATGAGTTTCCCATTGAAGGGCAAAGTAATATTCTTCGCAACAAACAACATCAACAAATTCAACGAAGCACGCGTCGAACTGGCAAAACACAAAATTGCAGTTGGAATGCTGAAAGTTAAAACATTAGAAATTCAGAGCGAAAGCCTAGAAGAAATTGCAAAAACAAGCGCCATAGACGCATATAAAAAATGCGGTTTACCAATAATAGTAGAAGATGCAGGACTCTTCGTAGAAGCCCTAAACGGTTTCCCAGGACCATACGCTTCCTACGTGTACAAGACAATAGGCAACGATGGTTTACTTTGCTTAATGGAAAACTTGGAAAACAGAAAGGCTGTTTTTCGCTCAGTAATTGCCTATTGCTCCTCAAATTTTGTCGCCCCAATATGTTTTGTTGGAGAGGTTGAGGGTGAAATAGCGAGAGAAGCGAGGCGAGACGAAAATCAATCTGGTTTTGGTTTCGACCCTATTTTTAAACCGTTAAACAGCACCAAAACTTTTGCTGAGATGAGCATAGCCGAGAAGAACATGTTTTCGCATCGTGCAAGGGCTTTACGCAAATTCGCAGAATGGTACACAAGTTCCAAGCAAAAGTAAAAGGATAAGCCTCCATCAATAATTTTAAATATTTGGCTACCATCGCTCATACAGAGTTTAAAGGGGTAAAAGATGCCAAAACGAGAAAAGGGAAAATCCCATCAAACAAGACCAGTGAGCAAGAGACCACCAAGCTGGTGCAAATACCAACCAGAAGAAGTTGAAGCTCTAATCATCAAGCTTGCTAGGGAAGGACATCCGCCAAGCCGCATAGGCACGATATTACGCGACCAATACGCAATACCGCTGGTTAAACTCATAACTGGAAAGACAATAACGAAGATACTGCAGGATGCTGGACTTGCGCCTTCAATTCCAGAGGATTTAGGAAACTTGCTCAAGAAGGCTGAAAGCCTCGCCGCTCATCTTGAAAAGCACAGAAAAGATTTGCATAACAAAAGGGCGCTGCAGCTTATAGAGGCGAAAATCCACAAACTTTCAAGATATTATAAGAGAGAAGGCGTATTGCCGCCAAATTGGAAGTATGAACCAAAAATAGCTTCCGTCGCCTAAAGCCACATTTAATCCTTAAATAATTAAGTGTCCTAGCCTTTCTATGATTACGATGGATATCGACGAAAAGCAAATGTCAGAATTTCTAGATTCCGCAAACCGCGCAGCCAAAACAATTTTGGATGTCGCCAAAGAGGATGGTTTTATTCATGTCTTTTCACATTTAGACGCTGATGGTGTTGCAGCGGCTGGAATTGTTGGAAAAATGTTGTCTAGGCTTGATGCTAGGTTCAGGATTAGAATAACCCAATGGGTTGACGAAAAAATTGTTAGCGAAACCCTGTCAGACAAGCCCCAACTCATAATTTTTACGGATTTTGGAAGCGGATACATGAATCTACTAAACAAGAAACTTGCAGATTTTAAAATAGTAATTTTAGACCACCATCAAGCAACAGAAAAGGAGTTGCCAAGTTTCGTGCAAGTAAACCCGCATTTGCATGGAATAGATGGTGCACGTGACATTAGCGGCGCTGGAGTCGCCTATTTTGTGGCAAAAGCTGTCGATAAGGATAATGTGGATTTAGCGCCCATAGCCATTGTTGGAGCGTTAGGCGATTTACAGGACAAGTATAACCAGCGGATGCTCGGCGGAGTTAATGCAAAAATAGTTGAAGACGCGTTAAGGACTGGGTTAGTAACAGTTGAGAAAGATCTGATATTTTTCGGTAGGGAAACACGCCCAATCCATAAAAGCTTGGCTTCAACAACAAACCCCTTCATACCAGATATAAGCGGAAGAGAAGACAAAAGCGTAGAATTCCTGGCAAGCCTAAACATAAAGTTAAAGGACGGCGAGAAATGGCGCGCCTTAAGAGACCTATCTGAGGAAGAAAAGAGAACCCTTTGTTCAGCCATTGCTGACCACTTACTCTCGAAAGGATTGCACTACGAAATTGGAAACCTAATAGGACACGTTTACACCTTAAAAAATGAGGAACCTTGGACACCTCTTAGGGACGCAAGAGAATTTGCGGTATTGCTTAACGCGACTGGACGCATGGATAAACCAAGTCTCGGCGTCTCCATTTGCATGGGAGATAGGGGATCAGCTCTTGAAAACGCGATTAAGGTGCTTGAAGAGTACAGGGGAACAATCAGCAAATATCTCGGATGGATTATGGAAAAGCCTGCTGAGAGAATGCGTGAGATGGACAACATTTATGTTGTTTATGGCGAGGATTTCATAGACGACAAGATAATTGGGGCTGTTTCATCAATTTTGTCAACAAGCCTTCCAAACCCAGAAAAACCTTTAATTGCATATGCAAATGTTGAAGAGGAAAATCTTGCAAAGTTCTCGGCGAGAACAATAGACATGATGGTGAACAAGGGCATAAATCTCGGAGAAATAATGCAGATTGCTGCGGAGAAGTGCATGGGAAATGGCGGAGGACACAACGTCGCGGCTGGAGCGCAAATTCCAATCGAAAATGTTGAAGTGTTCATTAAAATTGTTAATGAGCTTGTTGGGAAGCAGTTGAGAGGCGAAAAAGTTGGAGGCTGAAATAACGCTTGAATACGTGGATAGCAAAGTGGCAAGTGCTATAGCAAATGCTGTTTCACCAGACAATTTTAAGACGCCGAAAGGCTTGACCGTAGACACTTTTTGCGAAAATTCGAAAGTTGTCACCAGAATCAAATGTTATAGTAAATTTCAAACGTTTATTTCCACAATTGACGATTTGCTCTTCTGCGTTTCAGTGGCGGAGAAAAGCTTGCACGTATTAAAGAAAAGTGGACGATAGCTTATTTTGTTTCTTCAACCGCCATCAAGGTTAACGTTGCCTTTACATTGTCAAGTCTTCTAATGCGCCAAGTCACGATTTCCTTAAGCTTATCCATAGTGTCAGACTTAACTTTTACTATAATGTCGTAGGTTCCGTAAACGTTAAATGCTTCCTCGACTCCTCCGATTTTCTTCAATTCCCGCAACACATTGTCTTCAGAACCCAACTCGGCGTTAATTAACACGAAGGCTGTTGGCATAACCACCCGACCAGAAACAAAAATGTTTAGACGTATGAGAATAAAACACTTTCCTATATTCGCCATGTTTATATCGCAAGGTTAAATAGTTAATTCAAAATGTAAGTTAGAAGGCTAAAATAAGCCATAACCCTAGTCTCGCGTGAGAAAATGCTTGACATCAAACTTATACGCGAAAACCCAGAGTTCGTGAAAAACAATATGATGAAGAGGGGAGACCCAGAAAACATCAAGATACTTGATGAGCTAATTGACTGTGACCGTAAGTGGCGTCAACTATTAACGCGGCTGAACGAGCTCCGCCATGAAAGGAGAATTTTAACCACAAAAATTGCGACGTTAAAGAAGAAGGGGGAAAGCGCCGAGAAGGAACTTGCAAGGGCAAAGGAGATCGATTTAGAGACAGAAAATATTGAGAAGCAAGTGGCGGATTACGAGGAAAAAGTGCACAGTTGCCTGATGCGTTTGCCAAACCTCTTGCATGAAAGCGTGCCTGTGGGCAAAGATGAAAACGATAATGTGCCGATAAGGTTTTGGGGGGAAATACCAAAATTTAATTTTCCAGTTAGAGATCACATCGACATAGCACTGAAACTTGACATAATGGATGTGGAAAGAGCTGGAAAAATTGCAGGCGCCAGATTCTTTTACCTAAAAAACGAAGGGGTGCTTTTGGATATGGCGCTGATGAACTTTGCTCTAGAAGAGATGATTAGGAGAGGATATAAGCCAATAGAACCACCATTCATGATGCGAAGAAAACCCTATGAGGGTGTGGTTTCACTAAGCGATTTCGAAGATGTCCTATACAAGATTGAAGATGAAGACCTCTATATGATTGCAACTTCTGAGCATCCCATCGCAGCCATGTACATGAACGAGGTTTTAAAGGAGGAGGATTTGCCGCTAAAATTTGTTGGAATAAGCACAAACTTTAGGAAAGAGGCGGGAGCACATGGCAAAGACACCAGAGGAATATTTAGAACACACCAGTTCAATAAGATTGAGCAGTTCATATTTTGTAAGCCAGAAGACTCGTGGAGCATGCATGAAGAACTCATAAGAAACGCGGAAGAACTAATCCAAAAGCTTGGGTTGCCCTACCGCGTGGTAAACGTTTGCACTGGAGACATTGGAACTGTTGCCGCGAAAAAGTATGATTTGGAAGCATGGATGCCAGCTCAAAACGCCTACAGAGAAATAATCTCATGCAGCAACTGCACGGATTATCAAGCTAGAAGGCTAAACATAAAGTATAGGGAGAAGGAAGGAGCTCCACCAAAGGGATTCGTGCACACGTTAAATTCAACAGCCATAGCCACTGGTAGAACAATTGTTGCCATACTTGAAAATTACCAGCAAGAAGACGGGTCTGTTGTAATTCCAGAAGTCTTGAGAAAATATATGGGCGGCATAGAGAAAATAGAAGCGAAACGGTAAAACTTTTAATACTTTGATGTGAATTTCAAAGCTACAACATGGAGGATAAACTTGTCAACAAAAACAAAGAAGGTTCGGGATAAGTGGCGAAGCAAAGCGTGGTACACCGTGCTGGCACCACCATACTTTGGAAATGTGGAGTTAGGTGCAGTGCCGGCAGACGAACCAGAAAAACTCATAGGGAGAGTTATCGACTCGACACTTTACGATATTACAAATGATTTTGCGCATCAATACTTGAAAATGTACTTTCAGATAACAGAGGTTGATGGAAAAACAGCCAAAACAATGTTCAAGGGACATGAATATGCGAGAGATTACCTACGCAGCCTAGTTAGGAGAAGAACAACAAAAATTGATGGAATATTCAACGTCACAACAAAAGACGGATACAAGCTACGTTTGGCAGCATCCGCATTCACGCTTTCAAGAATCAAAACATCACAAGAAAAGGCTGTCAGAGCAATAATGGAAAAAATAATCAAAGAAAAGGCTGCAAACCTAACATTAGACCAGTTTTCCCAAGAAATAGTTCTTGGAAAGATAGCCTCAGACATTTACAACGAAGCGAAAAAAGTTGTTCCGCTGAGGCATGTGGGCATAAGAAAATCAAAGCTAGTGACACAGGTGGCGCAACCGCAAACGCAAAAAGCTGGGTGAAACTAGCTTTTCAGAAGGTTTTCCCCATAATTATAGCCCATCTCGAAAGCTTTTAGGTTTAGCTCTTCAGTTCCTTTGGGCACATTGTCTTTGATGGCGTTTTTTAAAGCGTCCTTATCAACGAGTTTGGTGATTGCTGCAAAAGCACCAAGCATGACTATGTTGGCAACGATTTTTCTGCCAAGCTCTTCAGCAATCCGCGTGGCGGGCACACGAAAAACTTTTATGCCATGTAGATCTTTCTCATAAGGAATCATGTCTGGATCTAGAAGTACGGTTCCGCCAGCTTTCACGTTCCCAGCATATTCGTTGTAGGCATGCTGAGACATCACAACGAGCACGTCTGGCTCGACAACTTTTGGAAAGTCTATGTTCTCTTCGGCTATCACAACTTCTGATTTGCAAGCGCCGCCCCTAGATTCTGGACCATAGGACTGCGTTTGAACAGCATTTTTCCCGCCATAAATACAAGCAGCTGATGCCACGATTATGCCAGACTTTATTATGCCTTGACCACCGAAACCTGCAAACCTAACTTCAACTCGCATATTTTGAATCACCCCACATCTTCTCTTCATTTATATGCGCTATCTTCTCATGAAGAAGCTTCTCGTAACTCACCTTATTTATATTTACAAATTCTCCAACAACTATTCTTTCCGGGGTTATTTCAGCCTTTGCGGGGTCGGAAAAGTTTTCCACGACGGAGCTTCTTCTAAACCACTCCATCATTTCAAGCCCTGTTCTCATCTTGTTGTGTCTACCATAAATTTCGGGACACGGTGAAACAATTTCGATAAAACCGAAGCCATCTTTCTGTAAAAGCCTTTTAATTGACTGCGTTAGCCTACGCACATGGAGTGTTGTCCACCTAGCCACATAAGTTGCCCCAGAAGCCGCTGCAAGATGGACAAGGTTGAATGGATGCTCAATATTTCCGTACGGCGTTGTGGTTGTGATTGCTTCAAGCGGTGTTGTTGGTCCTTGCTGTCCGCCAGTCATTCCATAGTTGAAGTTGTTTGCACAAATCACCTTTATCCCTATGTTTCTCCGCGCTGCATGTATAAAGTGGTTTCCACCAATAGCAAAGAGGTCGCCGTCGCCGCTTATGACGACTACTTCAAGGTTGGGGTTAGCAAGTTTCACCCCAGTGGCAAAGGCTATTGGGCGACCATGCGTTGTGTGAAAGGAGTTCGTGTTTATGTAGCCCGCAGCCCGCCCAATACAGCCAATTCCAGAAACAACCACAAGCTTGTCCAAGTCCATTTGCAGCTCATTCACAGCTTGAACAAAGCAGTTGAGTATTATGCCGTTGCCACATCCAGAACACCATATGTGAGGCATCATAGCCTTTCGCAAATACCTTGAAAGCGGATGCTCAACCTCCGTTGTCATAAACTATTCCTCCTAATTTCCTCCAAAATTTCCATAGGCGTATGCGGTTCCTCACCCAACTTTGGAAGGAATGAAACCGGAGTTTCCTTTGCTGCTCTCTGAACCTCGCGTAAGATTTGACCACAGTTCATTTCCGCAACAACTATTTTCTTCGCTTTTCTAGCGGCTTTTTCCACGTGCTTCTCTGGGAAAGGCCACAGTGTTATTGGACGAAGAAGACCCGCTTTTATTCCCTCTGCCCTAGCCTTTCTCACAGCGCTTAGTGCAGCCCTTGCAACTATACCGTAGGCTACAACCACGACATCCGCGTCCCCAAGCATAACCTCCTCAACCTTCACTATTTTGTCAGCGTTTTTCCTTATCTTGTCGCAGAGCCTTTTAACAAGACGCTCTTGAACTTCTGAACTTTGCGTTTGTGGATAACCATGCTCGTCGTGTGTCAAACCAGTAGCATGAAAAGCGAATCCTTCTCCAAAACAAGCCATGGGTGGAACAAGGTCGTCGTCGGGCATGAATGGCAGATACTTTTCTGGCGGAACATTCGGCCTTTTGCGGTTAACAATTCTTAAATTTTCGGGTGGAGGAATCACCACTTTCTCCCACATGTGCCCAACAACTTCATCAGCCAGCAATATTGTTGGAACACGGTAAATCTCGGACAAGTTGAAGGCTTCAATTGTCAAGTCAAACATTTCTTGAACTGAGGAAGGCGACAAAGCAATAATTTCATAGTCTCCGTGAGAACCCCACTTGGCCTGCATAACGTCTTGCTGTCCCGGCAGTGTTGGCTGTCCCGTGCTCGGTCCACCGCGCATCACATCAACAATCACGCATGGAGTTTCTGTCATAACAGCCAAACCGATGTTCTCTTGCATTAAACTAAAGCCTGGCCCAGAAGTAGCGGTCATGGCCTTTAGTCCAGCATAGGACGCGCCTATAACCGCCGCAATTGATGCAATTTCGTCTTCCATTTGAATGTAAATTCCACCTACTTCTGGCATCCTTTCCGCGAGACGCTCGGCAATTTCCGTTGCTGGAGTAATTGGATATCCCGCGAAGAACCTGCAGCCCGCCACTACTGCTCCCTCTGCACATGCAAAGTCGCCGTTCATGAAGTGGGCGCCCGTCAGTATAGCCTTCCTTTTAATTGTGCTTGACATTTTCTTTCAGCTCCTTCTTTTCAATCACAAATATTGCAAAATCTGGACAAACTGAAGTGCAAAAACTGCATAAAACGCATTTGCTTTCGTCAACAACTCTTGGTGGATGAACGCCGCGCGCATTAATGTCATTTGATTCTTCTAAAACTTTTTGGGGACAGTATTGAATGCAGAAGCCGCAGCCTTTACACTGATCACGAATTATGTGAATTTCCGCTTTCGGCAGCATTGCTTTCTCGCTGTCAAGGGGTTTGCGCCAAATCCTTTCAGGCATGCATTAATTTCCTCCAAAAGCTTTTTCAAAAGCCTTTTTAGAGCGCTCTATTTCTTCAAGCGAAATTTTCTCTATCATTTTTTGCATCTCACGGATTTTTGAGGCGATTCTTTCGCCTTCCGCCGCAGAAACCCACAAAAGTTGAAGCCTCTCCTTATTCAATTCCAACTGTTCCATTCTTTTCCAGAAGCGTTCCACACGCCTTTGGGTTTGGTAGTTGGCGTTTATGTAGTGGCAATCTCCTGGATGACAACCAGCAACAAGCACTGCTGCGGCGCCTCTGGCGAAGGCTCTTTCGATGAATTTTGGTGAAACTCGTCCAGAACACATCGTTCTTATTATTCGGACACTTGGCGGATACTGCATTCTGCTCACTCCAGCGAAGTCCGCGCCTGCATAGGCGCACCAGTTGCAGCAGAAGGCAACAATCTTTCTATGTGCATCATGTTCCGTTACGGCGTCTATTTGCGCAAGAATCTGCTTGTCTGTGAAGTGTTTTTGAGTTAAGGCTTCAAATGGGCATTCGGCTGCACATGTTCCACAGCCGCCGCAAGCCGCCTCTATCACTTCTACACGCTTAAGCTCTTTATTTAGCGTTAAAGCGTTGTAGGGACAAACTTTTGTGCAAAGTCCGCATGCCTTACATTTTTCCGTAAAAGTCACAGGTGTTATTGCCTCAACGGCTATTTTGCCCTTGGCCATTAAAATTCCAGCTCTAGCCGCGGCAGCGCTTGCTTGTGTCACGCTGTCCTTTATGTCTTTAGGCGCTTCGGCGCATCCTGCAAAAAATATGCCGCCAGTTGCGGCATCCACGGGCCTAAGCTTTGGATGTGCTTCCATGAAGAACCCGTATTGTGTTCGGGAGAGAGTTAGCAGACGCTGTATCACTTCGCTGTCTTTTCGCGGTTCCAAGCCAACTGACAAGATTACCATGTCAACATTTATTTTGTACAACTCTTTCTGCAACGTATTTTCGCCAACAAGCCACAGGCTATGCGTTTTCTTATCTTCAATTATTTCTGCTGGCAGCCCACGTATGAATTTGACGCCTTCCTCCCTTGCCCTTCTATAAAGATCTTCGAACCCCTTGCCATAAGCCCGTATGTCAACATAGAAAACGTAAATTTCAGTTTCAGGCCAGTGCTCCTTGATTAGGAGGCTGTCCTTAATCGTGTTCATGCAGCAGACGTTGCTGCAGTATTGTCTTTCGTTTCTGTTTGAGCGGGAGCCGACGCATTGAACGAATGCCACGCGCTTTGGTATTTGCTTGTCGCTTGGCCTTATTAGGCGCCCGCCAGAGGGCCCACCAGCATTAATAAGCCTTTCAAATTCGAGCGACGTTATAACGTTTGGATATTTTCCATATCCATAGTTTGGCAAGTTTGAGGGGTCAAAAATGTCTGCGCCTGTTGCCACAATTATTGTGCCGACGTCGATTTCTATTGTTTCGGGTTTCATGTCAAAGTTTATGGCTTGTCTTTCACATGCGCGCATACATTTATCGCAGACAATTATGCCTTCCTTGTTTAGGCAGAGGTTCATGTCTATTATGTATGTTGCTGGAACCGCTTGCGCAAAAGGAGTGTAAATTGCGTGTCTCATGGCTAAGCCCGCGTCGAACTCATTTGGGGCTGTGACTGGACAAACTTTAGCACATTCGCCGCATGCAGAACAGTCCTTCGTGACGTATCGGGGTTTTTTCAGTATTTTTACATGAAAATTGCCGATGTAGCCCTTCACGTCTACAACTTCGCTGTTGGTTAAAAGCTCAATGTTCGGGTGATGCCCAACATCAGACATCTTAGGCGCAAGAATACATATTGAACAATCCATCGTTGGAAACGTCTTGTCTATCCGCGCCATCATGCCGCCGATGCTTGGCTCTTTCTCAACAAGATAAACTTCATAACCAGTATCTGCGAGATCTAAGGCGGCTTGAATTCCAGCAACACCGCCGCCAATAACCAACGTCTTTCGAAGTATTGGAACTTCAATCTCCTCAAGGGACTGAAGCAGAGCAGCCTTTGCAACAGCCATCTTCACCAAATCTTTGGCTTTTTCTGTGGCAGCTTCACGATCATATAAGTGGACCCAACTGCATTGTTCGCGTATGTTCGCCATCTCAAAAAGGTACTTGTTCAGCCCAGCTTCCTCGCAAATCTTTCGGAATGTTGGTTCATGAAGGCGCGGCGAACAAGATGCCACAACAACACGGTTAAGCCTATGCTCCTTAATATCATTCTTTATCATGGCTTGCCCTTGATCTGAACACGTATATCTATAGTCCTTGGCAAGAACAACATGTGGAAGCGTAGAGGCGAATTTGGCTACTTCTTCACAATCCACAGAGCCAGCAATGTTCAATCCGCAATGGCAAACATAAACGCCTATACGAACCTCTTCAGAAACCTCACCAGCTTTCTGCTTCTCATCCTCAACCATCACTTCATGCCCCCTCAGCCTTCAAGTAGCGGTCAATTGAGTTGGCGGCACGCTTTCCAGCGCAAATAGCTTCAATAACTGACGCTGGACCGGTGACAACGTCTCCGCCAGCGAAAACTCCGCGCATACTTGTCTCCATGGTTATGGGGTTAACCCAAATTGTTCCATCTTCATTAAGAACAACGTCTTTAGGCAGAAACTCTAAGTCTGGGGTCTCGCCAATAGCCAAAATGACAGTATCTGCTTTGAAAACAAACTCTGAACCTTCTATTGGCAACGGTTTTCTTCTACCAGACTCGTCTAATTCGCCTAGTTTCATGCGAATAAATTCGATGGCTGAAATTCGTCCATCTTCTCCCAGAATCCTCTTCGGAGCCGTTAGAAACTCCATCTTTACGCCTGTTCCTTCCGCTTCTTTAACTTCCCATGGATTTGCGGGCATTTCAGCCTTTGACCTTCGATAAAATATTGTCACATTTTCTGCACCAAGTTCTAAAGCAGTCCTTGCAGCGTCTACAGCCACGTTTCCGCCGCCAATAACTGCAACGTTTTTGCCAAGCGCAACGTTTACACCGTTCTTGACACGCCACAGAAAATCTAAAGCGTTAACCACGCCTTCTAGGTCTTCACCCTCAATTTTAAGCTTCTGACTCTTGTGGGCACCGACACCAACAAAAATAGCCTTATAACTCTTATCCCACAAACTGTTAAAACTTAAGTCCTTACCAACATGCACGTTAACCTTAAACTCAACACCTAAATTACTCAAGAAACATAATTCTTCCTCCAAAATATCCCTCGGCAAGCGATGCTCTGGTATGCACTTTCTAAGCATCCCCCCCAGTTCTGGCAGAGACTCAAAAACCGTTATTGGATAGCCACGTTGAACAAGTTCATAAGCAACAGTTAAACCTGCGGGTCCAGAGCCCAAAACAGCTACTTTACATTCATCGTCTTTTAGCGCCTTTCTTGTTTTTGGTTTAGTGCGCTTGTCTCGAATTTTTTCTAAAATGTCTTGTATGTTAAGTCCGACGCGTTCTGGATGCAAGCATACAAGTGTGACCACAAGGGGTAATGGGACGTTTCGTGCAACTTTTTGCAAAGCTTTTTCTATGGGATTTAAGCAACCTCGTTTCACGGCGATTGTTCGCATAACAAGAAAGATTTCCGGAACTTCCAGAGCTTGGGGGCATCGCCTATAACATTTGTAGCACCATGCGCAAAGCCAAAGCTCATGTGAAGATAAAGCATCTTCAGCGTTTAAGAAAATTTTTCCAAGAAGCCCTCGTGGATTATAATCTTCGCCGAGCAGTTCAGCCATTGAACAGCTTGCAGTACAAATGCCACATTCAAAACAGTGCTTAAGCTTTTCAATGTTTAGAAGCCTTCTGATTTCTTCATGCGTTGTGGCTTCCGCAGTAGCCAAGACTTGAGCCCTCTCATAGTTTGAGTTTTCCATGGATATAAAGGTTTACAAACGTAAAGGTTTCTAAATAACGCTCAACTCTACAAATGCGCAAGCACATTTTATAAGCTAAAATGGTGAAAAGAAAGGAAGGTGAAATGCAAATGCGAAAAATAAGGGTTATTTTATTTGGCGTTGGTGCCGTTGGAACGCTGATCGCCAAATTTCTATTAGAGAAAGATGGAATCGAAATTGTTGGGGCCGTGGACATCGCGAAAGATAAAGTAGGCAAAGACTTAGGTGAAGTGTTAGGAGTTCAAAGATGTCTTGGAATAAAGATTTTAAACAATGTGGATGAAGCATTGTCAAAGGTTAAAGCAGATCTGGCAATTCACACAACAACATCCTATCTCAAAGACACGTACCAGCAAATAGCTTCACTCATAAAAAACAGCGTAAAAGTGATATCCACATGTGAAGAATTAACTTACCCATACTACACCGAGCCAAAACTTGCAAAAGAATTAGACGCCCTAGCCAAAAAATACAACACCGCTGTGCTCGGCACGGGCATAAACCCGGGCTTCTTGATGGACACGTTGGTTATAACGTTAACGGCGGTTTGCCAGAAAATTGAAAAAATAGAGGTGACGCGGGTTATGGACGCGGCAAAAAGGCGGTTACCATTCCAAAAAAAGATAGGCGCCGGACTAACTGTAGAGGAATTTAATCAAAGAATAGAAAGCAAACAAATCACTGGGCATGTGGGGCTTGAACAGTCGATAGCCATGATTGCCGATGCCCTTGCATGGAAACTGGACAAAATTATAGCCGAACAGGTCGAGCCTGTCATTGCCAAGAAACTGGTAAAAAGCCAATTTATAGAAGTTAAGGCTGGAGAAGTGGCGGGCTTAAAGCAAAAGGCTAAAGGGATTATGAAGAACAAAGAAGTTATAGTGCTCGAGTTTCAAGCCTATCTAGGCGCTGAAGAGGAGTACGACGCCATAACAATCAAAGGACTTCCAGAAGTAAGGCAAAAGATACAGCCTTGCGTTCACGGTGACATAGGAACCGTCGCTATGGTTGTAAACGCGATTCCAAAAGTGATTAAGGCGCGTTCAGGATTGTTGACAATGAAGGATTTGCCAATTCCCTCAGCTGCAACCGAGGATATACGCAATTACATAGGGGATTTGCATAAGAGCTAATTATTAATGTAGTGCTACTTTTGCATATGAAAGGTGATGCTGTGAAGAGCCAGGTGGGTGTTCATCGGAAGGGAGAACTTTCGTTGTTAGACATTTTAAAAGGCGTGAAAAATGAGCCAAGTTTTAACAAGGCAGGAGCAGTTGCGATGTTTATTGGAGTTGTACGCGGAGAGGGGGCAGAAAACAAAAAAGTTTACAAGCTGGAGCTTGAAGCTTACGAGGAAAAAGCAAATGAGGTTTTGTTGACAATCTGTAATGATTTAAAGAAAAAACCAGGAATAGTGGATGTGCAAATTCACCACCTACTCGGCGAATTTAATGTTGGCGAAGATATAGTCTACGTTCTCGTCGCTGGCTCACACCGCGATAACGTATTTCCGGTGCTGAAAGAGGCTGTTGAAAGGTACAAAAGGGAAGCGCCCATATTCAAAAAAGAGTATCTGATAGATGAAGAGGGAGAAATAACTGCTTGTTGGGTATCCGAGGAAGAGGGAAATTGAGAAATATTATAAGATAAGGTACACTTTAAAACTATGATGAAGGAGAGGCAAAACTTGGAAAAGAAAAGTTACGCGTGGTTTGAGAGACGTCGAAGGACAAAGGCGCTGGATTTGGCGCAAGAACAAATAACAAAGGCTCTTGGCACCGTAACCTTGCTTCATCAAGCAGTAAAGAATATTTCAGAAGCAAAAAGGAAAGAGGCGCTTCAAAGCATCGAAAATCTTTTCAAGATGGAGAAGGAGGTAGACGGCTTAAGAACAGAAGTTTTTAAGGAACTGTCTAAGGGCGCCGCGCTCTTTGCGGAATATCGTGAAGATTTGATGCACCTCGTAAAGCGCCTTGACACCTTGGCGGATCACGTTAAGGATGTGGCGAGATGTGTGAGGATGCTTTCTGATTCTGACATACCGAAAGAACTATGGGATAACACCGTTCGCATGACTTCCACGCTGGTGGAATGCGCTGACGCTTTACGCGGAAGCATTGAAAAGATCACAGCGAACCCTGCTGAAGCCATCCACGGGGCAAAGAAAGTGGAGGAAATCGAACACAAAATTGATGAGGAATACTTGAAAACGAAAGCGCTATTCATTAAATATTCGGAGAAAATGAACTGCGGCGCCATGGTAATTTTCGATGACCTCGTTGAGTTTATCGAGTACGCTGCAGACATGTGTGCAGACACTGCAGATTACATAGTGATACTTGCAAGTCGGGAATAAGGCGTATCGTGAATGCTGCTCGTTCAAATTTCGGATGTTCACTGTGGACCAATGCTGCGAAGAGAAACCTTACGAAAAGCCATTAAAGAAATTAATGAGTTATCGCCAAACGTTGTTCTTGTGACAGGCGACTTAACTGAAAATGGCTTAATATCCGAGTTCACTGAAGCCTCAAAAGAATTGAAAAAGCTAAAGGCTGAAAAGATAATATATTTAAGCGGAAACCATGACTACCGTTCAACTGGCTATTTGCTCTTTCGAGAGTTCTTCCCATTCTCGCAAGTAACTGAAGTCGAAGACGCTGTTATCGTGGTTCTTAGCTCTGCAAGACCAGACAGAGACGATGGCGAGGTTGGACATAGACAGAATTTGTGGCTTGAGAAAACCCTTGAAGAATATAAGGACAATGTAAAAATAGTTACAATACACCATCACATAATTCCAGTCCCAGATACGGGAGCAGATCAAATAACAATTGTGGATGCTGGCGACGTCCTAAGAAGCCTAGTAAAATCCAAAGTGGACTTGGTTCTCTGCGGACACCGCCATAGACCATGGCGATGGAAAATTGAGGATATGCTTGTGGTTCATGCGGGAAGTGTCTCATGCGAAAAGCTTAGGGGTTTCTTTTGCAATTCATACAACGTCGTAGAAATTAAAGGCAAGAAGGTTGATGCCAAACTGAAGATAGTTGATGGAGGCTACGTAGATTTTAAGGAAATTGTAAAAAGAAGAGAAATCTTACAAGCATCTGACATTTCGCAGTATGGTGATTCCCTTGCCCACTAACATAAAATTAAAGAAAGTGAGGACGATCACTGTTTCGCTTGTCTAATTCAAAAGCCTATTTTGTAAGCGTTATTTCCATCGTTGAAACCATTCGCGACCTATTTTGTCCTTGTTTCGGCGGCATCTCCTCAGTGCCAATAGATATCTTGCTTATCTTCAAGTCTTTCAGAAATCTGTTCCTTACGATTTCCGCAACGTCAACCGCCGTCGTGATGGCTCGCCCTCGCGCCTTGATGGTTATCTCTTTGGTGTCGGAAGCCGAGAGGCTAGTGATAATGGCCAAAACATAGTTCATTGCAGGCTTTCTTCCAATTAATATTGTTTCAGATTTTCCAGACATTAATACATCACCCCGATTTTATCGTTGAACTTTTGTGTAACGTTGCTTCTGTTCAGCCCTCTAACAGCACAACGTTACCGCACATCAAGATACGCAAACTTCCTTATAAATACAACGAACACCCGCAATCTTTCAAGATAAAAACACTAAATTGGATATCTCCTCAAGGTTTTTGAAAATAATGTTTTGCTAGACTTTATTTTCTCTACCCCCTCCCTCTCTGATGCGCTATACGAAGATGTCTCCATGGTTCTGGCAAAGTGCGGGGGGTGGGATTTGAACCCACGAACCCCTATGGGATAGCCGCCTCAGGGCTACGCCTTTGGCCAGGCTTGGCAACCCCCGCTTGGTGGTTTACCTTTTTATTTTCTATTTTTGTTGGAATTAAATGTTGCTTTGGCTGGAAATTGTGTGTTTAGGCTTTTAGATTATGCGGAAGTCTTCTTTGATTGTTGTTAGTACTACATGCGTGTTTGTTCTTTCAACATATGGCAGCGATAGTAAGCGTTTTGTGAACTTGCTTAGTTCTTGGCGATTTTTGAATTTTGCTATTATTATTGCGTCTATTAATCCTGTTACGTCGTAGACGCAGCAAACGTTTGGAAGTCTTGCAATTTCATTTTCAACTTCTAACAGTCTTCCCTTTGATACTGTTATTTCGCTGACAACTGTTAGTTCATATCCCAGCTTTTCATGGTCAAGTAGGGCTGAGTATCCTTGGATTATTCCTTCGTTTTCCATTCTTTTTATGCGTGATAGAACTGTACCAACGGAAACGCCGCACTGGTCGGCTATTTGCCTTGACGAGAGTCTGGCATCAGAAGTTAACGCCTTTAATATTTTAACGTCTGTTTCATCCAGCATCATAAATTCACCACGCAAACTGCACATTCATTTAGTATATAAACATTTTTATTTAACATTTGCGCTTAATTTCAGAATAAACTTTTTATATTTATAGAAAATATTCTATTTATTAAAAATTTGTCCATAGACTCAGGTGAACAGCGTGCTACATGTAATGGGGAATTGCGCAAAAAAGTTTGATTTGTGCATTAGGCTTATGAAGAATGCTGATTACATACTCCTACATTTCACTGACATTTTAGGATATCTTAAGGGTAGAACAATCCCAGCGGAAGAAGGCGAGAACGCCCTAAAAGAAGGCGTGGGTTTCGACGGTTCCTCGATAGTCGGCGGCGTCGGCATAGAAGAAAGCGACATGATCATGAAGCCTGACCCAGCAACCTTTACGGTTTGTCCACACTATTTTTACGACAAAAGCGTTGCAAGCTTCATATGTGACATCTACAGACCGGATGGCAGGCGCTTTGAAGGAGATCCGCGATATATATGCCAGAAAACTGTAGAAAAAACTTTGAATGAAGGTTACAGACCTACGGCAGCTGCGGAAATAGAGTTCTACCTCGTACAGAAAAATGAGAAAGGCGAAATATATCCTGTTGAAAATCATTTGATAGATAAACATAGATATTTTGACATAGCTCCAGATCGGGATTTTACGGAACAATACCGCATGGAACTGTCCAACGCCCTAAGCATAATGGGAATAACAGTTGAACGACAACACCATGAAGTCGGCTCAGCACAAAACGAAATTACATTTAGATATGCAGATCCATTGACCACCTCTGATAACATAGTTCGCTATAAGCTTGCGGCAAAAGCCGTAGCTGAAAAGAAATATGGGTGGACAGCAACATTCATGCCAAAGCCGTGGTTTGGAAAGGCAGGAAGCGGCATGCACATTCACGTTGGCATTTTTAACGCTAAAACTGGAGCAAACATTTTCTATGACAGAAACGGCTATGCGAATATTTCACAAAAATGCCGATATTTTATAGGCGGCTTACTTGAACATGCAAGGGCTTTATGCGCCATTGTAGCCCCAACAGTAAACAGCTACAAGAGGCTCGTGCCAGGCTATGAAGCACCAGTTTATGTCACATGGAGCAAAAGAAACCGCTCATCACTAATAAGGGTGCCAGAGTATTATCCAGGAAAAGAAAAAGAGGCAAGAATAGAGTTTAGATGTCCAGACCCCCTTTGCAACCCATATCTCACTTATGCAGCGGTTTTGGAGGCTGGAATGGATGGCATCAAAAGGAAAATTGATCCTGGCGAACCAGTGGAAATGAATGTCTACCGCTTAAGTGAAGCACAGCGGAAAGCGTTGGGCATAAAGGTTTTGCCAGCTTCCCTCAAAGAGGCGCTGGAGGAATGGAAAAGCGATGAAATTTGTATACGTGTTTTAGGAAGAGGAAACGCAGAGAAATACTTTGACTTGAAAATGCAAGAGTGGAGGGAATACGAAAAGCACGCTTCTGGGAACGAAGATCGTGTAACGTCTTGGGAATTGCAGAAGTATCTTTATGCTTAAGTATAAGGGTAAGCATGTAATGCAGAAGCGATGCACAATGAAGTATGATACGATACTTGTTCTCGATTTTGGTGGGCAATACTGTCACCTCATAGGAAGAAGGATAAGGGAAAACGGCGTATACTCGGAAATTGTTACACACGACATAAAACCGAAAGAAATTGAACTGCTAAAAGAAAAGTTTAACGTAAGAGGATTAATCTTATCGGGTGGGCCAGCAAGCGTTTACGAGGCAAACGCACCAAAAATGGATGAAGGCATCTTGGATTTAGGACTGCCAATTTTAGGCTTGTGCTATGGACACCAGCTTATCGCCCAGATTGTGAGTGGAAAGGTTGAAAAGGCAGAAAATAGGGAATACGGAGTATCCTATGTGACTGTGGATAAGCCAGCCGGCGTTTTGAAAGGATTAAAGCGAAGAGAAAAAGTTTGGATGAGCCACGGCGACACAGTTTTTGCCCTGCCAACGGAATTTGAGGTTTTAGCGCATACGGAAAATTGTCCAGTTGCAGCTTTTAGACATAAGGAAAAGCCCATTTATGGTTTACAATGGCATCCAGAAGTCGTCCACACAGAAAAAGGCATGCAGATGCTCAGAAACTTCATATTCGAAGTCTGCAAATGCAAAGCAAACTGGAAAATGGAAGACCAAATTGAAAAAATGGTTGATGAAATAAAAACGGAAGTCGGCGAGGGAAAAGCAATAATCGCATTAAGCGGTGGCATAGACTCAAGTGTAGCAACAGCGCTTGCAGCAAAGGCAATTGGTGATAGGCTTACAGCGGTTTTTGTTGATCACGGTTTCATGCGAGAAGGCGAACCAGAATTCGTTAAAGAAGTGTTTGGAAAATTCAAAATAAAACTGATAATTGTAAACGCACAAGAAAGGTTTTTAGCAAGGCTTAAAGGCGTTACAGAGCCTGAACAGAAAAGGAAGATCATAGGCGAGGAGTTCATAAGAGTTTTTGAGGAAGTAGCCGAAAAAACAGGCGCCGATTATCTTATTCAAGGAACAATTTACCCAGACAGAATTGAATCTGGGTTTAGAAAGTTCTCCGACAAGATAAAGACGCACCATAACGTTGCTGGCTTGCCAACAAAGATGAGGTTCAAAAAGATTGTGGAGCCACTGCGCGACTTGTATAAGGACGAAGTCAGGAGAGTAGCAAACATACTTGGACTGCCAAAAGAAATCGTTTTCAGACAGCCATTTCCAGGTCCAGGCTTAGCTGTTAGGATAATCGGAGAGTTAACCAAGGAGAAGGTTAAGATTGCAAAGAAGGCGGACAAAATTGTTGTGGAGGAAATTGAGAAGAGTGGCTTAGCGGAGAACTTGTGGCAGTACTTTGCCGTTTTGACAAATACAAGGGCTACTGGCGTTAAAGGAGATGCAAGAGCATACGGTTATGTTGTGGCTGTTAGGATCGTGGAAAGCCGCGAGGCAATGACCGCGAACTTTGCGAGAATCCCTTACGAAGTTTTAGAGAAAATTTCAACACGGATAACCAATGAAATTCCAGAAGTTACGCGTGTTGTTTATGATGTAACGCATAAGCCTCCAGCAACAATAGAATGGGAATAATTCCTTAATGCTTGAGGAAGGGTTTGTTTTCGGCCCTTAAAATTAAAATGCCAGTTGTTGCTTGGCAGCCAGAACACATCAAAAAAAGCGGTTCGAAACCGAACTTGCTAACTATGATTACGGAGAACACGGCGGCAAACGCCTCAGTAAAATCGTAAATAGATTCAAATAATCCCAGAAAAAGTCCTCTGTTGCATGTGTTGCTCACATCGAACATTAGAGCCAACAGCGCTGGACGTTGTAAGGCGTAGGAAAGCCCGTAGAAAAATTCGATTAGGTAAAGCTGTATTATGTTTAGGGCGAAAATATAGGAAAGCGAACATATGGCGCCAATTGCAACTCCAACAAAGAAAACTTTGCTTTTGCCAAAACTGTCAACAAGTTTTCCAGCAACCACCTTAAAAACGGCGGTAGTTACACAAAAAATCGCATAAAGCACGCCTAAATCAACAGCAGATGCAGAAAAACGGTTTATTATGAAAATGGGATATACGGGACCTAGCAAGCCGACTCCCAAAGTGCTTAGAGTACTTAGCGTTGTAACGAAGAGCACTGAAGATTTCCGCATATGCACCCACTCTTATGAAGGATGGAATGCACGCGTTACACGATTGTATTTCAAACATTATAGGGTCGGCTTGCCTCCGTAGAGCAAAATCAAACTTTAAATGGATAAAAATAAGTTTTTCGCCACCAGATTTGTTGCCTAAATCTTTGATTTTTGTAGC
This sequence comes from Bathyarchaeia archaeon, assembly GCA_038883655.1. Classification (GTDB taxonomy): domain Archaea; phylum Thermoproteota; class Bathyarchaeia; order Bathyarchaeales; family Bathycorpusculaceae; genus JAVZLQ01. The sequence continues at coordinate 167,743 of JAVZLQ010000003.1, forward strand.
AACTCCTCAACTTTAGCCTTCTTTAGTGCATTAACATGCCTCGACAGTTCCTTGACGACAGCCTTAAAAACAAGCTTTCCCTTCTCGGCTGATGCAGTTGTGGACTTGCCAAAAACACCCCATGAAGTGTAATCTATTGTGTCAAGCGGAAGCGTAACGCCCTCTGCTTTTAACGTACTTTCGCATGGCACATCATCTATGGCTTTGCTCATGTTCACAAGCTTTGGGTTCAAAAACAAATTAATTGATGTTTCCTCGGCACAGGCATGTTGCCTTTCCTCTTGTTTGAACAGTTCTGGTAGAAGCTTGCTTGCCGCTGTCCACCATTGGAAAATTGATACGAATATTCCGTTTTCCCTTAATTTTCTGGCTAGATCTATGAGGGCGTTAAGGTTGCCGCCATGCCCATTAACAATGACTATCTTCTTTACGCCATAATAGTTGAGTGACAGGCAAACGTCTCTCAAATACTCTTGAAGTGTTTCTGGTTTTATGGAGATTGTTCCCCAAAACTGTTTATGATGCGAGCTGACTCCAAAAGGAATAACTTGGACGCATAGGACACCCGTGCGCTTGGCAACTTCCTCCGCCAAAGCCTTTGCTATAAGATGGTCCGTTCCTAAAGGGTTATGTGGTCCATGCTGCTCGTTTGAACCCACGGGGATTATAGCGATGTCGCTTTTTTCAAAGTATTCTTTAGCTTCGGTCCAGCTCATCTCATGAAGTAAAACTTTCATTATTCTGAGCCTCCATTTTGGGAATTCTTATATCACATGCATGAGAATATAAGTCTGCAGTTTCAAAATACAGGTGAAAACATTGAAGGCGCTTATTCTCGCTGGAGGCTTCGGCACGAGGCTTAGGCCACTAAGTTGCACAAGACCGAAAAGCCTTTTCCCAATAATAAACAAGCCACTACTGCAATGGACTTTTGAAAGGCTCGCACAGAACGGCATAAAAGAAGCGATACTTGCAGTTAATAAGCAAACCGAGATCTTGATAAAACAGCATAGAATTCGAAAATGCGGATTACATGTAATTTATTCACTGGACCCGCCTAAAACGCCGCTTGGAACTGGCGGACCAGTAAAGAAGGCTGAAAAACTTATTGGACATGATTCGCCGTTCCTAGTATTAAATGGGGACATATTCGCAGATGTGAGCTACACTGAAATTTTGAAGGAACATGCCGAGAACAAGGCTGTTGCAACAATAGCCATTCACAAGGTCGAAGACCCGAGCAGATTTGGCGTTGCGGAGCTGGTGGATGGCAAGCGCATTAAAAGGTTTATTGAAAAGCCGCGGAAGGAGGAAGCTCCAACCAATTTAATAAATGCTGGAGTCTACGCTTTAAGCCCAGAAATATTTAATTATATACCAAGCGGGCGCATGGTTTCTCTTGAACGCGAGATATTCCCAAAACTTGCAGAAGAAGGAAAACTTTGCGGATACATCTTTAACGGATTGTGGTCCGACGTGGGCAAACCCGAAGATTACATGGAAATAAACAAGCTTTTACTAAACTCGGATGCAAACAAATGTAGGCGGAAAATTATGTGCAAAGGAAAAATCGTAGAACCCGTAGCGCTTGACAAAGGGGTTTCAATAGACGAAAAATCAATTGTAGGCCCATACACCGTTCTCGGTAGAAACGTTGAAGTTGGACGAGAAGCGCGTATACGGAATGCCATAATTTTTCCAGAAACCACGGTGTCAGATTACGCATCAATTGACAATGCAATAATTGGTGAACATGTAGTAATTGGAATGAAAGCAAAAATAGGGGGAGGATGTATTCTCGCTGACGGTGTTAAAGTTAGGGATGGCGTTTCCCTTGTAAGAAATATTTTAGTTTGCCCAGCAAAAGAGGTTACCGACAACACCACAATATGCAAATGTATAATTTAAGGAGGAATGCAAATGTTGGGCGCGAGAAGACTTTTTGGAACAAACGGAATCCGCGGAATAGTCAACAAAGAATTAACTCCCGAAATAGCAGCAAAAATCGGAGCGGCGATAGGAACATTCTTTAAACAGGGAAAATTGGTTGTGGGACATGACGCGAGAACAAGTGGTCCCATGCTCACAAACGCGGTTATTGCTGGTTTAAATGCAGCTGGATGCGACGTGATTTTTGGTGGGATGGCGCCGACTCCAGCGCTGCAGTATGCAACAAAAAGCCGCGGAATGGATGGTGGCGTAATAGTAACCGCCTCGCATAACCCGCCAGAGTATAATGGAATAAAGGTTTTGTGGAGTGATGGAATAGAGCTTTCACGCGACCAAGAAATTAAAATTGAAGACATATTTTTTGATGGAAAGACAAGTTATATTGAATGGATGAATATTGGAAGAGTAAACGCAGCCAACGGCATAATCGACGAATATGTAGAGGCTGTAAAAAGGCATGTAAACGTTGATAAAATCGCTAAAAGGCGATATCACGTTGTTGTTGATGCTGCAAACAGCGTTGGCAACTTGGCAATACCGCGTTTAATCCGCGAATTGGGATGCAAAGTCACAACAATAAACGGAGACATCGATGGAACATTCCCTGGAAGATCGCCTGAACCGCGACCCGAAAATTTGGGCGAGTTAGCCTCGGCGGTGAGAGCTGTTAAAGCGGATTTTGGCGTTGCCTTTGATGGAGATGCTGACCGCGCAATATTTGTTGACGAGCGAGGTGAAATTCACTGGGGAGACAAAACGTTTGCTTTGGTTGAAAAACATTTTTTAAAGCAAAACCCAGGCGAAAAGGTTGTGACACCAGTAAGTTCCTCAACTTTAATTAGCGACATAACTGACGCTTACGGCGGAAAACTTATCCTAACAAAGGTTGGCAGCATAACCGTTTCCCAAACAATGAAGAAACTGAAGGCTAAGCTTGGCGGGGAAGAAAACGGCGGAATATTTTATGGACCACATCAGCCGGTCAGGGATGGCGCAATGGCGACAGCCTTAATTTTGAATATTATGGCTGAGACCGGAAGGAAACTTTCAAATTTACTTGAGGAACTGCCAAAATACTTTATAGAAAAGGGGAAAGTTGCATGCCCAGAAAGTCTAAAGCAGAAAACGCTTGAGAAGCTTATAGAACAGGTTAAAGGTCAAAACATGAACACCATAGACGGAGTAAAATTATGGTTTGAAGACAAAAGCGCCATTCTTGTGAGACCAAGCGGCACAGAACCAATTTACAGATTGTACGCTGAAGCCAAAAGTAGGAAGAGAGCGAAGCAGCTTTTGGACGAGTATTCGTTGAAACTTAAAAAGATAATAAAAGGTTTAAAGGGTTAGGAAAATGTCCTTAAACGTTTTACATTTAAAGCAAGAAGACTTGGATACATTAGAAAAACGTGCAAACTATACGGTGAGTGTTGTTGGTTGCAAACATGCTGGTGTTTTTCACGCATGGCTGGCAATTGAAAAGGGATTCAAAGTTTACTGTGCAGATGCAGATAGAACGGTGCTAAATGGCATTGCAAAAGGAAAGATGCCCTTTATACAGAATGAAATAGCATTGAAAATGAAAAACTGCGTAAAAAGTGGGATACTAAACTTAACGACAGACATCAAAATGGCTGCAGCGCAAAGTAACATAATCATCATAACGATTCCCGTAGAAGTAGATGATAAGGGAAAAGCTAATTATTCAAAAATTGAAAATGTGTGCAAACAAGTGGGGCTGGGTTTTCGCCGCGGTTCCCTAGTAATTCTTACAAGCACCGTTGGTGTTGGCATAGTACAATCCTTAATAAGGGAAAGTTTGGAAAACGCTTCTGGGCTTAAATGTGGAGTGGATTTTGGACTAGCCTACAGTCCAATTAAATCTTTGGACGGACAAATGCCGGAGGCAATAAGGAAAGGCGAAAGAGTCGTTGCGGCATTCGACATGAACAGCTTAAACGCAGCATCAACCTTTTTAGAAGCTATTACCGAGTGCGCTTTAAAGAAGACATTGAACGTGAAGGCTGCCGAAGTCGCAGCGATTTTTGAAGCAATACAGAATAACGTAAATGTTGCCCTTGCTAGGGAGTTTGCAGTATTCTGTGAAAAAGCTGGAATAGACCACATGGAAGTCGCTAAGCTTTCACGGAGTGAGACAGTCCTTCGGTTTTCTGCGGCGTATTTTGATGATACGTATTGCGTTGAACCACGCTTCTTCTTTGAGGATTCTGAAACATTTAACATTAAAGCGCGTATTCTGAAAGCTGCTAATGATGTAAATGCGGCAATGGCAAAGCATGCTGCAAACTTGGTTAGGGATGCCTTAAAAGGCTGTTCTAAAACCATGCGAAGGGCAAGAATCGCCGTTTTAGGGATTACACGTTTAAGAAACACGAAAGCTCCATGGAAAGGTGCAGCATTAGAACTAATTAGGATGTTGAACGCGGTAGGTGCAAGGCTCAGCGTTTATGATCCATATGTTACGGTTGAGGAGGCACATGAAATTTCAAATTTAAAGAGAAGTTTGGTGGACGCCCTAGAGGGAGCGGACTGCGCCGTAATATTGACTGGCCATGAAGTGTTCAGGAGCTTAAACTTGAAAGAACTGAAGGTTATAATGAAGATGCCAGCCGCTATTGTGGATTTGGAGGGAATAGTTGAGCCATTTACGGTTGAAAAGGAAGGGTTCATATACCGTGGTTTGGGAAGGGGTGTGTGGACAAAATGAGAAAAGTTGGAGTGGCAGTTATAGGCACAGGTTTTTGGGGTAGAAATCACGCGAGAATTTACAAGGAACTGGCTGAAACAGAGTTGCTGGCTGTCTGCGACATTGATTCTGAAAGAGCAAAAGCCGTGGCAAAACAGTTTGGAGTAAAGCCATACACGCGAACCGAAAGAATGGTGAAAATAAAGGAAATAGAAGCTGTCAGTATCTGCACGTGGTCAACAAGCCTAGCAAAGGAAGCCATGAAAGCCATAAAAGCTGGAAAACATGTCCTAATCGAGAAGCCAATGGCAACAAATATCAAACAAGCAAAACAACTGCTGGAGGCAGCGGAAAAGGAAAATGTGCACATAACTGTTGGCTTTTTGATGCGCTTCATTCCAGGGATACAACATATTAAAAAGGCAATAGAAGACAAAACGATCGGAGAGCTTGTGTGCGCCACAGCGAAGAGGGTTTCTGAGTGGCCAGAAAGGATTGGGGATGTTGGTGTTGTTAAGGACACAGCAATCCACGACATAGATGTAATGCGGTATCTTTTTGGAGATGAGCCGATAGCCGTTTTTGCAAAAACTGGGAGTATGAAGCATAGGAAGTTTGAGGACTATGCACAAATAATGTTGACTTTTGAGGCTGGAAAGAGCGCCTTCATAGAGTCGAACTGGCTTACACCTTACAAAACGCGGATATTGACCGTTACTGGAAGCGCCGCTATAATGAAGCTTGACTATATAACGCAGGAACTGACTGTGGAAAGCGCGAAAGAAACTGTGCAGCCTCGGATTGCATGGCGAGAACCGCTGAAGCTTGAATTGCAACATTTTGCAAGATGCGTTTTAGGTAAAGAAAAACCGCTTATAACTGGTGTTGACGGTTTGAAAGCCTTGGAAATAGCTGAAGCAGCTTTAAGGTCTTCGGCTAAAGGCAGAGTAGAAAAGTTAAAGAAGAACTTATAACGCGTTATACGCCCTGTCAATTTGAATTGCGAAAATTCTGAATTGACGGCCCTCAATTTTTCACGATTAAACATCCCGTTTATTGATGTTTGCTTTTAATGTTGAATGGTTTACCTTCGGATAAAATTTTTTCCGGAATTTTCTCTTTCCATTTTTTCAGGAAAGGTAAATCCTCGCTTTCTTTTCGAAGCTCGTCGGGTAGCATTTCTGGAATCTCATCGCGTATGGGATACCACCTCAAACATTTTGGGCAAACGATTAAGCCCTCAACGATTTCGTCCTTTTCCTCGAACACGTAGAGCTCCAACGGATAATGTTTATCAATTGGACACGCAAGGATTTCCATAAGCTTTCGCTTCATATTACATCAATTCCAAGTATTTTGCTTTAAACTATAAAACATTTTATGTCCGCCCAAAATCTTTAGGGTTTAACTTTAATGTCTAAAACAACTTGATACCAGTTTGGACCTGTATTCCTAACAACTCGTCCAAATGGTATTTCAAAATTAACGCCTAAGTCGGTTAGTCTATTAGCAACTTTTATCTTGACTTTCGCAGCGGCATCCTCGTTTTTGCTCGCGTGTTCAAAATCGTAATAGTGTATCCATCCGCCATTTTCCTTAAGCGCTAATAGAGCGCAGGACAGATATTCAAAGGCTCTTTCCGGGAGCGGCATTAAAACGCGATCGGCAACGTGGCAAAGTTTTTCTTTAATTATTTCTTTTGCGTCGCCAAGCATAGGCACAACTTTACCGTAAACTCTGTTCAGCCTTATATTTTCCTTCATGTAATCAACTGCCACAGGGTTGATGTCGATTGAATACGCTTTTGAAACATCGGAGTGCTTTGCTATGATTATTGAGAAGCAGCCAACACCAGCAAACATGTTTACGACTGTTTCTCCACCTTTCACTTGTCTTGCAATGCGCATTCTTTCATAAAATAGCCTTGGAGAAAAGTAACACCTTTGAACGTCAACGTGGAAGACGCATCCAGACTCTTTATGAAAAGTGCTTGTCTTATGCTCACCAGCAATATGTTCTAAGGCGCGAAGCCTAAATTCTCCGGTAACTGGTCCCGTTTGCGCCAGAACTGTTCGCACATTTTTATGTATGCCCATCAGCGTTTCCGCGATAACTTCGCCGTGCTTTTTTGATTGTGATGTTAGGCGTATTATTGCTATGTCTCCGACAATGTCGTAGGAGCTATACAAATGTGCAAGTTCGCTTGGAGAAAGCACAGTTGCCAACGCGTTTTTCAAGCTTTTCCTCAAGGCTATTTCATCCTTCACTAAATTAGTTGCGTTTGGAAACATTTAAAAGCAAAACGCCTTCTTTTGATAAGGGGATAATCATGGCTAAAACTGGAATTGTATACGAGTGTGTAAGGTGCGGAGCAAAAGTTTCACCAGAAGATTTGGAGCTCCGCGGTGGGGAAATAAAGTGCACGACTTGCGGCTACAGAATTTTAAGGAAGATAAAGCCTCCTGTTGTCAAGCGGATCAAAGCAAAATAAAAAGAGAGAGTGAACCGTTAGTAGGATGTTCTAAAAGATTTCTTTTTCGCCTATTTTGCGAAGCGCCCTGCCGCGAAGCTTTATTGCGGGTCCAACAACTTCCTCTGGCGGTTTTTCAACAGTTTTCCTTTTCACAGTTTCACCGCATATTCCCCTAGGAAGTAGGCGCCTCTTAACGCAAATGGCGTATCTGCAGTTTGCAACGTCGCATACCTCTTCAGTCCATCTACACCAAACACCATCACGCCTGTAGACTGCAGCATTCTGGGTGCACTTGAAGGCTTGACATGTTGGAGAACAAGCTTTTCCTTGCGCCAACACACGCACAACCCTTGTTATTTTCAAAACTTTCGCATCAACAGCTCTCTAAAATATTCTTACAAAGAGAGAATATTAAACCTTTTTCTATACAACTCCTTATTTCCGCTCCTCTTTAGGCCCTTGACTCTTGAAACTCTTTCTCCTATAAACTTCCAAGGCTATTATGAATAGGGCTGTTATGGCAACTATTATTGCAGTAGCCAAGTTACCCGTATCAACAATAAAGCCTGCTAGAACAACATATCTATCAATTTTGATGGTGAGCACTGTGGGAGCCACTACATTAGCTATTTTGGTAATACACGGCTCCAATTGGCCGGGCATGTATACGGCTATATGGATTTCTCCTCCAATAGCATTTTGGAATGTAACTGTGCCGCCTGAGTCCGTTTGTTTAGAATCTTGTAGTGAATCATGGCGTAATATTACGTTGGCGCCAGATATTGGTTGACCAAAGTAATCAACAACTTTAACTGTTATGTTTAAGCCGTAAAGCTGACATTTCACTGTTACATTAAATTCAACATCGCCAGAAGTTAAATCAAATACCGTTTCATTTAAGAGTATATTGCTAAAGAAAATTTTGACAGAGTATCTTCCGAAAGTGCAGTTTAAGGTGGCATTTCCGTTAACAGCCTCTCCTTCAGTAAACAATCCAACGGTTAGCTCTTGGGCTCTCAATGTTGCCGATGGAATTGGCTGGTTATTTGCATCTAAAACTTGAATGTTAAGCCTTCTGGTTGGATAAAGAACTGTCACGTTAACGTATTCGGCAACTGGTAAATCTGGAATAGTGTTGTTGCCAATGTTAAAAACCAGCCCATAAAGTGAGGCATTAACCACGCAAGTCACGTTGGTAAGCACAGTTGGAAAAACAATCAGGCCATTAAGGTCTGTTCGATTGGATTCGGTGGCAGTTTTGTTTTCTGGCATGCCGTAGTTTGTAGTGTAATTATAAGTGAGTGTTATGTTCACGTTTGGAATGCGCACGCCACGCTCATTTTCAACAATTATGTTTAGACTTGTTATGTTACAAGTGAAGGAAAAGTTTAAGGTGGCTTCTCTCGTAACGCTGAACAGAAAACCATCACCAACCTTCACATCCTTAAAGTAAGTTTCAGCTGTATAATCACCTATCTCAAGCATGAAGTTGGTGTATCCGCCTGCCCCACTGCGGTTTGTATGGTAAATATTTGCAGAGACATCGTGCAACTTCACTAAGACATCTGGAACACTTTTTCCTGCAAGGTTAAGCGTATAAACAGTTGTGCTAAAGCCTGGAACATTAAATATCTGGGTGTCTGTGAAGTTCTTGGCTGTTGGCACTGGCGTTATGGTCACATTGTAGGTGTGGGTTGCGTTGCTTACAAGCATATTATTTGGAACAAGCCAATCATAGTTTACTGTTCCATCTGTAACATTGTAGGGTATGGTGTCTATAGCGGTATTTCCAAACTTTATTTCAATTGTAACGTTCTCGTTAACTGGATAGTTAACTGCTTTGATGTTGACAATGTCACCTCGATGATAGACACTTGCGTTTGTAATGCCAACGAAAAACTGGTCTCCTGTAAAGGTTTCATTGAAAAAAATCTTATAGTATCCGGTGAAGTTTGTGTTTGCGCCTTCCACGAAATCATCTGGGTATGCGACGTTAAAGAAGCAAGTTCCAGAAACATCAGTTGTAATGTTGATGTCATTTCGCAAGGTGTAGTTCAAGTCTTCGCGTGGCGTTTGAACCTTAATTTTCGGATATGTGTAATTAGCCAAGCCTCCAGTGATATTAACTGTGATTATTAAGCTTGCGCCTTCTTGCAGTTGTGCGGGAGGCTCTGGAACTTGAGGCTTAAACGACTGGAACGTTAAAATGGTAAAGCTTCCGGTGTCGTTTTCTCCCATCGCATCAATTAGCGTAATGTTGTGGGCGCCTTGCGGCGCATGTGGTATTATAAAGCTTACAGTTACGTTGTTTTCTGTGGCTTCTCCGCTTAAAATTTCATTTTCATCAAATAATATTCTATAAGTGCCAGTAGTGCTCACATTAGCCGTTAACGTGACATTTGTTCCAACATACCCGGAAGTGGGATTTATAGAGACTATTTTTGTTTCAGCCTTTGCCGAAGGTAGAAGTGAAAATGTAAACATTATTGATGACAGTAGAAGTAACAAGAATAAGATTGATTTAATTTTGTTTGGCGCAGTTGTTTTCAAAGCATGTTCCCTCTGAAACGCATGTGAGATGTGAACACTTCTAATACTAGGGAGCATTTTAACTTTACTTTCAATAACATAGCTTAGAGCTATCTTATACATAACTAGAGCCGTGAAAAATGTCAAGAAATTTGGGCGTAAAATAGAAAAGTAAATTTGTACGCGCGGTAAATTTTGCACATTTGCGGTGATTGGAGTGATTGAGGAAATTCTCTCCTTGGCTGAGCAGCATGAAGAATGGCGCGGAAAGCAGTGCCTAAATCTTATTCCTTCAGAAAACGTGATGAGTCCATCCGTCCGAAAACTTCTCTCTTCAGAATTCGGAAACCGCTACACAGCAAGAGACCGCTTTTACATGGGAACACGCTTTCTAGATGAAGTTGAAGCGTGCGGAGAAAAACTTGCAAAAGATGTTTTTAAGTCCGAAGTAGCTGATTTGCGCCCACTTTCTGGACACATTGCAGACCTAATATTCATAGCTAACTTCACAAAGCCAAAAGACACGCTCATGTGCGTATCTCCAGACGACGGCGGATATCCTGGAATGTGGAAAGAAGGATTAGCTGAACTATTAAAATTAAACGCGATACCCTTCCCCTTTTCCAAACGTGACATGAGCATTAAAGTAGAAGAAGCAAAGGAAACAATTAAACGTGTCAAGCCAAAACTTGTTGTTTTCGGCGCAAGCATAATCGTTTTCCCACAGCCAGTTAAAGAGCTGGCAGAAACTGCCAAGGAAAACGGAGCAGTTGTCGGATTTGATGGTTCGCATGTCTTGGGATTGATTGCTGGAGGACAATTCCAAGACCCATTAAGGGAGGGGGCACATGCACTTTTCGGGTCAACTCACAAAACATTCTTTGGACCACAAGGTGGAATTATCTTGGCGGATAGGAAGCATGGAGAAATTCTCAAGGAGAAAATTTATCCAGCTTTTGTGGATAATGCGCATTGGAACCGTATTGCAGCGTTAACCCTAGCTTTGGCTGAAATGAAAAAGTTCGGCAAAGCCTACGCAAGACAAGTTATACGAAATGCGCAAGAGTTGGCAAGGGCGCTGCATGATTTTGGGCTTCCGGTTGCATGTGAACATTTAGGCTTTACGAAGTCGCATCAGGTTCTGCTGAATTATGGCGATTATGAAGGGGGTCGAGCAAAGGCAGAGAAGCTTCAGCATGCAAACATAATTGTTGACTGCGTCATCAGGATTGGCACATGCGAAGTTACGAGACGCGGGATGAAAGAGGCTGAAATGCATAGAATAGCCGAACTAATTAAGAGAGTGCTTATTGATGAAGAAAAACCTGAAAATGTTAAGAGGGATGTCGCCAAACTCTGCGCTGAATTCCAAAGACTGGAATATTGCTTTGACGAGTGAAACTGTTTTATTAGGTGCGTTTTTATGCTATTATCATATGAGTGAGAAACTTTGGAAAACGCTGCTCCACAGGCACTCATACAGGCGCTGAAAAGGCAAAAGTACCACATAATAGGCAAGCATTCAGCCGTGAAAAGATGCAGATGGTTTTACGAAACCCTGATCAATGATAGACCATGCTATAAACAGAAGTTTTACGGCATAAAAACACACCAGTGTATACAAATGACCCCAGCGCTCTTCTATTGCACACAACAATGCCTATTCTGCTGGAGGGCACAAACTGGCGACTTAAAGATTAACTGGGACGAAACGCGACTGCCATATTGGGACTCACCCGAATTTATAGTGGAAGAAAGCATCAAAGCTCAGCTTAAAATTCTAAGCGGATACAAAGGCAACCCAAAAGCGGACAAACAAAAGTTTATGGAGGCTTCCACACCCAGACACGCCGCTATAAGTTTAACTGGTGAACCCACGCTGTATGGGCATATAAGCGACTTGATTAAGGCATTTCACAAAAGAGGATTTACAACATTTCTTGTATCTAATGGAACATTGCCCCAAGTTTTAGCAAATCTTGAAGAGGAACCCACACAGCTTTACATATCTGTCTGTGCCCCAGATGAAAAAACATTCAAGAAGGTTTGCCGTCCACAAATTCCAAATGCTTGGGAAAAGCTTAACGAGACTTTGGAACGCTTGCCCAGCTTTAAGTGTCCAACTGTTATCAGAATAACTTCAGTGAAGGATTTGAACATGAAAAACATTGAAGGTTACGCAAGGCTGATTGAAAAGGCAAGTCCAACTTATGTTGAGCCAAAAGCTTACATGCACGTTGGATTCTCACGGCTGCGTTTAGGTTTTGAAAACATGCCAAGCCACAGGGAAATACGCGATTTTGCATACAAGATTGCAGAGAAAACAGGTTATAATGTTCTGGATGAGGCGCCGGAAAGCAGAGTTGTACTGTTAGGTAAAGTACAGCGCACCATTAGATTCGGATAGTTGTTGATGCTACTCGCAACTAATCCATTTTTAAGTTAACTTTCATATAAACAGCTTTTTCATCAATTGGTGAGAATAAAACTTATATAACACGCTTTTTATTACGCTTTAAACTTAAAATTAAATCGAGGTGGAACGATGGTTAGTGAAGGAAAGGGCAGACTGTTCAGAAGAAAGGATGGAAAATACTTAATTTACATACCGAAAGACTTGGCGGAGGACAGCATGTTTCCATTTAAAGGCGCAGACTCTGTGTTCGTGAAAGTCAGCTTCAAGGTTGGCGGAGAAGAAAAACTCATCATAGAACGATGGAAAGAACCACCACCACAAAAGCAATAGCCTATTTTCCATCCTTTGAAGTTTCGCTATTCCAATAACCCTATTTTTAATCACGAAAATTATAAGCACGGAAATGATTCTAGATATAGAAAAGGCGAAGAGCAGATGAGCTCGTTAAAAGTTATCTTAGAAGAAATACGCAAAGAACTGAAGGAGAAGGAGAAAATTCGAGAAAACATCCAAAACGACATGCGGAAGGCAACAAGCCTTTCAAAACAGGCAATACTCTTGATACATCAAAAAAGGCTAAAGGACGCGGAGAAACTCATTAAAAAAGCAAAAGAAATCATTCTGGAGCTTAACAACGCTTCCGCCGCCCACCCAGAAATCATTTATAGTGGACTGTATGACGCGGCGCTTCAAGAGTATTCTGAAGCAAACATATTCCTAAAACTAATAGAGGAAGAGCGCTTTGTAACGCCAAAGGAGATTAGCGTGCCATCCGTGGATTATGTTCTTGGATTAGCGGACGTTATAGGAGAGTATAGGCGTTTGGCACTCGATGCATTGCGAGAAGGTGATGTGCGAAAAAGTGAAAAATACCTAAAGATAATGGACGAAATTTACATCGAACTTATGGGCATGAACGAAGCGTACATGCTTGTTCCAGGGTTACGAAGAAAATGCGACACTGCAAGAAAAATTATTGAGACTACGCGAGGCGACGTAACCCAAGAGATTAGGAGAAGCACGCTTGAAAAGTATCTTAAGGGTTTAGAGCACCATTTGAGGAAAAATTAAAATTATGAAAGGGATTCCTAGAAATTTTTCTGTTGAAAAGGCTCATGAAACGCAGGTTTGTCTATCAGGAAGGATAATTTTTGAGGATAAATTGCCGAGGAAAATATGTTATGTCGCTGGAGTTGACGTGGCGTATGCGAAGAATTTATCGGTAGGCGCCGTGGCAGTGTTGGATTACGACACGCTTAGGCTTTTAGAGTGTAAAACCGCCGTTTGCGAGACGCGCTTTCCATACGTTCCAACACTCTTGTCTTTTAGAGAAGTTCCGCCAGCAATATTAAGCATAAAAAAGTTGCGAACAAAGCCAGACGTGTTCCTTGTTGATGGGCACGGTTTTGCCCATCCCTACTACTGTGGTTTCGCAAGTCACTTGGGGCTAGTTTTGGGAAAGCCAACGATAGGCGTGGCAAAAAATCGGCTATTCGGAGAGGAAAAACGTGTTTATGGCGAACCATTCGCCTTTCTGAAACATAATGGTAAAGTTATTGGCGCCGCGGTTGTAACAAAGAGTGGGTGTAAACCCATTTATGTTAGCGTAGGACACATGGTTTCTTTGGAAACCGCGATTAAAATTGTTCAACACTGCGCTGTGAGTGATAGGATTCCAGAGCCAATCTTGAAGGCGCACGAAGCGGCAACCACGGAAAAACGAAAAATCAATATACGTAGCGGTTCTTAAAAGTGATAAGTGAGAAAGTTGCTTGATCCGAAAATTAAGGCGGTAGCCAATAAAATTCGCGACGAAAAACTGCGAAAAAAGATTATGGAGTTCTTGGAAAATCCAACATTCGAAGTTGGCGGGAAAACCTATACGGGCATACCTCTCGATGTTTCGCCTGCTGGTTTGTCGCATCACCACTGTTATGCTGGGGGCTACGTCGAGCATGTTGTTTCAACAGCAAAAATAGCGCTCACAATATGCGACTGTGTGAAAAAAGTATATCATGGAAAAGTAAACCGCGACTTTGTTTTGGCTGGAGTTCTGCTTCATGACATTTTCAAACCATTAACATATGCGGTAAAGGAGAATGGAAGCTACGCTACAACAAGCTTAGCAGATTATATGGATCACTTGTCAATGGTGATAGCCGAACTTGTCAGAAGAAAGTTTCCAATAGAGGTAATCCACACAGTTTCGGCTCACCACGGCGAGTATGGACCAATCAGACCGCACACAATAGAAGCGTTAATCTGCCATCTAGCAGATTTAATTGACTCACGTTTAAACGGAGAAGTGTTAAACGCTGCAGCTTACTTAGCGAGAAAAGCCGTCGGCGAAGAACTAGCGGGACTGACAGCTAAAGAGGCTTTTGAAATAGTTCATTCAAAGGCGACCGAAGGTTGGGATGGCGTAGCAAAAACCGTAGAAAAAATAAAGCGTAAGAGAAAAGTCGCAAAACTTAATAGCACACAGCATTGAAAAGTGTGGAAAAGGAAGGGTGAATGAAATGGAAATATCGTTCGAGGAATTCCAAAAGTTGGATATGCGTGTTGGAAAAATTTTGGAGGCAAACCAAATTCCAGGCTCACGAAACTTGATTAGGATGACTGTTGACTTTGGAACAGAAAAGCGCCAAGCAGTTGCGGGTTTACTGCAATGGTACAAGCCCCAAGACCTTGTCGGCAAAAAATGTGCTTTCATACTGAACCTTCAAAGAAGGAAGTTTATGGGCGTGGAGTCGCAGTGCATGATTTTGGCTGCAGAAGACGAGAAGGGCAATGTTGTGGTGCTTCAACCAGAGAAGGATATTGTGGAAGGAAGCAAAATCCATTAGAATTAGACTTCGAATAAACTTCTAACTCAATAATTGTTAAATACAACAGTACAGCAAAATAATGAGTCGTTTGCAAAAAGGATGGATGAATATGAAAGAGAAACTAAGCAAAAAGATTGTAGGCCTTTTGATTGCTGCAACACTTTTAGTGACTTTTATGCCAAACATAGTATATGCATCAAGCGGGCTCACTCTAGAAAAGAATCAAGAATGGCTTACAGGAGACGATAGTTATTCATTGGCAAATGCTGCAGGAGACATCGACGAAGACGGAGTAACGGAAATCGTTACAGCGGGATACTTCTATAACTCCACAACTGGCATTTATTTGGGTGAAGTAAATGTGTGGAATTGGAATGGCACACATATAATAGAAGAGTGGAAGGAAATTGTCGACCCATCCTACACTTGGTCCACCGACACCCGCTTTTATGCTGTAGCGTTAGGAAACGTTGACAACGAAACAGGTGTAGAAATCGTAGCAGCCGGGTACGGAAAATTCCTAAACTTCATTGAACAAGGATTACTAGTTGTTTTAATCTGGAATGGAACATCGATGGAAAGGAAGACTGGTTGGTACTGGCCTTTTGAGGCTAATGAAACAAAGTTTTTTGATGTGACAATAGGCGACGTGGACAGAGACAACACGACAGAGATAATTGCCGTGGGCTACAGGAACACCACGTCACTTTATGGAACAGGATTTCATGGAGCAATAACAATATGGAATATTACCGACGCAAAATTGACGCTTGAAACAAGCCAAGAGTGGCTCATTGGTGGAGGCACAGAAGGGCATTCGGTGGCGGTTGACGATGTAGACGAGGACGGAGATATTGAAATAATTGTTACAGGATACTTCTATGATGACATACTTGGGCATGATTGCGCGATGCTCAGAATATGTACTTGGAATGGTTCAATTTTTATTTGGGAGGCAAGCACCAAATGGTACACGTATTTAGAGACTTACTCGGTTGACGTCGCAATAGGAGATCTAGATTCTGATGGAAGGAAGGAAATTGTTACAATTGGAAGACAATTTAACGGAGAAAACTACTATGCGCAACTAAGAATATGGTCGTGGGATGGAACTCTCCTAACATTGAAGTTGAGCGTGGAGGGCGGTCTGGTAGGACCTTTTACGAGTACATCAGGCAAAGCAGTAGCAATACATGATGTAGATAAGGATGGCAAAAAAGAGATAATTGCCGGCTTGGATGTGGCAATACTTTTCGGCTCCACGCCTATTATCACAATTTTCTCGTGGAACGGAAACACTTTGACCACAAAAGACGCAGCAAATTGGAGAGAAGCGTCAAACATCGAAGATGTCACTTGCGCCGATGTGGACGCTGATGGAAACATCGAAGTACTAACCGCTGGTTACAAATGGCAATTTATGGTTGTTACAGAAAAATCCGAATTAGCAATATGGAGTGTAAGTAAAGTTGCGAGTGCCCTAACCGTGAATGTAAGCCCGTCAAGCATTGTTATAGGCAGTCAAGTGACAATAAGTGGCAGATTAACAAACGAGGCGGGTGACACGCCAATACCAAACGCTGAAGTAACAATAGAATTTTCACGTGAACCCCTACCAGTTCTAGTAACGATAGGCAAAGTTATAACAAATGAAAATGGAGAATACACGTTCACTTGGATTCCACAAGCAGCTGGAAACTACATGATCCGCGTAAGCTGGAAAGGCGACTACGAACATGAGGCTGCAGCCGCAACAACCCCATTGACCGTTGAAAAGGCTTCAAGTATGATAACCCTAACACTTTCAAGTTACACAGCAACAGTCGGGGACAGCATAAGCGTAAGTGGCACATTATATCCAGCCAAACCAGCGGCAATAACCCTCAAATACACAAAGCCAGACAGCTCAATAAGCACAAAAACTGTTTACTCAAACCAGGCGGGAGTTTTCACAGACACGTTCACAGCAGATCAAGCTGGACAATGGCAAATAACAGCAAGCTGGAGCGGAGACGACACCTACAAGGCGGCAGAAAGCGCACCAGCACCATTAACAGTGATAAAAATACAAAGCACACTGTCTATAACAGCCTCACAGTTAACGGTTAACTTAGGCGAAAACATAACAATAAACGGAGCATTAACGCCGGGACAAGCTGCAAACATAACCTTAACATACACCATGCCAAATGGCACAATCACCACAAAAACTGTACCATCAAACACTACTGGAGCCTTCATAGATACGATTAGGCTTGATAAAGCGGGAACATGGCAAGTGAAGGCAAAATGGACAGGTGACGCCCAACATACTGCGGCTGAAAGCACACTAATAACGCTAACAGCCCAAGCCGTTGATACTACAACGCCCATGTTCGCTTTAGGCGGTTTAGGACTTGGAATAATAGCACTAATTTTGGCGGCGATAGCGCTCCTCATGTCTTCCAGAAAACCAAAAGCGGCGCCACCAACGCAGCCCTCGCAATAATAACAAAAGCTGAAAATTCAACTTTTCCCTTTTTCTGTTTAACCTACAAGTTTAGTAATGGCATCCGCCTTTTTCCTATCTTCTGCCAGATACTCAATCATTTCAGCATCCAAATCAAGCCATTTTGTAAGCCCAGCAGCCATGTTAACATTATTCTTGAATATTATCTTGAGGTAGGGAATTATCTCCTTTGATGCCCTATTTGCGGATATGTGGCATTTCCGCTTAATCTTTTGCCCAATGCTTAGTTGCATCGCACGCTCAGCTTTGGACCTAGACAACATCTGTATGCGCGTTGGGAATTTGAATGGAATGAATCCACGAGTCTTCGTGTTTTGTCTAGCCATCGCGACACCAGCGGTCATGAAATCGATAACATAACGTGTGAAACTCCAATCTTGTGTGGAGCGTATTCTCCCCCTATAAACGTCCGCCATGGAAAGCGCGTCCATAGCCCTTGCCAAATCATGAGGGTCGGTTAAGTGTGCTGGAACATTCTCATAAATCCATTCAAAAAGCATATCGATGTCAGCATCAGCCATGTCAACCGCTTGCTTTGCACCACTACAAGTGCGCGCATAAATTATCATCCTTAAAACGTTAAAAATAGTGTCTTGCCTATCCCTATAACCAAGCCAAGAAACATCATTATATGTCAGTCTCTTCTTACCTTGAGCCAATGCTTGAAGGTCATTAACCGCCGAGCGAACATCACCTTCTGAACGCTGCGCAATAAACTTTAAAGCATCATCGTCAGCTTGTATTCCCTCGCGGATGCATATACGCTTCAAATGCTTCATGACTTCGCTTGCTGGAGGCTTCTTAAACTCTATTAGTAGGCAGTAGTTGCGGAGATTGGCAAACCTCGGGTCATAAGCGTTGTTTGCAATCAAAACTATTGGACATTGGGCAGTTTTAACAATGTCTGTTATGGCTTTAACTCCGCCCTTGTCGGCTGTTCCCGTGATCCCGTCAAGCTCATCTAAAAGTATAATTCTTTTGCCGCCGAAAAGCGAACCGTACTGCGAAGCTAAACCAGCAAAACGATTAATCGCCTCTTCAGTCCTATAGTCGCTTGCGTTTTTCTCAACAAGCTCCATCTTAAAATCAGCGGCAAGAGCCTCAACAGTAACGGTTTTTCCAACACCAGGAGGACCAAAAATGAAGACTGCACGCTTTTTGGGTGCACCTTTCTCCCATGATTTTATCCATTCAACAAACGCTTGAATAGCTTCTTTATTTCCAACGATTTCATCTAGGGATTTTGGCTTGTGCTTAACGGTCCAAGCAGCGTACAAGCGCTTTGCACCTAACTTGCTTTTTTAATTTCGTAACCTGCTTCCACAAGCCTCGCCAACAAAGCACTTAGCTGGACCTCTTCATCTGCGCCCTCAACAAGCCTATAATCTATATCACCAACGATGTCAGCCAACTTTATTTTCCAAGGTTCTGGAATATCTGCTCTAAAAATTTCAGTGTGAATTTGCCTAATTATGTCGCTTCCAGCCACACCATACTTTTGAATCATGTCGCGCAGTTGTTTCCTAGCTTCTAAAAAGTCGCCATTAATCGCTGTTTCTATCATTTTTTGCACGTCTGCTGGGTGAGCCCTACCAGCAATGGAATAAACAACCTTCGCGTCTACGGGCTTATTAAGCGAGGCGGCCGCTTGAAGCGTGTTGATAGCCTTTCGCAAATCTCCACCACAAACCTCAAAAATCGCGTCCAACCCATCCTTCAAGAGTTTGACGCCCTCATTTTCCGCTATATGTTTAAGGTATTTGTCATGCTCTTCCCTTGGCAGAAATGTGAAACGGAATGGGGCGCAACGTGACTGTATTGGTTCGATTATTTTTCCGCTGTAGTTGGCGCATAAAATGAAACGGCATGTTTCAGTGTACCGCTCCATAGTTCGCCTCAAGGCTTGTTGTGCATCAGCAGTCATGTTGTCCGCTTCATCCAAAATCATAAGTTTAAATGGTATCTCGCCGATAGATCGCACACGAGCAAACGTTTTAACTGTTTCCCTAACAACGTCTATGCCCCTCTCGTCACTCGCGTTTAATTCCATGATGTGTTCACGATAGGCTTCGCCATACAAGTCCCTAGCCAAACAAAGCGCAGCAGTCGTCTTTCCAGTACCAGGCGGTCCAGCGAAGATGCAGTGCGGCACATTTTTGGATTTAACGAAGCTTTTTAACCGCTCAACTATCTCCTTTTGATTAACCATCTCATCCAACGTTTTTGGTCTGTACTTCTCAGCCCACATTTCAAAACTCAAAGTTTCCACTCCTCTCCAAACATATTTGACGGAATTGTTAATAAATTTATCAAAAAGGCGCGGTTACGTGGATACCACGATTTTGTCGACGATTAGCGAAGGACACACTATATTACCAAATGTTTTCGGGTCGCCTCCAACAGTAATAACATTATTCAAAGCTTCATATAAGTTTCCAGCAACAGTGCATGGCTTAATCGGATAGGCAACTTTCCATTTTCTATTTTGAACGCATTGTCAGCGGTTACTGAAAAATCACCAGTTACAGCATTTGAGTGAAAAGCGCCAATAAGTGAACCTTTTACCAACACGCCATCTTTCAGTTCGCCTATCAAGTCTTCTCCTTTTGCCTCGGCAAAATATGCACCCATTTTTAAAGCATATTGCATCGCTTTATCCATTAAGTCTTCTATCTGCGAACCCATGGCGGTCAACTTAAGCACTAAATATTTTGTACATGGATTTAAAGCTTAATAAAAGTAAGGGTTTTCACTTTTTGAATTTATTTTTCTTCCTTTTCAAGAAAGCCCGTCAAGAATATGGCGTATTCGCATGGATGCTCATTTTGAAGCAGAGATTTTATTATTTTTATTTTCCCTTTTTTGCCGTGACTAACCCTGGAAATAATGTATTCTAGTGTTTTCTTTCGAAGCCCGCATAGCCATGTTTTCTGGCTGGTTTTGACCAGTTTGTAGTAGGGACAGCTTTTATATTTTAGGGTAAAGCCGCCTTCAAAATATTCTATTTCAACCTCTATACCAAGTTCGCGGTACATATCAATGATTCTTTCACCAACATCTTTGATGGTCCACGGGTAGTCTTCTGGAAAAAGTGCATCCAACTGCTCTTTTTCAATGGCGAAAGCTTCTTCGATTGAGTTGCATGACATGCCTTCAATGAGTACTTGCATGAGCTTCTTACGAGGTAATGGCTCCAGAACTGGTTTTTCTAAAAGCTTCAGTTTAAAGCTTAGTAGGTTCTGGAATGTTGCTGTTGAAACTTCGTAGCCTAATTCCTTAAACATGGATTCTATTAGGATGCGTTGGCTGTTCATTACGAGGGGGTCTATCCGCTTAAAAATGATGGTGAAATGCTCGTCGTCAACAAACCTTACTTCAGCGTCGGACTGCGTCACACTAATGCTTTTGATGATAAAGTTTTTGGAAAGTCTACCAATTTTTTCCTGATCTCCCCTGGCAAGCATGCGGATGGCGTTAGAGATGCGAATTCCTGTTGCGCGATATATTTCTTCAAATTTCTGTCTATCGCTTTCGTATACTTTTGCTGCGAAGGAGTTGAAGAGATCGCGGGGGATTGGAACAACGTCTAGGAATTGTTTTCCTATTATTTGAAAGAGGTTGAGTTCGGCTAGCTGGTCTAAAACACTTTGGTCTTCCGCACCCACATATTTTATTGTCATGTTCACGTTTGCATGTTCAATTGAATATTGTAAAAGTTTCCACCCACGTGTTGCCAAAATTATTGAAAATACGGTTACGGCTAGGCGGGCTATCTGGACGGTTGTGACTTGAAAAACTAGTTCTAGCATGTTTTCTTCTTTTTCTGTTAAAACTTTGACTTGCCTAAACCAGTTCATTTTTATAAAGGCTGAAAGGATAGCTTTCACGAAGTCTTTTGGCTCTCTTGGAAATTCGCTGATGCCAAGAACAGTTCTAGCATCCTCTATGAAGTTACCCAAGTCTGTTACTGGTTCTTCCAAATGTTTCTCAGCCCAGCTCATAAAGGCTGGTCCAACAAGCATCAGCGTGTTTTTAAATAACCCAGGAGTAACGTTTGCCAGTTCTTTTTCAATCTGCTGTTCTAGAAAATCGCCGAATTCTTTTCTCCTTAATGTGTAAATTTCGGGGCGAATCATCTTTATGACTATGTCCTCGCCCATGATTCGTAAGTCAAAATTTACGCCTATGCCCTCCAATATCGTAGCAACTTGAAAGGCAACCATTACGGGTAAACGTTTGAAGACCTTAGGTCTTAGCACTGCTATGCTGTCGATTTCACTGTATGATGGAATGTCAAAAAGGTTTGTAAGCCCTTTTATCTCTTCTATGACCAGTAGAAACTCTTTAAAGGTCGATGGCACTTTCCATGCAACGGAACTTTTAAGTATCTCAATTATGTTCTTTGCCTCTGCTTTTTGTTCCCTAATTAGGTCTTCAATTGTTTTGTTTCCTAGGGCAACTTCTAGGAGGCTGTCAAGGCTCTTCCTACTAATTGATGTTAAGTCAAGCGCCTCTCTCAGTTTAGTTTGCTCATTAATTTTTGCTTTTATTGTGCAGTCTTCGCAAGAGCCAACTTTATCCACCCTAAGCAGAGTCTCTACAGCTTTCTCGAGAACGCGGCTTTTCGTGCCGTATGTTTTTGCTAGTTCTTCAAGCATCTCGTTTGTTTTTCTGGTTATTGTTGTGTGAAGATGCACGGACATGACGCTTCACAGGTTATCTTTTGGGTTGGTTGCTTTTAAACATGTTCATAAAATGTATTAAATGTACATAAAGAAAGGGGGATGTTGACTTGTCAACGTGGCTTTAATGGTGGTACAATAGGGCTGAACGTTGCGCCCTTTCTGGCTACAAGCGCGTCTGCCACTCTTTTTACGGCCAACATGTAGGCTGCTGTGCGCATGTTCACATTGTACTGTTTTGAGATGTTGAGCACGTCGTAGAAAGCTTTGGTTATTGTTTCCTTCAGCTTATTCCTAACCTCTTCTTCAGTCCAGTAATAGTTCATTTGGTTTTGCACTTGTTCAAAGTAGCTAACGATTACTCCACCGGAGTTGGCGAGAATATCTGGGATTACGAAAACGCCCTTTTTGAACAAAATTTCATCCGCCTCTGGAGTTGTCGGTCCATTAGCTCCTTCTGCAACGATTTTAGCTTTTATGTTCGCCGCGTTTTCCTTTGTTATTTGGTTTTCTAATGCCGCTGGAACTAGGATGTCGCATTCCAATTCTAGCAATTGCTCATTTGTTATAAATGTACTGCCAGGATAGTCAACTACAGAACCAGTTTTCTCCTTGTGAATCAAAACTTTTTCTGGGTCTAAGCCTTCTGGGTTATAAGCGCCACCTTTTGAGTCTGAAACTGCAATGATTTTGCATCCGATTTCATGTAGTAGGCGCGCCGCATGATAGCCTACATTCCCATAGCCTTGAACCGCAACTGTTGCACCTTTGAGGTTTACTCCAAGATGTTTGGCCGCCTCGATGACAGTGTACATCAGCCCCCTTGATGTAGCCTCGCTTCTTCCACGAGAACCGCCCACGTGAATGGGTTTTCCCGTTACCACACCGAAGACGGGATAGCCAACTATTTCGCTGTACTCGTCCATTATCCACGCCATCATTTCCGTAGTTGTGTACACGTCTGGCGCTGGCACATCTGTGAAAGGTCCTATGAACTTCGCTATAGCGCGCACATAGCCTCTTGTCAGGCGCTCAAGCTCAGCCTTTGACATCTCTTTTGGATTGCACCTAATCCCGCCCTTACCTCCTCCGAGAGGTAAACCCGTTACTGCTGTTTTCCATGTCATCCAAGCGGCTAGGGCTGTAACTTCGTCTAGAGTTAGGTCTGGATGATATCTTATGCCGCCCTTTGTTGGACCCAAAGCGTCATTGTATTGCACGCGGTATCCGGTGAAAACTTGGATGCTGCCGTCATCCATGACAACTGGAATGTTAACGATAAGTGTTCGCATTGGACGCTTCAATATTTCGTGTATGCCTGGGTCTAGGTTCAGTTTTTCGGCAGCCACGTCTAGCTGTTTAAGGGCGGCTTCGTAAGGGTTTGGCGCGACTGCAATGGGCGCTAACGTATCTACTTTGACAAAAACAGCTGTTTGGAGTTTCTCAATTAGGTTCTTGAGGGTTTCCTTCGCTACTTCGCCGTTGCCTTCACTGTTTCCATAAAACCATAAGTACGTCTCAATAAGCGCATCCTCCTTCTTAGTAAGGAACGCGCCAGCAGGAGCCATTTTTGGACTCTCAGAGAAATAGTCAGTGAGAACACGTAACATGTTAAGTTCGTCGCGTGTTAGGGGCAAAAGCTTCTTTATAGGCTCTGGCGCCTTCACGTGGACATACTCAGCGTCCATCAGCTTCTTTTGCAATTCTTCAAAGGTTTTTAGAGAATCTTCTATTGGTATGCCGAAGTTTTCAGAGTATGTTGTCAACAAGGCATAGTGGGCTGTTGTGTAGCTTTCTATTTTCGCCGTTAACTCCGGTTTCTCGGCGAAGAAGTCCACCATTAGCTTAAGCATTCCTAATTCACGAGCCGAAAGTTCTACCGAGTTCAACATCTTTTTCACACCTCTGAAGACTAACAAAAGTGATGTTCAACTATAGAAATATTATGTCCATCATGTACATATGTGTACAACACGATAAAAAACAAACCAAACCGCAACATAACGTTTTAATAATGCACACAAACTCTTACACACGGTGCACAACCATTGGCAATTAAAAATCAAGCACTCTATTCAACTGGGATAAAAAGCTTAGATAGACTCCTCGAAGGTGGCTTATTTCTAGGAGAAAATGTTTTATGGGAAGTTGAATCAGGAACCTTCGCAAGAGAATTTCTTTATTCGTTTATGCGCCAAGGACTATTAGAAGGAAAGCAAGTAATTTACCTAGATTTCATATATCCTCCACAAGCACTTATGATACAACTTGAGCCATTAACAAAATCACTTCCAGATGGATGGGAAAAGAAACTTTTAGTATTAGACTGCTTTTCAGAAGCAGCCGGACAAGGCGAACTCATATTCAGCGACTTTTACGACAAAGCACCACCATGGATTAGAAAAGTTCCAAGCTCCAAAGACCCGGAACGCTTTCACCACTTTTTCGGAAGAATTGAAAGAGAATTTGTAACTCCGGGAACAAGACTTGTTTTCAATAGTTTGTCGATTATGGAACACAATTGGGGGAGAGACGCCGTCAAGGCATTTTTCGGACATGTTTGCCCCGCACTATATGCTTATCAAACTCTCGCTTACTGGACAATGGCGAAGAACGCACATCCCAAAGAGTTTTGCGCAATAATCGAGCACATGACGCAAGTAGTTATTGACCTTTCAAGACAAGGTGAAAAAAACTTTTTTCAGATAAAAAAAGCTGGCGGAAGATATAATCCGCAAACATATCAGCGGCGAGAGTACACTGTCAAGGGCTTGCAGATAGACATTTTTTGACAGCGTGTGAAAACACGTCTCTATGTACATTCATGTTCATTTTTCACTGTTTCTTAGGGTAATGTTTAAATGTTGACTAAAATTAACCCCTTCATGCCGAAATTTACAAATGTAAAAGGTGAAAGAGATGACTGAACGTGTATTTAGAAACAGTTCTTATCTGAACGGAAAATCAACAACCGGAACAACCACACGAGTCAAAGACACAAGCCCAACAAGCGGGATGTGCCCAATATGCATCCGCGACTGTCCAATAATGTGTGAAATTGGACTTTCAGCCTTCAGAGGAAGAGAAGCCCTATATCCAGAGCCAGTACAATTCGGATACAGCACAGCAGGTGCCCTCAAAGACTTTGGACTGGACTGGTCGCACTTCAACATACAAGCTGGACTTTTTGAAGCGTTAGGGATAGAGGAAAATCCTGACGTTGCACTGTTTCCAAACGCAAGCACAGAAACCGTTGTTGCTGGCATACCCCTAAAAATACCAGTACTATGTGGCGCTTTCGGCTCAACAGACGTTGCAAGACTGAATTGGGAAGGATTAGCCATAGGCACAGCATTATCAGGCGCCATAATAATAATCGGAGAAAACGTCTGCGGCATGGACCCAGAAGCACAATTTATAAATGGCAAAGTAACTTACTCGAAAGAATTAAAACGCAGAGTAGACTTGTTCAGGAAATTCTGGGACGGAAAATACGGAGACATAGCCGTCCAAACAAACGTTGAAGACCAACGTTTGGGAGTTGACGTCTACGCCATCTCAAAACTGGAAGTCAACATCATAGAGAGAAAGTGGGGACAAGGAGCAAAAGCAATCGGAGGCGAAGTCCGCGTAAGAGACTTGCAAAGGGCGATAATGCTAAAGAAAAGAGGATACATAGTAATTCCAGACCCAGAGGACCCAACAGTACAACAAGCATTCAAAGAAGGAGTCTTCAAATCCTTTGAAAGGCACAGCCGCGTTGGAATACCGAAAGAAAAGAACGTGATAGAGGATATAGAATGGCTGCGCGAGCAAGGCGCGAAACACGTGACGCTCAAAACTGGCGCTTACAGACCATCAGCCGTGGCATACACCCTAAAAATAGCCTCAGAAGCAAAAATTGATGCAGTATACTTTGACGGTGCTGGTGGCGGAACTGGAATGAGCCCTGTTCCAATGATGGACGAGATGAGCATACCAACCGTTTACCTAGAAGCGATAGTTCTAAAGTGTGCACAACTGCTGAAAAAGAAGGGCAGATACGTTCCAGACTTGATTATGGCTGGAGGTTTCATAAACGAAACGCAAATTTTCAAGGCAATAGCCATGAGTAACTTCGGAGACGGGCCATTCGTTAAGGCTGTTCTAATGGGACGCTCACCGTTAACTGCCGTGATGAAGGCAAACTACTTCAAACAGTTGGCTGAAGAGGGCAAATTGCCGAAAGCTTTCGCAGACAGATTTGGCAACACTCCGGACAAATTCTTCATCGCAGCGCCAGAGCTGAAAGAAAAGTATGGTGAGCGCTTCAAGGAAATTCCATGGGAAGCAGTTGCGCTTTACACTTACTTGACGGATCGCATAGGCGTAGGCCTAAAACAACTCTTAGCTGGAAACAGAAAATGGAGGCTGGAGTTAATAAACAGAAATGACCTTATGAGTCTATCAGAAATTGCCGCAAAGGTAACAGGCATACCGCTACCGCACGAGATTGAAGCAGACGCCATTGAAAGGATATTAGACTAAAACTAACAACCCCCATCCTTTTTTGAAACTCCGAACAGAACCAAAGTTTTAAAGCCATCAGCAAAGAAAAATGGATGAAGTGGAGAATATGAAAGAACAGCAAACAGCACTTGACGTGGCTCTGGAACAGTTAGAAATAGCCGCTGAAAAACTGAACCTAGACCCTGGACTACACGAGATGCTGAAACATCCTAAAAGATCGCTAATTGTTTCCATCACAATAAAAATGGATGATGGAAACATACGAACATTCAAGGGATGCCGCGTTCAACACTGGGACGCACGCGGACCATTTAAAGGCGGCATACGCTACCACCCGAACGTAACGCTGGAGGAAGTAACAGCACTTGCCATGTGGATGACCTGGAAATGCGCAGTCGTAGACATTCCATATGGAGGCGCGAAGGGCGGGATATGTTGTAACCCGAAGGAAATGTCAAAAACTGAGCTTGAAAGACTTACAAGAAGATACACGAGCTTAATTCTTGACTATATCGGACCCTATCGTGATGTACCAGCGCCAGACGTGTATACAGACGCACAAACAATGGCGTGGATAATGGACACATACAGCCAATTTAAAGGTTACAGCGTACCAGAATGCGTCACTGGAAAACCAATAAGCGTAGGTGGTTCTGAGGGAAGAGAAGAAGCCACTTCAAGGGGGGTCGTAATCTGCGCAAGGGAAGCGGCAAAACGTTTAGGCTTAAGATTCAAGGGCGCAACAGTTGCGGTTCAAGGCTACGGAAACGTCGGGTGGAACGCAGCGAAAATCGCACATGACATGGGATGCAAAATCATTGCGGTTAGCGATTCCGCTGGAGGAATCTATTGTCCAGACGGTTTAAACCCACGCAAAGTTTACGAACATAAGGCAAAAACTGGCTCAGTAATTAACTATCCAAAATGTAAGAACATATCAAACGAGGAACTGCTTGAAACAAAATGTGATATCTTAATTCCAGCAGCGCTTGAAAATCAAATAACAAAAGCCAACGCAAACAAGGTAAAAGCAAAAATAATAGTTGAAGGCGCAAATGGACCCACAACCCCAGACGCAGACAAAATACTTCAAGAAAAAGGAGTCTTCCTAATCCCAGACATATTGGCAAACGCTGGCGGCGTAACAGCAAGCTATTTCGAGTGGGTTCAAAATCTAACAAGAGAACACTGGACACTAGAAGAAGTGAACAGAAAACTCGAAAACATCATGGTGAAGGCATTCAATGACGTTTACAACCTAGTGGAAAAAGAAAAAGAGAGCATGCGCACAGCAGCGTTAATGCTCGGCGTCGGAAGAGTAAGCGATGCGATAAAAACGTTAGGGCTATGGCCATAAAAGAAAACTGCTGAACTCGCCTAAACTCAATTATTTCTCCATATAACCTCCACATTTTTAACCTCACAATCTAAATTTTTAAACTACTGCTCTTATATCCTCTATGCGAATACAGTTCTAGGAAAAGGGAAGGGATAAATGCAAGAAAAATCTTTGCCGAACATTAAAACCTTAGATTTCGAATTTGAAAATCTACCAGTAAAGGTCATTGCAAACAGGAATTGCCCCGAAATCAAGCTTGTTGGGCTGAATGTTGGACCTTTCGAAGAAGGAAACGTGTATGAAGCCCCGTTTTGGGTTGCAAAGGAACTGGAAAAGGCGGGAATTGTCCGCTTTCGTGAAGAAGAACTTTTGGATTCAAGAAGGATTTACAAGATTCAGTGGATGGAACGTGTCCAAACGCCAAGCCAAATATCGAAGCTTCCAGAGAATTTTTACCCAAAACTGCGCAGGTATTTAGTGGAGCTAAAGAAGGTCTCAGCAAAATCTCCAGAAAAGATGAGGGAGTACGAAAAAAGTATGCAAGTGGTACGCGACATGATTAATGCGCGTCTAAAAAAGATTGTTGCGCTGGCAACTGCAAATTTTGGACAAACTGAGCAGATTTTGAAGAACCTCACATTCGAGGAAAGGCTAATTTATGAACGTTTGCGCAAACTTATTCACGGTTGGAAAGCCAAAATACTGGAGCATGAAGAGGGGCTGGAAGAATGACTGGAGAGTTAGAAGTTATAAATCCTCAAGAGCAGTTCCAAGAATTCTTTAAAACAGAAAAGTACAGACAAAAAATTGCGCAGTTGGCTGTTGCAGGCAAAACATCACTAATAGTAGATTTTGAAGACCTCCTAATCTTCGACAACAAACTTGCAGAAAAACTACTTGAAAAACCAGACGAGTACTTACAATATGCTAATAACGCGGCTTATTCGCAACTTGAAAGTGAAGATCCAGAATACGCCGAAAGGCTCGTAAGCAAACGGGAAACATTAACGGTCAGAATCGCTAAGCTGTTAGAAGCAACGCCGCTAAGAAAACTTGGTTCAGACCACATTGGAAAACTTGTGATGATAGAGGGCATCGTAGTACGCTCAACACCAGTACGCCCAATGGTTATACGGGCAGCATTCAAATGCAGAAGATGTGGAGAACTATCATTCGAGGATCAAACAGGACAATTCCTAAAAGCACCATTCAAATGCAGAAACTCAGAATGCGGAGCAAAGGGTCCATTCGACTTCATTCAAGAAGAATCTGCATTCATAGACTCACAAGAACTACGCGTCCAAGAAAGACCAGAAGACCTTCCACCAGGTCAGCTTCCAAGAACCTTGCACATTAAGCTTGTCGGGGCAGAAATAGTTGATGTTGCAAGACCTGGAGACCACGTTTCCATCGTTGGCATAGTTCGTGTTGTTGCTCCCTCACTCCCAAGAGTTGGAAAGCTTCGCACTTTCAGACTTCATTTGGATGCAAATTCTATAGAAGTTTTAGGTAAAGAGCCTGAAACGGCGCTTCCATCACCAGAAGAAGAGGAAAAAATCTTGGAGCTGGCAAAGGATCCATGGATACATAGGAAGATAATAAATTCAATTGCACCTTCAATCTATGGTTACGACCACATAAAAGAAGCGATAATGTACCTTCTCTTCGGCGGAGTCCCAAAAAATCTTCCAGACATAACGATAAGGGGCGAAATAAACGCCCTTCTAATAGGCGACCCAGGAACAGCCAAATCGCAACTGCTACAGTACGTGGCAAGAGTTGCACCTAGAGGATTATATACTTCTGGACGCGGAACAACAGCAGCTGGCTTAACAGCAGCAGTAATACGCGAAAAAGGCGGAGGAATGAGTCTTGAGGCTGGTGCTTTGGTTTTGGCTGATAAGGGAATTGCGTGTATTGACGAGATGGATAAGATGCGTCCAGAAGATAGAGTTGCAATTCACGAGGCAATGGAACAGCACACGGTTTCAGTTGCGAAAGGGGGTATTGTGGCAACGCTAAACGCTAGAACAGCCATTCTTGCGGCTGCAAACCCCACTTTAGGAAGGTATGTGCCACATCGCACAGTTGCTGAAAACATCTCCTTGCCAGTTACGATACTCTCCAGATTTGATTTAATCTTCATTTTGAGGGATGTGCCAAACAAAGAAATGGACAGCAAAATGTCAGAGCACATCCTAGAAATGCACAGAAAAGGTTCAAGTCCCACCGAACCACCAATACCATTAGATTTGCTACGCAAATACATAAGCTACGCTAGAGGCATAAAGCCAGTTTTAACTAAAGAAGCATTACAGCGCCTCAGAGACTTCTATTTAGCAATGCGCTCAACAACAGAATCAGAAAGCTCGCCAGTCGCAATTACAGCCCGCCAACTTGAATCACTTGTGCGTATAGCAGAGGCAAGAGCCCGAGCAGCATTAAGAAAGGAAGTTCTGGCTGAAGACGCAGAAGCTGCAATTGCGATAATGAAACGTTCGCTTGAAGAGGTTGGCATAGACGTTTCTTCATTCAAGCTTGACATAGACATAATAATGACTGGAAAACCAAAAAGTGCGAGGGACAAGCTGCAAGTGATAATTTCGAAGCTTATGGAGATGGAGAAAGAAACAGGAATCGTTGAAAGGGAAGCGCTTATAGATGAATTGGAAAGTAAATACAAGATTCCGCGAGCTGAAGCAGAACGCCTCATAGGGCAGTTGTTGCGAGAAGGAACAATATACGAGCCTAGAGAAGGTTATCTAAAGAAAACGTAGCTTATAATTGAAAAAGAAGGTGCTAGTGCGCTGCTTCAACGTTAGATTCCTTATAATACTGAGCGTTCGCGGTAAACACCGTTATGCCAATTGTGACGCCGATGTCGCTAACTGAAACATGATCTGGGTTAGTTATGTAAACTATCATGCTCCAACCAGACCGCAAAATTAAATCATCACTGGCTTGCTGCAAAGCATAGTCTCCAGAAAGCAAGTCCACCACCTTGCCGACGAGTGTGCCGTTTTCGTGTGGCAAGATGTAGGGCAAGTCCTCGCTGATTGTCTCCAGGGTTTTGTTATAATAAACGTTACTCCATTGGCATTCTTGACCCCTAACGGATATCTTATCAATCACAAGGTCACGCCCACCAGTGTTGATTATTAGAAACGCTGCTTCGGAAAATGTTGTTCCATTATGCCATATGTGCAATTTGAATATTTGAAGACTTTCCTCTTGAACCCGCGTTGTTGTTACGTTGATTGCGTAAAAGGTCACGACTGTTGCTAACAACACCGAGACAACCAGTATTATCAGTGTTGTAACTACTACGCTTAATCCTCTTTTACTCTTAAACACATGCATACGCTATCCCAACTGAAATTTTTCTGGAAAATTAATGGAAAAGAAAAGTAAGTTTCTTTGTACGTAACAAAAGCCAACGCAACCTAAAGATTATTATCCGAATATTTGATTAAAACTTAAAACTTCACAGAAATATCTAAAATTAAACTTTGCATAAACTGCACAAACGCTTCGGAAAGGACGAAAATGGTAATAATGGTTGTCGTTGGTACACGTCCAGAAATAATAAAGATGGCCCCGCTAATCAGAGAGCTGCAAAAACAGCGTATGCCTTTGACTTTTGTCCACTGCGGTCAACACTACGACTATAACATGTCGCAGCAATTCATTGAAGAGCTTAAGCTCCCAACGCCAGACTATTGTTATAAGGTGAAGGCGTACTCTCAAGGAGTGCAAACCGCAAGAATAATGACTCACATGGAAAAACTAATGAAACAAACCTTGCCATCGCTGGTTCTCATTGAAGGCGACACAAACGGAGTTCTCGCAACGGCACTGGCATCGGTTAAACTCGGCATACCCGTAGGACACGTAGAAGCTGGACTGCGAAGCTTTGATTTGAGAATGCCAGAAGAACATAATAGACGACTAACGGACCACATATCAACATATCTTTTCGCGCCAACAAAAGTTGCAGAATCCAACTTAAAGAGCGAGAACGTTTGGGGCAAGATCTATGTCACAGGCAACACCGTCATAGACGCTGCAATTCAGCACTTACCAATAGCCGAAAGCAAATCAAAAATTCTAGGGAAAATACGCTTCAAGGAATTCGCCTTAGTAACAGCCCACAGGGCAGAAAACGTGGACAACATTGAAGTTCTAAAGAATTTTGTAGACGCCTTCTCAGAAGCGCCGATACCAATCGTTTATCCCATGCACCCTCGCACACGAAAGAGACTGCGAAAAAACGGGATTTACTCAAAGATTAAAAAGTCCGAAAACGTTCAGGTGTTACCGCCGCTTGGATATCTAGACTTTCTTGTTTTAATGAAAAATTGCAAACTAACAATAACAGATTCTGGAGGAATTCAAGAAGAGGCAACAGCGCCTTGCATAAGAAAACATGTCCTCGTCATACGCCTTTCAACTGAGCGTCCGGAAGCCGTGAAAGCAGGCTTTGCAGAGGTTATCGGCATAAAAAAGAAAGAAATAGTCGATGGAATAACGAGAACACTTGAACAGCCAAAACCACTACCGAAACACTCGCCGTACGGAGATGGCAAAGCAGCTGAAAGAATTGCCGAGATAATTAGGGAGGAAATCGCCCTTTAAGGCATTAGGAAATGTAGGTTATTTTCTTGTCTTCTTCCTTCCGCGTTTCCTCAGCTTGCAAAATCCTCTTTTCTTCAATCTTTTGTAAGCGAGTAATCATCTTCTCCGCCTTCGCAATTTCCTCGTCCAAACCGCTCAAATCTAAATCAACCTTAATCACGGAAAGCAAAACCTCTAGTATGCTCTTCGCAGCCTTCGGGTCAGGCAAATAACCACGCGTTTCACCTAAAAGGCAGAGAGCAGCAATCTTCTTAAAGCGCGCCAACCCCAATATCAAACCAGCAGTGCCAACAATAGGGTTTCCAGCTGGGCTCATAATGGCACCAGCTTGCAAAGCCTTGTTCAGTAACTCCGCGTCTGTTGCAGATGCAATAACCTTTGGCTTGTCCTTTACTTCCATGCGATAGCCGCCAACAGTAATAATAGTTTTCACGTTATACGTTTTCGCAAAATTCAAAATTGTATCAGAAATTTCGTATTGCCCCTCAATCGTCTGCGCTTGGCTGTCACCTGTGAAAAAGATTAGGTCGCTGCCGCCTTTGCTGTTTTTCCAGAAATAAAATGTTCCACGTAAAAGTCTGACGCTTCCCCTCTTATTGACGAGCACAAAGTATGGGAAATGTGGAGAATAGAGATACGCGAACCTTTCAGCCTTTAACTGCCTTATCAAGTAGCGTGTGGCTATTTTACCAACAAGCCCAAGACCAGGCAAACCCTCTATTAAAATGGGACTGTTTAATTCAACCTTTACAAGTTCCTTAACAAAAGTTTCCTTCACTTTCCGCTACCCTCTTTCAAAAGCATCCTATACTTGAGGTATTTATCATCTGGAGAGAACTTTGGCGGATGTGGCACACGAACCTTTCCACCACAATATGGACAAGTCTTCTTTTTCAATGTGTAGGCGCCACACCTTTCACACTTTCTTAAAAGCCAGACCATCACTTCTCCCTCTTAAAAACTCCTTGCCCACCAGCCTTAACAACGTTCGAAATAACATTCTCGGCAACTCTCTGAAGCGTGCTTTCCGCATGCCTATAATTTTCCGCCATAACCTCAATGCAGTATCTTGGCGCAGCAACAACATAAAACCGCATTTTCGCATCACGCACTTTTTCAGCCTTCTTAGCCTCCAAAAAAGCCTCTTTAATAACCTTAACACCATTCGGCTTCATACATCGAAGCTCAACTATCCCCTTCACCTTAACCATCGGCACGGGCATCCTTTCCCTCGCAATCTCAACAACAGCCTCAGCGATTTTTTCGGGCACTCCAAGCTTAAGCAAAAAGCCAGCACCGTCCCTTGCAGCCTTCTCAAAACTTTCGTATAAGCCGTACTCCTTCTCCATCAGCGCCCCCGCTTTCTCATAAACCTCTTCAATCGACAAGCCAACCTTTTCCGCCACATTTCTAAGCAAGCCCTCAGCTTTCCGTTCACGCTTCCAAGACAAAATCTTCTCGATTTTCTCTCTTTTCGTAACCCTCCTCAAGGAAAGGTCTATATGCCCTTTTTCAGCATCAACCCGCAAAACCTTCAAAACAACCTTCTGGTTTTCACGAACAAAATCCCGAATGTTCCGAATCCAAGCAGAAGAAATTTCAGAAATATGCAGCAGCCCCTTCTTATTATATTCATCAAGCCTCACATAAGCACCATAATCAGTAACAGACTCAACAGTAGCTATAACCAAATCCCCAACTTCAGGCCACTCTGGCTTCTTAAAGGACATAATGGCCGCCATCACCTACTTTACTCGAATACCAGCACTATTTCGCCTTTTATCACCGCTTTTCCGCCAGAAGGTTCTGCAAGTTCTGTCCCGCAAACGTTACAATTGATCCTGTTCGTGGCATAGCTGAAGATTATTTGTTCATTGCCGCATTTAAGGCATTTCACCCTAACGAAGCTGCTCCGCGGCTTTGGAATAAGCTTCTCCCACTCGCTCACACCATAAACCTCCATATTAGGCAATTGTCAACTTTCTGAGGCGCATGCCTTCCCTATGCCTCGTATAACCGCAAACCTTACACTTCAACTTTAAAGTCTGCTTCTTAGTGGTTTTTGAAAATTCTCGCTGAAGAGGATATTTCTGTCCACCATAACCCTTCTTTTCTCGCTCGTGATGGCGCTCACCCTTAGCAAGGGCCCTTCGCTTCCCAGCCTTATACAACGACACTGCATGCAACTGGTGACTCTTACACCTTGGACAGTAAGTTCTAATTTCCTTTGGAACATTCACTTAGACCACACCCAGCTTTGCATAAAGAAAACACACTCACACTTATACTTTTTTAGCTACAAACCCAAGCTCAACCTTCTCAGCCAAACCCTGCTTAACAAGGATATTAGCGTTTTCAACAGGCAAAGACGCGACATCCTCAGCCTTAAAAGGCCCGTAAGCCTTCATGTCCGCACCAATTATCGCTGGAACATCAACTAAAAAACGCAAAACAACCCTTTTACGCGTGATTTCAACCTCTGCCTTCGGCAGAAATCCTCGAAGAACACTTTTGATGAAATTTTGGATAGCATCCGCAAAAGGCATAGCTCCACAATAAATTTTCGCCTCCTCAGCCGTTAACATATCTTGCGGGATTTTTTCACCTTTTGCCAAAAGCTTAATCGCTTTTCTGTAACGTGTCAAAATTATTTCATTAACCATCTGCTTTACATTAACTAGTTCACGTTTCAGCAGACTCGCTTTAACGGTTTTCCTATCAAGCATCCGCCCCTCCTCTCTTAGCTTTCGCAGATAATCCGCAACCATAACATAAAAGTCTGGGGGAAGCCTTTGAAGCTCCTGATTTTTGACCTCGCGCTCCCAAGTTTCATATAAACTCTTGTACAATTATGTTACGACCTCCGCCCTATTTTTGCAGATAAGCAAAACAGCTGCTGCCGTCGGTAACTCAACAATCTGATTTTTATATGGTCCAAAAGTTTCCTCGCCAATTCTAAACTTTGGCGCATCATAAACCTTTACGCCGACAGAGCCGCCCTTGAAGGCTACAGCCATTTTAAACGGGTCAAAATCGTCGATTGCTGAAACTGGAAACTCCACCTTCTTTAAGCCCGTCTTACCATTCAAGGTGTCAGCCAACCTAATAAGCCGATGCGTATCCGTCGTCACAACAGTGTCGATACTTACGGATGTCAACTTCACAATATGCCTAATAACCTTCGCCCAGGTTTGAGGGCCAACACCCCTAACATAGCCCAACGTTCCTGTTCTTTGAAAGTTTTTCAGAATTAAACTTTTATTGCGCATTATCGCGCTTACGAAGCGTCTTTCAAGCTCCACTTTCAAAAGGTCTTCTTCATTAGCACTTGCAATAAAGTCTTCTATGCCCGTTGCCAGTCGCTTAGGCCAACCAAAGCTACGTATAAATTTACGCGAAGACCTCTCCGCCAGTATACTTTCAATGTTTAGGCCCAAGGCTGTAACATAATCAACAATCTCCTTTCGCTCCATTGCATCAAGCGTTTTAACAGCGTCACTTTCAACGTGAACGTGGTAACCTCTATGTCCAGAAAAGAACGTGTAAATCTCACTTTCTGAAAAGCCAAAATCTTGCTCCAACATCTCCAAAAGCTTAATCGTCTCCTTTTTCGCAGAATCCAAACATTCCTCGCAAGGCCAAGTGTTTACATCAAATTTTTCACTTCCACATATGGGACATCTTTCTGGAGTAACCCCCTTACCCACGAAACCGCAGTTGCCACAT
Source organism: Bathyarchaeia archaeon (assembly GCA_038883655.1). Taxonomy (GTDB): domain Archaea; phylum Thermoproteota; class Bathyarchaeia; order Bathyarchaeales; family Bathycorpusculaceae; genus JAVZLQ01. The sequence goes on from JAVZLQ010000003.1 coordinate 204,043, forward strand.
TTCCACTCATCATGAACCTTGTCACACGGCGTTGGTACGTGATCAGCATCTATATCAAAAATCAAATCCGCGCCAAGCCAACCCTTCATCGCCATATCTGCTTCGGGGTTCCTATAGTAAGCGCATGAAAAGTACGCGTCTTTTGGGGCGAATTCCCTAAAAAAACGTGTTAGCTCCTCCACGTTTTGGAAGCTTTTGTGGCGGAGCATCTGTCCCTCAAATGATAAGAAGCCGAATTCGCGCTGTTCGATTTTGGGAACAGAATAGTTTTGGAAAGTATTCTTGCTGTAATATTCTTGGAATATGTACTGCACAAAGTTAATTGACTTCAAGCTTGCTCAGTTTTAAAGAAACAGAATTCGGCTTTAAACCTTCTTTTTCAGTGTTGTGAAACATATGTTATTCTTGATTTTGCTGCCGATGGCAAAAAGCGCAGAGTGTAGTTTGGTAAGACCTTTTTTGAACTTTTCCACAAGCATAAATCTTTCAATGCAAATGATTAACAATATATAGAAAAGCATCCACGTTAAGAAGTATAACTCGCCATACGTATCATGAAAAGTTAGTGCCGCTTGGCTTCCACTATTAAGTCCTATTATTAGGATGGATGCCACCCGCAAAACATTTACGAAGTATGTTCCAAAAAATCCACAAATGAAATATACAGCCTTTCTAAAACTCGAAAATTCTGAACGCTTGAAAAACACGAAAATTATTAGCACATAAAGAATTAAACTGTGAACACCAGAACAAGGCCAGTCCACAGTCGCACTATAACTAGCACCACCATAACGCACAGTCAAAAGAGGAAGCTTATAACCGGGTCTTGCTGGGTATGGGAAACTCAACACAACAGTGTAGCCTAGTATGTGGAGTAAAGCGGCTGATAAGGCTGTTGTTGGAAAAGTAATAAGCAGATGCACGGATAACTCCGATGGATAAAGTGTATTAATCATATATGCAGCAGTGATAACACCTAGCAGTGAAATTGAAATGGAAAACGTTTTCAATCCCAGCAGTCCATACGCAAAAATCACAGCTAACGTAAAGGATAACCATAAAACAAGGTATTCGATGGACAATGGCCAGTGAAACGTTAAAAGGCTTTCTCGATCTACAGGCTCATTGACTCCCAAGTATTGACCAAGATCAAGAATCACTTTAGTGGCACCCGGAATGGCGTTTACAAAAATGATGTACATCGTCGGTATCAGCAAACAAAAAATTCCTATTGCTAAGCGTTTAGTTGGTTTTTTACAGAGAATTTGATCTCGGCTAGTTATGAATTCTATAAAGAACAGCCATACAAAAAACAAATAAAACATACGTCCTTTCCACGTTTCTTCAAAGACGAACCTTGATGGAACAAAATTTGGCCAAGTTTTCACGTTAAAATATTGGAAACTTTCAATATCAAGGTAATCTATGACAAGCAACAGGGCTACTGGAAGCACTAGTAACAACAAAAAAACTGTATGAAATGAATATTTCCTCAAATTACTGAAAATTGTATTTTTGAATACTGCTTTCAAATTCGCTAGCCTCAGCGAGTTTAATATTTTTAAGGGTATAAAAGCATTCATGACGTGTTAACCGCTTTTTTAAAAATGAGTAAGATGACTTTGATCAAACATAGGTTTCTAAGAGTTACCGATAGGAATTTGAATGCTGCCATTAAGATTGGGCGATAAAAAGAATCATAGCGAAATCTCATTTTGTCTAAAACGCTTGGTGGAAAAGGCAGGAAAAATTTTTCAGTCTTTATCAATGTGAACTTTTCCTTTTGCGCTGCTTTTTTAAATTCTGTAACATTCGGTTCAGAGATGTGTTCTGGATACCTAAAACCAAGCGCGTTTTTTATACGCTCATCAGGAAAACTTACAAAAAGCCATTTTTTAGTTATTCGTAACAATTCGTTAAAACCTATGTTTGGATTTATGGTGTGCTCAAGAACTTCGCTACAAATCGTGACCTCTGCGATATCTTGTTTAAAGGGCAGATAATTGACGTCGCACACGATTCGCTCAATGCTTGATGCTTTTTTTAAGGACTCCTTATCTATGTCGCAACCAACATAATACTCTACATCAAAACCTTTTTCATACAAGTACTGGTTAAATGCGCCCAAACCACATCCAACGTCTGTTAAAACTGAAATTTTTTTCCCAACAAACTTTGCCAGCAAGGACTGCAGTTTTTCATACCGTGCTCTATAACACAACTTTGCATCATACGTTTCTGGTCTATAATCTGGAACTGTTTCCGTTTTTATCAAAGGTGCAAAAAATTTCCTCAGTTTGAGTTTAGGACCATTTAGAAGCGCTAGCACGAAGGCCCCAACAAATATTAGAAATGTAAAACCTAAAACCAAAACCATGTATGTTTGTGTTGGTTGGAATTTTTTGAAGATATACAGTTTACAGTTAACCGTATATTCATCGAAGAAATCCGGCTCTATCACAGTTTTCTCGCTTCCATTTTGTATCGTGATTTTTCCAATGCCAACATTTGCATATGCTTCTTCTTCATATTTCCATTGCATATCATCCAAACCAATTGTTATAGCAATAAATGTGATTTGTTTGCTAAAATCCCTAAACAATGTGGTGCCGAACAACGTTTGGTTATACAAATCTATGTTAAAATTTATCGTTTTGCCTAAAATGATTTCCTCTTTTGGCGCTATCAGATATGGAAGCCAGTTTCTGTCTCTTGTGATCAGAAGTAGGATCACATGGTTAATCTTACCGCTTAAAAGCTTGACAGATCCCTCAATTCTAAAGTTTTGTTCAGCAATTTGTTGAAAAGGGCATGCCAGCATAACTTGTTGAAATCTTGAACTTTGACCTTTTGAAGCTTGAACATGCACGCCAATATACTTGCTTCCGTAAAGATCTACATAATTGAAAAGCGTATAGTTTGCTTCTCCCTCAAACACCTTGACCGCATATGAAGACGCTGGATCAATGAACCGCGTTTGGAGGGTAATGTTTGATGAACCCTCATTTGCGACAAGGCAGCATTGCTGTTGGAAAAGAATCCAATTTTCAAAGTCAAATGGTCGTCCTTCAATTTCATATGGAATTTGTTTAAGAGTTGGACATCCCTCCAATTCCACACGCGATGTTGTGTTAAATATTAGATAGACCTTGTCGGATGCTGCGAATGGTGGAACTTCGATATTAACTGGAGAATTTCTAATAACGTTGAACGTGTAATTTTTGGTATTTACGTCTGTTTTTATAAAATCTAATAAAGTATAAACGATAAGAAAACCGAAAACTGCCGTTAACACAAGAATTGTGTAAAATATTAACTTTAGTTTTGTGCTTGTCATGTTTTTACTCTCCTTGTGAGAGATGCTGTTAGGACAAAGATGTAGAGAATAAATCTTAACATAATGGTTATAGAAAGCGGGAGCATAACACCGATCTGCAGAAAAAGTGGACAGTACCATACTAGTGAATGAATTGTATTAACGATTTCAAAGGCTATTAAAGTCATTATTTGTTTATGCTTATTCCAGTTCATTGTGGCAATTGCCAACAGACAAATTTGAGGAATGTGCACTAGGGGATTGTAAAATGTGGAGAACGCAAGATATGAGAAGATTGCTAATGAGATCAAAGCTAAGGATTCTTTCTTGTCCTTGGCTTTTCTAGCAAGAAAGCTGATGCCAATAAGAGATGCGAATTGTAAGCTAAGGGATATGTAGGATAGTATGGGAAATTTCCATTCATATCTAAAGTGGTCATAGTACGTTGGGGCGTACAACGTTGCAAACTGCCAAGAATAGAGTGTGCCATCAAAAGTAGGGTGCATAAAACCTGTATGCCCAAAATATCCATCGATCAGAGCAAAAATCGATTCGGATGGCCCTCTTAAAAGGTGACTTGTTGCAACAGAAATGTACATTAAAGGGTCTGCTATGAGGTATGGTAATGATATCAACAGCATTGTCAAAGCAAAAGAATACATAAGCACCACTTTTCTCTTTAAACCCTTGTAATAAATGATTAGTGGCGGTAAAAGTGCCACTGGATAAAATTTTGAAAGTGTACCGCATCCGCAAAAAAATCCAGCAAGCCAAGGATTCTCAAAAAAGTACAACGCCAGAAGTGCGAACGTTATTGCAATGGTATCTCCATGAGCAAGGATAAGGGTGAAGTATATGACGGAGGGCATCAGAGTGATGATTAACGGTATGCTTAAGGTTCGCTCACGACTTAATTTAGCCACGTTCACGTACATTGTAAATATCATAAGAAAGAATGTAAGTGCATTAAAGAATAATAAAATGAAGTTGTAAGCGTAAGAATTAGAAAAAGTGATGTATAGAAAGTAATATGGTAGTCTAGCTATTGGGGGATAACCCGAACGAAAATCAATAAAAGGTAAGAGGTTGTTTCTCTGTAGAAAGACATCTTCAAAATTAGTTTGAGGGAAAAAACCTAAAAAAAGCAGTATAACAATTATAGCTGCAAAGGCTGATAATTCCAAGCCGATAAACCGCCGTAATAGAGACAACCGCGATCACCATGCTTAGATTTTAACTAAATTTCTTCGGCGTGCTTTTAAAACTATCTTACTGGAAACGCTTGAAAAATTTAATTTTAACAAATTATTATCTCTATAATTCCGATAAATCTTTGAGCGAGATGGGTGATGAAGAAAAGGAGCGCGGATTATTCGTTTCTGATGCTATCTTTTATATTAGCATGTTTTCCTATGCTTTTTCTTGAAACTGTTTTCTTGGCATACATCGCCGTAAATAAACGCTATGTTGAGGTTGGAATGGGTTATAATGTTTGGTTTACTATGGATTGGGAAAATGACACTAATTGCATTGACAAACCTGTATTAGGCTATTATAAGTCTAATAACGTCGTCGTTTTACTTCAACACATAAAATGGTTTGATGAATTAGGCATAGATTTCGTAATTGTGAATTGGCAAGGAATATATTATAATCCTCCTTGCAACGAAAACGCACAATTATTTTTCCAAGTTCTAGCGAATTATACTGGAAAAAATAAAATTAAAGCGTGTATTTGCGTCCAAATAACTGGCAACTGGACCGATGAAACAGAAATCTACGATTATGTTTGGGACAATTTCGTAACAAAGTATTATCCAGTTTACCATCACTACCAAGGCAAACCACTAATACTGTTTTTCTCGGAATGCAGCACAATCTACAACAGCACAGATACACTCAAAAAGGACTCAAGGTTTACGGTCATATCAATGGGAGTTAAGAGTTACGATGACTGGTTATACAATGCCATTTACTACCCAGAAAGAGCAGATGAAAATCGCTGGTGCGCTGTGAAAAACTGGGAAGGAGACAGCCCGAGATGTCGCCATATCCCCGTAACGCCAAGATTCGATGAGCGTCACATTGGATATATTTCAGATAGACCTCCATCTATTGGTTATTATGTTGATCCAGAATTAACATGGTTATATGATGCAGAATGGGAAAAAGCGCTAAAGGCTGTCAAAGAAAACCAAGTTGATGTTATAACAATTTCTTGGTGGAACGAATTTGCAGAGCGAAGCCAAATAGAACCATGTTATGACGCCACAGCAAAAAGTGCAGACCCATATTTTATTTTTAATAAAACAAAATATTACATAAGCAGGTTGAGAGAAGAAACTTTGATGCTGGATTATTGGCATTTCAAAGTTTGCGTGGCGATCCTTACACCAACTATCTTTTGGGCGGTACTCATGAGGAAGCGTGTACAGATTACTTAGAAGCAGAAAACTCTAGAGATTAGTCGAATGTTTTGGCAATAGAATTGAACAAATCTATGTGCGCTTGAACGTAGTGATCCACATTATACTTCCTAGCATATTCATTTGCTCGCTCATATGTTTGCTTAGAAAAATGCTGCCACAGATTGATATCGTTCTTTAGCGAACGTATTATTTCGACTAGTTGCTCGCTTGATCCTTTGGCAAAAGAGAACCCGCCGAGAAGATTAGTGTTCTCTCTAACACCAATGAGGCTAGAGGCTATTGGCACACATCCGTACAATGCGCCTTCAACCAAAACGAGACCATACGCCTCCGTTGTGTTCAACGATGGAAGGCACACAACATGCGCTTGTTCATATAATCTCTGTAATCTATAATCATCCACATTCTCTTCAAACATCACATTTCTCAAATGTAAGCGTTCAACCATGTGCTTAAATTTAGCCTTGAGTGGGCCTTCCCCAACCAGAACAAAATTGACATCCCTTAACTCATAAGCAGCCTTAATAAGTATGTTTATTCCTTTGAATGCACGAAACTGACCAACAAAAATAACAGTAAATTGCTTTTCATGTCGATCATGCAAATCATATTCTTTAGGCAAACTTAACGTAACAGGAGGACGGACAACTTTAACATTTGCCGCCGAAAACAAGTTGGCATATTCTATAGAATGGACAACAATTGCTCGCGCCCTTTTACAAGCTAAAAATCTATGAAAGCGCGTATACAACTGCGATATACGCTCAGACATCCAGCAGATTTCAGCGTGATGCGTGTATACTATGGCATTGCCCTTAGTAAGCAAACACACATCTGAAAGGAAAGGAGTTGGACCATGTATATGAACAACATCATAACCCTCATGTTTCTTGAAAGGAATAAAGTTGGGCTTGAACTCTCCGACCCTGCGTTTCGGAGATTCAACGTCAACATGCCAACCACGCTTACGTAAACCATCAATAAGCACGTCTACAAGCCGGGCAATTCCACCCTTATATGGGGGAACATCCGTTGCTATTTCTAGAACATTAAGTGTCATTTTCAAGGCCTAATCAAACTTGTCGGGTGAACCAAGATTGAAGGATATGCCTCACAGGGAGTCCAACAAAGCCTACATCCCTTAATCTCATTCCTTAATTTCACAGCAGCCGCAGACCTCAACAAAGCATGTATATCGTAGTTAAAATCACGGAGGTTACCGATTTTTTTGTCCAAAATGATACACGGATACACATCTCCATAAGGATTCAAAAACAACGAATTATATAACGCCACACAACTCAGTGGCACATGTTCCTCTAACATGTACTTCTGCGCGAGTTTTAGATAAGTTTTTGAAACCAACGCTAACGGAGACTTACTACGCACAGAACGCAATCCGGCGGAAAGATCCTCTAAAGCTTTGTCTTTAAATGTGTTACCACTCACTTGTTGATTTGAATCTAAATTATCATATAGATTTCCAGTGTGGTAGATGGTCACCGTTACATTTTCCAGAAGCCAACGCAAATCTTTTCTTGCTAATTCGTCAAATAACAATGTTAGAGAACCAGCATTAAATGGAGTAGCAGTATATTCGAACCCTACAGATAAATTGTTAAATTCCTTACTGAGCGCATGCAACATTTCAATTGTTTTAACAGCTTTACTAAAGGCTCCATTAATTCCACGCATGTTATCATGCACTTCTGGAGGCCCATCTAAGCTTACGTTTATAAAGGTAAGCGGCACATCAGCATCAAGCACTTTATAGACGTTTTTTTCTATTAAACACGTATCAAGACCGTTGGTTGTCAAATTAAGCATTTTGGGATTACAGTTTTCTTTAATTAAATTTGCTATGTCTCCGAGATCATTTCTGAGAAATGGTTCTCCTCCCGTGATGCTGATCCACGCTAGTTTTTGAAATTTCTGGAATATAAGGGCTATTTCCTCTACCTTTAGTTCCTTGCTTACTAGCCATGGTTTATCAACATAACGTCTCCACGCGTTGCACATTTTGCAATGAGAGTTACATTTATAGGTAACAGCGAAATTTAATTTAAAAATCTCGCCCCTTAAATATGAAACAAGTATTTCTGTAAATGAACGAAATGCTTCAGTCAGTCTAATCATATGGTCACTGCTTTAGATTATACTACTTGCTTATTAAAATTTAGCACGAACATTCCTTTACAAGACTCTTCAGTAAACATCAACCTAGAGCTAAAGCATAGTCCTATGAAGAACAACTTTTGCAAGTATGTAAGAGATGAATTGTTTAATTTCGTTGAACGCCAGTTTTGATTTGCCTCTCTTACGGTTTACAAATATTATTGGAACCTCACCTAATCTAAATCCCCTAATGTTCGCCTGTCTTACCGTTTCTATCTGTATCTCGTAGGTCTGGCTGTGCAGATCATCGATTATGCCCTTGACAAGCTTTGTAGAGTAGCACCGAAAACCACTTGTGTAGTCGTAGATCCCAGCCTTTACAACAATTGCCGCAACGAAATTAGCAACCTTACTTATCACTCGGCGGATCATACTCCAGTCTACAGTCCCACCGCCGCTACGATACCGGCTGCCAATAACCAGATCATAACCCCTATGAAAAGCTGCAACCAAACGCGGGATATCATTTGGATTATGAGAATAATCCGCATCCATAGTTATAATGCACTTGGGAGCGTTAGGCAGAGACAGAAATATCCGAAAACCATCGGTTATAGCCGTTCCAAGCCCCAGCTTCTGCGGTCTCACATATAACAAAACGTTTTCATACTTCTCTTGTAAATCTCTAACAATGTTGGCTGTTCCATCTGGGCTTGAGTCGTCTATGACTAAAATGGAGACATTAAGGTTTAAACTTTCAATTTCTTCGATTAGGTTTTTAATATTAGGGGCTTCACAGTACGTCGGAAGGACAACACCCACATCAGAGGCTACACTCAAATCTCCTTCAACATTCTCTATTGAATTCACGTTAACTGAGTAACACTCCTTAACGTTCATTTTATGTCTCATCGCCAGAATGGTCTTCATTTAAGACGGCGTTCTGTATATAAATCTATCACCAAAAACGGCATTCACGCGCTTGTTTAGCACAGCCGCAGTTTCCTTTTGTAATAACCCAGTGGGTGGCGTATTGTTTTGCAAATCTCGTCAGGGTTTACGCATACTCCATGTGTTTGTAGCGTTTCACATTTTGGCGGGGTGTAGCGTGTTCTCGAGCCTCTTTCGCCGGCAATATGTTCAACTTGGTATTGAGTCATTCTTTCGTTGAAGTCGGAGAAGTTTCTGAATAAGTCGATTACGTTTTCGGTTGGCATGCCGACGTTTATCAGGAAGGATGTTAGAGTGAACCTTCCTACATGCGATAAGTGGCGCCCAACAGTGACGGATTCGTAGAGGGATTTAATGCATGGAGGAAAAGCTTCATTAACAATTGTTTTTGGTAGACCTTCGATTTCTGCTTCGCCTATTTTTTCGATGGATAATTTTCTTATTTTCTCGGCTATTTCAACAATTTCTATTGGAAACTTTAGTTTATCCTTAACCTCTAGTCGTTTCTCAACATATCTGCGAACCTCTTCGCTTAACAGCCTCGCGGTTTCGCCCCGCGTAATAAAGACACTTCCCTTAGATAACAAGCGGTTTACGAGTTTCCATTTTTTGTCCCGCAAGTGAATGGTGTTTCTTAAGTAATCGGCGAAGTTTAAACTAAATTCATATGGTGCAAAGGCAATGTTGTCGATTGGAGATATTTTCCACCCGAAATTTTGAGCAACAGCAAGAAGCTTTTCTCTTGATTCGACTTTGAGGTCATTAAAAACCTTTTTTGCTTCTGCAAGGGCGTATCTTTTTTTAATGAAGGAGTTTTCTGTTGCTATTGCCAGAATTATTGCCGTTGGGAAGGATAAGATTTCTATATCTTCGTTTCGCGAGTCTCCACTAACAATAGCATATAAAACCGCTTCTTCGAGTCTCCCTTGCGCACGTTTGAGAACTGCATTGAACTGGGGGTCAACTAGTTCTTCAACTTTAAAATCTAGTTCTTTCACGTATTTGCCTGCTTCTTTTAAGAAGGGGTATTTTGCCAAATCATTTTTTGTGAATTTTGTTGTGGATTGCATTTGTTTGTTCACGTTATTCTGTTTCGATTCTTGGCGCCAGATAAAATACTAGTTTGCCTTCTTTTGCTTGTTGAAAGTCGAGTTTGATGGGCATGTCTTTTGAAAATTCTAATGTCACAACTTCTGATGTCGCGGATGCGGCCTTTATAATTTCGGAAAGGTAGCTTAGGCTGAAGGTTGCCTTTGATGGTTCTTTAACTTCTAAATCTAGAAGTGCGTCGCTTCCCTTTTGCAGTGTTATTGTGGCGCCCATTAGGTCTCCAGAAGCATTAAAAACTAGTTTTTCGCTGTCCGCTTCTATGCGCACATGGTCGCTCACGAGCTGAGCGTCTTCTATTGCTTGGCTTAAGCCGTCGGTTGTCGTTTTGGCTTTTACGTTGAAGGTTAGTTTTGGCGTTGGAACTTCCTCTTCAGAAGCCTCCAGTGTCGGCATTGTAAAGTTTCTTGCATACTTGCCAGTTATCTTCACTTGTAAGCGCCCAGTTTTCTCGTCCGGAGAAAGCTCAACAACCTCGTCTTTGCTTGTTCTCTTTAGCAGTTTTAGCAGTTCGCCTATGTTTATGCACATTTTTGTTGGTTCCGTGCATTCGTACTCTTCGAAAACCGTTTTTGGCCATTCAAAGTCAACCATTGCAACGCGGGACGGGTCCATAGCCCTCAGCTTTAGGCCTTCTGGTTCGACTTTGAATGTTGCTTCGTCTACGAGTATGGATATGGCTGTTGCCATGTCCCGTAATAGTTTAGCATCTGAAACTTTGATTCTAAACATGTTAATCCCTTTTCTAATGGTATGTAGTTAGCAATAAAAGGCTTTACCATGCTCTTAAAACTTTGTTTGGAAACGGTGCAGCTTTTTCTTAGTATTTAGCTATATTCTCTAAACGTGTAGCCGCATTTTGTGCAACGTAAAAATTGTGTTGAGGATTCGTCGGCGCCTCGTGTTTGTACTTGCCAAACGTAGGCTGTGTTATTTCCACATTTTGGACATTCAATGCGTACTGTTGGCAACGTCCGCAGTTTCTGCTCTTCTTTTCCTATGACTGCTACAAGTTGCTGAGGTTTGTGTTCTATTACTTTTGCTACTTTCGGTTCAACCTTTTTTGGTGGAGCCTTCTTGTAACCGCACTTTGGGCAAGCCATTACAATTGACGATTCTTTTCCGCTTTTACTTTTCTTTGGTACCAGACGAGAACCACACTTGGGACAAAATTCCATAGCCTTATTACTCCGCTTTCCGTCTGTTTTTCCTTAACGTGGCTCCTTTTAAACCTTTTCTTGCTTGAATAAGTATTAGGGTTAAACATTACTTATTCCAGATGCTATAAGGTGCGCCACACGTAAAGCCTCGGGAATATTGCTCTGCGTTGAAGTTAGCTGCAAAATTTTTTCAGCGTCTTCTTTTAATATGCCAGAAACTTGCATGTAGATTTTCTCGCTTTTGTTCCTTGTAGAAACTTCGTGTATTTCGCCAGCGTTTTGGATTGCTTTCCACCTTTTTTCACTTTTGGGCAGTTTTTTAAGCGCTTCACGGATTTCTTTGAAGCTTGGTTTTTCTTTGGTGACTGCTATTATTGGGAGGTTTGTTTTTTCAAAAAGCTCTTTTATGTCTATTACGTTAAAGCCTGCAAAGGTTATTCCGTTCAGCATTATGACTCTTAACTGTTTGTAGTGTGGCGAGTTAAGCACCATGCTTGATATTTTCTCGGTAGCGTCGAAACCGTCCACTTTAACCGTCGTATGCATGACTCCGTCAAGCCAGTATCCACCGCGAAAGACAACACCCACAACTGGTACAAGTACCTTTTTATGGGGGATGAACACGCCGTCGTCCACGCCGAGCACACGAATTTCGGGTTTAATTACTCGGAACCGTTTGCAAAACAAGCTTCTCGCCAGTAACACAGTATTGGATAAGGCATTATAAAGTTTAACTAGTAATATTGTATGGAAGTGGGGAGTCTCGTGGAGAAAAAAAGCAGGATATTTCCGTTTGTCAGAACTTATAAGAGCCTAACAGAAGTTTTAACGGATCATAAGCTTGCATCGTTGGGTGACGTGTACGTGAACTTTGTTTATGCGCTGGCGTTGTCAAATAAGAGGCGAGTGCCTTCTGGCGCGAAGGTTAAGGGAAGCATTCTTGCTGAAGCTATTAAGAAGGCAGCTCTGAGGGAGTTCTTGCCATCGAGAATGGAGCGACATCTACTTGCAGATGCAGCTGAAGCGTTGATAGTTTATGCTTGGCTTCATAATTTTGTAGTGTTAGAAGAAAGCGTCTCCATCCTAGAGAAGTTCGATGATCCGGTGGAAGGATTTAGCCATTTGCTGATGGAAATAAAGAACAGAATTAGGTTTTCTTAAGGGCTTTCTCCAGTTCAACTTTAAACTCTTTATTTATGTTGCGTGCCCTTTCTATAGCTTTTAACAGAGCTTCTTCTGGCTTTACCTTTCCTTTTGTGCGAATATATATTACTGGGTTTGATGCTAGTGGATGTGGTATGTCATAGCCAGCCAAATCTACATTTTCATCTTCTGATAGTATTTTCTGTAGCATGTTGCACAGCGTATGTCCGATGCCTTCAACCTCGATTTTAAGCTCGTTTGAAGTGCCCTTTAAGACTTTGATTTTCAATTAGACAACCCCTTTTCCATAATCTAAGGCTGTTTTGCGCTTTTCAATTTTTCCACATTTAGGACAGCGCATTGCATTCCGCCATAATCCTAGCATAAAACCACACTGCGAACAGAAGGCGTAAATGACGCCTAAATTTCTGTCTTTGACGGATAAATGGTAAATCCTATTTTTGTCGCTTATGACTTTTGCTCTCATTATGTCGCCTGGCTTGCAAGCATCATACATCGATTCAACATAGCGCATTTGAACATCAGACACGTGAAGAACGCCTGTGAAGAAACCAGAAAGCATTTTGCCTCCGACTTTAAAAATTCGTACAGCTGCATTTTCGTTTTGGACGCTTGCCACCTGCCCTAAAACTATGCTTCCAACGTTTGGCACTCTCGCGCCGTGTGCCAGCGGGTAAACTGAAACGCGCTTATTGAAAAAATCGAGTAGAGCTCTTCCAACAACTTTGGCGTATATAACTCCATCTTTAACGTATGTTCCAGCATCTGGAATGAACTCTTCAATAACACCCAGCCGTTCTCCGGGTAATACAAATTTGCCGCTTTCTCGATTCTTATCATCAAAGCTCATTTAAATTCCCTTTTTATTACTCCAAATTAAAGTTGCTTTGAAATATTGCGGACGTTAAACGTGAACAGCACCAATGTAGTTTATCACACAAGTCAATAAACCTTTTGATTCAGCGTTTCTCGATAACATATAAGTCCACCAAGAAACTATGCTTCTTTCTTGTGTGGAACGGAAACATGTACGGAATAGTCATCACCATAGAGTATACTGCAATTATCCTTCCGCCTGCGTTTTCAATGAAATCCTTAATAAATAAAGAAGGAGCTGCTGCAACAAAACCAGATGCCGATGTCTTCACTTTCTTCATGAAATTTTTATCCTTGCAAAGGCTTTTATGAAGCGAATATACCCTTCTGCCTATCGCTAAAGCTTTTTCCAGAAATTTTGTGTCAGCCTTGCGTTTCTGCACACCAAAAGGCGGATTTTGCAATACCGTGTCGAACTTTCCGCGAACAGCGTTTATGTCAGCATTAATCCATTGTACCCTATTTTTTAGTTTTAGCTTGACGGAGTTTTCGAAAGCCAACCTTATGGCTGTTTTGTCGATGTCTACGCCCACCACGTTTTTTGCTCCTAAAAATGCTGCTCCCAGAGCTAGTCGTCCAGTACCGCAACCTACATCCACAACCGTTTTGTTGACAATATCGTCGTAATTGTAGGCTGCCATGTAAAGCATTGTTGCTGCAACATCTACTGGAATTGTGTATTGTTCAAGGTTTGCTTTTGGGGATGGATGCTGCTGAATCTGGGATAGCAATAGTTCCAAGTCTAGTTTTCGAACCAGCCTCTTTTGCATAACTCTTCCCAAGATAATTTGCCAACCACAACCAGCGCTTCGTTCACTGTTAACATTGGCTTTTTAAATCCGGAAGCATCGTCAAGTGATATCCTTGGACATGCCGTGTTGACGTAGACGTCTATCGTTGGAAACTCCATTAACACTTCTGGAGTGACCTCCCTGACAGCAAAAAGGCATACGCTTTTGCCCTTCTCCTCAAGCTTCTGCTTTAGATCCACTGCTTTTTCAAACTGTTTTTGTCCCGGCTTCAAACCCACCAAAACAGCAATGTTTTTCGCTTGTTTGGCTTCTTCTATACTAGCCCACCGCTGCTTTACTACTTTCTCCGCATCCTTGTTGATGGAAAAAGCTGTTTTTTCGTATGGGTCTGCAGTTATCGTGGGTTTAGATGTTGAAAGGGCAACGCCTATTGCGTGGAAACGTCCGCCGCCCACAAAAAGGAAGGCTTCAACGTCTTTCGCTATTGACGTTGCATTGCTGTAGTTGCATCCAATCACTTGTCCAGGATAGTTTAGTTGTCCGGCATCGCCTACGATAACGGCTTTTCCAGCATGCAACAGCACATCTTTAATGCTGTCAATTGCTTGTACATGCTGCACCGTTGTCGTTAACCCTACCTTGCACCACTTCTCAAGCAACGGCAAAGCTTTTTCTACGGTCTCTTCGACGCTCACAGTTGCCCTAGCCTCAACGTAAATTGTCGGAACCCGCTCATGTTTTAACATTCTAGAATGTCCATAATGAATTAGGAGGTCAGCGCCTAGACTTTCCGCGTCAACCGTTGCCAAGTCGCATGCTCCATAACATGGGTCTGCGGAAATGATTGGCAATGCTCCAGCCTTTTCAATTACTTTTGCAAGTCGTGGAGCTTCTGGTTTTAGGCCTTCTGGAAGCTGAACCAAAACACGTTTCGCCCCGAGCCTTTGTATTTCCCGCTTTATTCTTTCCTCTTCAAGGTCAAAGAGTCTCATTTAATCAGACCCTTAAACTTGAAAAACAAGGTTGAAGAGATCACCATCTCTTATTCTGTTTCTTCATCCCACCGGGGCGTCCATTCCCATTCACGTTTGGGTTTTCGCTGTGGGCGCCCGAGGTTTCTCTCCTTTTGTTCCGCAAGCTGCTCAAGGATTATCTTTTGCTCTATGCTTGCAACAAGCTTTTTGGTGGCAACAACAGCGTCCGCGTTTACTGAGATGCTATCGATTCCAGCCCTTACTAGGAATTCTGTGAAGTCTGGAAGGTTTGATGGCCCTTCTCCACATATCGACACTGTGCAGCCATTAGCGTGTGCCACTTTGATTAGGTGGGCGATTATTCTTTTTACTGCCGGGTCTCTTTCGTCAAAATATCCCATCTGTCCTAAGCGTTCAGAGTCCCTGTCAATCATCAGTATGCCCTGCGTCATGTCATTTGAACCTATTGAAAAGCCATCGCAAAGTTTTGAAAACTCGTCTGCAAGTATCGCGATAGAAGGTGTCTCAGCCATGAACCAAACTTGGAAGTCTCTTGACCTTTCTAAGCCTTCTTCGCGCATAATTTCGAGGCATTTCTTGGCTTCCCATAACGTGCGAACAACTGGAAGCATAACCCAGACGTTCTTGAGTCCCCATTCCTTTCTGCACTTGTTTATTGCTTGACATTCAAGCCTAAACGCCTTTTCGTACCATGGGCTTATGTAGCGGCTGCAGCCTCTCCATCCAAGCATCGGATTCGCTTCGACAATTTCATATTTTTCGCCGCCCTTCAACTCCCTATACTCGTTGGTTTTGAAGTCGCTGAAGCGGACAACCACTGGACGTGGCTGTATGGCTCTCGCGACTGTGGCGATTCCTTCTGCAAGTTTGTCAACAAACTTTTGTGATTGCCCAGTTTCAACTAGGTACAGTGGATGTTCGCCTATGTAGCTGGCTAATATGAACTCTATGCGCATTAGTCCAATGCCTTCGAAGGGCAAGTCTTTGTATTCCTCGATTTTTTCTGGGACGCCCAAATTCATGTATATTTTTGTTGCAGTTACCGGCACTGAATAGACGATTCCTCCACCAGTAGAAGTAGTTGGTGAGGCAGTCGCAGTAGATGATGAAAGCTGCTCTGTCAGTGTTGGCAGGACACCTTCATAAACGACGCCGCTTCTGGCGTCCACGGTGTACTCTTTACCAGTAACCATAAGTTTTGTGGCTTTCTCTGTTCCAACAACGCATGGTATGCCAAGCTCTCGGCTGACTATAGCTGCGTGGCATGTTACTCCGCCCTTGTCTGTTACTATTGCGCCTGCAAGCTTCATGAATGGCACATAATCTGGATTAGTCATATCCGTTACAAGAATGTCTCCCTTTTGCATTATCTTTGCCGCTTCTTGCGGGTTCAAAACCACTTTTGCCACACCCACACCAAAACCTCTCTTTCCCGCAGCTATACCCCTAACAACGACCTTAAGCATCTCAGCAGGCTTTTCCACAACCTCTTTTTCTGGAAGCTGCGCCGCCTTCACGCTCCAAACCGTTTCAGGTCTCGACTGTACAATGAAGACGTTGTTTGGGAATGGCAGGTCGCTGTCAATTGCCCATTCTATATCTTGGGCTTTTCCATAGTGCTGCTCTATCCGTTTTGCAAGTTCTGCCAACTTAAGTATTTCCTCGTCGTTCAGGCATGGTTGCTCCTGTTTTTCTGGAGGAACTTCAACGTGAACTGTTTTGCCAGTTTTTGGGTCACGTACGTATTGGACGATTTTCTTTGCGATGTGCTTCTCAATAACTTTTAATGTCCTTTTATCAACAATAAAGTCGTCTGGGGTCACAGCGCCAGAGACAACAGCTTCGCCTAACCCGTAGTTGCCCTCGATAACTATCTGATTTGGGTCGCCAGTAACGGGGTTTATGGTGAACATGACGCCGGCTACTTTAGAGTTAACCATTTTCTGGATGCCAACGCTTATGAAGACTTTTTCATGGGCGAAGCCTTTCTCTGAACGGTAAAAGATTGCACGTGGCGTGAAGAGACTTGACCAGCATTTCAGGGTTTTTTCCACAACCTCATCGGCGCCCCTAACATTAAGGTATGTCTCTTGTTGACCAGCGAAGGACGCATCAGGAAGATCTTCGGCTGTGGCGCTTGACCTGACGGCAACAAAAACGTCTTTCATGTTAAGCCGTCTGCACAATTCTTCGTAGGCTATTCTGATGGCGCTTTCAATTTCCTTCGGTACAGGTGTTGCCTCTATTAATTCACGAATCTTTTTTGAAGCTATCTCGTATTGTTTCGGATCACTTGGGTTTGTAACGGTCTCTTGTATTATCTCATATATTTTTGCGGCTATTCCCGTCTCTTCGATGAAGCGCTTGTAGGCATAGGCGGTAACGGCGAAGCCTGGCGGAACTGGTATGCCTGCGCTGATCATTTCGCCTAAATTGGCGTTTTTGCCGCCTACGGATGGTACGTCTGTTTTCCTAAGGTTTTCGAACCATATCACTAAATCTTTCTTCATTTCAGTCAATGTTTTTCGCCTCTTCTTTCTGGGCTTTTTCAATTACTATTCTACATGGTATTGGAAGCTTTGCGCTTCCTCGCCTTAAGGCTTCTTTTGCAACTTCAAGTCCATCTGCGTTAACACAAACGGTGATTATTGTTTGTTTAGGTTCAACGCGAGCTGCAGTTCCTATGGGTTTTCCAAAGGCTCTGCGCATGCCGTCCTGAAGGCGGTCTGCATGAGCACCAAAAATCATTTTATTTTCTCTAAGTATTACGTGTGGATACGGATGAACTTGTAATCGATAATTGTCTGAAAGCTTCTCCATGAGAAGACGATTTGTAGCCACACGTGCCGCTTCAAGGGCGTTGTGGCGGATTTGGGCTTTTTCAAGTGCTATAAGTTTGGCTTCATATTCGAATTGAGCTTTTGTATTTCCCATGGTGAATTTTGTTATTTTCGGCTGAGGGAAACCCTTTACAAACTCTCTCCTAGTGTAGGGTTGCCCCTTTACTTCTCTGTAGTTTTTTGCGCGCATACGGTTTCCCCTTCAGCATACCAGAACCGTTGTATTTAAACGATTTGTTGATGAAATGTTTTGATTAAGGTTATGAATTTAAAATATTGTTTCTAAATTAACGACTACAATTTTTTGCCTTTCAGCCATATTTTTGCAAGCTCATCATAGTTTGGAAAAACCTTTTTCAAAATGGGGATATACATTCGTATTTCGTCATCTGTTAAATACTGAAACTGATACTCGCCCATGTACGGTGCAGGTTCACCATCCCTCGTTTCAAATTCAATGTGCATGAATGGATCTCCACGCTTAATGGTGATTGGACAACGGTCGTTGCTTAGATTTACAAGTTCTAAGGCAAGTCGCCCAACAAAACCGCTATGAACCTTTGCAGCGTTAAGGAAGGATAACCCCATTCGTCCATACTTGCTTTTCGCTGTTAAATGAGCAACGTAGTTTGGCGGGGTGAAAACTATTTCGTATGATATCAGGTTTTTGTGCTCTAGATAGTGAAGCGTTGTCTCCTCCTTCACTGTTAGTATGTAGCTGTCCCCGTCTAACAAATTGTAATCGTATGGATAGATACACTTGTAGTTCTCAATGAGTTCCTTTAACTTGTCCTTGCCCAGTATGCACATTTTGAAGCCTCAAATTTTCTAGCAATAGTAAAGGTTACACGTTATAAGTTTTTTCATACCTGCCACTCTGCGTCGAAAAGCACCACCTTTTCAAAGAACGGCAAATTAAGCTCTGCAATAATCTTTGCCTTCATCCCAACGCCCTTAAACTTTTGCATTGTCTCATCGATCCCCGAAAGGTTTGACTGCATCAAGAGCACACGACCAGAAACTTTCAAGTATCTTGGTGCATCGCAGATGAAGCGGTCAATCACTCGTCTACCATTTAACCCGCCACACCACGCATACTCAATCCAAGAGAGTTTTCCTGTGTTTCTTGTGGGCAAGTAAGGTGCATTAAAAATGATTAGATCGAAAAGCCTTTTCATCTTTAATGGCGCGAACAAGTTTCCTTGAACAAGCATTATTTTATCCGCAACCTTGTTTCGTATCGCGTTTTCTTTTGCACAACGAATAGCGTGTGGATTTATGTCAACAGCGATCACCTTGGAAGCCCTTATCGCGGCTATTATTCCTAAAATGCCGCATCCCGTGCCCATGTCAAGAACAACATCGCCATTTTTGACCTCTAAATTTTCTGCAAAAAGAAACGAATCTTCCGCGGGTTCGTAAACATTTTCATAAACATAAAAGATTTTGTTCGCGAAAAACACGGTTTTATGTTGCAAGTGCATTGGCTAATTCTCCGAAATCTTCTGGTGCAAGTTCTCTAACCCGTTTGTCAAAAAGTGCAGAGGATTCCAGAACATTTTCGAACTTGTTGGTTATTGCAAAACTTGTGCTTCTAATGAACGATGATATCACATTTCTAACTTTTCTGTTGCGGCGATTGAAAAGATATTGCGTGAGTTTTTGGAGGAGTTTTTCATTCTTCACCGTAAAGGGATGCTGTTTTTTAGGCTTTAGCCGCACAATGACGGAGTCTACCTCTGGTTGTGGATAAAACATCCAGCTAGGAATTTCGTCTAAAAGCTCCACTTCGGCGTTGTAATATGTTATAACTGTTAACCACCCGTATTCCTCGCTTCCGATCTTGGCGACGAGGTGGTGAGCAAACTCTTTCTGAAGAACCAGAACTGCACATTCGAAGTTTTTGTTAAAAAGCCATGGAAGCAGTTGTGAGGAAATGTTGTATGGTGGAACGGAAGCAACTTTATTAAATTGGGGAACTGGAACTTTGAGAATGTCGCCTTCAATAATCTCCACGTTTGTGTGCGCTTTAAGTTGTCCACGGAGAACTTTCAAAAGTTTCGAGTCGAACTCAACAGCCAACACCTTTTCGCATCTTTCAGCCAGAAATTTTGTGAGAAAACCTAGGCCAGCGCCAATGTCTAATACTGCGTCGTTTTTCGTTAAGCAGGCGTGTTCTGCAATTAATTGGAAAGTTGATTGGTTAACCATAAAATTTTGTCCAAGACGCTTTTTCGGAGTAATTCGATACTTTCGAAGTAGAAACTTCGTTTCTTCTAAAAGGCTCATCTCAACCATTAACCACTATTTTACTGCGCTCTTGTGAACAACTGATATTTAGTTTCGCCCGCAAGCTCCTCCAAAATCCTCTTCGTAATCAGCTTTACAGGATTAGGCAGCTCTGTGCGCTTTTGCAAATCCTCAAAACTTTCAAAAGGCTTCTTTTCACGCTCATTTATTACTTGCCACATGTACTTTTTGCCTATGCCCGGAATAAGTTCCAAAGCATGCATTCGCGGCGTGATAGCCCGTGCCGTGTTAAAAAAGTTGACAAACCACTTTTCCCTATTCAACACTATTCTGCTCACTACCGATGGAAGTTCCATTTTTGCCGCTGCGGTCAAATCCTCATAGCGCACACGTCCAATAATGTAAGTTATTTCCTCCCTGGATTCCTTTCCCACGTAAACGCGGTCATGAGCCTTCAAAACAACCCCCTCTTTAACAAGCGCCTCCAAAAGGGTAAAAAACTCCTCACCAATCAACTGAACTAGAGCTCCCGCTCTATAACCAGCCCTTCCAGTCACGCGCACTCCGGGTCTGCCATGTGGAAGGAAGTCTAGTACATAGGCGAATTCTTCGTATCTTTTCTCCATCATAGCTGCCTTTACCCTTTTCTTAACTCTTTAAAATTATGGTATAATCGCCTATTTCATTTTCGATACTCGTTCAAAAGACCAATTATAGCTTCTAACTTTGAAGTTTCAATGATTTTGCGTCCTCCAGCGAGGAAAACTCTAAGTTCTTCAACGCTTTTTGGAGCGCAGTTGACCACTTGAACAGCCTCATCCTCCTCAAGACCAAACTCGCTAACAAGCTTTTCCACAAGCTTTTCAGCTACGTCAGCGTCAATCTTCGAGAATTTAGAAACATAATCATATGTGCGACGTTGGAACTGGTCGAGGTTTTCTTCGCCCATGGACTCTAATATTTTCTTAACTTGCGGAATTGTAAGCTTTTTCTCGGTCACTGCACGCTTTGACAAGGCCTAATCACCCTTGTATGGCTCTAAATGTTCGGGTCGAACAATAATTTCCTTGACAGCGTCGCCTTGCGTCACGCTTATGACGTAGCTTCGCCCTCGTTTTTCGACAACCGCACCAACTTTACCATGATAACGCCTATGCGGCATTCCTTTTTGTACGCTCGGGTCAAGTTTGATTACTACGCGGGCGCCGGGCTGGTATTCGTGCAGTAATTTGCTTATCTTTATTTTCCCCTTTTCTCTGGGTTCTTTTCTGAGGAGTTTCCGTGTTCCTGCACGATAGCCCTTTGATTTTCTCATTTTTCCACCTTTACCATCAATACTTCATAATTACATTTAAAACATCAAGTTTTATAGGCTTCGCTTTGTTTTTGAGAATTTCAGAGACGCTTGGCGTTGTTCTTCCTTCATCTCCAGTCACCAGTTCCTTAACATAGAGCCCCCCTTGGCATTTTATCTTCATCTCAATTCTTTTAGGCGACAACTTCTTTACTTTAACCTCGTATATGTACTTTTCCCGTGTTAAATCAGCCCGCCTATGCAAAACACGTATTGGCGTGCGCTGCTTAATGATGGTGTTTGCCAACTTTTCTTCAAGCATCTTTAACTCGTCATCAGCAACATCATTCTCAAACTCCACTACGACACGGTACTCCTTTTGAGAAGCCTCGCCTTTCTTCAATTTCCGCATAACAGACTTATCCACAAACCGCAAATCAGATATCAGAATTTTCCCTTCAGCACGCTTGTTCACAGCGGCTTCCAGCTTTTTAAGGTCTATAAACCTCTTTTTGGGCTGCGCTATTTCTATCACGAACGGTCTACCCTTACCCAACATTCTAGCGTCAATGTCTTCTCTCCCAGAGGCATGGAACGACGCCTTTACGCCACCAGTTTCTTCCAAAAATGGTTTCTCAATAAGTTCTTCAACAGATTCCGCATACATTTTACCAGTCCAATTACATTTTTCGCACCCTTTTCCCAGGCATCTTGAACACAACCATTTTGACTGTGGAATTCCTCTAACCAGTTTTTTGTAGTTTCCGGCAATGTAAAGTGGATTGATTTGGAGGCGTATATCCGCTGTTATCGGGTTTATTATAACAACAATGTCCGGTTTAGAATAATCAATGTTTTTACCAGTGAGTTCAGCAAGTTTTTTACCGTAAAGCCTTCCGAATTCGCTTCGCATGTTCTCGCCATATCTAATGTTAAATTCAGCCTTAAACTCGTCTTCCCGCTCTTCCATGTGAACTGGTAACCCAATTCCCACTAAAAAGCTACGATATTCATAATTGTCAAGGTTTTCAGCAACTTTTTGCGCGGTGCCTTCGATTTCTTGAAATTTATTTTCGCATAAGAAACATTTTTTTGGCGAGTCCTTGCGTGGAACTCGCCTTTTTATTTTGTGAAGTATTTCTGCTGATTTTTGGAAAAACCCGTTTGTTGCAAGAACCTTTAAAATTCTTACACCTTCCCCGCTCTTTGAGAGTATCAAATCATGCGCTTTTAAAGTTAAGGCTAATTTAATAACTCTACCCCTCTCATCATTTTCCATATTATATCCTAAGAGGGCGAATTGTCTTCCTAAACAATGGTCGCATAAAGGATATTTTTGGAGCATCTCTAACGCTTTTTCCAAAAAATCCATGACAAACCCTTTTCTCGCTTAATGACTTAATCACTTAAAGTCCATTGGTAAGCCTTTGCCGAAGAAGGGTAATCTCTTTTTACGCCTTAAAGTTTTCATCATGCGCCGCATCAAAGAATACTGCTTCAACAGTTCTTTTACCTCTTTTTCGCTTGTTCCAGAACCCCTGGCGACCCGTCTAATTCTTGAAGCATTGAAAATTTTCGGGTTCTCCTTCTCCTCTTTCGTCATGGACTGAATCATGACACGCCACTTTTCAAGACGATCTTCAGCCATGTTAAGCATTTCTTCTGGTACGTCATAAGACATTCCAGGAAGCATTTTCAACAGTTTACGGAAAGCACCCATGCCCTTAACCGCTTCGAACTGCTCGTACATATCTGTCAACGTGAATTTGCCGCTTAGAATTGCCTTTGCCTTCTTTTCTGGAACCTTAATCTCAGCCTCGCGGACTTTTTCCAGAAGAGTTTCTAGATCACCCATTCCCAAGAGTCTTCCAACAAACCTTGATGGAATGAATGGTTCTATGTCCTCTATCTTTTCGCCAGTACTAATGAACTTGATCGGTGCGCCGGTGGCAGCAACCGCCGACAGCGCGCCCCCGCCCCTCGCGGAACCATCAAGCTTTGTTACTAAAATCGAGCCTATTGGTGTTGCTTGGTTGAAGGCTTGTGCTTGCACCATAGCTTGTTGTCCTATTGTTCCGTCAACAACAAGCATGATTTCGTCGGGTTTAATGCTCCTTTCAAGCATTATCATTTCCTTTATGAGTTCTTGCTCTTCTTTGTGCCGTCCAGCAGTGTCGATTATTATGATGTCGCGGTCGTTAAACTGCTTTAAGCCTTCAAGGGCTATTTTTACAGGATCTTTAGCGCTTGGGTTGCCATACAAGGGAACATTAATCCTATTCGCCAGTTGTTGCAGTTGGGCAAAGGCGCCTGGACGATATGTGTCCACGCAAATTAACGCTGGTTTTAAGCCCCTCTTCTGGAAGTATCTTGCGAGTTTCGCCGCGGCGGTTGTTTTGCCGGAACCTTGTATGCCAACAAGCATTATCACTTTTCTTTTGCCAGGTTCAATTTTGACTGGTGCTGGTTTTTCTCCGAGAAAGCGCGTCAATTCCTCGTATACAACTTTTATGATGTGCTCGCGTCTGGAAATGCCTGGGGGCAACTTTTCCTTCAATGCCCTTTCTTCTATTCGCCTTGAAATTTCTAGGACAAGCTTAACGTTTACATCCGCTTGGAGAAGAGCTCTCTGCACGTCGCGGACAAGCTCTTTAACAGTAGCCTCGTCGACAACGGATGCTCTGAAAACCTTTCTTAACGCATCGTAAAGAGATGAACCCAAACGTTCTAGGGCCATTGTTTTCTCCAGATTAAAAGTGTTTACGTCCTTAAATATGTATTCCATAAACTTTTTACATACGTCATCCAAAAAAGACTTGGAGGAAAATGCTTGGAAGATGTAAAAATTGTTGAGAAGAAGGAAATTCCGTTTGGTTGCACCATGCTTTTTGGTTTTCCAGACGTTGGGCTCGTAGGCGTCATAGCAGCCTCGCACTTAATTTCTGAGCTTAACAACCTTAAAGAAATAGCGTACGTCGATTCAAAGCTTTTACCGCCACTTATAGTTTTGCATGAGGGCTTGCCACATTCGCCCATAAGAATTTTTGGAAACCACAATATCCTTTTGGCTGTTTCGGAGACAGCCATACCAGCGGACACTATTTACCCAATAATGTACGCCTTAATAGATTGGGGTAAAAGCAAAAATGTTAAAATGATGATTTCGCTCAGTGGCATACCCGTCCAAGAAAGACAAGACGTTGAGGAACTGAAAGTTTTTGCCGCTGCATCAAACGCTGAAGTGCTAAAGATGGTTCAAGAGCAAGGCATAGAAATATTGAAAGAAGGCTATATGGTTGGTCCACAAGCAATTATGCTGCAGCGTTGCGCGAGCATAGGGGTACCAGCCATAACGCTGCTTGCCCAATGCTTCTTTAACTACCCAGACCCAGAGGCGGCTGCAGAAGTATTAAAAGGATTAACGAAGATTATCGGGTTGAAGGTGGATGTTTCAAAGCTTCTGGAGAAAGGCGAAGAAATTCGTTTGAAAGCAAGAGATGTTATGCGGCGAACTCAACAAGAACTTTCAAAAATGAAGAAGACGCAAGAGTACGACATGCCACTATACATAACCTAGGGTGGGCAGGATGGCTGAAAGGAGAAGACGTTCAATCTTTGATTTGATTGACGAATACTTTGAGAACTTAGAAGAATCCGTTAGACGTTTAAGAGAAGCCCTAATGGAAAAGCCAAGCTGGGACAGAAAAGCCTGCACAATAGAGCCGCTCCGCGACATTTCCGTGACGCCAACAGATGTCATCGTAACTGTTGATTTGCCATATACGGAAGAGAATACCATTCGCGTTAAACCATTAGGTAAGAACGCTATTGAAATATCGGCAAAAATGCGGCGGAAAGTAAGTTTTGACGATTTCGGCATAACCCATTATAAAGGTGAGTTTCAAACATTCCATTGTCAAACACGAATTCCAGTACCAGTTTACATGGATAAAATGGAAATACGTTTTAAGAAGGGCATACTTGAAATACGCTTGCCGCGTAAACATGAATACGAAATTCCAATAGAATAAACCAGTAACAAGCCTCAGGAGCTCATTTCGTCACAAATCAGACGGCTCTTCTCGCATCATCGGCTCCAAAAGAAGCTTACGTAAACCTCTAAAATAAGCTTAATGGAAAGTTTTAACAATAAAAACAAACAAATCTAAAAGGGCAAAGAGGAAAAACTTTGACAACAGAGAAGGCCATTCACTTTTCGATGTTCCTCCTGTTACTTGTTGGTTTGTGTGGAATTAGCGCATGGGCAAGCCACACATACCTAAGCAACAACTTGATATTGGAGGTCGCGGGCATCGCATTAAGTTGGGGGATAATCCTCCTAATCCTATATTTGGGCTTCAAAAAGCTTGATTGGAGCTGGTGGAGCTAGAACTAAGCGTCACCCCACGCTACTTTGTTCTTACAATTTTAATTTTGCCAAGTATCCGCCAAAATTCCACTTCAACACCGGGAGCGATTTTCGCTTTCAAATCCTCCTCTTCGGGGTAGGGCGCATCTAAATACTCGTAAGTTTCTAAATCCATAATTTGGACACTTGAAGGTGTAACAGCAAAAACTTGTCCGCTTCTTTTTTCGATTATTGGCACCTCAGCGTTTGCGTCAACTGGTTTAACCACACTTCTTTTGACGCCGTCAAAAATTCCAACAGCAACTATTCGCGCCTTAGCTGATCCATGTTTTCCAGGCTTTGATTTTGTTATGTCTACTATGCGGCAGGGCTCACCGTCAACTATTAGGTATCCACCAACTCTAAGGCTTCCAACATCAACAGGTTTACTCATTCGCTCACCAACACTGCTTTTATCTTCCATCTACAGCATTTTAAACAACATCCATATATAGATTAAGGTGCCGCTTAATAATAAAAGGTGAACCTATTTGCTGAAAAGCGTAGGATTAGTAGCTAGATTCGACAAGAAAAGAGCCTTAAGGCTTGCAGAAGACTTAGCTGAATATCTTGCAAAAAGGGATGTAGAGGTGCAAGTGGAAGACAGCCTCGCGGAGAAAGTTAGCATTAAAGGAAAGACGGTACCTCTAGAAGGAATGAAGGCTGACCTCATAGTTACAATAGGCGGAGACGGAACAATTCTAAGAACGTGTGTCGCAATTCCAAAGCCAGAACCACCTATACTAGCGATAAACATGGGCGTGAGAGGTTTCCTAACAGAAGTTGAACCAAAACAAGCATTTAACGCCATAGACAAATGCCTAAAAGGAGAATTTACAATTGAAAAATGCATGAAGTTGTCGATAACCGCAAATGGCGAAAAATTTCCAGAAGCACTAAACGAGGTTCTGGTATCAGCAGATGAACCAGCAAAACTTCTCTACGCAGAAATTCTCAAAGACGAAAAACCAGTGCTCAACATCCAAGCCGACGGCGTAATGATCGCAACACAAACTGGTTCCACGGGATATTCTCTATCCGCTGGGGGGCCCGTTTTAGATCCAGATTTGGATGCTTTTGTTTTAACGCCGGTTTGTCCTTTAAGCATATTTCACCCGATTGTTTTCCCTGCTAACTCAAGCCTTACGGTTAATGTTGTTAGACCCAAAAAGACGCTTGTCGTTGTGGATGGACATTATCGTAGAACGTTAAGTGGTGGAGTTATAAGCATAAGGGTAACGCGTTCCAGTAATGAGACCCGTTTTGTGAGATTTAGGGAAGACTTTTACCACCGCCTAAAAAGCAGGTTGCTTTTCAAGGGAAGCTAATGAAAAGCCAAGTTGAAGCTAAACGCGTCATAGTTTTGGACACATCTGCTTTCGCGGTTGGTTTTGACCCTTTTTCAGTGAACGAAATGCAGTACACTGTACCATTAGTGAGAGAAGAGGTGAAAGGGAACGCGTTTGCGAAGGTTAGGTTGAAAACAGCAATAGAACAAGGAAAGGTTGTAGTGAAGAAACCTGAAAAACCATTTTTGGATGCGGTGAGTGCTTCCGCCACCGCCATTGGCGATAAGGTTTTACTTTCAGAAACGGACTTGCAAGTTTTGGCTTTAGCCCTTCAACTAAAAAGCGAAGGCTATAATCCGGTAATCGCCTCAGACGATTATTCCATACAGAATGTGGCAAATCGCATGGAAATAGCGTTCACTTCATTAGCAACTTTTGGCATACGCTTTCAACTGGAGTGGGTAAGATATTGCCCAGCATGTTACAGAAAATACCAAGCAGATTATAAACTCAAAAGATGCGCAGTGTGCGGAACAGAATTGAAAAGAAAGCCTTTAAGGAAGAGGTATCTTAAACCATAAAAGTTAACGATTTGCTGTGGAATTAAAAATGGCCTATGTTGAAAAGAAAACACTTTACTTCAAAGAGGCAGGGGCAAAAAACACAGATGCTTTGCTGGAATTTGTTAAAGCGTATGTGAAGCGGGAAGACATAAAGGACATAGTTGTAGCCTCAACAACAGGTGAAACTGGAGCGAGAGCAGCCAAAATCTTCAAGGGATACAATCTAGTTGTGGTTACGCATCATTTTGGTTTCCGAGAACCAGGAAAAACAGAACTACAAGAGGAATTCGAAAGGGAAATAACAGCTAACGGTGCAAAGATTTTCACAGGCATTCATGCGCTAAGCGGTGTGGAACGCGCAATACGTAGGGATTTTGGAACACTTGCACCCTTAGAGCTCATCGCCAACGTGCTTAGGCTAATGGGGGAGGGAACGAAAGTTTGTGTGGAAATAACATTAATGGCAGCAGATGCTGGCTTAATACCCGTTGACAGAGACATCGTTGCAATCGCTGGAACTGGCAAAGGCGTAGACACCGCATTACGCATAAAACCAGCTAATACGGCAAGGTTCTTTGATTTAAAAATTAGGGAGGTAATAGCAAAACCACAAAATTTTTGAATTCATATATGAAAAACGCATTTGCTCATAATTTTTGTTTATTAGCAACACAATAATAAAAGTCGGAAATACATTGAGAGGACAACGTGCCAATGAATCTTGGAGAGAGAATTAAGGAAGAGTTTTCCTTTGTTAAGGGAAACTATCTAATATTAATAATAAGTTGGATTTTGATGGATTTTGCTTCAGAGCTGCCTGGCACGTATTACTCGGACTACGTAATTCAGCTTGGAGGAAGCCCAACGGTTCTAGGTTTAATAACGTTCGCTTCCTTTCTAACATTAGCAGTCGTCCAGTTTCCGGGCGGATATTTCGCAGATAAGTATGGAAGACGCAAGCTGATATCGACCTTAACCTTTGGAGTTGCACTTTCCTTTGTCTTTTACGCCGTTGCACCTAGTTGGCATTTTATTTTAGTTGGGGCGGTTATAGCGAACCTATGCCTACTCTATCAGCCCGCTTTAAACGCAATGATGGCTGATTCCGTCCCAAGAGAAAAGCGAGGAATAGGATTCGCCATTCTAAATTTGATAATGAGCGTTTCAACTACTCCTGCTCCAGCAGTGGCTTTAGCCCTGGTGGCTAATTTTGGTTCGATTATGGGGATGCGCGTAGCTTACACCACAGTTACTGTTTTTTATTTGGCAGCTGCAATTGTGCGTTTAAAGTTAAGGGAAAGTTTAGCAGACGCTGAAAAAATGGATGTAAAAGAAGCTTTACGTTCTTACCCAACGGCATTAAGAGAAGGAATAAAAGTCTGGCAAAAAGTGCCAAAATCAATGTTGTTTTTATTTTTATCCGAATTGATTATACGGTTATCTTCTGCAATGACCCAGACGCTATTTCTGGTTTACACTTTTAACGTTCTCCAAATAGGAGGAACACCACACCCAGAATTGTATCCTCCAGCTTCAGACCCGGCACTTCAACTGGCACGCATAAGATGGGGTTATGTAATGATAACCTTGTTCATTTGCATGATCATTCTTGCCTTTCCCTCCGGAAAACTTCTCGACAAAGTTGGACGCAAAAAACCATTGATTCTATCACATGTTCTAAGCATTCCAGCAATTCTACTCTTTATCTTTGGAAACTATTACACTATTTTCATTGCCATGCCACTCGTTGGATTTAGCATGCTTCTCGGCTTTTCATCTTACCAAAGTCTCTTCGCCGATCTCGTACCTCAGGCACAGCGTGGAAAGATAACTGGTTCTATGAATTTTTTCTCTTATATATGTATGGCATTAGGCGGAGCAATAGGCGGACTACTGTATGACTCCATCTCTCCAATGCTTCCATTTATATTGATGGCAATTCTTGCTATTCCATCCACAGCCTTAATTATATTTCGTGTACGCGAACCTAAACCGGAGGAAAGAGAAGTTTAATTTTATTCTTGTATAAATCAGTGAACGTGAGAAAAATGAAGGTTGATGAGAAACAAATTCAAAATATGGTAAAGGAATGGTTTGCAAGGATGGCGCGCCAAGAGTGGCGCCGTTTACAGGGATCCATATCATCAAATAGAGTTTAATGTTACCATGCATCTCCTTAAGAAATATCTGCCCAAAGAAGGTTTAGTGTTAGATGCTGGCGGAGGCCCCGGCAGATACACAATCGAACTAGCAAAACAAGGATAATAGTGTATTTTTATTAGATATTGTTCTAGAGATGCTTAAACTCGCTAAAGGACATGTGAAAAGGACAGGAGTGCAGGATAGGGTTAAAACAGTTCGTTGATGGTTCTGTTGATGACTTATCCATGTTTGATGATGAAACTTTTGATGCTGTTCTTTGTTTGGGAGCTTTGGGGCATATACTAACGCAAAGAGAAGGGAAAAGGCATCCATGGAACTTATCGTGTTGCAAAAAGTGGCGCACCAATCTTTGTTTCCGTCATTAGCCGCATCGGATTACTCAAATCTATACTCATAAAATTTCCACATGAAATGCAATGTGCAGAACATCACTGGGAAGTCGGCGACTACGTTCCTGGATGCAAGAAAAGGCTTTACCGTCGCGCACTGACTTTTACAGAGGAGTTATGTGATCTCCATATCATGAAAAAGAAACTAATAGGCTTTTTAAGGATCAAGAAAATGGAAAATTGGATGGACATTTTGCTTAAACTTGTACTCATCCATCAGTTGTTGGAAGCTCCGAACATTTTCTATTAGTGTGCAGAAAAAGTCTTAAACTTCTTCGCTTTCTCTTTTGCTAAAATATATTATGTCACGATGCTCCACATAGCCAAGTTTCTTGAAAAGCCTTTTCGACGCAATATTGTAATCTTCAATCAAAGCGCAGATAATTTTGATTCCACGTTTCCGAAGCACCTTCTCAGATTCAACAATTAAAACCTGCGCAATACCACGAAATCTATACTCTGGGTCGACGGCTAAACGATTTATCCAACCCTTCCTTAAATCACAGCTTATTATGACTACGCCAACCAGTTTGTCACCTTCATAGGCCCCTAAGAAAAAATTAGGGTTAGCTTTCATCTGTGCGGCAATCGCTTCCTTGCTGTCTCTTCCTTTTGGCTTGTATGGTAGTTTTGCCCTTGACCAGAGTTTTACTATTTCCTCATAATCCTTTATTGTAAGCCTTCGGATTTCCATGTACGCACAACTTTACCCTTCTTTCTCTACCTCTTTGACATTGTCTTCTATTATGTCCATTGCCGCGTCAACAAGTTCCCTTGTAATGTTTAGTGGAGGAGCCACCCTAATCGTAGAAACTCCGCATGTGATTACTGCAACTCCGCGTTTCCATGAACGCATCATAATTTCAGAGGCTTTCTTTGAAGATGGCTTTTTGTTCTCCTTGCTTTCCACAATTTCCATGCCTATCATTAAGCCCTTCCCTCTAACATCGCCAACAATCTCGCTTCTTTCTTTGAGCTCCTCAAGCCTCTTCGTTATATATGCGCCTTGTTTTGTTGCATTTTCCAAAAGTTTCTCTTCCTTAATCACGTCGATAACGGCGCTAGCTGCAACACACGATAACGGATTGCCGCCGAAAGTACTTGCATGGGAACCACCAACCCAATCCATTATTTTTTCCTTTGCAATTGTCGCACCCAAAGGCAGTCCGGAAGCCAATGCCTTCGCGCTGCACAAAATGTCAGGTTCGACGTTCCAGTGTTCGATTGCGAACCATTTGCCAGTTCTACCCATGCCAGATTGAACTTCATCATCAATTAGTAAAATGCCATACTTGTCCGCGAGCTTCTTTAATCGCTGGAAGTATTCTGGTGGTGGAACAACGTACCCGCCTTCACCTTGAATCGGCTCAAACATTATCGCTGCAACTTCTTCTGGCGGCACATACTTTTGTAGAACAAGTTCATCTATGAAATCCACACACCAGTAATGACATTCTGGATGCGATAACTTGAAGGGACAACGGTAACAGTATGGATAGGGTACATGAGTCACGCCCGGTACCATTGGAAAGAAATAGCGTCTCTGTGGAAGTTTGCTGGCGG
Source organism: Bathyarchaeia archaeon (assembly GCA_038883655.1). Lineage (GTDB taxonomy): Archaea > Thermoproteota > Bathyarchaeia > Bathyarchaeales > Bathycorpusculaceae > JAVZLQ01. Next base: position 235,667 of record JAVZLQ010000003.1, read on the forward strand.
TGAAGGATAAAGCGCCCATGGTGCGCCCATGAAACGCGCCAATAAAACCTATGAACAGTGGTTTGCGCGTATGCCATTTCGCAAGTTTAATAGCCGCTTCAATTGCCTCTGTTCCACTATTTCCAAAAAAGATTTTTTTGTTAAAGTTGCCAGGCGTGATGCTGGCAAGTTTTTCTGCTAGATCTACGACTTCGCTGTAATAAAAGTCTGTGTTTGAATAGTGTAAAAATCGGTCACATTGGTTTTTGATTGCTGAAATCACTTTAGGATGATTATGTCCAACATTGAGGCAAGCAAGTCCAGAGTTGAAGTCTATGTATTCGTTTCCATCAACATCTCTTACCGTGCATCCCTTTCCAGATTCAACCACAAGCGGGTAAAACCGCACATAAGAAGGCGAAATGAAACGCTCGTCCCTTTTCAATAGTTCTCTTGCTTTTGGTCCCGGTGGTGTAACAACAATTTTTGGATACGAGTTCATCTCAATTCCTCGCGGGATTCACTACTAGAAAATTAGCTTTTATATATAATTACCTATAAAGTTTCAGCAAAAGGCATAATGAAATTTAAAGAAATGGATTATACACTAACCAATGTTTGCTAGTAATTGCTAAAGTCTTTATCGTTACACTTTTATGGTCTGGCTACGGTAATCTCGATCGCTGATACGTTTGCCTTTTGTCCTTCGGCTCTAGTTACTTCTTCGGTTGTTATATTAATGCCTTGAAGCTGTAAGTCTTTAACGAATGCTCTCCTCAGCAGCTCTACAGTGTCGACAGCTCGGCTGATTGCACGTCCCCTGGCTTTGACTGTTAGTTTTTTGGCGCCAGAGTTGAAGAAAGTGAGACAGGCAACTACATAGTTCATTATTGGTTTTTTGCCGATTAACACGACGTTTTCGTTTGTCTGTACAGCCTTTGTGTTTTTTGCTTTTTCTGTAGTTTGCTTCTTCTGTTTCTCTTCCGCCATTTTACATCATCCTTCCTTCTGCGTTGACGATGTTTTGCGATGGTGGATTATATCATAAACACGGAGACTCTTATATTTTTCCGTATGGTGTAGAATCAGACGTACTGTTTGCCACCATTTTACGGTAGTACTCCCAGTCTTCATCAACCCACTTCTGGATTCTCTCAATATCCTCTTCCTTCAAATTGCGAAATCTGCCCTGTAAGGCAAGGTATTCTTTTACTGGTTTACGCTTAGATTTGTCAAGCAGCCTATCACTTGGAGGATTAAGTTTAAAACTTCCATACTCGATTTCAAATAGTGCCCACATTCCCGTGAGAACGGCAAGCCTTCCCATTTCAACAGTTTTGCTTGAATCATAGCGCCAACCAGTAGGACATGGCGCAAGTATGTGAATGTATTTTGTACCTTTAATTTCCTTTGCCTTTCTGAGCTTATTAATAAGGTCTAGCGGGTAAGAAGGACATGCCGTCGCAACATAAGGTATCCTGTGGGCAGCCATAATTAACGCCATATCCTTTTTCCGTTCCCTCTTTCCAGAAGGCGTGGTTGTTGTCCAAGCGCCATAAGGGGTTGCTCCACTACGTTGCATCCCGGTGTTACCATAGGCTTCATTATCATAGCATATGTAAATGAAGTTTGTTTCTCTTTCCGCCGCGCCAGATAACGCTTGAATTCCAATATCGACGGTCCCACCATCTCCGGCCCAACCAACAACAGTAATGTCTTCGAGCTTTCTTTGCCGTAGAGCCGCAATTATCCCAGAGGCTGCAGCAGCCGTAGACTCGAACAGTATGTTTTGTAAAGGAACATTAATGGATGTATATGGATATGGTCCTTGAATAACTGTCGTGCAGCACGCTGGAACAACTAGGATAACTTTGTTCCCAAGCGCCTTGAAAAGTAGCCGAAGCGAAATTGACGGGCCACATCCTGCACAAGCTGCATGCCCCTTAAGCAAGTATTCTTCTTTTGAGAGCTCTTTTATTGTGACCACCGTTTTTCACTCCCTCAAATCAACCCATTCAGTTTCTTTTTCCATTTTGCCATCACGCATCCACTTCATCGCTTTTTTAATAACCTTCTCAATTGTTTTGTATGTTACGTCTCTCCCACCCAGACCAGCAATGAAACCGGCAACTGGTGGATGGTCTTTTTGGTTTAAGATTGATGCTTTAATTTCTGTTGCCAGGAAGCCTTCCATTCCGAAGGATATGTGACGATCTATTGTTACAAGCATCTGCGCTTGCCTTGAAAGCCTTATGACCTCTTCAATTGGGAAAGGGCGATAAACACGGATTCTTGCCGCTCCAACTTTCAGCCCTTCATTACGTAAATGGTCCACAGCGATTTTTGCTTCGCTCCCCATTGTTCCCATGGTGAAGAGGATTAAGTCGGCATCTTCACAAAGGTATTTTTCGATTAGTCCGCCATAACGAAAACCGAAACGTTTGGCGTATTCTTCGTCAATTTTTGGGATAAGCTTTTTTGCGTTTTCCATTGCCTCCTGAATCATGTAACGGAATTCCATGTACCATTCAGGTGAAACCAGATTTGCATGTGAAATTGGGTTGTTAACATCTAGCGTCCAGCCAGACTTGTAAGGTGGTAGAAAATCATCAATTTCCTTTTGATCTGGGATTTTTACGGGCATGTATGTGTGTGAAAGGATAAAGCCTTCAAGGCAAATCATAGCTGGCAGGAAAACGTGCTCATCTTCACAAAGCCTGTACGCTTGAATTATTGTATCAAAAACCTCTTGGTTGTCAGCACAGTAAAACTGTATCCAACCAGTATCACGCTGAGAAAGGGAGTCGCTAAAGTCAGGCCAGATGCTCCATGGCGCGCCCATCGCACGATTAACAACAGCCATAACCACTGGTAGGCGTGAACCGGAAGCCCAATGTAAAGCTTCATGCATTAACGCCAGCCCATGGGCAGATGTTGCAGTAAAAGTTCGTACGCCAGCAGCGGCTGCGGCTATGCACGCGACCATAGCGCTGTGTTCGGACTCAACGCGGATGTATTCCGCGTCCATCTCCCCGCTTTCAACGAATTCTGCGATTTTCTCAACAACTGTTGTCTGCGGTGTTATGGGATAGGCAGCAACTACTTTGACGCGCGCTGCTTTCGCAGCGTAGCCAGCAATATGATTTGCCGTGTCAATTAGCATTTGCGCCATCTTTATACCTCCTCCCTCTGCATTGTTATCGCTTTTACTGGGCATTCATTAGCGCATATTCCACAGCCCTTGCAGTAATCATAATCTATTACCGGAGTATCATCATCCTGTCGCGATATGGCTGCGTCTGGACAATAAATCCAACAAAGTGCACAGCGTGTACACTTAGCGTAGTCAATTTTTGGGCGAAACGTTCTCCAAGACCCGGTTTTTCCCATGCTGCCCACAGTGGGGATTGATAAGGGTGTCAAAGGCATTTCTTTCATGGTTTTAGGAATTCTATACATGTGATTTCACCATCCTTTTATGAGGCGGTTATAGGCAAGTTCTGCTGCTTGCGCGTTCTTTTCGCCAGCAGCCCCAGTCCACGTCTCTTTTATAACTTTTAAGATACTTTGCAGTTTAACTTCACCAGTCGCCCTCGCAAATGCTCCCACAATTGCGGAATTAACAACTGGTAGCCCGGCAACAAGAAGGTTTAATTCCAGCGCAATGCCAGTTGCATCAACTGTTGCCATTCGCCAGCCTTTAATTTCTACTTCCTCTGGTTTTTTTGTGGTGTTCATTACGATTATCCCGTCTTTTTTCAGTCCTTCTGTTATGTCGACAAACTTGTGGATTGCTGGGTCAAGTACGATAACGTAGTCTGGATTGTAAATTTGACTATGAATAAGTATCGGCTCGTCACTTATTCTTGCAAATGCCTTGACTGGGGCGCCGCGTCTTTCAGCGCCGAAATATGGGAAAGCTTGAACCCATTTCCCTTCAACAAAAGCCGCATGTGCCAACAACTCCGCAGCAGTAACGCCTCCTTGCCCACCTCGCCCATGAATACGTATTTCTTTGAGCAACGCCTCTCCCTTCTATTTGAGAGTGAAATTGGACTGCTTCGCTCTTATTAGTGTTAGCTTAAACTAGCGCCAAAATTAACATAAGAAGCGCGCCGCTAGTTGCAAAAATTGGAATCACCACGGCTTTTGCTCTTTTAAGGGTCTTATCTATTAAAAGGCACAGCTTTGCTAGCGAGCTTTCCCCAATAACTCTGATATCAGAAACAGTTATTGCACGGGAAGCAACGGTGGCACGTTCCATGTTGCCTAAGGCTTTTTTTGTTGCTTCTGTTATGTATGCAATTAGCTTTTCGTGGTCTATAACTTCGCCCACTGGGTGGTAACCGCGTTCATTTAAGACTATAGCGTTTACAGAGTGTGTGTCAGTTGTGAAAACTTCGCTTTCGTCAACACCGATTAAACGAAGCGCAGAAAGTATTTTTTCTCGCAACCCAGAGATCATATTATTACCGTCGATAACCACATAAGCGGTTTTCTGTTTGCCAACTCTAACGGTAACAACCGTGATGCCACCTTGCCCAATGCCATCCATAAGGCTAAACTCGCTTGGAAAGACTGTGGCAGCGCCAACTTCAAAGGGTAAACGCTTCAAGGAAACGGCCTTTTCAAGGCAGGATGAAGCAACATTCTTCAGTGAAGCAACCATTTCGTCCATGTCCAACGTTCCATCAATGCTGTTGTGCGCATTAATAATAACACAGTGTTCTAGCCCTAGTTTTTTAGCCTCTTGGCGCACTATAGCACCCAATTCTTGGGGGAAATCTTCTGTTGTTTTTGGTGCAAGTGTGAAAGCAATAAAAGCCGTTTTCCCGAAAATTTGGCAACATGCAGTTGCTTTGTCATCGCTAACTTTGATAAACGGGGAAGCCCTGTCCTCAAATACGTTAAAGTGTACGTTTTCAGCTATGCTTCTTATCGTTTTTTCATTTTGACGTTGAGAGGCTAGGTCAAACTCGTGACCGAGCAAGCCATGCGGAACGCAAACGGTGCACCCGAGCATTTCTTCCAAAGATTTCTTTATCATAAAGGGGAGAAGACTGCTTCCCACATTTTTGAAAGGTCCAGGGTGAACACAAGGCACAACCACAAGCGATTTAGGTTCTTTAGAGCGGAATTCGATTAAATCGACTTTGACATCCCGGTTTTCGCCTAGTTCCTCCAAGATTCTCTCAAATGGTTCGTTCAAATTTGTAATCCAATTAAGCAAAAAAGCCTTAAAAATCGATAAGCCCGAAAGCCCAATTACTTTAACTCCAACCTTGTTTATTAAATGGGTAAAGAGTATACTTGAAGTGATGCTGATTGCCACTGCTGGTACTAGAAAAATAATGGAAGGAAATAGTGTAGAAGCGTCTGTCAACGTCCATATCAACATAAATAGAAAGTAACACGAAAGTGGGTTAAGCAGCGATGCCATGAAAAGTTTCTTGGTGTTTGAGGGTGATGTGGAGAGAAGCACGGTTAGGCGAAACATCATTGCAGCAGAAAAACCTAAAAGGCATAGTTTAACTCCCCAAAGTTTACCCAAAAAAGGAGAGGACACGCTGCCGAGAAAGATGAAGAAAAGCCAGACGCCCCAACTGAATATGGATAACCCCGTTGTTCTCCTCACGTCATAGATAATGTCACCCCTTAAAATTAACGTACTATTGGCATAGTCAAAAATCATAGTCATAAAAAGCAACAAAGCACCCAGAAGCAAACCCCATAACAAGCTAACCGGGAAGGGGAAAAGGACTAAAGTGAAAAGTTTTCCTACAACAACGCATAATAAAGCCAGAATAAGAACCATCGTACTGTAAGCTGGAAGTTTGAATAGTGAGGAGTAATGTTTAACGGCGCCGTCCATGAAATTGTTGAGAGCTTGGAAGGATTTGCCCGCCACATGTACCCTCTCGGTAAGTCTTCAATGAGAAGCTCACTCGCATATTAAAATGTCGCAAGTCTCTGCAGAAAGGATCCTAATGAAATTTAGGACAACCTCCTAAATAATCGGTAAAAGAGACGCAAGCCAATTTTACATAAAACTGGAAACAGAGAGGCAACGTTAAAGCATTACGGATGATTGTATACATTAAAAAGCCATGGTTTGCCGAAGAGCAACGGTTTTATCTTCAAAGCGACTACTATGCATTTTGCGAACTGCATGCCGGAACAAGAAATTCCGCCAACAATATTCCATATGCTCGAAAAGAATTTGGGTAAAAAAATACGTGTAATCTTAGACCCCTCCTATGGTTTTGAAGGGGTGCTCGCAGCGGTTACACGCGAGCCTTCTGGCATATGGCTCTCAGATGCAGAGGCCATAATACTGCGTTCAACAATCGCGCAACCAATACCACAAGTTGCTGGTAGAGAGGAAAGAAGCGAGATATTTGTCCATTTAAACTCTGTTCAGAGAATAGAAGTTTTACACGCGCCTTCAAGGCGTTAGACAAAATGTTAGAAGAAGACGTTTGCTAATATGCAGATTATTATTAGGGTTATTGCTAAGCCAACAAGAAGTTCTGGCCTAACTTTTACGCCCTCCGTTTCCTCTTCAAAAAAGCGCAGTAATCCCGCACTTGCTGCAGGCATGGGCGCTGAACGTTCCTTCTTTTTCTTGCTCATTGCGGACACCTTTTAATTCGATATTTCAACATTCGGCATTATTAATGTTATGTTTATTTCGAAAGAGTTTTTATTTCTGAATAGCCGATATTGTGGTGCAAGGTGTCGTCGATGGAGATGTACCGCAAAGAATATGATTACGTGTTTGATTTGTTGCAGAGGCACCACAAATGGTTTAAAGAATGTATTCCGCTAATAGCAAGCGAAAACATCCCAAGCCCAGCGGTTAGGGAAGCTCTAACAACAGACTTTGGAAATCGCTACGCTGAAGGTTGGCCTGGAGAGCGCGTTTATGCTGGATGCCGCTTCATAGACCAAGTAGAGTTCAAGTGCATCGAGCTTATGAAAAAACTGTTTAGGGCAGAATTTGTTGATGTTCGCCCAATTTCCGGAGTTGTTGCAAACCTTGTTGTTTATACAGCGTTTACCGAGCCTGGCGACACCATGATGGCGTTGTCAATACCATGTGGAGGGCACATTACGATGGGAAAAAAGGAGCTTGGCGGGACAGCTGGTGCCGTTCACGGTTTGATTGTGGAGTATTTGCCGCTTGACTACAAAGAGTTGAATATTGACGTGGACAAGGCAAAAAGTAGAATTGAAAAACTTGCGGCGGAAGGAAAACCACCAAAGCTTGTCATGTTCGGCGCAAGCGTTTTCCCATTCCCACATCCAGTAAAAGAATTGGCTGACGCAATAAGGGCTGTTGGTGGAACTGTTGGCTATGACGCGGCGCACGTTGCTGGACTAATTGCGGGAGGACAATTCCAAGATCCTTTGAGAGAAGGTGCAGACGTCGTCAGCTTAAGCACACACAAAACATTTTTCGGTCCTCAGCATGGCGGGGTTTTATCTTGGGAAAAATACGCAGATAAGCTAAAGCGGGCAACATTTCCAGGAATGGTTAGCAACCACCACTTACATGCGGTTGCGGGTGTAACAATTGCGTGCGCAGAAATGTTGGAGTTTGGAAGGGAATATGCAAGTCAAATAATTAAAAATGCTAAGGCGTTAGCACAAGCACTATACGAGAGAGGATTCAACGTTTTGGCAGAGCATAAGGGTTTCACGGAATCCCACGTAATCCTAATAGACATAACAAAGCATGGAGACGGTGGAACAATCGAAGAGACCCTTGAAAAGGCAAACATAATTATTAACAGGAATTTGTTGCCGTGGGACATTAAAGAAGGTAGGCACTTCATGCACCCGGGTGGAATAAGGCTTGGTGTTTCAGAGGTTACAAGGCTTGGGATGAAAGAGTCGGAAATGACGGAAATAGCGGAGTTCATAAAGCGCGTAGTAATTGACAAGGAAGAACCAGAAAAAGTAAGAGGGGACGTAGCGGAGTTTAGGAAAGATTATCAAAAGGTTCATTACTGTTTTGAGAACAGCACGGAAGCATATGAGTATATAAAAATCCGCTAAATATTGAAGTTTAAACGGTTGTGATAAGGGTAAATAAAAATTAAGCAAGCGATAACATTGGAACTGGCAGTGTGGACTATTGGACACAGCAATCGTTCCATAAACGTTTTTCTTGAACTTTTAAGAGAGCATGAAATCCAAGTTTTAGTGGACATTCGCAGTTTTCCAACATCAAAAATTGAACACTTCAAAAGGGAAAACATGGAAAAGTGGCTTCCGGAAAACGGAATAGAATATGTTTGGTTGGGAAAGGAGTTGGGCGGATACCGCAAAGGCGGCTATAAAAGGCATACGCGAACCAAACTTTTCAGAGAAGGCGTAAAGAAACTTCTAGATATAGCTGCCCAGAAAAGGGCATGCATAATGTGCATGGAGACAAACCCAAAATACTGCCATAGAAGGTTCATTGCCGCACACTTAGAGAGGAAAGGAGTGAAAGTAGTTCACATAATTTCGAAGGGCCAGCAAAGCCTTATACGCATGGTTTAAGGTTTTAAAACAGCAAAGGCAGATACTGTTTCAGCTGGGAAGGATATGCGCATACTTGAATTTCAAGAGCTAATGCGACGCTTATATTTTCACAGAGACTCACGGAGAGGCATAGAGAAGACTTTTGAATGGTTAGTGGAGGAGGTTGCAGAACTAGGAGAAGCATTAAAAGCCAACGATAAAAAGGCTTTAGAAAATGAGTTTGCAGATGTTATTGCATGGCTTGCTTCACTTGCAAACATTGCCAACATAAACCTTGAAAAAGCAGCCCTCAGCAAATACGATAATAAATGTCCAAAGTGTGGGCAAGCACCATGCCAATGCACTTTTTAGGCGACTAGCGTCAAATTAGACGTTTCTGTCCTAAACCAGTAAGCGTCCAAACATTTGGTTTGCTTCGTTTACGCTCAACTATCCCTTCAACTTCTAAAAGCCTCAAATGATGCATAACAACATTGTAGTGCATCCCTGTTTGCTCAGCAAGCGTTTTCGCGTCGGTTGAACCTTTATCTAAAGCGTTCAGTATCTTTGTTCTTGCAAGAAGCCCACGTTTAATATTTTTTACCTCCGTCAAGTATGCTTTGGGGTGATAGGGTTCCTTTAACATATCATCATATTTTATGTTCGTGAAGCTTGAAAAATTTTCTTAAGAAAAGTCCGTCAAGCTTATTTGCCTCGGTTTTTTGCTCTCGAATAAAGAGTTAATTTCCTCTTTAACTAGTAAGATTCTCTGAGCATAATACTGCGGTAGTCTATATTTCTCAACCAAGCTTTGCGCTGCCTCAAAGTATTTTTCGATGCCGCCGCGGTAAACAGTTAGAGTTAATTGTCCTCCACAATGAGCGCAAACACCGCGTAGTGGAATACGACGGTAACGTTTGTTGCAGGATTTGCATCTTACGCCTTGCGTGGAGAATGCGCGCATATTTCCAGCTATATCACGCATAAAATGTTTAGTTAGCACTTTCAGGGCTACTTTTCTAGCGTTTACCGCCTCAACTTTCTCGGCAAGTTCAAGCTGACTGTTCAGCTTATCAATCATGGTCTTAAGTCGTTTATAGGCGCTTTCGGGGTTTCCATGATTTATGTTTGAAACTGGAGTTGTGAACTTAAAGCCTTCAAACTGCGCCTCTGTTCCAAGTCTATGTCCAACGAGGTCTATGATGCCGCTTACCTGTTTGGGCTCGGTTCCATTCCAGGTTTTCTCATAAAATTCTAAGGGATATTCGCTTGCAACATCAAAGTCGTGGGCTTGCCTTTGAACTTCAGCCGTGTTAACAATAGGTACTAGCAGCAGTGGAGCGTCCATTATTCCACCTATCTGTGATGGCAAGTATTCGCAGGAAAAGTTGATTAGCGTATCCAACACAAGCATCAAGGAGTCCTCATCGCCGTCGCAGTCTCTTCGCTTTGCAGAGTGCCATATGGGATGCGCATAACAAACGTTTAAGTTTGTAAAGCCAATGATGCGCCCCAAAATTCCAACAGACGTATGAGGCGCCAAGCCGACAACAAGATGCCCTACGAGTTCTTCCACTTGCTTTATGTTGTAGTATGGGGCAAGCCCGTAAACTTTGGTTAAAAGCTCATCGATAAAGTTTGCAACTCGAACGAGGTATTCACCACACTTCAGCGGGATAATAACATCTTGCACTTTCAGCTCGCAAACTTGTTCATCGCTTGTTAGCGGTGCACCAAACATGTCATGCGTGTAACCTATTTGCCTAAGCTTTTCATGGGGAACACCAATTTCAGAAGGTTTAAAGTGCGTCAAAGGCGCGTTTGTAATGTCGAAGCGTATTGTTCCATCCTTGTAAACGGACAAGTCATACTTTGCCCGAAGAACGCCTTTCTCGATTATTTCCGGAGTTTTTGTTTCATTTGTTAGGCCTTTTACGCCTTTCAAAACTTTAGGAATGGAGACTCCGATGTTGGCACAAGCTTTTTCAAGAATTTCTTTGAAGTTGAAAACTTGCTTTTGGTAAGCTTTAGTTGGAACTTTACAGACTGGGCACTTGTCTTCCTTCGAGTTTCTGCCGCATTTCGGGCAAACCCTCTCAAGAATTGTCTCTACTCCGCAACTGGGGCACTTTACTCTGAAGGTAATGGAGTTGCATGCCGGACATTTGCGTTTAACAATTTCTACTGAGTAAGGCTCCTTTTTTGCTGCCTCTATAATATCCCTTTGAGAACCGCCGCCCAGACCAACTGGAAACAGAACGTGGACAAGCGGTTTCATTTCTCTCCTTTTCGCCTTTTCTGGACGCCCCATCCTCGCTCCAACAAAAGTGAGAGCTTTATCCCTTATCTCAAACCCTGAAAGCACGCTAACCACCTTGGTAATGTGCTTGTCAGATGGCAAATCCACATCTTCCGTCGAGCCGTAACGCAAACAAACAGCAAAAGCATGCGCATCTTCACCTTCGATAACAATCTTATCGCCAAGGACCCTGTGAGGCAAATAAACTGCCTCTAGAGCACGTTTAACATGCGGATCGTTATCGCCAACGATTTCTTGGACCAACCCGTTCTCATACCTCACCTTTGAACGGGCAAGCCACGCCCTAATCACCTTAACATCCTCAACCGAAGCGAGATTAGACCAGAAAAACGTAAACGCTGGATGCAAAGGCACATGTAAAACTAATGAAAGGTCAATAGCCTCTTTTACCGTGGGTTTTTTGGCAAAGGGCTCCTTCAAAAATGCGTTAAGCCTATCGACGGGGATACAAACGGCCTTAGAAGCCTCCTCAACGTCCCCATTAAACTTTTCAATAATTGCCCGTTTTAAGTCTTCGACCCACCATTCTTCAACATATCCCGAGGGCAAAAGCGCCTTATTATTGTATAAGAAGTCTCCAAAGCTGATCAAAATATCTCCAAGAAACAGAACCTTTGAAACTTGATCCTTCACCACGTTAACATCTTCCAAAGTAACACGAACAACCGAACCATCCCTCAAAAGCACCACAGGTGGCTCCAAAGAATCAACAGGTACCGCGATGCCGCCTTTCCCTGGAAGTTCAAGGCGCATCTGGGTGCCCGCCGCGAGAAAACTGTTAAGTATAAACATTGTTGCCGGATGAACCCCAACGGCAGCCAATCCAGTGTTGCGAGCTCGCCCATATCTTAAACGGAAACCGCCACGACTTGAGGCAAAGCAAAAGATGGGGCGTCCAGCAATAACGTCGTCCATGAATCCAGACGCTTTCTTCTCGGATTTTTTGCGGAATTCCTTAAGCCAATCCCACCCTTGAATGCCAAGTTTCTCGACGATCGCATAGACTTTAGGCGCCCTACCAACAACACCATCATTCACAACCCGCAAGGCTCCACCTCTAACACGGTTAGTTTCTATGCGTGGAAGATTGCGGAATGTTGAAACTTCATAAGGGTCGGATTCTGTGCCCGTTACTTCCACGGGCAACCATTGAAGCGCTTTCAACAATTCCTCATCGGAAACGTGATACTGAAAGCGTCCAACAGAACGCTCGTAAAGGCGTATCTCCTCAATAAAGCGAAGCATTTCCTCTTCTCTAGGCTTGTAGCGATCAAGTCCAAGAAGGCGTCTGACAAAGTCGCCGATAATTAGTGTTAAAGCTTGGTCCGTGCCGCCAGCAGACCTAATTGGACCAGCAAAGTATATCGCTAGATAACGCGTTCTGTCAAAATTTGTCTTAATTTTCACTTCTGCGACTCCTTGAAGCGGTGCGGCTGTAACGCCCTCCGTTAATATTGCAAGGGCTGTCCTTATGGCTTGTTCTGCTGCTGCTTCAGCTTCCATGTGCCCAAATTTGCCATAAACTATTTCCTCTGCAATTTTAAAGGCTAATTCCTCCCTTGGAAGCTTTTCGCTCAGTTTTCTGATGCTTTCAGCAACACCCTTCGGTCCAACGAGTCCCTCCACAAGATCAGCCAAATCCCGCGCAACCTTGCATTCTGGCTTAAGCGCTGGGTCAAACCCTCTTTCTCGTGCCTTTTCGCTCACGCTATATAGTCGCCAAAATTCCTTTTCGAGACTTTCAACATAGCGATGATAAGCTTCACTCATTTGACTGTTCAATTGCAACTCACACGCTCCACAATACTGTTGGAAGCTATTTTTGCTTTTACAACAAGTTCACGTCAAAGAAGCAAAAGCAAATATCCTTTATTCCGTATGAATTCTACATAAAAAGAGCGCAGCCCATTTATCCTTTTTATGCCCAGTTGCGTTTTGATACGCTTCCTTCGCAATTCTACTTCTTTTTCCAACGCATTCCTCGCAACGCTTATGCCTAACATCCGATGGACCATCGCACACTCCGCAGTTTAGCAATAAAACTTCGCCCAAGCCTCTGATTGTTGTCCAAGCATATTCATGCTCGTCGTACTGCGGTTCAAAATCAGGCCAAGTCACGTAGACGCCTTCATCACCCAAAACTTTCTTTAAAGCTTTAAAGTAGTTTTCAAATGCCGTCAAGGCTTCGCTCACAGCCTAAAGCGCCTTATACCCTCAATAATCTCTGAAACTTTATGCCTAAGGTCAGACTTCTCAACGATGTTGCCAGTAACTATAACATCGGCGCCAGCAGATGCCGCCTTCAAAGCTTGCTCTCTTGACCTTATGCCACCACCAACTATAAGCGGAACATCAACACATTTTTTAACAACCCTTATCATTTCGGGAGGGACGGGTTTTTTCGCGCCAGACCCAGCTTCCAAGTAAACAAAGCGCATACCCAAATATTGCCCCGCCAAGGCATGTGCGGCAGCAACCTCTGGCTTGTCGTACGGAACCGGAATCGCCTTACCAACTATGCCGGCAGTCCCACCCTCCCCAACTATTATATAGCCCATAGGTATAGGCTCCAAGCGATACTTCTTAACTAGGGGTGCCCCTAAAATTTGAGCACCAATAATAAAGTAGGGATCTGTCGAGTTCAAAAGCGACATAAACCATATGGCGTCTGCATGACGGCTTATCCCATTCACGTTGCCAGGGAACAAAATTACTGGTACATCAACGGCGCGCTTAATAGCCTTTAAAACGCTGTCAAGGTGGTTGCCGGATGATAGTGTTGACCCACCGACCATTATTCCTGAGGTCCCGCTAAGCTTGGCTTTGTAGGCAGCCCTAGCTGCTTGTGGCGCTGTTACTTTTTCGGGATCTATAAGCGTTAGATGAATCGCCCCTTCCGACGCTATTTTTTCGAGCAAATATTTCTCAATGGGTCCCACCATAAAATCGCCTCGTCATGTTGATTCTTATGCTGCCGTGCTTCGGACGCCAGAGTATATTTTGTCGGTGAACATGCAGTAGACGTCCACTTCCGCTTGTGCAGGTTTTACTTGGAACTCTTCTTTTAAGCCGCAATTGCTGCAGCCTACCACAGCGCGACTCTCTTCACGTAATATTTCTACTCTAACAGTTTCCTTTCCGCATCTAGGACAAGAGAAGAACTTGGGCAAGCGCTTCTTAGGAATACGGACAACCTTTCTTCTTCTACGCCCCATCTCAACTTCCTTCTATGCCTAAGATTTTACGGCACTCTACTATTTTATGTTTGTCCTTAAATACTTGCCCGCAACCATAAAGCATTGAGGTGCACACAAGTTGAAGTTAACTTTGGACATTCTTGAATTGGATTGGAGCGAAGTTGAAACAAAAATAAAACGTTTCATAAGAGATTACGTGGAAAAATCGGGGGCAAAGGGCATAGTTTTGGGGTTGTCAGGCGGCATTGACAGTTGTACGGTAGCAGCATTATCTGCCTTGGCAATAGGTGGAAAAAATGTTTTGGGACTTATGTTACCAGAAAAAGAAACATACAATGTCAAAGATGTCGAGCACGCTGAGGCAGTTGCTAGGGAGTTTGGCTTAAAAACGGAGAAAATCGACATTACACCAACTTTAAAAACTTTTTACAGCTCAATACCAAACTTTGACCCTAAAGATAACCTCTGTAAGGGTAACATAAAGGCACGCGCCAGAATGGTTTACATTTACTATTACGCAAACAAGTTTAACATGATTGTCTGCGGAAGTTCAGACAAGTCGGAAACAATGATAGGCTACTTCACCAAGTGGGGAGACGTAGCAGCAGATATATCGCCAATCATGGACTTATACAAGACGCAAGTTCGGAAACTTGCACGCCACATAGGAGTCCCAGAAGAAATAGTGGCAAAGCCTCCATCGCCAGGTCTCTGGCCGGGACAGTTTGCTGAAGAGGAGTTGGGAGTAAAATATGAAATTTTGGATTTGATCCTTTACGGCTTGGAGCATTTCATGGAAACTAAGGATATAGCGAATCAGCTGGGTTTAAAGGAGGATTTTGTGGAAAGAGTTAAACGTAGGTGGCTTGTTACTGAACATAAAAGACGGATGCCGTTGACAACAAAAATTGAATATAGGACTGTTAACGCAGATTTTAGACTCCCAAGAGATCTCTGTTAAATTTGGAGATGAGAAGTGTGAAAGAAAATTTCAAAGTTGCACTTGCCCAAATAAACTGCTATCGTGCAGATAAAGAGAAAAACATGAGAAAAATGGAAAAGGTAATAACAAAAGTTGCAAAAGAGAAAGTAGACCTCATAATTTTTCCAGAGCTTTCGCTAACTGGCTACGTGGTTCGAGATGAAATATACAACTTAGCGGAGACAATACCCGGACCATCAACAGAGGCCATGGGAAAAATAGCAAAAAAGACGGGGATATACGTGGTCTTCGGCATGCCAGAGCTAAGTGAAAAAGCGAAGGCAACCATTTACAATTCAGCAGTGCTTGTAGGTCCGGAAGGATTTGTTGGCAAATATCGCAAGATGCATCTTCCAACCCACAGCGTATTTGAGGAAAAAAGATATTTCAGGCCAGGCTATGAGGCTGTAGCGCTTGCCACAAAACTTGGGAAAATTGGGCTAATAATTTGCTATGACATTTTCTTTCCAGAATTATGTAGACTTGCACGCCTCAAGGGTGCACAGCTCATAGTTTGCATTTCAGCTTCACCAGCGGTTAGGAAAGCCTTTTTTGAAACGTTGACAGTTGCCAGAGCGATGGAAAACGCTGTGTTTTTAGCATATGTAAATCTGGTCGGCATAGAAGATGGACTGCAATTTTGGGGAGGAAGTAGACTCGTTGGACCACATGGGAAAGTGCTCATCCAAGCAAGGTATGACGAAGAAGACCTTGTGATATGTGATGTCAATTACAGTGATATCAAGCCAGTGGAAGTGTTTGTGCCAACGCTCAAAGATTTACGCCCAGAACTTTTTGGTGAACTGATGGAAAGCGCTAAGCGCTTGTAACTGTCATGCTCGTTTAATCTTTCTAATCGCGTTCTCGATTCTGTCCATAGCCTCATCTAATTGCTCATACGCAGCAGCGTATGAAATTCTTATATATCCCTCGCCGTAGCGTCCAAAAGAAGATCCTGGAACAGTTAGTACACGCGCTTGTCTTGCAAGATATTCCGCAAACTGTTCTGAAGACATATCAAAACTTTTGATGCTGGGGAAAACGTAAAAGGCGCCTCTTGGGAGTGCACAACTAAATCCCTCCATCTCATTAAGCCTTCGATAAACCATTTGTCTTCTCCTGTCAAATTCCTTCACCATGTCTCTTACAAAATCTTGCGGTCCTTCCAGCGCAGCTAACGCGACATACTGAGCTATACTATTGATACATGCAATTGTATGCTGGTGTATAAGCCACAATGGTAAAATGAGTTCTTTAGGGCCGTATACGAAACCAATCCGCAGTCCTGTCATCGCATAAGTCTTGGAAAAAGAGTTAACAACTAACGTGCGTTCACGCATTCCAGGGAAAGTCGCAAGGCAATAATGTTTAGTTCCATCATAGAGTATTTTTTCATAAACCTCGTCAGAAATCACAATGAGGTCACGCTCAACGGCAATCTTCGCCAACTTCGCTGCATCGTCAAAGGAAAGAGTTGCCCCTGTAGGGTTGTTAGGATAGTTCAAAATGATCACACGTGACCTATCAGTGATAAGCGACATCACATCATCAGCAGACGGTTTGAATCCATTTTCCTCCAATAAAGGAATAGAAACCGGAACGCCATCAACTAAACGAACGCAAGGCTCGTAACACACAAAACCTGGATCTGGAATTAAAACCTCATCGCCTGGATTTACAAAACCGAAAAGCGCCAGAAAGATAGCCTCAATCCCGCCCGAAGTTATTAATATTTCTGAGTTGGGGTCATAGTTAAGCCCATATTCACGAAAGGCCTTTTTGGCTAATGCCTCACGCAACTCTGGAATACCGTTGGTGGGAGTGTAATGTGTTTTTCCCTCTTTTGCAGCCTTCAAACCCATTTCTATCGCATGTTGCGGAGGAGAAAAATCTGGTTCTCCTAAGCTAAGATTGATAGCATCTGGCATTTCTTGGGTTAAAGCGAAAAATCGGCGAATTCCAGACGGCTTTACGTTTTTTAGGCGCTTTGCGGGCTTAGATCGAAAAGTCAACAATCCCCCTCAATATGCACTGGTTCTTAGAGGATAAAATATTTGCGTTGCAAAGTTTACAAAACCTATGTTTCAAGCAAGGTTTAAAACGAACCTTGTATACAAATCTGTATTCATACAAGAGGGCAGTGGTTGAAAGAGTTTGAAACTAAAAGAGAACGTTCACTTATGGTTAGTGCGCTCTTTAAGTGACCCCATAGTCGAAATACTCTACAAAAATAGCCATTTAACGAAAACGCAGCTTGAAACGTTACTTATAGACATTTTAGCTGAAAATATATCTGGAAAAATCTTAAATTACGATGAAAAAGCCAGATTAAGGTTAACAAAGGCAAAAATAAGCCGAGGGGCATTTAATAGGACTTTAAAACAAGCCAAAGGAAACGTCATAAGATCCATATACACCATACTACTGTTAGGATACTTAGGCGTGTTTGAAAGCACAACTCTTGACCCCTACATCGAAATAGCAAACAGATTAAAAGAATATGTAGAGGCACATAAAAACATGGCAAACACGAACGAAAGACTGAAGATCCTAAAAATTATTAGAGAAGAACTTGAAACAAGTTTAAAAAAGCTATCAAATACCTCGCCAAGTGAAATGTGACATCACAAGTCACGTGGAATTCCTACAAGCTCTTTCTTCCGAACTCTTCGACGGCGAAAATTGACCTTAAATTAGAAAAAGATTCAAAAGTAGGCTTTATCGCAAACTCTATGGAATAGCAGTTATTTGCACGCTTTTGTGATGTGTGATGTCATGATGGGACCATGTTACGGTAAAGGTAAGCATAATCTTTAAATCCTTTGTATGCAAACTGTGATGTGTGATGTCTATGGATAAATCACAAATGAATCATGTAGGTGTTTGATTTGGAAGCTTGGGTGTTTGCTTTAATCTTAGCAGCTTTAACGGTCATCGTTTGTTATGTTTATTATAGGCAGCTTCAAAAGGTACGCAATGAATATGAAAGCGCAAAAGCTGTTGTTAGCGATATAGTTTTAAGTTTTAATAGGCAGCTGAAGCAGGAATCGGAAAGGATGAATTTAATTGCATATAAAGTTGATGCTGCAGCCTCGAAGGGTGACAGCGCAAAGAAGGCCGTTGAAGATGTTTGTAAGAAAATTGAATCTTTAGGGACTAGAGTTGGCACGTTAATAAGCGAAAAAGAAGTTGTAACAAGAAGAATGGATGAAATAGCTAAAGCATTGCAAGAAAATATAAACATGCAAAGGAATTTAGCTGCGCGTCTTGCTATAGTTGAGGAGCACGTAAAGCATTCCACGGTTGTTTCAGATGCCAAAATTGAAGCGGTAATCCCCATAAGAAGGGAAAAGGCATTATCTCCACTTACTGAAACTGAGGTATCGGTTTTGGACATGTTAGCGTCTGAGGGCCCGAAAACAGCACCTGAAATAAAGGAGAGAATTAAGCTTAGTAGAGAGCATACTGCACGTTTAATGAAGAAACTCTACGAGGAAGGTTATTTGGATAGGGATACAAGTAGAATTCCATTTAGGTATAGCGTAAAAGAAGAGATGCGAAGGCTGCTGAAGCGGACGGAAAACGAGCAAGCCCAGCCGCAATCATAAATTTAAGGTGTTTGCCTTTCAATTATTGCCTTTGGATAGCTAGTTGTTAACTTGTACTTTAGGGTTCTTGAAGCCCCAGTCCTTAAGAGCAAGCCCTTACTCGACATTCTCGAAAGGTAAGTGGCCACCGTGCTAAGTCCTATAGGTTCCTTAAATTCTTGCTCGTAAGCCAGTTGAACATCATGTGATGTAAACCACACTAATGGAAAGTGCTTCTGGACAACAATACGTACTTTATCGTATTTAGAAAATTCATTTTCCAAAACTTCCTTGTTTGATTCGTTGGCTCTGCCGGCTGGCACACCGCCCAAGAGTTCCACGAGATCTAAGAGACGAAGAGCGTTTTCCCTAGTAATTTGACCTTCAAACGCTATTGTGTAGCGGTTACCGTCTTCATCGAAGAGTTCGACTCGTATCTTTCGGGCGGGCATTAATGTCGTACACCCAAGTGTATTCACAACTTTGCAGTTAACAAGTTATAGGTATTATGGTGAAAAAGTTGCGCAGAAAAAAGCGCAAATATTATTTAAAAACTGGAAAAGAGGAAGAAATTCAATTTTTCAATGATTACAAGGTTCACAATCGCTTAATTTTTTCGCTTCTAATAGAAAAAGAATAGAACATAATTCTCCAGTAGAAAGGCAGGGGTGCCATGTTCACAATAAAGACGCATGAAAAAGGCAATTTTTTTTACAATAAACGAAAAAAGAAGCATTTTCTCTTAAATTTCACACGAGCATCACAATTTGTGAAAATTTTAATTAAGTTAAAGTTACATAAAAATTTGAGAGAATAATAAAGTAAGGGTAAGAAAGGGCGTTATAATTGATTGAATTTTGTCTGGCGCACCCCTGTATTTCCATTGGAAAATGTGGTTTGGTGTTGGATATTTTAGCAAAAGCAAATTACTGGTAAATATAATTTTTTTAACTATAACTTTTATAATTGCACTGTCATCCTTTACCTTCCAGAGTATATTTCTTGTTAGCAAGAAATCAGCATTAATCCGTAGAATAAAAAGTTCCAGAGGAAATTATGGGGTGTGACTTGAAAGTTTGTTAAACTTTGAATTTAGTTTTCTGTAGTGAGATACTTATTACTCCAGAGGGAGAGTAGGCATATCCTTTGAAATTTCGGAGGAGGCTTCGTAATGAGCGACACAAAAATCCTTGATGAGTTATTCTCGAACTTCATTGGAAATGCAAAAATATTCAGGGATAGGAGCGTGTTGCGACATGATTACTTGCCAAATAAGTTGCCGCATCGTGAGGAACAAATTAGGCTACTTGGTGAAAAAGTGGCTCCCGCTTTAAAAAAGGAGCGATGTTCAAACGTTTTCATTTATGGTAAAACGGGGACAGGGAAAACTGCCGTTGCGAAATATGTGTTAAGCCACCTCGAAATTAAGGCGAAAGAGTACGGTGCACCTGTAAAGTTCTGCTATGTAAATTGTCGAATGGCTGGTTCTGGGTACCGCGTTTTTGCAAATCTATGCCACAGCATTGGGACGTACGTGCCCTTCACGGGGTTATCTGTTGGCGAGGTCTTTGATAGATTTCGAGCGGCGCTGGATATGTTGCAGTTGATATTTATAGTGGTTTTGGATGAAATAGACGCTTTGATAAAGACGCGTGGGGACGGCCTCCTATACGAACTAACTAGGATAAATGAAACTTTGCATCAAAGTAAGTTGTCTTTAATTGGTATCTCAAACGACCTGCGGCTTAAGGAATTTTTTGATCCGCGTGTTTTTAGTTCGCTCAGTGAAGAAGAAATTGTTTTTAGGCCCTATGACGCGAGTGAACTTAAAAATATTCTGCTTGAACGTGCTAAGCTGGCTTTTAATGAAAATGCCTTGTCTGAATCCGCGTTGAGCTTGTGTGCTGCGTTGGCGGCCGCTGAACATGGCGACGCCAGGCGAGCGTTGGATTTACTTCGGGTTTCAGGCGAAGTTGCTGAGCGTGTTGGGGCTTCTGTTGTTACAGAAGAACATGTGCGAGAGGCTGAAAAGCATATAGAGCATAACCGCGTTGTTGAGGCGCTGAAAGACTTGACTTTGCATTCAAAACTTGTGATTTTAAGTGTGTACCATTTGGATAGGGCGGGTGTTAGTAGCACCATCACAGGCGAAATTTATGAGGTGTACGGGGAGTTATGTGGAGAATTGGGTGTTGCACCTTTAACGCAGAGGCGATTGGGAACGCTTGTGAACGAACTTGACGCCATGGGAATGCTTAATGCAAAAGTTATAAGCATGGGGCGTTATGGCCGCACAAAAAAGATTAGGCTGGAGATAGCCCGTAGTCTTATTAGGGACGTGTTTGGTAATGACATTAGGCTTGGGCGTTTGATTGATTATGCGCCGAAATGCCTTTCGAAGAATTCCCGTGGTAGGAGTTGAAGATGGAAGTTTCAAAAAAGGCATTACTAGAAAAGCCAAGCTTGTAGCCGTACTATTTCTAGAAACAAAAATTGAGGATTTACGGGTTACTACCATCACTGTCGATGGAATGGACGCAACTGAGGCACTATTAAAGATGATTGAAGAGTGGAGTTTTGGAGCAGTTCTCCTTTCCGGAGTTTCTTTTGCTGGCTTTAACATTATAGACCCAACCGTGATATGTGAAAAGTATGGGAAACCAGTGGTAGTGGTATCTAGAACGATGCCAGATAATATGGCTGTTAAACGTGCGCTTAGAAGGCATTTTAAAGACTGGAAAATGCGATGGGGCATATTTGAAAAGTTGGGTAATGTTTATGAAGTAAAAGTGATTGAGGACGCCGCACCAGTTTACGTAGAAGTTATAGGCGAAACTTTCACTTGGGCGTGTACCCTTATACGGTCTTTTTCCTTTTGCGGGCGGATACCTGAACCGTTGCGTGTTGCAAGGCTTATTGCTAAGGGAGTTTCCTAGCTGAAAGATAGGACATTAACTTCAAGCGTTTGAAGGTTGACTACGGGAGCTTTTCCAGGGGTTGGAATTACCCCCATTCTGCGCATGTAATCTGTTTGCTCTTGCCAACCCCCAGAATTTACGACAAGCACCCCGCGATAATTAGTGTAGCCTAAAATGTGGACATGTCCAGCGTGAAAGATGTCTGGCACGTGCTCTATAACAAGAAAGTCTCTATTTTCTGGCGCTAAGGGAGTTTTTGCGCCGTACATAGGTGCAAGATGGCGGGATTGTAGGAGTAGCGTCATTGCCTTTTCTGGATGGTTTATGTCAGCTCCTGGAACAGTTGATGTTACATCATCCAAACTTCGCCCATGATACAGAAGTAGTTCTACGTTGTGAAGACTGATGCGACACGGGTTTCCAAGCGAGTGCACTTTTCTTGATGCTTGTAGTGTTTTTAGGAAAGCGTTAGAGATTGCTGGTTGGGGTAATGCCTTTCTCGGGGCGTCATGATTTCCAGGTATTATTATCACTTCTATATAGTCTGGTATTTGTTCGATAAACTGAGCAGCCCTTTCATATTGCTCATAAATGTTTCTGATTGTTAATTCTTTCAGCTGGTTTGGATAAACGCCTATCCCGTCGACAATATCGCCCGCTATTATCACATATTTAACGTGACTTGCAATATCCCGTAACTTTTCGTCTCCATACTTCCCATTAAGCCACAGTATAAAACGGTTAAAGGCTTCTCGTTGAAACTTTGCACTTCCAACATGCATGTCGGATGTAAGCACAGCATAAACTGGCAGAGGTGCCTTGCCTGGAACCTTTGAGGCCACGTCTGGCAGGATTATGTCCTCTACTATTAGCAGGTTGCTCCTCGTTTTTGTCACATCCAAACAGACAACTTGATCAGGTAAAATTGAGCGCGCCTTTTCTAAGACTTCCTTTTTGGCGTTTTGTGGGATTAGAACAGTTGCGGAAGCCTTTAGATCCTCAACGGTTAAAAGCATCTTTTGTTGCAGTTCCCTTTTTTCGGTTATCATGCAAATTACTTTGAGTCTCATATTTGTAGGAGCCTTTAAAGCATCAACGATTGATGATGCGCCCCTAACGTCTATTCTCTGCCTCAAAAGTTTCTCCATGCGCCTGAATCTGTCCCTAAAATACTCCAGGTAATCTTCCAAAGTCCCACTTGAACTTAGCTTTTTTGTCGGATCTTCGAGAATCTTAATGGCAGGTTCAAACTCTTTCGCGAAAGGGCGATACGGCCTTTTTGCTTCTGTGAGACGTGGCTCCTTTAAAGCTTCCACATGTTTTTCGGTTGATAATGATGCTGGTGAGAGACTTTCTTTTGCGAGGTTTTCTTCCTTTAACAGGTTTTCAAGAAAGCTTTTCTCGATAAATAATGGCTTTTCTTTTAATGCATTCGCCTTTTTCAGCGCCTTACTGATTATTTCTGTTGGGTCTTCCGTTGAAGTTATTGACTTTAGAAATTCGAATGCGTCTTTATCTAGTTGGTATCCTGCGGCGATTGTTAGCGCCACAGCCTTCTGCAGTTTTTCTGTTTCGCTCATAGCTTGAGTTTTCTCCAATCTTGCCTTTTTGGAACGCTTATAAAACCTTCTTCTTCATTCCCAACTTCTTCTGTTTTACCCTTAATATGAAGATACGCCGTTAAGGCCGCCATTACGGCGTCTATTTCGTGAGGCGTTAAGGCGCGCACTTGGATATCTCCCCTTAAGCCTATGCTTTTTAGTATGGCTTGAATTTTTCCCCATTCCTTCGAAGGCATGCCCAAAGCTTTTCTTGTTGATGTTGGATGCACTTCAAGCGTTTTAAATCCTTCCTTCCTTATTAACTCATTTAACCTGATGGCTCGTAAGGTTAAAGTTTTCATAGCTGGTAAGATTGGCGGAAAAACGCGGAACCCCCTCTTTATCATTTCTTTGTCAGCTTTTCGCAGAATCCCAACTTTTGGAAGCTTGAGCGGCGCATCTACTGCCACAATTGTAGGTTTAAAGTCTTTTACGCAAGCCAGAATCTCGTCATCCGAATGGACAAGGCGCACTTTCACATTTTTCTCTTTCCAAAAGGCAATTCCAGTCGGGTTTTCGGGCTTTCCAGCTAAGTCTATACCGATTAGATTTTCTTTAGTCAATTTTAACACTTATGCCTAAATTTATATAGCAGGTTTTTGTTTAAATTCACCGATATTAAGCTACATGCGTTAAAGGTGATTTAGATGAGCGAACTTCGCAAGGTTCAGCGAACACCAAGTGGCACATTCTTTGTGTGCCTCCCGAAGTCTTGGGCTGAGCGCTACAGCCTTCAACGCGGTGGAGTGGTGGCTCTCTCTGAAACTAGCGATGGTAAGCTTCTTATAGACCCTCAATATGGAGCTGAAGTCCCTCCGCGCACAATTACCCTTAAACCTGGACCCTATTTAAGTCGTGAGGTTATAGGCGCGTATCTGCTTGGCTACGACATTATTCGGGTTGAGTCAAAAGAGCGCATAAGCTTTGAAATGCGCGAGGTTATCAAGAAAACTGCAACGCGCTTAGTTGGATTGGAGATAATAGAGGAAGATCATTCAAAAATTGTTTTGCAGTGTCTCTTGGAACCATCGAGTTTTCCGCCTGAAAAGATTCTACGAAGGGGTTACACGATTGTTGCTAGCATGCATAGGGATGTTATTAACGCTTTTGTAGACGGAGATGTACAAGCTGCAAAGGGTGTTGTGGCGCGTGATGACGAAAGTAACCGCTTATACTTCCTTCTTGTTCGCATACTCCGAACTATAATACAAAATCCAGGATTAAGCGATAAATTGGGTGTAAGTCCGATAGACTGTTTGGATTATAGGTTAGCCGCAAGCCTTGTTGAAGCCATAGGCGACGAATGTGTTCGTGTTGCACTTAAAGTAATCGAGTTAAAAGGAACGAAAGTAACTGAGGAATTGCAGAAGTTATTTGTTGACTTTCACGCAGTTTGTTTTGAGTCGCATGAAAATGCGCTAAAAGCGTTTTTCGGGAATGACATTGCAATTGCGGAGAATGTTCGCGAAACGCGTGGTAAAGTTGATAAGGTGTTTGCAGAAATTGAGCGCGTGGCACGTGCCCAGTCAATCGAGGTTGTTCCACAAATATTGGCTATAGCCTCGTTCCTCAGACAAATCTACGAACATAGCGTGGACATAGCTGACTTGGTTATGCCAAAGAAATAACGTTTTATTGTAACGGCACTATAACTTCTAAGGGCATACCGCCTACCATTTGGTGAACAACATGCATAGGTTTTCATCAAGCCAGAGGCAATATCACATTCAATGCAAGAAGGGAGACTTGGCTGAATACCTACTTATTCCAGGAGACCCAGACCGCGTCGCTAAAATTGCCAGTTTTTGGGATAATGCAAAAGAAGTTTCGTGTCACCGCGAATTTAGAAGTTTCATTGGCAAATACAAGGGAGTTCCAATCTCTGCCTTGTCGAGTGGTATTGGACCCGCATGCATGGCAATTGTTGTTAATGAGGCGTCTCAGGTTGGCGTTCGCACCTTTATTCGTGTTGGTAGTTCTGGCGCCATACAAGAGAACGTGAGATGCGGCGACGTAGTCATTTCTTCCGCAGCTGTACGCCTTGACTATACTAGTAACTGTTATGTTATGCCCGAATATCCCGCAGCCGCCAACTACGAGGTTCTTTTAGCTCTAATCGAAGCGGCGGAAAACCTTGGAGTGGACAATTATCATGTTGGTTTGACTGCGACAACAGCGGACTTTTATGCTGGACAAAATCGTCCAGCACCACGATGCTCAGTTGCTGCTGAAAACCTCATCCCAACATTACAAAGAGCCAAAGTCCTAAACTTTGAAATGGAAACAGCAACGCTGTACACCTTAGCAAGCCTATTTGGGCTAAGAGCGGGCGCCATATGCGCAATATACGCTAATAGGTGCACAAATGAATTCAAACATGGAGCGGGCGAAGAAACAGCAATAAAAGTGGCAAATGAGGCAGTAAAAATATTGCATGAGTGGGACGTAAAAAAACGTAAGCGAAAAAAGAAATGGCTTTATCCATCGCTTATCTAAAACTAAAAACCATTTAGCGGCAAAGCGCTTATTCTCTAGCAGCCGGGGTGGCGGAGTGGTTATCGCGCTGGCCTCGAGATCGCAAAGCAACCAGAAGGGCTGGAAAAAGGCAAGTGAGCCAGTGGGCCTTCGGGCTCGCAGGGGTTCGAATCCCCTCCCCGGCGCTTATGACAAACCATTAATCTATTTTAACAGAAGGTTTTTGGAAGGGATGCTCTTGATATTTTGAGAGAGATGAGGTGAAGGAACATGAGTAGAGAACAAGATTCCCGTAGAAAAGCCAAAGAGAGTGCTCGTCGTGACAAAGCAAGGGGGCATCAAACTAGGAGAGCTCGTGGTGGAAAGAAGCAGAAGAGAAGGTAAATATGCTTCTTGAAAACATTTACCAGAAATTAATGGCGCGCGGGTCTTCTAATTTGAAAAACTAGTTGGCGTTGCCATTAGTCGATTTTGGTGTAGGATATTTCGTTTCAATAGATGGAACAGAAAGTATCCACGGCGCAATCAGAGGTATGAAAATATACGGTAAGGTGAAACAAAACGTTCTTGACCATCCAGAAGTGGATGTGGGCATTAACATGATGATAAACAGTTTAAACTATGGATGCGTCGAAGATGTTGTCGATGAATGGTACAGTTTCGCCAGAGCTTTCACATTTCAATTTCATACACCTTTCTCTTACAATGATCAATTATGGTTGCCTTATGGAAAACTCAGAAACATTGATAAGTTATTAAAAATAAAAGAAAAATATCCGGATTTTATTGCTAACACATCGAAACAACTACTATTTGGAGATGGGAAGTGGACTGCAAATTGTCCAAACTGGTTTTTTGTAAATTTGGACAGCAGCGGCAAAACAAAAAAATCTTATGTTATATCTAACACAGACGAGAATGGAATCAAACCCATATGCGAAAGATGTGGAATAGCGTGCAACGCCGGAGCATATGCAGGATTGTTTTTATCTGATACGGAATGGCTTAGAATGTTTAAAGTTGCAAAAAGAGTTCGTAAGCTGTTGTTAAGCATACGATATTCTTAAATCGTTCTTGTGTTTTCGCCTATTATTAGTTGAGGTTTAGAAGGCGCATGGAACTTGCGAAAATACTTAGTAGGCTTCTTTGGCGGGTTGTTAGTTCTCTGCGTTATGGCTTGGCTAATTGTAACTTTCGTGGGTTATCCGGAGATAAGAAATCTTCCACTTTATACTTTTAGCACGGTTTCAAGAATCATAATTACTCTTTTAATTTCTGTTGTTTGGGGAGTTTCATTCGGCTTATTAGCTGCCACAAACAAGTATGCTTCGTTTATTCTTACACCTTTCATAGACCTTTTGCAGTCGATTCCTATACTTGGATATTTCCCAGTGGTGATTGGCTTTTTATTTGCTTTAGGCCCTCTAGGAATCGAACTTTCAGTAATTGTTTTGCTTTTTACATCTATGGCTTGGAGCATATTCTTCGGAGTGTTAGGAGCCATAAAAGGTATTCCAACAAACGTTGTAGAGTCAGCTCGAAGCTTCGGTTTAGTGGGATGGAAATATGTTAGACATGTGATTCTGCCTGCCATTACTCCTGCTGTGATTTCTGGAGCAAACCTCGCATGGTGTGACGGCTGGTTCTTTATGATAGCAGCGGAATATATCCAATACAAGGGAGGGGCGGTGACGCCGCCTTCAGGCGGTTTGGGTTCTCTCTTGGCAAAGGCAGCCTACGAGTGGCAGGACATGAACGTTGCAATAATCCTTCTCCTATTCATAACTTTCATTGTTGTTTACTTTAACACTTTGACATGGCACCGGCTGGTGGAAAAGGCTAGCACAGGCACGTTTAAGCCTGTCTTTTCAGTAGACTTGTCTGGGGTTGGAAAAATTGAGGTTGCCCGAGCCAGAAGGCTGTTGCATTTTGGAAGGTTTCATTGGCCGAAAGCTTTCTCTGTAGCTTCTCAACGCTTGCGAAAATATGCACGCATCGAAAAGATTATTGCGGTTGTCCTCGCTTTTTCAGCTGTATTCTTCGTCTTGTATGTAATGCTTGGTCAATTTCCAACGTTGGGGATAATTCGTGGAGGATTCAGTGAACCACCAGCAGAACAACTAGTCTATCTCCCGCTTTTAATTGCCTTTACCATGGGAAGACTTGCAATAGCTTATGGGGTTTCTCTCGTTGTGGCTATTGGCATGGGGGTTCTTGCTGCGGAGCACAAGAAAGTTGCGGCTATTTTCTATCCCCTTTACGATATTGGGCAGGGAGTGCCGATATTGGCGTTGTTTCCTGTGCTTTTTCTTGGGTTAAACCAGCTTATTGGGATTCCCAGAGTTGCCCTCGAACTTACATGCATAATAATGCTTGTTCTGGATATGATTTGGTACATGTTCCTAAACATTGTAAGCGCCGTGAAAAACATTCCAACAGAGATAAGGGAGGTTGGTCAACTGTTCGGATTTAAGGGCTTGAAGAGAATAACGCATATAGTTATTCCGTCCATCCTGCCCTCAATAGTTACTGGAAGCATACTTTCATGGGGAACAGGCTGGAACACTATCATATTTGCAGAATATATGCCTTCAACACAGCCATCGATTCCACCGCTTTCTGTCCCAGGTTTGGGCTCGCTGTTGGATAAGGCTGGATACGAGTATGGAAACACCGTGTTGCTCATTTTCATCCTCGGCATAGTGGCGGCGATTGTGCTCTCTATGGAGGCGTTTGTTTGGAGACGACTGCTTAGAAAATTTGAAAAATACCATGTGGAGGTATAACCTTGTCAGTTATTGAAGTAGAAAACGTAACCAAAACGTTCACAACGGATAAATCAAGAATACTTGTTTTGGAAAACGTTAGCTTCTCCATTGGAAACGACGAATTCGCCTGCATAGTGGGACCTTCAGGATGCGGAAAATCCACGTTGCTTAGAATAATTGCCGGCTTAGAGAAAGCTGACTCGGGCAGGGTGCTGTTCCGCGGGCAACCCATAACAAAGCCAACTCCGAAAATTGCCATGGTCTTCCAGCTTTTCGGATTATTACCTTGGAAAACAGCATTGGAAAATGTTGAATTGCCATTAGAAGTGCTCGGCTTAGAAAAAGAAGAGCGTCGGAAAATAGCCCGAGAATACTTGAGGATGGTTGGGCTTGAAGGCTTCGAAAACACTTATCCCCATGACCTTTCAGGCGGAATGAAACAGCGCGTCGGAATAGCAAGGGCGCTAGCCCTAAAACCCGAGGTCCTCTTAATGGATGAACCCTTCTCTTCCCTGGATGAACTCACAGCCAAAACCCTCCGCAAACTTGTTCTCGACATATGGCGAGACCCAACCTTGCCGACAAACACATTCATAATGGTAAGCCACAACGTCGAAGAAGCAGTTTTTATGGCGGACAGAGTCATAGTCATGTCGCCTAGACCTGGAAGAGTCATCGGAGAAGTGAAAATAGACATACCAAGGCCACGAGAAAAACACATGAGAGACCTCACATACTTCAACCTCGTAGATAAAGTCGTAGAAGCTCTCGAGAAAAGCAAAGCAGCAACACAAACCGAAAGCCCATCGTTAATAGACAAGACTTAGAAAGCCCTAATCTTAAGACCCAATGAGTTTTGCACAATGTAAAGTGAGAGAAACAATAGCCCGCTCAAAAGCACAGTGGGCGCTCTCTTCGCTTAGTCATCGATTATAGAAAGTAAAAATATAAAGCACGCTAAAATAATTAATGGGATAAAAATAAGAAAAGAAAGGCGGTTTATGGTATCAAATAAAAATAGGGGGATAAAGAAGGATGTGGAAGATATTTGGCAATGGGCATGGTAATCATGGTGCTACTTGTATCTTTAGCGCGTAAATGCTTAAACAGATATGTTTATAAGTTAGTAATCGCATAATATTGTGCGGATAAGCAAATTAAGGTGAAAAAGATGATAACAAAAATGAAGGAAATACTTGGTATCTGGCAATTTGCTTATTGGAAGAACATCTAGCACGTGCGAATCGTGCAGAAAAATTAAGTTTGGTGATTGAAATGGGCCGGATATGCGTGGATATTCCAGATGAACTGGAAAAGAAGCTCCGATTAAAGGCCATTGAGAGATTCGGCGGGAAAAAGGGCGACCTATCTAGAGCTGTCGAAGAAGCCGTAAAAGCATGGGTCGCCGAATAAATATATGAAGAGTGAAGATGGTTGGTGGGTTCTAGGAGGCGTCGTGAGGCCAAGGTTGCGAAGCAGCAAAAAAGGAAGTTTAGAAGAACTTTTACGCGGAAGGCGCATCAAGCTCTCGGTGAGTTGGAATTTAACCTCAGAACTTGCGTCGGCACTCTATGGAAGGAGGAGGATTCGCCGAGAATTTAAACCGAGATGTAAACCTATTCCTCGGCGCCATTCACATTGTTGTGTGGCGGTAAGTGGGCTTTTAGAAAAAGTTGCTTTTTGGAGGTTTTTCTTTTCAATAGTGATAGACCCCCTCTAGGTTTTTGCTGGTAAATTTATGCGTTTTTGTTTAGGTAGTTTTGGAGTTGTTCTGCGTATTTATAGCCCGTATCTGGGAATATTAGGGCGTACACACCCTTTGCTTTTGCGATTTTGTTGAACGCGCTTACTACGGCTCCTGCGCTTAGCCCTATTAGTATGCCTTCTTTTCTTGCTATGTTTATTACGCCTTCTATGGCTTCTGTTTGGGTTACGTCCATAACATGGTCAAAGTTTGCCCAATGATACCATTTCATTCCCGTTTCTACTCTTCTTATTCCGGGTATTACCTCGTTTTGGGCGGGTTGAACTCCGACGATTTTCACATTGTCTTTGTATTTGGTTTTGAAGTAGAGTGATATGGCACTCATGTGTCCAGACGTTCCTAGGCCACCAATTATGCACGTTGGCTTCAGGCCTAAAGCTTTTAGTTGGGCGTCTAGCTCTTTTGCTGTGTATTTTAGGTGGACTTTTAGGTTGGCGTCGTTCTCGAATTGGTTTAGATGTGTGGCATTGTCGTTCTTTGCTTCTGCTTCAACTTGGTTTATGGCTTCTACGGTTAGGCTTATTGGAAGTCTGACGATTTCTGCTCCTAGAACTTTTAGATATATGTCGCTTACTTTTTGGATAGTTTGGGGAATGTAAAGTTTGGTTTTAATTCCGAGCATGTTTGCAATTGATGTTAGTGCAATTCCGGTGTTTGTTGAGGTCGCCTCATAAAGTATGCTGCCAAGTTCTCCGTTTTCTAAAGTCTCTTTTATCATCGCCCAGCCTATTCTGTCTTTTACGCTGTTGCTGAAGGGGTTAAAACCTTCGAGTTTTGCAAAAACTATCCTCTCATTGCTGGAGAGCGAGTTTAGCTTGACCAGCGGCGTGGGCCACATGCCGTGTAACAAATCAAGTGTGTTCTCATACACGTGAAGATTACTTTTTCTAATCCTTTTTTGTGACAATAGCGCCTTTAACGGAATTTTTTCTATTTTGATTGATTCTGTCAGTATTTTGAAGGTTTTTGGTGGCAATTTTGGGCCTTCTTTCCCAGCCTCTATTATTTCCTTCTTAGTTATGGATTGCTTTGTTTTCACTTTGACTTTTTGTAGATTGATGGTGATTGCTGGAGCTTTTTCTGCTGTTAATAGGTCGAGTGCTTGATAGGCTTCGTATCCATCTAAGACTATGTTTGTGGATTTGTCGATTATCAGTGGGACATCAACGCTCTTTGTCTGTAAGAACGTTGTGTAAAGCGGTAGAACGTCTTTTATGTTTGTGCGCATTGCGGTTTTAAGTAGTTTTAAGTTTATAAGCGCGACGCCTTGCCTTAAAATTTCTATTGGAACATCAACCCTTTTTTCAATTGCAGATATGTGCGTGGCGTCAGCGGACATTTTGATTAGATGCTTTGATGTTTTTGGCGGGATTTTTTTCCCGCTTATTCCTGCGTCTATCACTGCTTTCTTTGTTAGTTTGAAGTTTTTTCTCCAACTTTTTACTTCAATCAGTGGTGATTTGTAGTTTATGTAGATTACTGGTATCGTTTTGCATTGTAACTCTTTGAGTGCTGTGAAGCGATGTTCTCCATCGATTATGACGTTTGTGCTTTTGTCCGCTACTATTGCATGTTTTAGGACACCGTCTACCTCTATGCTTCTTTTTAGTTTTGTTAGGTGGTTTGGGTCGACTTCTTCATGCGGTTTTAGTTTTTCTAGGCTCGTTAGTTGTGGCTCTGTTATTATTGCTTTGTGCATGCGCGTCCCGTTTAACGCTGTTAAATTATTTAACACCGTTAAACATATATAAGCTTAACACCAAAAATAACACGAGGCAAATGAAACCGCCATGCATGATAATAGTCAAGCACGTGCTGCCCGCAATCAGGGTTCTAGTAGCAAAAGAGCTGATGGAAAAATATGCCATGCGCAAAATCGATGCATCGGCAAAAATGGAGTTAACTCCCGCAGCTATAACTCAGTACTTTAAGGGGGAGCGTGGAGCAAACTTTCTTGGTGACATGACAAAGTCTGGGGAGACCATGAAAAAAGTTTCAAAACTTGCTGAAACAATAGCGAAGGGGGACTCATCAATGGACGAGGTCATAGAGCAATTGTGTGGAATATGCGAGACGATAAAGTCTGAAGAATTACTTTGCGAGTTGCATAAAGAAGAGCTTCCGGCGTTACAAAAGTGCAGATGTCCAGTGTGCATGCGTTCGGTTTAATGTATATTTGTTATTGCTGGTACTTTTAAAGGCTTCTTTCTGTCTGCTACT
Source organism: Bathyarchaeia archaeon (assembly GCA_038883655.1). GTDB lineage: Archaea > Thermoproteota > Bathyarchaeia > Bathyarchaeales > Bathycorpusculaceae > JAVZLQ01. The sequence continues at coordinate 267,990 of JAVZLQ010000003.1, forward strand.
TTCACTACTTTGATTTTTGCGCTTTTTAGGATTTGTTTTGCTGCTTCTTTTGCCTCTTTTCTGTTTTGGTAATCTCCTTTCAGTTCAATCCATGGAAGCGCCTCGTCAAGCTTTACCCAAACCGCATACAACATTGTTCACCATTGTTGTTGAGTGTTAGAATTCGGATTATTAAAACAGTTATGAATTTGAAATATTGATTTTTGCTAAGGGTTGCTTGGAAACTTATTTAAGGAATGTCTGTGCATCTTCTATGGTCTAGGAGCGAGCATTGGAGTGAAGCTTAAGGGCTCCTCAAATGGGGTTCCATTGAAGGGGTGCCTATGGATGGGCGAAGATGGTGGGCAAGATGAAGGCGAAAATGTTACTGTGCACCAGCAGACACTTTGCTTGGCTCCTGAACCCCGCGGTTGCAAGCTCTAAAAATACTATTACACGTAGAATTTTCTCAATAATACTTCTCATGGAGGCTTTTAGAGGTGAATTCCAGAATAGACTCTAAGGTTTTTTCAAGAACTTTCAAAGAGTCTCTGGCGGCATACACTTTTGACATTGGAGGGATATTTGCGGGCTTCATATTCTACTCCTTTGTTATTTCAAAACTTGATTCTTTTCAAGTGCCATGGATTATCGCGGTATATCCAACAATTTTAAGCGCTAAAGGCACTATTGGCGGACTGCTTTCTGGACGTTTAAGCACAGCGTTGCATGTTGGAACGATTTATCCGAGGTTTCTTAACAACACGAAGACTTTCTACAAACTCTTTGATGCCGTTGTTTTCATAAATTTGGAAACATGCATTATCATGGGTTTAATTTCACTTGTTTTTGGAAGCCTCTTCTGGGGAATTTCCACAGTAAACTTTTCTGAAATTCTATCTGTCGTGGTGGCAACCATGGCTCTAGGCTTGTTTATCTCCTTGATTACAATGTTTGTTGCTTTTACCTCTTTCAAGAAAGGTTTAGACCCGGATATAACTGTGTACCCGATAATGTCAACTGTGGCTGACATAACCATAACAGTTTGTTATGCAATAATTCTTCACGTTTTCTTTTTTGCAGATAGCTTCGGTAAATATACAGTGGCCGCAATTGCCATCGCATTTGCCATCTTAGCTTGCTACATCCTGATAAGAAATATTCATGAAGAAGGTTTTGTTAAGACTATTAGGGAATTCTCCTTCACGTTGATAGCTGTGGCTTTTATCGTAAATATTACTGGAACTTTTCTGCATATGATAAGTGGGGTTATATTGACTGGTAGAAGCGAAATATACACAGTTTATCCTGCCCTAATAGATTTAGTTGGCGATGTTGGTTCTGTTGTTGGGTCTACGGCTACAACAAAGCTCGCTTTAGGTTTGCTTAAGCCTTCGTTCTCATCAATAAAGGGTCACTTAAGCAATATTTCTGGAGCGTGGGCAGCTTCTCTGGCAATGTTTACTGTTTTGTCGATGTTGTCACTTTCAATAAACAATGTTCTTTCGCTTTTCTGGTTCTTTACTGCAACACTTTTAATTGCAAATGTGATTGCCGTTTCGCTGATAATTCTGATATCGTACGCCACTGCTATCCTAACTTTCCATAAAGGTTTAGATCCGGACAACTTTATCATTCCAATTGAAAGTTCTCTTGCAGATGCTGTAACTTCTGTGGCTTTGCTTGTCGCCCTAATAGTCTGCCATTATAGCCTCTAGTCATGAAGAGATAGGCTTAAAATATTTCCTGTTTATAATTTGCTTGGAGCGAAAAAAGTAGTATGCCTCACCGTTTCGAAAAGATTGAGTATAAACCTATACCCGCTAGGGAACTTCTCCTAGAAATGAAGAACCTTTCCGAGTTAATGATTGATTTAGCATATTCAGCGGCGCTATTCAATGACAAAGACCTCGCAGAAGATGTCTTAGAGCTTGAGGCACGTGTAGACACCTTGGCTTATCTTCTGGAGATCTCAATAATGGTTGCTGCAAGGGATGCTAGAGACGCTGAAGATCTGCTTGGTGTTTCAACGGTGGCTTCTGCTACAGATAAGATTTCAGACGCTGCTGCTGATATCGCCGCTATAATGACGCAGAATATCGGTGTGCACCCAATTGTGAGTGAAATTTTCGAAAAAGTTGAGGAGCATTTGCTACGTGTAAAGGTGGGTGAAGACTCCGCTATTGTCGGGAAGCAAATAGGTGAGTTAAAATTAGCTGCAGAGATGGGTGTTGACATAATTGCGATAAAGCGGAACAAGGATTGGATAATTGACCCTAAAGAAACTGAGAGAATCTTGAGTGGCGACTTTTTAATTGCAAGAGGCGCGCCCATTGGAATTGACGAGTTTCAAAAGTTCGCTGAAGGCAAACGGGTCAAAACCGAACAAATAAGTGTTTCAAAAAAGCGGCGAAAACAGTTCGAGGAAATTGTTAGACGCTTTGTCGAACTAAAGGACACTTCTGAGCTAATGATTGACTTGGCTTATTCCTCGCTGCTGTATGACAATAAGGAACTCGCCGAAGAGGTGCAGAAACTCGAGGAATATGTGGATAAGGTGCACACAGATTTTGAACTATGCGTTCTTTCAAGCGGTTTCAAAAAAGACGAAGTGCGAGGCTTTCTCGGTTTAATAAGGCTTGGTGTGGTTGCCGAGAAAATAGCGGATGCAGCTGCTGAGATAGCCGAAGTTGTCCTGAGGGGTTTAGAGCCGCACCCGATCTTGAAAAGCACCATTGAGGAAGCACAGGAAACCATTACGCATGTTTGTGTGACTGCAGGTTCTCCTTTGGTTAACAAGACTATACGAGAAGCGCGTATTCCAGAGGAAACTGGAATGTGGGTCCTTGCCATAAGAAAAGGCGAAAAATGCATAAGACCAAAGCCCGACTCGAAAATTGAAGTAGGTGACGTCTTAATCGCATCTGGATATGCTGAAGGCGCAGAGGACTTGAAGAAACTGGCTTCTCCATAGCCCTTATTTTGTATGGTTTGTTAAGTAGTTTGGATAATTATTCTGGATTCACTAACACTATAAAGGTGGAATCAGATTCTAAGTTAGAGGAGGGTATGCCCAATCCACAAAAAGAAAGAAAACAAAGACAACAAAAGCTTCACGTGCCCAAATCCATCTTGTGGAAGAGTTTTCGCAAACCCGATCAAAGCTGAAAATATAAGTTTAAAGAATGGCGTTTATGATGCTTGTCCCTACTGCCTAACAGAAATAACACTTGAAAAAAGCATCTTAATAACAGAGGAAAAAGAGAAAGAAAAACCTGCGTCATTTATCGAGAGTAAAGTCGAACAAAAGACGCAACCAATGCTTGAGAGACTATCCGTTGAAGCGTCCACCAAACCCACCACGTGCACTTACCATTTCGGATATTTAAGCCAACGTTCAACAAAAGAGAAGATACCCGAAGAATGCATGATGTGTGAGAAAATCGTTCAGTGCATGCTTCAACGCGTGAGGGGATAGTTGGTTGCAGATGATACGCACTTGCTTTTTTAAGGCTTCAAGTTTCCCCTTAAAATTTGGTTAGGAGACAACATAGTTGTCGGCCACCATGCAGAAACGCGTTCCAGGAGTTCTCACTCCAGCAACCCAAGCGAAGAGTTTAAACGCTGAAACTGTTACGACTATTGCCACAAGCTTTCTTAAGAGGATTGGAAATAAGGGCGGCTTAAAACCCAAACGGGTTTCGTTGGAGGAGAACATATACATCGTTGAAGTTGAAATGAAGAAGTTTAACGCAATCGTTAAGGTTGACGCTGAAACTCATGAGATTAAGGAGTATGAAATACAGCCCAGAGGCGAAGAAACTCCTTTCATTTCCATATCTCCAAAAGTTATTGTCGCCATGTTTGGAGTTTCTGCCGCAGTTTACGTAGCATTAAATTTTGCATTTAAAATGCTCAGCTTTTAGCACATCTGCCGTTCAAAGCAGAATACTAAAAATAGCGATTTCGACGAGCTGTAGCTAGCTTTTTCTTCTCCTTTCAGTCTTCTTCTCTTCTACAGTTTCTACCGCCGGTTTTTCCTCGGTTTTCTCCTCAGCTTTTTCCTCAGCCTTTTCTTCCGCCTTCTCCATTTCTTTTGTAATTTCCTCTATTGGCTTTGGTGGTGGCGTTGTAGCCATTGTTAACCCGATCCAAGCACCTATAGCCATTATAGCAATGAAAGCCAGAAACACTGGGATTGCCACAAGCCAAAATGGGAGGCTCCATTCAAGCGGGTTTCCTCCAAGGTAAAACAATCCCAGCGTGTATAGTATGCCCAATACCACGCAAACTATTAGTATTATTCCACCTATCGCTTGATCTTTACTTACCATTCATACATCACCATATGAACCCATGTTTACTCTTTTAGGCTTTAAAAATTTTGCCGTGCCTTTCGAACTTAACACTAGATCGTTCCCATCTCCCACGTTGACAGATAATGCTTTTGCTCTTCTGTCAACTCGTCTATCCTTATATTCATGGCATTTAGCTTGAGCTTCGCTACGGCCTCGTCTATTTCCCTTGGTACCGTGTGGACTTTTGGCGGGAGCTTCTCTGTTTTTGCTAGATATTCCACGCATAAGGCTTGGTTTGCGAAGGACATGTCCATAACTTCAGATGGGTGTCCCTCCGCGGCTGCCAAGTTTACGAGTCTTCCCTCTGCTAGGAGATAGATTTTCCTTCCATTCTTAAGCGTATATTCATCCAAGTTTGGGCGTATGTTCCTCTTGGAAGTGGAAAGGTTCTCCAATTCTTTTATGTTTATTTCAACGTTGAAGTGTCCACTGTTTGCAAGTATTGCGCTGTCCTTCATTTTCTCTATATGCTCTCCCCTAATTACATTGATGTCTCCTGTCGCCGTTACGAATATGTCACCTATTGTGGCGGCTTCCGCTATTGGCATTACGCGAAAACCACTTAGTGCTGCTTCAAGCGCCCTAAGCGGGTTAACCTCTGTTATTATCACGTTTGCGCCCATGCCCTGTGCGCGCATGGCTATTCCCCTTGCGCACCATCCGTAGCCGCAGACAACGAAGTTTTTTCCCGCTAAAAGGACGTTTGTTGCTCTTAGAATGCCGTCTATTGTGCTTTGTCCTGTTCCGTAACGATTGTCAAAAAGGTATTTTGTGTATGCGTCATTTACGGCGATTATTGGATATCTGAGCGTCCCAGATTTTTCCATTGCGCGCAGCCTTAAAACGCCTGTCGTTGTTTCTTCAGTTCCACCTTTGATGTTTCCTATGTTTTCGTTTCTCTTGCTGTGAATTGTCCCAACAAGGTCTGCCCCATCATCAAGCGTTATCACCGGCTTGAAGTCTATGACGCGCTCGATACACCAATAATACTCCTCTGTTGTTTGTCCCCTCCAGGCGAAAACGTGCACTCCCTTCTCTGCGAGGGCTGCTGCCACATCATCCTGTGTAGAAAGCGGATTTGACCCACAAAGCGTCACTTCTGCGCCGCCAGCTAAGAAAGTTTCGATTAGAACTGCTGTCTCTTTTGTTACATGAAGGCATGCGCCAAGTGTGAAACCCTTCAAAGGTTTTTCTTTGGCAAATCTTTTTTTGATCTGTTCTAGGACTGGCATGTGCCGTGATGCCCATTCTATTTGTAGATCGCCCTTTGAGGCTAGGCTTTTATCCTTAACTTTAAATTCTTCCATCTTTACCACGTCATGTAAGCTCATTTAAACAAGCTATTTAACGTTGGCGTTTCAGTTTATCCAAAAGGTTGTTTTTGGCTTTTTCCGCCATCTTCATTACACGTTTAACATTTAGGGTTTTCAACTCTCTGTTTTCCATTACTATTTTGCCATTAATTATAACTGTTTCAACGTCAGAGCCCTTAGCCGCATATACTATGTGACTTGTTTCGCTGTAAACTGGACGAAGATGCGGCTTTTCAAGGTTAATGATTATTAAGTCTGCCTTTTTGCCGACCTCTATTGAACCCACCTCTTTATCCCATGAAAGAGCCTTTGCGCCATCTATCGTTGCCATCTCCAAAACTTTTTCAGCCGGCATAAGCGTCGGATTGCTGTTCGCGCCTTTATGTAGGAGCGCTGCGACTTTCATCACTTCGAACATGTCCGCCGTGTTATTTGAGCATGGGCTATCTGTGCCAAGCGAAACCGTTAAGCCATGTTCAAGCATTTTCGGGACGGGACTGATGCCAGAAGCAAGCTTAAGGTTTGAAATCGGATTATGCGCAACCTTCGCGCCTCTTCTTTTCATAGTGATCATGTCTCTTTCTGTCAACGCTACGCAATGTGCAGCGATAACATGTTGGTTCAAAACGCCGAGAGAATCTAAATACTCCATTATGTCGCCTTTCAACTTTAGATTAAATGCGCTTTGAATTTTTTCCTTTTCATCAAAGGTTTCAGCAACATGAATGTGGCAAATTATTGGACTTTTTTTAGAACCATATTTTTGATCCAGTTCGTGTCTCAAAAGAGACAACTCTTTCATGTATTCTGGGTCAACCGTGTAAGGCGCATGTGGATCAACACTCACGCGGATTAACCCATCAGCTTTGCCATGCCAATTTTTAACCAAATCTTCCAGCGCCCTTTTATCCTCGCTTTTCCGCCACGAAAAGCACACGTGACCAACAACACCTCTTACTCCAGCATCAGCAAACGCTTTCGCCTCGTTTTCCTCTGGCGTATAATGGTACATTGTGTTGATGGTCGTTGTCCCGCTCATTATGGACTCCGCCGCCGTCAATAATGCTCCAACATAAATGTCGTGCGCGCTCATGTTCTTCTCTACTGGCCATATCCACTTTTCAAGCCACTCTTGAAGTGGTAAGTCATCAGCATAGCCTCTCAAAATGCTCATGGCTGCATGCTGGTGCGTATTAACCAAACCTGGCATTACGATTTTGTTTTTCGCGTTTATTTTCTCATAGCCTCTACCATACTTCCTTTTTAATTCTCGCTCCTTGCCCATGTCGACTATTATGTCTTCTTCTATTGCGACCGCGCCGTTCCGAATCACTTTTTTGTCCTTCAATGTGAGTAGCGTTCCGCTATGGATTAGAATGTCCATTCTAGTTCGCCTTTTCGGTAGATGTTTCTTTTATCGCGTTATATTTTTAACTAGTAAACACACCTTTAACTTTGGTGAGTCTGTTGTTAAATTTGAAAGTTGAGCGCCTTGAAGAATATCTTTCCGCAGTATACAAGGCAAAGGTCAAGGTTCTAAGCGTGACTCCAATGGGTACGGCAGAAGCAACAGAGTTAAAGGGCTTCGGTTATGGCGTACCCTACTTAATCGATTTTACTGTTGATAAGGAGCGTAAGCGTGTTGTTTTGGAGTCAATGCGACCAGAAGGTTTTGGGCACGATCACTTCTCTGATCGGGCCGCGGTATTGTTGTGGCAACACTCAACCTTTAACAAATTGCCTAAGCATGTGCAGTCAATTGATGTAGGCGCCTTTTTGAAGGATGGTGAAACCCTAAAATCTCTCGGTGACTGCTGCGAGTTCTTTATTGTGACAGAGTTTGTTCAAGGCACACCTTACTATTATGATTTAGATCGCATTAAAGAGTCCGGAGAACTTTCAAATCTGGATGAAGAGCGTTGTATTGCCTTGTCAAATTACCTTGCCCAAATCCATTCTGAAAAGAACAAGGAGCAGCCTGGACTTTATGTTAGACGTATTCGCGATTTGGTTGGTCACGGCGAATGCATTTTTGGGCTTACTGATAGCTATCCACGCGACTTAAAATACGTCAACGAAAAATACTTTGTTGAGTTTGAAAAATTATGTGTGGAATGGCGCTGGCGCCTCAAGGGAAAAGTGCATAGGCTTTCACAAGTTCATGGCGACTTTCACCCATGGAACATCCTGTTCAAGCAAGGGCTAGAATTCATAGTTTTAGATCGTAGCAGAGGCGAGTGGGGCGAACCCGCGGACGATGTGACCGCCCTTACAATAAACTACATTTTCTATTCACTACAGACTTTTGGCAAAATGGATGGGCCTTTTCTACGGCTGTTTCTGCTCTTCTGGAGAAATTACTTGGACAAGACGGCTGATGAAGAAATATCAAGTGTTGTGCAACCCTTTTACGCTTGGAGAAGCCTCGTCATAGCTTCACCAACTTGGTACCCAAACCTTTCAGTAGACGTTCGACAAAAAATTTTCAAGTTTGCCAACAAGATGCTCAAGACCAAAAAATTCGATTTCGAAAGTATAGAGAGTTTCTTTTAGAACAGTTAAATTCTTCGTGACGGCAAAAGTTTTAAAGATAATCTGAATAACCCCTTAAGTTGTGGTCTTTGAACATGGGATCCATAAAGGACATAAAGAAAGCCCTTAGAGATATGGGATACTCCAGTAGGGCCGTGGATGAAATTTTAAAATGGTATAGGTGTGAAAAGGCAGCAGATGAGCGTAAGTGAACGGCATATATCTCCTAACAATTTCTGTTAAAAAGGAGATTCGTCTAAAAATTGGAAGTTTGGGAATCAGAAAGTTTGATAGAGGACTTTATGTTTATGTTGGTTCCGCGCAGAAAAAACTTGAAAAACGGATAATGCGGCACATGAGGCGTAATAAGCGTAAATTCTGGCACATAGACCATTTACTAAGCAATGAAAACACAGAAATCGTAAAAGCGTTCTATAAAGAGGTTGAAAGCACTTGGGAATGTAAAATCGCAAGTAAACTCTGCGAAATCGGTTTTCCAGTAAACGGATTCGGTTCATCTGACTGCCAATGTAAAAGCCACTTGTTCAAAATCAAAGATCATCAATCTTTAATAGGGTTTATAAAAGCAAATAGTTTTAGGGTGGCTCCTACGCGCGAAGGCTGGTGTGTCTGGGTTACCGGCTTACCTGGAAGCGGCAAATCAGTGGTCTCAAAAACGCTGATAACACTTCTTAAAAAAAGAGGTATTAATGCGCAGCTTCTTTCTTCGGATGCTTTGCGAAGAGTGATGACGCCAAAGCCAAAATATACGCTGGATGAACGCGACGCTGTCTATGCAACGCTCATTTACATTGCAAGACTTCTAACAGAAAACGGCGTTAACGTGGTTATAGATGCAACTGGAAACTTGCGACGCTACCGCGAAAATGCAAGAGTGCAAATACCAAAATTTATAGAAGCTTATCTTGAATGCCCGTTGGAAGTTTGTATGGAACGCGAATCAAAACGCAAGGATACGCGCCTTGCTCCAAGAAAAATCTATGAGAAGGCTTTGAAGGGAAAGGCGCCAACCGTGCCTGGAATAGGGCAGCCATATGAGGAGCCCTTAAATCCAGAAGTGAAGGTTGATTCCGCGAGTGTGTCTCCGTTGGAGTGTGCTAAAAAAATAATGGCTGTTATTGTCGAACGTTATTGCTGATTGACGTTTATTCTTCGGTTTCCAGTTTGTAAAGCACTTTGCAGCCTCTTAGTGTTTCGTGGACTGAGCATGCGACTTGTAAGATGTCTTCTAATGAGGGTTTCTTTTTGCCCCAGTCATAAACGTGATCATGGACTCCTTTTAGGGGTTTAAATCCAAGTGAGCGTAGACGTTCGACAACGTCTATTGGATTTGCTCCTTCACTGTAAAATATGATGTTCAAGTACGTTTTCATTTTCGTTTTCTCCACTAGAATTGCTTGAATACTTTTTTAAGAACATATAACTTTCGCTTTTCGTGAAGGCTTGATGAACAATTCTTTTACGTTAAGGCTTATACTTTTTAACATATTCAATTACAGTTCCAGCTTGCTCCTTTGATATTGCACCCGACTTGCGGAGGCTTTCCACCATGCTTGAGATTGTTGTTAACGCGTGGACTTTGTACCCCAGCTTTTCAAGGCTCTCTTTGCCGCTTTGCTCTCTATCCACAACAACTACAATGTGCCTAACTTTTGCTCCAAGTTCTTCTAGGGGTTTTATCCCCTCAAGTTTTGATAAGCCCTCGCTGATAACATCGTCGAAAAAGACTATGTACTCACCCTCCTCCACATTTGCTCCAGCAATTCTTCCGGTTGCTCCGTAAGCTTTTTCCTCTTTCCGCACAATCACGCATGGCAGTTCCAAGCGACAAGCAATACTTGGCAACACAAGCGCACCTTTCAACTCTATAGATGCAAGCTTATCCACTTTTTCTGAAGCCATTATCCTTCTTATCTCGTCGGCAACGACGTTCACTATTGTGCATAGTGCTTTTGGCGAAGATAATAAACATGCTAAGTCGATGTAGTAGGGGCTTAAGGCTCCAGACTTAATTTTGAAACTGCCAAACTTTAAACAACCAGAGCTATAAAGCGCATCCGCAACCAGCGACACAACCTTTGACATTTGGTTTCCCCCGCCCTAATCACTTTGCAATTTTGGATTTAATGCTTGCCCCTATAACTTAAAATGTTCACAATAACGGTAACATTTATAACTAAATGTTGGCATTCCATAAAGACGCGAAGCGGACAGACGATGGGTCACAGGAAAACGCATGCTCCGAGGCATGGTTCACTTGCCTATTTACCTAGGAAACGCGCCAAACGCCTCTTAGCTAGAACACGTTACTGGCCGGAAATCAAAGCCGATGCGCCTAGGCTTTTAGGCTTTATTGGTTATAAGGCCGGAATGACTCACGTTTTTACGATTGAAGATAGGAAGCGTTCGCCAAACTTTGGTAAAGAAGTAATGCGTCCAGCAACAGTTGTTGAAGCGCCACCGCTGTTAATATGTGCAGTTAGGGCATACACAAAAACTCCTTATGGCTTGAAAACTCTTTCTGAGGCTTGGATGAAAGATCCGCCAGGCGACCTTGAGAGGGTTTTAACGCTTCCAGAGAACTTCAATACTGAGGAACAGTTAAAGAAAATCGAGCAAAATCTGGATAAGATTGTGGAAATACGCGTAATAGCTGCAACTCAACCCAAACAAACAAACTTGTCGAAGAAGAAGCCTGATATGGCTGAAATAGGAATTGGCGGAGGCGCCGTTCAGCAACAATTTGAATACGCTAAAGGTCTACTTGGAAAAACTGTTTCTCCAGCAGAGGTTTTCAAGGAAGGTCAATATGTAGACGTTATGGCGGTTTCAACCGGTAAAGGCTTTCAAGGACCAGTTAAACGCTGGGGTGTAACAATACTGCAACACAAAGGTAGAAAAACGAAGAGAGGTATTGCAACATTAGGTCCATGGAACCCGCACCGCGTAATGTACAGTGTCCCAAGAGCTGGACAAATGGGCTTCCACCAGAGAACAGAATACAACAAACGAATCCTCAAAATAGGCAATGATGGAAAAGAAATAACGCCGAAAGGTGGATTCATAAGATACGGTCCAGTTCGCGGGCCATACATGATATTAGAGGGAAGCATACCTGGAACTGAAAAACGTCCAATAAAACTTCGTTATCCGGCACGTCCTCCAAAAGGTGTCTCAGAGGAATCACCGCAAATAACGTTCGTATCGCTTGAGTCGCCGCAGGGGAAGTAGAACGGTGAAGACTCATGGTTAAAAAGACAGCGAAAGTTTTCAACCTTCAAGGAAAACCGATTGGAAAAATAGTGCTTCCACCAATTTTCGAGACTCCAATAAGACCAGACGTTATTAAACGCGCTGTCCTCGCAATACAATCAGCACGAATTCAACCTCAAGGAAGAGATCCGATGGCGGGCAAGCGGACCTCTGCAGAATCCAGAGGAGTTGGGCTTGGAATTGCGCGTATTCCGCGTGTGAAGGGACCTGGAGGTAGGGCTGCCTTCGCTCCTGGAACCGTGGGTGGCAGGGCTGCGCATCCACCAACTTCTGAAAAGAAGATTGTTAAGAGGATTCCTCGAAAGGAGAAGCGTTTGGCTTTGTTCTCTGCGATAGCCGCTACTGGGCATAGGGAGATTGTGGCTTCTAGAGGGCATGCTGTTGAAGATGTTCCAGCAATTCCGCTTGTGGTTACCGACGATTTGGCGAAGTTGAAAAAAACAAAGGAGGTTGAAGAGGCGTTAGTAGGTCTTGGGCTTCTATCTGACATTTACCGTGTTAAAGAGAGCCGCAAGGTTCGAGCGGGGAAAGGCAAAAGGCGAGGGCGGAAAATGAAGCAGGCTGTTGGACCGCTAATTGTTGTTGCGGAGAATAACGGCATTACGAAAGCAGCTGAAAACATTCCGGGCTTAGACGTCGTTGCTGTTAGGGATTTGAACGCTGAAGTTCTTGCTCCAGGTGCGCATCCAGGTAGGCTTACAGTGTGGACTGTGGGCGCCATTGAAAAATTGAGTGAACTTTACGGAGAGGAGAAAGCCTAATGGACGCGCATGAAGTTATTCTTTATCCGCTAATGACCGAAGCGGCAAGCATTATGGTTGAAAAAGAGAACAAGCTCGTCTTTATCGTTAATAAGAAAGCGAGAAAGGCTGATGTTAAAAGGGCTGTTGAAGAACTTTACGAAGTTAAGGTTGAAAAGGTAAATCTTATGATAACTCCTCAAGGCGAAAAGAAAGCCTTTGTAAAGCTTCACTCAGATTATAGGGCTGCAGACGTTGCAATTAAGCTCGGAATACTGTAAAGTATAATGTGAGGCGATTGATTTGGGAAAAAGAATTCGTGTTCAAAGGCGCGGGCGTGGCGGTCGCCCATATAAATCTTCAACTCACAAAAGGGTTGCTCCAGCACAGTATCCACTAACGATAACAAAGCAAACGTGTGCTGAAACAGTCATAAATGGCGTAATCGAAGAATTTGTCCACGACCCAGGGCGAGGTGCTCCACTAGCCCTTTTAAGATTTGAAAATGGCACTACATGCTACACGGTGGTTCCAGAAGGCGCCTATGTTGGACAACGGATACAGATGGGTGGAAAAGCTTCTGTTGAAGTTGGCAACATTCTTCCAGTTGGGAAAATTCCAGAAGGCACCATGATATGCAATGTTGAACTGCGACCTGGCGACGGCGGCAAAATCGCAAAATCTTCAGGAACATATGCAATCGTTGTTTCGCACACTCCTAGAGGAACGATAATTAGACTTCCTTCAGGTAGAACAAAGTACGTGTCAGATGATTGCAGAGCCACAGTTGGGGTTGTTGCTGGCGCTGGTAGAACAGAAAAACCGTTTCTTAAAGCTGGTGCAAAGTTCCATTTGATGCGGGCGAAAGGACACAAGTACCCAAGAACTCGCGGGAGGGCGATGGTTGCTGCCGTACATCCATATGGAAGTAGCAAGAGAAGTGCACGTAAGGTTACGACCACCTCGCATGGTGCACCGCCAGGACAAAAGGTTGGGTTAATTGCAGCGCGTGGCGCTGGGCGAAGAAAGAGGAAAATCTCCAAGGAAGAGTGAACAGAAAGTTTATAGGCGTTGTGTGTTATCGCATCTGGTGGGCTGGGTTAGATGCCGCGTGAGTTTAGATACCGCGGGTACACGCTTAACCAACTGCAAAGCATGTCGATGGACGAGTTCATTAGTTTACTCCCTGCTAGACCGCGGAGAACCCTCCAACGTGGACTCAAACCACAACAACGGATTCTGCTCGAAAACATAAGGAGGGCGAAGGAAGCCCTTAGACAAGGGAGCACGGTTGTTGTAAAGACGCATGTGCGCGACATGATTATTCTGCCAGAAATGGTTGGCGTAACAATCCAAGTGCATAATGGCAAAGAGTTTGTTCCAGTTGAGATAAAGCCAGAAATGATTGGACATTATTTGGGTGAATTTGCCATCACAAACAAGCCAGTAAAGCACGGTGCGCCCGGCATTGGCGCATCCCGCTCTTCAATGTATGTGCCATTAAAATAGCTTTTTAGTTATGCCGTGTATTCTCTTCCAGAAGTTTTCTTTTCCACCTGCGTTTTCATTTCTGGAATTTGCGGTAATGGTATTGGTGGAGGAATGTTTATTGTTCTTGAAACTATTACGGCTTCTACTAATGCCACGTTGGAAATTGATTGTATGACAACTGGTGGTGGAGGCTTCTTCTCCTCATAATCCTTGTAAATCTTCTCGATTTCGCTCTTATCACCGACAACGTATGCTTTTCCTTTTAGGGTTATCTGGGCTATTGAAGGGTTAAAAGTGATTGAGAGGATGAATGGAACTTCTAGGGAGTCATCAGACCTCTTTTCAAAGCCCACAACGTTTATGTTCGTGTTGATTTGTACTGGCGGAACAGCTTTCTTAATGTCCAAGAAGCGCTCAGCGGAGATGTTAGTTATTAATACGTTAACTTTAATCATCAGTCTCATCAGACTAACTTCAACGTGTCGCACAATTTAAAGGTGTTCATTTTTCCGCGGGCTTATACCTGGTGAAACCACAGCGTCCACAAGTGTATCTGTCGCCATGGTCAGCCATAAAATATCCCGGGCCGCATCTTTCGCATGTCGGACGCAGCCTAACGACCTTGTCTTTCTCAATTTTATATAGAGAAAATACGCCCTTTCTCTTTTTCCCAGCGTTTTTCTCTTTTTCAGTTCCTTCATTCTTTGACATATTTTACTTTCCCTCTTCCTTCTTTTCTCGGGGAGCATTTCTATTGATTATGTATTCTGGCTCGACAAGCTTTGCATGCTCAACTGAGTCATAAACGTTTGCGAGTCCCGTGGCTATCTGAGTACCCGTTTTGGTTTCAATTTTCTTTATAAAAACAAGTTCAACATTAACCTTTAACGCGTCGGCAACAGCTTTTCTAATCTCCAACCTCTGAGGCGTGCTGCCAGTTTGGTCGTGTTTTATCTGGAAATGGACTTCTCTCCGCTTTAAAAGCGGATTTTTCTTCTCTGATACTATCGTGATTTCCATGCTATTCCCCGTTTTAATGTTGAGTTGAATGTGCCGCCTCATTATTTAGCTTTTCGAACATTTCCCATTGCTTTTAAAATTTCTTCAATCTCTTTCCTTTTCTCTTGAGTGACTTTAATTAGAACTGCTCCTTGATGTGGCTGTCCGTAAATTACAAACGAGTTTTCTGGTGCGTAAAGAACAGCAACGAGTGTGAGTAAATCTTCTTCTCCATCAACAAAAATTTTAACGTTAGTGGCGCAATTTAACGCTTCTCTTATAGCCCTTATAGCCCCTTCGGTTATTGTTCCCGCAGGGTTCACGGTGCTCATTTCCTTTTCCACTGGCAAATTTATTGGCTGGGTTTTCTTCCGCATTACTCTGTTGTCGACGATTGCGAGTTTTGGAAGAATCCCATTTTCCACAAGGTTCCTTGAGACAGTGTCGCCAACCGATATTATTGCTGGCGGCTTTTCACATTCAATCATACTTTTTATTCTGGCTGTTGTCTCATTAAACGAGCCTTGAATTAGCATGCCAAGCGGCTTTTTCAGCTTTACGCGTAATTCTGGAGTTAAAATATATGCAAAATCCAATTTACCTAACCTTTAAAGCGTATCGACCCTTCTCTTTTATGTTCATGGCTTTTGCTATTGCTGAGCCTTGCGGGTCAAAAATTATTACTAAACCACTAAAATCGTCGCTTAGGGATGAACCCTTACATTTTGGGCAAGTATTCTCTTTTGTTATGAAGTGACAAGTTATGCATGCTTTTTCGCTCATTCAAGCATCCCTACTTTTTGGTTGCCTCTGCTTGTTCGGTCTTTTTTGCTACACTTTCCTTTATTTTCTTCACGTCTTGTTCAATCCACTCCAGCTTACCCAAAAATGGTTGTCTAGCGGTTACTCCAATTTTGCCAGAACTCCCAACCCTGCCAAGAGAAACAGCCGTAATCCTAACGCGTACTGGGTCTCCGTTCGTAAGCTTCCTTTTTGTCTCTTTTCCCTGTAAAATTCCCTGTTTTTCGTCGTAGGATATGAAGTCGTCCATTAACTGCGAAACATGAAGCAAAGCGTCCACCGGTCCAATGCGCACAAAGGCTCCAAAATCAGCAATTTCCACAACCTCACCCTCCACAACCTCCTGGATTTGCGGAAAGAATGTTAGCAACGAGAATGTTACTTTGTGGTAGGTTGCGCCGTCGCCTGGAATTATTTTCCCTATTGGACTTACGTTCACTTCTGTGACGGCTATAACATAACCTAACTCTTCGTCAACAACCCCTTCATACTTTGCTTTGACTTGCTGTCGTCCAACAACATCAAGTGGGTTTCCAAATGTTTCTGGTGGAATGCGAATTGTATCTTCCAAGGTGATGAGTTTAAACAAGGGTTATATCCTCCCATCAATTTCTAAACGTGACTTTTGCCTCACATAAATGACTGGCACACTTATATCTCTTAACCTCCTTCTCAATATTCTGTCATTCGTGAACACTGGAATTTTCCATTTGCTTGCAAACTCAACAATCTCCTCATCTGGTGAAATGGTTCTCTCGCATGTTTCAATTAATTTGCATTTTTCAGCTAAATGCAATGCGTAAAACGCCTTTTTGCGCGTGCTTGGCGCACCATGTTCTGCGAGCTTTTCAAGTTCTCTTCTAACACTTGAGAGTATGATTGGCTCAACGTTTGCCTTTAAGATGTTTCTCAATTCTGCAAAGATGTCAATTTTAAATTGAAGTGGCACAAATAATGCGTTTGAATCTAAAATAACCTTCACATTCGCTTTTTTCAAATTTCTCGTCATTAACACATCGTTCCGTATCCTATAAGTCTCCATCTTCCCGCCATTTTTCTGCTTATTGCAACTCTAGACTCCGGCTGTGCACAAACAGGTCTTGTAAGTTTTAGGATAACCATGTCCTTTTTTACCGCGGAGACCTTTCCAACCGTTACGGCAGCGCCTACATGCAAGAGGAGCGTTTCGTTTAAGCTTATTTCTTCAACTTTCATTAAATCTTTGGTTCCAACGGCTCTTTCGAGAATATGTGCCTCTAACGTTAACTCCGACAATGTTGGCGGAAGTGTGTCGGACTTGCCAACCATGTTACCTGTCAATCCGTCAGCTTTAGAAAACGACGGGTCTAGTAGTGTTCCCACACCAACAAGTCCGCCGCAACGTGCTTCATTAACGTTTCTTCCACCAGCATGCAAACTGACAATCTCGCTAAACAGAGAATGGTACGTGCTCTTTCCCTCTTTTTCCAGCGCTATTCCAGGTCTTATCTCTATTTCGTCCCCAACCTTAAACTTGCCCTGCAAGATTGTGCCTCCGATTACTCCCCCCTCCAACTTTTCTATTGGTGTGCCAGGCTTGTTCACGTCGAAGGAGCGGACAACATACATCAATGGAGGCTTTGCTTCGTCTCGCTTTGGTGTTGGTATGAACTCTTCCATGGCTTGTATGAGAACATCGATGTTTACCTTGCGTTGGGCTGAGACGGGAATTATTGGAGCATTTTCGGCGATCGTTCCCTTAACAAAGTTCTTTATCTCTTGATAGCTTTCACGCGCTCTCTCCTCATCAACAATGTCTATCTTGTTCTGTACAATAACAATATTTTTTACGCCCACAATTTCAGCCGCAGCCAAATGTTCCCTTGTTTGTGGTTGTGGGCATGGCTCGTCTGCCGCTATTACGAGCAATGCCCCATCCATTATTGCTGCTCCAGAAAGCATTGTTGCCATAAGCGCTTCGTGTCCAGGAGCATCCACGAAGCTAACCGCTCGTATAAAAGTTGTTTTTGAACCGCAGTTTGGACATGTTGTTTGTGTTGTATAATTTTTTGGTGGTTCGCACTGTGGGCACTTGTAAATGGGCATGTCCGCATAGCCAAGTTTTATCGTTATGCCTCTCCTCAACTCCTCGCTGTGTTTTGAAGCCCAAACTCCAGTCAATGCTTGCACAAGTGTCGTTTTGCCATGGTCAACATGTCCCATGGTGCCTATGTTGATTTCGGGCTGTTTTGGTAAACCTACTTGTTTTTCTTTGCTCATCTGCTCGTTTCCCGTAAATTTTACAAACTATTGAAAGGTTAACCTTACATATTAATAAATGTTAATTGAACCTTAAGGGTTGGCAGTTTCTCCTTCTTGTGTCTTGTTTTCCTTTTTTCTTTGCGTTTCAGTTTTCTTTGCTCTGGCCTTTTTGCCCTTCTTTTCCTTTTTTGGAGGCGCCACTATTTTCATGTTCACTTGCACAATTTCGTCGGTTATTACGTTTCCACGCACAGTTTTCCTCCTTCTCTCTCCTTCTTGTTTCGGGTTAAACCCAACTCCTGCACTTAATATAACCTGCCGACGCACTCCACCATGAACGTTCGGTCTCATTGGGAATCCATCCTTATCCGAACCACCAGTAATTTGCACTTTCTTTCCGGGCAAGTCTACTATTGAACCGTCAACTATCTCCCCTATTTTCCTTCCAATTAATGGAGCTGCCCGTGCTTCTTCGAGCTCAACAACTTTTGAGGTTCCAGACTCTGGGTCGGATATTATCACTTTGAATTTTGCCATGCGGTTTTCTCTCCGCGAATGTTATGAAAGTTAAATGTCTTGCTTTTAAAGATTTACAAGAAACACTATGTATTTGTTGATTTTCTGCTTTCTGTTTGCGCTTCACTTTTGTTGAGTGTGTCATTTATTCTACGTGTACCCTGAATAGGTCTACGTCTTCGCGCATGGCTGGTGTTAATTCAAGGAACTCTCTAACTGCACGCTTAATATCTTTGGATTGAGTTACGTATCTTCCAACAACTACTATGTCTGCTCCTTTTTCCAATGCTTCTTTAGCGGTTTCAGGGATAATTCCGCCAGCAACAGCAATCAAAAAGCGCTTATCACTGAATGTCTGCCGCAATTCTTGGATGAGATCTAACCCTATTGTTCTTCCGCTTTCCTCATCTATCCCCCTATGTATAATGATCACGTCTGGAAACTCTCTGAGTGCTTTAAGTTTTTTTATGGGGTCTTCAACATTTAACATGTCAACAAAAGCGTATATTCCAAGCCTTTTAGCTTCGTGTATGAAAGCGTCTAAAGTTTCAACTGGAGCCAGGCCAGCAGCAATCACAGCATCTGCGGTTTCGTCATAAGCTATGTCGACCTCGACTTTTCCAACGTCCAGGGTCTTCAAGTCTGCAATGATGAAAATGTCCTTGGCAACTTCCCGCAGGTCGCTTATTACTTTCGTGCCGTACCTTTTAATTAATGGAGTTCCGGCCTCAAGTATTATTCTATCGCTTCTGGGAATTTGCATCAAAATCCTCTTAGTTCTATCCAAATCTGGTATGTCAAGTGAGATTTGCACGTATGGCGGTCTCCAGAGGCGTGGCACTTGGAAGCCCATTATGGGATGTTTAGCCCTATCTTTATCATAGAAAATTTTCTCTAACGACGGATACTTTGCCATAGCCCTTTTTAGTGCAAGCTTTGTCGCGCCATAGTTATAATGGTACAGCTTACGATAATCGCTTGCTTGTGGATGTACAAATGCGCTGCAAACAATAACCCAATCGTCGATTTTGTCCTTAGGAATCAAGCCTTCTTCAACAGCGTCAGCAACAGCCTTCGCCACAGCAAATTGCACAGGACCAAAAATCTTGTTTGCATCCTCAAGATTTTTAACCGTAACCTTAGGAACGAGTAAGGTATGCGGTTTAGGAGGAAGATTGGGCCTTATTACAGCCAAAAGTGGAGTATGACCTTGCGAGAGACTCGCTAAGCCAGCGGCAAAGGCTTCTCCTACAGGGCCATCCTTGTCTCCTATTAAAAGGTCGATGTGCGCCACTTCGTTGCCCTCGCCCACCAAAGCCTCACCAATTAAATATGTGTACTTTCTTGGAAACTCGACAGTTTCCGACAACAAATTTGCCGACTCCTCTTGCACGAGCTCGTCAAAGTCGACGTTAAACTCCTTAAGCCAAGAATACAACGTGTCTCGGTGAATGTTTAAAATTTTTGCAGTTCCAGAAACTGTAGGCTTTGTCGGTTTTCCCGTTAAAAGGCTGCGTGTCCTACACTCTTTTCTCATAACGTCTTTGAGGATTTTAATAAACTCTTCCCTTGATTTAGGTTTTTTAACGTCACGTTCCGACATTCTACTGTCACTCAATAGTATCTCGCCGCATAGAAGTATATAAGATTGTCGGAGAATGTTTCCGTATACACGCATACATCGACATTAAAAATGGTTAGTTCTCCCATGTTAACATCTTCTCTTTTCATTTCCCCGACAAAAGCTGTCGGATCTCTAACCCCCACATACTATTTCTCAATTGGTAAGCCTAAAATACTTTGGTTAGTTAAAGGCTAAATTCATGTGAGGTGTTGCAATGCGATGGTACGAAATAGCATGTGTCCTTGTATTCTTTGTTGGTGTAGTTCTATTCTTGTACGGGGCGAACTATTACGATGCTCTTGCTGGTTGGACTGGTGTGGTTTTAGCTGTTGGCGCCTTTTTTGCTGAAATTCTCCTTAAAATTTATGAAGTTTTGGGCAAAAGTAGAGACTAATTAGAGGTCGTAAAGTTTTGAGTATTTCTCTTCCAAGTATTGCAAGTATGGTTTAACATTCAATTCTGTGCCCGTTATTTTCTTGATAAGGTCGGCTGGAGCGTAGAGGTTACCGTATTTGTGGACGTTGTTTACTAGCCAATTTTTTATTAAGCGAAAGTTTCCTTTGCTAACTTGTTCTCTCCAATCTGCTATCTCCTTTTCCATTTGTGCAAGTATCTGTCCGCTGTAAACGTTGCCCAATGCGTAACTTGGGAAATAGCCGAAGAGTCCGCTTGCCCAGTGCGTGTCTTGCATTACACCTTCAGAATCATTCTCGATTGTCAAGTCTAAATAATCCTTGTAGCTTTGGTTCCAAACGTCTGGGAGCTCTTTCACGGTCAGTTTTTCGGCAAATAAATCTCTTTCTATGTTGAACCTTATAATTATGTGTAGACAATACGTCACTTCATCTGCTTCAACTCGTATTTTTGAAGGCTTCACCTCATTTATTGCGTGAACAAAGTTGTCTAAGTTTACATCAAAAAGAATGGTGCCAGTTAACTCCTTAAGCTTTGGGAAGAAGTAAGTCCAAAATTCTCTTGACCTTCCAACAACATTTTCCACGAAGCGGGATTGTGATTCATGAAATCCTGACGAACATGCCGTTCCGACAGGTTGGTAAATCCATTCACGGTTTAGGTTTTGCTCGTACAAGGCGTGTCCCGCTTCGTGCAACACTGAGAATATAGCCGATGCGAAGTTGTCTTCGTAGTAGTGCGTCGTTATGCGAACATCATCATAATAGCCAGTTGTAAACGGATGCTCTGTTTCATCAATTCTACCTCCAGCGGCATTCGACTCTATATCATATTCAACGGCCTTTGCCAGTTCTCTTGCAATTTTGCGCTGCACATCAACCGGAACTTTCCGCCGTAAAATGCTGGTGTCGGGCTTTTTTGGAGACGATTGGCATTTGTCCAACAGCAAAACAAGCCCATCTTTGAGCTCGCCAAAAACCTTTGTTATTACTTCTGCAGTCATTTTCGGTTCAAAAATATCGATTAACGCGTCATAAGGTGTCTTCGTTTGTTTGACATCCATTAAGATTTCAGCCGCTTTTTTCTCCAGTTCTAAGAGCTTTTCCAGTTCAAGCCTAAACATGCCAAAGTTTTTTGAGGCTTTTGCTTTCTTCCAAACATCCGTAGTTATTGTCCTTTGTTTTGCGATGGCAGCGACAAGCTCTGTTGGTAGCTTTGTCTGCTCATCATACTGCTTCTTTATCAAGTAAACGTTTCTCTTTTGAACATCGTCCAGCGCATCGTAGTGCGGGCTGCGCATTATTTCCTCAAGCAGTTTTCCAATTTCTGGGTCTGTGCTCATTTTATGTTCTATTGTACTGAGTAAGGCCAGCTGCTGGCTTCGAAGCTCAATCGCCTTTGGAGGCATCATGGTCTCCGTATCCCAATGTAGAATGTACTCTGCTGATTGAAGAATAAACAAGTCTCTAACTTTCTCCATCAGCCTCTTATAGTTTGAATCTAACGCTTCCATGACGCTTTTCTCCTAAATTGTGGAGAACATATCTTTGCGCAATTTCTATTTGAATTTTAATATGCGAAACGCTTTAAGGCGAGCATTTAAGGGAACTTTTGCTAGCAAATTTTATATTTGTTCCTCATATGTGTAGTTAGCATCTAAAAGGTGTATTGTTATGGTGAACTTTAGCTTTACTGAAGAGCAAGAACTTTTACGTAGGGCTGTTCATGAGTGGTGCCAAAAAGAACTTACGCTGGAAAAAATTAGGGAGATGGACAGCAGAGGAGAAATTCCAAGAGAAATAATCAAGGGATTAGGCGACCTGGGCCTTTTACTCATGACCGTGCCTGAAGAACATGGCGGAGCAAGTGCAGACTGGACTACAGCGTGTATCGCAGCTGAGGAACTGGGATACGCGGACATAAGCATAGCTGTTCCAGTGCTATTTCTTGTTGAAAACGCTTGGGGCTTTGTAACTGATAAGTACTGCAGCGAATGGGTCCGCGAAGAAGTAATAAGAAAAGCGGTTAGGGGCGAAGCCTTCATAGGCATAGCCTCAACGGAGGCGAGCGGAGGCTCAGATGTTGCAGCCATAAAAACAACAGGTGTTAAGGAAGACAACCATTGGATTTTGAACGGAGAAAAAACTTACATAAGTGGAACCGAAGAGGCGAAAAAAATTGGTGGAGGACACTTCCTCATAGCAAGAACCGCTCCGCCAACACCTGGCGCAGCCCATAGAGGGATAACCGCCTTTTACTTGCCAATAAACACTCCCGGCGTTGAAGTCGGCAAGAGATTCGAGGAGATGGGCAGGATGGCAATATCCACCGGAAGCATAGCACTAGATAACGTGAGGCTATCTGACGATTACCGGGTAGGCGAAGAGGGAAAAGGCTTTTACCTAACAATGGAGGGCTTC
The DNA here is from genome assembly GCA_038883655.1 of Bathyarchaeia archaeon. GTDB lineage: Archaea > Thermoproteota > Bathyarchaeia > Bathyarchaeales > Bathycorpusculaceae > JAVZLQ01. The sequence continues at coordinate 290,712 of JAVZLQ010000003.1, forward strand.
GACAACGCGAGGCTACTAATAGGCGCAACATGCCTCGGCGCTGCCCAGAGAGCCTTAGACCTTGGAATTGAATACATAAAAGAGCGTAAAGCCTTCGGAAATCCAATAGGCAAGTATCAGGGGATACAATTTGACTTGGCGGATATGTGGGCTGAACTTGAAGCGTTACGGTCTCTCGTTTACAGAACGGCATGGATGAACGACGAAAAATACAAAAATCAGCGTTTCACACCCCTAGAAGTTACAAAATACATCTCAGCAGTAAAATTGCGGGCTCCCTCCTTCGCCTTCAAGGTATTTGAACATGTGATGCTCTGGATGGGCGCATGGGGCTACACAAAAGACTGCCCACTAGAAATGGGGCTGCGCGGCATAATGTCATATTACATAGGCGCGGAAGGCACAATGAACATACAAAGAATAGTCATAGCAAGAGAACTCCTAGGCAGAGAATACCTATCCTACAAATGAACCTTAAAACACAACAATCGCTTTAAGCAAGTAGTTTTGGAGTGCTCCGGGCGGGATTCGGACCCGCGTCTCCGGCTCGAAAGGACCATTTAAGGGTTTTTCCATTAAAAGAGCTGTTAAAAAGTCGTTTATTCCCATTTTGGCTTCTTTTGCTTTAGCTCTTAGCAGTTCAGCGACTTCTGTTTTTAGGCAGATGCCCGTCATTCCAGGTTTAGGCATTTTCTTTTCCCGCCTCCTTACACTTATTATTTTGCAACTTCGAGTTTTTAAATGGCAGTAAAAAATTATTAGTAATGGTTTCTCTCTGGTTATTGTAATGCTGTTACAATGAAACCTTCTGTTGTAGCATGTCCATGTGCTTTTTGTGATCGTAAATCCATGACTTTTCTTTGAAAAATTTGGGGAAAATAGTTTGTCTACGTCTTATTCTTAGGTCTTGTATTACATACTTATAACTTTGTAAGAGTTTCATTTTTGCCAGTTCGGATAACTTATCGATGAAATTTCTGAATTCGTTGAATGGAAGAAAAACTTCTGTTAAGAGTATGTTTT
>JAVZLQ010000004.1:0-232467 GCA_038883655.1 Bathyarchaeia archaeon
GGAGAGGCTTGGCAGCTTAAATGGACTGATTTTGACAACGTAAACCTGAACGTAAGGGTGACGCCAGAAAAGGGTAGTAGCCCAAGAATACTGAGAATTTCAGCGAAACTCGCGGCAATTCTTAACACGATTCCGAAAAATTCTCCATTAATCTTTGGAGGCTACCCCATTAGGGGCTTCGCAAGGCAGTATGCGCGACAAAGGAGGAAGGCCGCTGAAAAGCTTGGAAACCCGAGGCTTTTGCAGATAACTTTTCACACCTTTCGCCATTGGAAAGCTACCATGGAATATTATAAGACAAGGGATATCCTCTATGTAATGAGGCTTCTCGGCCACAAAAACATTAAGAATACGCTGGTTTACACGCAGCTGGTGGATTTCAAAAACGACGATGATTTCGTCTGTAAGGTTGCATCAACCAACGAAGAAATAGCCCAACTAATAGAGGCCGGGTTTGAATATGTATGCGAGCATAACGGAGCTAAATTCTTCAGAAAACGCAAATGAGTTAGCCGTTGCAGGCCGGGGGTTCATTCCATCTAGGCCTGGGGTTCATCCAACCAAGCCGGGGGTGGGAGTTGAACCCACATATAGCTGCTCTGCAGGCAGCCGCCTGAACCGTTCGGCCACCCCGGCAATTTAAGAGTATTTTGAACTTGGATAAATGTGTTTAGGCAATGTTGGCTGCGAGTTTTTTGGTGATTTCTTTGTAGATTTTTAGGGCTTCGTCTTCGTTTTCGACGTTTTTTATTAGCATTCGTCCGCCTTTGAATAGGCTTATTTCGTGGTTTTTGTGGTTGAATATTATTGCGAGTTGGGATTTTACACGTACTTTGAAATTGTGTTTGATTTTTTCGTAGATTTGGTTTAGGTCTAGCGTTAATGGTTTTTCTGGGTTTATGTTTACCGTGTTTCTTCCGCAAAGCCAAACGAGTTTTTCTTGTTTTTGTGGGGCTGCCGTGCCTTGGCATGTTGGGCAGTTTTCTCTTTTGAATATGTCTATTGTTGTGAAGTACATGTCGCTGAAGTCGCAAATCATAAGTTTACCCTTCAGCGTGGAGCCAATTCCAGTTAAAACCTTTATTGTTTCCATTGCTTGCATTGTTCCAATTATGCCTGGTGTAGCTCCAATGACGCCCCGCACATCGCATGTTAAAATGTTTCTGTCATCTAGGTCTGGGAAAACGCATTCTAAGCATGGTGTTTCTGGCGGGGCGAAAACCGAGAGGTTTCCCTCTATTCCTATGGCTGCTCCAAAAACGTATGGAATTTTAAGCTTTGTGCATGCACGGTTGATGATGTAGCGTGTACTCATGTTGTCTAAGCCATCGACAACGCAGTCGACTCCCTTGATGAGTTTTTCGGCGTTTTTTGTGTTCACGTTTTCGGAGACGGGTTCAACCTTTACCAGAGGATTAATTTTCTTTAGTCTTTTTGCGGAGACCTCCGCTTTTGGATAGCGTAAGTCATCTTTGCTGTACAAGACTTGCCTGTGCAAGTTGTGCAGCTCAACAGTGTCTTGATCTATGAGGCGTAAGTGTCCAACGCCCGCGAGTGCCAAGTATAGGGATGATGCTGTTCCCAATCCGCCCAGTCCAACAACCGCAACTTTTGAGTTTGCGAGTTTTCTTTGTCCTTTTCTGCCAAGTTCATGCATCACTATTTGGCGACTGTAAAATCCGTCGTAAAATGATTCTCTCAGTTTTTTGGGCATGAATGTTCGCCACTTTCATTACTAGTTAGCTATGCTATATCTACCTTTTTTCAAGAACTGCTTTTCATATATCTCTTTAACCCTTTGTATAGTGTCTGCTTCTTCTGGAGATTTGTCCTCCCTTATGCGGCTTATTCTTGCGAAACGTAGAGCCATGCCGCACTTGTATTTTGAGCTCCTCTGAATCTCGTTATATGTTACTTCAACAACTATTTTTGGGGCGACAAACACTCTTCTTGGCTCCTCTTTTATGGTTATTTCTTTGAGTCGCTTTGTCATCTCAATAATTTCAGCATCTGTTAATCCCTTAAATGTCTTGCCAACAACTAGGTATTCGCCAGTTTCAGCGTCACGCGCAGCTAAGTAATAATCTGAAAGCCACTCATGCCTCCTCCCGTAGCCGTATTCCGCGGCAACAATAACCAAATCTAATGGTTCAAGAACCGGCTTTATTTTGTACCAGTGTTTTCCGCGCGTTCCTGGCACATAGGGACTGTCTGGCTTTTTAGCCATTAATCCTTCATGCCCGTTGTCTAATGCTTCTTTCAAGAATTGTTCTGCCTCCTTGACATTGTCTGTTACTATTTGTTTTGTTAATGGAATTTCTCCAGCATTTTCTGCCAATTTTTGTCTCCTTTGCGTGTATGGAAGCGAAATTAGGCTTTCGCCGTTTAAGTACAGAATATCAAACAAGTAGAGTTTTATGGGAATCTTTTCGGCTACGTCCTCTATTTCGCGTAATCTTTTGAACCTTCGCATTAAATGTTGAAAAGGTATTGGGTTTCCAGCTTTGTCTACGGCTATGACTTCGCCTTCAACGATTGTTTCTTGAGCTTTAAAGCCTTTCTTTATCGCCTCAACGATTTCTGGTAAGCTTTCTGTGACATCCGTTAATCTTCGACTAAATATGCGGACTTTGTCACCAAGCTTGTGTATTTGAACTCTTGCTCCGTCTAATTTGTATTCGAAAGCTGTTTTTCCGCCATGCTCTTTTAAGGCTTCAGTAACATCATTTGCCATCTGCGCCAACATCAGTTTGACTGGTTTAAAAACTTTAAAACTGACTTTTAGTAGTCCATCAGCGCCCTCTTTTTTGGCTATGGTTGCAACTTCGCCTATATCGCCCACAGTCATGCCGGCTTTTTGAATGACTTCTAATGGAATTTTGAAGGCTTTTGATATTGCTTGTTCCATTAATCCTTCATGGAAGCCCGTTCGCATTTCGCCTATGAAAATTTTCACAATGTATTTGGCTTCTACGGGTGAGGCTAGGCTTAACAGGGCTTCTATTAGGCGTTCTTTTCTTTCTCTTGAGCCCTGCCCCACAGCTTCGGCTATTTCCTCGAAGCTTCGTCTAACCTCGGTTATTGTTAAGGCTCTCTCCAAAAGTGTTGCTTGTCTCTTGATTCTGCCTCTTTCGAATATTGTTTTTGTGGCTGAGCCTATGTCGCCTGTTTCGCCGAAAACTTTTGTGAATGTACTCCAGTCCACGTTGGTTATTCGCATTATTATACCGCTCAGTGTTGCCCAACTTACCTCAAGCGTTTTTTGGCTCCATTTCGGGAACGGTCTTCCAAGAATCATAGCCACCGCCGGCTCAACCTCGTTTGGCTCAAGATTTTTTATAAAATCTGCTACAGCGTCTATCATGGCGAGCCTTTTTGTTGTAGCTTCCAGTCTTTCGCACAGTTCAGCCAATGCTTTAAATGGTGTAGGCATAACTTTTACCTAAACGCAGCTAAATTTTGCTAGGGTATTTTAAAATAAAAACGTGTTTGCCAAATTAAAGGAAAAGAGGTGTTTAGAATCTAGAATGAAGCTTCCAGCTTCTCTTTTATCTCCCTTATCTTTTTCTTCAATTCTTCTACTTTTTCTTTATTCTTTAAAGCTTCATAGCAGTCTCTGGCATATTCCAGTGCGCTGACACCGTATCTGTCGAATCCCTTGTTGAAGGACAGTTCTGCGGATTTCATAAAATGTTCAACGGCGGTTTCATAATCCTTAAGCATGTAAGCGCATTCTCCAGCCTTGTAAAGCATCGACGTAGCATCGAAAAAGTTGTTTTTCTTTAGGTAAAGCTCTGATGCTTTTAGAAATTTTTCTAGGGCTTCCTTGTACTTGCCAGTTTCAAAGAGCGTGTTTGCATCTTTGTGCAGCTTTACAGGGTCTTCCTCAACTTTTTCTCCGTTCATACCCAATCCGCTCATGGCTTGCTATTTATCAGCATCATACTCGCATTTAGAGTTTTCCCATTTTCTTAACGCTTGTAAACGCTTAAAAGAACTTTAAAGGGCAAATAATTATAGTACAATTTCGCGGACTGGAATTATGACTTTAGAATGCCTTAAATGCGGCGCAGAATTTCCAATGTTCCCTCCACGTAGCTTATGCGAGAAGTGTGGAGGCTTACTAGGCTATAATCTGCCTGTTTCCTCTACACGTAAACTAGGAGTTTTGGGTTATGCTGGCTTTTGGAGGTATAAGCGTCTGCTTCCGCCAGTTAGGCACATGATAACTTTGGGCGAGGGCGGCACACCCCTACATAGGGCTGATAGGCTCGCCAAACTTTTGGGTTTAAAAGAGCTTTACTTGAAAGATGAAACTAGAAACCCAACAAACTCATATAGAGACCGCGCCGCGGCTCTGCTGACATCAAATGCCCTAGACCTCAAACATGATACACTCGTATGCGCGAGCATGGGAAACCTCGGCGCCTCTGTGGCTGCTTACTGTGCAAAGGCTGGGCTGAACTGTCACGTCATAGTGCCCAAACTCGTTGATGTTGGTAAACTGGCGCAGATGCTAGTTTATGATGCTGTTATTGAAGAATTTGGCGAATTCATTGACGACGCAATACATAGAGCTGAGGCGTTGGCAAGAGAGATGAACTGGTATCAAGCAACCGCGGAATTGAATCCCCTTGTAATTGAGGCACAGAAAACAATTTCGTACGAAATTTTCGAACAGTTCGGGGCTCCAGACTGGATGATAGTTTCCATGGGTAGCGGCGGAACAATATATTCGCTTTGGAAGGGCTTCAAAGAACTTGAACGGTTAGGCTTGGCGAAAAGGCTTCCGAGAATGGTCGGTATCCAACCTGAAGGAAGCTCGGCAATAATTAAGACGCTGCTTAAGAGAGGACGTATATCAGCAAAGCCTTCAACAAAAGCCCTTGCCCTGCTTGTTAAAGAGCCGATGCAAAGCGAACTCGCAATAAAGGCGATAAAAGAATCAGGAGGCTTAGCCTTAACAGTTTCTGACAGCGAAATTTTCGCGGCTGAACTCACCATAGCCAAGTATGAAGGAATATTTGCAGAACCATCAAGCTCGGCTGAAATTGCCGCTTTGGAAAAACTTGTTAAAGAAGGACATATCACCAAAGAAGAAAGTGTCGTGTGTCCAATAACTGGAAGTGGGCTCAAAGCTACGGATATACTTCAAGCGTTAACTAAGAAGCAGAAGACGGCAGTTTTAGGTTTAGAAATAAGTACAAAAGAGAAAATTTTGAGGATTCTCAAGGAAAGGGATGCTTACGGCTACGATTTGTGGGAAAAACTTGGGAAAACAATGACAAGAGCCGCCATATACCAGCACTTAACAGAACTATATGAAAAAGGTTTGATAGTAAGCTACAGAAAGGACAGACGAAAATTCTTCAAAATAACACAACGCGGCAAAAAAGTTCTACAAGCAATTGATGATTTAAAACTGCTTCTATAATGGAAAAAGCTAATATAGTATAGTTATAACTATACTAAATTGATCACGATGAACGGAAAGATTCAACCTTTCAAATTCGCCATCACAGCTGTTTTCACAGCGCTTGTCTGCATAGTAACAGTAATTTTTTCGATTTATGTCCCTGCAACCAAGGGCTTCTTCAACATAGGTGAATCCATGATTTTTCTTGGTGCGCTCCTTTTTGGACCCTTTGTTGGCGCTTTTAGTGGAGGGGTAGGCGCCATGTTGGCTGATTTGCTGTTAAATTATCCGCATTATGCACCAGCTACGCTTTTTATAAAGGCATGCGAGGGGGCTGTTGTCGGTTTGCTCAAGAAAAGGAATCCTAAATTTAGTTCGAAATTCCAATGGAAATTTTTCACCATGCTTTTGGGTGTTATTGCTGGGGTTCTCTTAGGCTGGGTTGGCTCAACATACTATAGCGGTGAAATTCGGCTTACTCTAGGCTGGAGTACATTCACCTTTTATATGCCGATGGAGTTTTGGCTTATTTTGGGCGCGATAGTGGCAATATCCATAAGCGCGTTAGGTTTTTTGGCTGAGCCAGAATTCGGGTGGATGGTTTTTTCAGTTGTCGTAGGCGGTTTCGTGATGGTTTCTGGATATTTCCTCTATCAAATGTTTCTGATTTACCCGCTCTTCAAAATTGAAGCTGTGGCAATAGCGGAAGTCCCAATTAACATTGGGCAGATGATGATAGGGGCAATCGTGGCATTACCTCTAGCAAAAGCGATGTGGCGCATATTCCCGTACCTAAAAGAAAAATAGGCGAGGGCAATCAAGTTTAAAATCTATTAAGGAGGCTAAAGTGTTGTCTATTCCTTTTGGAAAAATTCCAATAAACCTACTAGAAAAGGTTGTTTTCAAAAATCTAGGAGTTAAACGCAAAGAAGTGATTGTTGGACCATCAGCGGGTTTTGATGGCACAGTTATAGATGTTGGCGACAAATCCCTGATTGTTTCTATGGACCCTATTACTGGGGCTTTGGAGCGTATAGGCTTGTTGGCTTTGAACATTAACGCGAATGATGTTGCCACTTTCGGCGTTGAGCCGGCCTTCTTCTTCTCTTGCATATTGCTCCCAGAAAAAGCCGATAGAAGAATGCTTAAAACCATATGTACGCAGATGGATGCAGCAGCGAAAAATTTGGGAATGGCGATTGCTGGAGGACATTGCGAAGTAACACCTGAACTAACTCATCCAATAGTTGTTGGCTGCGCCATGGGAGTCACGGAAAGAGGAAATTATGTGACTGCTGGAAACGCCAAAGCTGGAGACAAGATAATTCTAACAAAAAGCGCTGGAATTGAAGGAACCGCAATCCTTGCTTCAGACATGGAAAAAGAACTAAAAATGGTTGTTGACGAAAAAACTTTGGCTAAAGCAAAGAAATTCTTCGAAAAAATCAGCGTTGTTAAAGACGCCATAACCGCCTTCAAAACAGGCGCAGTTCACGCCATGCACGACCCAACAGAAGGCGGCGTCGCCGGCGGCGTACACGAAATGGCAGATGCTTCGAAACTTGGCTTTAAAGTATATGAAGAGAAAATTCCAGTAGCCAAAGAAACCCTCCAAATTTGCCGCTTCTTTGATATTGACCCGCTTTGCTTAATTGCCTCTGGAAGCATTCTAATCGCTGCTAAACGAGATTTAGCTAGCATTGTTTTGCAGAGTCTGGAGATAAATGGAATATCTGCAAATGTTATTGGCGAGTTTCTGCCAAATGCGGATAAGCGCCTAATCAAATGTAAGGATGGAAGCGAAAAAGAGTTGGTTAGACCAGAAAGTGACCATTTATGGCTAGTTTTAGAGAAGAAGTTAGGCTAGGAGTTTGCTGAAGGATTTTCTAGGTCTTTTTAGCCTATTTATTTTCTGCTGTAGCCGTCTATAGATAAAATAGCCCCTAATATTTCGCATCATTTCATTAATTCCTTTTCCGTGGGAGTGTAAAACGCTGAATGATGGGTCAACAATTATTTTGTAGCCTCTGAAAAGCATTTCTTTACTCCAATCGTAGTCTTCTAAACCATACTTTCGGGTTTGCGGTATAATTTTTGGCAGGTTTTCATCGAAGGGGTAAACTTGCCATAGCGACTTTCTGATTATGCAGTTAATTGTGGAACACCAGTCTTGGCGCAAAACAAATTTCTGCGAAAAATAGTATAAAAGTTTATCAAGATTTCCAAAAACCTTGCCCTCGCCATGGGGCAAAAAGAACCCGCTCACTCCTGCGACACTTGGATTTGTGAAATGTCTTACGCCATCTTGAAGCCAATGAGACGATGTTGGAAGAGAATGCGCGTTTGTTATGCAGACTAACTCGTTTCCTGCAGCATGTACACCTAGGTTCGTGGAGTACGCATGCGAAAATTCTTCATCTGATAAGGCGATAATTTTAAGGGCGATTTTCTTTTCTCGGAAAAAGTTCCAAAAATACTCTGACACGTGGCTTTCAAGGAATCGCCTTTCCTCTTCTGAAGAATAATTGTTTACAATTATTATTTCTGATGGCGGCAGCGTCTGCATAGCCAGTCTTTCTAAAAGGCTTTCTAGGAACTTTTCCTTATCCCTTGTTCGAATCACAACTGAAACTTGCTTTTTGCTGTTCATTTGTTACCCGCTGTTCTGGCGGTTGATTTTCCGGGATAAACTTCTATAAAGAACATAAACCGTATAAAAAGCGTAGGCAACAAACAACTTTGGCAGTTTTCGAAAAGATCCAAAGCGCAGGTTATCGGCAAGTATCCTTATGCTCCCCTTTATTGTCCAAGTTTCTGGAGGTCTGTAATGTATGCAATATGGGTCGTAGGTGGACACTATTCTATAACTCTTCTTTTCTATCCATTCCTTGATAAACATGTCTTCGAAAACATGTAGGTCTCCTGGAATTTCTATGTCTCTTATTGCATCGTAGCGCACCAGCAAGTCGTGTGTTCCTCCTCTTAACTCGAAAATTTTCCGCGTTATTTTTAAGAAAAGTTTTAGCGTTTTTGGGTTTTGTATGCCTTCCCAGATTTCTATGCCCCAGACTGCTCCAACATCGTTGCCCACAAACTTTTTGGCTTTTTCATACCATCCGTTACATAAGGTTACGTCACTATCAACAAAGATAAACCAGTCCGTTTTAACCTCCCTTATCCCCCTCATTCTCGCGCTGCCACGTGTACCATTATCCATGACCAAAACAACATTTCCATATTTTTCATGAAATTTTTTGGCGATTTCTAAAGTTGAGTCCGTAGAGTAACCGTCAACAATTATCAAGCGGTTAACTGGCACATTCTTGTAAACGGAATTCAAGCATTTTTCCAGCATTCTTTCGCTGTTTTTTGTAAGTATAACAACGTCAACGGACTCGTTGTCCATCAAATGGCACCTATTTCTTAATCAGTATACGCGTATCCATCCCAAAAGGTAACCTAAAAGACTTAAAAAACAATCTGTCAGCTACACTAAAAGTGAAGTCCGCAAAGCATTCAACTCTGACAAGGCTATTGCTCAAAGAATTCCTGATGTACCTTTCCCACTCGCGCGGGGTTTTCACGTTTACATGCGTCTTGTCAAAATCCTTCAAAATTTTCTTGACAATTCGTTCAACAGTCTTGTTTGGTGTTGTACAAAGAACTGCGCCCTCGCAAACATCATACATGTTTTGTAGAGCTAAAAGAGGATTTTGGAGGTGCTCCAAAACTTCAAGGCATATCACTAAGTCAAACTTCTTTTTAAATGGCAGATTCCACTGTACATCGCAAATGACAAACTCGTTTTCATGATTCCTTTTCTTGGCTTGTGCTACACCAAACTTTGATACGTCTACACCTATGGCCTCATAGCCAAGCGCTGTCAGAAGGTTTACGCCATATCCGAAAGCGCAGCCCACATCCAAAGCGGATTTTCCACGTCCATCAAGCAAGTTTAACCCTGAATTTTTGGATCCCCACTTAAGCAATTCCAATACATGGCTTTTGATTGCCTTCTCTCTTTTTGAATATTTTAGGTGAGCAAAGTATTCTTTGCCGAATTTTCTAAGAGCCTCTGTTTCCAACGGTTGACACGCACAAATTTAGAACAAAAGCCGTTTAAAACCTTTTATTATTGGATAAATGGAGTTGACTGTAAGTTGCTAACGGTTTATATTTAAAAGCAAGTATTTTACGATAAACTAGAGCGAAAGCGTGGTGCAAAAATTGCCGTCAATGTCTCCTAGAAAAGCGTTAAGCATACTGTCACGAGCATTAACCCCAAACAGGCCATACCACGTGCAATGGATGGTTACAAGAAGGTGCAACTATCGATGCGCAGGATGCAACGTCTGGAGAGAACAAGATGCAGAGGAGCTATCAACAGAAGAGGTTAAACGAGGCTTGGACATTCTCCGAAAACTTGGCGTTTTAGAAATCGTGATATCTGGTGGCAACCCGCTTTTGAGGCCTGACATTGACGAAATCATCGAGTATGCGTCTCGCTTTTTCATAACGACAGTTTATGATAATGGGAGTATGGCGGCGGAAAAAATTGATGCCTTGCGCAACGCGGATTTTGTTGCAATTTCAATAGACAGTCTAGACCCCGAGAAGAACGATTCCATTAAGGGTGTTAAGGGTTCATGGAAAAAAGCAGTGGATGCTGTTGAAAAACTGCGCAGTGAAGGAATTAACGTAAGCATCTCGCCAACAATTTCGCAGTTTAACCTTTATGAAATTATGGATTTTACCAAATACTTCTTGGAAAAGGGAGTTCCATTATGGTATTGTCTATACTCCTTTGACCTTTCAGACCGGGCGAATTCGCTTTTTGGTATAGGTAAAGCAAACGACGAATTCCTCATAGAGGATGGTAAGACGATGGTTAAACTGTGCGATTCTCTGATGGATTTGAAGCGTAAAAATGGCAAAATTTTGATGACTACAAAAGTTTTGGAAGCAGTTAAATCTCTTTACGCAACTGGTGAGAGAACATGGAGGTGCTGCGCTTTACGGAGTTTCTTTGTAATAAACCATTTGGGCGAGGTTTCTGGTTGCCACCTCCACAAGCCTGCTGCCTCAATTTTTGAGTTACCAAAGGTTTGGAACAGCAAAAAGTTTAACACCCTGAGGGAAGCGTATGGCAAGTGCCATGATTGTACTTACCTCTGTTACATCTTCTATTCCATTCATGGAAGTGTAATTGGCAACATGCAAATAGCCAGAGATAGGTGGCGAAGCGCAAAACTTTTTTTGAAGAGAGATTAGGCTTCCAAATTGTACAAAAAGCTGAGTATTCCAGCAACTTTCTGCGTCAGTTGCTGGTCAAAATGATGTTCATCTTCCACGTTGGATAGCATTCTTCCTCTCACTTGCGGAATCATGTTAAACTTTTCTATCATCCTTGGTCCAGCATCCTTCGGCCTTTTAATTTCGATTAGTGCCGGCAAAAGCATGATGAAAATGAAGGCTGCGATTCCTAAGATTATGGCTGAAAATTCTGTTGAGTTCGGATTCGGAACGGTCATCTTTTTGTTGATATGCTACGATTCAAAATATAACCATTTCCATTGCCAGAATGAAATGTTTTTGTCCAGTTAAGTTCACTCCTTCTGAGTAGTTTTTCAACACACAAGTCTACAAGTGCCTTCGTGCATATGGGTATGTTATATATGAAGGCGAAAACTAGAAGTGGAAGAAGCCAGTGTGCCCTCGTTCTTCCATCAAGGTATGTTCCTGTTCCAACCTCAAAAAATGGGGCAAAGTTCCCCACAAAACTGTAAATTGAGATGGGAATCGTCGACCAGAGTATGTGTATTTGATGCTGTTTAAGCATAAACAGCGCAACTCCTATGATAAGTGAGAATAGGACGATTATGGGCATGAAATACACGTTTAGAAGGAGGAAACCGTCAATTTTCTCTTTTAAATTTAAATTTCTGCTCTTTAAAACGTTCAGCGTATGTTTGAAGGCGCATTGCATGTGCCCCTTAGCCCATCTGTACCGTTGTTTCCAGTAGGCTTGCCAACTTTCAACGGCCTCCTCATAACATTCTGCCTCATTTACATAACGCACTTTATAACCTTCAAGGTAGGCGCTAAAGGTTAAATCAGTGTCCTCCGCAAGCATGTTTTCATCCCAACCGCGCAAAAGCTCTAGTAAGTTGCGTCTTATTCCACCAACTGTTCCGCCGAATTGTGGGATAAGCCCCAAATCATTCCTTGCTTGCTGGTCAATTCTGTATCCACCTATCCTTTCCAGCGCAACAAGTCTTGTTACAATGTTTTGTGGTTCATTTAGAACCGTGATTCTTCCCTGCACTATTCCAACTTTTGGATCTGCAAATTCTCTTACAAGTTTTTCAATTATGTCACATTGTGGGTAATAGTCTGCGTCAAAGCAGAAGATGAATTCGCCGCTTGAATGTGCGAATCCAGCATTTAATGCTGACGCCTTTCCCTTTCCGCCCTCTTTTTCGCTTCTGTGTATAACTTTGATGTAGTTATTTGCTGTCGCATATTGATTTGCTATTGCGCCAGTTTTGTCTGTTGATGCGTCGTTGATGACTATTACTTCCATTTTATCCTTTGGATAAGTCAGCTCTGTCATTCTTTGAAGTATTCTTCCGATTACATTTTCTTCGTTGCGTGCTGGAATCAATATTGAAACTTTAGGATAGCCCATCTCGCTATTGTTAGTGGCTCTTTTGCGTTTGTCTACGTTTTTCAGAACGGTTAATGTGAAAACGTAGTGTCTTATAAGATAGGCTGTCATTAAAATTGCCAAAACTATGAATAGTGCCTCTAAAACTTCAATGATCAAATGGCTTCACCCTTTCTTCGCAGTGCCGTTAGGCTGATTGACCAAAAGAAAACAGTCCACATGACGTTTAAGAATGGGTTAATAAGCGCGTATAGGATCTTGAAGGGCTCTCCGATGTAGTATGCTCCAAAATGGGAGAATAGAAAGAAAAGGTGATTCCAATAGAAGCCGCAAGCGTTACCTAAGAGTAGAAGACAGGCTTTACGTGTTGCGGAACCTTCCAAATAAAATGTTAGGGTAGTAAAGAGGATGTTAAAAACAGCAAGCATGACGGTTGATTCCGCATTTATGAAAATTGCTGATAAAAGCAGGCATAACGTAATGCCCATCACGGAAAGTGCGGCTATTATTGTCTTTTCAAATTTGATTATTTTCAACAGCCTTCCCTCCATGATTTAGAATTTAATTCTAGAAGGCAAAACTAGAGAATTGTTCTAGAAGTTTTTAAAATTTGCGCAATTCTCTATAAACTGCTAAACACGTTATTCTTTTCCTCTTCTACGGAGAACCATGTTATCTATTACGCTGCAGAGGGTTTGAAAAACCTCCTCAGCCCCGAGGTTTTCCGTATCCAAGATTAGGTGGAATGGCGCGAAGTCTTCTCCGAGGCAAAAGCCATAAAGCCTCTTGTATATTTCCTTTGTCTGCTCTTCCTTTTTCTCTAGAGCCTTTAGAGCTTGTTCGACCCTTATTCCATCCCGTTTCGCTATTCTTTCAGCCCTTTTCCTCGGCGAGGCTTCAAGCCATACTTTGAATCCATTTTCGAGAAGCCATGGCATCGTCCAGCTGTCTAAGACCACGTTTCCTTCCTTCGCTAGTTCCAAGAGTTTCTCATCGACCTTCCTGTCAAATTTTGGGTCTCTTCCTCGTCTTTCAAGGAAGCGCATTCCCTCTGGGCTTTCCCACCATCCGCGCTCAAATGGCTTGTAACCCTCTTCTATGGCTAGAGCTTTTAATGCATCACCGCCCGAATAATATGTTAAGCCGTATTTTTCAGCTAGCTTTTTTGCAAGTGTGCTTTTTCCGCTTCCAGCTAATCCGCAAATGCAGATAATTATGTTCTCTTTTTCCGTTTTTCTGCCTTTTTCCATTCGCCTTGGCTCCTGGAGACCGCTTACATTGCTCTTGCTGCTTGTTTTAAAGCCTTTTTTAGGCAGCTGTGGCATATTTTTCCGCCATGCAGGCGCCAAATTCTTCTTTTTGTTCTGTTGAGTTTACGTGCTTCAGCTGTTGTTAAGTGCGGTATCCCAGCTAATGGTTTTTTGCATAAGGCGCATGTTGGTGCCGCATTTAACTCCTTTTTGTAGCGTGTCGTGTTTCTGCCGCCTGGCAGCGCCACCGTTAAGCGCTTCTCGCTTCTTGTTCTAAGGTGAGGCTGCGGCATTTTCGCTATCCCCCCTTATTCTATTGGCATTATGCCCAACAATCTGTTAAAAATTGTGCCGAAGAAGAATGAGCATATAAAGTACCACCAAATTACAGGAATCGACATGACGCCTGGAATGTAAGCAACATTATCTACGCCATGTAATACGTTGGGCAATACAAATAACCATACAACAATATAGCTTAGGGAGATGACAAACAGCACCATTTGGGGTTTAGCCATCTTCGCTTGCATGCTCAAGATTTGGGGTTCTTTTTTCTTCAGTTTCTCGAGAAGTTTCTTGTCTTTTGTGCGTATTGCCACAGACGTCTGGGAGCGGTATTCTGCAATCTCTTTTTGCATTCGTCTGTATTGTTCCCAGCCTACAAAATGGCTTATGAGCAGACGGTTAATTGAGGAGCTTGTAAACGAGATTGCCATGCATATTAGCATTACAACGAATGTGTCTTGTGGAATTAGGGCTTGCATTTTTGCAGCATCCTTTTCTCTTTGTTTGCTTTCAACTTAATAACTATTATTACTGATGCATTGCAAAGTTTAAAATATGCTAAATGGTTTATTCGCCGAATATGCGCCTAAACGCTGGGTACATTTCTGAGACTCTTTCACGCGTCAAAATTTCATAGTACTGGTAGATTATGCCAACGGAAAGCATTATGCCTATTCCAGAGCCGAAAACGCCGAAGATGTCTGAAACTCCGGCAATCAACCCAACGATTATTCCGCCTAGAACAGTGACCGTTGGAATATAACGTTTCAATATTGGCTCCACAGCCTTTTCAGAACGCCTATAACCCGGAATCTGCATGCCAGCGTCAACAAGCTGCTTAGCCACAGTTGATGGTCCGAGTCCGCCAACCTCAAGCCATATAAGCGAGAAAAACGCACAGAAAGCCACCAGAATTGCTATGTAACCAACAGTCCTTATCGGGTCTTCCATCGCCCTTGCGAAGTTTCCAGGCGAGGTTACATAATAAACGAGCCCGCCTACTGGTTCGAGGCGCCGGTTTTGTCCTTCTCCGACGAATTGAAATTGTCCTAGAAGGTTGAACCAGAATATTTCATTGGTTCTGTTGTAGGAGCTCCAGAAAAGTTGTGAGAAGAAGTATATGTTTGCGAATAGCGCTGAAGCGAATATTACTGGAAGGTTTGACACGTACAGTAGCTTTATTGGGTAGCGGCTGCGAAACCCCTTGTAACCAGCATAAGAAAGTGGCAATTCTACTCTAACTCCTTCAGCGTAGATTATAATCAAAAATGCGGCGATTGTGGCTATGAAACCCAACATGGAAGGATATTGTCCCCTAACCAAGAGACCGGTTATGGGCTTTCCGCTTGATAACGTTTGGAATAAAGCCACAAAAAAGCCTGTGCTTCCGAATTCATCAACTTGCGCTGTTACGGCAAAGCAGTCCCAGAATATGCGCTGTGCAACACCTGCCAAGATAAAAAGGCTTATTCCGCTGCCGAAGCCCCAACCTTTCTGTACAAGCTCGTCCAGAAGCAGAATTATAATTCCAGCTGCTAAAAGTTGTAGAAAGACTATTACGGCTATTGAGGGTTGTAGTTGGCCGTACATCCCCCCAATTATGTAGGCTAGCGCTTGAACGCCAGTTAACACCATTGCAAACGCCTTACTTGCCACGGTGAATAATTTTCTATCTTCAGGGTTTGACATGTTGCACTCTATCATTGCCGAGCCAATCAAAAGCTGCAGTATTAATCCGCCAGTAACTATTGGCCCTATGCCCAGTTCTGCGAGTGTGCCGCGGTTTGATGCAAAAATTATTCTGAGGGCAGCAAGTTCTCCTAGGGCCGTTCTTTCGATGCCGAAAAGTGGGACTTCAGCCATTATTAGATATATTATTGCTGCGAGTGCCGTCCAGAAAAGCTTTTCGTTGAAGCGCACTCTTCTTTCCGGAGCCTTAATTTCTGGTATGATTCTTGCAATAGGCTTGAACGCATTTAGGAATCTGCCAGCCATTATTTAACAGCCCTTATTCCACTTGTTCTTCGCTTGCTGCTATAATTTCTCCGCCAGCCTCTTTTATCTTTTCAGCCGCAGAGCTTGAACAAACTGCGATTTTCACTTTAAGCGGTTTCGTCACTTTGCCAGCGCCTAGAAGTTTTGTGTAACCTAAACTCTCCAGGTCTATGAATGTTTTTTCTTCATCCTTTGTTTGCGTCATTTTTTCGGCTATTTCATCGAGTTCTCCAACGTTTATGATTTTTTCCTTTGTTTTGAGGCTTTTTGGTGAGGTAAATCCTTTCTTGCCGAAGTATTCGGGCTCGTATTTTATGACGTAGCTCCATCCGTGCTTATGTCTTCCAGCCTTACGATAGCCTTTAGAGCCTGTTTTTCTGTGCTGTCCTACTCTGCCGTAGCCGCATGTTCTTGAACCACGCTTTTTTCGGATTTTCCTAAGTTTATGTGGCATTCTCTAAACCAGCTATTTTGTCCATTACCTTCTTTTCAGCAGCCTTCTTTAATCGTACTTCAAGCACGCCATTTTTATATGTTGTGCGCAAAGTGTCTGGAATCACTTGCGAAGGAAAATTTAAACTTTTATGAAAACGCCTATCAAAAGCTTCTGCGGAAAGAATCAGTTGCTGTTCCTTAGCTCTTATCTTTAGATTTTCTCTAGAGAAGCCTGCAAGCCCCGCCACAACTACTATTTCATCATCTTCTTCGAAAACATCCACCAAGGGCTTCGGTTCCCTCCACTTTTTCGCTTTGTGCAATTTTATTGAGATTTTATGGGCATTATGGTTCCTTCGCGCTTTGACTTTCCTTACATTTACGTGTTTCTTGATGTCGACGAAATCCTTGTCTTCCCTGAAGGCTTTTAGCCATCTCGAATTTTTCTTGCTTCTCCTCCACTTTGCGCTCAAAGTTTTCTCCCCTAGGATACAAAGGCATTCCAGAAGTTACTATAAAATGTATCGCAAAAGAACTTGTTAAAACGAATATGGCTATATCATCCGCTTTATTAACTCATTGATTTTTTCTCCGCGATATCCAAGCTCGCCGCCGACGCTATAGCTCTTCTTGATTTTTCCCTTGAAACCCTTTGTGGGCGGATGAAGCCTAAAAACAGGTTGGATTTTCGGCAATTTCCAGTATTCAACCTTGCAGTTTAAAATGGCTTCTGCAAGCTCTTCAAGCGATTTATAACCTACACTCTGCGCATACTCGTCGGTCAACTTCTTGCCACCGACAAGCTTTCCACGCTTCTTTATCAGCGCTGTTATCGTCTCTTTTGAGGCTTCTCCCCAGGTTATAAAGTTCTGTGCCGTTCTTAACATGCCGAGGAATGAAGGGCGGTTGTCAATTAATACGGCATAGTTATTTCTTGTCAAGCGGAGCATTTCTAGGGTTTCCCTTACCTCCAGCGGGGCGCTAATTGTCCCGCGCACCCTCAAAGCGATTATGCATTTGCGTTCTTCTGCTTTTTCAGCCACCTACTTCACCCAATCCATCGGCGTTATAAGGCTGTAAGTCTTTTTCAAAGCATCAAAAACCGCATGAGCGAATGAAGGAACAGTTCTTGTTGAACCATAACTTCTAGTCCAACAATCCTTTATTCCAGCTAAACCCAAAATCACTTTTGAAACTTCGCTTGCAACAAGACCCAAGCCTCTCGGACCTGGAATAATGACTACTTTTACACCGCCGCATTTTCCCTCAACTTGGAATGGCACTGAATGCGGTTTTCCACAGCCGCATTCCCAGCTTCCGCAACCCCTTCTTACTGGCGTTATATTTAAGCGGGCTTCAGCCGCCGCCTTTTCGATGGCTGTTCGCACTTGACTTGCCTTTCCAGCTCCTAAGCCTATGTAGCCGTCCCTGTTTCCAACCGCGACTATCGCCTTGAATCTTGATTTTTCGCCAGCGTCCGTTTGTTTTTGAACAAGGTTTATGTTTATGACTTCCTCCTCCAACTCTGGTAAAAGCACATCAACTATTTGCGGTTCGCGTATCTGATAACCGCCTGCAAAAACTTCTTCGATTGATGTTATCCTTCCTTCTTGAATCATTTTTCCAAGGCGGGTTTTTGGAACCCATTGTTCCAGGGCTTCAGATTTTCCTCTTTCCTCATTTCTGGACATCATTTCTTTTTGCCTCCGCCCTTAAATGCGGCTAAAATGCTTGTCCTAACATGGGCAAAATGTTTTGCAATGTTTTCAGGTGGAACTTCATTCTTTAAATATTGTGAGAACCTTAACTGATAACTTTCCGTGTTTGAGGCTAAAATTTTTGCGTATTCGGCAATGTGTTCACCGTTTATCCTTTTCTCATCTGGCAGTTTTTCCTCGCTGTGCGGAACTTCAACTTTAGCGTCTAAAAATCCTTTGAGGGCGGCGAAAACCCTTGCACCCTTTGATGGCGAACGCAATCCAATGTCTAAAATTGCCTCTTCCACACCATTTGATTTCGCCCTCAACCCACATAGAAGACCCGTCAAGTAGGCTGCTGGGATGTTTCCCCTAGGAGCCTTCCACCCAAAATCTTCCAGTTCTCTGCTGTGCGCTGAAACTAAAACTTTGTCTCCCTCTGGCTCAGCTATGATGACTTGTGCAATCACGTTTTTAAGTGATGGACGAACAACAAGGCGTGGCTTACCAGAAATTATTAGAGCCTTCCTTTTTCTATAGTCGGTCTTTCCCTCTCTTTTGCGGCGGAATGGCACACAATAGTTTGAACCCCTTGCCATCAGCGTTTCCTCCAGAGTTCATGAGCCTTTAAATAACGTTCCATGTCGGAGACGGAGCTGAATCTTCCGCTGCTCGCCATTTTGTAGAGCTTTCTATAGGCGCTTTCGGTGATAATCTTCTTAGCCTTTAACTCGCGGAGCCTCTTTCTTAAAGCCCTAATCCTAGTCATCCAAGCCTCCTTTTTCGAAATCTTTGCGTGTGCCGCGCCGCTTCTGCTTCCTGTGCCGCGTCGTCTTCCACGCTTCTTCTTTTCATGCAAGATTCGTGCTCTTGCGCGGCTTACCCCCCTCTCCGGTAACGGCTTAATCACGCCTTCATGGATAAGTTTTCTAATTTCCTCCCTTGTTATCGCAGCCTCTACATCATCAGCTCTTTCCGGGTCTATCCATACTCTGCTCTCGCCAACCTTAAGTATCTTCGCTGCTAATCGTCTTTGACTTCTAAGCTGTGTCAATGCTCTTCTGCTCTCCTTCAACCTTCTTTCTTCTTGGTTTTCGCTTTACTGCTTTTTCCATTACTTCCTCTTTGGCTTCAGTTTCCTTTTCTTCCTCAGCAATTTCTTTTGTTTCTTTAACTTCCTTAACGTTTAAGATAACTATCCGCTTTTTCCTTGCCTCGGTCAGAATTTGAGCGCGCTTCTTCTTTCCAACAGTATGTGCAATTCTTATAGCTTGCGTTTTAGGGTCAATCTTCTTAAGATCCTCAACTTTGTAAACGAGAATTTCTTGATAACCTGATGGATGAAGCCCTCTTGCAGCTTTTGGTCCCCTATAGCCAGTGTTCACTGTCGGCGGCCATCCCTTTATTTTTCTTCGCATTTTGTTGTCTATGCCCTTTGGTCTCCGCCAGTTTTCCTTCAAACGTTTGTATCGCCAACTCTCTTGCCTAACAAAGTCTGGTTTTTTGGCTTTCACTCGACTGCGGATTTCTAATGCCTTTTCGATGGCAAGTGCTTTTGGTTTTTTCATTCTTCCATTCCCTCGGTTCTTTCATAAACGTATATGCCGTCTAGGAAAACACGTGGGTCCTTCTTTTTCACTTTTGTTGCTTGTTCGATGTTTGCTGCTGTTTGGCTGACTTCTTCCAGGTTTATGCCTTGAATAATAATGTCTTCGCTTAAAACTTTGATTTTCGGATTTCCAATTATTTTCGCCTTTCTTGGGTTTCTTTCGCCAGTGAAATTCTCAATAAAAACGTAATTGTCTTTGACCTTGACTGATATTGGGAAGTGAGAGAAAACTATTTTTAGTTTGTATGTGAAACCTTTCTGAACGCCCTTTATCATGTTTTGGATGTGGGCGCAAATCGTGCCTACGAGTGCCGCCTCCTTTTTGCTTGGCCATTCAGCCCAAATGTTGATTTCCCTATCCTTAAGTTCAATTGATATTGGGGCGTATGAAAAGTCTCTTGTCAGCGTTCCCTTGGCGCCTCTAACAGTCACTCTTTTTCCCTCTAGTGTGACTTCGACGTCTTCTGGCACGCGAATTGTCCTTGAAACTTCTATTGCCCGCATCTAAAAGCCTCCTTAATAGACGAATGCTATCAGTTTGCCTCCAACGTGTTTTTCTTTTGCCTCTCTATGGGACATTAGGCCTTTTGATGTTGAAATTACGAGTATTCCAACGTCTCTTGATGGAAGAAACTTTTTCTCCCAATCCTCTATCTCGTCAACCCCAACAGAAAAACGTGGTCTTATCGCGCCACACTTGTTTATTCTGCCTAAAAGCTGAACTTTAAACTTTCCAGAACGCCCATCATCTATAAATTCAAACTCGCCAATGTACCCGTTTAACTGCATTATACGCAAGACTCTGCCCAAAAGTTTGGAGGCTGGGCTAATGACGCATTCTCTTTTGTTGCGCGCCTCATTGTTCAATATTGCTGTCAAACCATTCGACACCGTGTCCATCACAACATCCTCTTTCACTCATACTTTTTAAACCCAAGTTTTTTGGCAACTTCCCTAAAACAATGCCTACACAAATATAAATTGTAACGTCGAATAACAGGCCCGTATGACCCGCATCTGCTGCATGGCCTTGCCCCTTTGCCGTATTTTCTTTCCTTTTTAGGTTTTATTTTACCCATCTAAGCCCTCCGCCTCATACTACTTCAACTCCAAGAGCGTCTTTAACGAAAAACATGGCTTCCTCCGGCGTTAAAACATGTTTCGAGCCCACCTTCGCCTTTCCAATCCTGCGCTCTTTCACACGGTATCCGGGACGACTTAAGGAAACGCATACGTCCATGCCGAATATTCCTATTTCTGGGTCATACTTTACTCCTGGAATTTCTATATGTTCTTTTATGCCAAATGCAAAATTGCCATGCGTGTCGAAACTTTCTCTTGAAATTTTGTTGTCAACTACTGGCAGGACTTTCTTTAAAAATTCTATTGCGCGCTGTTTTCTGAGGGTCACCATGCACGCCATTGGTTCGCCCCTTCTTATTCCGAAGTCCCTTATGGTTTTCTTTGCTTTCCTCTTACACGGCGTCTGCCCAGTTAATTCCTTCAAAACTTTCGTTGCCTTCTCGAGGGGTTCCCCGGACTTTCCAACGCTTATGTTTACAACTACTTTAGCTATTCTTGGTTTAAGCATCGGCTGGTTTTCCCACGTCTTGCGGATTTCATCTTCAGACAATCGCTGCAACCTCCGGAAGAGTTATTGTCGGTTTGTTTTCTCCCAACGCAAAGGTGAAGTTCAGAATTGTTTGGTATTTTGTTCCATTTTCAGCCTCTATTGTCACTAAGGCGTTTCTTCGTTTCTTGTTCTCAACCTTTTCAATTTCGATGATTTTACCGTGTTTTCCAACGTTTTTTCCACCAGTAATTATGGCGTAGCATCCCTCATCCATCTTTATGTGTTCAAGGATTTGTTTATCTGGCAAACTTATTTTTAGAGTGTCGAAGGTTTTGTAGATGTCTTCTTGCGGGTTCTTTGTATCCGCAACTTTGATTTGAATGTTAGAACCGTCGTGAAGGTGAAGTTGCACATGTCCTCCTTTAAGGGTGGTTTTGTTTTCTATTCTGCAGAGCTTGAAGGTGATTTCTTCCTTGCTTATAGGGTGCAAAATTAAACCTTTTTCTGCTGGTAAAATTCTGAAGTGCTGGTTAACCTCTGGTATTGATATAACATCCATCAAGCCTACTGGAAAATCGTCTGTGCGCCTAATCCTCCCGTCAACATGAACTTTTCCATCAGCAACTATCTTTTTTGCCTCTTTCCTCGTTTTGGCAAATCCCAGCATGTCACGCAAAATTATGGTTAAGGGCAAGCTTTTCTCGGTTGCATGTGGTCCGGGAGAAGGTTTCACAATCCAAACGCTTTCTTTTCTATGGATGGGCCAAAATCTTGGGGCTGGTTTGCGTTTTAGTCCCTTTGACTCACCTTTTCTTCCCATTTTCACGTTTCTCCTTCAGTTTCTTTGCGGATTTTCGTTTAGTCCTAGTTTTTCTTGGCTTTTTCTTTTCTAACATCTCTTCTTTTGCTGTTTCCTTCTCGGCCTTTTCCGCTGGCGCTTTCTTTGAAACTCTTTTTCTACGTTTAGGCTTGGGCTTTTCAAGCGGTTTTTCTGCAACAGCCTCTTTTTCTGGCTCTATACTTTCTTCAGTAATTTTTTCGGGAGGCTTTTCCACGACTTCTTCAACCCTTGCCAAGATGCCCTTCTTTCTTTCCAAGATTTTTTTACGCCATTTATCGTCTAGGTTTAGTTTTGTTATCATAACTTTTGATGGATGAATCGGAACAAAAACTGTTGTTCCATCAACCTTCTCGCGTGTTAAACCTTCCACATAAATCCTATACTTTTCTCTGTCGACGCGTGTAACTTTCCCCTCAAACCCTTTGTGATCACCCCTCAATACGCGGACAGTGTCTCCGCTTCTAACTGGTAGACTTTTTACTTTGTGAGTGGTTCTTAATTCGGGTGAAAGTGGGGCTGCGAAGAGTTTTTGGCGTATGTGGTCTGGCGCCTTGAAAACCATTTTTCGCTGTTTTGAAGGTTTACTTGGCATGGTTTTTATTGTTTGCATAATATTTCACCTACACGATTATTGTTGCGGCACTTGCAATCCTCGGCCACCTTTCTGCGGCTTCTCTTGCCACTGGACCGCGGATTTCGGAGCCTTTCATTTCCCCGTCTGGAGTTATTATTACTGCGGCGTTATCTTCAAATTGGACCCAGACGCCTTCTGCTCTCCTGAACGGTTTTCTCTGTCTAACGACTACTGCCTGGAAGATTTTCTTTCGCATATCTGGTGTCCCATGCCTAACGGAAACTGTGATTCTGTCGCCTACTGCCGCTGATGGGTAGCGGCGCAGTCTTCCCTTGTAGCCCATAACTTGAATTAGGCGCAGTTCTCTTGCGCCAGTATTATCTGCACATCGGAGTATTGCACCCATTGGCAATCCGCGTGATATTTTCGGTCCGTGTCCAAGCATTCCCTTCGCAACAAGTGCACGTTGTTTTGCTTTTGCCGCCATCCTACTTTTCCTCCAACTTTTCAACAACAACGAAGGAAACTGTCTTGCTTATTGGTCTGCACTCGGCTATTATTACGCGGTCTCCCTCTTTCGCGTCTATGCATGGCGGGTTATGCGAAGGAATGCGACTATGCCTTCGCTCATATCTCATGAACTTTGGAACGTAATGAAGATAATCGCGTTTAACAATAACAGTCTTATCCATTTTCGCGCTTACGACATAGCCCTCTAAAACTCGCCCTCTCACGGGTAAGTCGCCGTGAAATGGGCAGTTTCTGTCATTGCATGTTTTTTTAGGCTTCTTAAATGTGAGCGACATTACCATAGCCTCCTTAGACGCCTTTTCAGTCGGTCTTCGGGTCTTCCAACCAAAAGTTTGCCGTCAATTTCAACAACTGTTCCATCTGGAAAGCTGAAGTGGAAAACCGCCGAATCTTTTACAATAATTTTCCTTTTTCCTTCATGTTCATGTAAAATCGTGAAAGTGTTTCGTGTTTCGTCTATTACCTTGCCAGCTAATCCAACACAGCTTGGATTGGTGCTTTTTGCAACTTTCGCTTTTGTTCCAATGAATTCATAACGGATTATGTCTGGCGTAACCTTCATTTCTTCTCCGCCCCCTCTTTTCCAGCCTTTGCCAGTTTCGCCTTCTCTTCCCTCTCTATGGTTAGTATTCTTGCAATTGTCTTGCGGAGTTCTCTCATCATTGATGGATTTTCCACAGCACCACCAGCCTTAATCATCGTTTTAAGTCTAACAAGCTCTGTCCTTAACTCCCTAAGCTTCTTCATCCTTTCTTCAGAAGACATCCCTCGTATTTCCTTAACCCGCAGAATAGGCACTACTCTTCTTCCTCCTCTTCTGCCTTTTCCTCGCTTACTTCGCCGGTTTTCGCTTCCTCGTCGGCAACCTCAAGCGCTTCTTCAGCTGGCTTTTCCTCTTCTGGTGGTGGGGCTTCAGCTATCTGGATTTTGTCTGGAAAAACAGCGTCTGGAGGCATTATCCTGACCTTTACTCCAAATATTCCTGGTTTGAGTTGTACGTGAACTTCTGCCTTTCGCATGTATTTCATCGGGGGATCTCCGCATCGTGGCAAG
This sequence comes from Bathyarchaeia archaeon, assembly GCA_038883655.1. Classification (GTDB taxonomy): domain Archaea; phylum Thermoproteota; class Bathyarchaeia; order Bathyarchaeales; family Bathycorpusculaceae; genus JAVZLQ01. The sequence goes on from JAVZLQ010000004.1 coordinate 23,927, forward strand.
TATCCAGCTCTAAACTTTTCGTATCTAGCCCTTTCCGTCCTCAACTTTCCACTTATAACTATTTCAACGCCTAATGCTCCAGCTTCCATAACTTGGTTTAGAGCCCAAAATCCAGCCCTTCTGAAGTGAACCCCTCTTTCAAGGGCTGCCGCAATTCGTGAAGCCACAACGTAGGGGTTTAACTCTGGAATTTCAATTTCAGAAACGGAAATTTGCGGGTTTGGAACTTTAAACTTCTTCTCCAAAATTGTTGCAAGTTCCTTTATTGTTTCGCCGCCGCGCCCAATAACTAAGCCTGGGCGCATGGCGTAAATGACTATGTGGGTTCCAAGCGGGGTTCTGGAAATCGTCACCCCGCCGTAACCTGCCTTCTCAAGTTTTTTCTGCAAGAATTCGTCGATTTCCGTTCTTTTTATAGACTCTGAAATAAAATGTTTCACGGCTGCCATCAAGTTTCACCCGACTCTGCTTGCTCTTCTAAGGCTACCTCAACGTGCGTTAGCGTTTCAAAGTCTGGTGTTGCTCTTCCATGAGCCCTCGGCATATAACGCTTAATCTTCATTCCAGGATAGGCGCATGCATGAATTATCTTTAGTCTTTCAGCGTCCAAGCCCTTGTATTCCGCATTTGCCTCTGCGCCTTCAAGAATCTTAAGAATGTGTTTTGCGGCTTTTACCGGGTATCTGCCCGCATATGCCTTTTCAATTCCGTGGCGGTGTCCTGCCTTCTTTTTAAACCGTTTGAATGGAACTGCCTTTTTCTTGGCTATAACGTCTTTTAGGAATTGCTTTGCCTGAGTGAGTGTCATTCCCTTAATTGTTCTACATATTTCGTGGGCGGATTTATGGGATACTCTAATCTCTCGCCCACTTGCCTTTACGGTTTTTTCTGGGTCTAATTCTTCTTCTGCTATTGAGTATCCCCATTTTGGCACTTTATGCGCACTCCAACTGTGCAATTGAACAGCGTCGATGCGATTTATATGGTTTTCCTTTAGCGTAACATTTTTCAGAAGAATCAGACTTTATAAACATTCTATTCCACTTTTAAAGCGGTTCATTAGCTGAACTTGTGGGCAAGAAACATTTGATAAATTATCTTTTGGCTTTCGGCTTGTAAAATAGAAGCAGTATTCCTATCAAAGCAAGTACTATCCCCATAATTTGTGGCGGCTCAAAGTTCTCGCCTAGAATTGTTGTTGAAAATGCTGCCGCGGATAGTGGTTCTATTAGGGATAGTATGCTTCCTTTTGTGGATTCGACATATTTTAGGGCGTGGGAGAATAATAGGTAAGCTGTCAATGAAGGAAATAGCGCTATTGCGCATATTAAATACCATAGTTCAGGCGTGTAACTTGCAATTTCTGGGTAAACAAAGAGGAGTGCTGGTGCCAAGGCTATTGCACCTATTCCGTCGCCGTAAAAAAGCAATGTCCAGTTAGTGTAATGTTCTCTCAGCTTTTTGGTCATCAAAAAATAGAGCGCGAAAAGAACGCTTGTTAATATTCCAAAGGCTAGCCCAAGTGTATTAGCGTTAAGCCATGATGTTTCATAGGCTCTCACGATAAGTGCAACACCAAAGAATGCTAGTGTTATTGCAGTTATCGTTAACGGAGTTATTCTTTCTTTCAGGAATATTGCAGTGTAGGCCGTGATGAATATTGGGTAAGTGTAAAACATTATGGCTGCTATTGTTGCTGTTGTCAAGTCCACAGTGTAGAAGTAGGCTACTCTTTGGAGGGCAACCGCAAACACGCCGAACAAGATTAGTTGGGGTAAGTGTTGCCTTCTAATTTTGAGCAGTTTCCTATTAAAGATGGCTATTGAAAACAGCGCCGTGGCGGACGAAATTACTATTCTCAGCGCCGTTAGTGTAATTGGGTAATTGGGCGTATGCCATATGCGAATGCCATTTTTCCGAATATGCCCATTGTTCCCCAAATCACTGATGCAGCGGCGATTAGCAGGTATCCCTTAGCCCTTTCCATAGCCAGTCAAAAACGTTTCCAAACTTAAAAATTGATGGGATATTTTTCGCTTTTTTACGATTTATTTATGTTCAACTTTGGGGTATGTATTCAAACTGAAGGCGAGTGTGAAAGGGTTTGACGGTTAAAGATGAGCGTATTACCATGTTGCATGGCGCTGGCGGAACGGTGATGCACGATTTAGTTAAGAACTATATTGTGAAGTACTTTGGCGGCACGTCAGATTTTGAGGTGCCTCTCGAGGCTTTGGATGACGCCGCGGTTGTAGGCGACATTGTTTTGAAAAGTGATTCGCATGCTGTCAAGCCAATCTTCTTTCCAGGCGGCGATATTGGGCGTTTAGCTGTTTCTGGAACCGTCAATGATATTGCTGTTTTGGGCGCTGAACCTTATGCTTTGGCTTGCGGTTTCGTTTTGGAGGAAGGTTTAGCTTTGGCTGATTTTGAAAGAATTTTGGTTAGTATGAGGCAGACCTGCCTTGAAGCTGGTGTAAGCATAGTTACTGGCGACACGAAGGTTGTGGAGAAAGGAAGCCTTGGCGGATGTATAATTAATGTTTCTGGAGTTGGCGGAAGAACAGCAGCTTTAGACAGCAACATTGGAGTTGTCAGGCGCTTTAGAAAGGGCTTCAACGCACGTTGGATTTTAGACTCAAACCTTGCTGTTGGAGATAAAATAATCCTTTCCGGGACTATAGGCGACCACGGTTTGGCTGTCTTGTCCGCGCAAGAGGGCTTAAACTTTGGAAGCGACATAAAATCCGATGTTAAGCCATTAAATCGTCTAATTCAGCGTTTGCTGGGCGAGATTGGCGGCATAGTCGCCATGAAAGACCCCACCAGAGGCGGTTTGGCAGATGCCCTAAACGAGTTTAGCGAAAAATCCCATGTCGGCATACTTGTTTATGAAGAACGTATTCCCATAAGGGGCAATGTTAAAGCAGCATGTGAAATGTTGGGTTTAGATCCACTCGAAATTGGAAATGAAGGAAAAATAATCCTAGGCGTGATAAAGGAGAAGGCAAATGAGGTTCTAGATTTCTTAAGGGCGACTGAAGAGGGAAAAGGCGCGGAAATCATAGGCGAAGCCACAGCGGACTTTGATGGCGTTGCTATGCAGACGGTTGTTGGCGGAAAAAGGATTATTCCTAGACCGGTTGGCGACCCTGTTCCAAGGATATGTTAGGCTTTTATGCGTATTTTTTGCATTTGTAGCAGTACCAACGCTGATACTGCGGAACATATGTGAGCGGCCCCCTGCATGTTGGGCATACTTGCGGGGCTTGTGGAGCTTGCGTCGGTTCTGGCTTTAGAAGTACAAAGTCTCCCACTGCTTGTACTTGTTCCCATGGTATGTTTCTTCCTTCACCTTTCTTGCTTTCAACGTAAAGCGAAACTCCAGTTTTTCCAACAATGAACGAAACGTCCTTAACGGTCCCTACCAAATGTCCTTCAGCATCTATAACTTGCATTCCGATAAGCGTGTCCTTTGTGACGCCTTTTTCCTGTTTGGACATAAACAAACCTCCATTTACATAGCTATATCCATGTTAACTTAAATAATTTCCCCATTTACTTTTATGCCAAATTCCAAATCAGAATCTAGGCTTAAGCTTGGGTTAACATCCCTAAACAAATGTTAAATATCAAAATGGGAAACCTTTATTCTACGGATTGTGAGGAAACGAAATGAGCATAAAAGAAGAAGGCTACCTACACGACTACATCGTCGCTGGAATAGTCGGGTTCGCCATTGGAATGGCTATTGCTAGCGGTGGTGCCACCTTCATAAATGTTGGCTGGATTTTTGGGGTTGACTGGAGTCGTGTTGCTGCGCAGGCATTTATTGCTGGGTTGTTCGGGTACTTCCCAGGCGGATTTGTTGCGGGTTATCTTAACTTTCGCTTGCACAAAACCGATGACAAGAGGATGGACGCTTTAGCGGTTGGTGTTTTAACACTAATAATACATTTGTTCATCACATTGTTCATGGCAATATTTGGCACAGCAATCTACTCTGGAAACCTCAGCACCAGCATGGGTCAATGGGCTCTATCGCTTCTTTTTGCAGTAATATTCTATCCACTTGGAACTTACTGCGCAGCAATAATGGAAGAAAAAACCGTACCGCTTCCACAATTCCTCAAATTCAAACTCGCTCCAGCCGCACCACCACCTCCACCACCGCCCGGCGTTGAGGTTTGTCCTACATGTGGCGGTCCATTGACTTATATTCCGCAGTATCAGCGTTGGTACTGCTACAAATGCAAGAAGTATGCTTAACATCGTTAGTCTCCACTTTTCTTTGTTAGTTAGTTTGGGTTTTTGGCTTTAGCCCATATTCGGCATGTTCCTTCTACGCTTACCATGCATGCGCCAACCGGCTTTTGCGGCGTACATGTCTTCATAAATAGGGGGCATTCCGTCGGCTTTATCTTGCCAATTATTACTAGGTGGCATCTACAGCCATGCTGGATGTCAACGCCATGTTCGACTTTTACATTATATTTAAGGTGCGCGTCATATTGTGTATAGTCCTCTTTCAGCGTAAATTTTGAAGAGGCTATGGTGCCGAGCCCTCGCCACAGTCCATCTTTAACGTCAAAAATCCTGTGCATTATCTCTTGGGCTTTTACGTTGCCATCCCAAGTTACAGCACGGACATACTCGTTTTCCAAGCGAGGTTTTCCATTTTTCAATTGTTTTAAAATCATGTATACGCCGAACAAGACGTCTAATGGCTCAAATCCAGCCACAACAGTTGGCATGCCATACTTTGTTGGAAAAGCTTCGTAGGCTTTGAGCCCAATAATGGTGCTCACATGTCCAGGTGCTATGAAGCCATCCAAGTTTAGGTCTTTCATTCCAGCTAAAAGTTCCATTGCAGGTGGAATCACACGATGAGAAATTAAGAATGTCATGTTTTTCGGCGGCTTTTTTAGGATTTCAATGGCTGTTGATGGGGCTGTTGTTTCGAAGCCAACAGCGAAAAAAGCGAATTCCTTATTCGACTCCCTTTCAGCCATTTTAACCGCGTCGCTGACGCTATAAACAACACGGACATCTGCGCCCTCGGTTTTAGCGCCCAAAAGCGAAGTTTTCGAGCCTGGAACACGTAAAACGTCGCCGAAACACGTTATTGTTATGCCTTTTAGGGCTAGCTGCACAGCCTCGTCAATTTCGGATGCTGGGACTATGCAGACGGGACAGCCTGGACCAGCAATAACTTCGACATTTTGTGGTAGCAAACTTCGTATGCCATAGTGTGTTATTGTCCACTCGTGTGTGCCGCAGACATGGCAAATTTTGACTGTTTCGTTTTTTGGTGCGGTTTCCCTTATTTTCTCTGCAACTTTCTTTGCGAGTTCTGGGTCTCTGAAGCGCAGTTTTTCAGTCATTTTTCTTCAACTTTTAATTCTGTTTGGAGAATCTCGTTCCACAAGCGTATTGTTTCTAGAGCTTCCTTTTCCTCTAGCACTTGGATTGCGTATCCAGCGTGAACCAAAACGTAGTCGCCCACTTTGGCGTTCACAAGCATTATATTTATCTCTCTTAAAACGCCTTCTCCAAAGTCAACTTTCGCCTTTTCGCCTTCAACGCTTATAACTTTCGCAGGAATCGCCAAACACATCAATTATCGGCATAAACCAAAACGAGCGAACAATTTATCATTTATGGTCTAAACAGCGAAGAATCCACCTACAACAGCTTGACCAAACGATAGTCCGCCATCTCCAGGTGGAACCGCGTTATGAACGATGAAACGTAAGCCCGCAGCCTCAACTGTTTCCCGCATAATCTTCGTCAGTATTTCATTGCATGCAGCTCCGCCAGAAAAGCCAATTGCGTTTATGCTGTTTTCTTGCGCTTTTTTTATTGCTAGTTGCGCCAAACCTTTGGCTAGATATGCATGTGCGGAGTAAGCCAAGTTTTCTATGGGTTTCTTTCTTCTATTTTCGAAAATTTCCATGAGCATCTCCGTAGTTTTTAGAATGTTTCCATTAACTATTGGTTTTATGTTTAGTGCATCCTTGCCGTTGATGGCCACTGCTTCAAGCTTCATTGCTGGTTCGCCCTCGTATGTACGTTCATAACAAACGCCTAGAACAGCTGCGACTGCGTCTAAAACTCTTCCGCAACTGGTGGTTTGAGTTAGGCTGTTTGCTCCTTTTTCAAGCTGGTTTAGGACTATTTGAATTTCTTTTTCGGCGTGTGGAAAATAGGCAACTTTTTCCAAGAGCCAGTTTTCTATGTTTGCTTTTTTGTGCAGAATGGCGGCCGCCATTCGAAGCGGATATTTTGTTGCCAAGTCTCCGCCGATTAATGGTTGTTTTTCGAGATGAGCCAACCGCTTGAATTCTGCGCTTTTTCTGCTGCCGAGTATTATTTCGCCTCCCCATGCCTCGCCGTCTTCGCCATAACCATAGCCGTCGCAGCATATTCCAACAATTTCTTCCACGTTGTGTTCAGCCATAAGCGCCGCGACATGCGCATAATGATGTTGTACTTGTATCAGCTGCCAACCGTTCTGTTTTGCTAAGTCTTTGGCGAGACGGGTTGTTGTGAATTTTGGATGTAAATCGCACACGACGGTGTCCACTTTGCTGTTCGTTAGATGGATTAGGTGTTTTGCAGCGTTTTCCAGAAACGCTCTTGTTTCAACGTTTTCCACGTCGCCGATGTGCTGGGAAACAAACGCCTTATCGCCTAACAAGATGCACGCAGTGTTGTTTAGTTCTCCACCTAATCCTAAAACGCATTTTTCCGCTTTTTCCTTTAGCATTATCGGTGCTGGCGCGTAGCCGCGTGAACGCCTTATGAAAACCAGGTTTTCGCCGTGTAAACGAACAACAGAGTCGTCGCATCTATGGGCTATTTGACGGTTATGGAATAGAAAGTAGTCAACAGTGCCGCTTAACTTCCGCAAAGCCTCATGGTTATCCTTTATTATTGGTTGGTTCGGCGGGTTAGCGCTTGTCATAACAAATGCTACGTCATCCACATTGTCAAAGAGCATGTAATGCAAACCAGTGTACGGAAGCATGACGCCCACATTGTGCAATCCAGGGGCAACAAGGTCTGAAAGGTAATACGTGCCCTTTTTCTTCAGCAGGACTATTGGGCGAGTGTAAGACGTTAAAAGTTCAGCTTCTTTTTCGCTTATTTCTGCGAAGGTTTTTGCTGCTTCTAAACTTCTAGCCATAATCGCGAAGGGTTTTTGGCTTCTATGCTTAACTTTCCTAAGCCTTGCTAGCGGCTCATCTTTTACCGTCGAAGTTGCAACGTGAAAGCCCCCGTAACCTTTAACGGCAACTATAAAGCCTTCTGAAATGAGTTTTCCAGCCTCTCTTATCGGGTCGCTCGTCTCGACTTGTTCGCCATTAGCCGTTGTTAGGTACACTTTTGGTCCGCATTTTGGACAAGCAACTGTTTGGGCGTGAAAACGCCTGTTTAACGGGTCTTTGTATTCTTTTTGGCAGAAGCTGCACATGTAGAAATCGCGCATTGTCGTGTTTTCGCGGTCGTAGGGCAGCCTTTTGATAATCGTGTACCTTGGACCGCAGTCCGTGCATGTTATGAAAAAGTAGTTGTAACGCGGGTCTGCTGGATCTCGCAGTTCTTTTAGGCATTCATCGCATATCGCTATGTCTGGAGGAATAACAGAACCAGAAAACTCCGCCTCTTCAGAACTCTTATAAATCGTGAAAGTTTCATACGCGTCTGCACCTTCCAACCGTTTAACCACAACTTCGTGGATTCTTGCTAGCGGTGGCTTTTTCTCCCGCAAGTCCCGCAGAAAAGCCTCTACGTTTTCTTCCGAGCCTTCAAGGAGTATTTCTACTCCAGCGTCACCGCGGTTCCTAACGTATCCCTTCAAACCGTTTTTTACAGCTATTCGATATATGAAGGGGCGGAAGCCAACGCCTTGAACGATGCCCGCAACGTTAATTTTGACACGCACTTCGAATCAGCTTTTATTAGAGGAAAACTCCACTCAATATACGTTTTGATGTTTTTAGAAAAGTTTTAATTCCGAAGTCAGTGATAGACATGCAGTGTTGATTGGAATGGTTGAGGAAAAGAGGCATGTTGGCAAGTGTTTCGATTGTGAAGGTGTCACCGAGCTTGTTGAGTTGGATGTTAAAAGGGGAACAAAAATTATGCGGTGCCAAGTTTGCGGCTTATTCCACTTTTATCAGAAGGATTTTTTGGGTAGATGGAAACTACTAAAGGTTTCAAAAAGCAGTGGTTTTGAACAGACGAAATAGTTTTAATTATTGTGTGGTTTCCGCTGCTTTTGCCTTTGCGCGTTCCTCTTCCTGCAGCACTCTCCGCAGTACTTTGCCGACCAGCGTCATTGGCAGTTCCTTTCTGAACTCCAACTCCCTTATAGCCTTGTATGGCGCAACCTTCTCGTTCACAAAATCCATAAGCTCCTTCTCTGTGGCCGTCATTCCATCCTTTAACACTATGAAGGCTTTTGGAATTTCTCCAGCCACCGGGTCTGGTTTACCCACAACCGCGCAGAGTTTAACGGCCGGGTGCTCATAAAGCACGTCTTCAAGCTCTCTCGGGTAGACGCTGTAGCCCTTATACTTGATTAGGTCTTTCTTACGGTCTGTAATGTAAAAGTAGCCATCCTCATCCATCCTCCCAATATCGCCAGTGTAAAGCCAACCGTTCCGCAGAACATCCGCTGTTTCATCCGGCATTTTCCAATAACCCTTCATTACTTGCGGCCCCTTAACGACGAGTTCTCCAATCTCGCCTGGTGCAAGCTCTTTTTCGCCAGTTTCCACGTCCACAATCTTTGCGTCTGTGTCTGGCCATGGTATGCCTATCGAGCCTATCTTGACGGTTTTCAATGATTTGTCCAGTGGGTTGCAGTGTGTTACTGGAGAAGCCTCTGTAAGCCCATATCCCTCAACTAGTACGCCGCCAGTCACTTCCATAAACTTCTTTTGCACTTCTGGCGGTAACGGCGCGGAACCAGAAATGCAGTAGCGCACTGACCTGCAATCGTACTTGCCGAGGTCTGGATGTGCAAGAAGCATAGAATACATTGTTGGTGCTCCGCAGAAGACTGTAACCCTATATTTTTGTATAGCCTCTAACGTGCTTATTGGGTCGAATCGTGGAAGCAGAACAATTTTTCCAGCTAAGTGTATGGGCGCGTTCATGCCCGTTGTCATTCCATAAATGTGGAAGAGCGGCAAAACAGCAAGAAAAACCTCGTTTCCTTCGCGAGCGTCTTTAAACCAAGCCTTGCACATTATGGCGTTTGAAACGAGGTTCATGTGCGTTAACATTGCGCCTTTCGCTGTTCCAGTTGTTCCGCCCGTGTACTGAAGCGCCACCAAATCCTCTTTCGGGTTAATATCCACGCTTGGCGGTTTCGCCTCATACTTATTCACGAGCTCTTTGAAGAAGTAAACGTTTGGTTTACGCTCAACTTTGTGCGAGGGAATTTTTCCAAGCAGCGAGCCAAGAAAGGCTTTAGTTGAGGGCATATAGTCCTTAAGCCCAGTCACAATTACGTGTTTCAGCTTTGTTTTCACCCAAACCTTTTCAATCGTCGGGTAAAGCATGTCCAAAACAACGATTGTTTCGGCTTCAGAATCGTTTAGCTGATGCTCCACTTCCCGCTCCTTATACAGTGGGCTTATGGCGGTTACAACTGCTCCGGTTTTTATTGCTCCATAATATGCCATTACAAACTGTGGAATGTTTGGGAGGTAAATTGCCACTTTGTCGCCCTTTTTAACTCCCAAATCAGTCAGCGCGGCTGCAAACTTGTCTGTAAGTGAATCCAACTCCTTGTAGGTTATTTTATTGTCAAAGTAAACAAGCGCAATGTTATTTGGATACTTCTCAGCGCTTTTCCTTAAAAACTCGAAAAGCGGAATCTCCGGATAATCAATGTGCGTTGGAACCCCTTCAGGCCAAACCTTCAACCAAGGCTTTTCCAAAGGCTTTTCGACTTTTTTCACTTTCTCTTTCTTTTTTCTTGGAGACATAAGGTTTTTCAACCATTTCTGAATATGCAACTAAAGGTTATAATAACACTTTCCATAAATGGACTCATTTGAAAGCGAGAAAGGTGAAAATACTGGATTGTGGCTATGGTGGTGAAACAAACTCATATGTTAGGTTTCCTTCTTGCGTAACTTTAGCCGTGAGCTTAACTTTCATGCCAACCTTGACCTGTGAAAGCTTGAATCCCGTAAGCCATGCGAGCACCCTAACGCCTTCTTTGAGTTTTCCGATAGCCACGGTGTATGGTTTGTTCTGTTGGAAGGATGTTGGTCTAACAACAACATGCGTAAAGGTTTCGATTTCCGCCTCGCTGCTCAGTTCTATCCATTCCATGTTTGATGTTAGGCATTCTGGGCAATCTGCTGCTGGTGGGAAATATGTTTTTCCACATTTTGTGCATTTTGTTGCGTAAACTTTTCCTTCTTTTAAGCCTTCCCAGAATTTCAAAGTCTTGCTTATCGGTATGTCCTGCACGATTTTGATCTCTCTCGATTTTATTGATGGCATAGTCGACATACCTTCTACCTCCTTAAAATTGTCACATAACAGTAGTGTCCAGTTCCGCCCACATTATGCGCCAGTCCAACGTAATTTTTAAGTGGAACCTGCCTACCCTTTTCGATGGCTTCTCCTCTAAGCTGTTTTGTTACCTCGTATATCATTGAGCATCCAGTTGTGCCTATCGGGTGTCCCTTCGCTTTTAATCCTCCGTCCATGTTTACTGGGATTTTTCCGCCGATTTCTGTTTGTCCTTCGCGGATTAGTTTTGCTCCTTCGCCCTTGCTGCAGAACCCAAGGTCTTCGTAAGCCATTATCTCGGCTATTGTAAAGCAGTCATGAACCACCGCAAAGTCAACTTGGTTTGGTGTTATCCCAGCAATTTTATATGCCATCTTCGCGGCGTGAACACTTGCCTCTAAACCAACGTAGTCCAGTCTTTTGCTCAGGTTTGCTGTTCCGGAAGAATAGCCTACACCAGCAACCCAAACTGGCGTGTCAATGCCCAACTGCCTAACCTTCTCTTCTGAGGCGAGAACAATTGCTGCTGAGCCATCAGTCATTGGGCAGCAGTCGAAAAGTTTGAGCGGCGAAGAGATAACCATCGAGGATAGCACATCATCAATCGTTATTTGATTTCGCAAGTGTGCAAGCGGGTTCATAGAAGCGTACTTATGGTTTTTGACAGCTACCAAAGCCAAGTCCTCTTCTGTTGTTCCGAACTTTGCCATGTGCGCCGTAGCATACAACGCATAATACGCGGGGAAAGTCATTCCAAAATTGTGGAACTCCCAAAGGTAGTAGCCAGCCCTCCCAATCCACTCCATGGCTGTAGGCGTATCAATTTCACGCATTTTCTCAACACCCAAGGCCATGGCGATTTCCGCTTGACCACTGGCAACAGCCGAATAAGCCGTGAAAAAGGCAGCGCTGCCGCTTGCACACGCTGCTTCGCATCGAACCAAACCAGCTTTTGTTAAACCACAATATTCCGCAGCAACAACTGCTGGGAGAAGCTCCTCATACCATGCGCCAGCGCCAACAGAGCCTAAAGCTACAAACTCTACGTCTTTGGCGGTTATTCCCGCGTCTTCAAGTGATGGCTTAACCGCCTCAAATGCCAGTTCAGCGACATTCACATCGTTTCTAACCCCAAACTTGGAGTTTCCAACCCCTATAACTGCAACTTTCTTCATGTTAACACCACTCAATTTTGAAGCAAATTTTGATTGTGAAAAAAATGGAAAAGGGATTATTTGACGCTTTTATTTGCCTTTGAATTCCGCCTTGCGTCTCGACATGAATGCTTCTACACCTTCTTTTAGGTCTTCAGTTGAAAATGTTAAGCCCATAAGCCCAGATTCTAGGCGTAAGCCGACCTCCAACGGCACTTGTGTTCCAAAGTTTAAGGCGTGCTTCGCATAGCGCATCGCTATTGGTGGTCCCTCTGCAAGCCTATTCGCTAAGGCTCTAACTTCATCCCTTAACTTATCAAAATGTACAACTTTATGAACTAAACCTATTTTTAGTGCTTCTTCTGCTTTAATGCGTTCGCCGAGCATAACCATTTCCTTAGCTTTGGCTAAACCCACGATTCTGACGAGCCTTTGTGTTCCGCCCCATCCTGGAATTAAGCCTAACGCTATTTCTGGGCTTCCCAGTTCTGCGTGTTCTGCTGCCACTCTGAAATCGCATGCCAATGCGAGTTCTAGTCCTCCGCCTAGGGCGAATCCGTTTATCGCCGCGATTACTGGTTTTGACATTTCCTCTATTTTTCCGAAGATTTTCTGTCCAAACCTTGAGAACTCTTCGGCTTTTGCCGGCGTTGCCTTTGGAAACATTGTTACATCTGCGCCTGCGCTGAAAGCCCTATCGCCTTCGCCAGTTATTACTACGCACTTGACTGATGGGTCTTTTTCTGCCGTGTCTAATACATCGCCGAGTTCTTCGAGCATGACGTCGTTGAAGGTGTTTAGCCTATGCGCTCTGCTGAGTATTATCCACAAAACGCTTTGTTCTCTTTCCACCTTTATTGTTTCGTATGCTTTACTCATATTTTCACCACGCACAAACTTTGTTGTGCATAATTATTATCGTTTTTCTTTTTCATATTTCTAGAATTTCCGCAGCAGATACTTCAGCACCGTGAGTTTCTGAATTTCGCTTGTTCCCTCATAGATTTCGGTTATTTTTGCATCTCTATGATAACGCTCAACGCGGTAATCGCCCAGATACCCGTACCCGCCAAGAGTTTGTATTGCGAAGTCTGTGACTTCCATTGCCACGCGGCTTGCGTACTGTTTAGCCATGGCTGTTGCCATCGGGTCCATTTTTCCAACGTCTATGAGCCAAGCAGCCCTGTATGTTAGCCATCTTGCCGCCTCAATTTTTGTCATTGCTTCTGCTAGTCCACAACCTATCAGTTCATGTTGTAGTATTGGCTGTCCGAAGGCTTCTCTTTGTTTTGCGTATTTGAACGCTATTTCCCACGCGCCTTGAGCCATTCCAACTGCTTGGGCTGCTACGCCTACTCTTGTTTTGTCGAAGAACTCCATTGAATGGTAAAATCCCCTGTTTAATTCGCCTACTATGTTTGTGTCTGTCACTTTTACATTGTCAAATTTTACTTCGCCAGTTACTGAGCATCTAATTCCCATCTTGTTGTGCAGTTTTGTTGTTTCAAGTCCCGGTGTGCCTTTGTCCACCACGAAGAGCGTTTCACCTCTGTACGTTGGTCTCACTTTTGTGTCTGTTTGTGTTAGGACGATTATGAAGTCGGCGATCGTTGCGTTTGTTATGAAGGTTTTTGTTCCGTTTATCCACCATTCGCTTCCATATTTTGTGGCTGTTGTTTCCATGCGCGTTATGTCGCTTCCGCTTACATTTGGCTCTGTGAAGGCCGCTGCTGAGAGGAATTCGCCTTTACAAATTGGCGGTAAATATTTTTCCTTTTGCTCCTTTGTTCCATAAGAAAGTATTAGTTCGCTTCCGAAGTTTCCGCTTGAAACGGCTACGCCAAGTGATGAGTCTGCTCTACACATTTCTTCGATAACTAGGCACGTTTCAAGTAGTCCATAGCCTTGTCCACCATACTCTTCTGGGAAAAACATGCTTGTAAAGCCTAGCTGTGCCGCTTTCTTGTATATTTCCATTGGAAATTCCTCTTTTCTGTCAAGTTCGAGGGCTATTTCTGGTTTGAACTCTTTTTGGCAGAACTCCCTAACTGCGTTTACAATTCCAATGTGTTCTTCTGTCAATTCAAACTTCAATGGTAGAACCCCCTTCCAGCTTTTTTGCCAGTCCAACCCTTGCTAACGTAATCTTCAAGCAGTGGACATGGCTTATACATTTCCATGTTATATTTCGAGTATAACTCCTTCAACCTATCCAATATAATATCTAAGCCTACTCTGTCAGCGTACTCGCACGGGCCTGAAGGCCAATAAGTGCCAAGCTTCATTCCAGTATCTATATCCTCTGGATTTGCTGCGTCGTCGTGGATGAGCCACGCGGCTTCGTTTGCTGCTACTGCCCATGACCTTTCGACATCGTACTCCTCGAGTAAGTTGAATGGTATGCGTGGTCTTCCTTTCGTCCAGTCGTAGAAGCCGACGCCTGTTTTTTGTCCGAATTTGCGTTCCTTTATTAGTGGTTCTATAACTTCTATGCATGGCTTCATTCTTTCGCCATAAGCCTCATACAATATTTTTCCGACTTCGTAGGCTATGTCAAGCCCCACAAAGTCTGCAAGTTCAAACCATCCCATTGGAAAACCGCCAGTATATTTCACTGAAGCATCTATCCCCTCCTTTGTTGCTTCTCCTCTGCGATAAGCCCAAAACGCCTCGTTGAAAACTGCACCTAAAATTCTGTTTACTATAAAGCCCCTAATGTCCTTTCGTACCGTTACTGGTGTTTTTCCAAGTTTTTTAGCGAGTTCTACAAGCGTGTTTAGCGTCTCTTGGCTTGTTTCTTCGCCCTTTATCACTTCCACCAGAGCCATAAGTTGCGGCGGGTTGAAGAAGTGCATTCCAGCAACCTTGTCTGGGCGTTTTGTGGCTCTTCCCATTTCTGTTATGCTAAGTGTTGAGGTGTTTGACGCTAAAATTGCGTGTGGCGGCGCTATAGAGTCCAATGTTGCAAAAACCTTCTTTTTTAGGTCTATGTTCTCTGGAACCGCCTCTATGGCAAGATCTATGTCCTTCGCGGCTTGCTCATAACTTGTTGTTGTGCTTATCCTAGCCAACGTAGCGTCAGCATCTTCCCGCCTAATCCTTTTCTTTTCAACAAACTTATCTAGGCTCCACCTAATTTTTTCAATCCCTTTTTGGAGAAATTCTTCACTTATGTCAACCATCGTGACCGTGTGCCCATTCATGGCAAGAAGCTGCGCGATTCCATGCCCCATCGCCCCAGAACCGATAACAGCCGCTTTTTGAATGTTCCCAACAGACAAAATGCTTCCTCCTTTTTGAGAAATATAAGTAATATTGAAAGCGTATAAAAGCTTTGAAACTATGTATTAATTGTGGATTGAAAAGAGAAAAGCAAAATGGCTATGCTTGTTTCTGTAAGAAGTTAATTATAGTGAGTTTTTGAACTTCAGTTGTTCCTTCATAGATTTCTGTTATCTTCGCACAACGGTGAAAACGTTCCACGTGGTAGTCTGCTAGATAACCGTATCCGCCGAGAATCTGTATAGCATCGTCAGTTACCTCCATTGCCACGCGGCTTGCGTATGCTTTAGCCATTGATGTCGCTGCCGGGTTCGGCTTTTCTTTATCGTAGAGCCAAGCTGCCTTATACGTCATTAGGCGCGCTGCTTCGATTTTCATTGCCATTTCAGCCAGCTTAAACGACACGCCTTGAAAGTTTATTATTGGTTGACCGAACTGTTTTCGTGTTTTCGCATAGTTTAATGCGCGTTCAAAGGCGCCTTGAGCCATTCCGACGGCTTGAGCTGCAACTGTTATGCGTGTTCCATCGAAAAGTTCTAAGGTGTAATAGAATCCCTTGTTTAATTCGCCTACAAGATTTGTTTCTGGCACCCTTAAGTCAGAGAGCGCAAGCGATCCCGTGACACATGGTTTTATGCCCATTTTTCCATGCAGTTTTGTCACGTCTAACCCTGGCATGCCCTTTTCCGCCAAGAAAAGGCTTTGTCCACGGTGTGGCGGTTGCGCGTTGGGGTCTGTTTGGCACAGTATTATGAAGGTGTCTGCTATCGGCGCGTTTGTTATGAACTGTTTGTCGCCGTTTATAATCCATTCATTTCCGCTTTTCACGGCTGTCGTGTTCATACGTGTTATGTCGCTTCCATGTTCTGGCTCCGTGAAGGCTGCAGCAGCTATTTTTTCGCCTTTCGCCAGTGGCGGAATGTACTTTTCTTTTTGCTGTTCTGTGCCATGTTTCAGCAGCACATCTGGAACCATGAGGTTTCCTAGGGACACCGCCACGCCTAAGCCCGGGTCTACTCGGCAAAATTCTTCTACGACTATGCATTCTTCTAGTACGCCGTAGCCTTGTCCGCCGTATTCTTGTGGGATGCGCATGCTTGTAAATCCAAGTTGGGCAGCCTTCTTGTACAGTGCCATTGGAAACTCTTCTTTCTGGTCGTATTCCAAGGCGAGTTCTGGCGTAAACTCCTTTTCTGCGAATTCGCGTGCTGCCTTCTTTATTTCAAGCTGTTCTGCTGTTAGTTTAAACTCCATTTTTGGATTTCCTCCTACCGTAATTTTATGCCTTTTGCCCTTTTAACTCTACTATCTTGTTCTTAAGCGCCGGCACAACTTTGAATAAGTCGTCGATCACGCCGTAGTCTGAAAAGTTGAATATTGGCGCGTTTGGGTCTTTGTTTATCGCTATGATTAGGTCGGAGTTTTTCATTCCTAACACGTGTTGGAAGGCGCCGCTTATGCCAACTGCAATGTAAAGTTTCGGCTTGACCGTTTTTCCTGAACTGCCAACTTGGCGGTCGCTTGGAAGCCAACCCTTATCCACAACTGGTCTCGAACAAGCGAGAACCGCGCCCAACGTGTTTGCAAATTCCTCCATCAACGGCATGTTCGCTTGGTCTTTTATGCCTCTTCCTATGCCCACAAGCTTTTCTGCCGCTGTTATGTCCACTCCGCCAGGCGGAGGCAAGACGTACTCTATGAAGTGTTTTGTTGTTATTTCTTCTGTTAGTGGCGACGGTTTTTCTATTATTTCTCCGTTTAATGGTGGTTCTGGCTTTTTGGCTGTAAATGCTGCTTGGCGCACAGTAACCATGTAGTTGTCCGCCTTTTTAAGCGAAGCCTTAACGTTGACTTTGCCGCCATACATCTGCCTAATCACCGTTAGGTTTTCGCCTTCGAAGAATATGTCTATGCAATCCGTTGCGAGCGGAATGCCTAATGCGGCGGCAAGCCTAGGAGCAAGCTCGACGCCGTAGGATGTGTGTCCAATTATTGTCAGCAGTGGTTTCTCTTCCTTGATTAGGTTCGAGAGCACTTTTTGGTAAGCTTCTGAATTAAAGTTCTCAAGTTTGGTGTCTTCTACAACCAAAACTTTTTTTGCATACTCGGAAAGCACTTTCGCCTTTTCTTTAACATCTTTGCCTAATAGGACAGCGGTTAGTTCAGTGTTTGCCTTTTCAGCTATTTCCTTGCCTTTAGTTAACATTTCATATGTTATGTCTCTTATTTGTCCCTGCCTATGCTCGGCTAAAACGAATATTTCCGCCATTTATATGAGCCCCCTCGACTTGAGAATTTCAACAATTTTCGCTGCAATTTCGTCTGGGCTTCCCTTGAGGAATTCCGCTTGCTTCTCCACTGGTGGCACGTAAAGCTTCTCTATTCTAATCCATGAGCCTGCTTCTCCAACATCCGCCTCGCTTAGCCCAGTTTCAGCCAGACTCATGACTTTTATTTCTTTTTGCATTGCCTTGCGTATGCCCATTATCGAAACGTAACGTGGCTCGTTTATGCCTGTCTGAACCGCAAAAAGCGCTGGAAGCCTAACCTCTAAGACTTCTTCTAGTCCGCCTTCAAGTTCACGGTTAACTCGCGCTGTTCCAGTGCCCAACTCGATTTTCTTAACAAGTGTTGCGTGTGGTATTCCAAGCATTTCCGCCAGTATTGGACCAACCATTGAGTAGCCGTCGTCTCCAGCTTGAAAACCAGTTAAAATCAAGTCATAATGTAAGTTTTTGATTACGCTGTGTAGAATTTTTGCGGTTGCGTAGCCGTCTGAGCCCTCAAATTTTGGGTCTGAAACGCGTATGGCTTTATCTGCGCCGCGGGCTAGGCATTTGCGCAGTGTGCTGTCAGAATTTTCCGCGCCCACTGTTATGGCTGTGACTGTTCCGCCGAGTTTTTCTTTTATGCGCACTGCCTCTTCAAGCGCGTAGTCGTCCCACTCGTTGATGTCGAAGACCAATCCCGCTTTTTCTATGGTTTTTCCGCTTGCATGGATTTTCAGTTCTGCCTCTGCCGTTTCTGGAACATGCTTAACACAAACAATTATATCCAAAGTTTTCCCCTCTTAAATTGTGAAGTGTTGATAACAAATCGTTTTCATATAACTTTTGCTTGTCTCACTTGCATTTCGAACATTAACTTTTGAAAAATCTAGAGGGGGTATCCAATTTGGCTGTTTCTGGAAGCCTAAATTGTCAGTTGCTGCTTTATATTGGTTCTTTTTTCCTCCGCGAGAGGTCCAAACTTCTTTATTCTGTCCGTGAACATCGTGAAAAGTTCTGCTGCCTTCTTGTAAACTGGCAATGGAACATAACTGTAGCGCAGGCGCATTGATTCTACGCCGTATTTTGCTAGGTCTCTTCCCATGTCAATCATGCGTTTCTTTGTGAACTTCTCGTCTATTTCCTCTGAGCCCTCAATCACTAGGATGCCGTCCGCTCCATAAGCAAAAGCGTATAGGATATGTTTTAATCCCAAGATTGCTGTTGATGGCACAGCAACTATGCGAACGTTTTCCGGATAGTTTGTTCTGTCCAATCCCAAAAAGTCTATTCCAGTGTAACCAACATTTTTGTCGACAAAGGCGATTATCCGCACTTCGCCAGCCTCTTTTTCCGCTAGTACGCCTCTCAATGTTGCGAGAATCTGCTTTGTCGTTGCATTCTTAAAGTCTATGGCTTCTTGTGGGCACACTGGTATGCATGCACCGCATCCGACGCACTGAAACGGGTCTATTTTCGCTTTTCCTTCAACCATTGTTATGGCGTTCACTGGGCAGATTGGTACGCATGCTTGGCAGCCATTGCACAGGTCCGATATGATGTAGGCTTTTTCTGGACTTGTGGTGACGTATTCGCTTTTGAGGAAGAGCGCCGCCCTCGCCGCTGCGCCCAAACCGTCTGAAACAGTGTCTCTAACGTCTTTTGGGCTTAGAGTGCATCCGCAAGCGAAAATTCCAGTGACAAGCGAATCGACAGGGTCAAGCTTTGGATGCTTCTCGGTTATGAAACCGTCTTCGCCAATTGCCACCTTCATTTTTTCGGCAAGTTCCTTAAGTCCCGCTGGCGGAACCATGGGCGTAGCTAAAGCAACCATATCATACTCGTCTTCGCGCATCTCGCCAGTTAATGTGTCTTCAGCCAAAACCACAAGCTTGCCATTGGCGTTGTTCTTGTAGATTTCAGCCACCTTGCCCTTGATGAAGACGACGCCAGCTTCTTGGTCACGCCAGTACAAGTCCTCATAGCCCTTTCCAGTCGCCCTAATGTCTATGTAATAGATGGTTACGTCTATTCCAAGCATCTTTTTAAGTACAAACGCTTGTTTAAGCGAGTACATGCAGCAGATGCGGCTGCAGTACGGGATGTAGTTTTTGTCACGTGAACCAGCGCAGAGGACAATCGCCATTTTCCTAACATCACTTCCGTCAGCCCTCTTAACAAAACCACCAGTTGGTCCAGTTGCGGATGTTAGCCTCTCCAGCTCCATCATTGTTATTACGTCTTTGTATATGCCATAACCGTAAATCTCCAGCTTCCGCGCGTCGTAGAGCTGGTATCCAGTAGCCAAAATTATCGCGCCAACGTTTAGCTCAACCACTTTGCCCGCGTCGTCTATGTTTATGGCTTTTGCTGGGCAAAGCTGCTCGCATTTTCGGCATTTGTTGCAAGCGTTGAAGTCTATGGCGTAGGCTGATGGGACTGCCTGTGGAAACTCGATGTAGGCTGCTTTCCTCTGCGTTAAGCCTTCATTAAACTCGTCTGGAACCGTTATTGGACAAACTTTGGCGCATACGCCGCAGCTTCTGCACTTTTCAACGTCCACGCCTCTTGGCTTCATGAAAACCTTAACTTTGTAATTACCTGGTCTCCCGCTTACTTCTTGCACTTCAGCATAAGTCAGCAAATTCACGTTCGGGTTTCTTCCAACCTCGGCCATTCTCGGCGTCAAAATGCACTGGGCGCAGTCCAATGTTGGAAAAACTTTTGTAAGCTTTGCCATGTTGCCGCCTATGCTTGGCTTTCGCTCCACAAGGTGCACCTTATAACCCAAATATCCAAGCTCAAGCGCAGCTGTTATGCCGGCTATGCCGCCGCCAATTATGAGGATTTCCCTTGACCCTTTCTCACTTATAGTTTCTAGTGGTTCAAGTTCGAAACTTCTTTCGTAACCGCCTCGGATTAGGCTTATGGCTTTTTTTGTGGCTTCTGCCGAGGCATGTGGACCGTGAACCCATGAGCTTTGTTCGCGGATATTTACAAACTCAAGCATGTAAGGGTTTAGTCCAGCCCTTTCCAAAACGCTTTGGAACGTTTGCAAGTGCATGCGCGGCGTGCAACTTGCGACTACAACGCGGTCAAGGTTGTTCTTTTTTATGGCTTCAATTATCATTTCCTGGGCGGGCTTTGAACACAAGTACTTGTGCTGTTTGGCGACAACGACGCCTTCCCAATTTTTAACAGCTTCAACAACAGCCTTAACATCCACCACATCGCCTATGTTTCCGCCGCATTCGCAGACAAAAATTCCAATTCTCGGCGTTTTCTTCTCCATGACGAGTAATCTCCACTTTCAATGATATTTTTGACTCATAGAAGGGAAAACACTTATTAAAAATCTTACCCCCAAAAATCAGTCAAAGTGACATCTAAATGAACGTTCAAGAACTCATCCAAAAACACAAACTTCTCGAATGCATACAATGTGGAATGTGCACGGGCAGCTGCCCAGTAGCCAAAAAAGCCAACTTAAACGTCAGGCGCTACATGCGCGAGGTCTCCGCGCTGGGAAGGTTAACAATTCATCCACAAAACGAGCTGTGGAGCTGTACAACGTGTTCCACGTGCGGCGTCCGTTGCCCGAAGGACCTTAACCCATACGAGTTCTTAATAGACATCAGAAGCGTGGCTGTTGAAGAGGGACAAATAGCGCCAACTATACGCGATGCGCTTGAAAGCACATTTAAGAATGGAAATCCATGGGCTAGAATCCGAAGCAAACGCACTGAGTGGAGCCAAGGCTTAAACGTTAAACACATTTCACAAGGTGCAGAAATCCTCTATTATGTTGGTTGCACACCGGCTTATGACCCGCGTGTTCAAAACGTGGCTAAAAGTTTTGTTTTGTGCCTCCAAAAGGCTGGAGTAAGCTTTGGAGTTTTAGGCGAAGAGGAAAATTGCTGTGGAAGCGAAGTTTACGGCATGGGCGAGAAAGGCTTGTTTGAATTTCTAGTTGAGGAGAACATGAAAATCTTCAACAAATACGCCGTCAAACAAGCCGTAACAAACTGTCCACATGGCTTTCACGCCTTCAAAAACCGCTACAACCAAACAAGCTTTGAGCCGCTTCATCACACGCAGTTGCTAGCCAAACTTGTAGACGAGAAAAAACTAACCTTCACAAAAGAAGTGAACAAAAAGGTAATTTACCATGACCCATGCTTCCTTGGCAAACAAAACGGCATATACGAAGAACCAAGAAAAGTTGTTGAGAGCATTCCAGGCGTGACGCTTTTAGAGTTTGACCGTTCAAGAGCCAGAAGCCTATGCTGCGAGGGAGGAGGCGGAAGAATGTGGGTTGACATTCCAGGTCCAAGATTGGCTGAAATACGCGTTAGGGACGCTGTAGCTGCTGGCGCTGAAATTTTAGCTGTGGCTTGTCCATTCTGCCTCTTAACGATTGAAGATGCTGTTAAAACAACTGGCAACGAAGGGAAAATCCAAGTCTTGGACATAGCCGAGTTTGTTACCCAGGCAATCTAGCGAAATTTTACTGATTTATGTTTCAAAATGTTTTTACATCAACAAGGCGGTTAAATTACTTAGTGGTCTGTTTGGCGAGAGAGAAAAAGAAGCGCAAGGCTTCTAGAGAGGAAAGCGAAAAGAATTTTTACTGTGAAGTTTGCGGCTGCGAAATTGACGAGGACGAATACGAGAATTTTGATGGCATGTGTTGGGAGTGCTGGGACGACCAGATGACAGAGGAATCAGATGACATGTTTGGGGATGTCATGTAATGGACGAGGAAACAGAAGTTTACAGATGCCTATTATGCGGAAAGCAAATCTCACAGGAGGAATACGAGCTTTTCGATGGCTTATGCCAGGAATGCTACGAAATTGAAATAAGCGAACTTGACTTTGACATTGACGAAGACGATTAGGCGCATGCAAAATTGATAAGACTTGACAACAAAATATTAGCGTGGAGGCTGCTACGCATGGAAAAGTGGGACCTAATCATTATAGGCGGTGGCGCCGCTGGCTTGGCGGCTGGAATCTACGGCGCAAGAAGCGGACTAAAAACGCTGGTTTTAGAGGAAAAGATGGTTGGAGGCACAACTGCTGACGCCCCGCTCATTGAGAATTATCCGGGATTCGAAAGTATAAGTGGTATTGAGCTTGCCCAGAAAATGGCTGCGCACTGCAGAAAAGTGGGCGTGACAATACGCGAATTCGAGAAAGTTTTAGGCATGGACTTGAAAAGTGAAGCCAAGCTGATAAAAACAAACAAAGCCACCTACGAAGCTAAAGCGGTCATAATTGCGTCTGGCTCGCATTATCGCGAATTGGGCGTTCCAGGCGAAAAAGAGTTTCGCGGAAGGGGTGTAAGCTACTGCGGCATCTGTGACGGACCACTGTTTAAGGGTAAGCGTGTGCTCGTTGTTGGCGGAGGCAACTCCGCCGTTGTAACGGCTTTGTATATGGCTGAAATTGCTAGCGAGGTCAAGGTTTCGCATAGGCGAGATGCTTTTAGGGCTGAGGAAGCACTTGTAAAAGCGTTAAAAGAGAAAGCCAACGTGGAAATTTTGTGGAACACTGAGGTTAGGGAGATTAGAGGCGAAAAACTCGTGAACAAGGCGGTAATCTTCAACAACAAAACCAACGAAACCAGCGAGTTGCCCATCGACGGCGTTTTCATACAAGTTGGCGAAGACCCAAACAGCCAACTAGCCAAAGAAGCAAGCGTAGCCACAGACGAGGAAGGTTACATAATAATTGACATACGCCAGAGAACAAACATTCCAGGGGTTTACGCCGCTGGAGACGTCACAAACCATCCGGTGAAGCAAGTTGGAACGGCTGTTGGGCAGGGTATAACCGCCGCGCTTGAGGCTTATGGTTATATTCGCAGACCTTACTATTATAAACCCTAGGTGTGCTCCAAAACCATTATATTATTGGAGTTGCCATCAAAAATCTTCTTAAGCCTTTACGCGTTAGGCGTGAGGCAAGTTTACGCTAGATGGTGGAGAAATGGTGCATGAACGAAGCTACGTGCGCTGCTGCTGTGCGCATAAATCAGGACTATTGTAGTAAATGTGCGGTTTGCTATGCTGTTTGTCCCTATGAGGCTGTAAAGCGGGATCCAGAAAGCGGCAATTTCGAGGTTGACATTCAAAAATGCCAAGTCTGCGGAATCTGTTATAGCGCTTGTCCATCATTAGCCATAGAAATTGTCTATTACAATTACGAAAATTTGATGGAATATTTGGAGCATATGCGCGAGAAAGTCAAAAGCGAAACACTTGTTCTGATGTGTCGTGGCAATTCTCCCGCAACGTGTGAAGTTGAGGAAATTCTGAAAGCTCATGGCTTAAACGTGAAGGATTACATTCCACTGCGGATTCCGTGTTCTGGTCGTGTGCCAACAGAATTTGTTTTTAGGGCTTTAAATTCTGGCATTAAAAACGTAATTTCAATACAATGTGAGGACGAGTTCTGCCGCTTCAAAAGGGGAACAAAAATCAACACGAGGAGGCTTATGCTTGGCAAAGCCGTTCTGGAGCAGCTGGGCTTCAGCAAAGATGCTTTAAAAGTGGTAAAGTATTCACATAAGGCTGTTTACGACACTGAAAAGTGTGTTGGCTGCGATAAATGCGTTTTCATCTGCCCCTACGGCGCAATTGAAGCCGAAGAGTTTGCAACGCCACGGATAATCCAAGAGGCGTGTATGGGTTGTGGAGCATGCGCGTTGGTTTGTCCGCACTTGGCAATACAGGTTAAAGGTTTCGAATTTGAAAACATCAGCAAGCTTGTGAGGCTTTATGGAGAAGCTGCGAGAAAAATGAAGGGAGAAGCTAACTTTCCGTCAATACTTGTCTTTTGCTGTCAATGGTCAGAATTCTCTTGCCTAGACGACCCAGAATGCCTACTTTTCAAAAAGAAGGCTGTAGCCATGGAAATCCCATGCTTCAAGGCTTTAGATCCAGTTCACGTTGTCGAAGCATTACATAGCGGCTTCGACGGTGTAATGGCCGTTGTCTGCTCAGCTGAGGACTGCAAACTTCAAGAGGGAAGAGAAACAGCCGAAAGAAACATGGACGTTCTTAAAGATTTTCTAAAAAAGAATGGTTTACTTGAGCGTTTCGAGCTTTTCACGGTTTCTCCTCGCTGCGTAGGTGAATTTAACCAGAAATTTGAGGAGTTTTTCAAAAAGATTGCGTCTATGCCGCCCTTGAGGCTTGAGGTTTTGGAGGCGAAATAGGATGTATGAAATAGTCGCCAAAAAGGAGTTGGCTCCAAAAATCAAGCTTTTCGAGGTGAAGGCTCCAGACATAGCGAGGAAGGCGCAGCCTGGGCAGTTCATAATACTTATTTTAGGCGAGAAGGGCGAGCGCATACCATTAACCATAGCTGGCTATGATAGGGAGAAAGGCACAATCACGTTTGTCTTCAACGAGGTTGGCAAGACAACAAAGCAGCTTGGTTTGATGAAAGAAGGCGAAAGCATAAGCAGCATCACTGGTCCGCTTGGCAATCCATCAGAAATTAGGAATTTTGGAAACGTTTTATGTGTTGGCGGCGGCGTGATGATTGCTCCAATGCTTTTGCAAGTTAAAGCCTTGAAGGAGGCTGGCAACACGGTTACGACTGTTATTGGGGCTAGGATAAAGGAGCTGCTTTTCTTCGAGAATGAAATGAAAGATGTAAGCGATAGGCTTTATGTGGCGACTGATGATGGCTCAAAGGGCTATAAGGGTCTTGGCTTTTTGAGGGGACTCCTTGAAAAGGGAAAGTTTGACCGCTGCGTCGCAATGGGACCAGTTGTGATGATGAAGAATGTCTGTGAAATAACAAAACCTTTCGGCACACCGACAATCGTGACTTTAACGCCTATAATGGTTGATGGTATGGGCATGTGCGGCGTCTGCCGCGTCACGGTTGGCGGAAAGATGAAGTTTGCGTGTGTTGATGGACCAGAATTTGATGGACATGCTGTGGATTTTGATGGTTTGATAAAAAGGCAGAGGATGTTCCTTCCAGAAGAGCGCCTAAGCTCCCTTGTCTGGGAGAAACTAGGAGGTTGTGGTTGTGGCAGAAACTAAACCCAAACCAAAGGTTCAGAAAGAAGCTGTGCCGATGCCGAAGCAGAAGCCAGAAGTTCGAAGGCGAAACTTTAACGAGGTTGCCTTGGGTTATACGGAAGAGCAAGCCATAGCCGAGGCGAACCGTTGCCTTCAATGTCCAAAACCGCAGTGTGTTCAAGGCTGTCCGGTTGAAATAGATATTCCAGCATTCATCAAGCTTTTGAGGGAAGGGAAGTTCGAGGAATCAATCAAGAAAATTAAGGAGAAAAACAGCCTTCCAGCAATCTGTGGAAGGGTCTGCCCACAGGAAGAGCAATGTCAAAAATTCTGTGTTCTTGGCAAGGTCGGCGACCCAGTGAGCATTGGCAGACTTGAAAGGTTTGTTGCAGACTGGGAGAGAGCCAGAGGCATAAGTGTTCCAGAGAAGGCGCCTCCAACTGGAAAGCGTGTCGCCATCATAGGTGCTGGTCCAGCTGGCTTAACTGCTGCGGCTGACCTTGCCAAGCTTGGACATGAAGTTGTGATTTTTGAGGCTTTGCATCTTCCAGGCGGGGTTTTGGTTTATGGCATTCCAGAGTTTCGTTTGCCAAAAAGCATAGTGCAAGCAGAGGTTGATTACATTCAAAAGTTGGGTGTGGAACTGCGTCTAGGCTATCTTATTGGACGGATTCACACAATTCCAGAGCTTTTGAATGAGGAAGGTTTCGACGCTGTTTTTATTGGGACTGGCGCTGGTCTCCCAACTTTTCTAGGCGTGCCAGGCGAGGATTTGGGTGGAATTTACTCTGCAAATGAGTTTCTGATCAGGGTTAACCTCATGAAGTCTTACGCTTTTCCGGAATATGACACGCCGATAAGAATTGGCAAACACGTGGCGGTTATAGGCGGAGGAAACGTCGCCATGGACTCTGCACGTTCAGCACTTCGCTTAGGCGCGGAAGAAGTCTGCATTGTCTATCGCCGTTCAAGAGAAGAAATGCCAGCGCGGAGAGAGGAAATCGAAAACGCTGAGGAAGAGGGAATAATCTGCAAGTTCCTAGCGAATCCGACGAGGTTTATAGGCGACGAGAAAGGCTGGGTTAAACAGATGGAATGCATATGCATGGAACTTGGACCGCCAGACGAAAGCGGAAGACGGAGACCAGTCCCAGTTAAGGGTTCAGAATTCACAATGGACGTGGACACAGTTATTGTTGCGATTGGGCGGACACCTAACCCAATAATACAGCGTACAACAGAAGGCTTGACTGTCACGAAATGGGGTACAATTGTGGCGGATGAAAATGGCAAAACAAGCCTTGAAGGTGTTTATGCGGGCGGCGACATCGTAACTGGCGAAGCGACAGTAATAAGCGCCATGGGCGCAGGCAAAAGAGCGGCGAGGGCAATACACGAATATTTAATGAGCAAGAAGTGATGTCAAATTTAGGCGTCTGCTAAAGCATAAAATGGATACCCTCTCTACGTTTTTGGCTTAGTTTCCAATCAAGAATGACTCTCCCTCTTCTAGATTTTAGCTGCAAAATTTCCAATATTTCTAACAGCAGCTTCAAGAAAATCCTCGAATCTCTTTAGACACTTTGGCGGGACTATTCTAGCAACATTAAATGAAACCAACCTGTAAACTGTCCGTTCTTGTCCAGTCTCTACTTTAGCCACTACCATCGGTCTTTTACAATTAGGACATAAAGAAAAATAAACTGAAACCTTCTCTTTTTTATCTTTGCTTGTAACTACTAAATATTTAGGTTCAGGGCAAAGATGACCTTTAACATCTTCGGAGTATAAAGTTTTAACTTCATCAAAAAACGATATGTTGACAATGAGGGCATTTTCCACTAGACCCTTCTTTGTAGGATAATTCTTCCGACAAATCGCATACCACTTAATTCTAAATTTCGAATTATTTTTATGTTTTTCACTTCCCATTTATTACCACCTCAGCAAGGGATAAGAAATTTTATGTTTTCACTCTTTATGGCGTTAGGAGACGCTAGGCTTGTTTTCTGATTTTTCAGCTTAACCTTATCCATCAAGCACACATAGCGTCTTTGTTTTAGTCTTTCAAAGCACCATTTCAAAATTGTCTTATATTCTTACATTGTTTCTAACTGTTATATCACTTCTGATTGCTTTTCCAATTCAAGGGCTTAACGAAACTATCCAATTAATAATTCGGGTAATGCTTACAATTTTTATTGGCGTATTCTTTGTTTATACTATTTGATCTATTAATTCTATTTCAAGGAATTACGAACAAGAACTCCAAAAAATTTCTGAAATGCTTGAAGAAGTTAAACAAGGAAATGAGCTGCCAAAACTTGAAGATATTGCCAAAAAATGTCAAAGAAAAAAGGTGTATGAAACTAGCTTCTGCCTTTACCATAAACCCAAATAGTAAAGCCAAAATTATAACCGTACAAAATTTAGCTTCTGAAGGCAGATTATAATCTCATAAATCGCAACTATTGCCTTATCTTTCAGCTTTTTAGCGATTCTCCTAATGCCAGCACGCCAGCTGCTATAGTGGCGCCGATTAAGGCGATTATTGCTTGAAAGCCCCCGGGACTAGGCGGGTGCTCTATTAGTGCTCCTATAAGCCAGCCTGCAAGTGTGAATAGGGCTATGCCAATGAATGCGAAGCTAAACTTCACTTTATCCATTACCAATCCATCCTTTTTATCAGACATAAGTTGATTTTAAAGTTATAGGTTTAATTAACTTTGAAAATGCTGTTTATTTTTAGGTAAACTTTTAATCCTCGCCGCCGAATCTTCAAGGTGCTGGTGTCTTAGCTTGGTTACCCTACATCTCGACAAAATTTTTAACCCTAAAAGCGTGGCTGTTGTTGGCGCCAGCGATGAAGAAGGAAGCGTTGGATATGCGCTTATGCGGAATTTTTTGGATTTTGGTTTTGAGGGTAGGGTTTACCCTGTTAACATTCGCAAAACCGAGATTTTGGGTTTAAAAGCCTACCCGTCAGTTGAGCAAATTCCAGAAACTGTTGATTTGGCGGTGATTGCAACTCCAGCAAAAACTGTCCCAGAAATTGTTGAGCAATGCGGAAGGGCGGGAATAAAGGGCATAATAATCATAAGCGCTGGCTTCAAAGAGGTTGGTCCAGAGGGCAAAGCCCTAGAAGACAAAATCCTAGAAATAAAACGTAAATATGGTTTGCGTATTGTTGGACCGAACTGTTTGGGAATAATCCGCCCAAGCAACAAGTTAAACGCAACATTTCTAAAAAAGATGCCTAAAGAGGGAAACATCGCCTTCATAAGCCAAAGCGGTGCGTTAGGCTCCGCCATTCTTGACTGGGCTATGCATGAAAATATTGGCTTCAGCAACTTCGTCTCTGTCGGCTCCATGATAGATGTTGACTTTGGCGATTTGATAGACTATTTTGGAACAGACCCGAAGACAAGAAGCATACTCATGTATATTGAGGGGATAACGAACGCGAGAAAATTTATGAGCGCAGCACGTCACTTCGCAAGAACAAAACCAATAATAGTTGTTAAGGCTGGAAAATTCGGCGAAAGCGCAAAAGCGGCAGCCTCACACACTGGTTCAATGACTGGCGAAGACGACGTTTACGACGCAGCATTCAAGCGTGCGGGCATAGTGCGCGTAGAAGAAATAGCCGACCTATTCAACTGCGCTGAAGTTTTGGGCTTGCAACCGCTTCCTAAAGGTCCAAACCTCGCCATAATCACGAATGCTGGCGGTCCAGGCGTTATGGCTACCGACGCGCTTATAGCAAGAGGCGGAAAACTAGCCAAGCTTAGCCCAAAAACGATGGAGCTTCTTAATGGCATTTTGCCACATTACTGGAGCCATGGCAACCCAATAGACATTTTAGGAGACGCAAAGGCTGACCGTTACAAGGCTGTTCTCGAAGCTTGCCTAAAAGACGAGAATGTTGACGGAATCCTAATAATTTACACGGCGCAGGCGGTTGCTGAGCCAGTTGAAATCGCGAAGGGCATAGTTGAAGTTTACAAGAGCATGGCATACAAGAACAAAACGGTACTAACCTCCTTCATGGGTTATGGCGCTGTGGAAGAAGCCAACCGCATATTTAACGAAAATGGCATACCAACATACGCAACTCCAGAACAAGCCATAAAGACGTATCTTTACATGTACCAGTACAAGCGCAACCTCGAGCTGCTTTATGAAACTCCAGAGGAGCTTCCAGTCGACGCTGCCCCGCCAAAGCGTCCAATACAAGTTATAATGCGAAACGCAGCCATGGAAAACCGCGAACTTTTAACAGAAGCCGAAGCGAAAAAGCTGCTTGAATATTACGGTTTTCCTGTTGCCAAAACCCTAGTAGCAACAACAGCTGATGAAGCCGTAGCCTGCGCTTCGCAGATTGGCTACCCAGTTGTGCTCAAAATCTTGTCTCCGCAAATTGTCCACAAAACGGATGCTGGCGGAGTCTTCCTAGACCTAAAAAACGAAGTTGAAGTCAGAGCAGCCTTTGAGCAAATCATGCACAACGCGAAAAACTATAATCCACAAGCGGAAATTCTGGGCGTAACTGTTCAGCCAATGATTAAAAAGAGAGGATACGAAGTTATACTTGGAGCAAAGAAAGACCCGCTTTTCGGACCAGTAATTCTCTTCGGCATGGGCGGCGTTGGCGTTGAACTTTTCAAAGACTTTTCAATAGGGCTTCCACCATTAAATCAGACCTTGGTTAGACGCTTAATGGAGGAGACAAAGGTTTATCAGCTTTTGAAAGGCTATAGGAATGTGCCGCCAGCAAACATCAAACTTCTTGAAGAGATAA
Source organism: Bathyarchaeia archaeon (assembly GCA_038883655.1). GTDB lineage: Archaea > Thermoproteota > Bathyarchaeia > Bathyarchaeales > Bathycorpusculaceae > JAVZLQ01. Next base: position 54,017 of record JAVZLQ010000004.1, read on the forward strand.
TTTTGCGCTTCTCGCAGTTGCTCGTTGATTTCCCACAGTTAAAGGAAGTCGACATCAACCCACTTTTGATTAATGATAAAGATGCTTACGCACTTGATGCGAGAATCATAATTGACAAAGAACTGGTCTTCCAAAAATTTGAGCCACACCAACACCTGGTCATAAGCCCATACCCGAAGAAATACGAAACTTTGTGGCGCATGCGCGATGGACGCACGGTACTGCTGAGGCCGATAAAGCCTGAAGACGAGCCCTTATGGCTTGAAATGTTCAAAAACTTCTCGGAAGAATCCATACGTTACAGGTTCTTCCAAATAATCAAGGACACGCCACATGAAGTGCGCGTTCGCTACTGCAACATTGACTATGATAGGGAAATCGCTATAGTCGCTGAATTAAACGAGAATGGACAAAGGCGGATATTGGGCGTTGCCCGTGTAAGCCTAGAACCAGATAGGCGGGCTGGCGAAATAGCCTTTATAGTTGCTGACCCGTGGCAAGGCTTGGGCTTGGGCACAAAAATGGTGGATTACACCATTGAGGTTTGCAAGGACATGGGAGTGGAAACGCTTTACGCTATAATGCTTCCAGACAATTATAGGGCTATAAACCTAACAAGAAAGATGGGCTTTACCCTTAAATATCAAGAGGACGGCACAATCAAGGGCACCTTAAACCTGAAAGAGGAAGAGTCTGCGTCGCAATGCCAAGAAACTAGGAACATTCAAGAAGCGGAGAGTTCAGCATTAAGTCCCAAAAAGGAAGAACATCGAGAAGCGGAAACAGTCGGCGTCTAGCACTTATATGCCACACTTAAACCAAGTATAACGCACGTAGTTTTTTCTCTATTTACTATGGCTAAATTTAAATTACAGAAGCGCGATTAGTAATTTTCCATTAAAACAAGCTGGTGCGAAGATGGAGAAACTAAAATTTGCGTTTTATTGGGCTGCAAGTTGCGGCGGCTGCGAAATCGCCGTTCTCGACATAAACGAAAAAATCCTAGATGTCATAGCCAATGCCGACATAGTCTTTTGGCCAGTGGCAATGGACATAAAATGTAAAGATGTTGAGGCGATGCCAGACAAGTACATTGACGTGTGCTTCTTTAATGGTGCAATTCGCAACAGCGAACAGGAATATATGGCGAAACTTTTAAGGCAAAAGTCAAAGGTGCTTGTGGCTTTCGGTTCTTGCGCATGTGACGGCTGCGTCATAGGGCTTGGAAACCTTTGGAATAGACAAAAAATCTTTGAAAGAGCATACTTTGAAACACCATCAACTAAAAACCTGCAGGGTGTTACTCCACAACCACGTCTAAAAGTTAAGGAAGGCGAACTTGAACTCCCAGAATTTTACGACACGGTTAAGACTCTAGCTCAAACGGTTGATGTTGACTATTTCATTTCGGGATGCCCGCCACCAGTTCCGAGGATAATAGAAACTGTGGAGGCGATATTTAGCGGTAAACTACCGCCAAAAGGCGTGAGCTTCCTACTAAACAAGTCAATATGCGACGAATGCCCAAGAGAGAAAAAGGACAGAAAAATCACGCAAGTGAAGAGAATTTACGAGATAGAAGACGACTTCAAAACATGCTTCCTAGACCAAGGCGTCATCTGCATGGGGCCAGCCACAAGAGGCGGATGCGGCGCCCAATGCCTAAAAGCCAACGTGCCATGCACTGGATGTGGCGGACCAACGCCGAGAGTAACAGACCAAGGCGCAGCGATGATAAGCGCCTTCGCATCAATAGCTGCAGACCCAAGCGTAATCGAGCAAATAGTGGACCCGATTGGAACCTTTTACAAGTATTCTCTTGCAAACTCCACCTTACGGAGGAAGGTGAGATAGATGAAGGAAATAATCATAAACCCCATCACAAGGCTTGAGGGGCACGGAAAAATAACAATATTCCTAAATGAAGCTGGAAATGTGGAAGAAGCCTACTTCCAAGTTCCAGAACTGAGAGGCTTTGAAAGATTCTGCGAAGGAAGAAGAGCCGAAGACCTGCCAATAATAACGACGAGGATTTGCGGTGTCTGCCCAGTCGCTCACCACATGGCAGGCGCAAAAGCCTTAGACGCGGCGTTCAATGTTGAGCCGCCGCCAGCAGCTAAAAAGCTCCGTGAACTAATGTATTGTGGCTATTACCTCTACGACCACACATTACACTTTTACTATCTGGGCGGTCCAGATTTTGTCGTTGGACCCGATGCTCCACCAGAAAAAAGAAACGTTATAGGCGTTATTGAGAAGGCTGGACTTGAAATAGGCAAAGAAGTCATAAAGCATAGGGCTTACGGGCAAAAGATAACGGAGATTTTGGGCGGAAAGGCGACCCATCCGGTTAACGCGTGCATACCAGGAGGGGTTTCAAAACCGCTCTCTGAAGAGGAGCGGCGCGAAATTGAGAAGATGGTTAGAAGCTGCCTTGAATTTGCAAAATTCAGCCTAAAACTCTTCGATGACATAGTGTTGAAAAACACGGACTACGTCAACCTAATAAAAAGTGAAGCCTATACGCTGCAGACCTACTATATGGGGTTGGTTGATAAAAACAACCACGTAAACTTCTACGATGGCGACGTGCGTGTGGTAGACCCAAACGGAAATGAGTTCGTTAAATTCAAGCCAAAAGAATACTTGGACGTGATTGAAGAGCATGTAGAACCATGGACATACGTGAAGCTGCCATACCTAAAAAAGGTTGGATGGAAAGGATTCGTCGGTGGCTCCCAAAGCGGACTATACCGTGTTGGACCGCTTGGAAGGCTCAACGCTGCGGACGGCATGGCAACCCCATTAGCGCAGGCTGAATACGAGCGAATGTATAAGACGCTTGGCGGAAAGCCAGTTCACAACACTTTGGCATATCACTGGGCTAGGCTAATAGAACTTTTGTACGCGGCTGAACGCGCACTAGAACTTGTAACAGACCCAGAAATAACAAGCAAAGACATCCGAAATAAGCCAGGCAAGCCAGGCGAAGGCGTGGGCATAGTTGAAGCCGCACGTGGAACGCTTATCCACCATTACATACTTGACGAGAAGGCATTAGCCAAAAAAGTCAATCTTATCGTTGCTACAACGCATAATGCGCCGAGCATATGCATATCAATAAAGGATGCCGCGAAGGCGCTGATAAAAAATGGCAAGGTTAACGATGGCATTTTGAACATGGTTGAGATGGCTTTTAGGGCATATGACCCGTGCTTCGCGTGTGCTACGCACTTTGCAGTTGGGCAAATGCCGTTGCAGGTTGAAATTTATGATTCCGAGAGGCGGTTAATAAAGAAAATTGGAAGGTGATGGAAATGGAAGAGGCAAAAATTGGAGTATTCCTATCCGACTGCGGAAAACAGTTGGCAGAAATCCTAAACTTTGAAGAAATAACAAACTATCTGAAAGGCATACCACAAGTCTCCCTCGTGGCTGTTGGCAACGAATTTTGGCGAGGTCAAGGACTAAAAACATTAGTTGAAGCCGTAAAAAACGGAAAAATAAACCGCGTCGTCGTCGCAGAAAGCATACCAAAAATTGGTGAAATAAACATTGTTGAATCCCTAGAAGCAGTTGGGCTTAACCCAAACTTCGTTGAAGTTATAGACGTAAAAGACAACTGTGCATGGCCTCACCGTGACGCACCTAAAGAGGCAACGGAAAAGGCGAAGGCTATGCTTTTGGCTGCAATAGAACGTGTAAAACTTGCGGAGCCAATCGAGAAACTGGAGTTTCCAGCCGTAAAATCCATTCTCGTTATAGGCGGTGGACTGGCTGGAATGCAGGCTGCAGAAGACCTAGCGGACATGGGTTTTGAAGTTTACTTGGTTGAGAAGGAGCCGTTTCTAGGAGGGTTAGCCGCGAAGGCTGGGCGTTTCTTCCCAACAGACGACTGTGCAATATGCATCCAATCGCCAGCTTCAGACGTGAAAACAATAACGCATACTTCGCGAAAATGCGTTTATCGTTCTGGCTTTTCAGAGATTCCAAACCTTAACGTGCTGACAAACTCTAGGGTTGTAAAGGTTGAGGGCGCGCCTGGAAACTATAAGGTGACCATTGAGAGAAAGCCGAGGTACGTTAATGAGGAAAAATGTGTTGCATGCGACTTGTGTGCCTCTGTTTGTCCAGTTGAGGTCCTAGACGAGTACAACGCGAGGTTGAAGAGTAGGAAGGCGATTTACATTAACACGCCGCTTGTTTATCCGCCAGTGTACGCTATAGACGCTAAAGCATGCAAATTCGCCGAGTGCGCCAAGTGCGTTGATGTTTGCCCCACAAAGGCAATTGAGTTGAACCAAAAAAGCAAGAAAGTTACGCTTAACGTTGGCAGCATAATCGTCGCCACTGGTTTTAAGGAGTATGACCCAAGCGTGATAAAAGAGTACCACTACGGCGAATATCCAGACGTGATAACGCAGCTTGAGCTTGCAAGGATGATTGACGCCTTCGGTCCAACAAAGGGCATGATAATTCGACCATCAGACAAAAAGCCAGCAAAAAGAATAGTCTTCATCCAGTGTGTTGGCTCTAGGGATAGACGCTGGAACCCCTACTGTTCAAGCATATGCTGCATGATATCGCTGAAACACGCCACACTGATTAAGTCGGCTTTTCCAGACACTGACATAACGATATGTTACATCGACATAAGAACCACTGGAAGAGAACACGAATACTACTATGAACGCGCCCGCGAGATGGGAATAAAATTCGTGAAGGGAAGACCAACGGAAATCTTGCACGACCCAGAGGCAAACCTGCTAATAGTCGATGTTGAAGACGAACTTTTAAGAAGATTCTTGGAACTGGAAGCAGATCTTGTCGTCTTATCGCCAGCAATGGTGCCTGTTGAAGACGCAAAAGAGCTTGCGGAAATGCTTGGCTTGGAACTGGACAAGGACGGCTTCTTTAAGGAATATAACGCGAAACTTAGACCTACGGAGACGAAGAAGCGGGGCGTCTTCATCTGCGGTGGAGCGATATTCCCCAAGGATGCGCCTACAACTTCGCTTCAAGCTCACTCAGCAGCGGTTAAGGCTGCAAAATTCCTATTGAACGGCAAAATTGTCAAAGACCAGAAAACAGCCTACGTGAACGAGGATTATTGTGGAGACTGCGAATTCTGTCCAGTAACATGCCCATATGGAGCGATAACCCTAACGGAAAAGACTGACGGACACTTTGTCGCGCATGTGGACGATCTCTTATGCGAAGGCTGCGGCGTATGCGTTGGCACATGCCCAGTTGGAGCAATCGAACTTCGCCACTTGAAGCCAAACCAGATTTTAGCTCAAATGAAAGCGCTGTTGTCCATTAATGGAACATCAAAACCGCTTGTTTTGGCTTTCTGCTGTTCAGAGTGCGGTCACGCCGCTGTGGATTCTTCTGGAATGGCTATGCTCAGTTATCCAGCAAACGTGCGCGTGCTGCGTGTGCCGTGCACTGGCATAGTGCAAGTACAGCATATACTGGAAGCCTTCAAGGCTGGCGCTCAAGGAGTCATGGTTGTCGGATGCAAGCAAGACGGTTGCCACTACGAGGTTGGAAGCCAGAAGGCACAGAAGAAAGTGGAGCTTGCAAAGGTTTTGCTGAAAGAGTATGGCATTGAGCCAGAACGCCTCGAAATGTTCAACATGGTTTACATAGAAGGTGACAAGTTCGCCGAAGCCGCAAGAGCCATGACTGAAAAAGTGGAGAAGCTTGGTGCACTTCAACTAGCCTAAACCAATAAAGGAGCGTTAATCTTGATGGCTGAGGAAACACAAAAGAAAGCGTTGGCAAAGAATTTTGCAAAAGAAATAACCAGCAGGCTCGGCGGAGAAACAATAACACTATGCTACCAGTGCGGGACATGCGCTTCAAGCTGTCCAGTAGCAAAAATTACTGACAAATACAATCCAAGAGAAATCATTAGGCTTGCGCTGCTCGGGTTAAGAGACGAAGTTTTGTCTGGCGGCGCCATTTGGCTTTGTTCCTCATGCTACAACTGCCAAGAACGTTGTCCACAAAAAGTCGAAATAGCCGACGTAATTTACGCTTTGAGAAACATTGCCATCCGCGAGGGAAACATGCCAAACATTTACGCAGAGTTTGCAGCTGGATTAATGAGCGAGGGACGCATAGTCCCTATATCAAAATTCCTCGAGAAAAAACGCGCCGAATACGGCTTACCCCAACTCAAACCAGCAGGCGTCGAAGCCGTGAAGCGTATTCTCTCAGCAACGGGATTTGACAAAATTCAGTTTAAGAAAGGTGAAGCGCAATGACGAGCTACGCCTTATTTTTAGGATGCACAATACCCGCGCGTCAGCCACACTACGAGTTGGCAGCGCGAAAAGCCCTAACAAAACTTGGAATAGAACTCGTCGACCTGGAGAATATGACTTGCTGTGCTCCTCCACCGTTGCAATCAATAGATTTGGAAACAAGCCTTGCCATCGCCGCGTACAATATCTGCCTAGCCGAAGAAGCAGACCTAAATATAGTCACTTTATGCACTGGATGCTTCGAGTCGCTTGCCATGACTAATACCCTTCTAAAAGAGAAGAAAGAGCTTAAGGAAAGGGTTAACAAAATCCTCGCAGCTGTCGGTAAAGAGTTTAAGGGAAATAAGGAAGTGCGGCATTACCTTCAAGTTTTGATGAACGATGTTGGCTTAAATAACCTGAAAAAGAGTGTTGTAAAACCACTAAGCAAGCTGAAAGTTGCAGCCTTTTCTGGTTGTCACCTGCTTAGACCAAGCGCGCTCTTGAGGTTTGACGACCCAGAACGCCCAAAAATCTTTGACGACCTAATCGAAGCGTTAGGCGCCAAAAGTATCTGGTACAGAAATAAGCTAAAGTGTTGTGGCGGTCTGTTGAGGGGCTACGCTGACGATGTGGCTTTAGCCATAGCCAGAGACAAAATAGTAAACGCTTTTAAGGCTGGCGCTGACTGCATATCAACGCTTTGTCCATTCTGCTTCTTAACGCTTGATCTTGGTCAGATGCTCATAAAAACCACGTACAAGGAAGAATATAGCATGCCAGTTATTCACTACGCTGAGCTTTTGAGCATAAGCCTAGGAGTAGACCCAAAAGAACTTGCGCTCGATTTTCACAAGGTAAAATTGGACCCAGTACTAAGCAAGATCGGCTAAACTCATTTCTCTCTCTTTTTACCATTCTAATTTTAAAGTTGGCTGGATAAGTGTTAATAGTGCGAATTACGCTATCACGTTTTGGGAATAAAACATGAAGGTAACAGCCCTAAAAGAACACAAGTGCTTCTGTTGTGGAGCAACCATAAAACGTGGCGAGGAATGCTTCGCTTTTTTCGTGAATCCATCTGACCCGAGCAAAAGTGAGTTTGATGTTATCTACACTTGTATAAAATGTAGTGATGAGGAGAAGTGTAAAATTAGGATAAAGCGTCGAGAGGCAAGCGAATCGTAAACAGTCAGTTTCCTTTTGGAATTTCTATTTCAAGTGCCTCGTTATTGTTGCATTTCGTAACCATGCTTTCAATTTTTAGGTGATCAACTGGAAGAGTTATCTTTCGGCATTCGTCAACACAAACATCGTTTCCATCGCCCTTCTTGTAGCAAACCTTGTTGCAAATTTCTATGCCATCCACATCAGTGTGAACAGTTATTTTTTGTTCTCGGCACTTGCACTGTATTAGAATCCTAATATAATTATCGTCCTCAAACACGTCTATCAGGGGTTCTTCAAGTTGTGGTAATGGAATTAAATGCCTAACTGGGCTTGACTCTATTTGCTCGCTGATTATGTACTTCTTGTATAGAAGTTTCTCCATAGGCTCCACAATGATATCGCTTCTTTCCTCCGCTTCACTTTCGATAAGTTTCTTTACCAAAACCTTGCAGAAAACGTCTATGTTTCGGAGGGCTTCCTCAAAACTGCTCATTTTATCTCACGCCTCTCCTCATATTTATAATATTTACTTTTAACCATTTAAGGCTTCTTAAACCAGATTTAAATTAAGTTTGAAGCAAGCTATGCTTTCTTCTTCGCAGCCAATGGAATAGACCGTACATGCTTTACCACGCGGACAATATCTTCAACCTCTTTTTTAGGCTGTTCCAAGGCTCTGTTTATGGCTATGTCAGCAATAGTCGCTCCCTTATCCGCGATTTTGGTTAGGCATGAAATGTAAGCCCTCAAGTATGGAATTTCTGGGGCTTCGCGCATCAGCCTTTCAGCTTCTCCTTCAAGAACTTCCTTCATTTCTAGTACGCCGTTAGCCACGCGAAGGTCTCTAGTGAAAATGCAGTCCAATGCCTTCTGGAATATTGTTTGGGCTAACTCGCCCATGTGGAAAATCCTCTGTACAACATCTGCTGGGATTCTGTTGCGGTAAACTTTAAGCTCAACGATTTTTTTGGCTATGTCTTCAGAATAGTCCGCAATTAACTCCAAATACTGAAGTATCAACCGCGTGGCTGGTATGAAGAGCACGTCAGTCGAACCTATTTGCTCAGCAATTTCAGGTTTAGCCTGCGCAGAGAGTAACAAGCGGACAGCAAGATAATAAATGGTGTCAGCTTCATCCTCGCGGCTCACAGCCTCCATAGCCAAATCTTCGTTATTTTCTTGGAATGCCTGCATCGCCTCCGAAAGTATTGTTGACGCAATTAGTGCTAGGCGTCTAACGAGCATGTCGAGTTTGAATTTCGATGGGTCTACTGAACACTGCAATAGTATGTTTTTTGGCGTTTCTTCGAGTATTCCGAGACCGATTAGTTTTGGAACTATCCGCCTAATTTCGTCGACGTGTTCCTTGCTTATTCTTGTTGATGACACGACCCTCAAAACGTCTCTTCCAAGAATGTAGCTTCCAACGATTATCCTTTCGAGCATGCCTTTCTCGTCGCAAGCATCTGCGTTGATGATGTATTCTTCTGCTTCCTCTTTTAGGGCGAAGTGGCTTGGCATAATCTTTAATGTGCCATCTCTTTCTTGCATTAGGAAAACTAGGTCTCCAGGGTTTATGTTGTTCTGTTTTGTCCATTCGCTTGGAAGCGAAACAGTCAGTGTTGAATAACCAACTTTTTGAACTTTTCTACTTTCCAAAAGCTTCACCGTCTATATGGTATTTACTATGCACATCAATTTAACGCATAGCCAATATTTTTCCGTTTCTATCATAACAAGACTTAATTAGAATTCCGCAGTTCTATTTGAATAAAGGAGAGATTTTAATTTGGAGAAACCTATTAGAAGTTTGGTGAAGGCGATTTCTTGGAGAATTGTGGCAACTTTGACGACAATCATTTTAGTTGTGATATTCAGTAAGGGCGATTGGAGTTTAGGCGGAATTGTTGGTATTTCTGAACTAATTTTGAAAACTGTTGTTTACTACTTTCATGAGCGTGTTTGGAACTTGTTGAGTTTTGGCAGGGAGTCGAAGCATTAGCTCTTTTTATGTATGGTATTTACTATTCGTTAAAATATATGCATCAAGTATATATTTTGCATTTATGTTATATATGCTTCAGATGTAAAGGAGGGTGATGGAAAATGTCTGAATGGAAAACCGTAAGTATAAGACAAGAACTAATAAAACAGATTGAAGAAGCAATCAAAACAGGGCGCTACAGAAGCATATCAGAATTCGTCTCAGAAGCCATCCGCCTACGCCTCGAAGACCTAATGCGCGCAGAAGGCATACCAGCAGAAAAACGCAAGGAATTGCTCCTAACACCTGAACTTCTCCTATACACGCCAAAGCACACGTGGGCACAAGTAACACCTGAAGGGAACATTCGCGTGGGTGTTTCAGACTACGCCCAGAGGCACTTGAAGGGTATAGCAAACATAATGACCGAACCAGTTGGAAAAGAAATAAGCCACATGGAGCCTTTCGGCGTTGCTGAAACATGGATGTTCATGTTCGACCTTTACGCGCCAGTAAGCGGCAAAATAGTTAAAGTGAATGAGAAGCTAAAGAACGAGCCAAACCTTGTTAACGAAGACCCATACGGCGAAGGTTGGATTGTGGAGATTAAGCCGAACAACTCGTTAACTTTGGAACAGGAACTTAAAAAGCTGTTGAGCGCCCGTGAGTACAATAGGTGGGTAAGCAAGCTTGAAGGCAGACTGAGAGAATAAATTATTTCCCCTTTTCTTTACTTTATGTTATTTTTGCGTTAAACTTAACGTGGATGCCCTAATATACTCGATGTGTTTCATAAATTTATTCTAAGTTGGTTTGACAATGACAAAGAATAACCAAACAAAAGTAAAGAAACTTCCACCATGCCGCTCCGCATGCCCAGCCCACGTGAACGTTCAAGGTTACGTCTCGCTGCTCCAAAGAGGCAAATTCAAAGAGGCAGTTGAAATAATCCGCAAGGACATGCCCTTCCCCGCCATCTGCGGACGCGTATGCTTCAGCCCATGTGAAGACGCATGCGCAAGAACAAACGTTGACCAAGCAGTGGCAATACGCGCACTAAAAAGGCTCGTAGCAGACATAGAAAGGGAGCAAGGACGCGTAAAACCAGAACCAATACCCAAAAAGTACAACGAAAAAGTCGCTATAATAGGTGCTGGACCGGCGGGATTAACAGCAGCCTACGAACTCGCAAAACTTGGTTATCCAGTAACTGTTTTTGAGCGTATGGCTGAACCTGGCGGAATGATGCGCTATTGCATACCCAACTTCCGCCTTGAAAAGTTTGTTGTGGCGAATGAGATAGCCTACATAAAGGATTTGGGCGTGGAAATAAAGACTGGCGTGGAATTTGGAAAGGGTATAACGCTCGAAAGCCTACGTAAGGATGGCTATAAGGCGATTTTCCTTGCAATCGGAACACAGAAAGGCATGAAACTTAACATTCCAGGTGAGGAGTTTGAAGGCGTGATAAACGCTGTTGACTTTTTGAGGGCTATATCTTTGGGCGAACCAATAAAAGTTGGTGAAAGAGTCGCCGTCATAGGCGGTGGAAACACAGCCATAGACGCGGCGAGAACCGCAAAGAAGCTCGGCGCAAAAGAAGTCATGATATTGTATAGGCGTTCACGCGATGAGATGCCCGCGCTGCCCCATGAAGTAGCAGAGGCAGAAAAGGACGGCGTTAAATTCTACTTCCTAGTCGCGCCAAAGCAAATAATTGGCGAGAATGGCAGGGTTAAAGCTGTTGAATGCTTGAGAATGCGTCTCGGCGAACCAGACGAAAGTGGAAGAAGAAAGCCAATCCCAATAAGCTTTTCAGAGCATCAATACGAGGTTGACATGGTTATACCCGCACTTGGGCAAGTCCTAGAATTGTCATGCGTGCCGCCAGAACTTTTAGATAAAGAGGCAAAAGCACCTTCAATAAAAGTTGACTTTACAACAATGGAAACAAGCGTGAAAGGCGTTTTTGCTGGCGGCGACATGGCTACTGGACCAGCAAGCATCATTGAGGCGGTTGGGGCAGGCAAGAAAGCGGCAGTTTCGATTCACCTTTATCTCCGTGGGCAAGACCCGAGAAGCGCAAGGGAAGAGAAAATCGAGGAAACGACTTGGGTTAGGAATTGGGGTTACATCAAAAAGAAGGAACGCAGATACGAGCCTCCCTTGGAAAAGCCTCACCTAAGCTTTGAAGAGGCTAAAGTTTACCTTGAAAAGCTGAAGCGCGAAGCGGTTTTTGAGGCTTTCCGTTGTTTAGGCTGTGGACCATGCGCGGAATGCCTAGCAGAACTAGACTTATGCGAGGGGGACAAGGCTGTTGTCGACGAAAACCTATGCGTGGGCTGTAACGTCTGCGCTGTTGTATGTCCGTTTGGGGCGATAAAAAAGAACGAGAATGAGATTGCGCAGGTTAATGAGGAGCTTTGTAAGGGATGCGGAATATGTGCTGCGCGGTGTCCGGAACAGGCAATTTCAATGAAGAAGCTTTCGAATGAACGCATACTGAACCTTGCCTTGCAAGTTGAGGAGGCAAAAGCATGAGTTCCAAAATTGTTTGTTTCATGTGTAATTGGGCTTTCTGCCTAGAGGAAATGGAAATTCCAAAAAACGTTAACATTGCCCGCGTAATGTGCATCGGAAGGCTTGATCCAACCATAGTTTTGGATGTACTTGCGAAGGGCGCTGACGGCGTTTTAATGATTGGCTGCAAACCACCAGACTGCCACTACATTGAAGGAAACCTTCAAGCGGAAAGAGCTGTGAAACTTCTAAAAAAGCTTGTTTCACTTGCTGGTTTGGAGCCGGAACGTGTAAGGCTTGAATGGTACACACCGCTAGAGGGAAAAAGCTTCATTCAACACCTGAAAGAGCTTAACACCGTTATAACTGCACTTGGAGAATCTCCAATAAAAGCGTCTCCAGAATCAGAACTTATGCTAAACATTTTGGCTGCTAAAAACGCGGCTTCTAACTTTAGGCTTAGGGTTTTGCTTGGAAGGGAAAGGGAACTCACAGAAAGCGTCAACGTTTACGGAGAAAAAATCTCGCAGGAGGAATTCGACTTTCTGATGGACGAAATAGTCAAGGAAGAGTTCCTGCGCCACAAAATCCACTTGTTGACCAAGACCAAGCCGCTTTCGGTTAAAGAGCTGGCTAAAGCGCTTGGAGTCAAGCCCGCAGATGTTCTCAAACAGATTGTGAACATGCGTAGGAAGAACATGATAACAATAGAACGTTTCATGGAAACAACACCCCTTTACAGGGCGTTGGAGGTGAAGTAAAATGGCGGTTACAAATCAAAAGGTTGGAGCAGTTCTTGTTGTTGGCGGAGGAGTTGCCGGAATCCAAGCCTCCTTGGATTTGGCTGATTCTGGCTTCAAAGTGTATCTTATCGACGAGGGCGCAAGCATCGGCGGCGTAATGGCTCAGCTTGACAAGACTTTTCCAACAAACGACTGTTCGATGTGCATTCTCTCGCCGAAACTTGTGGCTACTGGTAGGCATCCCAACATAACAATTTTAACCAACACGGAAATTTTGGGCATGGACGGCGAGGCTGGAAACTTCGAAGTTAAACTTCGAAAACGCGCCCGTTACATAATCGAAGATAAATGCAACGGCTGTGGTTTATGCGCACAAAAATGCCCAATTGAAGCCATAGACATCTACAACGAAGGCTTAAGCAAAAGAAGTGCAATCTACGTCGACTATCCACAAGCTGTACCGCTCAAGTACAAGATTGACCGCGAAAAATGCATCGGCTGTGGAACATGCTACGAAATATGTAAAGCAAAAGCCGTGGCTTACGACCAGCAAGACAGCGAAGCTACTCTAAAAGTCGGCGCAATAATACTTGCACCGGGATTCGAAACGTTTGATGCGCGGTTGAAGAGTGAGTACGGTTATGGACGTTACGCAAATGTTGTTACAAGCATAGAGTTTGAGCGTATATTAAGCGCTTCTGGACCATACGGCGGCGTGGTTTTGCGACCTTCTGACGGCGAAATCCCAAAGAAAATTGCCTTTATTCAATGTGTTGGTTCTCGTGATGCCCAGCTTGGAAACAACTACTGTTCCGCGGCGTGTTGCATGTACGGAATGAAAGAGGCTGTCATAGCCAAAGAGCACACGCCAACAAAGCTTGACGCCACAATATTCTTTATGGATTTACGCGCTTATGGAAAGGAGTTTGACGCCTATTACAACCGCGCCAAAGAAGAGTGGGGAATAAGATTTGTCAGGTCTAGGGTTGCAGGTGTATCCGAAGATCCTCTGACTGGAAACCTTATCGTGCATTATGTTGAGGATGAAACGCCGAAAACAGAAGAATTCGACATGGTTGTACTCTCCATCGGCATGCAACCACCAAAAAATGTTGAAAAACTCGCGAAAGCCCTTGGAATAGAGCTTAACAAGTACATGTTCTGCAAAACAAACACCTTCACACCACTAGAAACTTCAAGACCAGGAGTTTTCGTCTGCGGCGCATTCAGCGCGCCTAAAGATATTCCAGAGAGCGTCGCCCAGGCAAGCGGAGCAGCGGCAAAAGCAATGAGCATAATTGCAAGCGAGAGAGGCAAGCTTGTAACGGTTAAAGAGTACCCGCAGGAAAGGGACATAAGCCAAGAAGAACCGCGAATAGGCGTTTTCGTCTGCCACTGTGGAATAAACATAGGCGGAGTCGTAAACGTTCCAGAAGTTGTTGAGTACGCCAAAAAACTCCCAAACGTGGTTTACGCAGAAGCAAACCTATACACGTGTTCGCAGGACACGCAGAAACTAATCAAAGAAAAAATTCAACAGTACAAACTAAACCGCGTCGTCGTAGCCTCGTGCACTCCGCGCACCCACGAGCCACTGTTTAGGGAAACCGTTCAAGAAGCTGGATTAAACCCCTACCTTTTCGAGATGGCAAACATACGCGACCAATGCAGTTGGGTGCACATGCACGAACCAAAAGCGGCAACAGAAAAGGCGAAAGACCTTGTGCGCTCAGTCGTTGCGAAGGCTAGGCTTCTACAACCATTAAAGAAGCCGCAAATAGCCGTTACGCCAGTAGGCTTGGTCATAGGCGGCGGAGTTTCTGGAATGACTGCAGCCCTAGAACTTGCAAAGCAAGGCTTCGAAGTACACTTAGTTGAAAGAGAAAAAGAACTCGGTGGACACTTACGTCACATACATTATTTGCTTGAGGGCGACGAAGACCCGCAGCAAAAGCTGAAAGTCCTAATAAGCGAGGTTATGGCGAACAGCAAAATCCACGTTCACCTGGACTCTGAAGTTGTTAGCATCGAAGGGTTTGTTGGCAACTTCAAAACTAGGATAAGGCGGCATAACGGTGGAGAAGTGGAAGTTGAAAATGGCATAGTGATTGTGGCTACTGGCGCAATGGAATACACACCAAAAGAGTACCTTTACGGCACAGACCCGCGAGTGCTCACCCAGAGGGAACTCGAAGAAAAACTTGCAAAAGGCAACTTCAAAGCCAAAACCGTCGTCATGATACAATGCGTCGGAGCAAGAAATGAAGAAAGACCAAACTGCGCGCGGATATGCTGCGGACAAGCAATAAAGAACGCCCTAAAAATTAAGGAGTTGAGCCCACAAACAGAAGTTTACGTGTTATATAAGGATGTTAGGGCTTACGGCTTTAAGGAGGATTATTACCGCGAAGCCGCAGCGAAAGGCGTGCTCTTCGTAAACTATGAAGATGAAAGGAAACCGCAAGTTGTTAATGAAGGCGGCAAGCTTAAAGTGCGGTTCTGGGAACCAGTGCTAAAAGAAGAAATCGAAATCGAACCAGACCTCGTCGTTTTAAGCGCGGCAACAATTCCTAACATAGACAACAAGCGCGTGGCAGAAATGCTCAAAGTTCCGCTAACAAAGGACGGCTTCTTCCTAGAAGCTCACATGAAGCTTAGACCAGTTGACTTCGCAACTGAAGGCGTTTTCCTATGCGGGATGGCGCACTCGCCAAAATACATTGACGAAAGCATAGCGCAAGCCTGCGCTGCAGCCGCAAGAGCCGCTACGATACTCTCGAAACCAACGCTTGAGATGGAGGGAATCGTGGCAAACGTAAACGAAGATTTATGTAGCGGATGTAGAATCTGTGAATATCTATGCCCATACGGGGCAATAGAGATGCAAGAGAAAGACGGCAAACTTACGGCACACGTAATTGAAGCCTTATGCAAGGGCTGCGGCGCCTGCGGAACCGCATGTCCAACAAAAGCCATCATCATGGGACACTTCACAACCGAAGAAATACTCGCCCAAGTTAGAGCCGCACTTGTGGAGGCGACAGCATGACTGAAAAGGAAAATTTTGAACCTAAAATAATTGGTTTCCTATGCAACTGGTGTAGCTACGCAGGCGCAGACCTAGCAGGAGTAAGCAGAATCCAATACCCACCAAACATTAGAATTGTACGCGTCATGTGCAGCGGCAGAATCGACCCAATCTTCATTTTAGAAGCATTCAAGAATGGCGCCGACGGCGTGCTGGTGGCTGGTTGCCACCTACCATCAGATTGCCACTACATTAGTGGAAACTTCAAGGCTTTGAGAAGGGTAACATTATTAAGGAAAATTCTTTCAGAATTTGGAATCGAACCAGAACGCCTGCGGCTGGAATGGGTCTCTGCAAGCGAAGGAGACCGTTTCGCCGCAATAGTACGCGAAATGGTTGAAGAAATAAAAAAGCTTGGTCCAAGTCCCCTAAAGAAAATGGAGGTTAAAACATAATGTCACAAGCAGAAAAAGAGCCCATAAGGGCTTCTGAAATTGACCCCAAATTCAAATACGAAATCGCAAAGCTGCCAGGCGGAGAAAAACTCATGCGCTGCTTCCAGTGTGGCACATGCACTTCAGACTGCCCAATCGCAAAGTTCAGCGACACTTATAGGCCTAGGCAGATTATCCGCATGACACAGCTTGGTTTACGCGAAAGAGTTTTGAGCAGCGACACATTGTGGCTTTGCGCCTCATGTTTCACGTGCACGGACAGATGTCCACAAGACGTTGAGGTTGCAAGCGTAATTCGCGTTCTCCGTAACTTAGCGGCTGAAAGGGGATACATTCCACAAGTTTTTAAGGAGCAAGCATCAAGCATCTTGGAGTCTGGGTACGCCTACAAAATCCCAGACCTGCGAATAAAGAAGAGGGAAAGTTTGGGTTTGCCGCCGTTGCCGCGTGGAAACCCCGAAGGCATAAAGAAGATTCTCCATGGCATAAACTTCCTAAAGTTTGTTGAAGGTGAGAAAAGTGCCACAAAATAAATTCCTAATCTTCCTCGGATGCGCAATACCCTATAGGGTTTCAGCTTACGAAATCTCAGCGCGAAAAGTCCTTCAAAAATTAGGCGTAGAACTCGTCGAAATGCCAGAATTCAACTGCTGCGGCTTGCCAATGGACCCCGTAAGCCATGAAATGATGCTTATTTTGGCGGCGAGGAACCTCGCTCTGGCGGAGCGTGAAGGACTAAACATTTTAACACTTTGTCCGGGATGCGCTGGCACGCTCAAGAAAGTTAATAAGATGTTGAAGGAGGATAAAGCCCTACGCGAAGAAGTAAACAAGCGCTTGAAGGAAGATGGTCTAGAGTTTAAGGGAACAATAGACGCGAAGCATCTGATGCAAGTGCTCATTGAAGATGTTGGCTTGGAACGAATAAAGAACGCGGTTGTAAAGCCTTTAACGGCGCTTAAAGTCGCAGAACACAACGGCTGCCACATTTTAAGGCCAAAAGAATACATTGGTTTTGACGACCCAGAAGACCCGCAGACGCTTAAGAGGCTTGTGGAGGCTACTGGCGCCACATGCCTAGATTATCTCGACGAGACGGAGTGTTGCGGCGCCCCAAGCGTGGGCGTAAACGACAAGATTGCGCTTCAGCTTGCACGGGACAAGCTTAACCACATAAAAGTGGTTGGCGCCCAAGCCATGATTACGATATGCCCGTTCTGCCACATAATGTATGACACTAACGAGCTGCGCATAGAAAAAATGTTCAACGAAACCTACGGCATACCAATATTGCATTATACGCAGCTGCTTGGCTTGGCTATGGGAATACCGCCAGAAGAGCTTGCCTTCAACGAACTTAGAGTTGACGCTTCAAAAATATTGAGAACAGCGTTGGAAGGTGCATAAGATGAGTAAGAATAAACTGAAGTTCGCGTTTTATTGGGCTGCAAGTTGCGGCGGCTGCGAAATCGCAGTTTTAGACATAAACGAGAAAATATTGGACGTGCTTCAAATAGCTGACATCGTCTTCTGGCCTGTTGCCATGGACATAAAATATAAAGACGTCGAAGCGATGCCAGACAAATATATTGACGTGTGCTTCTTTAATGGTGGAATACGCAACAGCGAGCAAGAACACATGGCTAAGCTATTGAGGCAAAAATCGAAAATACTTGTTGCTTATGGCGCTTGCGCTCACCTTGGCGGGGTTCCAGGACTTGCGAACTTGACTAACCGTGAAGAGATTTTTGAGAAGGTTTATGCTGAAACATTTTCAACTGCAAACCCGAACAAGGCAATGCCAAAGCCCAAGGTTGCGGTTAAGGAGGGCGAATTAGACATTCCAGAGTTCTATGACACTGTTAGAACGCTTGACCAGACAGTGGATGTGGATTATTATGTTCCTGGCTGTCCGCCAGCGGTTGAACGCACTCTGTACGCTTTGGAAGTCATAGCCAAAGGCGAATTGCCGCCGAAAGGCTCTGTACTTGCGCCGCTAAAGTCTGTTTGCGACGAATGCCCAAGAAAGAAGGAGAACAAGAAAATCTCGAAAGTTTATCGCGTTTACGAGAAGGCTCCAGAACCAGAAAAATGCCTACTGGAACAAGGAATAATTTGCATGGGACCAGCCACAAGAGGCGGATGCGGAGCAAGATGCCTGAAGGCAGACATGCCATGCACGGGATGCGGTGGACCATGCCCGAACTCGCCAGAACAAGGAGCCGCCATGATAAGCGCGCTTGCTTCTATACTCGGCTTGGAAGAGGAAAAAGAAAAGTACACTGAAGAGGAAGTGGAAAAACTAATCAGTCAAGTAAAAGACCCGATTGGCACGTTTTACATGTACGCTTTGCCAGCTTCAATTTTACGTAGGAGGATTATGCGAAAATGAAGAAGGTTGTTATTGACCCAATAACGAGGCTTGAGGGACACGGGAAAATAGCCATATTCCTAAACGACGCAGGCGAGGTGGAAAACGCCTATCTGCAGATTCCAGAACTTAGGGGCTTTGAAAAGTTTTGCATTGGAAGAAAGGCTGAGGACATGCCGCTTTTGACGAGTAGGATTTGCGGTGTTTGTCCAGTTGCGCATCATATGGCTGGAACAAAGGCTTTAGATGCAGCGTTTAACGTTGAACCGCCACCAACAGCCAAAAAGCTCCGTGAACTAATGTATTGTGGCTACTATATTTACGACCATACATTGCACTTCTATTATTTGGGCGGTCCAGACTTCGTCGTAGGACCCGACGCTCCACCAGAAAAAAGGAACATTATAGGCGTTATTGAGAAGGCTGGACTTGAAATTGGCAAAGAAGTAATAAAGCATAGAGCCTATGGGCAGAGGATAACCGAAATAATTGGCGGAAAAGCCACACATCCAGTCTGCGGGATTCCAGGCGGAATCTCCAAACCCCTAAGTGAAGAAGAGCGTAGCGAAATTGAGAAGATGGCTTCTTCAGCAGTCGACTTTGCAAAGTTTTCACTGAAGCTCTTTCACAACCTCGTTCTTGGAAACAGCAAATACGTCGACTTGATTAAGAGCGACGCTTACACGCTGAAAACCTACTACATGGGCTTGGTTGACGAAAACAACAAGGTGAACTTCTACGACGGCAAAATAAGGGTTGTTGACCCAAACGGTAGGGAATTCGCGAAGTTCGAAGCCAAAAACTACCTTGACCACATAGCGGAGCACGTTGAAGAATGGACTTACGTGAAGTTTCCGTACCTTAAGAAAATTGGCTGGAAAGGCTTCGTGGATGGTCCAGAAAGCGGAGCATACCGTGTTGGACCGCTTGGAAGGCTCAACGCTGCGGACGGAATGGCAACACCATTAGCGCAAGCGGAATACGAGCTCATGTATAAGACTCTTGGCGGAAAACCAGTTCATTCAACCCTTGCCTATCACTGGGCTAGGCTTATAGAGCTGCTTTATGCCGCTGAAAGAGCCTTGGAGCTTAGCAGAGACCCAGAAATAACAAGTAAGGATGTGCGCAACAAGCCAGGCGAGCCTGGAGAAGGCGTAGGCGTGGTTGAAGCGGCCAGGGGAACGCTTATTCACCATTACGTTTTGGATGAAAATGCGCTGATAAAAGATGTTAACCTAATAGTTGCAACGGTCAACAATAGTCCATCAATAAACATGTCTGTTCGGAATGCCGCCAAAGGCTTGATACATGGTGACAAAATTGATCACGGCGTTTTAAACATGGTTGAAATGGCTTTTAGGGCATATGATCCATGCTTTGGCTGCGCCACACACTTCGCCTTCGGTCAGATGCCACTAACAATAGAAATTTTCAACAGCGAAAAGAAGCTAATAAAGACGCTGCGAAGGTAAATTTCCCATTTTCAATTACGGCGAATTTATTGGTTAACCAGAAACTAAAGAAGAATTTGAAGGATTGGCTTTCTAATGCCAGAAAAGTTGTTGTTGCTGGGATTGGAAACCCCATAAGGATGGATGATTTTGTCGGAGTCAAGATTATCCAAGAACTACGCGGAAAGGTCTCTGAGAAGGTTTTTTTGATCGAATGTGAAACTGTCCCAGAAAGTTTTATGCAGCAAATAATAGATTTCAGCCCAACGCACGTCTTGTTGATTGACGCTGCAGTTTTGGGGCTTAAGCCAGGAGAGGCAAAGCTTGTCTATCCACAGGATTTAACGATTTTTCCAGCATTTTCAACGCATATGCTTCCGCTACGCCTGTTTTGTGAGTACCTATCAAAAACTTTGGAGGCGAAAATTGCCTTGCTGCTTATACAGCCTAAAAGTGCAGAGTTTGGCGAAGGCTTAACAAAGGAAGTTGCAGTTTCAGCCACCAAAATTGTTAATCTGCTGCTGAAGGTTCTTCCATAACCGAATAACGTGGATGTGAATAAAGAAAAATGGAGGTTGCGGTTTAGGTTCCAGCTGTTACCTTCATTGCTTCTTGGAAAAGCTTCTTTGTAGCTGCAATCCTCGCCTTCTGTGCTAGGACATCGCTTGTTACAAGGTCTAATGCTTCTTCTGGACACCACTTAACGCATTGTGGTTCGCCTTTGTCCTTGCAGAGGTCACAGACAAACACGACTTTCTTCTCTGGGTGGATCATTATCGCGCCGTAGTCGCATGCTTCAATGCACCATCCGCATCCGTTGCACTTTTCCTCGTCAACTATTATTGTACCGTTTTCTTCAGACTGTGAAAGCGCATCCCTTGGGCAAGCGGCAACACATGGAGGATCTTCGCATAGCCTACAAGAGATTGAGATGTTGACAAGAGGGTTTAACCGCACAACACGTATCCTTGACTTTAACGGGTTAAACGTCTTTTCCTTCGTGAAAGAGCAGACGTATTCGCATACTTGGCATCCTACACACTTGTCCGGGTCTGCTGTGACAAATTTTCTCTCGTGAATCTTAACCATCATGCTACGCTCCTTTTATTTTTCCTTCAACTATGTGAATTAGGTCTTCCATGCCCAACTCCTTAAGCTTCTCTATTTTTGGTATGCCTTCCCTAGTCCATCCACGTGCTTCGTAGTAATCATCCAAAAGCAAGTCCAGCTCCGTCTGTGAAACGTAGGCGCCTTTGGCTGGTCCATCGTCTGGGATTGGCTTGTTCATGACCTTCCATGGCAGTGTGTCGTCTTTTCTGCTTAAGCCTTCTCTGACGTTGAAAACTCTAGCTACGTTGTTTATTCTTTCGCCGCAGCGCCGTATTTCTTCCGGCGTCATCTCAATTCCGGTCACCAAAGTGTAAAGTTTTGCGAGGTCTTCTGCCTCTTTGTAGTATGTTCCCCTTGAGAACTTGCAAATTATTAACGAGTCGATTATGGTGTATATGTCTTCTATGTCCTTAACAATTTTTCCTCGTCCCTTCTCGGCGACTAAGCGGTTGACTTTTCCCTTTACGTCGAAGGCGTAGGCGCCGTGCCTATTGTGATCTGCTCCTCTAAATGAGACTGCAAAGCCCAAGGCGGCTGTTTTTAGACACCTTAAATCGTATCCGGTGACCTCGACGCCCTTAATGTGCTGTGCGAGTTTTTCTGCGCCCTTGCCTATTTTTTCTCCAGCGACTTTTACTCCTTCTGCGAGGATGTCGCCTACCCCCTCGCGCTTGCCAATTTTCTCTATAAGTTGAACAAGTGCTTCATGATTGCCAAAACGTGCATCTAGTCCATCCATGTCCTTCTGTGTCAAAATTCCATTTTCGTAACAGTCCATTGCAAAGCCGACGATTACTCCAGCGCTGATGGCGTCTATCCCATAATAGTTGCACAGGTCCATGCCCTTTATTATGGCGTCCAAGCGGTCAACGCCGCAGTATGGTCCCATAGCCCAGAGAGGCTCGTACTCCATTCTTGTCATAGCGCCCTTGTATGGTCCCTCTGTCACCACGCATACGTGTTCGCATCGCATTGCGCATGAGCTGCACCCAATTATTTTTGCGACGTAACGCTCGTTTAGTATTTCTCCACTCACTTTTTCGGCTGCCTCAAAATGCGCGTTATTATAGTTTCTTGTCGGCATGCAATGCAAAGCGTTGTGCACCAAAACGTTTTCCGGCGTGCCCAGAGTCCTATATTTCTGTGTGGCTGGGCCCTTCATTCTTTCGTGGAACTCTTTGACGAACTCCATGAACTCGTCTGGTTTTGCCACCGTGATGTCGCGTGTTCCGCGGACGGCGATTGCTTTAAGGTTCTTTGAACCCATAACCGCGCCTAATCCAGTTCTTCCAGCAGCCCTGGTCTTTTCATTTATTATACATGCTATTCGAACGAGTTTTTCTCCAGCTGGTCCTATGGCTGCCACACGAATGTAATAATCGCCAAGCTCCTCCTTTATTGCGTCTTCGGTGTCGGCTGGCGACTTCCCCATCAAGTGTGAAGCGCTTAATAGCTGAACGGAGTCATCGTCGATCCAAACGTAAACGGGTTTTTCCGCTCTTCCTTTAAAAATAACAGCGTCGTATCCCGCCCTCTTAAGCTCTGTGCCAAACGAGCCGTGTGATTTAGCTTCGCCTACACCATAGCTTTGAGGAGACTTCGACACAAAGGCATGACCGTTTCCGCCAGTTGGCCAAACAGTGCCTGACACCGGGCCTGTTGTAAGAATTAGCGGGTTTTCTGGGCTGAATGGGTCTACTCCCGCTTGTGAGTGGTCAAGCCAGAGGCGCATTCCTAGACCTATTCCGCCAATGTATTTTTTTGCGTAGTCTTCGTTTAATGGTTCAACATGGGTTTTTCCCGTTGTTAAATCTATGTGGAGTACTCGACCAGCATAGCCGTACAAGATTTTTCCTCCAAACTTAGCTTAAACGGAATCATATAATTTACGTGATAAGTTATATTAATGTATCTCTAAATTTTTGCAACTATAAAGGATAAAAGGGGCAATTAAAAGGTGCACAATTGAGCTAAAGCGCCTCCTTCACTAGTTCGAGGATATCCCTAACGGCGATTTTGCCCTCAACATCCAACACTTTCACCGCGTCTTCAAGCGTTGTGATGCAATATGGACATGCCACAGCTATTGTGTCGACGCCTAATTCAAGCGCTTCCTTAACCCTTTCAACGCATGGTCTCTTTTCAGCAGGTGCCTCTTCGGTCCAAACTCTTCCAGCGCCCCCGCCGCAGCAGAAGCTGCTTAGCCTCGTCCTTTTCATTTCAACGAGTTCTAAGCCTTTTATCGCTTGCAAAATTTGTCTCGGCTCTTCGAATATGTTGTTGCGTTTGCCTAGGAAGCATGGGTCGTGGTAGGCTACGCGCCTATTTATGGCTTTTGAAAGTTTGAGTTTTCCAGAGTTTAGGGTTTCTGCCAAGAACTGTGTGTAATGTTGAACGTTCAAGTTTGCTTCGCTGTATGGTTTGTCGCTTTTAAATGTGTTGTAGCAGTGCGGCGACAAGGTTACGATTTTTTGGGCGTTGAACTTTTTGAACATGGCGACATTGTGCTCAGCCAAGACCTCAAACAAGCCTCGCTCGCCCATCCTCAGGATGTGGTCTCCACAGCACCATTCTTCAGAGCCTAAAGTTGCATAATTTACGCCTAGCCTTTCGAAGATTGAAGCCATGATTCGTGCTGTTTCCTGGTTTCTTGCATCAAAAGCGTTTGAACAGCAAACAAAGAACAGCACTTCCGCTTCAGCAACTGTTGGATAAGTTTTAACGTTTAGTCCCTTCGCCCAGTCCATCCTCTTGCTTTGGTGTGTCCCCATTGGATTGTTATATTTGTAAACGCTTTCAAGCACGTCCTTGACCGTTCTTGGGATGTTTCCGGCCTCAACCAGCAAACAGTGATCGTTAACCAAGGCGTTTGCACAGTCAACCTGCTTTGGACAGAAGAGCGTGCACGCGTTGCATTGCGTGCAGAGCCATATGTTTTCCGTCATTGGTTTTAGACGTTCATCTGCCCCTTCATCTCTCGAATCTGCAATGAATCTGTAGTTCGCTGTTAGAGCTGAAGGCCCTAGGAACCTTTCGTCTATGGCTGCGGGGCAAGCCGAATAGCATATTGAACATTTTGTGCATAAGGTTAGGTCCCAGTACTTTTTGAGGTCCAGCGGTGACTGTACGAACTCAACCATCTTCACGAGTTCTGATTCAGGCTTTATTAACACGGTTTTAATCTTCTTAAAAGTGTCAAAGAAAGGTTCAATGTCGACAACCAAATCCTTTATCACCGGCAAGTTTGAAAGTGGAGCAATTTCAAGCGAATCAGTATTCAAGTCAAGCACTTGCGTGTAACACGCGAGCATAGGTTTTCCGTTTATATTAACCCCGCAGCTTCCACATATGCCCATACGACATGAATGCCTAAAGCTTAATGTACCGTCAAGGTTGTCCCTAATATAGCTTAACGCGTCAAGAACGGTTGTACCCCTTCGTATTGGCACCTTGTACGTGGATATGTAACGCCTCTTACCCTCTGGGTCATAACGGTGAATGTGGAACTCGACAATTTTTTCAACTTTTCCGCTCATCATCTCTTCCTCCTAATAGGTTCTTGCGGCTGGAGGCCACTTCGTAATTGTAACTGGAATATACACGAGGCGAGGGCCTTCACGTGTGCAATACGCCAACGTGTGTTTAAGCCAGTTAACGTCATCCCTTTTTGAGTAGTCCATTCTTGTGTGCGCTCCGCGGGACTCTGTTCTGGCAAGTGCACAGTAAATTGTGACTTCAGCCAAGTCCAACATGAAGTCAAGCTGTAATGCTTCTGTGAGCCCGCTGTTGAAGGGGCCGCGTTTATCCTCAACCTTTATTCGCTTAAACCGTTCTTTGAGTTCCCTAATTTTCCTCAACGCATCTTGGAGATGGTCTCCTCTTCTGAAAATCCAAACCTTCTCGTTCATTGTGCGGCGCATTTCATCCCTAATAACTGGAACCCTCTCGTCGCCCTCGCTTCCTAAAATCCCATCATAAACTCGTTTTTCCTCCAAAGAAAGGTTTTCTTCTGGAATTTCTTTGAAACTTGTTGATAAAGCGCGTTTAGCTGCTTCCTCTCCGGCAACCGCGCCGAAGACTAGGCATTCGGCAGTCGAGTTTGTGCCAAGCCTGTTCGCTCCATGAATACTTATGCATGAGCATTCGCCGGCAGCGTATAAACCAGCAATTGGCGTTTCAGTCTTAACATTAGCTTTTATCCCGCCCATGGAGTAATGCGCCGCTGGTCTTATTGGTATGTACTCCTTAACTGGGTCGACTCCGCCGAGTTTTATGGCAACTTCGCGTATCAGCGGCAAACGCTCGTTTATTTTCTCCTCGCCGAGATGCGTCAAGTCTAAGGCAATGTATGGACCGTAGGGTCCCTCGAAACCTCTTCCTTCAAGTATTTCTGTTTGCTCCGCCCTTGAAACGACGTCGCGTGGGGCAAGCTCCATCTTTTCTGGAGCGTAATTCTTCATGAAGCGTTCGCCCTTGGCGTTTAATAGGTATCCGCCTTCTCCCCTCGCGCCTTCTGTTATCAGCACGCCTGATGGAACAAGTCCTGTCGGGTGAAATTGGACGAACTCCATGTCTTCAAGCGGTGCTCCAGCGCGGTATGCCATTGCCATTCCATCGCCTGTTGTGGTGTGGGAGAATGTTGTGAACTCGTATATGCGTTCGTGTCCGCCCGTTGCCATTACTATTGCCTTTGCTTTGAAGGCGTGCATCTCGCCAGTTTTAAGTTCTATGGCTGTAAGGCCTATTGCCGTGTTATCTTCAACTATCAGCGAGGTGGCGAACCATTCGTCATAGAACTTCACGTTGTTGTAGGATGTGGCTTTGCCATAAAGCGTGTGCATCTCGTGAAAGCCCGTCATGTCCGCTGCGAAACACGCTCTCGGAAAACTGTGGCCTCCAAATGGGCGTTGGTCTATTTTTCCGTCTGGTGTTCTGCTCCATGGCAGCCCCCAATGTTCTGTTAGTATTATCTCTTTAGGCGCTTGCTTCACAAAGAATTCCACAGCGTCTTGGTCTGCAAGGTAGTCCGCGCCCTTAACGGTGTCAAAGGCGTGAAGGTCAAATGAGTCTTTTTCGCGCATCACCGCGGCTGTTCCGCCCTGCGCACAAACAGAATGTGAACGTATCGGATGAAGTTTTGATATTACTGCAATGTCCAGTTTTTTGCTGGTTTCGGCAGCGGCAATCGCTGCTCTTAGTCCGGCCAGTCCAGCGCCAACTATAACAATGTCGTGCGTGTACGTTTCCATTTAAAGTCTCCCCGTTTGAGAGAACCTAGATTTTGTGACCTAGGCTTTATAGTTTTTCCATAAATTTTGGCAACTGAATGTTTGCAAAAGGCGTAAATACCAATTTTGCACATAAACCTTAGTGGAAGCATTGAAACATATGGAAAAGCGTATTCTAGATTTAGGTTTCATTTTTCTGTTGCTTCTTAATGTTCTCTCGCTTACTGGTCTAGTCCTTATTGGAAACGTTTGGGTGTTCCCGTTTAGTCTAGCCGTGTTTGCGGTTGACTTTTACTGGTATTATGTTAGACGCGTGAAAGGTAAGAAGCCGCGTTACCCGTTGGTGCCGCCAGAAGGAAAGGCAGATGTTTTTCTTCCGAGAACTGACATTCCAAGACCAGTGATTGCGGATTTTCGTGAAATTGAAGAGAAAAGGCGCAGAATGGCGAAAATTAAAAAGCTGCAAAGTGAAACGACTCGACGCAAAAAGAAGTAGGTTCCAGCAAGTTTTTATATGTTGTATGACATGGCTTTTAACGTCTATCTGCAAAAGGAGTTTAGGCGTCATGTTTGTCGGAATCGACCATGTGGGCGTCGCCGTAAAAAATCTCGATGAGGCTGTAAAGGTTTACGGTGAAATTTTAGGTTTTAAGCTTGAAGGCATACACGTTCTAAATGAGCGAAAGGTTAAGGTTGCATTTTTCTCTTCTGGCGGTGAGGGACGAATAGAACTTCTCGAACCTATTGGCAGCGACAGTCCAGTTGCAAAGTTTCTTGAAAGCCGCGGCGAAGGCATACACCACATCGCAGTTAAAGTCAAAAACATAGAGAAGGCTCTGGAAGAGTTTAAGCGTGAAAACGTGATGCTTGTTGATGAGAAGGCACGAGTTGGCGTTGAAGGAGCAAAAATCGCCTTTATTCACCCGAAAAGCACGAGAGGCGTTCTACTAGAGCTTGTAGAAAAGCCTTAGGATTCGTATCTGTCCATGAATGTTGACAAGGTCCAAGAAGGTTTACAAACAAAAAAGCTTGGTAAAACAATAATTTTGCTGCGTAGGGTGGATTCCACAAACAATTTTGCCAAGAAATTGGCGCGTTATGGTGCCGTTGAAGGCACGGTTGTGGTTGCTGAAGAGCAAACTGCTGGGCGTGGAAGACACGGGCGAAAATGGTTTTCGCCAAAAGGCGGACTATACTTTTCTGTGATTTTGAGGCCGAAAATGAAGGTTAATAAGACTGTTGGCGTCATTGTGGCTGCTGGTTTGGCTGTTATCAAGGTTTTAAGCGAAAATTACGGTTTAAGGGTTGAAGCTAAGTGGCCTAACGATGTTCTGCTTGATGGGAAAAAAGTTTGCGGAATACTCACAGAGGTAAACAGCACTGGCGAAAATGTGAACTACGTCGTGGTTGGCATAGGCATAAACGTCAATTCCGCAACTGCGAAAGAGTTTCCAGAAGAGCTAAAGCCCATCGCCACATCGTTAAGGGAGAAGCTGAAAAGGAAAGTAGAGCTTGAACCGCTACTGAAGCAATGTCTGGAGAAGCTTGAGGAAGTTTACGAGGCTTATATCAAGCTAGGCTTCCAGCCAACACTGGAAGAATGGATGAAATATTCAAGCGATAATACGCGTATTGATTACAAATCAAAATCTAATTAATGTTCGGAGCTTTGCGATTTTATGGAGGACTTGCGGGTTAAGGTCAGCAGGTACATGAGTTATCTGTTGAGGCATAATCCCCAAGGATTAAGCATGGACGAGCATGGCTTCGTGAATTTGGACAAGCTTGTAGAAAAAATTAACCAGCGCTTCAGGGTTAACAAAATTTTCGTCTTAGAAATTGTTGAAAGAAGCGGTAGGAAACGCTTTGAGGTCGTTGACAACAAAATCAGAGCATTATATGGGCATACGGTTCCGGTGAAGCTTGAGTTTGAAGAGGATAAAACCGTAAAGGTGCTTTACCACGGAACAACGCCTCAAGCGGCTTCAAAAATTTTGAGGGAAGGCCTTAAACCAATGAAGCGAAAATGGGTTCACTTGTCTCCAACAATCGAAGTTGCAAGAGAAGTGGGAATGCGCAGAACTGACACGCCAACCATTTTGGAAGTTGACGTCGAAGCCGCTAGAAAGGATGGACTGAAATTTTTCAAGGCTACAGATAAGGTTTACTTGTGCAAAAACGTCCCACAAAAGTACATTAGGCTTGTTCGAGCTGATGCCTAAACTGCCAAGCCCTGAGCAACAAAAACATTGCCACTAATTGAAGTATAACTGCATAGCAAATTATTAACGTGAATGGAACTCTCAGTGCTATGAATAAGCCGTATAATCCGCCACTTATGAGAAAGCCGACGCCGTAAACAGTGTTGAAGATACCGTAAGCCATACCCCTAAAGGGGATAGGCGCAAATTCTGACACTGCCGCGCGGTAAACTGACTCGTGCATCCCAAGGACCAAGCCGAAAAATGCGGCGGCAACCCACAAAATAGGCAGTTCGTTGCCAGTTATTGCAAGCACGGATGGAATTACCGAAATTAAAAAAGGCGCAACGAGGATTCTTATCCCAAACTTGTCATAGGCATATCCAGAAACCAGAGCGGATGGCGCGTCCACGCCTTGAATAAACGTGTACATTAATGGTATAATCCACTGCTCACCGATTGGCTGAAGAACATCTGAGGCTTTAGCCAAGATGATTGTGTATGGGATAAGCCCCACAGTGTTCAAGAGAACGGCAAATGTGTAAATGTAGAATTCTATTCCAAGCTTTGCCTTTTCGCTTGTCTTCCGCGTCTCTGCAACAGCCGCCTTTGAGCCTAGCCTCTTGTAAGTGTAAGCCAAAACAATTAAGAGCACGGCGAATGGCACGAAAAGAAAAGTGAAGGTATAACCGTAGTTGTTGGCGCTCACAAACATTAGGGCGGCAACCATTATTGGCCCTATTATTGCGCCTATCTGATCTAGAAGTTCGTGTAAACCAAAGGCTTTTCCAGCGCCAACATCCTTGCTAATTATCGATAGAAGCGTGTCGCGCGAAGGCGACCTTATGGCTTTGCCAAACCTCTCAAGCAAAATTAGGGTTATGACTGTTCCTAAACCAAAAGTGCCTGACGGTCCTAAAAGTGGAATTGAAACTATTAGTCCGTAGCCTAGGAATATGAATGCCCAGTAGGCGCGTGTTGTGTCTGCCAGATATCCGCCTAAAAGCCTCATTGTGTAGCCTAGAAATTCGCCGATTCCGCCGACAAAGCTTACTATGGCTAGTGACGCGCCGAGAAACGTTAGGTAGTCTGGAACTATGCCTCTTGAGCCTTCATAAACTATGTCGCCCATCAGGCTTACTATGCCAAGCGATAAAATTCCAAAGTAGGCAGCCTTTCGGGCATTAGCATTTGACTTCGCTCTTTCTTCAGCCAAATCCAAACCTTCTTGTCCAATTTACGAACACTACCATTATGTAGAACTTAAATTTAATGGATTTACTTTGTTTGAGTGGCTTGACGTTTTGCTTCTTCCCAAGCTTGGATTATTTCCCGGGTGATTTGGGGATAAAACTTGAAAATGTCTGTTGCATTTTCAACGTAAATGTAAATTCTATAGTTTCTGGCGAAGGCCGTTATCCCAAGCGCTTGGTAGTCTGGCTTTCTTGGCATTTGTCCAGCATATTTTTCAAGAACCATGTCCAGCACTTTCTCAAGTTCGCCGACTGGTAGAGCGTGGTCGAAGGCTAACTCGAATCCGTAACGGTACATGTTTGGCTCTTCTTCCATAAATCGGTAGTTGACTATGTCTCGGTCCAGTATCCTCTGAGTGCTTATTGAAACAATGTTGCCTGAAATAGTCAAAATTTTCGCGTAGTTCAGCGTGATTTCTTGCACTACCCCTTCGATGCTGTCTATCCGCACATAGTCGCCCACACGGAACGGGTGCGTTGCAAAGAGGAAAATTCCAGCCATAATGTTTCCAATCGTTCTAGTGGACGCAAATCCAACGGCCGCGCCTCCGATGGCGGAAAAGCTTATGATAGTTTCTGATGGAAGCCCTCCTACGTGAAGAAGCGCTATCGTGACGCCTATTAATATTATAATCCTTTCAGTTAGCACAATTCCGTTTACAATTTCTGGCGGAATCTCCTTCTTCCTTGTAATCTGTCTTAGCCATCTTGTGAAAACTCTTTCAATAATTAGCGCGGCAGCGGCAATGACGATGACCCATAATATCGTTATTAGGTATGGGTTTTCTGCGAACAAGTCTGTTAGACTTAAGTTTGGGTTTATCATTGCAGTTATGATGAACGCAACAGTCTAATAAGTTTTAGCGGAAGGGTGAAGAAAGTTTTTATTATAGTTTAAAGCTACATGCAATGCCATAAAAGGAATGAGAGAGCATGTCTTTACAAAAAGGAGACTTTATACTAATAGACTACACCGCAAAGGTTAAGGAAACAGGTGAAGTTTTCGACACGACGATAGAGGATGTAGCCAAAAAAGAACGCCTATACAAGGAAGGAGAAATCTACGAACCAAAACTTGTCGTAGTAGGCGAGGGATGGGTTCTAAAGGCGTTGGATGAAAGCCTAACAAGCATGGAAGTCGGCAAACAATCAGTCGTTGAAATACCGCCAGACAAGGCTTTTGGGGCGCGAGACCCAGAAAAAGTTAGGCGTGTTCCGCTTAGGCACTTAACTGATAAGGGGATAACCCCAAGCCTTGGAATGCGTGTTGAATATGACGGAAAACTTGCCACGGTGCGCGCCATAGGAGCTGGAAGAGTACTATTGGACTTTAATCCGCCTCTTGCTGGGAAAACATTGGTTTACGAGGTTACCGTTAAGAAGAAGCTTGAAACTGTGGAGGAGAAAATAGAGGCGCTTATCCACCGAAGGATTCCAGCGGTTGAAGGCAGTAAGTTCAAGTTCACGGTTAGAGCGAAAGCCGTTAACATTGAAATGCCAGAAGAAGCCTTCTACTTGGAAGGGATTCAAGTTGCGAAGCGCGGAATAGCCGTTGACATACAAAAGTTCTTCCCAGAAATAACTACTGTAAAGTTCAGCGAGACGTTTAAAGCGGCTGAATCCAAAAAGGAAGCATCCAGCTAACCAAACCCAAACTCTCTTTCATATGACCCCGGTTGTTTTCGCAACTTTCTCGTAGGCTTCACTACTCAAATTAAGCTTGTTAAGAATCGTGTACCTTTCTGGTCTTAGGGTTGCGGCAAGCTTCAGCGCCGTTATCACATCATTTTCTTTCACGCTTAAGCCTTCGGCGTTTGTCGGCGCCCCGATTTTCTTCAATGTATCCCTTATGTGCTTCCAATTTGCCCTATGCAAATAAGCCATAATTACCGTTCCGACGCCACATTGCTCGCCGTGAAGCCCATGCGAAGAAGAGGCAATAATGTCTAGAGCGTGGCTAAAAAGGTGTTCTGACCCGCTACATGGGCGGCTGCTTCCAGCAATGCTCATCGCCACTCCACAGCTTATTAATGCTTCAATTAGAATGCGCAATCCTTCTTCGTTGTCTGGCTTAATTATATCAGCATTTTCAATCACAAGTTTTGCGCTCATCAGAGCTAGGCTTGCGGCGTAACCCCCATAATACTCGTTTTTCTCTTTATGCGCAAGTTTCCAGTCTCTCACCGCAGTGAATTTTGCGATTACGTCTCCGCATCCGCTTGTTATTGAACGCCAAGGAGAACGCATTATTATGTCCGTGTCTGCGATTATAGCTATTGGCGCTTGAGCCATGACTGAATATGGCTTTTCGAAACCCTTGATAGAAGATAGCGGACTCGCTATCCCATCATGAGAGGCTGTTGTTGGAACACTTATGAATGGAACATGCTGACGAGCTGAGCTTAACTTTGCAACATCTATTTTTGTTCCGCCGCCCACTCCGAAAACAACTTGAGGCTTCAAAATTTTGATTTTCTCTTCAACAGCCTCCACGTCCTTAACAGTTGCGGACTTAACAAGAACAGTGTTAACTTCCATTCCGTCTTTTTCAAGGAGTTTCTTCACGGTTTTTCCTGCGATGTCGTAAGTGCGCAAGCCAGCAACTATCAGTGCGGATTTTGTGAACCCCAGCCTCAGAGTGATTTCTGGAACACGTTCTAAAGTGCCGTTTCCAACAATTACTTCTCTTGGAAGCTGCATTTGGTGATGTTTTAGGGGCAAATCAACCACTCTGAACTTTAATTATCACTTTTAATTCTCGCTGCCTAAACCTTAGATTAGTGGGTTTTTCGCCATTTAAATGCTATTGATTTCTCTCCACTTTAACCGTAATATTAATAAATGTCACGGTGTGATTACATGATGCTGTTTCCTAGCAAATTAATCCCGCGTTGTTTAGGTTTTGGGAGAAAACGAGATGATAAGCAAAGACGCAGTTGATAAGTTGACACTGAAAGGGACAACAACAATAGGCGTGGTATGCAAGGACGGCGTAATCCTCGCCTCAGACACGCGAGTGACTATGGGTTATTATGTGGCTCACAAGCATGGTAAGAAAATATACAAGATAGATGATCACTTGGCAATGACTATTGCTGGTTCGCTTGCAGATGCCCAAAGAACAGTTGACATACTAACGGCAAACGCACAGTTATACAAAATAAACATGGGCAGACCAATACCAGTAAGTTCTGGGGCAAGGCTCATCGCTAACATCCTATTTTCAGCCAGATACTTTCCCCTTTTAACACAAGTTCTGATAGGCGGGTTGGATGAAGAGGGACCGCACGTTTATTCCATAGATCCGTTTGGCAGCCTAACTGAAGAAAAATGCGTTGCAACTGGTTCTGGTTCGCCTATAGCCTATGGAATTTTGGAGGACAGATACCGCGAAGACGTGACTGTTGAGGAGTTTCTGCCAATAGTTGTTAAGGCCGTTAACTCCGCCATGAAGCGGGATGCTGCAAGCGGCGACAGCTTCAATGTTGCAGTTATAGACGGTAAGGGTTACCGCGAATTGGACGAGAAGGAAAAGAAAAGGCTGTTATCAAGTTGAGGATGTAGGAAGTGACACCTAACTCTGACAAAGAAAAAATCGAAATAAGCCACTACATACTAGAGCACGTGCCAAAAGAAGTTGAAGTAACCAGAATAGAGTATGAAGGTTCAACGTTAGCCGTTTACACGAAAAAACCTGAACTGCTCGTTGAACAAAGCAGCTTAATTGCAGACATAGTTAACGTGATAAGAAAGAGAATAGTTGTCCGCTCGGATCCATCCGTGAGGCTTCCAGAAAACGAAGCTGAAAGGATAGCCAAATCAATAATTCCAGCCGAGGCGGAAGTGACGGACATAAACTTTGACCCAAGCCTGGGCGAAATAATAATTGAAGCAAAAAAGCCTGGACTTGTTATAGGAAAAAATGGTGCTGTGCTACAAGAGATAATTAGGCAGACAAAGTGGCGCCCCCACGTTTTGAGAAGCCCACCATTGCGTTCAAAAATTGTTACGCACATG
The DNA here is from genome assembly GCA_038883655.1 of Bathyarchaeia archaeon. GTDB lineage: Archaea > Thermoproteota > Bathyarchaeia > Bathyarchaeales > Bathycorpusculaceae > JAVZLQ01. Next base: position 87,799 of record JAVZLQ010000004.1, read on the forward strand.
AGGCATTATCTCCATTCAGAAAGCAAGGAAAGAGAGCGCATACTCCGCACAATAGGCGAAAGAATATTCAGACCAAAAATTTACGATGTTGGAGACTTGCGAATAACCGTTCTTGGCGGAGCCCAAGAGGTTGGCAGATCAGCCATTCTCGTACAAACACGTGAAAGCAGTGTGCTACTTGACTGTGGCATAAACCCTGGCTCCTCAAAGCCCTTCGAGTCTTTTCCAAGGCTTGACAATTCGCAGTTTGAGCTTGATTCTTTGGACGCTGTTGTTGTAAGCCACGCTCACCTTGATCACTGCGGGCTTGTGCCATTCCTTTACAAGTATGGCTATGACGGACCAGTTTATTGTTCTGCTCCAACGTCTAACTTGATGACGCTTCTCCAACTTGACTATTTGGACGTTGCCAGCAAGCAGGGCATTATACCGCCATACGATCAGAAAGATGTGAGAGAATGTGTTTTGCATACTATTCCGCTGCGTTACGGTGTTGTGACCGACATAGCTCCAGACATTCGCTTAACGCTTCATAATGCTGGGCACATTTTGGGTTCTTCGCTTGTGCATTTGCACATAGGCGAGGGACTACACAACATTGTTTATACCGGCGACTACAAGTTTGCGCGAACAATGCTTCTTGAAGCAGCGACAAGAGAGTTTCCAAGAGTTGAAACAGTCATAACCGAGTGCACCTATGGTGGTCCGGAAGACGTTATGCCTTCGCGTGTTGAAGCCGAGGAAAGGCTAACGGCAATAATAAACGAAACTTTGGAACGCAAAGGAAAAGTTTTGATTCCGGTGCCAGCGGTTGGGAGAGCCCAAGAAATAATGCTGATAATTGATGGTTATATGAAGCGTGGGTTGATGAAGGAAGCTCCAGTTTTCATTGAAGGCATGATTTCCGAGGCAACAGCCATACACACAGCTTATCCAGAATACTTGGGCAGAGAAGTGCGCAACAGCATACTACACGAGGGCGTTAACCCATTCCAGTCAGACTATTTCACGATTGTTGAGCACCCAAACGTTAGACAAGACATAATCGACGGCGAACCATGTGTTATTTTAGCAACATCCGGCATGCTCGAAGGAGGACCAGTAATAGAATATTTTAAGGCGCTGGCTGAAAGTGAGGCAAACACCATAATCTTCGTCAGTTACCAAATAGAAGGAACTCTAGGAAGACGTGTACAGAAGGGCTTGAACGAGGTTACGCTTTTGAACAGTGAGGGCAAGCTTGACGTAATAAAGGTTAGGCTACGTGTAGAATCAATTGAAGGGTTTTCTGGGCATTCGGATAGGAAGCAGATAATAAATTACATTTCAAATTTGAAGCCAGAACCAGAAAGGGTTATCGTTTGCCACGGCGAAAAAGCAAAGTGCCTAAGCATCGCGAACTTCTTTCAGAAGAGGATGGGACTACAGGCTTTCGCGCCTTCTGTTATGGAGACCTTTAGGCTGCTGTAACCACAGTCTCTTTTGAAACTGGGGTTTTCTCGCGCCAAATCCTAACGTTTGGTGGGCAGACTACAACGCGTTCTTCTCCAAGCCTCGCTATGTCTCCGCCGAGGGATTCGGCGAACTCGCATAGCTCGTTCACGGCGCGTTTAACATCATCTATGCTTTTGTTTGCGAGAGGAGTTATCCTAAGTATGAGTATGTTTCCAGACTTAACCTCAGCTTTTATGCTGTCCAGGTCTGACAAGTCTCGGAGGGGCATAGCCTTCAAGTAAGTCTTGCCAGAAACGCCTTTAAGCTCCTTCTCTTTTCCTTCCTTCTTCGACTTGCGCAGTATACCGCTCAAACTAGGCAAATTTCTCCTCTCTAAACCTTTATTCTGCTCTTCTAAAGTTTAAGTGTTTCTTAATTCCAAGTCTAAATTTCTAATAAGGATAATTGCTTTATGAATCTAAAATCCAGATTTTAACTAACCGCCAGCCTTTTTTATGGCATTCCAAACCTCGTCGCCAACAAAGTGGACATTTTTAATAACTTTGCCATGCTTAACTGTGCCTGCATCCGCCTTGTCAAAGAGTGCTTCGCCTATAGCCAAAGGCTTGCCATACTTCTCATCCACAACCAAAACGAGGTCGCCGTTTCTGAAATCTCCTATAAAATGTTTGATTCCCGGAGCCATCACATCCGCCCCGTTGCAAATGTGTGGAACAGCGCCCATGTCAACAACAACCTTGGCGATTTTTTCCAGATACTCCGTGGAAAGCAGTGTTGGAAAGAGTTTTTCTCCAACCCTAGCCAGAAGCGGCTTACCATTTAGCAAGTACACTTTTGCCTCATCAAACTCCATAACTTCAACGTTTGCTTTTCCCTTCAAAAGCTTTTCCAAATCAATGCCAAGCTTTGAAGCTTCATCCAAAAGCGTCCTCGCCTCTTTCGTTTTTAGGAAGTGCCTCCTAAACTTTTCAGACATTGCTTTCTCCTTAGATAGGTTTAAATTGTATAAGTTTAAGTATAAAAGACATAAAATATAGCTTGAGGGTTTCAAATGAGCGAGATGACAACAGAAATTCTTGAACAAAACCTCGGGAAAATAGTTCTCGTCCGCCTGAAGGGTGGAAAAAGCCTACGCGGGAGATTGAAGGGTTTCGACCAACACCTAAACCTCGTTTTAGAGGAGACGGAAGACACAACAAATAGTGAAAACGTGAAAAAACTGGGCTTAATAATCGTACGCGGGGACAACGTTGTCCTAATTTCGCCGCCGCCAAGGTGAACGTTTTGGGTAAAGGAACACCATCCTTCGGCAAACGTGCTGGAAAAACATTGCACATACGTTGTAGACGCTGTGGAAGAAGGGCATATAATGTAACCAAAAAACGCTGTGCAGCTTGTGGTTATGGCGAAACAAAATCCATTAGAGAGTATTCATGGCAAACAAGAAATCTCCATAGGGAAAGGCTTCGCTGATTTTACCGCGTTTTAACGCGTCATATTGTAGTAGCCCTTATCAATTTTGACGTAAATTAACGGTCCCTTACTTCTCGCCAGTTCCCTAGCCTTTCTCAATGTTGTGTTCACCATCTTCACCATGCTTTCTGCGTTACCAATTTCATATGCATGCCTCTTCTCTCCAAGCTCCATCTTTAAGAGGTTCTCAGCCAAAATTGCTGTGCCACAAATCTCACCGTTCCTAACAAGCGTTGAAACAACAACTTCTTGCATTTCTTGACGGTTTGAGAGTCTCCGCCATAATGGTTCCGCGTCGATTAATATACGCGAAACTTTGTCCCATCGTTTTGAATTTTCGTTTCCAATAAGCAGTTTCACGCGTTCCTTCCACTTTTTAAACCACATTTGAGTCCATACGTCTAAGAATTCTTCCAGCTCTCTTGGGCTTTCGTTGAAAAATTTTTCTAAGCGTTCGGCTATTTCGCACTCGTTTGCTTCCTTGCCTACGAGATCCCAGTGCACCTTCAAGTAGTTTGTCAGGTCTTGGCATGCGACTTGTAGCACTTTGCGGTCTGAGCCGAATATATCCAGCGCTGGGTTTATGTTTTTGAGCCTTTCGGACAACAGTATTTCTATGAAGTTCATTTGCTTTCGCTCCGAAGCCTTCTCCATGTTAATTTAGGCGTTGAGGTTTTAATTAAGCTTTATTTGTATTTGCTTCTATAAGATTTTTAGGTAATTTTCAGTTATATTCCAGATAACAGAATATTTTAAACGTTTTTTGAGGTCTATTCAACAAAATCTGGAAGGTTCGCGATGCTTTCAATTATTAGGTCTGGATTTTCAGCTTCTAGTTCTTTAAGAGAAAAAATTCCAGTTAAAACAGCAACGGTTTTCGCGCCAGCTTTCTTTCCAGCCCTAATGTCCGCAACGGAATCTCCAACAACTATGCACTGGCAAGGTTCGACGCAAAGCTGTTCGGCACATCGTATTAGCGCGTCTGGGGAAGGCTTTGGGTCTTGCGTGTCAAGAGCCGTAATAACATACTGAAAATATTTTGACAAGCCAAATCTCTCAAGCTCTGCGATGACTTTTTCTTTTGGAACGTGGCGCATTGTTATTAAAGCCAACTTCGCTCTCTTTGATAGTTTGTCTAGGGTCTCCGAAATTTTCGGCATGGGCTTCGTTTTTGTGGCAGTTGCTCCATAGTAAGATTTAAGGTAGACTTCCAAAAACTGTTGTGTGTCCGCACCTTCTATTAAGTCGTCTATTGGCAAGTTTTGCTCAAGTCTCTTTGGAATCTCAAGTGCTGCCTTTTCATTCGCAAATTCTTTTCCAATTGCTTTGAAAGCTGACTTTAACGCTTCAAGGTAGGCCTCCCGCGAATCAACTATTGTACCGTCCAAGTCTAGAAGTATAGCCTTCACCCTCAACTTTTCCTCGCCATCCTAATCTTTCGCTTTTCTCATCATTAACGCAATCCTTCATTAAAACTTTGCATGTGCTATGCCGCCAATTGTTAAAAATCTAGAGGGGGGATCTCAATTTTGGTTGCGTGGCAATCCAAAATTTACGTGGGGCAAGCGCTTGCGTGGTTAAACTGAAATGTATGTCGATAAGTTTTTATTTTTGGTCTGTTGTTGTAAGGTAATCACCAACAAAAGTCATAAAAGTTGAAGGAATAAGCGATGGCTAAAATGGCAAGAATACGCCTAACAAGCACAGACTACAAAAAACTGGAAGAGGTATGCGCGGAACTGAAAGCCATCGCCGAGAAAACAGGCGTCAAAATGAACGGCCCGATACCATTGCCAACCAAAAGGCTTCGTGTTCCAGTTTTAAAGTCTCCATGCGGTGAGGGCACTTCAACATGGGATAAGTGGGAGATGCGCATACACAAACGCGTCATCTACATTGATGCTGAAGGCAACGTTATGAGGCGCATCATGCGCATTCGTGTTCCAGAAGAGGTTCACGTTACAATAGAGCTTTCCTAAATCCTTTTGTTAACGCTTCTTTTGTTTGTTCCAGTGGAATAGTAGGCAGTCGGCGCATTTCTCCATGAATTTTAAGCCCTTGTCCGTTGTCTTAATTTTGTCATTTTCGATTTGCAGCAAGCCTTTCTGGAGTAGCATGTTAAAATACTGTTTTGACTGCGTGTAGGACAAGCCGACTTCCCTCATAATCTCGGTTTTTCTCTTTCCAGAAACCGCCTTCTTCAGAACCTCGAACACTATATCATGTCTATCCCTGTTAACCATCTCATATTCCACGAAAACTTCACATGCAATCATTAGCCTGATTTAGTAAATAACCTTTCCCAAGCGTCAAGCTAGATGGCTGCTATCAGTGTGTAGGAGTACCATGTTAAAATTAGGCTTGTAGTAAAAGCTGAAGCCCAAACATGTTTGTTCCACAAAAACACTTTGAAGCCATCCAATATCCCCAGTGGAATGAGGTTGAATAGTGCTATCCAAGCGTTGAAAGCCGCGCCGAAAATGAACATTGGAGCTAATGCGCCTTGAGAGTTAAAGAAGTAAGCAACCAAAAGCGTCATTGACAAAACAATGTTGGTTGCGGGTCCAGCAATCGACATTTTGCCTAAATCCTCTTTGTCTGCAAGACCCGAGACGATAACTGCGCCGGGCGATATCACTTTGAAGAGGGGCGAAATAACGGAGATTAATGTTAATATTGCTCCCATGAGTGTTAGTCTGAACTCCGCCCAATAGCCTTGTTTTTGTGCTGTTATTTTGTGTGCCAATTCATGCGCGAAAAAAGATGTGACTACTGTTACTGCTAACGCTGCAAATATAATTGAGTCCATAATTGTTACCCTAAAATCTGGGGAAATTGCCAGCGAAAGGGCTATACCCACAACAAGTAGGGCAGCGACGGTTAAATGTTGAATTTCCTTTATGCTAAAATGGATTTTTCCCTTCTTCGGCGGTTCAACGGAAATGTATGTAACGGAGTATTCATATGGCTCATGTTTTTGAATGATTACTGTTGGCGTTGTCGTCCATACTGGTGTTCGCGCTTTTTCCATTTGTTTGCATTCATGATTTTCTGGCAAGCGATGCTCAGAACAGAAGTAGCCTCCACAGTATGGGCACCTGAATGGTAGGAACACCTCTTTTTGACACTTTTCGCACAGCATCAGCCTTTATATTCCTTTTTCCTTTTAACGCTTAAAGTTTGTAGGATTACCGTTTATACATTTCTGTTCTATCACGATAAAGCGCTTGCAAATGCTCAGTATATTTTAAAATAGTGCTTCAACCAATTTTAAACGACAAAGCAGGAAGGAAGGCGAGGGGTTGAAGGCTTTCAGTTTCATCCACGCCGCAGATTTGCACTTGGGCTACGCGCAGTACGGCTTAGAAGAGAGACGCGAAGATTTTGACAGAGCTTTCAGCGAACTGGTGGATAAAACTATCAAGTTGAAACCGGACTTCATAATAATTGCTGGAGACCTTTTCCATCAAGCGCGCCCGTCAAACGCCACGCTGGAGGCAACCATAAAAAATTTCAGCCGCTTACGAGACGCTGGAATTCCAGTGTTAACGGTGGACGGTTCTCACGATTCAGCGCCAAACATCGTAACAGGAACAATTTTAAATCCTCTCGACAGCGCTGGACTTATTTATCACCTTCCAAAACATGAAGGCGCATGCTGGAAAAAATCAGAATGCTGCTACGTTTACGGCGTACCAAACTTTAGGACGAGGCGCAAAACAGAAGAGCAACTTACAGCATTCATGGAGCAAAACAAGCCAAAACCAGATCCATCCTTATTCAACATTTTCGTCTTCCATATGGCATTAGACATTCAAGGCGTTAAACCACCATATATGGAAGCTGAAGCACCACCAGAACTATTACCAGAAGGTTTCGACTATTATGCCGCGGGACATGTGCACTCGCCATATGAAGGAAAACTTAGGTCTGGAATGCTCGTTTACAGCGGATGCACAGAAACCGTAAACTATGATGAAGCTGGAGTTAAGAAGGGCTTTTACCACGTTAGGGTTGACGAGGCGAAAAGGGTTTCACTTGAATTTGTTGAACTTGAGTCCACACGCAAATTTATAGTTTTAGAGCATGACTTCAGCGGGCTTATCCCATCAAAAATAACCGACTTGGCAGTTCAGCTTGTGAAGGACGCAGATAAGGAAGGCGCAATCGTGATACCAATCTTGAAGGGGACCCTCCCAACAGAGGCAAGCCGCGCTGAAGTTGATATAACAAAGATTAGAAGCGCTGCAGAAAAGGCGTTACTTGTTCACCCGATTGTTCTGCTGCGTGAAAGCGAAGTTTCGGAGGAAGTTCTCCGCTCAATATTTCAAGGCGAACTCAAAGATTTGAAAACCAAATCCTTCGAATACTTTATACAAATTTTCTCAGAACGCTATAGCCGCGAGGAGGCTGAAAAGATAGCGCACATAGCCGTCAGCCTAATCGAACCCCTAACCAAGAGACAGGAGGAAAAGGTTAAACAAGCAATAGAGGCGCTTTTCCAATGAAAATCGAGATTGTGCAATTGGAAAATATACGCTCTCACGTAAAGTCGACAGTGCCGTTCACAAGAGGCTTCAACTGTCTGGTTGGCGGTCTAGGCTGTGGAAAATCAAGCATCTTATACGCAATAGACTTCGCCTTTTTCGGCGAACCGTTGGGGAAGGGATACGATTACCTTTTAAGAGAGGGCGCCGGAAGCGGCAAAGTTGAAGTCCAGTTTTCTCAAAATGGCAGAAGCTACAAAATAATTCGTGGTTTAAAAAGGCGTGGGAAAGGCATAAGCCAAGACTTTGACGAGCTTAAACTCTTCGAGGATGAAACCCTAATAGCAAGCGTAAAAAGTGACGCTGTCACCGAACAGCTTAAGGCGATAACAGGCTTTGATAGGGAGCTTTTCCACGAAATAGTCTGGGTTAGACAAGAACACCTAAAAGAGCTTTTAGACATCACTCCGCGAGAAAGACAAAAACGCCTAGATGAGCTTTTTGGGTTATCCGACTACGAAACTGCATGGAGCAACCTCGCTGGATACGTGAAAGAGTATGAAGTTAAACGTAAAACATACGCTGAAGACCCAGACGTCATCGGACTTGAAAGGCTGAACAAGGAATATAACTACATGGTTGAAGAGCTGTCCGCCATAGAAATTGAACTCCAAGAAAAGAGCAAGGAGCTGGAAAAGGCAAGAAAAGCACTGGAGGATGCTAATTTAAGGCTTAAGAGGCTTGAGGAATTGAAAGCTCAAGTTGAAGAGCATCGGAGAAAGGAAGCACAAATACAGGCAAGCCTAGCAAACGTAGAAGATGCGTCAGCCAATCTGGCAGAGAAAATTGAACAGCGAAAAACTACGGTTGAAGAGCTTAAAAAGCGTCTAACATCTTTAGAAGCGCAAATTGAATCGCACAAGGCTAAACTTAAAGAGATTGGGATTTCTCCAAACCAGTCCACAGAAGAACTGCGACAATACCTAACCTATTTTGACGACCAAATTTCAAGTCTAAAAGCCGAGCAGGAATCCGCCCTAAAGGGCATTAAGGAAGACCAGAAGAGAGTTACGGAACTTTCAGCTGAAAGCCGTTGCCCACTTTGCCTTCAACCTTTAAATGACGAATACAAGAGCGGCTTACTTCAGAGAATCCAAAACGCGAATGTTGAAAGGCAAAAAACCATAAACACACTGCAAAACGAAATCGAAGAACTCCAACGCATAAAAATAATAGCAAGCAACGCCTTATCCAATCTGCAAACGCTTAACTTACAGTTAGAAAACTTGAAGGCAAACATCAGTAGGGAAGAAGCATCTCTAGATGAGTTTACACGCGAATTCGAGGAAAAACAAAAGCTGGAAAAAGAACTCCGCCTTCAATTGGAAGACATCCGAGCTGAAATTGGCAAATTTGACCTGTCACAACTGGAAAGCGCAAAAAGCCAAAGAGACGAAGCCTATAAGAGATTTGTCAGACTTGAATCTGAACTCAAAACGAAGGAAAGCAGCAAAAGAGATTTGATGAAGCGCCTAGATGAGGCTAAAGAGCGAATAGACAACGCCCAGAAAAAGGTTGAACAAATAGAGAAAATCGGGAAAATAATAGAAGTTATTGGCAACATACGCGATGCCTACCGCAGCATCCAACCAAAACTGAGAAGCGAATTCATAAGCATCCTAAGAAACTTCGTGCAGCAAATCCTAGACAACCTTGTCGGCGGGGAAGCACCGCTCCTAAACGTGATTATAGACGAAACATACACGCCATACGTCAAAAGCGAGAGCGGCGCTGAACGGGAAGTTTCAAACCTTTCTGGTGGAGAAAGAACGCTTATCGCCTTTGCTTATCGCTTAGGACTTGGACAGCTTATAATGCAGTCTAGGACTGGTCATGGTTTGAGCATGCTACTACTTGACGAGCCAACCGAAAGCCTTGGAAGAGAAGATGGTTCTATAGACCGTTTGGCGGAGGCAATATCACGTTTAAAGGCTATAGAACAAATAATTGCCGTCACGCATAGCGAAGCCTTCGCAGAGAAAGCGGAACACGTGATAAGGCTTGAGAAGGAGGCTGGCGAAAGTAGGGTTTCTGTTGAAAAGTAGCACGGTTGTATGACGGTGAGACAATGCTGCCGCCGAAAACAAGACTTTTCCTGCTAGCAATTGCTTTGGTAATTGTATTTGCTGTTTTGCTCTATTTGCTTGATGTGCACATTAAATTTGGATACTACACCTTCGCATTATTCGTGTCTATGATCACCATTTTTATCTGCGCTTTGTTTGCAAAAATAAAAGGTGGAGCACATTTTTATTAGCTAATAAAAAATCTGTTAGTTTCAGCTCAATATGCGCCGCTCCCTTCTACAACGCTGTTCCAATGTCGACCCCCTATAATTTCCTCTGTTCACGGTTTCCACTTTTCAGCTCTTTTCCTTTTTAGAAGTAAACGTATAAATGTGATTTACACAAAAGCAAAGCGAAAAAGGGCGCGAGCATGTGCACTAAGACAAGGAACAAGGCTGTAGCTGAAGGCATAGCTGCCGGAATCCTCTTTGGGACATCAGCCATCTTTACACGTTTTCTTGAAGGATTAGACGCATTTTCCATAACTTTCTGGCGTTTACTCATCGCAAGCCTAGCGCTGCTGGTAATAACCTTCATTTTCCATGCACCATTCGCTTTTAACCTTATAATGAAAAACCTACGAGAGATTTTAGCGCTCAGCTTTTTCCTTAGTTTACACTTTATATTTTTCACGTCCGCAGTGAAAGACACAACCATACTGAACGCCACAGTTCTTGTTAACACAACGCCAATATTTTCCGCGGTTATCTCAATGTTAGTTTTCAGGCTTAAACCATCACGCCTCACAGTTTTAAGCTTAACAGTCTCATTTATAGGAGTTTGTTTAATTGCTTATGCTGAAACGTCAAGTTTTCAGTCGGCAAGTTTTTCGCCAAATCTGAAAGGCGATTTGGAAGCAGCTTTTGCTGCCCTGCTCATAGCATTCTACCTAAATTATGGTAAGGCTCTACGCGGTAAAACTGACTTATCCACGTCTATTACTCCAATATACTTGTTTGCGGCGGTTTTGGCGCTTTTTCTCTGCTTAGCGATTATGGGCGCAGCACCTACACCTAAAAGTGTCGATGTAATGTTTTCTCTGCTCGGTTTGGGTTTAATTCCAACAGCGGCAGCCCATACGCTGTACTTTTCCTCACTTTCGAACTTAAAATCCTTTGAAGCTGCAACAATCGCGCTGCTTGAACCTATAGGTGCAACGTTGCTTGGCATAGCCCTATTTCAAGAAGTCCCCACGCACCTAACAGTTTTTGGGGCATTCTTAGTTTTAATCGGCGTGGCTTTTATTGCTAGACAAAAGGAATAAAAATATAAATTGTGTATGTGTGCAAAAGCGAGTCGATGGCGATGGACGTTAGCGACAAAGTGGCAACAGCAATAGCATCAGCCTTAAGCTACCTAGAAAACTCGATCGACGCATTAAATAAGAAGGATTATGATGTGTTCGCCAAAAAAGTTTGGCATGTTGTGGCTGAACTTGAATACGCGCTTTTCTTGTTCTCCATAATAATCCAAGATGATTTAGCTTCTAAGCTGAAGGCAGACCCGGATCCCAAAAAAGTTGAGCTTAATCAGATACTTATCGATGCAACCCATTTCTTAAAAAGCGCAGAAACACTTGTCAAGGCTGGAAACTTTTCGGATGCCTATGGAAATGTTCGCAATGCAAGAAATTACGTGCTAAAGGTTCAAGAGGAACTTTTAAAGAAAAGCCGTGAAGAATCCAAAAAGCAATAACTTGCTTATTCTTCCTCTTCGGGGATTTTCCTTCCTTTGACAATTAGGGAGTTTTCCGCACCGCCTATAACTCTGTAATAGTCTTTAAGCTCTTTTTGGTGTAGGAACTTTTTAAGGAGCACTCGAAGGTATTTTCTGGAGATGTCGTCTCCTTCAATGCTTATGGCGTCTGCTAGCGTTTCAACACTCGCCTTCGTTTTCTCTCTCAGAAAATCTGCAAGTTCTTTAATCACGTCGCCGCCCTCAACCTTTAATTCCGAAACATCCACTTTCACTTCAACCATAGTTTTCACCTCACTTCCTAACCATTATAACCCTAACTTGGTCACATGCATCTTCACACGCGTCTGCAATCATCTCTATGGCCTCGAAAAGCTGACTTGCTAAAATAGCTATCCCAGCCTTTGGAAATTCTTCCTTGCCGAGAAGTTTTCTAGCCTTTTCATGTAAATCATCAACTTTTTCCTCTTCCCGTTCCACCTCGTCTGCTGCTTGGAGCGCTTCTTCTGGCTTAACCATAATTTTGTTTACGCATTTCTGAAGTGAAATTGCGCAGCCCTTGACGCTTTTAACCATTTCAATAAACTCCTCCTTAATGGAAGTTGGCAGTTGCTCCATTGGTATCGCGCCAAGAACTCTTGTTGATTCGCGACTCCAGTCTGCAACCATGTCGACTCTCTTGACCAAATCCATTAGGTCAGCTCTATCTACTGGCGAAAGTTCTCCCTTTGAAATTTCATCCATAACTTTCCTCCGAAGCGTGTCTGCTTCTCTCTCGCTACTTGTCACCCTGTCAATGCAAACTTGCGTCTCTTTGGCGTCTCCTTTTATCGCAGCCATTATTGCCTTCTCTAAATCCTCAACTATGCCCGTTGTTAGGGCTAAGTGCCGCTGTATAGTTGCCAAAGCTTTCGATTCTCTTCTTTTCTCAAACCATTTTATTAGTTCACTCAACGGATATCTCCTCCTTCAAACCAGCCTCTGGATACATGAACGCAAATGCCTTTTCTGATGGGACGGTTACGGTTACTTTTTCTCCCATGTTAAACCACTCCTCAGTCATTGATGGCTTGATTATAACGATAGAGTCTTGATTTTCAAGTCTGACGTCATACCTTATATTTGTTCCTTCAAACGTGATTCTCTCAATCACGCCCAAAACGGTGTTTTTCCCCTTGCTCTCTCCCTTCTTAACAATGAATACTTCTGGTCTTACTGCTAAGAGCGCTCTCTCCCCCTTCCTTACCCCCTTGTTGAGCGCTTGCACCCTTATTCCACCTCGTAGCTCTATGGAGGCTGTTTTTTCATTCACACCCAAAGCATACCCTTCAAGAAAGTTTGATTCTCCAATAAAATGAGCCACAAATATGCTCTGTGGGTTTAGGTAAAGCTCAGAAGGAGTGCCAACTTGCAAAACCTTCCCCTTCTTCATAACAGCAATTCTATCCGAAATCGCCATAGCTTCTGCTTGGTCATGAGTCACGTGTATAGCCGTTAACTCCAAATCTTTCGCCATCCTCCTAATCTCATAACGTAACTCGTTCCTAACTTTGGCATCCAACTGCCCTAAAGGCTCGTCTAAAAGCAGCAGTTTGGCTCCAGCGGCCAACGCTCTTGCAACGGCTATTCGCTGCATCATCCCACCACTTAACTCGTGTGGAAAAGCGTCTAAACGCTCATGAAGCCTAACCATTTCAAGAACCTCATGTCCAATAGTTTCAGCCTTCTTCATGTCAAAACCCTTCACTCGCGGACCATAAGTCACGTTATCCCAAGCAGTCATATGCGGAAAAAGGGCAAACGTCTGAAAAACAAAACCTATATCTCTATCCTCAGGCGGCACATCGTTGACTAGCCTGTCTCCAATGTAAATTTCGCCTTCATCCGGTTGGATCAACCCAGCAATAAGCCGCAGAAGCGTAGTTTTCCCACAGCCACTTGGACCCAAAAGCGAAAAATACTCCCTATCGCGGATGTGGAGGCTGACATTGTCAACGGCAACTATTTTTCCAAACCTTTTTGTAACGTTGACGAGACGGACGTCAGGCATGCTCCTTCACTTCGCCTAAACCAGCGTAAGAGAGAATGTATAATTTAAGCGCTATATTAGGCATACTAGTATCTCCCTTCCCCCTTAACGGAAAGTCTCAAAGTTAGAAGAATTATGAAAGAGAACAATACCAAAAAGCCGCATCCCAAACCTATTTCTAATGGCGTAACAGAAACCACGCCCTTAACCCACTCAACAAGCACAACTGGTGCTGTCTTCAGCGAAGTAACAGCCAATGTTGCACCAGTTTCGCTAACACTTCTTGTGAAAACCATTATGGCTCCAGAAAACATGGAGTACTTAGTTAATGGAAATATAATCGTTCTAAAAACGCATAATGGCTTGGCTCCCAAGGTTCTTGAGGCGTCCTCCAACTCTATGCTTATCCTTTCAACAGCCGCCGCCATTGCCCTCACAAAATATGGGTAAGTGATCGCTAAGTGCGCAAAAATCAGCAACCATAAATCTGGAATGAACTGCATAGCTTCTTTCCAAAAGAACTTTAAAGAAACGCCCAAAGCTATTGATGGCACAACAATCGGAACATTCACAAGCACGTCCAGCAACGTTGAAACTAACATTCCAAATTTTTTCCTTGCAATCATTATAGCCACCGGCAATCCCATAATAATATTCAGAAGCGTAGCCACAGCTCCGACAGAATATGAAAGAACTATGCTCTGCCAATAAACACCCCAGTGTTCGCTTGCTCCAGAAAGCGCATCCCACAAGGTTGGAGTGAAAACCGCTTGAAAGGCCGGAAACGCAACGAAAAGTGATGGAATAAGAACTATGCCCAGAAAAACCGTTAATGTCACAGCGTTTCTTGTGGACGCGGCAGATGAGTAACTCAACTTTCTTTCGACAGACGGCCAAACCCTTTTTACAGGCATCTTTAGCTTAGGCCCTAAAGCGCGGATTATGGCGAAAATGATGCATGATACCACTATAAGTATGAAGCTTGCTAGAACGGTTGCTCCTTCATAAAGTGGCGGGTTGGTTGTTGAAAAGTCGTTTTTCATGTTCTGGATAAATACGGGGCCATTTTCGAAAGCTCCAGCGACCATCATCGTCGCACCAGTTTCCGAAATTGACCTTGAAAAAGCAAGTATAAAAGCCGCTATCAACGAGGGTTTAATTATCGAAAGCGTAACCGTCCTAGCAGCTATGAACGGTGGTGCTCCAAGAGTCCTTGAAGCCTGCTCGTACTCCATCTTATAGTCAAGCAGTGCTCCAACGATTACCCTAACGACAACCGGATAAGAGAATGTGAAGTGAAGCAGTACAACGAGAAGCCAACCTTTCGATATTAGGGAACCTCCAAAAATGGTTGAATCACTCCAAAAGAGCAGAAGCGAATATCCAAGTGCTGCTGTTGGCACAATGAATGGTATGTCACATAAAGTGTCAAGCACGTTAAGCCACTTTGATTTTCCGCGGGCTACAAGCCACGCCATGGGAAGCCCAGCAACAACATCAACAACCGAAACAAGTACGGCAATTATGAAGGAATTTTGAATCGCATTAAGCGCTCTCGCAACAATTTCTGGCTGCTCCAAGACACGTTGAATCGAGTTCCACTTAATTATTATTCCAAGCATTGGCGGCAACAAAATCAACGCAAAAAACAAAGCGACAGCAATCGAGTAAACCACATACCTAACAGCCCTTCGCGCCGAAAGCCCTTCCAAAGTTTCCACAAGCTTCTTAGGCAAACTTTCCCCGCCCAACTTCACCCGCTAAATTTCTAAATGTTGATTCCTTTCTCATTCGCCTTCTGCACTGATAAATTTTCCTTAGAAAAGGTGCTGGTTCGCCCATATTATGTTTTATTTAGCAACCTTGTTGTGCTATTTTTTATCATATCATATGATAAGGATGATCTTTCCAATATCAAAGGCTTACTCAAGATTTAGGTATTATAATAATATAGCTAATGAATACCAAGACAAAATTAGGTAACTATAAACCGTATAAAATGTCAAAAGAGGAGTATTAAAGGACTCTAGTAAAGAGGTATTTTCGAAGAGGATTGGCTTCGGATTTTCGCTCGTAACCATCCCCACGGAGGATATTCTCTTTTATCTGTTAACACGTCAACAATTGCAGGCTTGCCACATTCAAATGCCTGCTTAATTGCGTCGGCAATCTCTCCCGGCCTTTCAACTCGCACTCCGTAACAGCCAAAAGCTTCTGCGATTTTTGCATAATCAAGTTCTCCTAAATCGCAACAGCTGATCTTTGGAATTTCTGGAGAGGAGAGGTCATCGAAGTATGGTCTCCCTTGGGCAAATGAAGAATTATTATTGACAACAATGACCAATGGTACACGTTTATCGTTATACCGCTTTGCAGTTTCCAAATCAGCAAGGTTGTAAGCTATGCCCCCATCTCCAATCAGATTCAAGACCCTCTGGTCTTCTTCAGCTCCAAAAGAGGCGCCAATAGCCATAGCAAAACTGGAACCTAACGTTCCACCACACGAAATATAAGTTAGGCCGGTCCCTTTTAACTTCAAGAAACGCGTTGTCCAACATATCATGTGACCTGTATCGCTGACAACTATATCTTTTGGCTTAAGAACCTTTGATACTTCTTTCATCAAACGCTGCGGCTTAATCGGAATACTATCAGAATTAACCATGTGCTTAACTGTGTCTTCATACTCCTTCAATGCCTTTGCTATTGCCTGAAGCCTTGCGTTATCCTTTTTGGGTTTTTTCACCATTTCTTTGAGGACGCTTATTAACTCTCGTAAGGTTACTTTTGCGTCACCTACTAAAGGAACGTCAGCTTTATAATTTCTACCAATGGCGACGGGATCTATATCTAAGTGAATAATTTTTGGTACACATGGTTCTGGGGCTGTTAAATCGTCTGTTTCGTGGCTGCCAGCCCTCGTTGCCACAAAAAAGACAACGTCAGCCTCTCTAAGGATTCTATTGGCTACCTCGCTCCCATAAGAACCGGGTACTCCCACGTATAAGGGGTGATCTTCTGGAAAACACCCTTTTCCTCTATAATTTACAGCAACAGGTATTGATAATAACTCTGCTAATTCTCTTACTTCATCATACGCACCAGATAAGTGAACACCTGAACCACAGAACATTACTGGCCTTTCAGCTGACACTAGCAGTTTCGCAGCTTCAACTATTTTTTCATGTTCCGCCTTAGGCCTAAATGGTGGAACTTTAAAGAAAGTTGGATCTCCGTATATTTCTGGCATTTCAGCAGTCGCCCCGGCCATGTCAAGGTGAATGTTTACGTGAACTGGACCTGGACACCCACTTACAGCTATTTGAACTGCAGTGCGTATGTATTCAGCAATTCTGCTGACATCAGTGACGTCTACATTGAATTTGCAAGTTGATTCAAAGTACGGCATTTCATAGCATTCTTGATAGCGCCATGTATCCTTTTCTTTCGTTGGTATAGAACCTGTTAATGCCAAAACTGGACTATGACAATACATGGCTTCATATAGCATTGACGCAAGGATCGCGGCTGCAGCTCCATGTTGAGCGTAACACGCTGAAGGTTTTCTCGTGACTCTGGAGAAGCCATCAGCCATGTTACATGCTGCTTTCTCGTTTCGGCATAATATCATATTGATGCCTTCCTTTTCAATCACTGGAAACATTCTTGTCATGCCGCCCATGACATAAAAGAAGTAATCGACGCCGCATGCTGAAAGGGCTTTAGCTACCGTTTCTGCACCACTTAGCTTAATTTTTTTGACCATGTGTCATTTGATTTTTATGTATCTTTTTTAAACTTTTCGATAATTCTCGGGCAAGGATAATGACGAAGAAAGATTTTTAAAGATGCATGGCGCCTTTCATCCCTTTAAGAGGAGCAAGGACAAAATGGGGAAAGTCCGCGTTGGGATAGATGTTGGTGGAACATTTACTAAAGCCGTAGCTATTGATTGTGAGACGCTGGAAATTGTTGGAAAATACGAGGTTCTAACGACGCATAGCGCTCCTGAAGGTGTAGCCAGAGGAATAGTGGATGCATTTTACGGACTTATGAAACACTGTAAAATCCAACCAGAAGACGTCGTTTTTATTGCACACAGCACAACACAAGCAACAAACGCCTTGTTAGAAGGAGACGTTGAACCAGTAGGCATTGTTGCAATGGGCAAAGGCTTTGACGGACTAAGAGCCAAAAGCGCCACTAAAGTAGGTAATGTCGAATTGGGTCCTCAAAGGCATTTAAAGACATATCACACGTTCATTGACACTAACAACGGATTATCTAAGGAAGAAGCATCACAAGCTATCAAAGACTTGCAAGAGCAAGGAGCCAGGGTGATTGTAGCAAGTGAAGCTTTCGGAGTAGATAATCCCGAAAACGAGCTTGCTGTAGTAAGTGCAGCAATCGATAGAGGTTTACCAGCAATAGGGGCTCATGAGATATCAAAGCTTTACGGGCTAAAAACAAGAACGAGGACAGCATGTATTAACGCCAGCATTCTACCAAAGATGATGGAAACTGCAAACATGATTGAACAAAGCGTAAGAAAAGCTGGAATAACCGCGCCAATAATGGTTATGCGCGGCGATGGAGGAGTTATGGCAATAGACGAAATGAGAAAAAGACCAATATTAACGTCGCTATCTGGACCGGCAGCCAGTGTGGCTGGCTGTTTGATGTATCTAAGAATTACTGACGGCATATACTTTGAAGTTGGTGGAACCAGCACAAACCTAGGCGTTATTAGAAAGGGCAGACCAATGTTCAAATATGTAGAACTAGGCGGACATCCAACATTCCTGCATTCCCTAGACGTAAGAGTAGTTGGCGTTGCCGGAGGAAGCATGCCAAGAGTAAAAGACCGCAAAATTATAGATGTGGGACCTCGTAGCGCGCATATAGCTGGGCTTCCATACGCGTCGTTTGTAGATCCAAAAGAAATCAAAGATCCAGAGCTTGTGTTTATACAGCCGAAGAAGGGTGATCCAAACGATTATGTCGCAATAAAAACCGCTAGTGGAAAGTTAATAGCAATCACAAACACGTGTGCGGCCAATGCTCTCGGATTAACAAAACCTGGAGATTACGCATACGGCAATAGAGAATCGGCAAGAAAGGCTATAGAAGTTTTAGCCAAACACATTGGTTTAAGTATCGATGAAACTGCCACGCAAATATTAACAATTGCCACAGACAAAGTAATCCCAGTAATCAACGATTTAATTAAGGAGTATAAGCTTGAAAAAGAGGTAACGTGGCTTGCAGGCGGAGGTGGAGGAGCCGCGGCTCTAGTTCCGTTTCTATCCAAGCGAACAGGTATTTCCTATAAAATATCAGAGAATGCAGAGGTCATATCCTCCATTGGTGTAGCATTAGCCGTGATCCAAGACATGGTTGAACGACATGTTATCAATCCAACACCTGAGGTAATACTCTCAATAAAGCGAGAGGCTGAAATGGCTTGCATAAAATCAGGCGCGGCGCCTAGCACCGTAGAGGTATTTGTAGAGGTAGATGCTCAAAAGAAAAAAGTTAGAGCCTTGGCTTGGGGAGCTCTAGAATTTAGAACAAGAGACATTAGAAAAACTGCAACGTTAGACGAAGTAAAAGAAGAAGCAGCTAAGTCAATGCATCTACAGCCAAGCGAGGTAACTATAGAAGCGTCAATAGACGACTTCTACGTAGTAACTGGCACGATCAAACAGAAAGGCGTAATGAAACTGTTTAGGGGAGGAACGCCACAACTTAGAGTTGTAGACAAATATGGTGTTGTAAGACTTTCAATACAAGGAAAAACAACAATCGCCAAAGCATCTGTCCAAGATGCCGAAAAAACACTTAAGGAAATATTCGCAAAAAACAAATCATACACAGAAGCAGGCGCGTTTATCCCATCTATATACGTGCTCTGCGAAGGAAGAATATTGGATTATTCCGGCCTAATTGAAGAAGAACAAGTTTTAGGTCTATTGCGTTCAGAGCTAGCGGGAAGAAAACCGGAAAGACCATTGATAATAATAGCGACGTCGCGACAATAGCAAATAAATCGTTTTTTTATATTATCGCTCCTTCTTTTGCCTTATTTATTGCTGCATAAAAATACTGTGGGTTTTCCGTCAAAAAGTAATCGAGAACTCGTGGACAGTACTTTAATCTAAGCAAATTACGAGCGAAAGAGTCAGCGGCTACATCGTAAAGCTCACGAATGTCGACCTTTAATTGAATCGGGCCGAATTTGAAATTGTCTACCAAGTATTCATTCTTAATGGCTCTTACCGTTGTTATATGATGGTATAATTCGTGAGCAACATGTATTGAAATAAGAGTCTCCATCGGGAACATGTCACCAAGCTGGTGAAGACAGGCCAGTTTGTATTTGTAAAGAATTGATCCTTCATAAACGTAAATAGTTGACTTTTTTAGATCATACTCTGAAAATACAATTTGCTTCCCTAATATATAAGGATTTGAGATAAAAACAGTCTCTACCTTCATTTTTTTGGCTATTTCAATAGGATCTGTATCTAGAAACTCGTTTAATACTTCATTGGCGATTTGATAACCGTGGGAGACGGCCTTTTTTACAAACTTTAAGCGCATGTCTTGTGGAATTTTGTTGAAAAAAATGCTCTGTTTAAGGTCAACGTACCCGATCGTGATCTCATCAACTTCTAACAACAGTCTCTTGATAGGAATATTCTTTGTTTTTTCGATGATTTGTTCTACTTTATCAATATTCTGGCCCTTGATTTTCTTGGCGGATGTTATGCGTAGCGTTTCAAGAACTTTTCGAACTTTTTCCATTCCATTCACCGCAAAAAGGGAAAAGAGGGGATGTTAAATGATGTATGTTAGTACGGTAATTACTAGCCCGCCAAAGGTCATTAGCCAAGCCCACAAGGCAATGTTTTTCGGAAAGTCTATCGGCTTGTTGCCTGTAACTGAAGTGGTCCAAACTGTGTAAACTATTGTTGGGTCTGCCCATAGATAGTATGCCCATATAGATATTCCTGCTCCCCAGATTGCTGTTGCGGTTATCGGCCCCAGCTGACCCTGATTTGCAAGCGCAGCCAGCGTCATGTAGATAGGTGCACCCATCCTTATTGAGCCTGGCCCTCGGAAGACAGCGGCAAAGGTTATTATGCCGAAGAATATGAGAAACGTAGGTATATCTCGTGGAGCGAATTGCAGCATTGATTGGGAGAATGGATCTAGGAAAGCTTTTACGCTCGGCAGATACACTAGCCAGCCTATGGCGAGGAACACCAAGATTAGACCAGCTGCTTCTACGCCACCATCAAAGAAGTTTTTCTCCATTAAACGTCCTAGGTCTTTAGGTTTGCGACCACTTCCTGGCTGTGTTAGTATATAGCAGAGGAATATGGAGACTATGAATGCGACGATAGGATCTTGCTTTGCGAAAACTATCAGCGCCCAAGGCACAGCAGGTAAGATCATAGCAAATGCAGGCACTTTTCTACCTTCGCTCTTTACCTCTGCTGGTGTCGCAGACCTTAGCCTGTACCCCTTACGTTTAAATCGCCAGACAAGCCATATGTAGGCCACTATAACGTTCCATATAAGAACTTTATACATAAAGTCAATATGGTCGCTGATCCACTGAGCTGCAAGCGTTGCATCCATCTTGGGTATAACTCCAGTGAAGTAACAAACTGATGGCCAAGTCATCGGCCACATTAAATATGCTGCGCTCCACCCGGCTCCATGAACAAGCGCCGCGGTTAATCCATCAACACCTAAAGCCATCAAGACTGGCAGAGTGATTGAACCTACAATAATTACACCGGCTGATTGGGTGCCAAGGCTAACGTAGATCCAAACTGCCAAGAGTATGCATGCTGTGAGGAATGGGCGTTCGCTACCTAGCTCTATTGCCTTTTTGACAATGGTTTCAACGACGCCGGTGTCTATTAACGCTCTAGCATAGATAAAACCGAATATGAACAGTGGTATAATAGACAAGTTCTGGGATGGCCCGTTAATGGTCAACGTTATAATATCGTTTATAGAAGCACCGTAGACAGCGAGGACAGCGACGGCCATAAAAAGACAGCCCCAGTACCATGTCAACCATTCTTTTACCATCAGTATAACCATAGCGACAAAGACCAACCAGAACGCGATGAACTGAATCATCGAGTCCTTTCCCCTTTCATTTAATACATTAATACCGCTCATAATATCGCAAACATTTAAAAATTTTACTCCGATTCGCCGATAAGAGGTTATGTTCATCCATGCAGCATTATGGAGTGCCCAAACTTTTACATGCTGAAGAAGGCTGTGGAGAGGAAAAACTTAAAATTGTACACATGACTCCTTTTTAGAAGTTCAAAGTATGAGGGAGGGATATGGAGAAAATTACAAATTTAGAAGGCGTCAAGAAGTTAGCTTTAAAAGTTAGAAATTGGGGTAGGTGGGGCGCCGACGACCAGGTTGGAACAGTGAACTTTGTGACCCCAGAGAAAATCGTCAAAGCAACACATTTGGTGAAAAAGGGAAAAGTCTTCTCATTGGCATTGCCCTTTGACAGATTCGGCCCACAAAAACCCATACCCGGTCAAAAGCGCTTTAACCCAATACATTTAATGTTTAGGTCAGGTGTAGACGCCCTAGTGCCATTGCCTCCTGAGAGAGCCCGCGCCTTCCCATATATACGCTCCGCGGATGACATGGTCATACTAACAACACACGGCGGAACACATTGGGATGCGTTAGCACACATATTCTTCGAAGGAAAAATGTGGAATGGTTATGACTGCACTTTAGTAACAAGCGAAGGGGCACAAAAAAACGGCATAGAAAACTACAGAAATAAGATTGTTGGTCGCGGTGTTCTACTTGATATAGCACGTTACAAAAAGGTTAAGTGGCTAGAACCTGGATACGGCATAACACCAGAAGACTTAGATGGATGCGCAAAGTGGGAAAAAGTAACTATTGAACAAGGCGACTTCTTGCTCGTCAGGACGGGACAACTGCGCCAAGTCAGAGAGAGAGGTGACTGGGGAGACTACGCTGGAGGAAACGCCCCAGGACTTACTATAGAAACAGCTGAGTGGCTATACGAAAAAGAGGTAGCGGGCGTCGCGTCAGACACATGGGGAGTCGAAGTACGGCCGAACGCAACACCCGATTGCGCACAACCATGGCATATAATTGTAATACCAAGCATGGGACTGCTAATGGGTGAAATGTTCGACTTTGAAGAACTTGCAGAGGACTGTGACAAAGATAAGGTCTACGAATTCTTGTTTGTAGCTCCTCCACTACCAATCACTGGAGCTGTAGGAAGCCCGATCAACCCATATGCTATAAAGTGAGGGGACAAACAGTTGTCCACAAAAAATGACATAAAATTTTCTAAACATTATGGAAAAATAAAGCATTTTATCGACAATTTTTATATTGAAGCCGATTCAGAAGAGTATTTTTCATCATACGATCCGGGAAGTGGAGCAGAGATCGCAAAAGTCCCTATGCTATCCATAAAAGATGTTGATCGCGCCGTGCGTTCAGCCGCAAGCGCATTTGATGCTTGGTCGAATACGCCGGTTTTTGAGCGTATACAACACCTAATCAAACTGAAAATTCTAATGGAACAGAGACTCGAAGATTTCGCTAAACTTCTATCGCAAAACGTTGGCAAAACTATTCGTGAAGCCCGTGCTGAAATGCGCAGGGCACTAGAAGCTGTTGACGCAGCCTTAGGATCACCCCATCTGTTCATGAACACTAGAAAAGTTATGAATATGGCTAAAACTGAACCTGAAATCGATATGGAATGCGTTAGGGAACCTCTTGGAGTGTTTGCTATAATTTCACCATTCAACTTTCCCATAATGATCCCCATGTGGTTCCTTCCATGGGCTGTTGCGTTCGGAAACACCGTTGTTATAAAACCAAGTTCACTAGACCCTGTGCCAATAACGGCTTTAATGAGCTTATTCCGTGAGGCAGGCTTCCCGGACGGTGTCATCAACCTCATCAATGGAACAGGCGGCTCTGAGGAGTTACTTAAGCACCCAGAAGTTGTAGGAGTCTGTTTCGTGGGCTCCTCACCAGTTGGCGAGAAAGTTTATTCTACCGCATGTTCCAACGGCAAGAGAGCCATATGCCAATGCGGTGCAAAGAACCCTGTGGTTATTATGCCGGATGCTGCTTATGAACCAACTGTTGAAAATGTTATCGGCGGCTTTTTTGACATGGCTGGACAACGCTGTCTAGCCCCGGGAGTACTCATACCAGTAGGCGAAGCATATGACAAATTTGTAAGCGCTCTAGTTGAAAGAGCGAAGAAAATACGGGTTGGCTATCCATTATTGGAAGACACTAATATGGGTGCAATGGTTTCGCAGAAGGAACGCGACAGAGTTGCTAAAATGATAGAAGAAGCAATAGCTGCTGGAGCAAAACCGCTGCTTGATGGTCGCAAAGTAAGTGTGGAAAGTAAATACAAAGAAGGATTTTATCTTGGCCCAACAATATTAGACGAGGTTGCACCAGGAACAATCGTAGAGCAAGAAGAGATATTCGGGCCAGTCATGCCAATAGTAAAAGCATCAAACTTCGCTGAAGCTCTAAGCATAGCTAACAATCGCCAATATGGAAACACTGGAACGATCTACACATCAAGTGGAAAATGGGCAAGAGAGTTTGCAAGGCACGTTAAAGCGGGCAATGTGGCGATAAACATGGCTGTAGCACAACCACACCAATTCTTCCCATTCCCAGCACGCAAAAGAAGCCACTACGGACCATTAACAGGGCAGACTGGCACGGTAGACTTCTTCACGGACATGAAAGTAATCATGTACAGATGGTGGTAAAAGACTAGACGCTGTTACCATATCCCTGCAAAATCCCCTTTTTCTAATAAGTGAACAAAATTTAACTGTCATATCATTTCTGGAATATTGCCACATAATAGACAGAGTAAAGAAATAACAATAACGCGTTTAAAAGCCTTCTTCAATAAGAGCAACACGATAACGGTAACCTAAACCAAATCATTTTCACGAGAACAAAAGCTTAGGCTCGCGTGTCAGTTCGCCCGTCGAGTCATATCATAGCCATTATAAAGCTCTATTGACTCCCTGCATCATCATCCAAAAATATAATCGGCATGGCAAAACTTAAGGCTTTTCCAATTAAAAATGGTATATACAACGCATGGAGATGGAAGTTGTGGAGGTTCTAGAAGCCATTAAGGGTAGAAGAAGCATAAGAGCATTTAAAAGCCAGGATATCGCAGAAGAAACAGTCAACAAGCTTATTGAGGCTGCTTGCTGGGCGCCTTCTGCCGGAAACATTCAGCCATGGGAGTTCATAATTGTGCGAAACAGCGAAATTAAGCAGAAACTTGTTGAGGCGGCGCTTGGTCAAGAATTCATCGCAGAAGCTCCAGTCGTGATAGTTGTGTGCGCGAATGAAGAGCGTTCAGCTCGAGGCTATGGTTTACGCGGAAAAACCTTATATTGCATACAAGACACGGCTGCAGCCATCCAAAACATACATTTAACCGCGTACTCGCTTGGTTTAGGTACATGTTGGATTGGAGCCTTTAGAGAAGAGGAAGCGCGGAAAGCGTTAAAGATTCCGAATGGAGTACGCCCAGTTGCGATAATCCCTGTGGGTTACCCAGACGAATTTCCTCAACCGCCTAGAAGAAGGCCAATGCAGCAAGCGGTTCATTACGAAACTTGGTGAAAGCATGAAAATGCGCAGCTATTACATGGGCGAGCTCACATGGGTAGATGTGAAAGAATTCCTTTCAAAACATAATGTAGCCATAATACCAGTCGGAAGTTGTGAGCAGCACGGTCCGCATTTACCGCTTGATACAGATGCTTATGATGCCTTTTGGCTTTCGCTAAAGGCTGCTGAAAAGGCGCAGTGCGCGCTTGTGGCTCCACCAATCTATTATGGAGTTTCGCTTCATCACATGGACTTTCCAGGAACAGTTACGCTTTCCTCAAATACGCTGGAGCAACTCGCCTACGAGGTGGCTTATTCCCTAACATGGCATGGGTTCAGGAAAATACTCTTCGAAAATGGTCATGGCGGAAACACTCACGCCTTAGAAGCTACAGCACAAAGAGTTAAGATGGACACAAATGCATTCGTAACCATCGACACGGTCAGCCTCATACCCGACTTCATCGAGAAACACATAGAAACGCCGCATGACGCGCATGCCGGAGAATTTGAAACATCCACAACACTTGCCAACAGAGAAGACTGTGTAGTTAAGGAAAGAATTAAAAGGGCGGAGATAAGGCTCCCAGAATCAAAATATGTGAAGATAGGGTTAAAGGAGACAGGTCCAAAGGTCTCGTGGAGTTTTAGGACAAAAGAGCTGAGCGAAACTGGAGTTATAGGAGACCCATCAAAAGCTTCGAAGGAGAAAGGCGAACTCGCCTGGAAAGTAGCCATAGAAAGGCTTGCTGAATTTTTAAGAGAACTTGACAAAATGAAAATCTAATATCTCGGCGTTAACACTATCATTAACGAGGCCATGATTGTTGCAGTATCTCAAAATAGCCGACATCTACGAGCAAATTGAAGCCACAACAAAAAGGCTTGAAATGACAGACCTTCTAGTTAACCTTCTAAAGAGCACGCCAAAAGAAATAATCGACAAAGTCGTTTACTTGACGCAGGGCAAAATCTACCCAGACTTCGTGGGCTTAGAAATAGGCGTGGCGGAAAAACTTGCCATAAAAGCCCTAGCGCGGGCTTCTGGCGCAAAGGAAAGCGAAATTGAAGAAGACCTAAAGAAAAGTGGAGATATAGGCGAAACAGCCCAAAAGCTCATAGCAAACAAAAAACAGGTAACGTTCTTCCAAAAACCCCTAACAGTCCAAAGAGTTTATGAAACGCTCGATAAAATGGCTAAGGCTTCAGGCAGCGGAGCAGTGGACACAAAAACCGCGTTGTTAGCCGGGCTTCTAGCGGATGCAACACCAAAAGAAGCGAAGTACATTATGCGCACAGTTACTGGAAATCTTCGCTTAGGAATAGCAGATATGACTGTTCTTGACGCTTTGGCAATAGCCTACGGTGGAGGAAAAGAGGCCCGCGAGCTAATCGAGAGAGCCTACAATATATCCTCAGATCTTGGGAGAGTGGCAAAAACCGTAGCGGAAAAAGGACTTGAAGGAATAAAGGAATTCCAAGTCATAATAGGCGAGCCGATAAGGCCAATGCTGGCTGAAAGACTTTCTTCTCCAGAAGAGATTTTAGAAAAGCTCGGCGGAAAATGCATAGCAGAATACAAATACGATGGCGAACGTGTGCAAATCCACAAAAAAGGCGACGATGTAATTCTTTTTTCCAGACGCTTAGAAAACATTTCAAGCCAATACCCAGACGCCATAGAACTAATAAAAAAACATGTGAAGGCGAAAGACGCCATTTTAGAGGCAGAATGCGTAGCCATAGACCTCGACACAGGCGAGATGCGACCATTCCAAGAGCTCATGCATAGAAGACGCAAATACGAAATCGAAAAGGCAATAGAGGAATATCCCGTTTCGCTTTTCATGTTTGACGCGCTTTACATAGATGGAAAAGACCTAACACTGGAGCCCTACCCAAAAAGGAGAAAAGCCCTCGAAAAAGCAATAATTGAAGGCGAAAGGGTGCAAATCGCCAAACACATAATAACAAGCAACGCGAAAGAACTGGAGAGATTCTTCTTAGAAGCCATAGAAGATGGCTGCGAAGGCTTAGTATGCAAATCAGTAGCCGAAGACGCGGTCTATCAGGCAGGCGCAAGGGGCTGGTTGTGGATAAAATACAAGCGCGACTACAAAAGCGAAATGACAGACACCGTAGATTTGGTGACTGTTGGTGCCTTTCATGGACGCGGAAAACGCGCAGGAACTTACGGTGCACTACTGTTGGCGGCATACAATCCAGAAACTGACACGTTCGAAACAGTGACAAAATGCGGAACGGGGTTCACAGATGAAGACCTAGCGAAACTACCGCAAATGCTAAAACCACACATAATACCACGTAAACATCCAAGAGTAAACTCACTTTTAGAGGCAGACGTGTGGCTAGAACCAAAGATAGTCCTAGAAATACTAGGCGCAGAAATAACCCTGAGTCCAATCCACACATGCGCCATGAATATAATACGCCAGGGAAGCGGCCTAGCAATACGTTTTCCGCGTTTCACCGGGAATTATAGGCTTGATAAAGCTGCTGAAGATGCAACAACGATAAGCGAAATAGTTGAGATGTATAAGAAACAATTAAAGAAAATTACTGAAAGTTAAGCCAAAGAGTATGATTTTTGCTTATGTTGGCGCAGTCCCTCTTTTTGAGGCGTTTAGAGGACGTTTATAAGTCATTACCAAAAACTTTATTTTACCAGTCATTATCATTTTATACCGTTTACAAAATTTTGGGAATTCAGCAATTGCTGGGTACTTAAAATTTTGTAAAAAATAAAATATGGGAGAAAGGAAAATGTCAAAATCTAATAGGAAAAGGGTTTCTATTATTTTCACTTTGGCTTTACTGTTTTCATCTATGCTGCTAGTTAACTTGAAACTACCTGCAATAGCACAGTCCGAGGAGCTTATTTATCTTCACGGGCCTTCTTTAGCGCCCATTCACATGCATGGTCCACCTCTCATGCCCGTCCACATGCACTCAACAATAGGAATAATAGACTTAGCTAACCCAATGTACACCCCTTGGCATGAACTTTACCCCAAATACTGCGAAAACTGGGTTCTCACAAGCTGGGAGGACAACGGCAACCAAATCCTCGATTCCTCAGATCAAATTGACATGACTAACGGTGTAACTCAACAAGTACGCTGGTATCATGTAGACAGAATAACAATAACGTTGAAGTTGTGGAACATGTATAACGAAGAGATATACGTTGAATTTAAGGGACCATACGACCCATATATCCAACCTATATGCACCCTATGGCACGAAGTATGGCCCGTCTACCACGGAGTGTTCGGTCCAGGAAACCCATATCACATCGTTAACTGGCAAGACACTGGCATTGGTAACACAGGCTATCTGGGCGTCTGTGACTCAATCGAGTTTGGACAATGGCCTGGACTTTGGTGGCATGTTGAAGAATATGCTACGGATCTGATCCTGAACGAAAAAGTTATGAACCCTCTTGGTATTGAATGGCACGAACTTTACCCAAACTTCTGCAACCACCACCTTACTACCAGTTGGGAAGAACCACTCGAAGACCTGTTCCCTGGAAGGCTTAGCCCAGGCGACCAAGTTGACATGATTAACCAGGCAAGTGGAATAACGGGATGGTATCATGTTGACAGAGTAACTTTCACAATGAAAGTGACCAATGAAAGCGATCCTACGCAAGAAATGTACATCGAATATAAAGGGCCTTTCGAGACGATGTACAACATTAAGACAACCGTAGTAAACTCAACATGGCACGAAGTCTACCCATTCTATTCCGTTTCTATGAACATCACTAGTTGGATAGACAACTGTAACGGAGTGCTCGACTCCTGCGACTACATTGAAATGTACGATTTGAACATAGACTTCTATTATGGTTGGTGGCACGTTGAAGAACTCTCAATAGACTTAATCCTCAACAAGAAGGTTGACAACCCTACTGGCATAATTTGGCATGAACTTCACCCTGACTGCTGCATCAATGACTATAACACATTAAGTTGGGAAGATAACTTTGATGGACTGTTGAATCCTTGCGATAACGTCACTCTGGCGCTTCTGCCAATCGGTCCAACCGACAAGTATCATGTAGAAAATATGACGCTCACCCTCAATCTCACAGTAAACGATGTTGACCCAACCATGCCGTTCACGATAGGAGAACGGATATACATAGAGTATCTTGATGCCACGTACTACGATTGGAAGCTGATGTACTATTCAAAGACAAACCCACTGTATACTGGTTGGGAAGTAGTCTGTCCAACCGACCGATTTGGCTACCCGATCACAATCGAGAAGTGGTACGACAACTGCAATGGGATTCTTAGCTACTTTGACATCATCGAACTTCAAAGCTCCGACGGAACTATGTTGTGCCTAGTCGACGAATTAGCATTAGATATCACTGTTAAGAAAATAACAGAGGAACATCCTCCGCCACCGTCATGGTACATGAAGCCACCTTTCCCAGACTATGCTCCGAGTGGAATGCCAGACTTCGATCAAAGACAAGTCGGCACCTACCCATGGATGGATCCAAGTGGAAGATGGAGCCACTGTGGACCAACTGCTGTGGCGAACTCGATTTTGTGGCTCGACTCAAAATTTGAACCAAACACCATACCCCCACCGACCATAATTGACAACTATCCGCTAGTTCAAGCCTACGGTCCATGGGACGACCATGACTCGCAGAACGTTCAGCCGTTGGTTGAGCATTTGGCATATTTGATGGATACGAACGGTTTAAGAACAGGCATCGTTAAGCTTGGCACAAATGTCTTCGACATGCAAGCTGGACTGACGCATTATCTATCATGGACTGGAGTGAACCCGCTTGGAGATGTGGACGGAGACGGAATTGTCACTCAGAATGACCAAGCGATAGTCCTTAATGCGATGGGAACAAGCCCAGGAACGCCAGGCTGGGAAATTAGAGCCGACATATTCCCTGTTACCGTCTCATATCCACCTATTACTGACAACATAATCGACATAAACGATCTTACACTTGTGCAGATGAATATGGGTTTAAGTGGAATGTTTTATGAACATACGATGATGGCGCCTCCGTGGGAACTTATCGCAGATGAAGTCATGAGATGCCAAGACGTCGTCTTACTTATTGCTCCATGGTACTATGATGGCGTTAACTGGTATCGCTACGATGAGGGTGCACATTATGTCACAGTTGCAGGCTTAAACGCTACCACATGGGAAATAGTATTAAGCGACCCAATAAACGACAATGCAGAAGTAGGAGGACCAGGCAGCGTTCCAGTACCACACGTTCACCCACCACCTGAACCACCATACATTACACACAACAAAGCTAACCTGGTCTCACATGACATGTACAAAGTCATAATGCAACCATGCCCAGGCGGCCCACTTGCAATCATCGGCTATCCTGGGTCAATAGTCAATCCGCCTGGCACCATATGGCAGATTGAAGCTGCGGTGATAACTTGTCCATACGCTGTTGATGTGCATGACATTGCTGTCACCAACGTTACAACTTCAAAGAGTGGCTGCTTGCCTATGCCCACGATCTGTGAGAATTACACTGCTACAGTAGATGTTACAATCCTCAACGAGGGGGACTTCACTGAAAATGTCACTGTTACTGCTTATGCTAACTCCACAGTCATCGGAACACAAGCCTACAACAACCTTGCCCCAACTGCCACGGCAACTCTAACTTTCGTTTGGAATACTACTGGTTTTGTTAAGGGTAACTATTCCATAAGTGCTTATGCTTGGCCTGTTCTTGGCGAAACACACACAGCAGACAACACGTTTACAGATGGCTGGGTTATTGTTGTAATCGTGGCTGACATTAACGGCGACGGATCATGCGACATGGCTGACATATCTATCATGATAGACGGCTTTATGGCCACACCAAGCACTTCAGCATGGAACCCAAACGCTGACGTAAACGACGACGGAAGCATAGACATGGCTGACATATCAATAGCCATAGACAACTTCATGAAAACAGACCCATAACCCCCACTTTTTCATTTAAGTCACTATACACATCATTGTTATTCGTATATTGGCTCTCTATAGTAGAAATCATGCACTAAAACTAATGCAAGTAAAGATATGGCAAACCAAAAAATCACATCAACAAGCAAGTTAAGATACCTAATATCCAAGCCGAAGTTTGCTACAACAATCCTCCAAACGAACGGATAACCATAATAAGTTGCATCTACGGCACCTACCCGCGGAGGGTTTTCAATAACCCCACCAATCAACGTTATTAAAACTCCCAAAACTATACTTGACAACACAAACTTTGATTTTAAGAGCCTCCAAACCCTCTCCTTTTCTGACATCTTATTCTCCCATCATTTAAATTGATTCTGAGTCAAACTTATAAGAATAACCCACTGTATCATATACGGTAAGCATGGTACGAATATACCGCGAAATTTTCGTCGAACTAATCGTACTTATTTTAGTTGGAGGAAGCTTAATTTTCATTCCACTCTACATAAATTCTTTTTTGACATCAATGCATATAATTGGACCAGATTGGAACTTTGAGATATTTATTGTTGGAGACTCGATGCGACCGACTTTAAGTTATGGTGACTTTGTGTGTGTTCGCAAGACAGATGTTTCACTTATAAGGACTGGACTGAATGGTGACATAATAGCTTTTGAAAGACCTCAACCATCCATCAGCAATCCAGCAATAATCGTTCACAGGGCAATTAATAGAACTGTTAGAAACAGCATCATTTACTTTCAAACAAAGGGAGACAACAATAACTCTCCAGATAATTGGAGCGATTATCGAGGAGAAAATTACACATGGAATGGCATGGTCTCAGAGCTGTTACTTATTGGGAAAGTTGTTGGCGTTAGAAAAGAATATGCCGTAGTATTTCCTGTCGCAATAATGACATCGATGGTATTAAGTTTGGCTGTTGGTGACATAATTTTATACTTCTACCTTCTACATGGAATTAGTTTTCAAAGGGCTTTGAAAATCGATTCACCCAGTCATCCCGAGGATGACGAACCAGCAAGATAAGATACAACGTTTTCTATGTATTGTTCAAGTTCTTTCTCAAGTTTTCTCCATGTTTCATCTGATTTTAATTTCCGCAAAAACCAATATCCGCCTATGAACATTCTTGTTATAGGATTAAGCAGGAAAAAATTGTCATTATCTTTTCTGCAAAGATCGCATTTTACGGTGAAATTTTCGGGTTTTCCTTCGATGGTCAGACATATATATCCTTCAATAAAGAAACGTGGAGAATTTGCCGCGAGAATCTGATAGCCATTCGGTGTTTCACCTCTTATTGCTTCAAAATCTTTCGTTTTGAAAAAATTGCCTATGTGTTCAGTAAGTAATGCTAAATCAACATTCTTCTCAAACCATTTTTTATACATGAGGAAGTCACTAATATGTCATTTTTATCCTTATTATTTGTCCTTGAACATTTTCACGGATATAATTTACCAAGAATTTTTTTGCTTCTTCGTAACTTACATTTCTACCCACGTATAAGCAGCTTATTTCTCCTGGTTTTGGACGCATTTGAATTTTAGGTGTGATTGCATTAGAGGAGATATTCATTTTCCTAAAGACTTTTATGCGAAAGCGTTCCAAACCATGCTGAGGGCATTGCACTTCTATTGAAATGCTTACCATCATCTCCTTCTCCTTTATTATCTTAATGCTTAATCAGTTTAATAAATATTTCACGTAGCATCTTTCGAGCGTTTACCTTTAAAGTAAATATGCAATGCGCGCGTAACAATAATGGCTATTGAGATCAAAACTAAAGCCGTAAGTGATCCTATCAAAATGCCCAAGATTTTACCAGAGTTATAACTTTCTTCTGTTGCTTTTTGAACATTTTTTGTCCACACATCAATCTGTCTTTCTCCTACGTTTCCAGCAGCATCAACACCGACTATTTTTATTGTATGGCGACCATCACCAACGTTTGTTGTGTTCCAGTAAAAGAAAGTCTCTCCAGTGACATCAAAAACCATGTTGTCTATGTATAGGAGAGCCTTTTCTAGATGATCATCGCCTATTGTAAAGTTTATGCAGGCAACCCCCAAAAGTTCCTCGTTGTCGGCTGGAGAATTTATAATCACTGAAGGGCTTGTGTTATCGATGACGATGTTTATTCTTGCACATTCTCGGTTTTCAGCCATATCAAAAACTTCTAATTTAACTTCATAATGTCCATCCTGAAGCAGACAAGAATTTACAGCCAACGACGTGATGTTTGTAACGTCCCAAAGCATATTGTTTATATTTAAAGTTGCGTTTTTAATGTTTGCATCGCTAGCTAGAAACATTATAATGGTTTCACCTGCTATTATAGAGTTATTTTTTGGAAAAGATATTTTTGCGATAGGCTTAGTATTGTCGACCGTAAGTGTTAATTTGCTTGCTTTAAAGTTTCCCGCTTCATCTGTAACCTTTAGAACTAAAATATGTTCACCATCGCTTATTTGTCTAGCATCTAATTCATAGTAAGTCTGTGATGTTACATCCGCTATTACTTCTCCATCAATCGTAAGAACCGCACATTGAAGGTTTGCGTCTGCAAAACTGAAGTTGACATGGATTATTCCTGATACATAACTTCCATTTGCTGGTAAAACTATTTCGGCTGTTGGAGGTGTGTTATCTACGGTGACTAATAAAGAAAATTCTGCATAATTCCCTGCTCTATCAAAAACTTCAGCTTTAAGAATATAGTTACCATCAGCGTAAGTACCGTTGCTCGTATCCCACGAGACAATATGAAAACCAAAATCAGCCCAACAATCAATCAGCGTGTCATTGCATGACAATGAAGCGTTTCTTAAATTCAAATCATGTACGTATATTGTGACGTTACTATTTCCTCTTACGTACTTTGCTTGTTGCAAAATTTGGACTTGTGGAACTGTATTATCCACTATAACAGTTATACGATCAGCATTAGTGTTATTGGCTTTATCTATAACTACTAAAAGAACTTCATAAACTCCATCATTGTACACGCGCGTATCCCAGATATAAGTATGGTTTCCACCAGAAAAAAATGCAGCTTTGCTGGCATTGTTTATAAACAAATGCATGCAATTGAACCAGCGATCATCACCATTTATGTCTATTTCAATGATGCCTTTCAAGTAACTTCCATTGTAAGGTGTAATAATATGCGCAGTGGGCAACGTTTTGTCTATGACTATTGTTACACTAGAACTGTTCATGTTCCCAGCAAAGTCATAAGCCTCAACGTCGATAGTGTATGTAGCATCATTCAATCCTGTTAAGTTATAACTTGAAAAACTGCCTCCGACTATAGCCTTCTCTGTTGAATTAAGGCATATTCGGTAGTATGCAATCCCACTTTCAAAATCAAATCCTCTCCAATGTACTTCAACTTCAGAAGATGATATAAACGTGTTATTTGAGGGTTTTTCAATTACAACTTGTGGTGGCGATGTGTCAACATTAGTTTGCAAAAGATGCAAGACGCGTGTAATATTATGTCCTTGAGTGTCCAAATCGCTTTCAACAGATGAAATTAATAGGCCGCTCACCTTATCATAATAATAAAAGCAAAGCTCAGTTTCGTTTATAAAGAAAACTAACCATGTGTTGAAGTTTCTTTGTCCAAGGGTATATTCAGAGCTACCTATGACCGTTCCTGTTTGATTCCAAATTCGAACAGAGGATCCTAAATCAAGAAAAGTTTCTATCCAGCCAAAATAATAAGTGTTGTTAAAATTCGTCGGGCCGTCTACAACTAAGCGTGTTCTAATGTCTACAACCAAATAAACGGTGAAATTCTCAACGATGTTACCATCTTTATCCCAAGATAAACAGCTAAGTTGAATTAAAACTTTATTATAATTGATTATTGAAATATAAGTGGCTTTTAGATTTCCTTCCACTTCGGCGATGCTGTTATTGAAATGCGCGATACTATATTGGGCGTAATCACCGACTTTTGGTTTAATAAGAGCGCCTATTGGAATGTTTGTCTCTAGTAGTGTTAGGTTTTCAAGAAAACCAATTGTAACCCTATCATAACCAATTAATAAGCCTGAGATTTTTTCATAGTAAAAAGTATAATTTTGGTAGCGTGATTCAACGGACAGTTTCCAGCATTCAATAGACCGATTATTTACGGTTACGCTTTTAGTGCCTGTAACTGTGCCGACATTATTTAACACTCGTACTTGCGAACCTAACGTTACGTTTGTTTCAATCCAACCCGGAAACCAAAAACCCGCCCAAGTGCCTTTTTCTACAAATCTGTTTATTGTATTTATGATTGATGACGTAACCAAAATATAGTCCGTGGATGAGTGCCAGTATGTAACGTTAATCTGGTATGGTGAAATGTAGTAATTATATGTGAAATTAATTAGCTCGGTGATTGATGTTTCCTCAGTAAATGTGCATAACGTATAATTTGCCCACTGTCCTTCTTCTGGTTGAATCAACGGATCCCAAACTGTTACAATCCGCGTCATCTTGTTATTTAAAGTGTTGTTTTCGTTATCCTTTGGTCTAGCATATGCTGTTACGTTATAATTCGCTCTTGGAACGCTCATCCAGAGATAACTTGTAGAATATGTTTCGTCGCTGGCAATTTCACTAATCGTTTCGTTCTTCGCAACATTACCATTTATATAAATCGCTAGCTCCACATCATATTCAGCATCTAAGCCTATGTTGGAAACGGTCGCGTTCAACCAAATATTGCTGCCCGGTAAGGCAAAGGGTGGCGCACTAAGTCCAACTATTAAATCATGTTGCGGTCTCTCGTAACGTGACCAAGATATGAAATTGTAGATTAATTGTAAATCAACGTCGTTACTATAAGACTCAGCAGCAAAAGAACTGTAAATAACGCCTCTATATGTGACAATTGCACTCTCGTTATATGGTCCAAGAGCAACGTACTCCCCCCCAACTAAAACTTCTTCAACCCAATTCCCTTGAGGAGCAACTGTTAGTTTGCTTTGAGAGAAGTTATAGGGATTTGGAATACCGCGGAAAATCGGGTGTTCAGGATTAAGTAAATTTAAATGAGACGTTGAGTTTATTGTCCAGGTTGTTGTCTCATCTATCCCTAAAAGTCTCGCGAGCTTATTGTTATTTGGAACGCTAAAGTAAAACGTATCCGCAGTAATAATCAATCCATGTCCTTCATAAACATAATTTGTAATAGCTTCTATTTCTGAATCCGAAAATTCCCAACCTAACTCTTGAGAGTAAGCTGAAGATATTATTAATACATCCGCATTGCATGCTACGAGATCCTCATAACTTATGTTTTCTTTATTTAAACTTATAGCATCAATAAAAATGCATTTTTCACCGTATTTGGGCCAGTATTTGTTAAGCTTTTCCCAAGTTGTGGTTATCCACGTCCAATATGTTCCAGAGGACCTTATAACACAAGCTTTAATTGGCGTTCCGCCAAAAACGTTTACTTTAACAAAGTTGTTTTCGGTCACGTTTTCACCATTGAATGGAACTACTCGAACAGTTATATTATACAATCCTTCATTTGTTGGCATCCATGTAAGAACTACCGGTATTGTTGCACCACTTTCTATGAAATCTACAACTTGGGAACAAATGTACGTGCCGTTACTTATCAATTCAACAGTTACACCACTTTCTTCAGAAGTCCCGTAGTTAAGTATGTAGGCAGTAAACGTTCCATTCTCATGCAAATTAACATAATGGGGATATTCGAGTCGCGCTAATAACAAGTCATGCTCGGGTAAGGGCTGATTGACCGCTTTCATGGCGTTTATCCTTCCATAACCGTAGTACTCGTCAAATCCCACATTGCCTAAATCGTCGGCAGTATAACGTAAATGAAATCTAACCTGGTCACGGGTTATGTTTGGAAATTGACTCCAAACAAGAGCAGCGACGCCCGATACGTGAGGACAAGACATCGATGTTCCGCTCTTATAATTGTAGTCGTTCCCTGGAACTGTGGAGTAGATTTGCACTCCCGGTGCTGCAAGCTCAATCCATTCTCCGAAATTTGTGAAGAAAGCAGGCTTATCATACTGGTCTGTCGCTGAAACTGCAATAACTTCATCATATGCAGCTGGATAAGATTTTGCGTCACTGCGAGCATTCCCCGCCGATGCTACTAAAAGAACCCCAGATTCATAAGCAAACTTAATTGCTTCGTAAAGCAGCGAACTGTTGAAGTTCCCCCCCCAACTCATCGATATTATGGATGCATTTTGCTGTACCGCGTGAATTATAGCTTGAGCTAAGTCATCCTCAGCACCTGAGCCGTATCGATCTAAAGCTTTCTCTGCGATTATTTCGACTTGGGCTATTCCCGCTATTCCGATGCCGTTGTTAAGCGTTGCCGCAATTATGCCTGCGCAATGAGTTCCATGTCCATTGTCATCCATGGGATCAGCATCGTTATTCACCCAGTCATAACCTAATGGTATATAGTTTCCAATTAAATCCGGGTGACGCCAATCCACACCTGTATCAATTACTGCTACACGAATATTATGTGTTCCGACGGTAGTATTCCACGCGTACTCAGCATTTATTTTTTGGAGTGCCCACTGAAGGCTCCAATAAGGGTCGTTTGGCACAAAATAAGCACCGTATTTTGCGTTAGGCTCGATATACTTGATAACACTTATGTTCTGTAATTCTTTGATAAGCGATGAGGAGTATTGAAGAGGTACATTTACTACGATCGCCAGCAAATTATTTACATTGACATAGTTGATAATCTCTCCGTTAAATCTCTGAACGAGCGCATTTAATTCATCTTTTATCGAGTCGTATCCATTGTTTATGCCTACTACCAGCTCGATTGAGTCATTTTTAATGCATACGTAGTCGCTGTAGTTGCGCAAATCTTCTGTACTGCGAATTCCATTCTCGATTATTTTGATCAGGTTATTATCGATTAGACCACTATTGCGATATATGTCAGCATTGCTATCGCTATTGTATTTATCATGTAAACCGCTGGGAAATGTGACAATGGCCAAAAGTAAAATACATGTTATTGTTGTCACTTTTGAATATGGCGCCCACATTTATTTTACCTTGTTTAGTTTTTAAAGAATTACATCATGGTATATTCGGTTCCAATCTATAAGATTGTCGTTTTGGGCATATTGTTTCCGACAAAGTTATAAATTTCGTCCTCTTCCCTTCTGAAGGGGAGCTTTAATGGGTCTATTACAATTTACTGTAAGAAGACTTATTTTGTTAATACCTACTCTGATAGGGGTTACGTTACTCATTTTTGCGGTCACACAGCTGATATCCCCTGCTCAAAGAGCCCTACTTTATGTGACAAGCGATAAGCAGCTTGAAAAAATTGACTTGATAATTACTAAATATGGCTTAGATAGACCCTTCTATGAGCAATATTTTAATTGGATTGTTCAAGTTTTGCAAGGGAACTTAGGAATAGCGAAGTCTGCAGGTAATCAGCCAGTATTGAAAGTTTTGTTAGATAGATTTCCAGCCACGTTAGAATTAACCTTGTATTCTGCTCCGTTGATTATCTTTTTCGGAATATATTTAGGAGTGAAATCCGCGGTACATCGCGATAAGGCCATCGACCATGTTACACGCGCTGCAGCAATTATCGGCTGGTCTCTTCCATCTTTTTGGTTGGGCATAGTGTTACTTGCCATATTCTATGGTGGACTTGGTTGGTTCCCTCCAAAGAGGCTGAGCACCGCAGCAGAAACTTTTGTGAATTCTGCGGCTTGGCATAAATATACTGGACTTTATACGATTGACGGCCTGCTTAATGGACAAATTTGGATAACAATCGACGCTTTTCGTCATCTAGTGTTGCCAGTCATCGTTTTAACCACAATTAATGTTGCTCTCTTAATTAGGGTTATGCGATCCAGCATGTTGGAGTCTCTTAGCAAAGGGTACATTGTTACTGCTAGAGCAAAAGGGCTGAAAAACTCAGTGGTTATTAACAAACATGCAAGGCGGAACGCGTTAATTCCGGTGGTTACTCTTTCAGGCTTGCTAATTGCAGGTATGCTCGGCGGATTGATTATAACAGAGACGGTGTTTGCCTTCCCTGGCATTGGACAGTTTGCTGCAAATGCCGCCCTTACCGGGCCTGACTTACCTGCGGTGCTTGGTTTTGCTCTTTTCACGGGAACGATTTTTGTGTTGGCCAATCTTATAGTAGACATTTTATATGCATATATAGATCCACGAATAAAGCTTGGGTGATTTGATGAAATTGGGATTGCGTTGGAAAGAATTTAGGACTTCATTGGATCCTATGCTTAAAGAGTTAAGGTTTATTTTATCTAGAATAAAGAAAAGTCCGCTTTCTATCGTCGGCCTTGTTATAGTTGTGTTTTTTGTTTTTCTTGCAATATTAGCGCCTGTGCTTGCTCCTCCGATGCCTGGTTATGATCCGTACATGATGCCAAGAGAGAAACCTTATGGGCCAATACCTCAACCTCCAAGCGAGAAACACCCGTTTGGGACAACGCCAGGGCAATATGACATTTACTATGGTTGCATATGGGGAACGCGGACAGCGTTTCGTATAGGAGTTCTCGTCGTGGCTATTTCATTGCTTATAGGTGTTGTTATTGGAGGTTTCAGTGGCTATTACGGAGGAGTTGTTGATGAAATTATGATGCGTGTTACGGACGTGATTTTTGCCTTTCCAGGCCTGCTTTTATCGATAGCATTAGTTTTATCTTTGCCTGCCGTTATAACGTTAGATTTAGGCTTATTTAAATGGGATATACCGCTAACAACATTAGACAAAGTCTTAATTTCTTTTGTGCTCATAGGATGGCCAGGATATGCAAGGGTGATTCGTGGAGAAGTAATGCGTGTCAAAAATGAAGATTTTATAGAAGCAGCAAGGGCTGTTGGTTGTTCAAACCTTCGAATAATGACTAGACACATTTTTCCAAACGCTATTTATCCTATAATCATTATGGCCTCATTAGACATCGGTGGAATAGTGCTTTCTGCTGCTGCCTTAGGATTTTTGGGAATTGGTTCCCCTGAAGGATACTCTGACTGGGGCAGGCTGATTGCGTTGTCTAGGGATTGGATATATTCAACTCCTCAGAACCCATTTGAATACTGGTACCTATTCATAATACCGGGACTCTTTATCTTCTTCTTTGTCTTGGGCTGGAATTTATTGGGTGATGCTTTCAGGGATATTTTAGACCCAACATTAAGGAGACGATGATTATGGAAAAACCTCTACTAGATATCCAGGATTTAGTTTTAAGATTTTATACATATGAAGGTATAGTTGAAGCTTTAGACGGCATAAAATTGACGCTGAAGGCAGGTGAAACGCTTGGACTTGTTGGTGAAACAGGATGCGGTAAGTCTGTAACAGGGCTTTCAACTCTTGTCCTTGTTCCACCCCCAGGTAGAATTGAGGGTGGGCGTGTGATTTTCAAACGGAAAGACAAAAGGTACGATCTGCTGAAGCAGCGTGATGTCTTTCTGAGAGCCGTTAGGGGCAAGGACATCTCCATGATTTTCCAAGATCCAAGATCAGCCCTGAATCCAGTATATACGGTTGGAGAACAGATTATAGAGGTCCTTTTGCTTCATCGGCGAGTGGAGTTATGTAAAAAGGTTTTTCAGCAAGGAAATCTTTCAAGGCTAGAGAAGTATGCTTATTTCAGACTACTTACAAATCCGTATTCTATCCCTTTGAGAATCATATCACGGATACCCGTACTTAATCGATATAAACGTAAGATAAACCAATTGGCTAGAGAAGAAGCCATAAAAATGCTTAGGATAATGCGTATACCCGACCCGGAAAGAGTCGTAGACATGTATCCCCACGAACTTAGTGGCGGCATGGCCCAGCGTGTTGTCATAGCGATGGCACTTGCTTGCAATCCAGAACTTTTAATCGCAGACGAACCGACCACTAATCTTGATGTCACTGTTCAGCTTCAAATCTTAAACTTAATTAGAGAACTTAAGGAAAAGTACAGGTCGTCAATATTATATATAACACATGATATGGGAGTTGTCGCAGAATTATGTGATCGTGTAGCTGTTATGTATGCAGGAAATGTTGTCGAAATAGCAGGGGTCTATGAGATCTTCAAGAATCCTCTTCATCCATATACGAAAGGTTTATTAGAGTCTATTCCGCGTGCTGGGCATCCATTTAAATCGATTGAGGGCACTGTGCCAAGCCTGATAAATCCTCCAAAAGGCTGTAGGTTCCATGATAGGTGCCATTACGCTATGGACATTTGTGTTACTACGAAACCAGAAATGGTGGAGGTTAAGAAGGAACATTTTGTAGCGTGTCATCTTTATCAGAGGGGACTTGAATGAGTCGCTTAATTGCTGTTCGTAGGTTGAAAAAATATTACCCCATATATGGTGGGGTTCTTAGGCGAAAAGTAGCTGAGGTGAAAGCTGTAGATGGCGTAAATTTGGATATAAAAAGAGGAGAATGTCTTGGCATAGTGGGTGAGTCTGGTTGCGGCAAGACTACATTAGCTAAAACAATAATTCGTTTACTTAGCCCGAGTGCTGGCAGTATATATTTCGCTGTTCCAGATGATGTTTTCGAGGAAATAGAGAAGTTGGAGAAGGATGGTACAGATAAGAAGAAACTGGATAAACTTCGTAAAGAGTATGATTTGGCCAAATTTAAAGGTAATAAGTTAAAGAAAATTAGAAGGAAAATGCAGATCGTATTTCAAGATCCAACGACTTCCCTTGATCCCAGAATGCTTGTCAAAGATATAGTTGGTGAACCTTTAATAGCGCAGAAGTTGGCTAGAGGACCGGAGGTTAAGAGAAGGGTTGTTGAAATATTAAATAGAGTTGGGCTTACTGAGAG
Source organism: Bathyarchaeia archaeon (assembly GCA_038883655.1). Taxonomy (GTDB): domain Archaea; phylum Thermoproteota; class Bathyarchaeia; order Bathyarchaeales; family Bathycorpusculaceae; genus JAVZLQ01. The sequence continues at coordinate 129,677 of JAVZLQ010000004.1, forward strand.
GCATTTATATAGGTATCCGCACGAGTTTAGTGGCGGTCAGAGGCAGAGAATCGCCGTTGCTCGGGCGTTAGTGGTTAATCCGGATTTTGTTGTTTTAGATGAACCTACCTCTGCGGTTGACGTTTCCGTTAGGGCTCAACTTCTCAATCTGTTTCAAGAGTTACAGAAGAGCTTTAATCTAACTTATCTTTTTATAAGTCATGATTTAAGCGTTGTTGAATGTATTTCTGATAGAGTTGGTGTTATGTATCTTGGAAAGCTGGTTGAACTTGCTTCTACTGCAGAAATTTATAAGAATCCATTACATCCTTACACTCTCGCTCTTTTCTCAGCGATTCCGGTTCCTGATCCCACTGTAAAGAGGGAGCGCATCATGCTTAGTGGTGATGTGCCAAGCCCTGTGAACCCACCTGCAGGTTGTAGGTTTCATCCACGTTGTTCTATAGCCATGGATGTTTGCCGCCAAGTTGAACCGGAGCTTATTGATGTTGGGCGGGAGCATATGGTTGCATGTCATGCAGTTAATAAAGTGTAGCTTTAGTTTATTTATTGTTCTTTGATTAGTATTGTTATATTGCCGTATGCTTCGTCGCTGTCTATTCTTATTGTGAATGGGAAGTATCCGTCTTCTGTTTTTATGCTGCGGTAGGCGTACTGTAACTTTGGCAGCGTAATGTCTATTGTTTTGTTTTGCTTTATCTCGTCTATATATGGCCACTCTTCTAGTGGTGAAAATCCTGGGACTATTATGAGTACGTGATGCGCGTCTCCGCCGATTGCCGTGAGTTTGAAGCGTACTTGCGTGATGAATAAGTATTCGTTGGTGCTTCTGCTTTCATCCCATTCCGTTGGGATAGCGTCTTTAATTTCAAAATATTCGTTTGCTGGTACTTTTTGTCGTGACGGTTTGGGTGTTTGTGCTTCGCGGATCGCTGCTATGAGAATTACGGTTATTGCTATTGTAAAGAATGAGTAAATGTAAATTTTTCGAGTTTTTCGCCTTCTTTTTGCCTTTCTTTTCATGTGCGCTCACTAGTGATATTAAAATTTGAGCTTGTTTTCACATTAAGAGGTCTACGTTATAAGGGTGATTTGTGTTTCACATAAGTGTTTTGCTCTATTTTTAGTATATTTGAGTTTGCGACAAGTTTATTTTTAGATTTAGCATAACCTTTTTCGAGGAAGGCTATTTGCTTCCAATAGGACTGAGAGTTCTCATTTCGTTATTCATTGGGTTCTTTGTTTTTAGGCCTGATGCTGTAGTTTTGTCTTATGGCGAGCCACCGCAGATTTTGGGAAGTATTGGTTATACCATTTCGACTGATTCTGTCAGGTTTTTTGTTGTTGATGGTGTTGTTTATAATACTTTAGGTGCAAATGTTAAGTTGAATGTTACCGCTACCTTTTATGCAGCTCAGAATTTTTCGTTGGGAACTTCTTATGGCGGAACAAGTTTAAAGATATTGAGGCCTGGGCAGAAGGCGCCTTTTACCATTTATTTTGCGTTGAATTCCACCGATGATGTGTCACGTTATGACCTTGCTGTTTCTTATGTTGAAACTGACGAACAGCCTTTTGATGTTCTTGAGTTTAGGAATGTGGAAAATCGAAGCGAAGATTCGCGTTTGGTGATTGTTGGTGAGGTTTGGAACGGAAGGCCCTTTAAAGCTCTTAACGTTGGTGTTGCCTGTATTTGTTATAATGCTAGTGGAGGTTTTTGTGGCTTATATCGTACTTTTATTCGTTCAATTGACGGCGGAGAGTCTGGGAATTTTACAATTGGAATTGATGATCCGCTGCTTGTTGCTCGGTTTGATTTAGTTGCTTATTCTGGTGGTTATGAGTATACTTTCATTGCGAATTATGTTTTTTTTGCCTTTTTGGTTTTAGCCTTTGTTGTTTTCCTTGTTTTTATGAAGAGAAGGGGCTGGTGAGCCGCTGAGCCGCTGGAAGAATGTTCCATAAAGCTTATTTATTTCACTTTTCATAAAATGTAGTGCAAGAAATTTGGGAGAGGTAAAGGAGAGAAAAGACTATGAAGAAATCAACTTTAACGGCACTTTTGATTGTGGCGTTGATGTTTCCATTGATTGCTGTTCCGATGGTTCATGCGCAAGAACCAACAGATCTTAAGCACCTGATTTTGGACACCATTGGTGAACCTCAAGATATTGATCCTGCGTGGGCTTATGATACTGCCAGCGCTGAACTTTTGATGAACATTTATGAGCCTCTGCTTTGGTTCAATCGTACCGAGATGGCCACTTATATTCCAAGACTTGCGGTAAGCTGGACTTTGGAGGCTATTGACGAGGTTAGTCCTGAAGGGCTGGAGTGGAAATCTAGGGTTACTTTTAAGTTGCGTGTTCCAGAAAATGGTTATGCTCCTGTTTACTTCCACAGCGATGGTGTGAATGATATTCCTGGTGAGGGTGCGCAGCTGACAGCTGTGGATGTTGAGTACACCTTTGAGAGACTGCTCATTACGGATGCTGCCACTGGCCCAAGCTGGATGGTTTGGGAGCCATTAACAGGCGGCTACGCCATGAGCGATTTGAACGAAACTCTAACAGACCTTGGCTGGCCAGTTAACGAGACAACTGGTTGGAACACGATGTGTGATGAGGCCATAGATCATGCTATTCAACAAAACGGAACGCACATTTGGTTTAACCTTATCATGCCATATGAACCGTTCTTACAAATAGTTGCTCAGAACTGGGGTGGAATACTAAATAAGGATTGGTGTGTATGGCACGGCGACTGGCCAGGCATGGAGGTCGGCGACGACTGGTACTTGTGGCATGACCCAGAAACTTCGCCACTGTACAGTTCTGACCCGTCTGCTCCTGGTCCAAACTTGGACGCTGCTTTGGGTACTGGTCCATACATGCTTGACTATTGGAACAAGGGTTCAGGCAACGCTTGGTCCATAATTAAGAATCCGAACTACTGGATGGGTTGGGATACTCCATTCCATCCTGAAGGTTGGCCAGCAGGTGTAACAATTAACGGACACGTTGAGAGGTTCACTTCAAACTACATTCCTGAGTGGACCACGAGGCGGCTGAGGTTCCTTGGTGGTGTTTCAGATTTCTGCGCAGTTCCAAGAATGTACATGGGTCAAGTTTTGGGTCAGCCTGGAATAGACTGCATATATCCGCTGCCAGTGCTAGCGTGCGACGCGTTCTTCTTCAACTTCCTAGTAAAGGACACGAGCACACACTTGGGTAGAGTTCTGCCGAACGGCACGTTTGCAGAGGATGGATGTCCACCGAACATCTTTGAGGATCAAAACGTTAGGTTGGCATTCGCCCACATGTTCGATTACACAACCTTCCTATATGCAGCGTTCCTGAACGAGGCAGTTTCTCCGCCTACGCCAATAATTCCAGGATTAGCCTACCACGACCCGTCAATTGGACAGACTGAAAACCCAGCGCTTGGAACAAAGAAGAAGTATGGAATTTCATTTGAGCCTCCAGACACTGAAGCATACAACTTGACATTGGCGGTGAAATACCTACAACAAGCATGGGGCGGCCAACTATGGGCGAACGGCTTCACAATGGATGCTGTTTACAATGAGGGCAACCTAGCAAGGCAAATAGCTGCTACTCTTATTAAAGACGCCTTTGACTGGATTAACGCCCACTACGGCACAAAGTTCACTGTCAAAGTGACAAGCATTCCATGGGGCGCTTACAGAACAGAGCAAAGGGCAAGAGTTATGCCGTACTTCATCGTAGGCTGGCTGGCTGACTACCCAGACGCCCACAACTTTGCACACCCATTCATGCACAGCACTGGTGCATTCTCAAGGTGGCAAGGTTACAAGGGTGTAACAAGCTTCCCGAATGAGGAGTTTGATACACACATAGAGCAAGGCATTAACACGCTGAACCCAGCGGAGAGACAAGGCAACTACACATGGCTACAGCAACACTATGTGGACTTCGCTCCGGGCTTTGTTACAGCGCAGGCTGCTGGAAGACACTTCGAAAGAGACTGGGTTGAGGGATGGTACTACAACCCAATCTACCCAGGAAACTATGTCTACGACTTGTGGAAGGCAATAGCCGTAACACCAAAGCCTGTTGATGTAGCCGTAACAGCAATAACAAGTGTTAAGACAATTGAAATAGGCTATCCATATCCGGACAACAAGCCCATACTACCATTCCCATCACCAATAGAAGTTGACGTTGAAAGAATAGACACAAACACTGAAGTGCCAGCAATCCAAGTGATTATCGGTTTAGGCTTAAGAAACGTTGAAACTGGCAGAGAAATAATCTTAGACGTTGACCTTGCAACATTAACAATCGGCGAAAGCTACACTGCGGAATTCTATGACTTCATACAAGATCCAAACGCGCCAATAGAGCCAGGCACCTACGTGGTGTTTGCCCAAGTCCTAGTCATATCAGGATTCGCATATGACTCGGACGCTTCCAATAACAAGTTAAATGATGGCACAGTAGAAGTCGGCTACCTAGTTGGAGATGTCAACGTGGACGGCAGCGTCGACATGGCTGACATTTCAATCGCGATTGACGCGTTCATGACGTATCCTGGACACCCAGCATTTGACTTCAGATGCGACGTGCTCGAAGACCTCACGATCGACATGGGTGACATTTCGTTCCTAATCGACTTATTCATGGTATCGTTTGACCCATAAACGCCAACAAACATCCAAAAATTCCCTTTTCTTTTTTAATATTTATGCGTGCAACATCGTTATGAAACTCAAATTCGATTCGACAGATTAATAAATTGGACTTATAAAATTTAATCAGCCAAAAGGTGGGAGATTTGAGGAAACTTGCCTTAACATTAACGTTGATATCGCTTCTCCTCACGCTTCTAAACATAACTGGGCCAATAAGATTTCAAGAAGCTAAGGCGCAAGGAACAACATTAGCCGTAAGCAAAATCTACAACGTAAACCAGACAGGAACTTTACTAGTCAACATAACTGTTTCAGAAGTTTCAGGCATGTTTGGATGGATTATAAGTCTACAATGGGATCCAAGCGTATTGCAGGTGAACACCGGAGACAAGAACGGGCTTCTTAAAAGCAGAGTTTACTACAACATTTACGAAGGCGACTTCATGAAAAACGTAAGCGCAACAAGTTTTTCGGTGAATAGGGTAGACAATGCGACGGGCAACATTACGAATCTCTCATGCTTCTTCAAGGTTACGGGCACCACGGTTAGCGGCAGCGGGCTTCTCGCCACAATAAACTTTACACTGTTGGAGGTCGGCACAACCGCAATAAACGTTACATATTCTTCACTAATTAACAGGGATGGAAAGGGAATAGACCACATAGTAGTATCAGGTTTAGTCACAGATCAGCCCGAACCTCCTCCACCGCCAATTTGGACGCAGTTCTGGTTCCAGGCAACCCTTGTAACAGTGATGGTCGTTGTTGTAATTCCCGCGCTAATTATAAAGAGGTTGAGCGGCAAAACGAGTTTAACAGCTGAGGACATAGAAAAGATAATGGGGTACGAGGAGAACGTTGAGGGCGAACCTCTAAACGAAGATTAGTGTGGCTATTATTTCTCTGAAATGAGTGTTTTTCAACATATTTATTTCATGTTCGAAACATTTCTTTTTTCGGTAGAAGATTTCTCCATAACATTTAAATTGGCAGAGTGCGTAGTAATTTTTGCAAAAAGGAGAAGGGAGAAAATATGAGAAAGATTCTACAGAAGGTTAGTGTGATTCCATTAGTTGCATTGATTCTTTTGGGTATGCTGCCAATGTTATCAATAGTTAACGCCGCCACAACAGAAATCTACGTGTCTCCAGCCAACATCATATACGACACCTCAACAGCCACTCTTGGAACCCGCTTCAACATAACCGTATGGGTTAAAGGCGTAGAAGACATGAAAACTTGGCAGGTGGAAATGCACTTCAACCACAGCGTAATAAACGTTACACGCTGGTTTGAACCTACATGGAACTCCAGCTACGTGTTCTATGGGAAAACGACGCTTCCAGTTCCAGCACCACCAAAAGTAAGTTATGGCTCTGTTAGTCCAACTGAAGGCTGGCTTGGTGTCGGTTCAGCGCTCTTCCCAGCTCCAAGCCCTGGAGGAGGCTTTACTGGTAATGGACTACTGTGCATAATAGAGTTTGAGATAAAGAGTTTGCCAGGAAAGTTTCAAGAGTTCACAAGCATACTTGATCTGAACTATCCAGGTGGCACGTTCTGGATTAAGGCAGGCGAATCCGCAAAAAGAGCATTTGACGTTTATACCCCTGGGTTCTACAAGATAACGTGGGTTCTCCCGCCGAAGCCACGCCTAGCAGTTGACCCAACATACCGCGAGTATGGACCATGGGACTACGTTGTAGGCTGGAAATTCAACGAGCTAGTCTTCATAGACGATTTGGACCCAGCATGGGGACTAACAACCGCGACATTCGCCCTAGAATTTGACCCAACGCTTCTCGCAATCTCGAGCTGGTCGGTTGACACACTTTGGGCTACATCCACGGTAACTCCAGACACTGGAAGAATAAATGTTTCGGTTGCAGATCCAACGGCAACTCCAAGCGGAGACGTGCCCATAATCGTAATCGAATTCGAAATAATCTATCAAGGCGAGTCTCCGCCACTACCCCCAATGAGCTACAACGAATCGCCATTAAACCTCGTTGACATAGTGCTCTACAACCACGTTGAGCAAATACCGACAAATCCGCCTCTTAACGGCAAAGTCAGAATATACGCGTTGATGGCGTTGCCGCTATCGTGGCTTGAGGTTGTAGACGCAGTGGACGGAGACCACCTAGTAGAATTAGGACCAGAACCATCAATAGGCAAAGAATTCGAAGTCCACGTGATAATAAGGAACCTGCACCCAGAATGGAAGATGGTTGCATACCAGTTCAGGCTATGCTTTGACGACTCGCTGATTGAAGGAGTAAGCATAACTGAAGGACCCTTCCTCAAAGACCCAAGATGGAACAAGTACGGCACACTATTCATCAGCAGATTTGACCCGCCAATCTATCCATACAGGGCATGCGCCGTGGTAGGCGACATCCTATGGAACTACACGTACCTAACAACGTTCCCACAGGCCCCAGGACCAGACGTACCAAACCTAGTACCACCAGTCAATCCAATACTAGCAACAATCAGATTCCGCGCAAAGGCGCAAGCCTCAATTGACCTAAATGACGTGCTGGATCTTTGGGACGGAGGCATCCCACCAGTAGACCGCTTCCTAATGGATGTAGACAGGAACTGGATACCACTAACAGATAACATCAACTGCACTTACAAGATGAAAGGATTCGGCCAGCCTGGAAGAGTAATCGACGTATTCGGTGGAGTAATAGACACGCAAATAACAGGGTTAGATCCATACCCAGACGGCTTCAACGGAAAAGGCCCTAACCAACCAATGGACATGGTGTGGCCACAAAAAGAAGTTGTACTATACGCCAAAGTAACATATAACTACTGGCCAGTGCAAAACAAACCAGTCTCATTCGAAGTAACAGGACCAAATGGTTTTGAGTGGAAGGGCACAGCCATAACAAACGAAAGCGGCATCGCCAGAATAACATTCAGAATGCCATGGCAATGCTTCGACGCAGAAAAATACTTCGGAGTATACACAGTTACCGCAACAGCAGATGTATATTGCGTAGTTGTCAATGACACAATGCAGTTCCACTACGACTGGCTCGTAAGAATATTCAAAGTAACAACAAACAAGTTAGAGTACAACCACTGCGAAACAGTTGAAATAACAGTGACATACGGATCACACCTTATGATGCCAATCGATCGGCAGAAATTCCCAGCTGAATTCTGGGTCTACATAAGCGATGAAGTCAACCAACCCATAGGCAAAGACCTAGAAAGACTTTACATCGGAGGAGCAACCTTCTGCCAGTACAAGAATGGAACATTGACGTTCAGGATTCACGTACCCAAGTATGCAGTAGCTGGCTGGGCTGACATACATGTCAACTGCTTCAGCGAGAATCCAACGCTAGGCGGCTGGGCATGGTGTCCAGAAGTCTTGGTAGACAACGCCATATACATAAGGCCATACTAATAGCTAGCTTTATATTTCATCCCCTCTTTTTCTTGTTTAGTTGAAACTTAACATAAATCTCTAGGAGAGCCCATAACATGAAAACAAAAAAACATACATTCACGGTTAAACTCCTATTAATTCTAATCTTAATCACAACAGCATCCACATTAAAAATTAACAGAGTCTATACAGAAACAGAAACAACAATACAGCCAAACCCAACAAACACAAACACATCAATAGGCGAAAACTTCACAATAACAATGACAGTAATAAACGTAACAAACCTAAACGCATGGCAACTCCACCTAACCTTCAACCCACAAATGCTATACTGCACAGAAGTATACTTACCATCAGAAAACATATTCACACCCTACACTGCCATACTACTCTACCAAATAAACAACACCGAAGGAACAATACGCGCATTCTGCGCACTAGAAGGAACATTCGGCGTAAACGGAACAGGAACACTAAGCCAAATAAAATTCCAAAGCAAAAACCCAGGAATAACAAGCATAAACCTAATAACAGAAGTCCAAATTCCATACGGAACATACCTACAAGATCCAAACTACAACCTAATACCATACCAAGTCATAAACCCAACAGTAACAATAAGCGGACCAAACTTCCAACAAAACACATTCAACATAACACAAAACTCACAAACATACCAAATAACAATACTAAGCAACTCAACAATAACAGCATTCAACTACAACGCGACATTCCAAACAATACAATACGACGCAACAGGCACAGACGGAACAACAGGACTATCATCAATAGCCATTCCAAAAACACTCCTAAACGGAATAATAGCAACCCTAATCAACGAACAAGCCGTACCCTACAACCAATTTGAAAACCAAACACACAACTTCCTCACATTCAACTACACCCACACAACCAAACACATAAAAATCCTCACAACAATACTGGGCGACATAAGCGGAGACCGCACGACAGACATGCTAGACATATCTATAATAATAGACGCGTTCATGACATTCCCAGGAAGCCAAAATTGGAACTCACTAGCAGACATAAACAAAGACAACAATGTGGACATGTCAGACATATCGATAGCTGTTGAAAACTTCATGAAAACATGGATTCCCTAACAAATAATCACGGAATAACCTTTATAATTTCCAAATCAACATAACATCCTGGGGAGAAAAGGAGAAAAACAAATGACTAAAAAACAGAAACCAACACTACTTCTTCTAACATTCACTATAATAATAAGCGTATTATCGCTTTCCTCCTTACAAAACATCAAGTCCGCAAGCAACCTAACACTAACACTGTTTGCACAAGAAGCCTACGACATAACCAACCCCATAACAATAAACGGAAGCCTAACACAAGACGGCACACCAGTAACAGACGCACTAGTCTCAATGCAAATAAATAACCCGCGGGGAAACATTCACATAATGCGCGTTTTCACAACAGGCTCCACACCACCAGGCCCATGGCCAGTTGAAATAGTAGACTTCTATCTCTGCGACGCAAATGGCAATCCAAAAACCAACTTTAAACCAGGAGGAGCGCTGGGCTACACAATCACAGTTAAAAATAATGGAGCTTCGCCCCAATACGTAATAGTGATCCTAACATTCGCATACTCAAATGGACTGCCATTCTCAGTAATAACGGCCTTCAACGAAACACTCGAGCCAAGCGCAATACGCACAAGCTTCAGATACATATATGACTTCATACCAAGCAACGCCCCACTTGGCCCAGCATACGCCTACGCAGTAGCGATAAACAACCTAACACAGTATGGAGGAATGGCATGGTGTCCAGAAAGATCAACAACATTCAACATAACCTTAAGCAGCGGAAGCCTAACACTCAATGGATATCAAACAGCACTTTTAGACTCAACTCCTGGAACCTTCAGCATTACCATTAAAATATCGGACAATGGCGGACGACTCGGCAACTACACAATATACGCAAATACGTGGTACAACCTCTCATACGCACAAGACACAAAAATCTTCAAAGCATTTCTAAGATCAGACGTTAATTTAGATGGAACTGTAGACATGGCTGACATATCAATTCTAATAGAAAAATTTATGTTAACAGATGATGATCCAGATTGGGACCCTATCTACGACCTTGTCGAAGATGGCAGCATCGACATGGCTGACATCTCCAAAGCTATAGATGACTATTTTCTGTGGGGCTATTATTAACACGCAAGTAGAATTATATTCCAAAAACCTTAAGAACACTTAGAAAATAATAATTATCGAGAGAAAGGAGAAATGCATATGAAAATTAAACAGTACAAGGTTACATTATCGATCTTAATGATTCTAGTTTCAACCCTAATGACGATACATTCGGCGTTATCTTCGCCAACATCAGAAGTATACGTGGACCCACCAGATTATATATACGATGCATCCACAACCCCGATCGGCACATTATTTAACGTAACAGTAAAAGTCAAATATGTAACAGACATGAAAACATGGCAAGTAAAAATGTGGTTTAACGACAGCTTCATCAACGTAACGCGCTGGTACGAACCGAAATGGGACTCAAACTACGTGTTTTACGGCAAAACTACACTACCAGTTCCAGCCCCACCACAAGTAGCTTATGGTCCCGGAGGATGGTGTGGCGTGGGAGCAAGTCTATTCCCAGCCCCAAGCCCGGGAGAAGGCTTTACTGGAAGTGGGGTCCTATGCATAATAACTTTTAACATAACTGCCCTCCCACCACCAAACAAAACATATGCGTGCTTGCTAAACATAACAAACTATCCAGATACATTCTGGATAAGGGCAGGAGAAACAGCAAAACTGCGCTATGACATTTATAGGAATGGCTACTATGAAATAAGCCCACCATTAATCCCATATGACGTAACAATCAATGCATACTGCAACACCGAGGCACAGCAAATAAACGCGGCAATAACGAAAGACGGAATACCAACAGGATATAATACACCACACACGTTCACAGGCTTAACTGGCACACACACATTCACCGTCCCAGAAAAGGATTCAAAAGGCCACCCATTCAAACAGTGGAGCACAGGAGAAACAAGCAGAACAATAACGGTGGATTCTGGTGGAACATTCACAGCATATTACGAGGCAATAGTAATTGAAGGTACAAGAATTTACGTTGACCCGCCAGAAATTATCGATCCAACAATGCTGCCTTGCTCAACCTTTGACATTAACATAACAATCGATGACGTTTCAAATATGATCTCCTGCGAATTCAACCTTACATATGACCCTAACGTGCTCCAATGGATAGGCATAAAAACCTTCAGAATTTCCGGTCAAACCCCAACAACACAGGTCATTATTGATGATGAGGCTGGTTTCATATGGGTTAAACTACGCTATGGCTCATCAATCTTAACAACCTCTCCTATAGCACTGGTTGCAATATCATTCCATGTAGAAGGACTAGGATCAACAGTCTTAGACTTGCATGACACTGAACTTCTAGACACAGAAGGCGCACCAATAGAACATCAAGCCATAGACGGCTTCTTCATGAGCCTCATTCGCGACGTAGCAGTAATAGATGCTGTTCCATCAAGCAACTGGGCATATCCGGGCTGGCCTGTAACCATAAAAGTCACTGTTAAAAACTTGGGCAATATAAGCGAAACCTTCAGTGTAAGGGCGTTCAGTAATGACACATTAATCGGCACGGCCCCTGTTGTTGATTTAGCGCCAAACACACAAACAGACGTATACATACCTTGGGATACATCTGGCTTAGGAGGAATATTCATTATACGGGCTGAAGCTATAGCAGTGCCCTATGAATATGACTTAACTAACAACGTGTTAACCGACGGCACCGTTGAAATAGTAACGGTAATGCATGACATTGCAGTTATAGACGTAACTCCAGAACAATTATGGGCTTATCAAGGGTGGACACTTAAAATAAACGTTACAGTCAAAAACCTTGGAGAAACTAGCGAAGTTTTTAACTTAACCGCGTACTACAACGACAACATAATTGACATTATAACTGAATTAAATATAGACCCTGGAGAGGAACTTACCATCGAGTACGAATGGAACACTTCCCTCGTTACTCCTTGCAACAACTACACTATCAAAGCTGAAGCATCTATAGTGCTGTACGAATACAATGTAACAAACAACCTATACGTAGATGGAGCAGTAAAAGTTAGGATGCCCGGCGACGCAAATGGTGATGGAACGGTAGACATGGCTGACATATCTATTCTGATAGAGGCATTTATGACGTATCCAAGTCATCCAAACTGGAAGCCAGAAGCCGACTTAGACCGCAGTGGCTACGTTGACATGGTTGACATATCAATAGCTATAGAAAACTTTAACGAATCCTGTCTCAGATAACTCCCACCTTTATTTTTGAAGCATAAATCTTAAAAATTGAAGTACACCATATTCTATGCCTAAGGTGAAAACTTTGAAAGCATTATGTGTTAAAAGGAGAAGTCTATTATCTGCACTACTAATATCGGCAATAATCTTCGCTTCAATCTTGTCAATGACAGAGTTTCGAGTATTCGCAGCAACCTCAGCCTACGTTTCTCCGGATTTAATAGTTTTAGACCCGGCAACCAACGGGACAATAGGCACCTTATTCAATGTAACAGTGTGGGTTACAGGCGTAGAAGACATGAAAACATGGCAAGTAAAAATGTCATTCAACCATAGCATGATAAATATAACACGCTGGTACGAGCCCACATGGGACCCAGACTACGTTTTCTACGGCAAAACTACACTTCCAGTCCCAGGTCCAGTAAACGTGCGCTACGAATATGTAAATGAAACTAGCGGTTGGATTGGCGTCGGTTCAGCAATCTTCCCAGCCCCAAGCCCAGGAAACGGCTTCACAGGCGATGGGCTTCTGTGCATATTACAATTTAATGTTACAGCGTCCCCACCTGAAGGCGAACTATACACAACCCAACTTTATATAAACTATCCAACAGACACGTTCTGGATTAAAGCTGGTGAAAGCACAAAAAGAGCATTTGACTCTTACACTCCAGGAACAGTCACAATAATACCGGAATTCATTGCACTCATAATGTTGATTGGATTAGTAGTGTCAACCGTTACTGTGACATTATCCAGAAAACATGTTCGAAAAGTCAAAACAGCATAGAATTATAATAATAAACTTTCACACCTCCTTTTTTCTTTAGCATTTAATTGCAGAGCATATATAATTTTCATAGAAAAAAGTTCCATAAAATTTAAAAAGTTTTCAAGCAGAAAATATTTTACCCAAAAGTACACTTTTGGGTGTCTAAAAAATTAAAAGAGAGGAGAGAGGAAAATGGAAGGTAAGCTGTTAGCTGCGCTGATGCTCTCGTTGCTTCTTATAAGCTCCTTAACTGTTTTGCCTATTATGTCGATAAGTGCCAGTGATGGAACATTTAATGTGGTCTTAGGAGGAGCGGTTGCTGCTCTTGCCAAGGCTAGAGGAACAAGCGAACAGCATTATTGGGGAAGCGGATGTTGGGCGGCGGTACTAGGACAAAAGTTTGAGATGTACATTGACCCCACGCTTCCGCCATTTAACGCCTTAGGCACCTTCACAATAGATGACATATCCAGCATCTCCTATCACACGAATAAGCCTGGTTCCCAAAATGATGCAGATTTCTATTTGGTGATTTACACCAAACCTGACGGAGTTGATGATAAGGCAACATGGTACGGGTATAAATTAATTGGCGAACCATATTATTCAAGAAACCTTAACGCTCCTAGCAATCAGTGGAATAAATGGAGCACGGATGTTGGCGCAAACCAGCTCACCTTCTTTGATCCAGACACCATAGGTTTCTATGGATTTTATGGCCAACCAACCCTCCAAGATATACAAGCCGGACCAATTAATTGGAACAACTATTATTCAGGTTGTCCAGTAACCAATATCGATTATGGAGTTGAAACTGTAAAGTATATTTCTTTCCAAACTGGAACGGCTTGGATGAACGTTTTTCAAGGCTACATAGACGCCATAACAATAGCTCTAAATGATGGAACAACTGTTACCGTTGACCTTGAAGGATTTGCAAGCGAAATATGGGTGGATGACGACTGGACTGGTTTACCACCAGGCTACGAAGTTGAACCGGGCAAATTTATAGGCTACAACGCCTTCTCAAAAATACAAGATGCTGTTATTGCATCTATTTCTGGCGGTGTAATTTATGTCTACGAGGGAACGTATACTGTTTCTTCTACAATAATTATTGACAAAACACTTACCTTGCTAGGGCCACAAGCTGATGTTGATCCACGTCCCATCTACGGCGGGCGAACTGGTCCAGAAGCTATCATTGAAGGTGATGGAATTATTTCAAATGTTATTAAAATCGCTGCAAATAACGTTGTGATTAATGGTTTCACAATAAGAACTGGAAAAGGCGATATAATTCGTCAAGATGGGCCAAACACAGGAACAGTCGTTAAATATAACATAATTCATGACGGACGAGGAGACGAAGGAATACAACTTGCAAAATGTACAAACGGCATAATAGAATACAACTACGTATATGACATTGCTACTCCAGGTGATGCCATCAGTTTTGCCGACTCAAATTATTGCATCATACGGTTTAACGAAGTTTATAACATCGGAAGCGAGAACGCTGCAATCTATGTTTACGGTTCAAACAACATGGCAATTGTTGGCAACATAGTTCACAACGTAACATTAAATGACGGTATCAAATTGGGGTCTAAGAATGGTGCTGATGCAGGAAAGGCTGGAGGGCTAATCAAGGGTAACATTATTTATGATGTGGAGCAGGATGGCATAAGCGTTTATACCAGTCATGTTGTTGTCGAAGAAAATGAAATATACAATTGTAGAAGCGAAAATGGCGCCATCTACATCGCATTTGCAGTTTCCAACATCACTGTCAGATATAACAACATCCACGATAACAACTTGAAAACATCAAAGAGACAAACATCGGCTGGCATACTAATTGAAAACAGAGTTAATGTTTCAACTGTCACTCTAAACTACAATAACATATATAATAACAAACCCTATGGCTGCACAAATGAGGCTACTGGACTACTTGACGCCCGCTTTAACTGGTGGGGCGACGCGAGTGGTCCGACGCATGCGTCTAATTCAGGCGGTATGGGCGATAAAATCAGCGATAACGTTGATTATAGTCCATGGCTCGGTAACCCATTTGAAATCATGCCAAGAATATATCACGTTAATCCAACAGGTGCACCCGGCGCAATTCAAGAAGCCATAGACGCGGCAAGTCCTTTTGACACGGTGATTGTGCATGAGGGAACATATGCGGAGCAAGTAATGATAAACAAGAGCCTAATATTGCACGGCCTTGCTGGGGCCAAAATATTGGCTCCAGACGTGCGAAGCCCAGTCACCATTCCAGAGTCAACCGCAATTTTCGATCCAGTGATCTTTGCTTATGGCTCTTTGAGTGGAGCAGGAACAATCGATGTTACCATTGAAGGGTTCGAAGTAGACGGCGGAAATAAAGCTTCCAGTAGCTATCGCTATGTTGGAATCTTATGTCGCAACGTTAAACCAGGCGCAATTTCAAACAATGTAATTCACAGCTTGTACCCACCCTCTGGAAAAGGAAGCGGACCGCAGACTTTCGGTCTACTTGTTTACGGCGATTCTGATGTAACAATTCAGCACAACGAAATCAAAGATTTTAGCAGAGGCGGGATAGGCGTTTCCGGCGATGCTGGTCCAAGCGCAGATCCTTACGCCCTTGTCCAACAAAACACGGTCTTTGGAAACGGCTTAGAAACCGAAACAAACTGGTGGGCTGAAAATGGTATACAAATAGCATATGGCGCCAAGGCGCATGTTGTAGGCAACGAGGTCTTCGATTGCATGGTAAATAACCCAAGTTGGGCGTCGACCGGCATACTGGTGGTTGACACAGCCGACACAGTTGTTGAAAACAACTATGTCGAAGGCTGTGACATTGGCATAGGTGCCGTGGACTTTCCAAGCGCATACGGTCCACCATGGAATTACCACATCCTTTCAGATGTTCTCATAACTGGCAACACCCTGGTCGGCAATACATGGCAAATAGATATCTCAAACGACGCAAGAAACGTTAGCGTGACTTACAATGACATCATAAACGCGATTGAGGATGGAATAGATGTTTGGAGTTATTTCGGAGATGTGTTTCCAACAAACATAACGATACACTACAACAACATTACAGGTAGCGGTTCATACGGAGTATGGGCAAGCGAAGACATACCAGAACCAGTTGACGCACGATATAACTGGTGGGGACATGAGACAGGTCCTCTCCACGAGACAAGCTGGATTTACATGGGCTCGCCATACGGTCCACATTTCGGCCTAGGCGATAAAGTTAGTGATTACGTGCTTTACGTTCCATGGATCTCAGTTGTGCATGATGTTGCAGTAATTGATGTTTCATTTTTACCTACAAGCCTAGTTGCAGGAGAAACTGTTACAATAAATGTGACCGTTGAAAACCAAGGAAGCGACTTCGAAAGCTTTACCGTAACAGTTTACTATGATAATACGCCGATAGAAAGTCAAGACGTTATCAATCTGTTTCCGGGCTTTAACATCACGTTAACTTTCTATTGGAATACCCCACTGGAATTACCCAGAGGAGTCTACATCATAAAGGCGGAAGCATCAATAGTACTTGAAGAAATAGATATCCAAGACAACACGTTTACTGATGGAACGGTCGAAATATTATGGCATGATGTAGCTATTGTCGAAATTTCTCCTTCACGAGACTGGGTTTATCAGGGACATAACCTTAACATAAACGTTACCGTTCTAAATAAGGGAGATTTCCTCGAAGAAATAACTGTGACACTCTACTATAACATAACTGCAGGACAAACAATAGGCGCGCAAATAATAACGCTGCCTCCTGGAGAAAGCGCCACACTAACTTTCGTCTGGGACACAACAGATGTAGAATACTGCCACAACTACCAAATAGTCGTCACAGCAACAATAACCGCACCGGACAATGATCCGTTGGATAACACTTTAACTGATGGAAGTGTAAAAGTTAGAATTCTCGGAGATGTAAACGGCGACGAAACAGTTGACATGGCAGATATATCGATAATGATCGACGCATTTTTCTCCTATGCAGGGCATCCGCTATGGAACCCAGATCTGGACGTATACATAGACGATTCCGTTGATATGGCAGACATAGGCATACTCATCTCAAATTTCCTACTATCGTGCCAATAAAAATGAAAATAATCCCCCTCTTTTTTATTTAGTTAGGATGATGGCAATTTCATATAGAAGATAATTCCAAAAATTTTAAATGATATAAAGTTATATTTTATGTTGCCGAGGGGAGAGGAAGCTCTTGTTAAAAAAGCAGCTGCCACTGTTGATCTTCTTTGCTTTATTAATTATGTCTTCATATCATGTTATTCCTGTTGGAGCTGCGCCCTGTGCTATCCTTAAGGTTTCTCTGCCTGATGGCGTTTATCATGGTGTTGATGTTGACCCTTGGCTGAATGAAAGTTATGTTTTGAGTCTTACGGGTGCTGTTCAGACTTTTGTTGTTAGAATAAATAATACGAGTGCGTCGTTGAGGTCTTATGATACTCGTTTGGTTATTGCGCTTAACGATGCTGGATATAATAACCTTTTGTCGCTTGTTGTAAATGGCACGAGTGTGCCTAAGTCTGCCTTTAAGTGTGGCACGCCCAAGCCGTATAATAAGTGGACTTGGCCTTCCGGCGATGTTTACCCAACATGGTTTAACGATACATGCGTTAATGTCGGTACGATTGGAAAGAAGAGCTATGTGGACTTGGTTGTTTCCGTCAATTTTTCTGATCCTAGCGGCGCGAGGATGCATTTTGACGCTTATGGGAAGACAGTCACATATTCTCCGCCGAGTGATGGTTATATAACACATAACCCGCTTTCTGAAGATTCCACGGTTCTCTTTCAGGCTGGTCCCCCACCTCAACAGCCACCATTCGCTAGCTTCACGTTTACGCCAACATATCCAGAAGCTAACCAAGTTGTTACTTTTGATGCTTCTGGCAGCTATGACCCAGACGGGCAAATTGTAAGTTATGCTTGGGATTTTGGAGACGGCACACCAATTGTTGTTGAAAATGACCCAACAACCTATCATACCTACACTTCTTTTGGAGACTACATTGTCAGGTTAACAGTCACGGATGACGATGGCTTGACAGACGAGGAAACCGCTGTAGTCCACGTTAGTCAACATCCGATTGCAGCCTTCACGTTTTCGCCGCCAGACCCACTCGTTCACGAAGTTGTGACTTTTGATGCATCAGCGTCAAGTCCAGACGGAGGCGTAATAGTAAGTTACACATGGGATTTCGGCGACGGCAACATCACAACTGTTTCAGAACCAATAATTACGCATGCATATGAAGCTTGGGGAAAATACACGGTTACGTTGAACGTTACGGACAGCGAAGGAAAATGGGACACTGAAACCAAAGAAATAACAGTTGAGAACGCGCCAGTAGCGGACTTCACCTGGGACCCGTACCTTCCACAAAGAGGCGAAACGGTCACTTTCAACGCTTCAATATCTTCCCCAGATGGTGGCGTAATTATAAGTTATGCTTGGGATTTTGGAGACGGCACACCCATGATTGAGGAAAACGACCCAATCGTAACACATGTCTATGCAATAGCAGGCGACTACCTGGTCACATTAAATGTCACGGACAGCGAGGGCAGATGGGACACGGAAACAAAAACAATAAGGGTTGCTCCTGTCGCGTATTATTTGGAAGTTAAGACGGACCCAGAAGGCATAACGACAATTCCAGGCGAAAACTGGTATGACGAAGGTGCAGAGGTTACGTTAACTGCGCCGGAAATTGTGCCGATCTCGGATGGTGCGCGTTATAGGTTTAGCTATTGGGATGTTGATGGTATACCGCAGGGAATAGGCGTAAACCAAATAACCGTTTTAATGAATGCTAATCACGTAGCCACCGCCCACTACATAACTGAGTATTACTTGACTGTTTCCTCTCCCTTCGGCATTGTGGGCGGCGAAGGATGGTACCAAACCGGAGCAACAGCCTACGCAACACTAAGCACGGGCATCGTTGACCACGGAAACGGAACGCGAAGAGTCTTCATAAACTGGGGTGGAGACGCTTCAGGGACAAACTATGCCCAAAGCAACCCAATAGTCATGGATGGTCCGAAAACGGCGATAGCAAACTGGAAGACGCAATATTATCTTGAATTGCAAGCAAATCCGCCTGGTGTGACCGCACCCTCAGGTACAGGATGGTATGATGCGGAAACATACGCTCCAATATCTACTCTCGAATATGTTCCAGGAGGATCGCGTTACCGCTTTGTAAGTTGGACCACCGCCAACATGGCTGAAATAACTGATCCGTACTCGCCTTCAACAACAGTTCTTGTTGACGAGCCAAAGACTGTGACTGCAAATTATGTACATCAGTATCAAGTCACTTTCGCGCAGACTGGTCTGGACGGGGATGCAAGCGGGACAGTAGTAACGGTTAACGACACCGCGTTAACGTATTCCAACTTGCCCTATAGCATTTGGGTTGACGAAAACAGCATAATACTCTACTCTTATGGAGGCACCATTTCAAGCACCGTTTCCGGCAAAAAATTCGTGCTTACAGGCATCACTGGTCCTTCTTCGCCAATAACCGTAACAGCAGACACAACAGTAACCGGAAACTACAAGACCCAATATTACCTTGAAGTTTCATCCGCATATGGTTCTCCTTCTCCCACGTCTGGGTGGTATGACGCTGGAAGCGGTATAACCGCCACTGTTAACTCACCGGTTTCTGGTCCTACTGGAACAAGATACGTTTGCACTGGTTGGAGTGGAGCAGGCAGCGTTCCACCATCTGGAATGGGCACAAGTGTAACTTTCACGTTGAATGCGCCATCAAGCATAACATGGAACTGGAAGACACAATACCTATTAACGGTTGTCACGGATCCGCCAGGCTTAACACCGCAGCCAGCAAGAAATCCGACTGGCGAAGCAGGCCCGGCCAACAGCTGGTGGTATGACGCTGGCACAAGCGTTATGTTGACAGCTCAGACCGTGACGGGTTACACTTTCAGCTACTGGGATGTTGACGGCGCTTCTCAGGGGAGTGGAGTAAACCCAATAACTGTTGTCGTGAATGCTCCGAAAACGGCGACAGCTCACTACACAGTGCAAGTAATAACTTACACGCTTAAAATTGAAACAACTACTGGCGGCACAACAAACCCAACACCGGGAACATACACTTACGCAGCTGGTTCGCAAGTTCAAGTTACTGCCATCCCAAGCAGTGGCTACGTTTTCGACCATTGGGAACTTAATGGCACAAACGTGGGAACAGCCACAACATACACCGTAACGATGAACAACAACTACATCTTAAAAGCTATCTTCAGGCAAATCCCGCCACTAACAGTTTCGATAAGCCCGATGTCAGCCTCAATGCTGGTTGGGCAACAAGTAACATTCACGTCAAACGTTACAGGTGGAACAGCGCCCTACACCTACCAATGGTACTTAAACGACGCTGCGGTTCCAAGCGCCAATGGAACAAGCTGGACATTTAAGCCTACAGCGGCAGGCATATACTACGTGTATTTGAAGGTTGTGGACGCTGGCGGTAATATAGCTCAATCTGGTGTCGCAAGAATAGAGGCTGCATCAGTCCCTGTTGGCGGCTACTCTGTTTCGTTGGCTAAAACGCCTCAAATAAAGCCATTGGCAGCATACGTATCAGTTTTATACCTATTCGGAGCAATTTTAAGCCTAACAAAGCGCAAAAGAAAATAGGGCTTTCTTCTCTTCTGAATTTTGTTCCATGCATCCCAACGTGGAGTGTCGATGGTTAAAAAGAAAGGTAAAATTTCGGATGTAAAGAGGCGATATACAACACGAAGGTTGGCAGCGCTCTCACTACTTTTAACCACCATAATAATTTCAGCTTTTCTCATATTCCATTTCTTTTTCTGGACAAGCGAGGTAAAATTTTCCTTTAAAGCAGCGATAGTTGACCAGTTAGGAAGCGCTTTTGAAAGTCAAAACTTTGTCGAAAACGTAATAAATATTCTACGACAACACAATTTCACGGTTATGCATAATCGAAGCGCGGAAATAACAGTGAATTTTTATAAGAACCTTCCTAAATCCAATCCCGGCATAATACTTTTCAGAGTGCACTCAGCAATAAGAAGCAACACAAACTTTGTGGACTTTTTCACTTCAGAGTGTTACCAAAGTGGAATATACGGAGAGTATGGCGACGCTTTAAGCGTTGCTTGGCTTCCATGGGAACCCCCGGGCAAATACTATTTTGCAATTGGCCCAAAATTTGTAAAGTTTATGGATGGCATTTTTCCAAAAAGCGTCGTTATTGCCATGGGTTGTAGTAGCTTAAATGGCACTACGATGGCTCAAGCCTTCATTGATAAAGGCGCTAAACTATACATCGGATGGACTGATAGCGTTGCCATTGAGGATTCAGATTATTCGACGCTTAAACTTTTAGAACTGCTCTTTGTACAGAATAAAACCATTAAGGATGCAATTGACCAGTGTAATAGCCTTTGGTTTCAGTATCCTGGACGTCTTGACTATTTTCCAAAAGGAGCAGAAGTAGATAACAAGAAAATTTGGAACTTGATTCTTGATTCTAATTTTCATCAATTTAGTTCGCTAAAATTTGAGGATTTAACATTTCTAACGTTTGTGCCGTTTAGAATTGAAGGAACGCCTATTAAGAGGTCTCAATTGTCTTTTCGTAATGTTTGGCGACAACGCTATAAATGTGCGATCTAAGGATATCTCCAGAATATTTTAGGTCTCGAATATTTTTTATTGCATCTGCTAATTCCTTGTCTTCTATGACTTCGTTAATCCATTTTTCGAAGTCCCCTCTGTAAAGGTGAAATTCTAGCGATTTCACGTCGACTTCGTTTATTTTTTCCAGAAACTCTTTGAGGGAGCATGCGCTTATGCCAGTGTAGTTTCCTATTGATGTGAAGAAGTAGAAGGCTTTCTCCCTTGGAACGGTTCTCAGGATTTTTGATGTTTCTGTTTTCATGGCGTTTCTCTCCATTATTATTATGTGTTCTTTTTATAAGTGTTAACCTTTGTGGGGTCATTGACCATTAAAAAGGGGGTTTCCTTAAACTTTTTTGTCACTATTGAAGTGCGAACTCTTAAAACTCCTTGTAGTGGCGCGACTGAGCGCGCAATGAACTCGTGGAGGCTTTCCTGGTTTTCTGCTATTACTTTTGCAATTATTTGGAGTTCTTCTGAGAGGGATGAGTAGACTTCTAGGACTTGTGGTGATTGGCAGAGTTTTTCGGCAACTTTTTCGCTTTCTTTCGGGTCTGTGTAAATGGTCATTAATGCTGTAACATTTTTGTTTCCAATTTTCTCCGAGTCTATTATTGTCGTGTACCTCTTTATTATACCGTGATTTTCCATTTTCTTGATTCTGTCATAGACTGTGGAGTGAGCTATTCCTAGAAGTTTGCCAATCTCTGTGTAGGTTTGCCTTGCATTTTCTTGTAAGGCTTGCAAAATTTTGAAGTCTGTAGAATCCAATGTGAAGGAGTTGCTTTTCTGGTTCAAAGAGTCTTCCCTTTTCGTGGAGTTGTCTGCGTTGGATTTATGGTTTATTGCCGTAAAAATGTAGAAAATGCGCCTTTTTTCCTTTAATTTTTCGCTTTCAGGCTTTCCGAAAAAAATGTAGCGTCTATAGTTTATTATCTACAAAATTTCAATTTTCAGCGTTGTTTTCCTTCATTTTTTCAAAGTAAATAGATAAATAAGTTTAAATTTGTGTCTGATTTAATAGAATATTGTTCTAGAAGATTCTAACATCGTAGAGGTCGAGATTGAGAAATGAAAATGCCTAAAGTCTGGGAAATTTTGGAAAAGTTTAAAAGTTTATGTAGGCTTCGCGGTTGGAGGGCTTCTGAGAATGAGGATTTAATTAAGGTTGGTAATGAATACCATAATTTCTTATATGCAAGGGATATTCATCCGTCGTCGTTTAGAAAGATTGCTTCGAATAGAAAATGTGCAGTCAAGGAAGGTTTGTCTTACACGATTGTTGAAGCTGCTTACACGGCTTGGCTTTTTCTAGAACCCCCTTCAAAAGCGCTTTTGAGGGATATCCTTGAAAACCCAGAATTTGCCGAGCACATCGCAGTTTACGACTTAAGCTCATTGTTGGAGGGGAAAAACTTTTGTGCAAAAATAAATGAAACACAGAGTCCTGTTTTCCAAGAGTTTGAGAACTTCCTTGAGAAGGAATTGGATATCAAGTTTGGGGTTATCACACTTTCGGGTAGTCACGTGTTGCTAAATGATGCAGCTGTTGAAGGTTAAAGGCTTAATCATGTAATTTCAAAGGTTTGATAAGGGTGAATGCTTAAAGTATATTCTGTGAAGCCGATATGTCGCAGGATGCTGAAAAGATAAAGAGGCTTGTCGAATTTAAAGAGAAACTTGAGAAAAAGATCGAGCAGCTCAAGTCTGAACTTGAAGAGTTGCAGGCAACACTTGAACTTGTAAAATCAATGCTGCTTGAGAAAGGGTTTAAACGCGCAGAGATAACCGTGAAAACAGAAGCTGAAGCAGCAACGCCACCGCCCACACCAACAACCACGTACGAAAGTGTAGTTCAGTTAAAGGCTATGTCTGGGGAGTTGCTTGCCACGCTTTATTTAGGCGAAGGCTTTTTACGTGTTGTGCCAGCTGAAGATAAAAGCTTCAATGTTAACACACCGCCGTTTAACTCCTTTCTTGTTGAAAGAGTTTTAATGAAGATGCAGGAAAAGGATTTAGAGTTGGCAAGGGCTGGACAATTACCACCAGAAAAGGTTTTTTCATATAACATTGTTAAGGATGGTGATGTTTTCCGCGAAATTTACGTAAAGAATGTTGACGAGGATCGTTTGAGAGAACTAAAATCGAGCATTCGCTGGACTTTGGAGAAGATGTATGAAAAAATGAGGGGGCAAAGCTAAATCGTTCAACGTCTGTCAAAATATATGTTTTTGCCCTTTGCAGATATCGGGATTCCCATGATGACCGTTGCCTCAGGAAGCATTTTTAACCTTAAGGCGGCTGTGCCTATACGGTACATTATGCGGTTGTCAACGTTTAATATACTTGCAGTTTTAACCGCTGAGCCTAGGGCTATTCCAAGGTCTAAGGCTTTGAAGATGCAGTTTGGTCCGTAAAAGTCTTGTCCAAGTTTTTTCTCTTTTTCTTCGAATTCCTTGCAATTCTTGCTGCCGCACGCGCTACAGTTTATCCCAACGCTTTTGTTTCCTCTAACGCCAATCAAAATGACTGCTTCTGAATCTCTGACGTTTTTTGCGTCTCTTTTGAAGCCTTCAATTTTTCTTTCTTCAGCTATTTTCTCCATCATTTCAGCTATGGCTTCTTTTTCTCCATCATAAACTATGCATGTTAATATGTCGTCCAAGCCCGCTGTTTTCGGGGCGGTTCTTGCAGCCACTAACATCAGCTTAGCTGCTTCGAGAAGCGCTTCGCGTTCACCTTCTATACTTTCAATTTTTGGACACATTGTGCATCACACGCTTGTCAGCGATTATGCATTTATGCTTAGTTGGTTTGGTTTTAAACCTTTTCTAGAATGGTCTAAAAATGCTTTTTAAAAGTTCGATTAACTTATTCAGTTGTCCTGTATAAATGCCTATTGCAAAAAATGAGAAACCGAGCAGCAAAAGCAGTGCGCCCATTATTCGTTTTTCCTCGATGTCCATAGCCTTTACCTCAAGTGCTTGTTTATGACTGCTTCGATGTGGTTTTTTGGGACGAGTCCAACGATTCTGTCAACTTCTTTCCCATTCTTTATAAGTACCAAAGTTGGTATGCTAAAAACTTGGAAGCGCTCTGCCGTCTGTGGGTTCTCATCAACGTTTAACTTTCCAACAAAAATTTTGCCAGAGTATTCTCTACATAATTCATCAATTGTTGGAGCAAGGGCTCGGCATGGACCACACCATGGAGCCCAAAAGTCTATTAGGGCTAAAGTGTTTTTGTTGATTACACTATCAAAGTTTGAATCTGTTAGGTGTACTGGTTCTGCTGGCATTTTTCTTTCTCCTTTTGGACTTTCATTAACTCTTGAAGTTTCTTTACGCGTATGTGTTCAAGTTCTTTATCTTCGTCTGATATAAATTGTTCGCGCTTTCTGCTCATGTCCTTTCATCTGCTGCCTTTTAACTTATTCTGAAGAGCCTTAAACTTTGCGTAGGTTCCTTTTGGACTTTTCAGTTTATCTGCAAGTTTTTCGAATGGACAAATCTCGGTCTTGTTTGGAGCCAAAATTTTTTCAACAAGCCTTTCCCATTCATGCTGAATCGAGTATTTTTGCAGAATCTTCACGGCTTTTTCGCTTAATATGGTTGCGTAAACGGCTTTAACATTTGCATCAACGCATAATAGGGCTATTGCCTTTCCAACAACCTTATCTGCAACAGAGCCCCCATTAAGTTTTTCTCCAAACTTTTCCATGGCTTCTAGGAAACCAGAAATCCCGTGAGATGTAGTTTCAAAAATTACTTTACCACTTTTTACTATTGAAAGCGTCAAACCCCTCCGCTTTAGCCTTCTTTTGGCTATTTCTAAATCACTGTTTTCCATTTTAGGTTTAAAATTATTCTAAACTATTTATTGCTTTTTTTACATTGAATATTTCGTCTTCAAGGGCGTATGCCACTTTCTGCGCCAAATCTTCGTTCGCTATTCCCTGCGAGAGCTTTTGTTTCAGCTCTTCTACCAGTTTGGGCTTCACATGAATTTTTATGGATTTTCGGAATTTCTGCGATTTAAAATGGGCCACAATTTCCTTTTCAGATCCCTCTATTGATAGCTTTCCGTTTCCAACAGTACATTGGGTTGACGCTTGAATTCCATCGATGATGCATGAGAGAGGCGTAACCATAGGAACTTTAATAAGCACTTTCATCTCGCCTTTCAACATTTTCTTCGCATATTCGCCCATCCTAACTCCAATAACCAAGAATGGACCTAAATGTCCATGAAGTTCCCGTGCCTTTTCTATAACGGAATCGGGTTTATCGCTTGTTTTAGGCATTTATGATTCTCCTTATGTTTGCCTTTTCTAAGGCGCCTATAACCGGCAATGTTATAGCTAAGCTTAGTATTCCTCCTAGCAGGTGGAGTGCTCCCCAGAATGTAAGCGCCCACTCTATTGTTGCCCACTCCAAAGTTTTGTTGCTGAAGAAGATGCCAATTATTGCTCCAGCGAAGTAGGCGGATATTATTGTCGCAAAAATTGTTGTGACTATGTGTCTTGGTTTTAAACAAATTTTATGTTTGCTAGCAAACATTAGCATGTCGAACAGTATTGCTGATAATGCAAAGCCTATCATGTGTGGCGAAGGTCTCAGCATCAGCACTATTATTGCGCCTATTACGCCAACCATGGATGCTGTTCCAAATTTGCCAGTAGCCCAAGTCGTTAATAAAAGCGTGAAGAAAACCGAAAAATCGCATAGTATTGGGAGCCTCCACAACTGGAAGCCCATTGGACCAACATTTAAGTTGAGAACCGTCCATAACGCACAGAAAAAGCCCACCAACGCTATGTCTTGCGCTGTGAGGCGCCTTTTATCATGCACTTTTTTCACCGTTGGGCTTCGTTACCGCCAACCCTATAGTGTAGGCTGTCATCAGCACAAGGAAGAAGCCGCAGATTCCAGCCAACAATGTTGAGGCATACTGGTTTTCTATCGTTGGCAGCGTGTAGTCTGGCATTAAACCGTTCCAGTATGGCTCACCTTCTTCTATTTGGAAGGTTTTAACAACAGTTTCTAAGCCGTCTGGGAATTCTGAGGCGAATGGTATAAGCACCACCAAACAAACCAATATTATGATTAGGGCTTTAAGGCAGCCTCGCATGTTTTCCTCTCCTTAAAATGTTTAGTCCGCTTAGTGCTGTTGGCTGTAGCCTCCAAAGTTGTGCAGTTAATGTTGTTGTAATTGCTGCTTCGCCTAAGCCTATCAGGACATGCCAAAAGAGCATGGCTGGAACCGTGGCTACTATGCCCCCAACATTTAAGAACACTGGAAAAATTTCCAATGCGCATGCCAAAGCGCCCAAAACCACTGAAAGCCAAGAGGCGACAAAAACGCTTACAAAGAACAAGCCTTTCTTACTGGTATTTTTTGCAAGGTATTTTATTATAAAGAAGCTTAGTGCGCCAATCACTGCCATGTTGAAGATGTTTGCTCCAAGTGCCATTATGCCACCGTCCGCAAAGAATAGCGCTTGCATGAGCAGCACAACGGTCATGCCTAAAGCTGCAGCATACGGTCCGAGAAGCACAGCGAGGAATGTTCCGCCTACTAGGTGCCCACTTGTCCCGTATGCTATTGGGAAGTTTATCATTTGCGCTACAAATATGAATGCGCTTGAAACTGCTAAAAGTGGAGCGAGAGACCTTTCGTATGTGGCTTTTGCTTTTCTCCAAGACCATGCGAGAAAGGCAATTGATATTGCGTACATTAACGCGGCGATTTCTGGCGTTATTAGGCCGTCTGGTATGTGCAAGCTTAAACCTCGGTAATACTTTTATGAATTTTAGTATTACCATTCTACATAAAAACTTTGCTGTAAAAATTAACCGCTTTCTAACATTTTTGGAGTTGAAAAGTCGGTAAGTGACCGCTCTCCCCCTCTAGATTTTGGTAAGTCTAGCAAAAGTTTTATTGTGAGCCCTTTTTAGGTAGTATGTGGGAAATTTATGTCGAAGATTGTTCGTGTAGGTGTAACTTTTCCGCCAGATTTGCTTAAAGATTTTGACGAGGTTACGCGTAAGATGGGTTATGAGAACCGCTCAAAGGCTGTTCAAGACGCCGTTAGGCTGTTTGTTTCAGAGAAGAAGTGGCTTCAAGAAGAACGCGGCGAACAAGCTGGCGTTTTGACGGTACTTTATGATCATGAAGTTAGGGGATTAGAAAGCACACTAACGGATATTCAGCATCACTATTCGCATATAATCTGTTCGACAATGCACATTCACCTTAGCGAACGTGATTGTCTAGAGGCTATTGCAGTTAAGGGAAAAGCCGAAGAAATAAGAAAGTTAAGCGGCGAATTAGCCTCAAAAAGAGGTGTTAAAATACTTAAAATAACTATTGTTCACGTTTAGCCTTTCTTGTTTGTTATTTCAAACATTCGTTCTAAGGCTTTTCTGGCGCGCTTTGCTATCGGCTCTGGAACATTAACAACGTACTTTTCCTCTTTTAAGGCGACGTAAAGCCTCTCAAGAGTGTTCAACTTCATGTTTGGGCATATGGCCTCCTCGTAGGCTAGAATAAATTTTTTTTGCGGGTTATCCTTCCTTAGCCGATGCAAAAGCCCCTCTTCAGTGGCAACAATAAACGTTTTTGCGCTGCTTTCCTTTGCATAACGGCACATCTGCGAGGTACTCCCAACGAAATCAGCTGTTCTACGCATTTCCTGCGTGCATTCCGGATGAACCATGACCACGGCATCTGGATACTGCGCCTTAAGAACTTGCACTTCCTCTGGCTGAAAAAGCAGATGCGTGGGACAAAAGCCCCATTCTGGGATTGGGATAATTGTTTTTCCAGTTTTTTCTTGGACGTGTTCAGCCAAGTTTCTGTCTGGTCCGAAGAGGATTGTTTCCGCATTTATTGATTCTATTACTTCAACAGCGTTAGCTGATGTGCAGCAGATATCGCAGTAAGCTTTTGCCGATGCCAAAGTATTAACGTACAGGACTACTGGAACGAGTGGATAGAGAACTTTCCACCTTTTAATTTCGTCAACCGTTAGCATCTGCGCCATTGGACAGCGCGCGCCAAGGGTTGGCAGCAAAACCTTCTTTTCTGGGTTAAGTATCGCCGCGGATTCAGCCATAAAATCCACTGCTGAGAAAAGTATGATTTCAGCTTCTTTTTCCTCCATGGCTTTTCTGCTCAACTCTATGCTATCGCCAACGTAGTCCGCTATATCTTGGATTTCTGGTCTTTGATAGTTGTGGGCCAAGATTACGGCTTTCTTCTCTTTCTTCAACTTGAGTATTTTGTCAGCTAATGCCACACTTTTCGCCTTTTAAACCTGTTGTTTGTAAGGATTTTCTAACAGCATTGATGGATATATCCTTTACTTGCAATTTCTTTTGCGGATGCCTCAACATACTTGTAAGGATTTTCTAACAGCATTGAAAAAGAAACAGAAACTTAATGCCACGTTTCAGCGCTAACTTGCGGGAATTTCGCCTATATGGCAGAAGGGACAACCCTTGCTTTTCTTTGTCCATAAGGCAGCCGTTTATTTCCAAGCTCCACAGTTCACTTTGCCGCTTTTTAGACTACACGTTGCTTATTGCTTTCTTTTTTCTATGATTAATCTTTTTCCGTCAATTTTTACGGTTACGTCTTCGCCTACCTTGAACGGAAAACTTGTATCTGTAGAAACCTCCTTGGGTATGTAAATGAAAATTTTGCTGTATTTCTTCCCTCTATCTACGACTTTTCCTTTTCCTTCACCCGTCATAGGCGCACTTGCGCCCCAACAATACAAATTAAATTAATTTTGATTACGTAATGATATAAAAATTTTTAGCTAGGATCTTACTGTGAATTCGCAGTAGGCATCTCCTTTTGCCACGCATTTAGTTTCATTAACTTTTACCTCTTTTCCAAAAAAGCGGGTGAACATGCCAGCAATAGCGCCTCTATAAAATTGGCTGTATGGTTCTTTGCTTCCTTTGCCTAATTCGCATTCAAAACTTTCGTATATGCGTAATTGAGCTGTTCCCTTTTCAATGTCTACTTTTACATTGTCAATTATTCCCCAACCTAACGTCATATTAGTCGCTTTAGCCACCTCGATCAAATCTTCCAGATTTTCTGAACCAGCAGTATTGACGTATTCGTCATACGCATTAAATCCAATAGTAAAACCTTGGTAATATAGCATGACGTCTCCCGCGGAACCGAATTTTTTCCTAATTCCAGTAAATAAAGCTCCATAAATCGACTTCCTGAATATTACAACTCTCTGGTTTTCGGCAATCACCAACGGGAAAAAGTAGTTATCATAAAAAATGCCATTCCTGTCGGGTTTTATGAGTTGGGCGTTAACTACAAAACTTTGGCTTTTAATAAGATTTAGGACTTGTTCAGGTGAAATTTTGGCTTCTGAGAAGTCTAGGAATGCAATAGCAGTTAAAACTGGTTTGTCTATTTCCTCCATTGAAAATTGAATGTAACGAACAACAACGCCTGAACCATACGCAAGCCCAGACAATTTCTTAAGCGCACTTACATCCACTTTCGATTCTATGACAAATCCGTAAATTTTCTTGTTTTTGTCAGAAAGCATGATCCTTCCAATGTTTAAAGGTTTAAAACGTCCCTTGTGGCTTCGCTGTACACCTTTTTGTGTAACTTGGTAGGTGCACAACATAACCACCCAAGGTAGTTATTTAATAAAAAACAACAGCATATATGCCTTGTTAACCCAAAATCTGAAACACAAAAACTAACTCCAAAGAAACAAAATACAAATACCTCAAAACAACAATAGAAAACTCCACATACTCAAAATTCAAAAACTAAAATTTCTAATTTGGTATAATTTATGCGGCGGGCCGGATTTGAACCGGCGAACCCCTACGGGAGAGGATGGCTCATAGGAGTTTAGCCTTTAAACATCGATCTTGAGTCCTCCGCCTTTGACCTGGCTTGGCTACCGCCGCTTACAAGTTTTTCTGGTTTTCTTTCTTATTAATTATTTGTTTATCGCGTGTGAATGTAGGTTTTGTACAAAAAAGTTTATTAATGAGGTGTGGGGTTTACGTTTTTAGCTCTTTAAGATTGGAGACTTTTTAGTTGGATGACCCTCGCATCGGAGGAAATTGAAGGTTTGAAAAGGTACGCGTCAAATGTTTCCTATACGTTTATGTTTGAAATTGAATGGAGGATTCCGATTGGATGAATTTTTAAAAGAGGATAGAAATCAGCTTTTGAAGGCATTCTTTAGAGAAAAGGGTCTCGTGCGTCAGCATTTGGACTCTTTCAACGAGTTCATCGACCACGGCCTTCAAGAGGTCATAGACGAAGTTGGCGAAATCCCGATAGAGGTTCCGGAAAGCCCCTACAAGGTTAAGCTTGGACAGGTTTGGATAATAGATCCACAGACTAGGATAACTGGGCCTTACGTGACCGAAGTCGACGGGACAAAGCATGAAATTTACCCAATGGAGGCGAGGCTCCGCAACCTAACCTACGCAGCTCCAGTGGCGCTTGAAATGACGCCAGTGATTGACGGAAGAGAGCAAGACACGGAGCTTGTATTTATTGGAAACATTCCAGTAATGCTCAAATCAAAGCTGTGCTTCTTATCACAACTTTCAAGGGAAGAGTTAATAGCTTGTGGAGAAGACCCAGACGACCCTGGGGGCTACTTTATTGTTAATGGTTCTGAGCGCGTTATTGTTGCGATGGAGGACTTGGCTCCTAACCGCATTATTGTTGACATAGACGAGAAGGGTACAACGCCAGTTTATCAGGCTAAGATGTTTTCAACCACTGTTGGTTTTAGGGCAAGGATTGAGCTTAAACTGAAATCTGATGGGGTAATCTATGTTTCGATGCCAGGCGTGCCTTCGGAAATTCCGCTCGTTGTGGTGATGCGCGCTCTAGGATTGGAGTCAGATAAGGAAATAGCTGAAGCCATTTCTTTGGATAGGGATATTCAAGCTCAGCTTGAGGCAACATTTGAAAAGTCCCTCGGCGTTGACACGGTGAAAGACGCAATATTATTTATTGGCAACCGTGTTGCACACGGCCAAGTTGAGGAGTACCGCATCCAAAAGGCTGAAACAATACTCGACAAGAACTTTTTGCCGCATATTGGGAGAACAAGCCAAAGCAGAAGGGCTAAAGCAATTTTTTTAGGCGAGATGGCGTGTCGCGTAATTGAATTAAAACTTGGGAGGAGACAACCAGACGACAAAGACCACTTTAAAAACAAGAGGCTGCGACTTGCTGGTCCACTGCTTGCAGACCTCTTCCGAGTGGCGTTCAGAAACCTTGTAAGGGACATAAAATATCAGCTTGAACGCATAGGCGTCAAAGGTCCCATAATAACTGTTTCTGCGGCTGTTCGTCCAGGAATAATAACCGAAAGGCTTCAGCATGCGCTTGCAACTGGAAATTGGGGAAGGGGGCGCGTCGGCGTAACACAGCTTTTGGATAGAACAAATCACCTTTCAACCCTAAGCCACCTTCGAAGACTGCAGTCTCCATTAAGCAGGAGCCAACCAAACTTTGAAGCAAGAGACTTGCATCCAACACATTGGGGTCGGTTATGCCCAAATGAGACACCTGAAGGCTCAAACTGCGGACTTGTCAAAAATTTGGCTTTGTCCGCTTGCATCTCCGTTGGCGTAAACCCAGAAAAAATGAAGCAGGTGCTTTTCGATATGGGCGTGGTTCCTATAGAAGAGGCGAACGAAACCCTCAAGCTTTCTGGAGCCAAAGTTTTTGTTGATGGAAACATAATTGGTTACTGCGTTTCTCCAGAAAAGTTGACACGCGAATTTAGGGAAAGGCGTAGAAGAGGCGAAATCTCAACCGAAGTCAACATAGCCTATTACCCGAAACTTCAAACAAAAAGAGAAGAGGTTTACGTTAACTGCGACGAGGGAAGGGTGCGGCGTCCACTCATAATAGTTGATAATGGCGTGCCAAGGCTTCAGCGTGAACACGTTGAGAAGGTGGTTTCCGGAGAATGGTCTTGGGAAGACCTTGTCAAAAACGGTTTAATCGAATACCTTGACGCCGAGGAGGAGGAAAATGCCTATGTTGCCGTCAGCCAAGAAGAGCTAACGCCAGAACACACACACTTAGAGATTGCAACTTACACAATTCTTGGAATATGCGCATCAACAATACCATACGCAGAACACAACCAGTCGCCACGTAACTCTTACCAAGCAGCAATGGCAAAACAAGCCTTAGGCGTTTACGCCACAAACTTCCATCAAAGAGTCGACTCAAGGTCGCACATACTTCATTATCCACAAGTGCCTCTCGTCGAAACCGCATTGATGGATGTTATGGGTTATAAACTTCGCCCCTCCGGGCAGAACTGCGTGGTTGCTGTTCTCTCCTATGAAGGCTATAATATGGAAGACGCCCTAATATTCAACAAAGCCTCAATAGAAAGGGGATTAGCTCGCTCAACCTTTTACAGAATATATGAAGCTGAATGTCGCCAATACCTTGGAGGTTCGAAAGACAAGTTTACGCTGCCAGAGCCCGGAACACGCGGATACAGGGGCGAACAGTACTACAGACTGCTTGAGCCAGACGGAATAATAAGTTTGGAGGCTGCTGTTGCCGGTGGAGACGTACTCATAGGCAGAATTAGCCCGCCAAGGTTCATCGAGGAGTACAAGGAGTTTGAGGTTAAGGGTCCATCAATGCGTGACACTTCCGTGGACATGCGCCCATCCGAAACTGGTATTGTGGATGCAGTGTTCTTAACGGAGTCTGGAGAAGGAAGCAAGCTTGTGAAGGTTAGGGTGCGCGATCAGCGTATACCAGAGTTGGGCGACAAGTTTGCCTCGCGTCACGGGCAAAAAGGCGTTATAGGGTTGATTGTTCCACAAGAGGACTTGCCCTTCACCGAGGATGGCATTGTTCCAGACATAATAATTAACCCGCATGCGATTCCATCAAGAATGACTATTGGACAGTTCATAGAGTCAATCGCTGGGAAGGTTGCCGCTGTACGTGGAAAGTCGGTTGATGGCACACCCTTCGCAAACGAAAGGTCTGATGAACTTCGAAAAGCGCTTATAAAGCTTGGGTTCAGCCACACTGGAACAGAAGTCTTCTACAATGGCGTAACTGGAGAAAAGTTCATTGCAGATGTTTTCGTTGGAATAGTCTATTACCAGAAGCTTCACCACATGGTTGCAGACAAGATACATGCCAGAGCAAGAGGGCAAGTGCAGATGCTGACAAGACAGCCCACAGAAGGAAGAGCCAGAGGCGGAGGCTTAAGGTTCGGCGAAATGGAACGCGACTGCTTAATAGGTCATGGCGCGGCGATGCTCCTCCGTGATAGGCTTCTTGAAGAATCCGACAAGTACACGCTTTATGTATGTGAAAACTGCGGTTACATAGCCTATTACGACATGAAACAGCGCAAGTATGTATGCAGGGTCTGCGAGGACAAGGCGAAAATCTCTCCGGTCGTGGTTTCATACGCTTTTAAGCTTCTTCTACAGGAATTGATGAGCCTTTGTATTGCACCTAGATTAAAGCTTAAGGAGAAGGCATGATTATGGCAGCGGAAGAAATAGTGCATAAAGTTGTAGATGAAATCCAGTTTGGGTTATTCTCGCCACAGGAAATCCGCAAGCTCTCAGTTGTGGAAATTCAAACACCAGACACCTACGACGAGGACGGCGCACCAATAACTGCTGGGCTTATGGACGGTAGACTCGGAACTCTGGAGCCGAGGCAAAGATGCAGGACTTGTGGAAACACAGCAGTTAGGTGCCCAGGACACTTCGGACATATTGAACTTGCCGTTCCAATAATACACATAGAATTTACAAAGCTAATCTATGACCTTTTGAGGTCAACCTGCAGAAACTGCGGACGCATCTTGCTGCCAGACGAAACCATAAAGCGTGTGAGAGCAAAAATTAACAAAACCAAGCAGCTCTTAGGTGTTGTTCCAGACGAGGTTAGCAAGTGGGTTGTTCAAGAGGCAAAAACTAAGCAGTGTCCACACTGCGGCGCGGTTCAGTACAAAATAACTTTCGAGAAGCCAACAAAGTTCAGCGAGCAGATTCCAGAAAGTGGTTCTGAACCGCTAACGCCAAGTATGATTCGCGAAAGGCTTGAACGGATTCCAGACGACGACCTTGAACTTTTAGGTTTTAACCCCAAAGCTGCACGCCCAGAATGGATGGTTCTGCAAGTTCTTCCAGTCCCACCAGTTTACGTTCGCCCATCAATAACGCTTGAAACGGGCATACGCTCGGAAGATGACTTAACCCACAAACTTGTGGACATAATACGCATAAACCAGCGACTAAAGGAAAATATGGACGCTGGAGCCCCAACCCTCATAATCCAAGACCTATCAGAACTCTTACAATACCACGTGACAACATACTTCAACAATGAAGCGTCGGGCATACCGCCAGCAAGACACCGTTCAGGAAGAGCCCTAAAAACGCTCTCGCAAAGGTTGAAGGGAAAAGAGGGAAGATTCAGAAGCAACCTCTCTGGAAAACGTGTTGACTTTTCAGCGAGAACAGTCATATCGCCGGATCCAAACCTTGACATAAGCGAGGTTGGCGTTCCACAAGAAGTTGCGATGCGCTTATCCGTTCCAGAAAAAGTCACAGAATGGAACATCGAAGAAATGCGAAAACTTGTGATAAACGGACCGGAAAAATACCCGGGCGCGCTTTACATTATTAGACCAGACGGGAAACGCATAAGACTAGAGTTTGTAGCGGATAGGACGAAGATTGCTGAGGCGTTAGAGCCAGGCTATATCGTTGAAAGACATCTCAAAAACGGGGACATAGCGATCTTTAATCGCCAACCATCGCTTCACAGAATGTCCATCATGGCGCATTATGTTCGCGTTTTGCCATACAAGACGTTCCGTCTACACCTCTGTGTTTGTCCACCATACAACGCGGACTTCGACGGAGATGAAATGAACCTTCACATACCACAAAGCGAAGAAGCACGCACAGAGGCGCTTATGCTAATGCAAGTTCAAGACCAGATACTCTCGCCTCGATTTGGCGGTCCAATAATTGGGGCAATACGCGATTTCATAACTGCAGCCTACCTATTCACAAGAAAAAACAATTACTTGACAAAAAGCGAGGTTGGCAGGCTACTCGCCGCAGCAGGATACGATGGACCATTGCCAGAGCCAAAAATAAAAGAGCCCCAGCCACTTTGGACTGGCAAACAGATTTTCAGCCTCTTCCTACCAAAAGATTTTAACTACGTTTTGAAGGCAACGATTTGCCAAGGATGCGCCAGGTGTTTAGAGGAAAATTGTCCACATGACGCGTATGTTGTTGTAAAAAATGGAGAGTTGATAAGCGGTGTTATAGATAGGCGTTCAATAGGAGCTGAACAATCTGAAAGCCTCCTCCACAGAATAATAAAGGATTATGGAACAAAGGCTGGAAGGGAATTTCTAAACAGGATGACAAGGCTTTTGAAGCTTTTCATTTCAATGAGGGGATTCACATACTCATATCAGGAGCTTATTCTCTCACCGGAGGCTGAAAACAAGATAAAGGAAACAATGGAGAAAGTCCAGAAAAAAGTCGAGGAACTAATAGAAAGCTATCGAAAAGGCACATTGCAAAGGCTTCCAGGACAGACACTTGAGGATTCTTTTGAGATCTACATTATGAATGAACTGGCAAAGGCAAGAGATGATGCTGGTAAAATAGCGGACAAAGACTTCACGCTTGAAAATTCTGGCATTGTGATGACGCGGACAGGCGCGAGAGGATCAAACCTTAACATTGGGCAGATGAGCGCTTGTGTGGGACAGCAGTCGGTGCGAGGCAAAAGAATACTGCGTGGATATATCGGACGTGCACTCCCACACTTTAAAGCTGGCGACCCAAGTCCAAGAGCTAGGGGGTTCGTCTACTCATCCTACCAGAGAGGACTTGACGCCATTGAATTCTTCTTCCATGCCATGGGAGGGCGCGAGGGACTCGTCGACACGGCTGTTAGGACACAGCAAAGCGGTTACATGCAGAGACGACTAATCAACGCCCTCGAACACATACGCCTAGAATATGATGGAACTGTTAGGAACTCTGCTGGAGACATAATTCAGTTCAAATATGGCGAGGATGGAGTTGATCCAGCAAAGAGCGACCATGGAAAAGCCGTTAACGTCAACAGACTTGTCGACCAAGTAAGAATAGCAACTGAAGGCGGCAAACCCGCGGAAGTCGAATACATCAAAAAGAAGATTGAGGAGGTCAAAGACCAACTCACGCCCCTGCTTGTAGAAGAACTTAAGCAATG
Source organism: Bathyarchaeia archaeon (assembly GCA_038883655.1). GTDB lineage: Archaea > Thermoproteota > Bathyarchaeia > Bathyarchaeales > Bathycorpusculaceae > JAVZLQ01. Next base: position 166,982 of record JAVZLQ010000004.1, read on the forward strand.
CTTGTCAAAGGCAAAAATAAGTAAGGAAGGGGTGGACAAAGCAGTAAAACTAACAGTCGAGCATTATAAACGCTCCTTGATGGAGCCAGGCGAGGCAGTCGGCATAATTGCAGCCCAATCAATAGGTGAGCCTGGCACACAAATGACGCTTAGAACTTTCCATTATGCTGGTGTTAGGGAGCAAAACGTAACCTTGGGATTGCCGAGGCTGATAGAGATTGTTGACGCTAGGCGGATTCCATCAACGCCAATAATGACGATTTACTTAACTGAAAAGTATAGAAAGAGCAGAGAAGCTGCTGTTAAAATCGCCAGAAACATAGTTTATACAACTTTAGAGAATTTGGCGCGAGCCATATACGAGGATGCTGTCCGCGGCGAGATTGTCGTGGAACTCAGCAAGGTTATGATGGAAGACCGTAGCGTAACACTTGAAGAGCTTAAAGAGAAGCTGCAAATCCCAAACTGCGCAATAAGAATGAGGGGCAACATAATTCGCGTGAAGCCCAAAAAGGAGGAAAACCTCAAAAAATTGTTGGACAAAATCTCTTCATTTTACATTAAAGGCGTTTCTGGCATAAAACGTGTTTTAGTTACAGAAGAGAAGGGAGAGTGGATTATAAGAACAGATGGCTCAAACTTGCCAAAGGTTCTTGAAATCTGCGGAGTGGATCCCTCGCGGACAACAACAAACAACATACACGAAATAGCCAAAACTTTGGGTATTGAGGCGGCTAGAAACGCTCTAATAAACGAGTCTAAAGGCGTTCTGGAAGAGCAAGGGTTAGATGTTGATGTTCGCCACGTCATGCTTGTTGCTGACATGATGACCGCTACTGGCGAAGTACAGCAGATAGGAAGGCATGGCATAAGCGGGAAGAAATCAAGTGTTCTGGCGAGGGCAGCATTTGAGATAACCGTTCCAAACATTGTTGATGCTGCAGTTAAGGGCGAAAGCGACCCATTGGAAGGCGTAACTGAAAACGTTATAGTTGGGCAGTCGATACCAATAGGCACTGGACTAGTCGAATTATACATGTCCACGTTCGAGATGGGGAGGAAAAACGAGAAATGATTGACATAGACAAGGCAATAGCCACAGCCGTAAAAACCGGCAAGGTTTTCTTCGGAGCGAACACGGCCATACACAGCGCCAAAAGCGGAAGGGCGAAAATGATAATTTTGGCTTCAAACTGTCCAAAAAACATACGCGAAGACCTAGAATACTACTGCAAACTTTCAAAAATACCACTAATCGTTTATAAGGGTTCATCAATGGATTTAGCTGCTGTCTGTGGAAAACCTTATGTTGTTTCAGCGTTAAGTATAAGAGAACCAGGTGATTCAGAAATACTTGAGTTAGCTGAAAAAGGCGAGTCAGAGGAATCCGTTGGAGGCGGCGAATGACAAGCGGAATAAAAATTACAAGTACAGAGATGCGTTACATTGCGCTTTTTGAAAGCATAACAGGAGCAAGCGTCAAGGACTGCATAGTCGATGAGGAACAGGGGCGCGTAATCTTCGTTGTAAACGAGGGACAAATAGGCGTAGCCATTGGAAAAGGCGGAAGAAACATCCGCACTTTGGAGTCAATGACTGGAAAGAAACACGAAATAATCGAGTATTCAGAAGATCCTGTTCAATTCATAAAAAATGCCCTAAAACCAGCAATAGTTAAGGAGGTTCGCCTCACGGAGAGAACCGATGGAAAGAGAATAGCCGTTGTTACTGTTAATCCGCGGGATAAGGGTGTAGCCATTGGCAAGAACGGAAGAAACGCTGAAAGACTGCGTTTTCTAGCAAAACGATATTTTGACATACAAAACGTAAGCATAACCTAGACTTGGAGAATCCCAGAATGAAAAGGCAAAAGTTGTTAACTTTATTCGCGTTTTTCCTATTTTCCATCTTAATAGGTGTTGCTAGGGCTGAAGACGATTTTATCTTCACTCAGTTTCTGGAAACTCCGCTGATAATTTTAACAATTCTAATCATAATTGACATCATAGCCTTCGTTTATCATAGAATAAGGAAGTAAACGCTGGGCATTCTACTTTGACAGGAGCATTTCTATAAGCGCTTTTTGGTCTACTTCTGCGCGTGTCCGCCAATCCAAATACAACTGTTCATTTTCATCTTGCGTCAGATAACCATACCTAATGTAGCGGTCAATGTTGACGTCGACCTTCCACCCTGGAAGCTTCTCGCGTAAGAGTTCCTCAACTTCCTTTCTTGGAGCTTTCCCCTTCTTTGATATTATGTAGGCTATGGCTATTGCAAGTCCAGCTAAGTCGTCTATTCTCCACCCAATCATCTTCGCCTCTTTAGGCGTTAACTCGCCTCGTAATGTTATGTAGAACCTTGCTCTATCCAAATCTTCCAATGTTGGATTTTCCTTCGGCTTATCCTCCTCAAAGACGGTTTTGACCTGCAAGTCCAAAGTCTTCAAGTGCTCGTCCAGAAGCTTGAGAACTTTTGGGTAGTCTGCTCCAAGGGATTTTCGCAGTTCCCATCCTTTTACGCCTGGCTTTTTGTGTCGTCTATAAAATAGCATGTGAACTGCCCTCTTCATTTTGCTTGCGTAGTAAGCTTTGCGTTTGCTCATTTTAGGCGTTCTCCCTTGCGTTTAAGCCATTCTTCTGGTGAGATGGCTATGGGCACGGAAACTAGCTGTTTTTTACCAAGTTTGGCTGGAGGCTTCTCGTAGGGTTTTATGAAAATCTCCTCTTCAAGTGGACGGATCTCTAATGTTGCATAGCCATATGTGATTAAGAAGCTTGTCATAAAAGCCCTATGGACTGTTTCCTCATATGTTTCAGCCATGATGAAGTCCCAATAACTTATCTTTTCATCTTCACCTTGTTCGGCGGTTTTATTTTTGAGTTCGCGCCAAAAGTTTTCCAGTTCTTCGGAGAAGGCTTTGTCCAGCAGTATTCTCTGTTCTATTAGTTCTTTGCGTGTTGCCTTGCCCGCTTCGGCTTCCATCGGCAGAGGTTCCTTCCACCTCTCTTTCAGTGGCAGTAAGCTTTCCCAGTATCGTATTGCCTCTGCTAGGCTGTGAAGTGAAATTTGCTCCAATTCGACTGTTGGATGCCAAGCGTAAAGGAAACTTTCAACAATGTCTTCTTTTTCTATCCGCCTTATCTTCTCTTCTAGCAGGAATGGGTCTGTGTAAAGCGACGTTGAACGGTGTTTAACCCACTCGCTTTGCAGTTTTATGACCGAGGCTATGTGATGTATTGTTTCAGCGTCTAGGCATAGATCTTCTGGGATTTCCCATTCTGGAAAATACTCCTTAACCGTTGCTATAATGTCGTCCACGTCTATCAAGAACGGGTCTAGGGAGCGCTCCTCCACGGATCTGCACATTTCAATTATGCGCTGGAGCTTCTCCCTACCAGCCTTTATTCGCTCCTTCTTTGACTGCATCAAGTAACCTCGCGTATTATCGATTTGCCCTCAACATTTTGCACAGTAATTATGTTAATGGCTTCTTTTGCGAATGTCACTTGGCTTGGCGTGATTATAATGTATTGGGCGTTTGCATCTTTAACCATTGATATTAATATTTTAGCAATTAGCTCGCGGTTTTTCGGGTCCATGTGGATATCATACTCGTCAACTGCCCTGAACGGTGAGCGGACGTGCTGTTGTAAGGCTAGAAGAAAGCTCATTGTGGCTGTTGTTCTTTCTCCACCGCTTTGCGTGTAAGCATCTAATGGAACTGGTTTTGCACCCTTAAAGCCCACAAGAATCTCCAGTCCAGCAGCCTCAATGTCGTGCTCGTTAACAAGCCTAACTTCACCTACAGCTTGAGATTGGCTTAAGATTTTCTGGTATTCTAAGCTTACGCGGTCGAGAAGGCTCTGGATGACTGTTCGCCAAGCTTGCATCCTCGTCTTAATCTCTTCAAGTGCTTTTTCCCTGTTTTCCGCAACAAGCCTAGCCTTATCCTTGAGCTCCAAATACAGTTTTGAGTAGGATTCATACATGCGTTCTATGTCCTCTGAAACGTTTGAAAGTGCTGCCAGGTGCCCATCCGTAACCCTCAATTCATCCAAGATTTCGCCTACGCTCTTGACAACCGCAATTCTTGGTCCAGTTTGCTCTGCGCGGTTTATGGCTTCATTTAACTGTGCCTTTGCGCTTTTTAGTTGTTGCTCGATTTCTTCCAAATCCGCTTTGACGTTTTCACGGCGGAACTGAAGCAAAGCCAGCTTAACGCGGTTTTCTAGAACTTGGCTGCCGACTTTTTCGATGTTTTCATCTAGGCTTTTGATTTTCAACTGGTTTTCATCTATCTTGCCCTTCAACTTTAAAAGGTTTTGACTAAAGCTTTGTATAAGCTCTTTAAGATTTTCGGCTCTTAAGAGTTTAAACTGCGCGTTTTCTTGCACGGGCGGGTTTAAGCCTTCTCCGGAAAACCTTTCAAATGTTGAGGTTTCCTTTAGAAGCTGTTCGTAAATGGCGACTGTAGCTTCGTTTCCAGCCTTTTCACGTTCAAGACTTAAGCGTTCCTCAAATAACGTTTTCCACTCGCTTCTCAACTTTTCCAGTTCACTTTGATGCGTGTTTAGGTGCTCTTCCACTTCGCTTGTTTCTTTTTCGATTTGGCTTAAAGTGGCCAGCCGCCTTCTCTTTTCAGCTTCCAACCCGTTTATTGTTTCTTCTCTTCTGGCAACTTCTGCCCACGCCAGCTCCCTCTCCAAAAACCGCCTCTTCGTCATTAGCTGCTTTTTCTCTTGGTATCGCTCGTACTGTTCCCGCCAATAATTGAGTGTCTGTTCGGCGGATTCCAAAAGCTTGCTTATGGATTCTTCTTGGCTTAGGATTCGCGTTAACTTTTTCTGCGCTTCCAAAACATTGACGCGGAAAGGCTCCAGTCCAACAGCTGCTTCTACCATGCGTAGCTTTTGTTGTTGCGAGAGCACTGTGAACTGTTCAACCATGTTTTGATGCATTATTATGAGCATGTTGTTCGGGTCGACGCCAAGCTTTGAGAGGAATCTGTCAACCTCCGCCTTCGTAACAGCCCTATTCTCCAACTCAAACCAGTACTGCCCATCCCTACGCAAAACACGCGTGAGAAAAATCTGATCCTTGTTAAATTTTGGAACTGGGCGCCTCCCGCCTTTCTTAGCGTTATCCAAAATTAGCGTGACGCGCGCTTGGTCCTTGCCCCAACGAATCAAGTCGCTCAATTTCCTAGAACGTTCAGTATAAGACTGCCCAAGAGCTACAGAAATAGCTAATAAAAGCGAGGATTTTCCAGAACCATTCGGACCGCAAACAACATTTACGCCTGGTTTAAGGGGTACCCTAGCGTACTCGTAGCTCATGAAGTTTTCAAGGATTACCTCGCTGACGAGCATCTGCCATTCTTTTCCTCTAGCGCCTTCCCTACTGCAGTATAAAATAGAGGATAAAAACTCTTATTAAAACAATTAGGCAAGAAGGGGTTGGGGCTAATCTTTATTTTAACAAAATTTTGGACCCATGTTATGTATGTGTGGATATGCAAAACGCAAAACTTTAGTCTTCAACTCCATACAATAATTGTTGGCGATATCGAAATGGTTGTTGCTGGCAAAGTGTTTAGGCTCGCGGAACAGCTTTCGTTGGCTGAAGTTGCTTCTAGGCTTAAGGATTATCGTGTTGAAGAGCCTTATGAGGAGGGCGATTACAAGTTTACGCTTGTTAGCGAAGTTGTTGGGCTTCTTTCAAAAGAAGGTGGGCTTCGGGGCATCTACTCCCATGATTACGTTATTCACGTTTTTCATAGGGGCAAGATGGCGCCTTTGCCACGCACAGTTGAAGCACTGTTCAGTTTTGCAGAACATGGAAAAGCCACGTTTTTGACTGTTGTGGAGAAGAAGCGTCTAGCCAACTTCATAGCCAACAAGCTCAGCGAAATCCTATTCGAGAAGGTTGGCGGAATAGTTGAAGCCCGAATCCCGCCTGAAACTTTGAGGGACTTCCACTTGAAGAATCCTGAAGATACGAAGATAACGTTTTTCGATAACGTTGACATTCCAAACGTGAACAAGCTTTCGCTTTATGGACCAGACCTAATCAACACTTCGCTTTTCGAAGACTACTGCAAACATGGCGACCTCTGGTACGTCGTCGCAAGAACTAGAGAATACGGCTATGTGGTTGGCATAACCCGCGACGCGTCAGTCACGATATTCAACCTAACAGACAAAGAAAGATACTTGGAGTACGTGCAGAAGGAAGTTTACCCGCTAATAGCTAAATAGGAAGAGAAACCTTTTACGCTAGATTAACATTTCATAAACAGAATGGAGGACATCGGTTGTCCTTTTTAAGGAAATTTAAGGAAAAATTAACTCCACCGAACGCGTCCATTTCTTTGGAACTTGCGAAATGGCGATTCAGCCCAGGCGAAACCATTGAAGGCAAAGTTGTAGTCAAATCGGAAGAAGATTTTGACGCCGTTGGAATACGATGCGAAGTAGAATGCATCGAGGAAATTAAAAGTAGAGTAAGCGAGTACAATTCGTCAAGAAAACGCATGATTGAAAGAGACGTCTGGAATAGAATTACGCATTTTGCGGAAAAACCAACGATTTGTGGTCCAATACACATCACAAAAGGGTCAACACAAGCTTTCCCAATAAGCATTAAGCTCCCAACAAGCGCATGGCTATCTCATAAAGGAGTTGACCGCAAGCTTACATGGATCATTAAGGGCGTAGTAGCCGTTGAAGGTAGACCAGACGCCACAAGCAAAACCATAGAAATTGAAGTTGGCGAGCCACAGCAAATTCAGCCTCCGCCACCACCGCCAATACCAGCTCCTGCTCCACAAGTGGCAGCACCTACTAGTCAAACAGCAGCCGCGCCTCCGCCGCCGAGTATGCCTTTGCCAACAAACTGTGGCAGATGTGGCGCTCCATTAGGCGTGTCACATGAGGATTTGGTTGTAACTTGCAGATACTGTGGCTTTACCATGACTGTGGCAACGAGAGAAGAAGTAAGAAGGCACAGCATGTTGGAGAACCGTTTGTTCGCTCAGCAAGCCGTTGAAGCAGCGCGGAAGTACATGGATAAAGGCATTTTTAGGGTTGGTGTTTCAAAGGAAGCCGTTATAACAGATGTGAAACTTCGTTACGTGCCCTTCTGGGTTTGCCAAGTAACCACAAACACCTATTTTAGGGGCGTTACTGGAACTGGAATTATGGGCGAAATCCACCAGGCGCAAGAGGCAGTTACAGACAAGAGGTCAAGTGGACTGGCAAAATTTGGAAAGCTCGTTCTTGCAGGAGTAAAAGCCTACGCTGAAACCCAACAGAAGGACAGACGACCACAAACAGTAGCGTATTCCTTCTCTAACACTTATATTTGGCCGACTTTGGCTAGGCGGACAATGATAAGCGAAATAAACTATTATGATGTGCCAGCCGCGCGAAAGATTCCCTTTGACGTTGGGAAGATACCGTCAGATGTGGAATTCCTAAACATAGAGTTGAATGAGGAGGAAGCCAAAATGAAGATTAAAGCGGAAGTCGAAGCAAGGGAGCGGCTAATCGCTTCTGGGAAAGTGGACACACTTGAGACTTGCAGTACAAGTATTGTCATGGGTGAAATGGAGCTTGTTCACGCTCCAGTTTGGTTTGTGCATTACACTTTGGGCGGCGAAAACTACGTTGTCGCCGTTGATGGTTGCGAGGGGAAAGTTTTAGGTGGGGGAAGACCGCTATTTAAAATCAAATAGGATAGGGAAGTTGGAAAATGTCGGAAAAGGAAACCATAGAGAAAGTGAAGGATAGGCAAGGAATTCTCGCGAAAATCCAGAACATTTTCGGCTTGGGCTACGCGACTAAAGAAGACTTAAGGGAGCTGGACAAGAAACTAAGGGACTTCTACTATGCCGATTTTAGGAGCTTGCGCCACAGATGGGAAGAAATATACTTAGCGGCTTTGAACGCTGGAAAAGCCACAGACGACTTCAAAAAGGTTATACAGATAATGGACCGTGTTGCAGAGAAAGTTAATCGCGCTGACTATGGGTATGCTGGGCTTATGGACCGAAAGGGACACATAAAAGAAACGGAATTAGCCCGCGTCTTCAACTATGACAAGACGTTAAGCGACGAGATTCAAAAAATAATTGACGCTGTAAATGACTTGTACAAGGATAGCCAAGCTGAAAACTGGGCTGAAGCCGCCGCGAAGGCTCGGAACATTAAATCCTTAATACTCGGTTTTGAGTCTAAATGGGATGAAAGAGAAAAACAGTTTAGACCAATGGAGGTGTAAGTCAAATGCCAGTTATTGAAAGGGTTTCATGGGATTATGCTGGACCAGAAGACATAGCCTACAGATTCCCAAAACTCACTTTGAAATATGGAAGCCAAGTCATAGTTAAAGAGAACCAGTGGGCAGTTTTCTTCCGCGACGGAAAAGCCTACGACGTTTTCGGTCCTGGAAGGCACACCATAACGAGTAATAATATTCCGCTTTTGACTGGCGCCTTGAAGGCGCTTCGAATTATAGGCGACATATTCGATTGCGAAGTTATTTTTGTAAGCAACAGCCAGTTTAGGGCAAACTTCGGCGGAACAGCCTATTCCGCGCCAAGCGGAGACATAAAATATCAGGCGGAGCTTGGATTTTACGGTTACATGCTCTATAAAGTTGAAGACCCGAAGCTTTTCGTGACTGAGTTCTTCGGAAACAGAAACGCAAGCACATCGAGGGACATTGAAAACTACATTAGAGGTTTCATAAACGAGCGCATAATAAACGAGTTCGCAAACTACGACATATTCACCCTTGTGCGGAATGTTGACGCAACCACGGATAAAGTTACGCTGAAAATAAGCGACGAAGCTGCGAGAGTAGGCTTGAAAGTGATAGACTGCGTATTCGAAGGCGTAAAGATCCCAGAAGAAGCTAGGCGTTTCGCTTCTGGATTGGGCGCCCAAGCTATGGTGATGCAATACATGAAAGAAACCGCCACGGAACTCAAAGGAAGCGAGGGTGGAGGCGCAGCCGCCGCCGGATTAGGCGCAGGAATGGGCTTAACAATGCCGTACATCATGGCGCAGCAGATGCAGCAAACCCAAGCGCAACAGTTGGTTATATGTCCAAGTTGCGGTGCGAAAAACCCCGTTGGAATGAAGTTCTGCGGAAACTGCGGCGCAAGTTTGGCTCCGCAAGCAAAGGTTATTTGTCCAAAGTGCAAAGCTGAGAATCCGGCTGGAATGAAGTTCTGTGGGAACTGCGGTTCGCCCTTAACCTCGTCGACCAGCGAAGTTGCATGTCCGAAGTGTGGCACGAAGAATCCTGCTGGGACAAAGTTCTGCGGAAACTGCGGCGAAAAACTAGCCTAAGACCTTTTTATCTTCTCCTTTTTCTTGTTTTGACTTTTTAATGGAGAACCACATTCTCCACAAAAATTCATGTGCGATGACATCAACGCACCGCATGATGGACAAGTGATGGGCGCTGGCGGATACAAAGCTTTTCCACAATGTCCACAAAACTTGTTCTCAACAGGGTTTTTTCCGCCACATTTTAGACAAACCACGACTTGTTTGGCGATTCTTTGGGATGGTTGCATAATTTGGAACATGGACTGCGAAATCATTAGTCCCATGGCTAATCCCAAACCAGCAGAAAAAGCCTCGCCGACACCGTAGTTTACCAATTCTTTTCCCAATTTAAATCATGTGCTTTTGTTTGAGAAAAACCTTGCTGATGATGTAGTCTTATTTGTAAGTTGGTGGTTAAATTGAAGTGGCGGTGCATATGAGTGCTGTTAAGGGTTTATGGAACATTGTGCTTAGCGGCTACCCAAAGTCTGGCAAGACAATGCTTGCCAACCGTTTGGTTGCGGAAAACAAGAAGTTTGCGCGGATAGGCGTGGACGAGTTGAGAACAATGCTTTTTAATGAAGCGCCTCCATGCAGAGACGAGTTTCTCGTTTATTCGATAATTGCCCAACTACGCGATTATTTGTTGAAGAAGGGCTATAGCGTCGTAATAGATTCAACAGCGCCAGACAACGTGACCCGCGCTTTTTTGTTGATGACAAATGTTAAAAACGTGAACCGCTTGGTTGTTCTCTTCAACGTTGATAGGGAAGTCATAATTGAAAGAAACATAGCGCTTTTCGGAGATGCCACACCCGTTTTCGCTTGGGATGAACGGTGGGAGACGCCGCCAGTGGGCGTTCCAATCTTCAAGTTTAAAAGCAACAATATGGAGGAGTTTGAGGCTTACTACGCGAGGCTTGCGGAACTTCTAGAAAGCGAAATGCACCCATACAAGCCAGAATTTCAACACGCCCTAACATCAAAAAAGAGAATTAACCTTTTTAGAAAACTTTTGAAAAAGCGCTTCTAGCCCCTATTTAAAATTCTATTCCTCTTCTGGCTTGGTAGCCCTTATTATATGGGTGTTTGACCTCCCTCATTTCCGTGACCAAGTCCGCTGCTTCTATTATCTCGTTTGGAGCGTATCTTCCAGTCAAAACCAGTTCCACGTGTTTCGGCTTACTTTTTATTAGCGTTAAAACTCTTTCAAGGCTTATTAGCTTCAAGTTTAATGCGACATTTACCTCGTCCAAAACTACTATGTCGTATTCCCCGCTTTTCACAACCGCTTCGGCAAGCGACAAGGCTTCCTCGGCATTTTCAATGTCTTCTTTAGAGGGCTTTTCCATTATGAACTTGCCTCTACCAAAGGCTTTCAGTTTGAGGTTTGGCAGTTTATCGACAATGTAGAGTTCGCCGTAGTCGAAGCCGCCTTTAATGAACTGTATAACGTAAACTTTTAAGCCCCTTCCTATGGCTCTTAAGGCTAAGCCAAAAGCGGCTGTTGTTTTGCCCTTCCCATTTCCGGTATAAACTTGAACAAGACCTTTCTCAAGCTTGCCCATTTCCGTTTACGCCTTTTTCAGCGATTCTCTGAGAAATTTTTCGGCGGCTGACGCTGGGTCCATCTCCTTCCTAATGATTTTCTCAAGTAATTCCTCAAATTTTCCTTCCTTTTTTAGCTTCTCAATTATTGACTGGGCAACTTTATCCTTAATCGCCTCCACAAGCTCAACTTCAGCCTTCAAAAGGGCTCTTTCGCGCTGCTTTTCTCTTTCTAGAAATTTTCTATGCTCCTCAAGCTTTTCAATTAATTCTGGGACGCCCTCGCCCGTGAGCGCAACTGTTTTTACTATTGGGATGCGCCACGCCTTTTCCTTGTTGTTTAGTTGTAGCATGGCTTGGATGTCGATGACTGTTTTGTCAGCGTTCTCCCGATCAGCCTTGTTGACGACGAATATGTCGGCTATTTCCATCAAACCGGCCTTTATCGCCTGTATTTCGTCTCCCAGTCCGGGCGCGTGTATAACGACTACTGTTTGTGCCACTTTTACGATTTCAACTTCAGATTGACCAGCGCCAACTGTTTCCACGATAACCACATCTTTTCCAGCGGCATCCAAAACCTTCACGGCGTCGCTTGTCGCCTTAGCGATTCCGCCGGAATAGTTGCGCGTAGCCATGCTTCTAATGAAAACTTCTGGGTCTGTGCTTAACTCTTGCATCCTAATCCTATCGCCTAAAAACGCTCCGCCAGTGAACGGGCTTGTTGGGTCAACGGCGACAACACCCACTTTCCTGCCCATCCGCCTATACTCGCGTACAATCTTTTCTATCAACGTACTTTTGCCAGAGCCGCCTGGACCAGTTAATCCTATCACGTGGGCTTTTCCGGTGTGCGGGTAAATGGCGGCTATTATTTCCTTTGCTTGAGGCTCATCGTTTTCAATTATTGTTATTGCCTTTGCTATGCTTCTTCTGTCTCCGGATAGGACACCCTTGACTATCTCTTCAGTTTTTATCAATTGCTACACATCTTCAAGTTCTTTTTGAACAGTAGTCCAAGATGCACTGGATTATCTTTTCTGTGGGAGTTCCCGGTCCAAAAACCTCCTTAATTCCTATCTTCTTCAGTTCTGGTATGTCTTCTTCTGGGATTATTCCTCCAGCGAAAACCAAGATGTCTGTTAGGCCCTTCTCTTTTAGCAGTTGCATTATTCTCGGGAAAAGCGCTTTATGCGCTCCAGAGAGTATGCTTAATCCTATTACGTCAACGTCCTCTTGTAGGGCCGTCTCAACTATTTGTTCTGGAGTTTGCCTCAAGCCAGTGTATATGACTTCCATTCCAGCGTCTCTTAGGGCTCTTGCCACGACTTTTGCTCCTCTGTCGTGGCTGTCCAAACCAGGCTTTGCGATTAACACTCTAATTTTCTTCTGCATGCTTTTTCACCAACCCTCATTTTTAGATTAATATTAGTTCTTTGTATTCTCCGTAGACTTTGCGCAGCACGTCTATTATTTCGCCTAATGTGGCGTAAGCTTTAACCGCCTCAATTATTGTTGGCATGAGGTTTTCGTTCTTCTGCGCCGCGTAGTGGAGTTTTTCAAGGACTTCCTTAACTTTTCTGTTGTCCCTTTCCCTTTTTAGCTTTTGCAATCTTGCAACTTGCTCTTCTTCAACTTTCGGGTCTATCCTCAAAAGTTCTATTGGGCATTCCTCTTCAATTGTGTACTCGTTTAAGCCGACTACTATGCGCTTTTTCTCCTCTATTTCACGCTGATATCTATACGCGCTGTCTGCTATTTCCCGCTGGAAGAAGCCCTTCTCTATTGCGGGTATGACGCCGCCCATGTCGTCTATTTTTTGGATGTATTCCATAGCCCTTTCTTCCATTTCGTTTGTTAAGGCTTCAACGTAATAGGAGCCCGCAAGCGGGTCAACAGTGTTTGTTACTCCGCTTTCGTAAGCTATTATTTGCTGTGTTCGTAAGGCAACCCTCACTGACTCCTCTGTTGGCAAGCATAAGGCTTCGTCAAAAGAGTTCGTGTGCAAAGACTGTGTTCCGCCTAGAACTGCAGCAAGCGCCTGAATTGTTGTGCGTATAATGTTGTTGAGTGGTTGCTGGGCTGTTAGTGTGCATCCTGATGTTTGAACGTGCATGCGCATCCACATTGACCTCGGGTTTTTTGCATGGAAGCGCTCTTTCATTATCCTAGCCCAAAGTCTCCGTGCTGCGCGGAACTTGGCTATCTCCTCGAAAAAGTCGTTGTGTGACGCGAAGAAGAACGATAACCTTGGGGCGAAATCATCTACTTTTAAGCCTCTCTTCAACGTGGATTCAACGTAGGCTATTCCATCATAAAGTGTGAACGCCAACTCTTGTAGCGCGGTTGCGCCTGCCTCGCGTATGTGGTAGCCGCTTATGCTTATCGGGTTCCATTTTGGCAGGTGTCTAGCGCAGTATTCGATTATGTCTGTTGAAAGTTTAAGTGAAGGCTCTGGTGGGAAAATGCACAGTTTTTGGGCGAAAAACTCTTTTAAGTTGTCGTTTTGGGTTGTTCCGCCTAGCTTTTCCCTTGGAACCCCCTGCTTGTCGCCCACGGCAACGTACATAGCAAGCAGCACTGTTGCTGGACCATTTATGGTCATTGAAGTTGTAACTTTGTCAAGTGGTATGCCGTCGAAGAGAACCTCCATATCTTGCAGTGAGGATATGGCTACACCGCAGACGCCGACCTCGCCCCTCGCCATTGGATGGTCAGAATCATAGCCCATAATCGTTGGATAGTCGAAAGCCGTGCTTAAGCCCGTTTCGCCCTCGCTTAACAGGTATTTGAAGCGCTTGTTCGTGTCCGCTGCTGTGCCATAACCGGCAAACATGCGCATAGTCCACAAACGTCCACGGTACATGGTTGCGTGTAAACCCCTCGTGAACGGGTATTCACCTGGAAAGCCAAAGTCACGCATATAATCCATTTCCTTAACGTCTTCCGGCGTGTAAAGGCGTTTTATCTCGATGCCAGAATGATTACGAAACTCCTTCTGCCTTTCTGGACATTGCTTAATCCAGTTTGGCAGGGTAGTTCTTTCCCAACGTTCCCTTTCTTTAGCTATTTCCTCAATTTTCCGCTTATCAAACATGTTATGCCAACCCCGTTGCAGGTTGATTTTGAACTAAAATATGGCGTCAAGCCTAAAAAGTTATTTCTAAAAGAAGCCATTAAACAATCATTTGAAAGGGTGCATGCGAAATGGATTTGAAAGGGTGCATGCGAAATGGATTTGGAGGGTGCAGATTTTTCAACTAAGGCTGTCCATGGCGGAGAAAAACTTGAAAGGGGAAGCGTTGCAACACCAATCTATGAAACGTCTGTTTTCGCCTTCAAAAGCACGAGAGAGTTAATCGACGTTGTAAGCGAGAAGGCTGAGGGCTATGTGTACACAAGATATGACAATCCCACAGTTCGGGCTGTTGAGCAGAAAATGGCGGTTCTCGAAGGGTCTGAAGATGCCGCTGCGTTTTCCTCTGGAATGGCAGCAATAACAACTACATTGCTGACTTTGGTTTCGAAGGATGAACATGTTATTGCATCGAGAGACCTTTATGGCGGAACCCTAACCTTCTTCCAAGAGATACTGCCAAGATTCGACGTCGAAGTCAGCCTAGTAGACGCCACAAACCTCGATGAGGTGAAAGAAGCGATCCAAAGGAACACGCGTGTCGTTTATGCAGAGACTCCAACAAACCCAACATTGAAAGTCGTGGATTTGCCGCGTCTAGCAGCCATAGCCAAAAAGCACAGTATAACAACAGTCATTGATAGCACGCTTGCCACACCCTACAATTTGACGCCCATAAAGTTCGGCATAGACGTTGTTCTCCACAGTGCCACAAAATATTTGGGCGGACATAACGACGTGACAGCTGGAATAGTTTGCGGTTCAGAGGATTTCATACAAAAACTTAAGAAGACAAGGAAAATTTTGGGCGGAACCCTAGACCCCATGACGGCTTGGCTTTTACTTCGCGGCTTGAAAACCCTAGCCCTAAGGATGGAGAGGCACAACAATAACGGCATGCAAATAGCCAAATTTTTGGAAAAGCATCCAAAAATTGCCAAAGTCTACTATCCTGGTTTGCCAAGCCACCCACAACATAAAATCGCCAAAAAACAGATGCGCGGCTACGGCGGAGTCGTAAGCTTCGAAGTTAAAGGAGATTTTGAAAAAACCATAAAGTTTATTGAAAGTCTAAAACTTTGCCTTTTAGCCGCAAGTCTAGGTGGAACAGAAACTCTCGTGACGCAACCAGTAACATCGTCGCATTACTTCATAAGCAAGGAACAACGTCGAGAATTGGGCATAACAGACCAGCTTGTACGCCTAGCCCTAGGAATAGAACACCCCAAAGACATAATAAACGACATAAAACAAGCGCTTGAGAATATATGATATGAAAGGCCAAGCGTTATCACGCTAACAAAGCCTATGTTAAACAATAACATTCGCCTGTTCACATTTGTTCTTTTAAAAGAATATTTGAGCTGTTATTAAAATTATAATCAGTATTGGCAGTGTTTTTAACGCCTTTTTGTTGAATTTTTGTGCTTCTTCTGTTTTCTTTGCGTCCACGAGTTTCATGATGTACACTGAGGCTGAAAGGTTGTAGAGGAAAATCGCGTATATGGCGAGCATCATTCTGTCAGCTAAAGTCAAATAGCCCACTGGAGGTATGCCACTGAGTAATGCCAAATGAGACGCTGCTGCGGACATGAGCGTCGTAACGCCCAAACTTATTCTTTGGGCAAAGTTCTGAGGTGATATAGCAAAAGCAAGCAGAGATATTGTGGTTATAACGGCAATGGGCAAAAAGTTTTTGATAAACGACGAAACTACAGGACGCTTTAGGGTAATGCTAAAAACGAATCTTGAATATGTTTCGTCAATGTATGAATGCTCTGTTACACTCTGTTCGAAATCTCCAATCTCCCATCCCGCCACATTTACTGCTTCGTCGATTGTCGACGTTAGGTCTGCTTCAAAAACTAGAAGAGAAGCGTTGAGGTTCTTGTGTTCTAATTCCACAGTAAGCGCGTGAGTTTCGTATGGATACCTTGAGAAATCAAAAGTTTTCATAAAATCTCCCCTAATGCGATATTCCAAATATCCCAGTGTCTCGTTTGCCTTAACTTCATATTTTGTTGTCGGAATGCCATTAACAAACTCGAAATCTCTTACCTTTTCTATGTTTATTTCAGAGGGGTCAAACCAGAACCATAGATAGAAGTCCAGTCGATAACTGCTTGCAGCTAAATCCACTCGCTCAACATTTACTACCAACACTCCAACTGTGACACTTGCAGGGTTGCTTGATGAATTTGCAGTTTTTACATTACGCATCAAAATTGAGAAGAGGAATAGTGTTACAAACAATAAGAATATTCGCCGACTTCTCATATCCTTTTCCACCTACATAGCGATAGCGTTTTGCTTCATGAAGGTTATTTGTTATATAAAAATTTCGAGCGTTCCGCACAGTATCACATGTTTAGTTTCGAGTTGATAAAAACGAGAAAATTGTATAAGCTCCAATTATCTGGTTAATTAAAAGCTCTGTTTGCTGGAAAATCTGGAGGGAGAGAGGGTAGACGCCTTACTGTTAGCTTCTATTCCATTTTCCCGTAGCTTATGTTAAAGGGCGTTATTAGAAAATGTTTTAATTTAGGAAAAAGAAGGGAACAAAAAGAGCTATTTTGCTGGTTTGAAGTAGGCTATGTCGTTTATTGAGGCTTTCCTCTCGCTTTGCGGCTTAAGCATGGCTTCAACTTCCATGCCTATGTAAACGGTGTCTGTTTCGCCTATCTTATGTATTATCCCGCCGCATACACCATCAAACTTTATGAGTGCGTATATCTCTGGTTTCGCGAGTTTTTCTCCGTTGATGTTTACTGTAGCTATGGTGAAAGTGTGTATTACGCCTTTCTTGCCAACGTCAACCCACTCTTCAAGTTTCTCAAAGCACCTTTCGCAGTACATCCTCGGAGGAACATAAATAACATTGCATCGCGGACATTTTGCGCCCATGATTCTGCCGTTCTCTTTAATCTCCTTGAAGAAGCGTTCGCCCGCAACCCCAAGCGTGTAAACGTAGTCCGCCTCCATGTGCCCTATCCAGTGGCGCGCATTGAACGGATTTGTTATTTTTTCCAAACTCATGGCTTTTCACTCCTTTACGGGCTTAAAGTAGGCTATGTCCGTTATCGCTCCAGTACGCTCTTCAGGAGGCTTCCACACAGCTTTGACTTTCATTCCTATTTTGACTTCTCGCCAGTCGCCGTATTCCTCGATTCTGTGAACTATGCCCATCCCCTCAGATGCGCCGTCCAAGTTTATTATAGCCACAACAATAGGTTCCTTAAGTCTGCTCGCATCTGCCGCCAGAAACGAAACTGAAAAAGTGTTTATTACGCCAGTGTCCTCCACATACTTCCATCCGTCAGTCGGCTTAAAGCACTTTTCACAGTAAATTCTCGGCGGAACCATTATACGTCCACATTTACTGCAAGTCGTCGCGATAATCCGCCCATTTTTAAGCTCCTCAAGGAACTTACTTATTGCTATGCCAGCGCTCCACGCAAACTTCGCCTTCGGCCTAAACTTTTCAGCTGGAACCTTCCCTTCCCTCAAATCCCGTGTCTCAATCTCCTCACTTTTATAGTATCTCATACATTCATCCTCCTCTTTGCTAACGCCTCAAAACGATGACGGAGCCATACTGCATCAGGTCTCCCCATGCCTGAGCCACGCCAGTTCTTGGGTCACCTGGAATTTGCCTTTTTCCCGCTTCGCCGCGCAACTGCCAAAAGATTTCAGAGACTTTCATGAGTCCAGCTGCCGCTATTGGATTGCCACATCCGAGCAAACCTCCAGAGGGGCATGTTGGTAGGTCACCGTCTCTTTGTGTTACGCCTTCTCGTGTTAGTTTTGGGGCTTCGCCCTTCTTGCATAGGAGCAGTCCTTCCATGTGATGTAGCTCCTTATAGTCGAATGGGTCGTAGGGTTCAGCCACGTCGATTTCTTTCGGCGGATTTTTGATTCCAGCCATCTTGTATGCCATTCTGGCAGCGTACTCCACATAGTCTGGATAGTATAGGTCGCGGTTTGTCCAATGCGTCGAGTCTATGCACCAGCCCACGCCGTCAATCCAGACGGGGTTGTCTGTAACCTCCTTCGCAACATCCTCCGACGCTAAAACAACTGCTGCCGCACCATCGCTTGTTGGGCTTACGTCTAAACGTTGAACTGGCCAAGCCATGATTTCCGAGTTTAGGACGTCTTCAACTGTTATATTTGCGGCAAGCTGGGCTATTGGGTTGTCTAGGGCGTTTCTTTTATTCTTCACTGATACGAGGGCTATGTCCTCTTTTTTGATGTTGTGTTTGTGCATGTAACGGTTCATTTCCAACGCGAATATCCAGATGAGGTTCATTCCTATTGGACGTTCAAGTATTGGGTCGAATATTGTTGTGAAGGCATACTGTGGATGTGGATGACAAGAAGACATCTTCTCCTCGCAGATAACTAGACAAGTGTCAAACTGCCCAGAAGCAATATGCCACCACCCAGCCAACGGCGCAAAAACCCCAGTTCCACCGCCAACAAAAACCCTTATGTACGGCTTATGGTAGGCGCCTGCCCCCTCAGCCAAATATTCGCCTTTCATGTGCACTCCGTCAAACGCGTCTGGAGCCGAGCCCATAACCACACTTTGTATATCGCGAAGCTCAAGTCCAGCTGCTTCGAGGGCTGTTTTCGCTGCTTCGTAAGACAATTCTTTGCCTGTTTCTTTCAAATTTCTTCTGAATAGCGTAACGCCAGCGCCGACAATTGCGACTCTTTTCTTCCCAAACATTTCACTTTTCACCTCACTTAACATTACTTAACACAGCTACAACTCCAGTTGCTGTTGGAATTCCACGCCAAGTGTGGGCTAAGCCAACTTCCACGTCTGGTATTTGCCTTTGTCCAGCCTCTCCCCTAAGCTGTAGCACTGTTTCGAGAAGCTTTTGCATGCCAGAAGCCTCCAAACCGTAGCCCATCCCAAGCAAGCCTCCAGATGGGTTTACTGGAAACTCTCCTTCTAGGGCTGTGATGCCTTCCTCCGTGATTTTTCCGGCTTCGCCATAACCGCAGATTTTTAATGCTTCCATATGTTGAAGTTCCTTATAGGCAAACATGTCGTGAATTTCGGCGAAGTCGATCTCCCTATACGGATTGTTTATCTTCGCTTGTTTGTACGCCATTTCAGCGGCTAATCTTGTGTAAACAGCCCTAGCCCAATCCCTCGTTTCCAAGCTTGAAGTTTCAGTGCACCAGCCTACGCCCTTAACCCAAACTGGTTTGTCCGTAAGTTTCTCTGCAACGTTTTCAGACGCCAAAACCATGACGACGCATCCGTCTGCTGGAGTACTTATCTCCAACTTTTTCAGCGGATAAAAGCACATATCAGAGCATAACACTTGGTCAAGGGTTATTTTTGCGCCGTAAGCCGCATAAGGATTAAGCAACGCGTTCCTCTTGTTTTTCACAACTACTTGTGCGCATTGCTCCATTGTCGTGCATGTTTCATGCATGTAACGGTTCATTTCCATACCAGCCAAATAGTATGGATGCCCGCCTAAGGGTCTATTGAATATTGGGTCTAAACCGAAGGCGACAATGTCCATGTATGTGAGAATGTCCGAAGCTTTGCTGTGGGCTTCCACAACCACCGTGTCGAATTGACCCGTTTTGATGAGCATGTAGGCTGTTGCCAGTCCAAGCATACCATCACCGGAAACCGTGAAAAGATGGCGTAGTGCTGCCCCTAGCTGGTCTGGAACGAACTCGTCGAATATGCTGAAGCCTTCAAGGTAGTCTTCGGCACATGTCACGAAAACGTCAATGTCCTCTCTTGGGTTAACGCCAGCATCCTCGTACGCCTTTACAGCTGCCTCGTACATTAACTCCTTATAGGATAACTCTGGGGTTATTGGTCTAAAGCCGATGCATCCAACACCAACAATTGCAACTTCGCTCATAGGCTTTTCTCCTTTCCTTTTTGGAGCCTAATAATGTGGAAGCGTGTTCACATAAAACTTTCGTGGAAAACTCAAAATTTCATTGATGAAATTTAAATACTTGTTGAAGTACTATTCAGTTCTTTAAAACGCATGTTTAAGGGAGAATTTAGCCTTGAAAGGCAAACCCCTAGTTTCAATTGTTTCTGCTGGACTGTCAAAATTTGGAAAACGCGAAGGCTTATACGCTCGGGAACTCTTCGCAGAAGCAGCAAAAGAAGCTTTTGAACGCTGCCCAAACCTAGACCCAAAAAAGGATATTCAAGCATTGTTTGTCGGGCATATGGGCGAATCCTACGAACATCAAGGGCACACGGGCGCAACAGCTGCGGACTGGTCTGGACTACTACATATACCAGCAACAAGAACTGAAGCCGCGTGCGCCTCTTCTGGAGCAGCATTAAGAGCAGCAATATACGCTGTACTTTCTGGTTTGTGCGACGTTGTTATGGTTGGAGGTGTTGAAAAAATGACTCATCGTACAACGCCTGAAGTTACGGAATATTTGGCTATGGCTTCCGATTTTCCCTTCGAGCAGTGGCATGGCATCACTTTTCCAGGCTTGTTCGCGTTGATGGCTACGGCGCACATGCACAAGTATGGTACAACAGAAAAGCAGATGGCTATGGTAGCCGTAAAAAACCATTATCATGGAAGCCTAAACCAGAAAGCGCACATGCAGAAGGAAATAACCCTTGAAACCGCCTTATCTTCACGCGTTATTGCTTGGCCCTTAAAACTCTACGACTGCTCCTTAATCACTGATGGAGCAAGCTGCCTAATACTAACAAAACCGGAACTTGCCAAAAAATACACTGACACGCCGGTTCATATAATCGGAAGCGGACAGGCAAGCGACACAATAGGCATGTATGAAAGGGGAGAATTCACGTCGCTTAGAGCAGCCAAACTAGCAGCAAAACAAGCCTACGAAATGGCTGATTTGGGACCAGAAGACATAGACTTGGCTGAAGTCCACGACTGCTTCACAATAGCCGAAATAATAGCCTACGAAGACCTGGGCTTCTGCAAGCCAGGCGAAGGCGGCGCCCTAGCTGAAAGTGGAGAAACCAAGCTCGGTGGAAGGATTCCAGTGAACACAAGCGGCGGATTAAAAGCGAAAGGGCATCCGGTAGGCGCAACTGGAACGGCTCAGGCTTACGAGATTTATTTGCAGTTGACTGGCCAAGCGGAGAAGAGGCAAGTTAAAGATGCGGAGATTGGGCTAACGCACAATGTTGGCGGTTCAGGCGCCACAGCGGCGGTTCACATTTATAGGAGGGAATAGCAAAATGAGCGAGCAAAATGCACAGTTCACAATCGAACAGTTTTATAAGTATGTTTTACAAGGAAGGCTTATGGGCGGCAAATGTAGGCAATGCGGAAAAATTCATCTGCCGCCAAGACCTCTATGCGATAAATGTTACTCAAAAGATTTTGAATGGGTTGAACTGCCGCAGAAAGGCAAACTACTAACATACACGGTAATCTACGTGGCACCAACGCAATTTCAGGGAATGGCGCCATACGCTGTTGGCATAGTTGAACTTGAAAATGGCGTGAAAATTCCGGGAATGATTAGAGGAATCGCTATAGAACAGATAAAAATAGGAATGCCATTAGCAATAGACTTCGGCACATGCGCAGCAACACAAGAATGGCCCCAATGGCCCAGATACTACTTTAAACCGGCCTAATTTTCGCTTTGTTCTTCCATTTTTTTGTTTATGTATCCTATTAGCGTGGGCAAGTCTGTTATTGAGGTTATCATGTAGTTCGCTCCAGAGCTTATCAGTTCTTTTGGGCTTGAAACGCCTGTTGTTATGCCCACGGCTATGGCGCCCAAATCTCTTGCACATTTCATGTCATTCGCGCTGTCGCCGACAACGACGGTTTCTTGAGGCTTAACGTCTAAAGCTTTTAACGTGGCTTCGAGGTGCTCTGTGTTTGGCTTAACATTTTTCACCTTATTTCTCGGAGTTAATGCATCGAAAAATTCGCTTATTCTAAACCTTTTTAGTATAAATTCTGCAGATTTTTCGCTGTTTATTGTGCATAACCCAAGTTTCAAGCCCATCTCCTTTAGCGCTTTCAATGTTTCCTTTACCCCTGGAAATGGGCTTGTGTATTTGGCGGCTTCCAACTCATACTTTTCCGCTATTTCTAGTGCTTCACTGCAGATTTTTGCAATTGCTTCTTCGTTCTGTCCATTGTTTTTCATGAAAATTTCAGTTTTCTTCAGCATTTCGAATATGCTTTCATTTGTGGAAAGCGTGGATGCTGGCATTCCCGCTCTGATAAGTAGGCTTCGAACATCTGCTCTAACCGCTCTATAGTCTATGTTAAATTTTGCGATTGTTCCGTCCAGGTCGAAGATAACAGCCTTAACTTTCATGTTTAATTCTCGCTTTTGCTTTCGAACTTGAAGGCATTAATCACGTTTCTAGCGAAATATACTTTACGGTTAAAGGGGCAAACCGCATATTTAACTAACATGCAAATAATATATCGATGAACCATGGGCCTAGAAGAATATGCAAAAGAAAAATTATGGCTGATACTTGTGGAAACTGTTCACGCGCTGGTTTTGTACCCAAACCACAAGGCTTACACAAGGGAGGTCATACTTCATGAAAAACCAGACATAACACCACAAGAGCTAGCAGCAAGATTGGGCATACCACTTGGCGAAGCCCTTGTAATTCTCTATGAATTGGCTAACGAGAAAAAGTCAACTGTTTGATTTTATGGTTTAGTGACCATTCTCACGGTTGCCAAGATTAGGATTGCGCCCAAAAGCACTTTTAGTAAATCCTTTTCCACAACTGCTGCTTGTGATGCCCCAACAAAGGCGCCGATTATGGAGCCTATGCTCATTATAATTGCTATTATGGTTGCGTTTCTGTTGGCGTGTCCCATCATGCGGTGTTTTATGAAGCCGGTGGCAACTGTAGGTATGGAAACGAGAAGGCTTGCTGTTCCAGCAACCTTTACGTCAAAGCCGAAAACGTAAATTAATGCTGGAATTCGGAACTCGCCTCCCGCGACACCGAACATTCCAGAAATTACGCCTATAACTACGCCAACAAGCACCGCCAAAAAAGTTTCTTCCGTAAAGCCTAAAGTGAACTCGAAAAGTGGTGGGGTGTGAATAAATGGTTCAAGTCCAATTTTTAATCCGATTATGACTAAGAAAGCAGCCAAAACTTTTTTCAAAAATCCTTCCTTAACCCTTCCAGTTAAAGCTGCGCCAAGATAACTTCCGATGATAGACGCAAAGGACATTATTAAGGCTACATTAATGGCTTGCGCATCCAAAAGTCCCAGCTGAAAACGTATAATGAATGAAACTATGACTGTTAGGAGACCTACAAAGAGATTTACGGCAACTGCCGCTATTACTGGAAGCCCAATCACGTAAAGCAGTATGGGAATGCGAAATTCTCCCCCACCAACGCCTATTAAACCTGCCGCTATTCCCATTAGAAAGCTAAAAAACAGCGCTGCAAATGCTTTAGCTGTTGAAACTTGTCTTTGGGTGATTTTAGGTCCTCCTCTCGCAATACGATGTGTTTGCTTAATCATGTCGATTTAGACTTATAAGTCTAATACCACAAACAAGAATTACATGACAAGAAAGAGTAAATTCCAATACAAAATATGGATAGAATATGAAGGAAAACCAGTTTTGGGCAAAGGTGGAGCTCAAATCCTAGAACAGGTAGAAAAGGAACAATCAATTTCACGAGCTGCTAAGAAACTTGGCATGTCCTACCGTTATGTTTGGAGTTACCTAAAAAAGATTGAGAAGGTATTGGGCGAGCCAGTCATAGAAACTTATAGAGGCGGCAAATCTGGTGGGGGAGGCGCAAAACTAACAAAGCAAGGCAAAAAACTGCTTGAGGATTATAAACTCGCTGAGGATTATTTGGCTGAAGTTCTCGCAAGAAAATTTTAATGGAGAAATTATGTTAAACATGTTTGGCTGTTGGTTAAGCAAACGCTGGGCAGAGAATTTGATGAAGCAAAAGAACATACAGAATGGCATCTTAAGGGTTTTCCAGAGTTTTGTTTAGTTGCTGAAGAGAAAAACATGATTGTAGGCTTCATAATTTCGCATCTTCATGAAAATGCTCTTGAAATAGAGGAGCTTTATGCAGTGAAAGGATACGAGAACGTTTTCGGGTCTCTCATAAATGAAGTTTTGCGTAGGGTTCCAAAAGTGGACAACGTGACAATGGAGATTGATGTATTTCAAGCACTTATTAAGCAACTGAAATAATCTATTCCACTACGTATCTGTAGGCTATGTGTTCTCCTGCTGTCGGGCTTTTTCTTATTATGCGCAATATGTCGCCTGGTTTGGCGCCTATGGCTTTTACGGCTGGGTCTGAAGCCTTTATTTGTGGAAGTTGGTAAGGCTTAACCTTGTACTGCGCAAGAAGCTGTTCCCTTTCCTCTTCTGTTAGGATTTCGTGTTTTGGAACAAGTTTGTGCTCGAAAATGTCGAATGCTGGGAAAGTTTTTGGCAAGAGTTCAATTTTCTTCTTTTTTGCGCCTTGTTTGACGGCATGCGTGTACCTTCCGCCAGTGATTACTATTCCTTTTTCAATGCCTTCTTCCTTCATCACTTTCTGCATGCGGTTTATTGATGTTATTCCAACAGCGCTGTCTTCTGGTATGCACCATACTAGGGCTTTTTCCTTCTCCTTTGGAATTTCAACGAGAAAGCCAACAGCATCCTCATATTTTTCCCTTTTAATGAGCTTGTAACCCCTAAGTTTTATGAGCATCTTTGCCTTTCTTTCCTCTAAACTTTCTTCTTCCAAACTCAAACCTAAAACCCCTTTTATGAGGGCAATCGAAACCTTAACAAGCCATTAAACCTTTAAACTTTGCGCTTCAAATGCGCAGCACAACATTATCAACATACTTTTTCATGATCTCCGCAAACTCGGCGATTGTTGTTGGTGCGTAGGGCTTGACCACCCTAAAGTTTTCGTCAAAAGCGTTGTCTGGAATAAACTGTTGGAAGGCAAATGTTCTTGCACCTTTAATAATTTCGCCTATTTTCTGTACATCTTCAGCGTCAACAAATCCTGGAACAACGGTTGCCCTAAACTCGTATTCAACTTTTCCAGCTTTCAAAATCTCTATCGTGCGGAGTAGGTTCTCCACGCTTTTTGCTCCCAGCTTCGGATACTTTTCCAGTGATGTTTTCACGTCTAGGGCAACATAATCTGCATAGGCGAGGCACTGTTCAAGCACTTGTGGATAAAACCCGTTAGTGTCAAGCTTGACCATGAAGCCTCTATCCTTGAGTTTCTTCAGGAATCGCGGCATCTCCTTGTGCATTGTTGGCTCTCCACCAGTCACAACAACAGCGTCAACAAATTTCTTGCGGCTTTCCAGAATTTGAAGCGCAGCTTCTTCTTGCAGAAATGGTGGTTTTGGATCTACGACTATGCGCCAGTTGTGGCAGTACGGACAGCGCAAGTTGCAGCCCGGCGTAAAAAGCACTGTTGCAACTTTTTCTGGGAAGTCTATGAGGCTTGTCTTTTGGATTCCGCTGAACTTCATCTGGCTTTTCCCTTTTACGCTGGAATCGCTGGGGCAGCCACGACAACAGATTTGTCAAAAGTTCTGCGTATGGTGAACTCCGCCTGTTTTCCATCGTTCCACTGGTCTACTGGGCGCAAATAACCGACCACACGCGAGTAAACTTCACACTTTGCTCCACAGATTGGGCATTGCTTATGTTCACCACTTGTGTAGCCGTGTGTCGGGCATATGCTGAAAGTCGGCGTCAAAGTGAAGTATGGTAGACGCGTGTTCCATGTCACCCTGCGGATTAATTCAGCAGCGGACCTCCATGAATAAAGCCTCTCGCCCAAGTATATGTGGAAAACCGTTCCACCAGTATAAAGCGTCTGCAACCTTTCTTGATGTTCCAAAGCCTCAAACAGGTCACCTTCAAAGTCTACCGGCAACTGCGAAGAGTTCGTATAAAATGGCTCAGCGCCCTTAGAGAGATACCGCTCATTCGCCACAATTATGTCTGGATATTTCCTCTTATCTATACGTGCAAGCCTGTAGCTCGTGCCTTCTGCCGGTGTTGCCTCCAAATTGTAAATGTTTCCCGTTTCTTCTTGGAAATCTGCAAGCTTTTCTCGCATAAAGTTGAGCACCTTAACTGCGAATTCCAAGCCTTCTGAGGATGCTATGCTGAAACCGAAAAGGTTCATTATCGCCTCGTTCATGCCTACAAGCCCAATTGTCGAGAAGTGGTTTTTCCAGTATTTGCCGAAAGTTTCTTTAACATTGCGCAGATAACGCCTAGAATATGGGTATAAGCCGTTTTCCGTGAAGTTTTCTAAGGCTTTCCGCTTTATTTCTAGGCTGTTCTTTGCTATTTCCATAAGCGCTTCCAAACGCTCAAAGAACTCATCCTCATTCTTCGCCAGATAACCAATCCGGGGCATGTTAAGCGTAACAACACCTATCGAACCTGTTAACGGGTTTGCACCGAAGAACCCGCCGCCTCTCTTGCGGAGTTCGCGGTTGTCTATTCTTAGGCGGCAGCACATGCTTCTGACGTCTTCTGGTTTCATGTCAGTGTTTATGAAGTTTGAGAAGTATGGCACGCCGTATTTTGCGGTTACCTCAAAGATTTTCTGTGATATAGGCGATTCCCAATCAAAATCCTTGGTTATGTTGTATGTTGGTATTGGAAATGTGAAAACTCTGCCCTTCGCGTCGCCTTGACTCATAACTTCCGCAAAAGCTTCGTTGAAAATTTGCATTTCTTCTTCCATTTCGCCGTAGGTTTTCTCAATAACTTGTCCGCCGACAATCACGGGCTCATCCTTCATAAACTCTGGAACACTCAAATCCAAAGTAACATTTGTGAAGGGTGTCTGGAAACCAACTCGCGTCGGCACGTTCATGTTGAAGAAGAATTCTTGAAGCGCCTGTTCAACTTCTCTCTGACTTAGCTTATCATAATGTATGAATGGAGCCAAGTACGTGTCAAAGTTGCTAAAGGCTTGTGCTCCCGCTGCTTCGCCTTGAAGCGTGTAGAAGAAGTTTACTATTTGTCCTAGTGCTGTTCTGAAATGCTTTGCCGGTTTGCTTTCAATTTTTCCAGTAACTCCTCCGAAGCCTGAAAGAAGCAAATCCTTGATGTCCCATCCCACACAGTATGGTCCTAAAACGCCTAAGTCGTGGATATGCATGTCTCCAGAAAAGTGTGCATTCGCGATTTCTGGCGGGTAAATTCTTGTAATCCAGTATTTTGCTATAACTGTGGATGAGAGATAATTATTTAAACCCTGCAGCGAGTAACTCATGTTTGAGTTTTCTTTTACCCGCCAGTCCTCGATTTCCAGATATTGGTCTACGAGGTCTGCTGAGCTTAGGAGAGCTGCTAACTCCCTTATGTCTTGGTGTTGTTTGCGGTAGAGTATGTAGGCTTTGGCTGTGCGTGCATGTCCATTTTCAATCAGCACTTTCTCGACTATGTCTTGGATTTCCTCAACTGTTGGAACTCCTTCCTCCCCGAACCGCTGCTTAAGTATTTCAACAACCTTGTCGCTTAATTTCTTGGCTAGTTCACGGTCTTTTCCGCCAACAGCCTTGGCGGCTTTCCAAATGGCGTTTGTTATCCGCTCTTGGTCAAACGCCTCTAACTTACCATCACGCTTCCTAACAAACTTCATTTTTTCACCTCTAAAAGCACCTTGTGAAAATCTTCCGGCTCTTCAAATCGCCTATAAACCGAGGCGAACCTGATGTACGCGACACGGTCAAGATTCTTCAAGTACTTCATGACCAAGTCGCCAATCTCTTGCGAGCTAACTTCTTCCTTTCCAAGTCTCGCCAAATCTTGCCTTACACGTTCTGCTAACTCGTGAATCTGCTCAATCGTTACTGGTCTTTTTTCGCATGCTTTCTGGAGACCGCGGACAATCTTATTTAGGTCGAACCTTTCGAGTCTTCCATCCTTCTTCTTAACCATAAGCTCGATTGTCTCCACATATTCGTAGGTTGTGAAGCGTTTTCCGCAGTCTGCACATTCCTTGCGTCTTCTGACAGTGTTGTCTGGCGAGTCCCTTGTCTCAAGGGTTTTGAGGTTCTCGGAGCCGCAGTATGGGCATTTCATTTTTTCACCTACAAATTTAGTGCTTTTATAACCAAAGTAGACGCTAAATGTAGGGTTTTGTTATTTAAACTCTTTCCACAACAACTTTGAAATGACTGTACAGAACATTCTGAGAACCAACATGTTTGTATACATAATCACATAAAACAAAAAACCCGAAAACAAGCTTTTTTGGAAAAAGCGTTCAATTTCAAGAAAATCAGTTGAAGCTTAAAATTTTCCATTTAAAGTAAAGGTTTATTACACATTCCAGCCTTGTGCAATAGAGAAAATGAAAAGAATCAAAGTCAGAAACTTTGAAGAGAAAGATTTACCAACAGTCGTTGATTTGCTTAATCATGCCTATCAAGGAGCTTATGAGTTCACTCCTTACAGCGAAAACGACGTTTGCTCTTGGCTTCGGCGTGGAAATGTCAAAATTTTTGTCGCAGAGGTAGAAGGCGAAATTTTGGGTGTTGCCTCATATAGAGAGGGACATTGGGGCGAAGAGATTGAGTGGCTCGCTGCAAGGGACATTGAGAATAAAAGGGCTATTGAAGATGCGTTAGTGAAAGCAATTGAAAAGCAGGTTAAAGACTCTGCCGTTTTTACCGCGGTTGATGCTGAAAGCCCAAAAATCGCCGAATGGATTGAACGGGGATATAAGGCTGAAGGCGGATTATACCATATGATTGCCAAGCTTGATGGGTTAAAGCCAATTCCAAAGGTTCCAGAGGGCATCATCCTTCGAAGCCTAAAACCAGAAGAAGAAAACGCGTTTGTCGAGGCTGTTAATGCGGGTTTCGGTTGGGAAAGGATCAGTGTGGGCGCAATCCAGCGTTGGAAAGATGAGCATCCACCCTTCAGCGAGGAGTGGATACATGTTGCTGATGATGGTGGCAAGATTGTTTCCGTGGTTGTTTCGCGTCCAGACACGGAATACAACGAATATTATGGGGGAAAGAGGGGCTACATGGGTCCAGCGGCAACCATCCCACAATACCGCGGGAAAGGACTTGCATCTGCATTGACTTGCCGTGCAATGAACTTTCTCTACATGTTTGGACATGATTCCGTTGCATTATATACTGCTGAACAAAACATTCCATCGGTAGCTCTCCTGCGAAAACTCGGCTTCCAAGTTGCACATAATTGGAAATTTATGCGCAAAAACATACGGCGGGAGCCCAAATAGTAATGGAGATAACGCTAAAGCCAGCAACACCATTCAATTTGGATGTTACGCTTTGCTGCGGTCAAGCCTTTAGGTGGACTAAGCATGGCAAATGGTGGTACGGCATTGTTGGAGAGAAAGTGTTTAAAATACGTCAATGCTGTGAGAGGCTTGAGTTTGAGAATGTTAACGAAAAGTTCGTGATAAACTATTTTGGGCTGAATGACGATTTACAATGCATTTATAGAAAAATCTGCAAGGACAAACACATTAAAGACGCCATAGAAGCCTCAAAAGGCCTGCGCATCATTCGCCAAGAGCCATGGGAGTGCCTAATCTCCTACATCTGCGCAACATATAAGAATATTCCAGCGATACAGAAAATGATTGAAGCGTTGTCCAGAAGGTTTGGAGAAAAAATCCGCTTCGATGGAATGGAGTTTTACACTTTTCCAACAAAGGAAGAAATTGCAAGTGCAACAGTTAAAGAGTTAGAGGAATGTGGTCTTGGGTATAGAGCAAAATACGTGCATGAAACAGCTAAAGCCATGTACAAAGCCGACTTCAATTTCAAACAGTTAAAGGAGACCAGTTATGAAAAGGCTAAAAGTGAATTGCTGCGCTTTCCAGGTGTAGGTCACAAAGTTGCTGATTGCATATTGCTGTTCGCCTTAGAAAAGTTTGAGGCGTTTCCAGTGGACGTTTGGATAAAACGTGCCATCTTAAAATTTTATGCGCATCACTTTCCAGAGGATTTTGTGGCAAAATTGTCCAGCAAAACTGCCCTAACGTCTTCCATGTATAACACGCTTAGCCTTTTTGGAAGAAAATACTTTGGCGATTATGCGGGTTACGCGCAAGAATACCTTTATCACTACGTAAAAACGCAAAGCTAGATTAGATTCTTCTCTTTCAAGATTTCCGCGGCGGCACTGCCACTTGTGGTTGTTATGGACATAGCCTCTGAAACTTGTTTCATTGCTGCAGAATAGTTATGCCTTAAAGTTTGTTCAACAGCCTCGTCAAGCTTTGCGCCTACGTCCGTGAATTGCTTAACTCCAGAAGCGTTAGCGGCAATATTAACCTCAGAAATGAATGCGCTCAAATAGGCAACGAAGATTTTCTCTGCACCAGCAACCTCTTCTTGCTTCATGTTCTCCAAAGCTTCCAAAAGCTTCGCTACCAGAATCAAATTTGATTTTATCTTTTCAGCATAGTGGAAAACTGTTAATGCTCTTTTAACTTCCAAGAGTCTTCTCCACTTAAAGGTATAACCCGCCACTTTGGGCAGTTCTTTCTTTCCACTTTTCTATTCGCTTTTTGACTTCCTCCTCAAGTTTCTCCTTGGAAATGAGGCGCCCCTTAACTATAACTTCGTCGCCTATTATTATGCTTGGCGTGCTCATAATCTGGTAGGCTAACCCTTCTTTTAGGCCTTCCTCTGTTGCCATGTCCACTTCTTTAAAGGCTATACCAAACTTCTGCGCAACCTCCGCAACAATAGTTTTAGCAACTGAGCAAACTGGACAAGTGGGCAGAGTGAAAACCTTCAACTCCATACGCCTTTCTCCAAAGCATAAACTCTTTACGTAACAGCCTTTTAAATTTTCCACCAGACCCTTAAACACGGAAAACGTTTAAATTAAATTCCAAACAGCATATTAAATGGCGCAGAATGCGCAGCAAGCGAACCATGGGCCCGTAGCTCAGCTAGGTTAGAGCGACAGGCTCATAAACAGCGCATTGAGAAACCTGTTGGTCGCCGGTTCAAATCCGGCCGGGCCCATTTCGCGCGTTTTGTTATGTGTCTTTTTGTTGTACATGTACGCAAAAAAGTTTATTAAATATCAATATTTTCGATATTTATTGCGAAGGGGTGCAATTCATGGAAAAAAATTTAAGTGCGGTTCGCATGGGCTATGAAGATTTGGGTTTGGGCTATCATTGCGATGGGTGTCATGAAACCTTTCAGAGACCTCTTTTGGCAACGGACTCTTCTGGTGGACGTGTTCACGTTTATTATGCTTGTCCACGTTGTCTTTCAAAGGTTGATGTGAAGGAGCGTGGGCGCAGCGAGGAGCGAGAAGAAAGCCGAGCAATTGCAGAAAAAGCTAAAAAAGTTATTGGTGAGCAGGCGAGTGTTGGTTGTAAGCATTTTCTTGGGTACTTGCGAAAGCGCCCAAAGAACACGCCTATTCCAGACGAGTGTTTAACATGCGAAAGAATGATTGAATGTTTAGCGTACTGAGCCTTGACTGGTTAAAGGATTAAATAGCTTTCTGGCGTTTACCTTTCAGTCAGTGAGTTTCGCTTGCTTCCCATCAGAGATGTTAATAGGGCTAAGACAACACCACATGTGAACCGCCTACTAATAATTTTGAACATAATAATTTTTGTTGTCTTTTGGTTTTCAAGCGTAGGAGTTTTGGACGAGCGAATAGCAGTTTACATGATGGGAACGGAGAACGGCGGACATGGCGCTTTTGTGATGGTACCAGAGGAAATTCTTCGTGGTGAACGCTTGTTCACATTGTTTACTTCGATGTTTATGCATGCCAACTGGTTTCATCTTTTTGGGAACATGCTCTTTCTCTTCGTTTTCGGCGATAATGTCGAAGACGTTTTTGGACATGCTGGATACCTAATCTTCTATCTCATCTGCGGGCTAGCAGCAAGTTTCACACATATATTTGTAACGTTGTATGCGCCTCTGCTGCATAAACTTATGGGTTTGCCCGTAACTTCAAGTTTAGCTGAAGGCGTCGTAGGGGCTTCTGGAGCCATATCAGGCGTTTTAGGTGCATACTTCATACTCTACCCAAAAGCCATAGTTTTAACGCTGTTTGTCTATGCGATATTGCCAGTACCAGCATTCATTTTCCTAGGCATATGGTTCCTCCTGCAATGGGTTTATGTGCGCTTCGACCCTTCTGGTAGAGTAGCCTACTTTGCGCACATAGGCGGCTTCATTGCAGGCTTGATTTTAGCTTTGGCTTTTGGACTTAAACGGAAAAAGAGACTGCAAGAACGTTTCCGCTTGTAGCTTGCAGTTTATAAAAGGGCGTTTGTTTCGGGGTCTGTCCGTCATGAGTTCCTCATCCGCATAAATCAGACTGGGACGGCAACATCATCCCCCAAAGTTTACAATGTTATACGCCCTTAAATGAATTGCTATCAACTTGCCTTTTCCATTCTTTTGTTTAGTGTTTTTATTGTTCCAGAAACTGTTAGTATGTGGATTGTTGCTGGTTTTTCTCCTATTCTGGTTATTGTTGCTATTGATGCCCTAACCGTTTTTAGGGCAGTATGCGCTACGCGTATAACCGCTAATTGGCGCTCATCATCATAGCTAATCAGCGTCAATCCTGTTTGGCTTGCGCCATACTCTCCATAAAGCTTCAGTACCGCGTTCCATACGCTGTCAATAAGCTCTTTTGAGCCTATTTTTTCTGTGGAATCTATTTTAAGCGCCAAATAGCGTCTCTTCACCTTCTTCAGCAATCCTTCCCTCTCCGAATCACCCTTATTCCAGGCGCAACAAACTTTGGACTGAGCTTTTCCCTATTTCTTTTTACTATAGCTATCGGGTTTTTTGAAACTGCCTTTAAGGCTGTTGCCTCATCTAAGTCGAAGAGATAAGCCAAAGAAGCTTGCTCCATTGGTTTTCGCATAAGCCTCTCGTCCGCCACGCCGCTTGAAACCACGATTGGGACGCCATATTTAATGGCGATTATTGCTTCTCTTCTTAGGCTGTGAATGAGCCTCACTCTTGCGAGTCCTTCAAGCGTGAGCAGAAGCCTTATGTCTATTTCCAGTGATGCCAAAGCATTTGAAGCCAACTCCGCCTCAGCCTTATCAAAGAATCTTTTGCGAAAGTCCGTTGATGGGAAGTTTAGGAGGTCTACGCGCCTATCCTTTGCCGCTTGTCTGGCGACGCTCTTAGACTCGCACAGCACGGCTATTAACTCGAATTTTCTCCGTAGCTTTCTTAAGTCTCTGATTAGCTCTTTTGGGCTTCGTGGTTTTAAATCCACACGAGAAACAAAGTCAATTCCGTTTTCTTCGCATAATTCTTTCAGTTTTTTGGTTTCTTCGTGTCTAAAATTATGTGGTAATGGTATAGCTATAAACTTATATCCAAGCTCCGAAGCCTTACTTATAATTCGCGAAACCTTTTCTAAATCTCTCGGATTCGAAAGCAAATGCAAGTCAGCATATGCCCTTTTCATGGAAGCAACCCAAACTTTCTGCAAATTTCAAGTATTTCCTTCGGCTTCTCCTTTCTGAAATGTATCTTAAAATGGATCGCATCAGCCTTGGCAATTCGTGCCTCGTTCAAATAGGCGGATTGCTTATCAAGCCTAAGATAGAGGTTTCCCCTCTCCAAATGACTTTCAATCTCGCTGTTCAAAATTTCCTTATCCATAATGCCCAAACCAGCCGCAATTCTGCCAAAAATGGCTTGAACCGCGTTCTTGTCTTTAATCCGCGCTTCGAACAGTATTATTGGATTTCCATGATGCCCAGCTAAACTCGACTTCTTGAATGCGACAGCATCTAATGTTTCTGGCGGAAGCATGTTGCGCACTGCCGTGAGAACTTTCTCTGGGTCTTCAGTTGCGTGTGCAAACACTCTTATGGCGATATATCCTATCGGGTTTTTAGAAGACAAAGGCGCTATCACTACTTCTAAATTAAACGCCATTTAGCTTTTAGACTTTGCTTTGCGGCGAGGCTTTTCCTTCTTGCCTTTCAGAAAACCTTTAATTGCTTCAACATTTTCTTGGTGGGCTGTTCTCCGCCTAGAGTCTACTGGAATTCCAAGTTTCAATGCTTCTTTTAGGCTTAATCCAGCCTTCTTCAGTTCTTCTCGGCTGAAACCTTTTCCCAGACGCTGTTTTCCGCCTTTTTTGAAAACTTTTGCCTTTAAAGCCATCATGGGACGCTATTCTCCCATTCAAGCCTTCTTGCTTGGTCTAAACTTCTCCGCGCCACGTCCCTTTAGCCTTAATCCCCTAACCTTTTTGCCCGCGCTTGTCAAACCCCTAAAAACCCTTCCTTTATGCTGTTTCTGTGTTATCCAATTAATGTCCTTATTAGCCTTTATTACTGGGTGATGCGGATCCACCATTATGACTTCAAACCATTTTGAGCGTCCATCTTCGCCTACCCAATAGGAGTTTAGAACTTCAAGATTTGGAAACTTTCTTGCAGCGCGTTCTTCGGCTATAAGCCTCAAACTTTTGGCTGGCTTGAACTTTTTGACGCCCATGCGTTTTGGTCTTCTTCCAGACCTTGGACGCTGTTTCCGCAAGCCACCCCTTCTAACGCGCACGCGCACTATTATGAAGCCTTGTTTCGCCTTGTAACCAAGCTTTCTTGCTCTGTCTAGTCTTGTGGGTTTTTCCACGCGAGTTATGGCTGGTTGCCTACGCCATTCAATTAGCCTCTGGCGCATAAGCTCGTCTACGAAGGATTTTTCTGGTTTTGACCAAGCTTCTGCGATGTACTTGTAAGCCATTCTTAACGTATTCCTCCTTTCCAGTTTATGGTTCAACCCTTTTCTTTAGGGTTACATTCCAGCGGACGTTGTCCGCCAACGTTCTGTTCATAACACTATTATCAACGAAATAAACTTTTCCAGCAAAAACAAATTAACACACTAAAAGTTTACAGTATAAAAGGGATAATCAAATTAGCCGTGCACTTTCTGTTCTTCGAGTTCTCTTGCGCGTGTTTCTATGAACTCTTTAACCTTTTCTTGACTGTACTTTCTTTCTTCCTCCTGCTTTTTCAGCTGCTCCTTTATCGTCGCCAAGAGCTTTTTCATTTCAATGGGCTTCACAACGTAACCATCTGCGCCTCTGTTTAGTACTTCGATTGCGTTTTGGAGCGTTGGATATCCCGTAATTATTATTTTGCGCATTTTTGGCACGGTATCCCTCAACTTTTGTAGGAGCTTTACGCCTTCCATGTCCTGCAGCCTAATGTCAATCAGCGCCAAATTGTAGAATTTTCTATAGGATTTTCTAACGGCTTCTTTTCCGCTTGCAGCAGTATCAACAGCGTACCCCTCGTCCTCTAGCACGGCTTTCAGCACTTTTCTTATGCTCTCGTCATCATCGACGACAAGTATTCTTGCACGCCTAACCAAACTTTTTCACCCCCTTCTCTTTCGCTTTTCGGTTTGATTGGAATGGTCACCGTGAAAATTGTTCCTTCATTAACAGCGCTTTTTACCGAAATTTTGCCACCGTGCGCCTCAACAATGCGTTTACAGATTGGTAAGCCTAAACCCATGCCTATTGATTTTGTTGTGAAGAAGGGTGTCCAAATCTTATCCATAACCTCCTTTGTTATGCCCTTCCCGGTGTCGCTGAAGGATATCTCCACGTTTCCGTTCGCTTCGCTTGATGTTATTGTAAGTTTGCCGCCGTTTGGCATGGCATCTATAGCATTTTTAACAATGTTAACGAATACTCTCGTCATCTTTTCAACATCAACAATCATTTTTGGGCTGTCCCGCGTCAAATCTGCAACTTGTATTTTCTCTGGGATGTGAACAATTGACAACGCTTTCTGCGCTAGCGCTTTTGGAGTTATTTCAATTAACTCAAGCTTTATTTCACGCGAATATTCCATAAGGTCTGCGATTATGCTGTTTGCGTGGAACACGCTTTCCTCAATAAGCTTCAGCATATCTATGATTTTTTTATTCGTGCATGCAGCCAACTTACTCTTCAAATAGTAAACTGCACTATTTATGCTGGTCAGCGGGTTTCGAAGGTCGTGTCCCACCATGGCTGCAACCTGCCCAATGGCGGCAAGCCTTTCAGCCTTTATTAGTTGTTCTTGAGCTTCCTTCAACGCTTTGGTTCTTTGTTCCACAAGCTCCTCAAGATGCTGGGCGTACTCCTCAAGCTTTCTCTGAAGTTGCTTTCGCTCGGTTATATTTCTCACAATGCCTATTACTTCGATTTTTCCGCCGCTTGACACTGGAAACGATGATACTTCAACACAAATCCTTTCGCCATCTTTTCTTATGAGCTCGAATTCTTCTGGACCATATTTTTCTCCACGCATGTTTTTGGCAATAGCCGCTTTAATTTTTGGCAGATATTCCCTTGGAAAAATTCCAGATTCGAAGAAGCTTTTTCCAATAAGCTCCTCTTTCTTATAGCCTATTAAGGCTTCTGCTTGCTTGTTTCCATCGATGAATCTGCCTTGTAAATCGTTTATGTAGATGGCGTCTGGCGCATACTCTATTAAGCGTTTAAGCCTTTCCTCGGACTCTTTGAGTCTTTCCTCCATCTTTCTGCGTTCGGTAACGTCCATTATGATGCTTATGGCGCCTTTATACTCGCCCTTTTCATTCCACAGTGGCGACGCAGAAATTTGGAGAATGCGTTGCCTGCCATCCCTAGTATAGAGGATTATTTCGTAACGACTAGTTCTCCCCTGTTTTCTAATTTGTGTCTGTTTCATTATCTTTTGGAAACCTTTTTCATTAACAAATTTTCGCAAATTCACCCCAACAAGCTCGTATTCATCATAGCCAAGCATCCTAGCGAACGCGCCGTTCACAAAGGTTATGTTTTCATTTTCATCGACAGTCATTATGCCTTCCGACGCCGTCTTGAAAATAGTTTCAAGCCTTCTATTAGTTTCCATCAGCTTCCTTTCAGTTTCCTTAAGCTTTGTTATATCCAATATTATTGCCTGAAAACCAACAGTTTTGCCATTAACAATAAAACGTGTTGGTTTTGACCACAAATGGAGAATTGAACCATCCTTACGTAAAGCCCTAAACTCCAAATCTCTTGGCTCTCTGCGCAGCGCGATGATTCTGAAGAACGAGCGTACTATTTTGACCCTGTCTTCTGGGTGTAGGAAGAACTTGAATGGGCGACCAAGCATTTCATCAGCAGAATAGCCCAGCAAAGCGGTCATGGCCCTGTTAATATACACGAAGCGTCCTCTAGTGTCTGCGACGCCAACAGCAACAGCAGCATTTTCAACTAAACTGCGAAATCCTCTTTCGCTTATTAGATGCTTTGCGAACTCGGCTATAGTGTTACTTTTTTGCGGCATCCCTAGGCTCCCATTATAAACAGGCTGTGCTAAGAGGATTTTCTGTTTTGAACATTTAACTTATATGAATGTGGAGTCTAAATTAGGACTAAATTTTCATATTTAGAAACAGAATCAGAATATGAACAATCCACTTTTCCAAAAATAGCATTATAAGAAAGAAACTCCAAATACGCAGACAAAATTAAATGTTCGGCTGGATAAAGTCATGACAGAACAAAAAATAGGCTTGTCTACGCTTTATTGTTTAGGTAGACCCTTCGCGCAAATGATCAAAAGGATAGTTGAGGCAAATGTGCGCTATGTAGAAGTTGTTGACGATGGACTTCACACCTTAGATAATAGAAAAGTGTCAGCCTTAAGAAATTTAGGAAGATCCTATAATCTAAGGTACTCGATTCACGCACCATTTGCAGACATAAACATTGCTTCACCATCCAATTTTATGCTGAAAGCCATGCTTAAAAGGCTGGAAAAATCAATTGCTAACGCAAACAGTCTAGACGCTTACATGTGGGTTTTCCATCCGGGGCTAAAGACTGGCATCAGCATGTTCTATCCGAATGCTGATTGGATTCAAAACCGCGAAACTGCAAGGCTTCTTTCAAGGATTGCAGAGGATTATAACGTGAAAATAGCCATAGAAAACGTGCCAGAGCCATACCCGTTCATAATGAAGGGCGTTGCGGAATTCGAAAAGTTTTACATGGAAGTCATCGAGCCAATAGGCTTGGCTTTGGATGTTGGACACGCAAACCTAAATGGGCAGATAGAACAGTTCCTGTTGAAATTCGCGGACAAGATAGTGCACGTGCATGTTCACGATAATGATGGGCGCGAAGACCAGCATATGGGAGTCGGCTATGGCACAATAAACTGGGAAAAGTTTACAAACATGCTAAAGAAGGCGCAATTCAACGGCGTTGTCATAGTCGAATCCATTGGACATGTCACGGAAAGTGTAGAAAAAGTTAAGCAGCTACTAAGTTGACGCGTTAACTTTCTAAAAGTGGCACTTCTATCTTCATGAAATCTTCCGCCACAAGTGTGTTCTTGAAAATCTTTTGCGCTTGCTGCAGGAGCACATTTGCATTGTCGTACCTGGCGCTGATGTGTGTAAGAATCAACTGTTTTGCCCGCGCTTTCTTCGCGTTTTTTGCCGCTTGTTCAGGCGTTGAATGTCCATCCTCTTTTGCCCTTTCGATTAACTCATCATCTAACGTGGCATCGTGAATAATTATGTCCGCGTTAGCTGCAAACTTTGCAAAACCACTAAATGGTCTCGTGTCGCCAGTGTAAACAATTTTCCTTCCGGGTCTCGGCGGTCCAGCAACATCTTCTGGTTTTATGGTTCTTCCATCTGGCAGCCTAACATTGTGTCCGTTCTGCAGTTTTGACCATAATGGTCCCTCTGGAATTCCAAGCGCCCTGGCTTTTTCTGGATAGAATTTTCCTGGACGCGGTTTTTCTGTCAACGCGTATGCGAGGCTTGGGATGACGTGGTTTGCCCAAACTGCTTGGACAATATATTCTCCTTCTTCACGCACTATGCCTTCTTCGTTTATTTCATGTATTTCTATTGGAAATGTTAGCACAAACTGGACTGTTTCTCTGATGGCTTCCAAGAAATGTTTTATTCCTGGCGGTCCATAAATTTCCAGTTTCTTTTCTCTGTCGAGCAGTGCCATTGTTTGGAGCAGTCCTGG
The DNA here is from genome assembly GCA_038883655.1 of Bathyarchaeia archaeon. Classification (GTDB taxonomy): domain Archaea; phylum Thermoproteota; class Bathyarchaeia; order Bathyarchaeales; family Bathycorpusculaceae; genus JAVZLQ01. The sequence goes on from JAVZLQ010000004.1 coordinate 206,057, forward strand.
CAAGCCTAGAACGTGATCTCCGTGCATGTGTGTTATGAAAATTTTCATTTTTTTGTGGAAGCTAATTTTTGCTTTCACCATCTGTCTTTGGACGCCTTCGCCGCAGTCAAACATTATTTGTTCTCCCTTGCGCTCTATTAGTATGGCTGGTAGGCTTCTCTTCGGTGTTGGGACGCTTCCAGCAGTGCCTAGGAAAATTATGTTTAGGCTCATGCTTACACCTTTTCGAAGACTGCTATTTCTCTTGTTAGGCTTCGGTGAACATAAACGAAATGGGACTCCACGTGCTTATATCCCAAACTTTCACCAGTTTTTCCAATGTTTAACGTTTTTGGAGATGCAATGCAAATTCTTTTTCCACTCTTTAGTACGTCGCCAGCCGCGGCTAAAACTTCCTCAACAAGCTGTTTCGTTGTCCTTTTTAAAGTTGAAGCCGATTTTCCGTAGGGTGGGTCTGTCACTATACAGCCGACTTTTCTTACTGGTGACGCTCGAGCATCCGCAACTATGATGCCTTCTGGTTTTATGCCGAAGTGTGCTAAGTTTTTGAGGCTTCCCTTTACCATATACCTTTGCGCATCTAAGCCTAGAACTTTAAATCCCATGAGCGCAGCTTCGATGAGCATGCTCCCAGTTCCGCAGAAGGGGTCGAATACGGTTTCTCCTTTTTCTGGTTTTGCTAGGTTTACCATGCACCTCGCCAGCTTCGGTGGCATCGCGGATGGGTGAAAGAAGGGCTTTTTCTTCGGACGTCTTTCAACGAAGGGTTTTGGCGGAATTTCCGCGAGCTTGATTCCAAAAACAAATTTTTCGTCTGTTAGTATCCCCACAAATGTTTTTTCTGGATTTTTTAGGCTTACACGTGCATTTGTCTTTGCGTCAAGTATTATTTCGCCGAGTTTCCTTTCAAGAAACATGCTGTCAAGCTTTTTCGCGTATTCTTTCACTCTTCTAACGCGGACAGCGAAGCTTTCGCCATTGGCTAAAAATTCACTTATGTTTATGGAGCGTATGGATTTTGCGATTGAATTTATTTCCGCCTTACACGTGAAAAGTTCGAGTCCGCAAAGCCGAGTTAACGCGGCTCTACACCTTACTTTTTCCACGCAATTCGCGTCTGCTTCGACCCTTAATACTTGGTCAAGTTTTTCTGCTGTTTTGTATGGATGGCGCTCTGCTTCAAGTATAGCTTTTAACTCTGAAGCTGGTAGTGTTTCGTGTTCACCTGACAGCAGAAAGAAGAGTTTAGCCACTCTTATGCTCCTTTAGGGCTTTACATATTAATGGCGCAAGTGAAACCTTGCTAACCGGGCTTGGGACGCTATCTGTGCCAACTATTCCATCAGCACCGCTCTCCATTATCCTTTTTTGGGCGTCTCCCATCAAAAGTGGATGCACACAAGCAGCATAGACTTTACGTGCACCTTGGCTTTTTGCATATTTTACTGCTTTCGCCATGGTTCCGCCGCTGCTTATTATATCATCAAAAATTATCACGTCTCTGTTTTTGACGGGTATGGCTTTTTCTTCAAGCGTAACGTTTCCGCTTGTTATGTCTCTTTTTGTAGCGATGTAGTCGAAGCCGCCGTTTAGGATGTTGTTTGCTTCTGTTGCCATGCTTAACGCTTTTTTGCCAAGCGAAAGCGAAACGGGATTTTCCGCTAAACCTTCATTTTTGAAGTATTCAGCAAGCAGTGGAACAGCCGACAAGTCTACAACTGGAAGTTTGAAGGCTTTTAGTGTTGTTGGGCTGTGCGCGTTTACTGTTATAAGCTTGTCTACGCCGCAGTTTTCCAGCAGCTTCATGATTGTTTTTACGCTGAAGGCTTCGCCCTTCATGAACCTTTTATCTTGTCTCGCATAAGCGAAGTACGGTGCAACAACGGTTATGCTTTTTGCTTCCATGTCTTTGGCGTTGTCCGCCATGAGAAATAGCTGTATAAGCCTCTGGTCTTGCGGTGGACTTGTTGTCTGCACGATTACAACGTCTTCGTTTTTCAAGGTTTCTGTTTCGAAGCGTATGTAGGATTCGCCGTCTGGAAAAGTTTTGAAGGTTACTGGAACGGTTTCGACTTTTAGTGTTTGCGCTATTTTTTCGCCCAGCTCCTTCGAGGCTGGTCCAGGTATTATCTTCATCTTCTACAGTCTTCCAAGATTGCTTTGAATTCGCACAAGTTTATGTCTTTCCAGAGGCTTTAAGTTGTTCTATTATTTCTTTGGCTCTGTCCATGCGGATTTTGCGTTCTTCAACCATCTTTTCGGCAACCAAGTCTATGAGTTCGCCAGTTGCGCCCGCGGCTATGGCTATGTTTCTTGCGTGAAGCGACATGTGTCCGCGTTGTATGCCTTCATGTGCCAAGGCTCGTAATGCGCCTAGGTTTTGGGCTAAACCAACCGCGGCGAGCACTTCTGCGAATTCGTTTGCCGTTTTTACTCCGAGTATTTTTAGGGCTATGCGCGCTATTGGATGTGTTCGCACCGCACCGCCTATTAGGCCGACTGCCATCGGCAACTCGATAGAGCCCACCAAATCGCCGTTTTCGTTCTTCTCCCAAGTGGAAAGCGTCGTGTATTGCCCGTTTCTTGCGGCATAAGCGTGTGCGCCAGCCTCGATTGCACGGTGGTCGTTGCATGTGGCAATTACCACGGCGATTATGCCATTCATTATACCCTTATTGTGCGTAGCCGCCCGATAGGGGTCTGCAGCGGCAAAAGCCCAAGCGTTCACTATGCCGTCTACGACCTCTTCTCCGCCAACAGCCTCTTTTGGCACGGTGCACCATGCCCTTGCCAAACGCTTGACAGCCAAATTGGAGATAATCCGCAAGTAAACGCGTCCGCCAGTTATGCGCTCTATTAGTGGCGCGACAGCCTCGCACATTGTGTTTACAGCGTTAGCGCCCATGGCATCTCGGCAGTCCACATGCAACTCCGTAATAACCATTGGTCCTTGCGTTGTATGTATGACTTTTGCGTCTAGGTCTTTTGCTCCACCACCCACTGAAACCAAAACTGGGTCTTGGTCGTTTGCCTTCTTCAAAATTTCCTCTTTTGCCTCTAATACGCGCAGCCTAGCCGCGTAAGGGTCTTTTATGCCGACCGCTTGAACTTGCCCAATCATGATTGGAGGCGTACTACTTGCATAGAAGCCTCCGCCGTCGCGTGCCATCTTCGCCGCGTAACTCGCAGCAGCCACGACGGAAGGCTCTTCAATAGCCATTGGAATAAGGTAGTCGCGTTTGTTTATGAGGAAGTTGACGGCTATGCCAAGCGGAACTGGAATGGCGCCAACAACATTCTCAATCATACGGTCAGCCAAATCTAGGGGCAGACTACCAGTATTCTGCAGTAAGGCGGCTTCCTCGTCCGTTAAGCCAGCAAACTCCTTAACAAAAGCCAAACGCTCCTTTAAGCTAAGCTTGTAGAAACCCGAAACCAAAGACGACTTACTCATTTTCACCACTCTTTTTGTTAATGATTTCGAGTAACAGCAATGCACCCTTCTACTTTTAAACTTTAGCAAAATACACGCTTTCGAAATATGCGATTTGCGTTTTCAGCTTTGTTCCCGAATTATTTTGTTTGCGGGGTGGCGTCACTTAAATTTGAAGTTTTAACGTGTGTTGCGATTTTTCTTAGGAGTTGAGGGTCTTCAGTTATGAGTGTTAAATTTTTCACTTGAGCAGTGTAGACGTATGCTGCGTCATAAAATGTTATTTTAAGTTTTGCTGCTGCTTGCAGTATTTCTCGTTCACTACAGTCTATTTGTACGATTTCCATGGTGTTCAAGGTTTGTTTTATTATTTTTGCGAGAATTTCAATCTCTTGTTCTGTGGCTTTTGCCTGAAGCACAAAGTTTTTCCATAATATGTTTCCCAACTCATACCTCGCCAATTCCAATGTGCAATTTCCAACAAGAGTTTCGATTTTGTTCTCTTTTATGGCTTTAAATATGGCTGACGAATCAAAAAGGTATTTCATCTACGCATTCTATCCTCTCTTATGCCTTTTACAATTTCTTCCATGCTTACCCTGTCAAGAACTGGCTTCAGCCTCTCTATCTCCTCTCTGAGTCTTTCAGCCTCTCTCCTCTTAATTTCATCTTCTATGGCTTTTTTCAAAAGTTTTGAAGGTTTAATTTTTAGTTCCTTCATTTTTTCTTTAACTTCTTTAGGAATTTTAATGGAAACCGTAGTATACTTACTCAAATTCCCACCAAGAAGTAATACCAATAACAAAAAATAAAAGTTTTCCTGTATCCATCTAACTGTTATCGTTAAAGCAATACTTAAACGAATCCTGAACTTAAAAATAAAAAAGGGGAATTTATGCTGCTGGCCAGTATTCTACTTGAACTTTGAAGTTTCTAGTTATGTCATTTGTAATAGCTTTTACCTCGATTGTAAAGCGCAAGTATACACCTTGTTCTAGCGTATTGGAAGAGTAATCAGTGGAGCTTGTTAGATCAAGAGTGTCGCGGTAGTTCCAGCTTCCAGACTGGTTGTCATAGATATGTATCTTTGCTATTTCAAATTCAGAACTTTGAAGTGCTTGCGAAACGGTTATTTTGTAGTTAAAGGTTTCGGAAGATGTGCTATTATTCTTTAGGTATAATGCTCTAGTAAAGTTCATAGCAGTTGCATTCTCCACGTTTAAACTTATACTGGCTGTGGCACCAATAATTACGGCGTCAGCATCTTCACCTTTTAACCATATAAGCTTTGGAGCCCCAACGGTTATGGAGCCTTCAATATACATATATCGATATACTTCCGCGCTAACTGTTGCTATGAGTAGTGATGTTATTAGCAATGTTGTCAGTTTTAGTATTTTCTTTATGTTTGTTTTCATTTTGTTGTTTCACCTCCTTTTCTCCTTTTTCTTTCTTTTAGGGTTTCTATCCATATTCTTGCGAGTACGTAGATGCTTACTCCTAGGACTAGGATGCAGGCCAATGCTAGGGCTATGGCGGATATCACGAAGGCCGCCGCTCCCCACGAAGGCTTAACAAGAACGTATATGCTTGAGCCGATTATCGCTGCGCCTGCACCCAGGGCAATGTACCACCATTTCGGCTTGAAGAACACGTACGTGCCCACTCCCACTACAAGCGTGTCAAACGCCACTATGCCTATGAAAGTGGTTTCCCAAGAAAGCGTTGGAAACATAACCAGTGGATGCGTGGCAATTTCAGTGTAGTTTGTTACGAAGAAGGCGGAAAGTGTTACGGCTGGAAATGTTACTGTGAACATGAAGACTTTCGCGTATGCAATCAACTTCTTTATTATGCCAAGATACGCGTTTATGGCGACGATGTTTGCTAATGCCACGATTAGGTAGAGGAGGCTTCCCCAGAAGCGCATGTACTCGCCGAACATCGCCATAAACTCGCGGTTTATGAGCAACTGTCCAAAACCAGCCAAAGCCGCCAATTGATACACGTAGGGCAACTGCCATGGAAAATGTTTGTCCAGTAGACATGTCAATAGGCTTATCGCTAGAAAGAGGTCTATGCCCAACAGTGCGAAGAACTCTGGTTGTAGTGGGGAGGGCATTTTGGATTCGCACTCGGAATGTCTTGTTTCTGCTTATTTAAGATATGTGAATTCGGAATCTAAATCCGAATTCTACAATAAAACGGAGCGCAGAAGAAAATAAATCTTTTGTCGTAATATTTGCTACACTATGCTTGTCACGCAAACCTAACGCCTAGGCAAAGCCACAGCAGAAACCCCAAAACGCTTTCTAATTTCCCTAGCCAAAGTTTCAGCATAACCAACTCGAAAATTGTCCGTAACAACAAAATTCGGTTTGGAACGTCTAACATACTCCATCAAACCGTCAAAATCTGAATGGTCGCTCAAGGCAATAATATACTCTCTTTCGGAAATTTCGCGGCAAGGCAAATCAAATTCCCAACCACTCACATAAACCCTAAAACAGTTACTGCTAAACCTGTCCCGCGAGTTCATATGATAAAAGGCAACGCAGGGCAAGTTCTTCTCAAGCAATTCTCTCGCTTCCCTCTCTTCAGAGAGGATTAAACGTCCAAGGCGCATGCCATGCTTTTCGCATATTCTGGAAAAATGAAAAACCCTCTCGGGAACAACAAAAGGCGCCTTAACGTTCGCACTGTGCAAAATTTGCATTGCCTCTTGAAGCTTACCATGATAACCAAAAACATAAACCGCGCCGCTTTTTAGTCCTTCCTCAACAATCGAAACAAGCAAATCCCTAACATCCATGTCAAAAGAGCGCCTACAGCTCGGACTTCCATAAGTCGCCTCCATGACGAGGACGTCAGCCTCCAAAACTGGAGTTTCATCAATCCTAAAATCCCCAGTATAAACAATCCTTGTTCCCTCAGCGTCCTCAACAAGCACCTGCGCCGCGCCAAGTATGTGATCCGCTTTAAAGAAGGTTATCCGCTCCTCCTCGTACTGCAAAGTTTCACCATAATCGTGCGCTTCGATAAACCCGCTCATAAGAAAAAGCGGACTTTTCATAACGTCAATCAAATCTTTCGTAGCAGGGGTCATCAAAACCTTCTCACATGTTCTTAGGCTTTGTTGCAGTCCAACCATATGGTCGGCATGCGCGTGGGTTACAACCCTTAACGGTTTAGTTTCTTCGTTGGCATCGCACGCCACGTAGCTTCCAAGTAAGATGGCTCCGCGAGGCGTTATTGTAGCTTTTGAGGACAACGTCAGCACCGTTCACAAGAAAATCATTGATTAAGTTGCAATAAACTTTACCCTTCACTTGTAAACTCACTTCATAATCTTCTTTATTTTGAGACAAGCCACGCAATTAGTTCTCTCGGATCGGCGCATTCTATTCTAACCCTTATCGGTCCCAACGGTGATTCAGCGGTTTCCTTGGAAAATGAAATGTGCCCAGCAAAAGCGGCTTGCTTGTTTAAGCAGAAGTTTATGGTTCTCTCATTCAATCCCTCAAGGAAGACGCTTCTCGCAGCGTCGCGTATGCGTTCTCTTCGCAGCAAATTGTAAAGCTTTGTAAGCGCCTCAAGTCCACTAGCCTCGCCAATCAGCGTAATTCCCCTACGCGACGGTTTTGATCGGAATGTTAAACCTCCAAAAATGTTTTCAACAGCGCGTTTAACTTTGGCTTCATCCTCTGTTGGATTAACCTCGACTTCAACAAAAACTTTTACTTCATCCATTGCTCTTCAACCTTCCTCAAAACCTCAGCAATCTGCTGCTTAACAGCCTTCAATGAACACTCATTATCTATAGTATAATCAGCTTTGGCTATGGCTTCTCCAAGCCCAACTAAGAGTTCACGCTCATCCCTTTCACTGAATATTTCCCAGTTTTTCGGGTCGTCGCTCCTCTTACGGCAATATAAACGTTTAAACCTTGTTTCTGGAGACGCCTTGATGGCAATTAACGTGAACTTTTGAAAATGCCTCTTGAACTCCTCAACTTCCGCCATACTCCTTACGCCGTCAACTATGACCTTCTCCCTTTTCGATTCCATAATTCTTGGTATGCATCGCTTCGCTATTACACTGTTTCCCTCTTGAAGCCTCAACTCAATCATAACCTTTCCAAGATGCTCAGGCGCGCATTCCAAACCCCTCCTACGCACTTCCTCCCTCACAACATCACCCATAACAACAACATCGTAACCCATTCCCTTCGCAACATCAACGACAACGGATTTCCCAGCGCCTGGCATGCCTGCAACACCGACAACAAGCTTATCTACTACCATTGTGAATCACGTTGAATTTGGATTTAACTGGCTATTAAGTGCTCTTTTATGTTAAAAGCATTTATGGAAAAGCCTACAGAGAATATGCGAAGGAATGACAAATGCCAGAAACCATTAGGAGCTTTATAGCCTTCGACATAGAAGATGAGGCTATTCTTAAAAGAATCAGTGATGTGCAAAAATTGTTGTTGGAAACTGGCGCTGATTTGAAGCTTGTTGAACCAAGAAACATTCACATAACAATAAGATTTCTCGGCAACATAACAAGCGCCACTGTCGAAAAAATTGGTGAAGAACTTAAGAAAGTGCAGTTTACGCCCTTCAACGTCAAAATAAGCGGGGTCGGCGCTTTTCCGAACATGCATCATCCGCGCGTTCTATGGGCTGGAATAACAGAGGGCGCGCTTCAACTGAAAGATATCTTTAACCAGATTGAGCCGCGTTTACGTAGTTTGGGTTTTGCGCCAGACCCGAAGGGTTTTAGCCCACACTTAACAATTGCAAGAGTGAAGTCTGGAAGAAACAAGGCAGAACTGGCTAAATGCATAAACCAAAACATAAATTATGATTTTGGAACAGTAAGGGCAGCTTGTTTAAGGCTGAAGCGAAGCGACCTAACACCAAAAGGACCAATATACTCAACCCTTAAGGAGCATTGTCCACAAAAATAGACGGAGCAAGGGCGAGTGCATGCGAGAAAAAATCGAAAAAATCCTTAAAGCGGTTTTAGAGCGAATAACACCTAAAAAGCGAGAACGCGAAAAAATTGAAGCTTTAGCAGAAAAACTTGAGCGAAAAGTTGTTTCGGCATGCAAAGTTTTAGGCGTAAACGCCACTGTACGACTTGAGGGTTCTGTTGCAAAAGACACATGGCTCAGTGAGGAGCCAGACATCGATATTTTCATGCGTGTTCCAACATCAATCCCGCGAAAGTCGCTTGGCGAGGTCTGTCTAAAAGTGGCTAGAAAAGCAACAGAAGGCGCGAAGCAGATCGAAAGGTTTGCTGAACACCCATATCTCGAGGCGATTGTTGAGGGCGTAAGAGTTAATATCGTGCCATGTTATGATGTGAAACGCGGTGAGTGGTTAAGCGCCACGGATAGGACACCATACCACACAGATTACATTAAAAAGCATTTATCAGCGAAAATGCGTGATGAAGTGCGCTTGCTGAAGAAGTTTATGAAGGGCATAGGCGTTTATGGTGCTGAAATAAAAGTCGGCGGCTTCAGCGGCTACCTATGCGAACTCTTAATCTTACACCATAAAAGTTTCATTGACACTTTGAGGGCGTTCGCAGAAGCAAAACAACGCCTCATCATAGACATCGAAAACTATTATAGAGAAAGGCAAGACGAGCTTGTGCTTCTTTTTCCAGAACCACTAATACTCGTAGACCCGGTTGATAAAGGAAGAAACGTGGCTTCCGCCGTACAACCACAAAAACTTTACACGCTTATTGCAGCGTCCAGAAGCTTCCTAAAAAATCCAAGCATAGGCTTCTTTTATCCACCAGAAAAACAAGCATTAACCATTAGAGAACTTAAGGAAGAATTTAGAAAGCGCGGTTCAGCAACAATCTTCATAACGTTTGGAAAGGTTGACGCCGTGCCAGATGTTTTATGGGGACAACTCTACAAGACACAACGTTCGCTAGGCAAATTGCTTCAGCTCAACGACTTCAAGGTTTTGAGGCAAACCGCATGGAGCGACGAAAAAACGCTTAACACATTCATATTCGAACTTGAACAGCAAACCCTACCGCAAACAAAGAAACATTTGGGACCGCCAATGGAGAAGACAAGAGAATGCGAAAACTTTCTCAAAAAATACGTTGAAAACGTGGAAACTATATCTGGACCCTACATTGAAGATGGAAGATGGGTTGTCGAAATTCGAAGAAGGTGCACAGATGCTGTTTCTTTGCTCAAGGAAAAACTAAAGGACGGTGGAAGGAGCGCTGGCGTCGCAGAAGAAATCTCAAAGAAAATGCGCGAAGAACTTAAAATCCTTGTTAACGATGAAATAGCAGATATTTACACTCGAAACAAGGAATTTGCAAAGTTCTTAACAGATTTTCTTTCAGGCAAGCCGCATTGGTTAGAAGCCGCTTAAACTAAATGCAGCAAATATCACGCCAATAAGCCAACAGTAAAACGCGAAAAAGTGAAATTTCTTAACTGCCAAAGTTTTCCAGAGAATTTTCAGAGCAAAGTATCCAACAAACATCGACACAATAACGCCTGCAAGAATTTCTGTTAAACCCAAACCTGCAGATGCCAACGCACCATATTCCGTATAAAAGGTGTAGCCTATAGCGCCAATAACCGCTGGGATTGAGAGCAGAAAGGAGAATTTGAAGGCTTTTTCGCGTTTTAAACCTAATAGAAGCGCCGCCGCAATTGTTAGTCCGCTCCTTGAAAGCCCTGGGATTATGGCCATGCCCTCTGCAACGCCTACTACAATCGCTGTTGAAAAGCGTATTTCGTCTTTTTCCTCCTTTCCCATTTTCGAAAAATAGAGCATGACTCCGCATAGTATAAAAGAGGCTGCAATTAGCGTGAAATTTTGTGCCACCTGCTTTTCTGCAGTCTCTTCTAGGAGAAGACCAACCGCTATGGCGGGTATTGTTCCAACAATAATTAACGGCACAAGTTTCCCATTCTCCGTTTTAAAGTCTAACCTTACAAGCGCATGTAACATTTCTTTAATTTCCCTTCTAAAAAATAACATTACAACAGCAAGTGTTCCAATGTGGAGAGCAAAATCAAAAACAAGCGAGTCTTCTGGAGATGAAAACTGAAGAAAGCGTTCAACCACCTTCAAATGTCCAGTGCTTGAAATTGGAAGCCACTCGGTAAAACCTTGAATCAACCCGAGAATCACTGTTTTTATAAGCTGTTCCAACCACGGCAAATGCTTCAGCCCACATCTCTTTTTCACTATTTCTAGGTTAGGTTTAAAAGATTAACCAACAATAATTGTCGAATCTCGGGTGCACGGCATGAGTGAATATCCAAGTGGAAGCCGCGAAGACCGCGAAATGTTATCCAAAATGCCCATTGAAAAGCTTTTAGACATATTTTTCCTTCAAATTCGAAACCTATGGAGGGTTGATGGACTATACTTTCTGGGAATAGAGAAAAAGTTTGGAACAGAAGCCGCCACAGAAATTGACGCTGGAGTTTGGGAAGCCATGGCTCAGATTGAAGCGAAAAGCCTACAGAGAATGTTCAATGTTGGCGAAAGCCCCGACGTGCAAACGATAATGAATCTTTTGCGATTATCAAGTTGGGTTCTAGACCAGCCCTTCAAAACTGTCGAAGTAAGCAAAAATAGAGCTGTTTTAAGCATTGATAGGTGTAGAACCCAAGAGGCTCGTCGAAACAAGGGACTTGACGAATTTCCATGCAAGAAGGTGCGTTTTGGCTATCTCAAAAAATTCGCGGAAACGTTAAACCCAAAGGTTGAAGTGAAATGCCTAATTTGCCCACCAAACCAGCATCCAAAAGACTTGTGGTGCAAGTGGGAATTCAAAATGCGCTCATGATTTGCGCCGTCCCGATGACATAAACCATCAAAGTATTCTTCCTCATAATTACCATCGAGAGAACGGCGCAAGTTACTGTAACAGAGTTTATACTATTAAAATAAATGTGGAGAAACGATTAGCCTAAGTGTTGGTCAGCGTAACTCTAATATCTTCGTCTTTGACTTCTTCTCTTCGACCAACATTCTCGGCAGTAAACTGGTCTGCTTGGGTCAGGCTTGAATGGAACTTCGCATTCCTGTCCACAATCAGCGCAGACTGCCTTATGCATTTGCTTATCTGACATTTACACTTTCAACTCCTATACTTTTATTGTGCAAAAACAGCCTAAGCACGCTTTTGCACGATGCACACATCAATTGCACAGCTGCTTATAAAACTTGCCATCAGAATACCCTAAATAGTCCTAAAAATCCTAATAAATGCGAGGAGGCTAAGCAATTGAAGTTGCTGCTGGACGAGATGTACGCTGGACTAAAAGAGTATTTCGAAACCTTAGGATATGAGGTCCTAACCGTGCATGAAGTTGGACTGCAAGGTGCGAGGGATAAAGACATTGTGGAATACGCCAAGAAAAACAATCTGCTGCTAATCACGCAAGACCAGAAACCAGCGGAACTCGCGGAACTCATGGGCGTAAGATGTGTGTTGATTTCTAACGCGCTCATTGCTAAAATAGCGGATGAGAGGATAAAAGAAAAATATCCTGACATAAAACCTTAATGTGGTGAACGCGCATGTCCACAATTGAAGTTAAAGTAGTAAGCCAGAAGGGGAAATGTGCTTTTGGGCATAAGGTAGGCGATAAAATAGTTTTTGATGGCAAATCTGTGAAGGGGGATATATGCTATAGCGCTCTTATGGTTTTGCTGCCTAAAGTTTATGCCATGCGTTACGGTGTTGAATTTCCATGGAGCGAAGACAAGGATGTAATTTTTAATGCTTGTCCAGATGCTGAAAACCCTGTTGTCTTTGAAATTCGAAGGATTAGAAAATAGTTTAACGTTATTTTTGCTAAATGAGCGTTTTCTGTTTTTCCGCTGATGTGAAATTTGAAACTTTTACGCCTATAAGCCTCACTTTCTTGTCAAGCCTTAGGTATGGTTGTATTAGTTCTTTTGCTGTTTTCTTCAGGTCTTCTAGGCGGTTTGTTATGAATGGTAGTGTTTTGCTATGTGTGTGCGTCTCGAAGTCTTCGTATCGAATTTTGACTGTTACTGTTTTGAAGTTTAGCTGTTGCCTTATGACATCTTTGTGGGCATCTTCTGCGAGCTTTTCCAAAGTATTTTGAATTAATGTAAAATCTGAAGTGTCTTCTTCGAATGTTATGTCTCGGCTGATGGATTTTATTTCGCCCCTTTGTTCAACTTCGCTTTTGTCTATGCCGTGCGCCATCAAGTAAAGCTGTGTGCCCATAACCCCAAAATTTTCAGTCAAGACAGTTGGGTCGTAACGGGCCAAGTCGCCTATCGTTTTTATGCCCATAGCCCTCAGCTTCTGTTCGGTTTTCCTTCCAACCCACAAGAGTTTGCGGATTGGAAGCGGAGCCAAAACCCTTTCAACTTCGTCTTCTCTTATGATTGTTAATCCGTCTGGTTTTTGTATGTCACTTGCTATTTTTGCCACAAGTTTGTTTGGACCAATGCCAATTGAACATGTTAATCTCTCTTTTTCATAGATTTCCCTTTTAATTTGCCTCGCAAGTGCTTCAGCTTCAGCGTAATCGCTAGCCCTAGACGTAACGTCTAGGAAAGCTTCGTCTATTCCCCACTGTTCGAATTTGTCTGCGTATTTTCGCAGTATGCCCATGATCTCGTTTGAAACTTTCGTATACAATTCGTAATTTACTGGTAGGTATATGGCTTCTGGGCAGAGTTTCCAAGCCTTTGATATGGGCATGCCAGACCTAACGCCATACTTTCTAGCCTCGTAATTGCATGTGCTTACTACGCCTCTTCCTTTCCCGCCTTTTGGGTCAGCTCCAACAATTACTGGTTTTCCCTTGTATTCTGGGTGCTCCCGCTCCTCAACCGCCGTGAAGAAGTGGTCCATGTCTATGTGGAAAATTATCCGTCTTTTCTCGCTCATGCTTTTCCAAGTTTAAGACTGTGCTTTTGCTGATTTGAACCTATCGCGAAAATGTGTACGCCACTGTGCATATGTGGAACTTCACTAACGATTTTCCATTCATAACATTTAATGCTCCCATGTATCCTAATAAGACGGAACGGTTGGGGGAAACGCTGATGGGAGAAATATCCACAGAAGCTGCCCGTCAAATAGTCGTGGACTTCGTTAAGCAGAGAAAGAAAGCAGAGCGTGTAGAAATATCCACTGTTGAGCAGAAGGGTAGCTGCTGGGTTGTGAGGGGTACATGTCCAATAGACTTGGAAGGACATCCATGGGCTGAAAGGTTCGAGATAGTCGTGGACCAGAAAGGGAAAATCAAGTCGACGGACTTTGCACTATTATAATCATGTAATTTACAAAACCTTTCTTTTCAGCTTGCCGTCATGCATCACGTAAATTGCATCTGCAACCTCAACAATTTTTTCATCATGAGTTGCAACAATAACAGTTCTCTTTTCGCTTTTACTCATGTTAAAAAGCAAGGAAATAATTTCCTTGGCGGTTTCCGAGTCAAGCTCACCAGTAGGCTCATCAGCAATAATCAGTTCGGGATTGTTAGCTAAAGCTCTGGCTATTGCCACACGCTGCATTTCACCCATACTCAACTCTTTGGGTCTATGATGAAGCCTCTCGCTTAAACCAACGGCTTCAAGAAGTTTTATCGCGTTTTCCCGCTGCTCTTTTTGGGGTTTGCCAGCCAAAGCCATAGGCAACTCAACATTTTCCAGAGCTGATAACGTGGGTAGCAGATTAAATGTTTGGAAGATGAAGCCCATTTTAAGAAGCCTTATTTTTCTCCTTTGCGAGCTAGAAAGTAGGGTTGTATCAATGTCATCTATAATTACTTTCCCATGGTTTGGGTAATCATTCAAGCCGATAAGATTTAACAGTGTAGATTTTCCCGCTCCCGAGGGTCCAACAATTGCTATAAAGCCTGCTTCATTAACATCAAAACTAACTTTGTTGACGGCAATTATTTCTGAGGAGCCCACGCGAAATATTCGCGTTAAGTCTACTGTTTTAATTTTCATCAGTATTCAACCTTTAAAACCTCGGTTATCTTCATCTTTGCAGCAGCTACTGAAGGAATTATGCCTGCAACGCAACTAACTGATACCGTGGATACTAATACTTTCAGCATTAGAGTTGGTGGGGTGATGTCAAAAATTCCTGGTAAAAACAGCGATATTGGTATGCTTGTGTATATGCTTGCAACGATGATTGCCAAAAACGAACCTAGTAGTATTCCCGCTTGGCCGCCTAAAAGTCCCATAAGTCCAGTTTCCATGATAACCATTTTGTAGATGAAGCTTTTTGGGGCACCTATAGCGTCTAATGTGGCGAAATCTCTTCTTCTCTCGGAAACGTTCATCATTGCAACTGCTGTTACGAATATCATGCTTAATATGAAAAGCACTGTTGTTACTCCAAGCACCCATATTTCAATATTGTTTATTAGTGGTTGTGCAAGGTTTGTTCTTTCTTCTTCCGTCAAAGCGTCAATATTTTCAATCCGTGTTTCGATGCTTTCCGCCAACTCTTTTATATTGACCCCTTCTTCCGGCTCCACGACTATCAAGTTAACCAGGTTGTAATAATTGTATATTTTTTGAGCAATGTCGAGGGAGGTTAAAATTGAACGTGACAGTATAGCGGAACTTGTATCTAACACCCCAGTTATCACTAAATCATAATTATTCAACTTAATATGGTTCCCTATTGAAAGGTTAAATTGGGCGGAGAGGGAGGAACCGATAACCGCCTCATATTCGCTTTTAGAGGGCCAGTTTCCACCGGTTTTTAGGGGGTTGGTCCTACAAGAACAGACCAGTTTCCGTGGGGTATGCCTATAGTGAAGTTTTTTGGTGAAATTTCGATTGTTCCGTCGAAGTTAAAAATAAAGAGCATTGGAATGGCATTTTTGACTCCTGAGATGTTCTGTAGTTTGCCGGTTATGGTTTGTGGAAGATTTCCAGTTGATATTGGAAATGCTTCTATTACTATTGTTCCTTTGCTTACGACCACGATTTTTCCGTTGAAGTAGGTGTGCATCTCCCTTATTATTGATATGTATCTGGAGGTTGTCGCCCCTATCGTTATTATTAAACTTGTGGCTAACGTTATGCCAAGAATACAGAGAAAGGTTCTCAAGCGTCTACGACAAAGGTTTCGGAAGCACATAGTCAAAGTTCTCAGATTTTGCACCATCCATCATTTTGGTTAGATTTTAGTTCTAGGATTAAATTGCAAAGATAATATATAGGAGCATTTGCATATATATGGTGCACGCTGGGAGAAGGCATGTTGAGGATAAAAAAACTTGTGTCGATTATGATGTTGTTGCTTTTGGCGTTACCGATCTCTCCCGTTTTTGCTGGAGTAAAACTTGAGGCGTTTGCCGATGGTTCTGCTTATTTAACGGGCAACATAATTGATAGAGGCGTAGACATAGACTATGATGTAGATTTTGACTATCTGGAAGTTAGCGTTGAAATCAATGTCACATTAGCGGGGTATTATGAAGTTTATATTTCCAATCTTAGGGATCTTAGCGGCAATTACATTAGTGTTTATGGCTATAGCTACTCGTATCTTAATGTAGGTGTACAATTTGTGTACCTCGCATTAAACGGCGAACAGATTTATTCTTCTGGGCGTAACCCCAGCAGTGTTTCATATATAGCGCTATACGATGAAGAATGGAACCTTTTAGGAAGCCTTTCTGGTGTGCCTCTCTCCCGAGAATATCACTACTATGAGTTTGACCTCCCACCAGCTTATTTTACAGGTGCAATTTCCGATGAGGGGATGGATGCTGATGGGGACGGAAAGTTTGATTACCTTAAAGTTGGCGTGGAAGTTAGCGTAATAGAAGAAGGGCTATATCAAGTTGGCATATCTGGACTGGTTGCAGGTAGCAATAACATTTACGTATCTGATTTTGATGTTTCGCCTTTGAATATGGGCACGCAGTATGTGTATCTAAAGCTTCATGGTCCAACAATCTATTCATCAAATTTAAATGCAACAGCGGTGAGTTACATGTACCTTTACAAGATCGATTACTTCTACTCAAAATGGCTAGGAAGCATAAGTGACATTCCGCTTTCTCGTGAATATCACTATTATGAGTTTGACCCTCCATTTGCTGATATAGAAGCAAAGTTTACAGTGTATCCCGACGGACGAGTAGTTATGGGTGGGACACTAAACTATACGCACCTTCCATACCCCTACATTAGCGGAATGGATGCTTCTGGAGATGTAAGCTTTAAAGGGACAGATGGTTCAACAGAGATGTCTGCAAACATTGCCTTTATGGTTCAAGAACACATTGCAGATGTGTTCCCATATTATGGCACGTCTTTCCAACTAAATGGCACATACCTTGGCGGGATGGCGGACATTGGCATAACTGCATCTGTCAACTTCCCAGAAAGCTTGGCATCGCAATTCCCGCTAAACCTATCGGACTTTACGGTAATAGCTGACTATGCAAACAACGAATTAACTGGCACAATAACAGTACCATTAATTTCGGGCATGCCCATAGCCACACTAAACGTGAACTTTCATGGAAACATAACAGACCTATTCCTCAGCGATGAGCTTGAAGTGGTTTATGGCACATACTTTGGCTACGAAGTAAACGAGACTATTGTGGAAAACTTGCTTCTGCAGTTAAATAGCACGATTCCTGGAAAAGGATCAGGCTCGTTATATGAATTTACACAGGGCATACTTGAGTGTATTTGGCTTAACACAACCATGGATAAAAGGACTGACGGGGCAACAATATCATTCAACGCGTATATCCATGGAGATTTCATTCGATACTTTGTATTAGTCATGTCAGGCTATGAGAACTCAGGTTTATACCGGCTCTTAAACGCGCTCGTTTACTCAATTGAAACTGGCCAGTTTGAGCTTTCCTATGCGAAAACATTCGGAACAGCTTCGATGGATTTGGACTTTACTGCTAACATCGCTAGATTGTGGTCAACGCTTGAGGAGACTATACCTCCAGACGTCCCACCACAACAGAGAGAGCCAATAGAGCTTTTCTTAAACACAACTTTTTGCACGGTGGAATCCGCGCAAGTTTATTGGACATACGCAAACTGTAGGTCAGACATGCAGATAAACGCTACAATTGGCGGCGATTTCAACACTGAGCTCAACTTCATCAAAAATCTATACGTGACATATGTCAGTCCGTACCCACCCTCAATATGGCAATTTATCAACAGCACCGAATTAGACCTAAGCAATCTGCATGTCACATTTAACGTGACCAGAACGTCTATGCTCCGTAGAAAACTTTGTGGTAAAACCACCAACAGACCCTGTTGATTCCAACCCTAACCAGTTTAAACTCACAAGATTCTTTAACCTAACTTATTCGCCTTACGGCGAACCCCCAACAAAAGATTCAAGGCTAAAAATAACCGTTGAGGGAGGATACAACTCAACTCATACGGTCACCATGATAAGCCCGCCAACAGTACCGCCGCCAGACATTGTATCACCAGATGGAACATACCTAATTTGGCTAAACCAAAGCGTAAGCGGTTTAAGAGACTTAACATTTGACATAAAATATCAAGGCGTTTTTGTGTGGGAAGAGGAGACATACCGCGTTATATTTGACACAAACTCAACGATAGAGAATTTCAACTTTGACCGCGACCAGCAGCAATTCAGCTTCAATGTAACAGGGGAGCCAGGCACAACGAGCTACTGCAACATCAGCATACCTAAAGCGTTACTTTACGCCGCACCTGAAAGTTGGGTTATCATGGTTGATGGACATCAGCTTCAGTATCCAGATGAATACAATGTTACAGAAACCGACACTCACACCTTCATATACTTCATCTTTACCCATAGCACACATACCATTATAATTCAGGGCACAGAGGTGGTCAGCGAATTCGACGCAGCTATGCTCCTGTCATTGCTTTTAATAACTACACTCCTAGTGGTATCAACTAATAGAATTAAAATTAAAAGAAAAGGCAATTATTAAAACAACCCATAGCCACGCATTTCCAAAAGAAAACTAAATCAAATCCCTATTTTCCGTAAATTATAAAGGACTAGTAGCCACTTTATTATTTTGAGGATTAGAGTTTGTTTCAGAAAATTTTGGTTCCGCTTGATGGTTCTGAACATTCACTTAGGGCTTTAAACGTTGCCATACAATTAGCCAAAAAGTTTGATGGAAAAATAACGCTTATCCATGTTTATTCTGTCGCCGTGAGGCCAGTTATGGTCCCAGAAACCGCAACCGCGCCTCCTCCCATAATTCCTGTAATGACGCCAATGGAGGTTTCAAGGGTCGCTGAGGCTGCAAGGAAAGCTGGGAGTGGAATTCTAGCGGATGGGGCGCAGAGGGTTGAGGCTGAAGGCGTTCATGTGGAAACGGTTTTGAGGGAGGGCAACACCGTTCAGGAGATCGTTAGAACTGTGGTTGAAGGCAAATTTGATATAATAGTTATGGGGGCTAGGGGCTTAAGCAAGATAAAGGAGCTTCTCCTAGGAAGCGTCAGCGACGGAGTTTTAAGGAACGCCCCATGCCCAGTTCTAATAGTTAAGTAGGCAGCAAGCTAGGCTAAAGTGGCTCTGCAATAAGGAGATTATGTTTGTTGGCGACAACCCTAGCTTTCACGTTTGCGCCTATTGGAATTTCCTCAGCATTAACAAGTGTTAGACTTCTGTCGCCCTTCTGCGTGACAGCGAGTTTTTCTCTTTTAAGCCATCCTGGTCCAACAACCTTCACTTTGATTTTTTCAAACTTTTTGTATGGCACTGGCAGTATCTGCCTCCTATGTACGCCAAAATCTCCTGAGGTTATTATGAGTTTTACGCCAAAATCGTGTTCCCAAGCTTTCAGTTGTGAATAGAATTTTTTCCATGAAATCGCCTTTACGCCTTTTGGTTTCCTTCCATGCTTGTGCCTTTCGTATTTTTGTATGCCCAAAGGTGGAAATCTTCTTCCAGCACCAACGTTAATTGCCAACCTAATTATTTTTGGTATCTCCGTATCATTTAGGCTTGGAATCCAAACTGGTGCAAGAAGCAAATCAATTTTTGTGCTTGAAACTATATAGTGCATAAGTTCAACTATCTTTTCAATGTCGTACCATTTCGCGTCAGCCAGCTTTTTCGCTAAGTTAGGCTCTAAAGCATCCACTGAAAGGTTTAGGCGCGTCAAGCCAGCACTTGAAAGGCGGTCTAGGATTTTCTCGTTTAATAGTGCACCATGCGTCTGCATAGAAACAACGTCTACTCCGCTTATCTGATTTAAGCGTGCAACAAGCTCGACGATGTCCGGGTAAGTGGTTGGATCTCCAACGGTGTCTATGTGCGCCTCAATGCGCTTTTCGCCTTTGTAAGCCACGATTTTCCTAAATTCCTCAACTAGGTAGTCTATTGGCACGATGTATTCTGTTTGGCGTATTTTTGATTTTGGTCCAGCGTTTGTGGAGCAGAATATGCATGAAAGTGGGCATGTTGAGATTGGACGAACTTGTATAACGTTTGTTCCCCTGTCGATTAGTCCGAAGGCTATGTTGCCCACAAGCGGGATATCGCTTGAAATTTCGAATAGGCACTTGTTAGTACTTGTTTTCAATGGAGTGGGTTCACCCTTAATGGATTGGTTCTCGCCCCTTTTAATGTTTGGCTTCAGTTTTTCGAGAGGAAAAAGAATAGAAAATTATTTTTGTGTTATCCTATGAAATATGTCAATTCTGGAGTTGAAAACTGGAAATGCGGAGAGAAGACTTTCTTGCCGAACCAGTAAAACACATTAGAATTAATGGAAAACTCACTGTGGACCAGCTTATCCAGCAATTTAAAAATGCTGGCTCGTTTGGGGCTGGAAGGCTCGCAACAGCATGCGACATATATGAGCGAATGCTACGCGACAGGGAATGCACAATATTTTTGGCGCTTGCTGGGGCTGTTGTTCCAGCTGGACTGCGTACGCTTATTGCGGACATTACGCGCAAGAGGCTTATTGACGTTATTGTGAGCACTGGCGCGAACATGGTTCATGACGCCATAGAGGCTTTGGGCGGACACCATTATAAGGGGCACTGGGTTGCTGACGATTGGCTGCTTTACAAGTATCACATATACCGCATATACGACGTTTTTGTGCCAGAAGAAGACTTTTCTAGACTTGATTATAGGATTGCAGAAATGTACGAGGAAATAGCAGCTGAAAGGAAAGGCGAAAGCCTATCTTCAAGGGAGTTTGCGTGGGAATTAGGCAAGCGCCTAAACGATCCTGACTCGATTTTAAGGGCAGCCTACGAGGCAAAAGTGCCAATTTTTCTTCCAGCGGTGAGAGATTCGGAATTTGGATTTATACACTGGCTTCACGCAGTTAAGGAGAATGTGCGCTGTAAGCTTGTTTTGGACGCCTTTAAGGACGTGCAAGAAATAGTTGAAATTTGCAGAGACTCTTCAAGAAACGGCATGATAGTTATTGGTGGCGGAGTGCCGAGAAACACTGTTCAATCAGCAGCTTTATCTGCCAAAAAGGGCATGGACTACGCCATAGTTATAACCATGGACCGTCCAGAAACTGGCGGTTTATCTGGTTCCACACTTTCTGAAACTGTTAGTTGGGGCAAAGTGAAGAGTAAGGCGGACAAGGTTATGATTATCGGCGATGCCATGATAGTTTTCCCAATAATTGTTGCTGCTGCAATTGAAAGGCTCGGCGAAAACTTTGACAGGACATTATTAAAGTTTGGAGGAGGCTGAAATGAAAGAGAAAGCAGATGTGGAACCGCAAAGATGTTGCGGAAACTGTGGAAATCATGCCCCTTATGAATATCCAGACAGAATTTTCTGTTCAGTGCTCTTCTGCAAGGGAAGAAACCCCATAGTTGAAACCTTGTGGTGCTGTGAATACTGGAATCCAAGCAGCCAAGAATGTTACTGCATAAAAGAAGCTTTGAAAAGCAAAGCTAACAAATAAACTCCCTCTATTTTTAAGTTTAGAAGCAAACGCTAAAGTTATTACGAAGAGAGAAGCCTTTCAAATTGTAAAAGCCCGGTGGTGTAGCGGTCAAGCATGGAGGCCTCTGGAGCCTCTGACGAGAGTTCGAATCTCTCCCGGGCTACCACTACATTGTATATTTTTGTGATGAAGAGGGCACATTGGTTAGATTTTCCCAAGTTGCAATAAAATGTAGAAAAACAAAGGAATCGATATTTATTTTCATGCAGGTAATGCGAAGACGATTAAAGAGCGATCTTGTGCGTATGCTGCAGCAAGAAATGAGAATACTCGCCACTGTATTTTGATTGTATACTTTCCTGGGCTAACATTATCCATGTAGAATGTGAATGAATGTGAGGCTGTAACACTTGAATTTGTTATGACAATTGCGCTTGAGGCTGGGCGGGCTTGCGTCGTCGCGTTAATCATAGCTCTGGCATAAAGGTAATTTCCTCCAGTGTTTTGAGCCTCCATACTAAACATAATTATCAGCATACTCTTTCTACTTAGAGTTAGGTCCACGGACATGTCAGGTATATCCACAAAATTGGTTGATGTTGTGGATACTTCTTCGGTGGACGTTGTTGCGTTATGTGGGATTCCGAGGGAAGCCAATTTGAGGTATGTTATTGCACTGTCCGCAATTTGATTTGTGCCGATAGGAGCGGGAGTAATAAGGTGGACAATAGCCAACGTGGTAAGTAAAGATAGAATCCACGTTACAGCGACTATGGAAATTGCTTTTCTCGCGGAAATCGTTCCTTCAGTCATTTTCTTTCATTTCCTCCATTTTGCTCACCAATTTATTTTATTTATTTAAAAGGCTTTACAGCTATACATCATGTGGGTATCGGTTTTCGCTTGTATACTCTGTAACCAAGCATAATTAACGTGGCGATTATTGTCCATGCTGTTGCTGTGTGTGTAGCTGTTGCGTTTACGTTGTGTACGTTTATTTGTGTTGGGTCTTGTGTTAGGAAGACTGCGCAGAAGGCGAATATGGCTATTGTTAAAGCGCTTAACGCGTCTATCAACTTTTCTTTTTGTTGCGTTGTGCAGGTGGCTTGTTTTGGAATTGACCTTTTGAAGACTAGAGCTGTTATGGCTAGGGTTATGGCGATTGCGATGTATGCTTGTGGGTTGATTCGTGGGGCTTGCGGCATATTTAGCTGTATGCTTATGCGGTAGAGCAAGCCTACAAGAACAAGTGTTGTTAACAGAGCAGTTTTTTGTGTGCGTGAAAGCAATTTTTGGTTCCAGTTGCGTGGGAAAAGGCGTGTTGCAATGTAGAATGTTAGGACGCCTTGGATCATGCCCCACCAGAAAAAGTTGACAAAGAAAAGCGCTGCCCAATTTACGCCAAAAAATTGTGGTTCCGTGAATTGGGTTGCTGGAACAAAAAGCGTAAAAGCTGTGCCGAAGAAGAATCCCGCAATTGCTACGTTATAGTCTTTTAGGCGATATTTAGCGATTAGGTCTTCGAGTATTGCAAAGTATGGAAAATAAACCAAAAACAAGAATAATGGTAGGGCTGGACGTGCGGCTAAGTTGTTTATGCCACGCATGGAATACTCAAACAACAGGTTGAAAGCTGTTGCGGCGAACACGATTTTCCAGTGACTCAACGCTAACTGTGCTCCTTGCATAGGATTATGCGAGTTTCTTTATTAACAAGTGCGTGTTTGATATTTGCATTACAGTTTATCCTTTTTGTGTTAAGTTTGAGCTGGAAATATGGCAAATTTAATATAGAATATCCGTCGAGTAAGTTCGGAGAGTGAATATAATCAAAATAAAGATAGATGGGAAACTTCTAACGTGGCTTTTGATTGGCATATTGATAGGCGTTTTGATTCCGCTGAGCATCTTCTACGTAAACAGCATAACGTCAAAAACAGAAGCGGCGAGCGAAGAAGGAAACACAACAATAATACGCGTATACCGCGAATACCGCATGATTGAGCCTATATCTGGCTTTGAACAATATTCAATTATATCTTACAACTACTTTCTGGATGTTGAGCATAGGATATATCCAGAATCCATCGTGGTACCACCAAAGTCACATGTGGATTTAGGGATAGACTACACATGCAACATTCTTGGTTCAGGCGAGTGGGACGTCCAACCTTCAGAAAAAGTGAAGTGCATCGTGGAAGTGCCGCGATTACCATCAAACTGCTCAATTGAAACATGGCTTGACACAGTTTCCGACACTTACAACCGTGAATTCTATGTAGTGATAACATTTACCAACCCAAACAACGAGCCTTGGAACGTCGGCAGACCACTGGTGACTATTCTCGGAATGATTCTGGGGTATTCCTCAGACACGACCATGCCCGAAGTGGAAGTCATCATTGAAACAAGTACACTACTACCGTAAAACACGTTTCAAATGCGTTGAAGGGATACAAATGAAGAGAACCCTAACGTTCACAGTGCTATTTCTAAGCTTAGCATTAGCCCTATACACTAACAATAATCTTGCTCAACCACCTAGGGTGTTTGCCCTAGAACCAAGCATAGAATCATGTGACAGTGCTGGCAACACCGTTAACACGTTTAACGTGGGCGATGCAGTTTATGTGAAGGGAAGCGGTTTAGAACCAGGCGGAACATACAACATCTACATAGTTCAAGATTATTCGCCATGGACTCCTTCGGAAACGCATATTTCAGACCTCTATGTGGTGGTTGGACCAATAACAGTTGATGTTGACGCGGAAGGCAATCTAGAAAACCAGTCAGTGCTAATATGGGAATCAGCAAGCGTTGGGCAATATGACATTTGGGCAGACTCACAAACAGACGGCGAAATAGGCTTTTATGATGAATGCGACGCAGTAGACAAACTCGGCGTAGAAGCGACAGGCTTCATCGTAATCCCAGAACTGCTCCTAATCACAATTCCACTGCTATTCGCTTACATAACAATAATAACAATAAAACAAAGAAAAACATTCAAAACAAATTCCCCCACTTTCTTTGATAATTTTAATTATCTAACCGAACATAATCAGGATGATGTAATCGGTCAATCGATTATAAAGGAAAATCATTCACTCAACATAAGTGAGAAGAGTGTTCAATGAATGAAATTCCAGTGCCCAACTTGTGGCAACAAATTCAACGTATCAAGATTAAAACTCTTTTTTGTGCGCTGTTTCAGCGGTTACAAGACAAGTGCACGGTTCCCAAAACCAGACCCAACAATAATTCCAGATGCGGCATACTATCTTAAATGCCCGAAATGCGGCAAAAAATCTTGGGTAACCCCTCTGCATTAAACGTTTGAAAGCACCCATGAACCGTCGCATGTGGCAGTGTTTAGCTGGCTTAAGCCTTCTCTACATGTTCCAAACTTGACGCCATGTTTCTTCGCCGCGTCGCCAACAGCCTTCAAAAGTTTAAAACGCAGTTCCTTCGGAAGATAAGTGTACCTGCCAATTTTTTCTCCACATTCAAAGTAAAGTTCTCGCAATTTTTCAGCCTTTTCTGGCAGTGCTATGCTTACCCTTTGCCAATTGTCGCTCTTCGCCTTATACGTTGAAGCAGTTATGTGCTTAACACCCATAGCGGCTAAAGCTTCAACCAAGCTCTGCACATCATCATTAACAAAAGGTATTATCGGGTCTATGCGCACAGTCACGGGCACACCCTTCGCAATTAAGGTTTCAACAGCCTTCAAACGCCTAGAAGGCGAAGGCGCACAAGGCTCAATGACTTTTGCAAGCCCTTCATCAACAGTCGTAATCGTCAAAGAAACCGTGGAAGGCATCTTCTTAAAGAGGTCAATGTCCCTAACAACAATGTCCGACTTCGTTATAATCTGAACCTTACACTCGTGCTGACATAAGATTTCAAGGCATTTCCGCGTAAGACAATTTTCAACCTCCAAGCGCGGGTAAGGATCAGAAGAATTCGCAATCGAAACCAACTCGCCCCTCAAGTGCGCAGCATCCCGCCTAAGCCTAGCAACCAAATCCCGCTTCGGCCTACAAACAAAAAACCTCGGAACATAACTCGAAACATAACAATAAACACACTTATGGTCACATCCAGTGTAAGGGTTAAAAGTCAACTTAGGCGGACAAGTACAAAACCCAGAACGCCAAGGATCAAACCGTTTGATTAAATCCAAACAGCCTCACCCGCCCAAAGAAAACAACACACAAGACAAACAAAAAGCTATTCGCAAAAACCTAGAGGGGCTATCCACTATTACAAAAATTCTAAGCCAATAAAACATGGAAAACCACCACGCACAAGCCAAACCATCAAAGTTCACCAGAAAATCGCCCAGACACCACATGAGCCCGACACCTCGGGCGGTTGGGGGCCGCAGGCTGAACCGGTCGGCCGAAGCCTTCCGGCGCACACCCCGGCTCCATCAAACCCATCTTCTATGGGAGCCCTCGTCCCCAAGGCACGGGCCGTTACCAGCCCAGCCTTTAAGGGGAATGGCTGCCTATTTTCGGGAGAGGCTTCGGGCTTAGATGCTTTCAGCCCTTATCCTCAACGGCGTGGCTGCCCGGCGTTTGCCCTATCGGACAACCGGTTCACTAGAGGCCACAGCGTCCCGTTCCTCTCGTACTGGGGACCCTTTCCCCTCAGGCAGCCAGCACTCCCAGCAGATAAAGTCCGACCTGTCTCACGACGGTCTAAACCCAGCTCACGTTCCCTTTTAATAGGCGAGCAGCCTCACCCTTGGCCCCTTATGCAGGGCCAGGATAGGAAGAGCCGACATCGAGGTACCAAGCCGCGGGGTCGATGGGGACTCTCGCCCGCGACGAGCCTGTTATCCCTGGGGTAATTTTTCTGACACATCCAGCCCCCACTAAGGGGGACATGGATGATCGCTAAGCCCGGCTTTCGCCTCTGGATCCCTTACTGTGGAGGATCCAGTCAGGCCGGCTTTTGCCTTTGCACTCTACGACGGGTTTCTGTCCCGTCTGAGCCGACCTTTGGGCG
>JAVZLQ010000005.1:0-74853 GCA_038883655.1 Bathyarchaeia archaeon
AATCCTTCTGCGTGGCCGCAGTCATGATGTCAATGTTGACTATGTTGTCGAAGTGGCACCAGTTTATAGTCCAATCCTCAACTGGCTCCATGTACTTTAAATCGTACAAGGCAAATAGTTGCTCACTGAAGTCTCCAGCAGCAAACCGCGTGACACCCTTTTCTGAAATTAGTTTGTCAATACGCTTCATTTCCTCAAAATCTTCAAGGCTAAAGTATACCACCCTCGGGTCTTTCGGATAAGGCGCAAAATGTGGAAAAGCCTGTATCGCAATAAACTTGCCCTTTTCGATGTAGGGCTCAATGTCCCAGCCAAAAGACTTAAAATACGATATTAAACGCGGAAAAGGCTTATCCATAACATCATACGCCACTGTTTCGCCTTCTTGTAACCCCTGCCAAAGAAACTGCATAGCAAAAACAGTCTTGCCAGTACCAGGCGGCCCGTAGAGTATGTTACGTGACCCAGACTCGATTCCGCCACCTATTAACTCGTCGAACCCCTTTATTCCAGTCTTTAGTTTACCTATAACGTTTCCTCCATCAAAGTTTGAAGTTCAATATGCCTTTCTTTGAAATTATGTATATTATAACCGCGCTTACAATGAATTCTGGAAGGAGATAGCTTCCGTTGTATGCTACTGAGTAAGTTATTGGATCCATGTTCCAATATTCTGCATACATATAAAAGAAGAAGACGCCCGAAATAAAGTGTGAAATAAAACGTCCAAGCATTCCTGCCCCAACACCTATTAAGGGCTGCTTTTTGAAGATTCCAGCAAGTCCAAGCGCTCCAAATGCGATTGGATAGTCTAACAGTATCTGAACGGGGTTATATAAATACGGTTCAATTATCATCACCACAAGTCCCAGTACAACACCCGCATAAGTTCCGATAACAGGACCTCTCCGCAGCGAAAGCCAAAGTATTGGAACCATTCCAGCGAGAGTCACTGACCCACCATATGGCAGTTGGTACAATTTAATACTGTTTAGCGCTGCTGACAAAGCTACAAAAACAATTGCTTCCGCAAATATTTTAGTTTGAGATTTAATCTCCAAACTTATGTTTTCTTTCACGGTTTTCCCTCCGCCAGCATTACCTGGATCAGGTTCTAGGGGTCGACGGCGTTCAGCCGTCCTCTCAGCCGGGTTACCTCCCAGCTCCCCCAAACCTTTGATGGGGGTAATTGTTATTTACTCGTATATTTATTTTTCCTAGAGTTGGCGTTTGCTGGGATGTTGCGTATGAAGCCTTTGCCTAAGGAGTTTGATCTTCTCGAGGTTGAGCGTAGGTGGCAGAAGGCTTGGGAGGAGCTTGGAGTTTACCGTTTTGACTGGGAGGATAAGACGCGTCCAGTCTTTAGCATTGATACTCCTCCGCCTTATCCTTCTGGCGAGTTTCATATGGGAAACGTCCTAAACTGGACTTACTTTGACATAGTTGCCAGATACAAGCGCATGAGAGGCTACAACGTTTATTTTCCGCAGGGTTGGGACTGCCACGGCTTGAGCATAGAAGTTCAAGTTGAACGCGAACGTAATGTTAGGAAGCGCGAGGTTCCGCCTGACAAATTTCGCAAGTGGTGTGAGGAGCTCGTTGAAAAGTATATTGCCATGATGAAGGAGAGCGTTGTTAGGCTTGGCTGCAGCGTTGACTGGACAACTGAGTATCGCACAATGGACCCAGACTATTGGCGTAGAACCCAGCTTAGCTTCATAATTCTATACAAGAAGGGCTTCATTTATCAGGGCACGCATCCAGTTAATTGGTGTCCAAGATGCGAAACGGCTATTGCTGATGCTGAGGTGGACTATGAGGAACGCGAAGGCACGCTTCACTACATTAGGTTTCCGCTGGAAGGCAGCAGAGAATTTTTGTGCATCGCGACAACCCGCCCAGAGTTTATCCCAGCATGTGTAGCTGTCGCAGTTAATCCGCATGATGATAGGTTTAGGAGCTACATTGGCAAGCGTATAATTGTTCCCATCGTGAACCGTAGCGTCGAAATAATTCCAGACGAGAACGTTGACCCATCCTTTGGAACAGGCGTGGTTATGATATGCACTTACGGAGACAAGGAAGACGTCAAAACGGTGATTAGGCATAAGCTTCCAGTAATCACGCTTTTGACGGAAAACGGGCTAATAAACGAGAATGGCGGGAAATACAAGGGCTTAACAACGGAAGAAGCTAAGGAGGCGATAGTTAAAGATCTTGAGGCTGCTGGACTGCTTGAAAAAACGGAAAGGCTAAAACAGGAAATAGGCGTTTGCGATAGGTGTGGCGCACCTGTTGAAATTCTTGAACGCAAACAGTGGTTTATGAAGACGCGCATACTCACGGACAAAGTTGAGAAGGCGGCGCACGAGGTGGTTTGGTATCCAGATTACATGAAGATTCGCCTAATAGACTGGGCGCGTTCGCTGGATTGGGATTGGGTTATAAGTCGCCAGCGCGTTTTTGGAACGCCAATACCAATATGGTACTGCAAGGAATGCGGCGAAGTAATCCTAGCAGAGGAGGAATGGGTGCCAATTGACCCGAAACTTGAAAAGCCTAGAATAGATGCTTGTCCAAAATGCGGATGCAAAGAATTCATTCCAGAAAGGGACGTTTTCGACACTTGGATGGACTCATCCATATCCTGCGCGGTTCACGCTGGCTGGCCAGATAGGGCTGATTGGCGTAGGCTTTTCCCGGCGGATTTGCATCCCTCTGGCATAGACATTATAAGAACATGGGCTTACTATTTAATGGTTAGGCATCTCGCGCTTTTTGATGAGAAGCCATACAAGAGCTGTCTAATCAACGGCATGGTTTTGGGCTCAGACGGTAGAAAAATGAGTAAATCTCTAAAGAATTATGTTCCAGCGCCAGATGTTCTTGACAAGTACGGCACAGATGCGACTAGGCAGTGGGCTGCTGGTGGCGGAGCTACTGGTTCGGACATCCCATTCCGTTGGCAAGATGTGGAGTATGGACGACGCTTTTTGACAAAGCTTTGGAACGCCGCGAGGTTTGTGAGCGCCCAGCTTAAGGACTACGAGGACGGCGAAAATTTTGATTTGCAGCTTTTGGACAAGTGGATTTTGAGCAAGGCTGAGAGGACAACGCAGAAGGTTACTGAAGCCTTTGAAAATTACCAGTTCAACATCGCCTTAGAAGAAATTCGCAACTTTACTTGGCACGTTTTCTGCGACGAGTATATAGAGGCCGTTAAGGACAGGCTTTACAAGCCAGAAGTTTACGGAGAGGAAAAGCGGAGGGCTGTGCAATACACGCTCTACGAGGTTTTGTATCGCATAATCCAGCTTCTAGCGCCAATATCGCCACACGTAACAGAAGAAATCTACCAAGCGTTGTATGCTGAAGAAGTAGGCAAGAAAAGCCTACAAATAACGCCTTGGCCAACCGCTGACGCGAGTCGCATTGACGAGGAGGCCGAAAAGAAAGGTGACTTGGTGATAGCCGTAATAGGCGAGATTAGACGCGAAAAGGCTGAAAAGCGGAAGCCACTAAACGCCTTGATAAAGCGTTTGCGCATTTACGCTGGAAGCAGCAAAAATGCGAGTATCTTAAGCGAGAGCAAGGAGGACATTATTGGCACATGCAAAATCGCACATTTAGAAATTCTATCCGAAAAAGGAAAGGGAAGGGCTGTTGCAGATTTTACAGAAATAACCTTCGTAAGCGAATATTAGCGCCTTTCATGGTTTTAGTCCAGTTCCAACATCAACCCAAAGCTTTTCGCCTATTTTTTGATAACCAATTTTCTCGTAGACTTTAATGGCTGGATAATTATTCGACCTCACAAACAGAGCTGCTGAATCCGCGTTTTTTAACGCTTCTTCCGTTACTGCTGATGTGGCTAATGTTGCATATCCCTTATTTCTATGTTTTGGATGAGTGTAAACCCCGCCTATCATCCAAACCTGCGGAAGCTGCAGAAAAGAGCTTGCATACGAGACCAATCCATCATTTATGAAAACTCCGTAGGTGGGCATTTTGCGTATAAAATCCAAAATATTTTCGACGGTACTTGTTCTGCGGTCTTCGCGGGTCAAGAGAAGTGCAAAAAGTTTTTGGGCGTAAGTTTTTGCGTCTTTAAACTTGCTTTTAATCGCTTGAAGGTTCTCTGTTGGTGCGTGAAGTATAAATTGGTTTTCTGGAGCATATTCTAATAGTTGCTTTACAAGGTCTGTTTTGCATTCCAAAATGACGCTTGGAAACTGCAACGCTGTATAAATGAGAATGTACCCCTTCAATGCATTGTTTTTAAGGGCTGCATACATGATTGTGTGGGTTGGGTCGTATTGAAGGTCATATAAGGCGAAGACATGTCTAATAACGTCCATTTTTAGAAAATCCATAATCTGCTGTTTATTGTTTTTATCAACCTTTTCCACTTCAAGCATGGTTAGTTTCATCTTTTCTTGTACTCTTAAATTTTCTTAATTTCTTCTATTAGTTTGTCGATTTCCTCTTCCGTATTGTAGAAGTGTGGCGAAACCCTTATTCCATTAGCCCTTGCGGAGACAACTATGCCATTTTGGCTCAAGCGTTGTACAGCTTCCTTTGGCTTGTCGATTTTGAAGTTAACTATTCCAGAGCGGTGTTGCCTTTCCTCTGGCGTTTGAAGCTGCAAGCCTAAATTCTTTAAAGCTTCAATTAGGTGGTCGGTGAGCGCAATTATCCGCCGTTCAACATTTTCTATGCCAAATTCTAAAAGCATTTTCATGGCTTCTGCCGCGCCGAGAAAGCTAATGAAACTTGGAGAACCAACCTCAAAGCGGCTGGCAGTAGACGACAAATCCAAGCGCCATATATCCCAAAAATCAACAGTTTCAAAAACCTCTTGCTTAACGCTTGCCCAACCAACAAACGGAGGCTCAAACTCCTCAATAAGTTCCTTCTCAACATAGAGGTAGCCGCATCCAGGCGGGCTTAGGAGCCACTTGTAACATGCCGTTGCGAGAAAATCCACGGCGTCACGTTTCACATTTACTCTTAAGGCGCCTACAGACTGTATAGCGTCAACAATCAAGTATGCGCCGTGCTCGTGGGCTAACTCGCTTAAAGCTCTTAAGTCATTGCGAAAGCCATTTGCATATTCAACATGGCTAACCGTAACAGCCACGGTCTTATCATCAACAGCCCTCTCCACATCCTCAAGCAAAACTTTTCCATCAACGTTCTTCACGTACTCAACTTTTACGCCTAAGCGTTTGCGCAGCCAAGGATAAACCACAGAAGGATACTCTAAATCCGTCGTTACGATTTTCGAGCCTCTTGGATAACGTAGAACGTTTGCGGCAATGTTTAAGCCCACAGAAGTATTCTCAACAAGGGCTATTTCTTCTGGTTCTGCGCCGACAAGTCTTGCAAATAGTGGTTTTCCGCCGTCGTTCCATGCTATTTCCGTGTTTCCAAAGTTCGAAAAATCTTCAACACATTTGTGCATGACGTCAGCAACGGATTTTGGAAGCGGAGATTGGGCGGCGTGATTCAAGAAGACCTTGTTTCTCGTTATCGGAAACAGTTCGCGAATTTGCTTAATATTTTGCATATACATTTTCTTCCGTTCGCATTTATGCTATAAGATGAGGTTAACAGTTCCCAATTTAAATTTAGGGTATAACGTTAAGCGAAAAACCCCCAAAACAAGACCAATATTTTCGCAGCAACCTTTTCAACTCATCAATGGTCTTCTCAACCGTTTCGCGGCATTGCAGCGGCTCCTTCGGCGTTTCATAAGGCTCTTCAACATCTATGTCCTTTAAGCCTGCAACTCCAGCAACTAGCGCGTACCAGCAAATAGGCAAAACCTTCGGGTTATAGCCGCTCCCAGGCATGAGGACAAGCTTTCCGCCGCAAACAGCATCAGCAGTTTCCCTAATTAACCTTGCAATTTCAAAGAAACCTTTAGCTGTTAAGTTCAAATCTCCAAGGGAATCAGCAAAATGGGAATCGCTGCCACCATTAGCAATTATGATTTCTGGCTTAAACTCGTCTGCCAAAGGAACAAAAATCTCTTTCAACGCATAAAGATAAGTATCATCGCCAGTGCCAGGTGGAAGAGGAACATTAACGTTATAACCTTCCCCAGCGCCTTCGCCAATCTGCCAAACAAACCCAGTTCCAGGATAAAGTGTACGCGGATCTTGATGCAGCGATATAAACAAGACGTTTGGGTCATCATAGTAAATGTCGCTTGTGCCATTTCCAAAATGCACATCATAATCTAAAATCAAAAAACGTTTAATATTATACTTATCCCTCAAATACTCAACCATGACGGCAATGTCGTTGAAGATGCAGAAGCCCCCGCCATAATTTTTGCCAGCATGATGGTAACCTCCACCTATGGAAACCGCCCTCTTTGCTGCGCCGTCAAAAACAAGTCTTCCACATTCTATTGCACCACCAATAA
Organism: Bathyarchaeia archaeon; assembly: GCA_038883655.1. Lineage (GTDB taxonomy): Archaea > Thermoproteota > Bathyarchaeia > Bathyarchaeales > Bathycorpusculaceae > JAVZLQ01. Next base: position 6,434 of record JAVZLQ010000005.1, read on the forward strand.
TAAGCAAGGCAGCCTCAAGAATCTGCGGAGAAACCGGCGTTTCGATGTCGTAAGGTCTATTCTTTTCGGCTAAGAGGAAAATATGGTTAACATAGTCTTCTGAATGGACCCTAAGCAAATCCTCCCTCAAAGCGGGTTTAGGCTCAACCAAAAAAATTTCAGAAAGCCCAAACAAGCCTTGACTCTCAAAAAACTTGAATGCATTCTCGAATCTGTCGCCTCTAAATGGATGTCCCTCGCCTAGATCGTACTGCTTAAACTTATCATGGAAAGTCATCGCGATTTTCTCGGTTTTTTCGGACACCCGCTCACCTCTTACACGTGGCAGAGTATGTTAAGAAACTAGGCTTCAATATAAAATCCTTATCTGCGACAAACTGCAAATAGAAAAAGGGAAAAGAACTGCTTATTGATTAACTTGTTGTTCATCAAAGCTTTGCATCGTCTGCTGCTGTTGTTCTTCAGCCTTCGCTTCTACAACAGTCACCTCAACCTTGGCCTCTTGAGAATGTGCAGGCGTGGGCGCGGGTTCGTTTACATTTTTGATGGTGTCTGCTTCTTGAGTTGTAATGCTGCTTGAAATTTGGTTTATAGCCTCCTTTATCATGTTTAACTCGTTTCTCGCAGTTTCAAGTCCAATAGAGAGAACGCCAATTTCACGCTGATAGGTTTCTTCATCAACCTCCCCAGTAACATGTTGAATTTCAAAGTTTGCAAGTAACATCTCCAAAGTCTTAATCTGTCCCTCAAGCTCGCTCATCTTTAAGTTCATCTTTTCCAGCAAAGCCTTCTGCTGTTTTTCTATTTCGGCTATAGCTTGGCTTATCTCTCCATTAAATAGGTCGTATGTTTGCCTCGAAATTTTGCCCGTTCCCAACAAGTTGTCTAATGCTTGCCTCTTTTTCTTTGAAATCTCGTATTCCTCGTTTAACCTCCTAAAGGAGTGTCTCCAAGAAATCAAATTTTTACACCGCAAATTTTTAGCCCTAAAAGCGAAGATAACATTTGTTAATATGCCCGTATATCGCTAAATATTTAAAGCGTTCCTCAATGTGTTCGAAAGTGGAAAAATGCATTTAAAAACAAAAGAGCAAAAATCTCCATAATATAAGTTAAGTGTTAAAATTTTTAATGCATAGCAATGCTGCCATGCCTTTGATGATGAGGGGTTGTTTAAACATGTTATATTCAATTTCAACTTCTAATTCGGAATTAGAATAAAATTTAAATATTTATATCCAACCTAAAATGTTAAGATGTGATTAAACATGACTGCTCTGACGATAATCGTTGGCGGTGAAAGGTTGGAAGGAAAAATACTGAAAAAGATGCATGAACGAATAATCAAAAACTTCATGGACATAATAATCCTCGCAGAACTAAGAAACGGACCAATGAGTGGCTACGACGTAATCTCATTCATCCACAACAAATTCCACCTACTAGTAAGCTCAGGCACAGTATACTCGCTCCTATACTCGCTGGAAAGAAATGGACTAATAGAGGGAACGTGGAACGAAAGAAAGCGCGTCTACAAACTAACAGAAAAAGGAGCAAAAACAATAGAAACAATACTAAGCGCAAACGACAAAATCAAAAACTTCATAACAGGACTCCTAAAAGTACAATATACCCCCTAAAGCCCTCAAAATTTTAAAACAAAACAGAAACACTAAAAAACAACTTTTGACCTAAAGCCAAAAGAGGGCCCGTAGCTCAGTAAGGATAGAGCACCGGGCTTTTAACCGTGAAAAAAGCGTAAATTGGGCTTCTTTCAGAGATTTCTTAGCGGAAAAGTGTTCTGAAGGTTATGCTAAGGATTTGGTTAGGTATGCTTGGCTTTATGCGGATTGCTTGTTTAATGAGGATTTCTCGAGGCTTCAATTGTTATCTGAGAGTAAGCGAAATCACGTTATGTGTGCACTTTCAAACTTAGCGAAATTTTTAGGAATCTACGAGAGATTTGAGAGGCTTGTTAAGGCTTACGGTTTGAAGTGGAAAAGCGTTAAGGCTGAAGATTTGCTTCTCTCCAGGATAGCTAACGCGGATAGGAATGGCGAGGTTCTAGAGTGGGTTAGAACCGTTAAAGCTAAGATTCCACAGCTAAGCGATTTCTTAGATTTCATGGCTCTAAGCGGTTTAAGGCTTGTTGAAGCCATAGAAAGCTATAACCTCATTATTGACTTAGCTGAGAATGGAAAACTAAGCGAATATTACAATTTCGAGAATGAAGCTTTAGAGCACTTCCGATTTAAGAAACGCTTTATCCGTAGAACCAAAAAAGCCTTTGTTAGCCTCATTCCAAAGGCCTTAATTGAAGCCATAAGCAAAAGAGAAAAACTCTCAGTATATCAAATTCGCAATTGGGTTAGGCGAGATAACAAGCTCAAAATGAGGTTTGGCGATTTAAGGGAATACTACGCTACTTTCATGACTAAGTGGCTTAATCCAGCGGAAATAGACTTTCTCCAGGGAAGGATTAGCGGAAGCGTGTTTATGCGAAACTACTTTAACCCTGCTTTGATAGGCGATTTGAAAGAGAGGGTTTTCAAGGGTTTAGCTGAGATTCAAAGCAAACTCTAACTTTCCCTTTTCTTTTTTATAACGTCCTAATTGTGAACGTCCATAGTGTAAGCCAAAGCATGGAGAAGGCAAAAGAGAAGCTCAGCCATGAAAAGCCGTGCTTCAAATTGGTTATGCACTCGTGTAGAAACTCGAGAATTATGGGAATGGTTAAAGGCAAATAGGCGATTGGAAAGAAGAGCCATGCGTTTAAAAGCGTTAAGGCGTAGGGAATCAGCACTCGCTTATACCTAAACTGCCTTAGGAATCTTCCCAATGCTGTTTGAGTGTAAAAGTGATGGTGAGCCAATTCGTGTTTAAGCGTTTCAACCTTCTCGGATTCAGTTAGCTTTTCGTTTAAGTAGATGGTGCGTGTTTTAGGCGAATATGCGCCTCTCCAAAACCTTGACTTGAAAGTGCGAATCCGCAAAACTTCAACCATTCTCAAGCACTCGAGAAGCTTCCCTAAGCAATAAAGCCGTTGCCCTCTTAAATTTTGGATAAAGAAGCCGGGAAGCTTCCAAGTATTCTTTGAATAGGCCGTCGTTTTCGCCTTCACAGTTCAAAGCTTCAGTTTTAGGCTTATCCGCCACGCCTCTCTTCTCTTTCATTTTCCTCAGCAAACTTGTAGGATTCGTTTTAATTCCCATTTCCCTAAGCTTTTCAGCTATACGCCTATAACCTAACCCTTCTTTCTGAAGCTTCTCGATAAGTTGAAACGTCTGCTCATTCCACATGATAGGCTTCAATTCTTTAGGCTGTTCTGAAGGTTCAAACGTAGGCGCAGCCTCCGTTTGGTTATTGCTGTTAGGTTTCTTCAAGAAAAAGAAAAGCCTTCCATTATAAGATTGCTGGAAAACCTTAACGCCTTCCGCCTTAAGCTGTTCACTCCACTCGGGTTTAAAAGCTGAATGCGGAATCAAAAGGCAAAGCCCAAAATCCGTTTCTTCCTCAGGATAGGATTCGCTTAACTCCTCGTATAAACCCATGTTGCCCCTAACAATAATGGATATGCGGTTTCAAATTTAAACTTTAACATTTATGTTTAGATATGCTTTGAAGCATATACGGTATATATTTATGTTAATTAAATAGGTGACAAAAATCGATAAAATTCTGGCTTCTTTTTGTTTAATCAACAATTCACTTCCTAAAAAGAAATAAACGGAAATAGAATGATGTTTAAACCTAGAGAAGCTCAAAATGAAGAGATTTTCTCCTATAAAATTAATTAAATTCACATGTGAAACGATGATTTAGGCAACTGTCAAGTTTCCTTCGTTTCCCTCTCAATTATGTCTGAAGCGAAACGCCGAAGATAGTTGAAGCCCGTCTGGTAGCTTTCCAAATCTAAACGCCTCTGCACTTTGAAAGCACCTATAATGGTTGAGTCTTGTTTTATGATGTCCGCGGCTACGGTTTCCCTGAACAAGTGCATCCAGATTTTAGGCGATAAACTTCTCACTATGTTGAACAGTTGCCTATCGGATAAATGTTCATTTGGAATTATGACTATGTTTCCAAACACGCTTCTAACTGAAGGGAAAAAATACTGTGGCTTAGGCTGTAAACCGTTCAAGTAGCTAAGATATTCCAATATTGGCTTTGCCAAAGGCTCAGTTAAGGATACGCTTTTAATTGACTGTTTCGTTAAAACCGTCTTCTTCCGTTTCTTCAAAAGCGTGAAGCGGATATGAAGCATACCCTCTTCAACTTCAAAGTCGCCTAACTCAAGCCGCGCTAATTCGCTTCGCCTTTTACCTGTAAGCCTCAAAATGCAAAGTAACGCTTTAGCTCTCAGTTTGAAAAACACGTTTGGTATGGCTTCAGCTTTAGCTAACAATTCGCTAAACTCTTCCTCGCTAATCACAGTTTTTCTCTGTGTTCTATCCGACGAGCCTCTAACATACGTCATGTTTCATTCTCCTTGTAATGTCTAATGAACTTAAGGAAAGTGAAGCGGAAAGGCTAGAGCGGGTAAGCATAAAGTCACCGCCTCGCAATTATAATTATGATTATTAACCCTGCCAACACAAGCAATAGGAAGCCTAGAACAAACATTGAAGCGAAGCTGGAGTTTAACAAGTAAAGTGCAGGAATCAAACCGCACAAACAAAGAACAAGCAAAACCAAACTTAAGATTCCCTCATCATCGAACATAATCAACCCTCTTTTTGCGAATATGCTCCTCAAGTTCTTTTTCTCGTCTAAGCTCTTCCAAATCCGCCCTAAGCAGCTCCAAGATAAGAAGTTCACGTTCTCTTTCAATTTCGCTAAGTTTAACCCTCTTTCTTTTCCTTTTTTCCTTCACTTTCTCCATATTTCCGCCTCACCTTAGCGATTAAATTATCGAAATACTCACGCAATAAGAAGCCTAAAAGAAAGCCCAAAAAAATTAGCACATACTCATCCATGCTCTAAAACCTCGCTAAGTTTCTCGATAACAAAGGTTTTCCTTCCTTTGCGGTTCAACTTATAAAATTCTAAAACCCGCTCTATCGGAAGGCCCGAGTAAACGTCTATTATTGCCTTCAAAAGCATGGCCCTGCCTTGATAACCTTCATTAATAGGATAAACAGAATCCTCACTTTCGAAAATAATCTTTAACAAACGTAAAATATCTTCAAAACTGAAAACTTCTCCATAGGCCCAATCTTAACAAGCTTATCGTTAACCCCCTTTTTGCCCCTCAGAATTTCAAACCTAACCATTAGAACCTCTCCATTTTATTTGGGCCCTGTTGGGTTCAGAATCGAGAGGTTTAGCGTTTAGTATGGCCTCTTCTTCAGGTGTCAAGGCATATTGAGGCATATCTGATATGCTTTCACTTTCACTCAACTGATTTGTGTGTGTGCTGTCTATAGCTTCTTCTTCTTTCTTTTTATCTCCCCCCATATCCCCCCTCTTATTCTCTGAGGCCTCTATGTTGGTTTGGTTTCTCTGCAGTCTCTCCGTGCGAGGAGACACCGAGGTTTCTCCTACTGATACCTCTTCCTCTAATCCAGCATGGTTTAGGCTTCTACTTAATTGTGAATGGGGTTCTATGTATAGACTGCACACACGCATTTCTTCTTTGGAAACTTCAGAGCTTCCTTCAAGTTCTTGTAGGCTGTTAACGACTTCTTGAGCTTCTCCTTCTTGTTCTTCTTGTAGAGTGGTTTGAACCGTGTAGTATGGCATAAGTTCATGATGAATAAGATAGCGTGTTTCCTTTCCTTCTTTGACTTTTGAAATGTAACCTAAAATTTCAAGTAGTCCAGTTTTAGCTGGTAATCTTCTTTCATTCATGTATTCGAATTGAGCCACTTTTCCGCTCATTCGGTTCATTCTTACAACTTTGCTTAGGCCCGTGTGTCTTTCCACTTTCTCAGGCCTTCCTAGGTAGCGTTCTATTGTGCGTTTGTCGTTAGAGCCGAAAAATTGGATAAACTCAAACTCGAGAGTTTCGTATCTGCATTTTTTGAGGCCTACTTCCCACAAGTGGGCCATAAACTCTATGGCCCGATTAGTGCTTATGAAAGCTCCACGTTTAAGAAAGCGTCTAAGTTTTGGTTCTGTGGTAAAGCTTTTTAACGGTTTTGTGTTTATTTCTCCCATGAGGCCCTCCAGCCTTCCTTTTTCTGTTTAAGCTTCCATGTTAGCCTCGGTTTCTTTTGGTGTAAATTTGTGAGCCTCTTATGTGTCCACACCTAGGACATTTTAAGGGATTTTCCACTCGAGGAATCCACTCATGGCCGCACTTTTCGCATTTTATTTTGAGCAGTTGCATGGTTTCACTCTCATTATCTTCATTATGCGGAAGTTTTATATAAGTCAAGATGTAGCATAATTAAGTGGAAGTGGTTATATGACAAAACCGAAAAACAATTATCATATGTCAAAAGAGCCAAATGATTTGCCACTATTACAAAGAACTATAATTACACATTTAGCTCAAAATGGGCCTCAAACCATTAATGAAACTGTGCAAAACATCAAGCACCATTATAAGCCTACATGGATAGCCTTCGGAAGCCTTCAGAAAAAAAAGTTAATTCAAAAAGTTAATTCTAAAAAGTATCGAGGAAGAGAATACTCTCAATATTGGCTTACAGAGAAAGGCGTAATCTACGCTTTAGCTAAGGAAATGAACCCTCAAAAACTGCTAGTTCACACGGAAAACGTTTACGGAAAAAACAGCCTAATGGCCCTGCTTGTCAAATTGGCTCAGGCTTTAGGCCCTAAGGCTTACCGTTTCTGCTTAAACCTAATGCTTGATAAGGGCTTAACAGAGGAATCCGTTTCTATCGCTTTGAACACAAGCCTAATCTACGCCTCACAGCTTAGCGGTAAGAACCCTCAAACCCTAATGAAGGAAATCTTAACGGTTCTGAAGGATTTTCCACAGTTTTATAGCCTATACAAACAAACCTTTCATGGAATCAAAAAGGGAATTCTTAGCCTTTCTGAAATTGTGGAAGGTGTTAAGGTATGAGGTTTGAGCACGGATTAAATCACTCGAGTAGTTTAGCCCAAATCACTCGAGTAAAACCAGCTAAAAAAGAACCTAGAAAAACAGTCGGAATCACACTTCCACCTCATTTAATAACGGAAGCAAAAAACCACAACCTAAACATAAGCAGAATCTGTGAACAAGCTCTCACATCAATTCTGGAATATCTGCAAACTCAAAATCAAACCGAAAGCTCTAAATCTTTTAGTGAAGCTTTTCTTCAGAGAAAAGGTTCGAGGGCCCGTAGCTCAGTAAGGATAGAGCACCGGGCTTTTAACCCGGGGGTCCCGGGTTCAAACTTGAAAAGGCACAACCTTCAAGGAACAGTTCCCGGCGGGCCCGCCAACAACAATAATTCTTTAACACTTTTTTATAAAAAATAGAAAATATAACTTTTAAAAACACATCCTTTGTAGTAATATTTGTGATTGCGGAATATTTGTTAAAGTATACGCCATTAAATTATGCTTGATGATTATGAATGCCACGCTGAAAAAGGTAGTGCTAATACTTGCAATTACCGTTACACTTCTAGGTTTTGCAAGAATAAATGTCATGACAGCTCGCTCGGATGCTCGACAAATAGACCTTTTCACTCAAAAAATCCCATACAGCGGGAAAGGGCCAAATGTGCCAAGCGATTCTTTTCAACCGCAGGAACTTGTTATCCTTTACGCTAATGTGACCTACAATGATTGTCCTGTTGCAAACAAGCTTGTGGCTTTTCAAGTCAACAACCCGGCAAATAAATTTTGGAACATAACAATTGTCGGTGTAAATGCCACGGACAGCAACGGAATAGCCCAATTTTCTTTCCGCATTCCCTGGTCTATGGAGAATTCTGAGGATATAATTTTTGGCGAATGGTTTTCGGTGGCAACGGTGGATGTGGGCGGCGAAGTTGTCATGGATACTTTAATTTTTAAGGTTGGGTGGATTGTTGAAGTAACAAAATTGGAAACTTTGGACAAATATTTGATTCCAAAGACAAAATTTTTCCGTGAAGAAGCCATAATATTCAACTTGACGGTCAAAAATATAGCCTTTACACCTAAACTTGGCACTATAACAATTGATGCACAGGACGCAGCTAACAATCCAATAATACATGTCGAAATAGAAAACGCAGTATTCCAGCCTGGCGTAAATTGTGTAAACATAACCTCCAGCATACCTAAAAACAGTGCTGTCGGAGAAGCAACTGTTTCAGCGGTTGCTCACACAGCATTGCCGGAAAAAGGTGGAGTTCCCTATTGTCCACCATTTTATTCAACTTTCGAAATACTTGCCCCCCCAATCAAGCAATATTATTTGACCGTCAAAACGGAACCACATAACATAAGCATGCTTCACCCAATATATGGCGAAGGATGGTACAATGAGGGATCAGTCGTTAACCTTTCTGCCCCCAAGGAAATCCTATATGTAAACATAGGTGTCCGTTACTTGTTTCTTTACTGGGATGTGGATGGCCATACTCAAGGTTCAGGTGTCAACACGATTTCAGTGGTTATGGATAATAATCATACTGCCACGGCGCACTACGTTCTGCAATATTATCTGACTGTGAAGTCTCCTTATGGAACATCCGGCGGCGCTGGATGGTACAACGCTGGGTCAGTTGCTTATGCCACTCTTAATTTTGGGCTTCTAGATCATTGGAATGGAACGCGTAGAGCCTTTACTTGTTGGAGTGGCGATGCTTCTGGAATGCTCTATAATCAGAGTAACCCCATACTTATGGATGGACCGAAGACTGCGATTGCGCTTTGGAAGACGCAGTTTTACCTTTCCGTTAGGGTGGATCCAATCGGAATAACTGCGGTTTCTGGTGAGGGTTGGTATGACGCTGGGGCGAATGTTACTTTAAGTGCCCCGCATGTTTCTGATTATAATTTCAGCCATTGGGATGTCAATGGGGTTTCTCAAGGTTCAGGAGTTAGCATCATAACGATTTTTATGGACGCGCCTAAAACTGCAACTGCACATTATGTTAAAGAGGCGGCTCCATGGGCTTGGTTCCTTCCAGAATGGTTCTACTGGCTTCTTTTACTGCTTCTACTCTTACTAGTTCTAATTTTATTGATCTTGTATTACCGCAGAAGAAAAAGGAAAGAGACTGGAGAATTTCATTCCGGATGGACTGCATGGTACTATTGTTATAATTTGCGTGAAGCCAGAAAAATTGGTTGAAAGCCTTCTCTTCCTCCACATCAAGCTAAGCATCAGAATGTCCAAATCTACATAAATTAATTGCTATCTAGGCTGGCATATTCCACTCTCAAAAATATATTGTTTACGTGGTCATTTCAATTTTGGAAATTTCGCTTTATAAGCTGTAAGCAGATTTTTATCTTGAGGAGAAGGCGAGATGCTTGAAGAAACAGCTTCTGGAGCCATTCAAATGCTGATGCTGTTCTTCTGGGTTACTTTAGCCTTCGTAATATTTTATGGCGCCCTATGGGTGCGCTCCCAAAAGAAAACCACGTGAATAATATACGAAACGCATAAATCTCAATTTCACGCTTAAAATTTTGATTCGGGCGGTAGCTCAGCCTGGTAGAGCTTCCGAGCCTGCTGACAAGGCTCAGCAGACGGAGACGCTGTAGACGCCTACCAATGGTGGGCGTTCCATTTCAGCCTGCCAGGCGCACAACAGAAACCGGAGTGTCGCAGGTTCAAATCCTGCCCGCCCGACCAAAGCAATCATAAATATTTAACTTGAACATTATTCTATATGCACTAATGGTAGGTAGAGGGTTATGAGTAAAAGTTTCACATTTCTTATAATAGAGCCCATTCACCCTTGCGGAATAGAGGTTTTGGAAAAATATGGAAAAGTGATTCAGCTTAGCTCCAATGCTACTTGGAAGGATATTTTAAAGTTTTGTAAGGAGGCCGACGTTTTCATCACTAGAGGTTTTATAAAAATTCCGAGGGAAGTTTTGGACGCTTCTGAGAATCTTAAAGTGATTGGGGTTCATGGTGTAGGGGTTGATCATATCGATGTGGATTTTGCAGAGAGAAAGGGTATTCGTATAGTTCGAACTCCAGAAGCATTAACTGATAGCGTGGCTGAATTCACTGTTGGACTTATCTTGACTCTCTTACGAAAGATACCCTTAGCTGATGATGCTGTTAAGAAAGGAGAGTGGAACAAGAAATACAGTAGTCTAGTTGGCGTTGAGCTTATGGGTAAGACCGTAGGGATTTTGGGATTTGGGCGGATTGGAAGCGCTGTTGCTAAGAGGCTTTGCGGTTTTAACGTTAACTTGGTCTATTATAAACGGAACAGAAGCGTGGAGCTTGAAAGGCAACTTGGAGTAAAATACGTTTCTTTTAACGAACTTTTGAAGATTTCAGATGTAATATCAATTCATGTTCCGTTAACCTCCGAAACTTATCATATGATTTCCTTTAAGGAGTTTGCTTTAATGAAGCGTGGCGTTTACATTGTTAACACAGCTAGGGGCGCAGTCATAGACGAAAAGGCATTGTATGAGGCTTTGGTTTCTGGGAAAGTGGCTGGAGCAGCCTTGGATGTTTTCGAATCTGAACCTTTAAGTTTAGATAATCCTTTAACAAAGTTTGATAATGTTATTCTTACACCACATTTGGCAGCAAGTTGTGAGGAAACCCTTAAGAGGCTTGCTGTGGCGGTAGCCGAGAAAGTTATTCAAGCCTTAAAAGAGTAAACATAGCTTGCTTAGTCTTTTCTATGTCTTCACTTAGCACTCTGTCTTCTCTTAGCATTGGTACTACTTTTCTGATGGCTAAATAGGCTTTTTTGGTTCTTTTTCCGAGTTTTTCTGATCCGCGTAGGTCTATGGCTTGGGCTGCGCAGAGCAGTTCTATTGCTATTATGTATTGTGTGTTTTGCAGAATTTTTGCGGCTTTTTGGGCGGCTGTTGCTCCCATACTTACGAAGTCTTCGAAGTTTGCTGATGTTGGTACTGAGTCTACGCATGCTGGATGCGCAAGAACCTTGTTTTCTGAGGCTAGGGCTGCTGCTGTGTACTGTGTTGTCATTAGGCCGCTGTTTAACCCAACCTTTGCTTGTGGCGGGATTAGGAATGCTGGGAGTCCATTATTTAGTTTTTCATCTAGCAGCCTAGCTATTCTTCTTTCTGAAATGTTTCCAACAATTGTTAATGCCATTCCTAGAAGGTCCATTGCTATTGACAGTGGTTGTCCGTGAAAGTTTCCGCCTGAGAGGCATACGCCTTCTTCTGGAAAAACAAGCGGGTTGTCCGTGGCTGAGTTTATTTCTGTTTCCACAACTTTTCTCGCGTAAGCTATTGCGTCTCTTGCTGCGCCTAAAACTTGCGGTGTGCACCTTAAGCTGTATGGGTCGTGTGGCCGCCCTGTGTTCTTCATTGCCTCCTTTCCTGTTTGTACGAGTTTGCTTCCAGCTATCATTTCCCTGATGTTTTTTGCTGTTGTGACTTGCCCCGGATGCGGTCTTACTTTGTGGATTTTTTCGTCGTAGGCGTCTGCAACGCCTAAAAGTGCTTCAAGCGAAAGCGCGGCTGCGGCTTCTGCCGCTTTTATTAGGTTTTCGGCGTCGTGAACTGTTAGGGCTGCTATTGCCGTTATTAGTTGGGTGCCGTTGTTTAGGGCTACGCCTTCTTTGAATTCGAGTTGGACTGGTTTTATTCCAGCCTTTTCAATGGCTTCCTTTCCATTCATGACTTTGCCTTTGTATTCGGCTTTTCCTTCGCCTATGAGAACGAGAACCATGTGTGATAGCGGCGCTAGGTCTCCGCTAGCACCCACAGAACCCTTAGAAGGGATTATTGGATGCACTCCCTTGTTCAGCATTTCTATAAGTGTTTCCAATGTTTCTAGGCGTATGCCCGAATAGCCTTTAGCCAAAGTGTTTGCACGTAAAAGCATCAATGCTCGGACAACGTCTTTGCTTAACGGTTCTCCAACGCTTGTTGCGTGACTTCTTATCAGGTTTAGTTGGAGCGCTTTCGTTTCTTCTTGTGGGATTTTTATGTTACTTAGCGCTCCGAAGGCAGTGTTTACTCCGTAGATGACCTCTTTTTTGTTAACTAGTTCTTCGAGGAGGTTGCGGCATTTTTTTACGCGGTTTTTAACTTTTTCTGGTATTGTGACTTTTGCGTTTTCTCGTGCAACTTTAACAACGTCTTCTATTGTTAGGTTTTCTCCGTCAATTTGGACTTCATGCATGAAACGTCTTCTCCTCTATGCATTACGCTTTTAAAGTTTTTAATTTTAATGTTTACATTTATTTCTGTCAGTTATTCGGGAAAATTTTGTTATAAAGACTTATTTTTGGAAATATTTTTCATAAAACTTTTATATCTGATGGGTTGTGGATAACAGTAATTGAATGTGAACTTTGGTGTTCGCATGGAGCCAAGCAAGAAACCATTAAACGTTCTTGTCAAACAGCTAAATGCAAACATTTCCGTTGTCCTAAAGAATGGATGCGAATATAAGGGTAAGATGATTAAGTGTGATGGGCACATGAATATTCTCCTCGAAGGCGCAACAGAATGCAGAGACGAGCAGCTAATCACAAACTATGGAAATGTTCTGCTGCGTGGAAACAACATACTCTACATAGTTCTAGATTCATTAAAGAGCGGTTAACTTTCCAGTTCCACAAACATAATCAAAGGCATCCTTTAGCTTAACGCTTAAGCCGTGCCTCCTCTTGAAGTAATCCAGAATGTTTTTGATGTCTCTTGTTAAGAGTTGCTGGGCGTTGGGATGGCTAGATGTAACGTATTGGGGCCAATCGATTATGAGGATGCGCATGTCTGGTTTTAGGATGACATTGTATTCGCTTAAGTCCGCGTGGATTACGCCCGCCTTCAAATAGGCTCTTCTGATGTTGAGCAGTATCTCCTTCAAAACTCCTTTGGGATTTGGAATTTCCCGCCACTCCGCGAGTTCTGCACCTTCTATAATTCCCATGACTAGTGCGTGGCGGTTTTGGCTTATGGGTTCCGGAACGGCAACCTTTTTTGGGAAAACAAGCCTTAACGCTTGAAATTCTTTTTCCGCTGCAAGCCTTGACTGAAGAAGCCAGCTGGCGTGTTCAGCCTTTGCCGCGTAATCCCTTTTCCTTCGCGTCTGTCTAAAACTGATTCTCCCAAGCCTGTGAAATTTTACGGCAACGCGTTCGCCTTTTGGATTTAGCGCATCATAAACGTCCGCTTCTTTCCCAACGCCAAGAGGCTTTCCAAAAGATTCCAAAACTCCAGCTTTTACGAAGGCATTTATTGCCAGACAGTCGTATCCCGCATAATTCAGCGTGTAGCCAACATATGGCCCACGCATTTGACGTATCAGGCGCATTTTGTGTAGGCGGCTTAGCCTAAAACTTGTTTCTTCAGGCGTGAACTTTGTGTATTTTGCGATTAGCTCTTTTGGCGCGTATTCGTGTTTCGTCATTGCCACTTCTATGACGTGTAGTACTCTCAAGTCCTTGTTTTCAAGGGTCCGAAACACTTGAACTGCAATTTCGGCTGAGGACATAACCTAAGCACTTTTAGGCTTTCCGCCTAATTAAACTTCCACGGTTTCCGTTTTTTCTATGCTTTCTTTAATGGCTTCTTCAAGATGCAGTTTGGATTCTATTGCCTCCACAACTTCTTGTTTAGCCTTTGTCACTGGATGTTTGGCGATGAAAAGCGAGCAGCAGTCCTTGTAGGGTTTGACTGAAACTTCAAATGTTCCAATCTGTTTGGCTAAGTTGACTGTTTCATTTTTCTCGTAAGTCAACAGTGGTCTGAGGATAGGCATTGCAGTAGCGCTGTTTATTACGGCTATATTCTCCAATGTTTGCGATGAAACTTGCGCCAGGTTTTCGCCGCTTCCTAAGGCGCTTATGCCGTGCGCCTTGGCAATTTTTTCCGCAACCCTAACCATGAACCTTCTAAAGAGTATTAGACGGTATCGCATTGGCGCTTCAACGGCTTCGGCTTCGAACGGGTAGAACGGCACAAAAAACACTTTCGCCCTAAAACAGTATTTTTTTAGGATTTTTGCCAAATCAAGGATTTTTTCGTTTCGTTTTTCATCAAACTTCTCGAAAGCGTGAAAATGCAGGAAGTCAACTTCGCATCCGCGCTTCATTAGAAGCCAAGCTGCAACTGGTGAGTCTATGCCCCCCGATAGAAGATGCAAAACCTTTCCGGAAACGCCGACTGGTAAGCCGTATAACCCTTTGATTTTCCTGGTTGAGATGTAGGCTTTTCCATTAACAAGTTCGACGAGAATTTCTTTTTGCGGCTGTTTCATGGAAATTTTGGCATTAAAGTTCTTGACGAGATATTCGCCGAGTTCGCGGTTTAGATCCATTGATGTGAAGGGTAATGTTTTATCTGCTCTTGTTGTTGAAACTTTTATTTTTTCGCCACCCGCAAGTGTGACCTTTTCTTTTATGCACTCTTTGATGCTTTCTTTTTTAGCTTCTGTTGTATAATAAAATGCGAACCATGCTATGCCAAATACTCTCTTCAGGGATTCTTCGATTTCGTTAAGGTTTGATTTCTCGTTTAGTTCTATTAGGATTCTTCCTTGTAGCTTCCTTATCTTGCCATACTCTTGCTCAGCAAGCGCCTTATCAATATTTTCGATTAGCTTTCTTTCAAAGTATGGTCTATTCAACCCTTTCAGCGCAAGTTCGCCGTAGTGAACCAAAATGCAGTCGAACACATTTGGAAAGTGTTAAAATTTGGTTTTAAAGGTTTTTATTTCTACACTTTTAGGTTTCGTAACCTCCGAAGCTTACTACGAGGAACACGAAATACATGAATAGTAGAACGGCACTTTCTCGCCAGCTTACTTTTTCGCTCGAAAGGAAATACCATAGGAAGAGGTTGACTATGAGGGAGAACATTGCCAGTTTCGAGAAAGCCACCATGTTAACTATGAAGCTTGATGTTATTAGGCTCGTGCCTAAGATGCATGTTATGTTTATGAAGCAGCTGCCTACAATGTTGCCTAAGGCTAGGTCTAAGTGTCCCTTTTTTGTCGCCTCCACAGCTGTTGCAAGTTCTGGCAGGCTTGTGCCCAAAGCTACTATTGTTGAGCCTATAACCACTGGAGGTATGCCTATGCTGTCAGCGATGAATCTTGCCGATGAAACTATGAAGTTTGAGCTTACTATTACGCCGGCCACCCCCAAAAGAGTCAAAACCACGTATAAGCGTAGCTTTTGCCTTTCCTCTCCTAACGCGCCTTCTTCCTTCACTTTCCTTATTTTTGAGAGTTGATAAACGTAGAAGATGAAGATTGCGAGAAGGACGACGCCTATGAACCTGCTTGCGTATCCGAGGTAAAGCAGAATCAGCGGAACAACCGAGGCTACGAAAATGCCGAAGTATAGGCTTCCAATTTCCTCTTTTGCCATGTTTGGATAGAAGCTTGTGTAGTTTGGACATTTTATCACTGCCAGTAAGAAGCAGACACCGAGGATTAGGCATATGTTAACTATGTTTGAGCCTAAAACGTTGCCTATCGCCACGCCTATGGATTCTTGTCCAATCGCCGCAAAAACTGAAACGAAAAGTTCTGGAAGTGATGTTGAAAAGGCGACAAGTATGAAGCCAACCGTTGTTTTGCCCATGCCAGTTATGTCAGCAACCCTAACAGAATTTTTAATCGTCAAATCGCTCGACTCATTCAGAATCACCAATGAGATAATGAGAATTAAGATGTTGACCAGCAAACCTTCGAACAACTGTTTTTCTCCTTTTACGTATTCCTTTGATAGGCACATTAGCAGCAAATAAGTTTAATGGGTCCTCAACTCAAATACAATGTTACGTATGAGAATAAGTACAATGCAACAAACAATGCTCCAGCTTTTTTATCAACTTTTTCCCTAAACGCAAGTGTCGCCAAAACAATTACGGAGACAAGAAGCGCGTAAAGTCCTGTAGTTTCGGCTATTCTTCCAGACACGTTTACTGGCGCGAAGAAGAATGGACCAATCCCGATGGAGAAGCCAGCGTCAACTATGCAACTTCCTATGGCGTCTCCTATCGCGATTTCATACTGCCTTTTGCGAACTGCCGTTAAGTCAACCGCCAACTCTGGAAGTGATGTCCCAATGGACACTATGAAGAAGCTGATAATGTACTCATGAATATTTAGCTCTGAAGAAATCGCTATAACAGATTCAACAACCACATAAGAGCCCACGGCAACACCAGCATAACCCAAAGTGACAATCAGTAGGTGATAAAATAATCCTCTGTTCTTGTTGGCTATTGGCGGCGGCTCCTGTCTGATGGTCCTTCTAACGATTAGCATTAGAAGCGGCCAACTTGCCACCAAGAAGACGGCATTCATCCACGAAATATAGCCTTTTTCAACCATCGCGATTGATGCTATAAGTGCCAAGATTTCACATGCGCCTATGACGATTATTTCGTCTCTTCTAACCTTGAAGGACTCTCTTGCAAGGATTGCGTAAAGTCCAAGCATCAAGGAAATTTGGGCGAGTACAGACCCGAAGGAGTCGCCTACATTTATGTCACCGTGTCTCCTAAAAGATGAGAATATCGAGTTTGCAATTTCTGGGAGATCTGTGCCCAGAGACACTATTAGAAGACCAATCATCAGCGGCGAAACTTTCAACATTGAAGCTACGTTTATTGAGTGTTCAACCGCCTTGTCGCTTGCAAAAATCAAGAGTGCAAGCCCCGAAATCAGCGCAGCAGCGGCAAGCACGAAGTCAAGCATAGACAAGCCTCTAAAAAATGTTAATTTCCAATCAATAAAAGTTTTGGTAATTCAAAATACAGAGCAGACGTAAAGCAAAAATCATCTTGCGAAAATAAGATTCCTTATGAGCAAAGTCGAAATCGTCCTACTTGGAACAGGCGGGGGAAGGTTCGCAACAATCACGCAAAAGAGGCGAACCGCTGGCATCCGCATAATCAGCGAAGGCTTAAACTTGCATTTGGACCCGGGACCTGGAGCGCTCGTGCACTCCATCAATGAGGGGTTAGACCCGCAGAAGATTAACGCAATTTTTGTTTCGCATTGTCATCCAGACCATTACACTGATGCCGAAGTTTTAATTGAAGCCATGACGCATGGAATGACTAAAAAACGCGGAATAATAGCCGCTTCAAAGAGCGTTTTAAGCGGAAGCAGTGTCTGCGAACCATCAATCTCGAGGTATCACCAGCAGATGCCAAAACAGAAAATCGAAGTTACGCCAAACATGAAATTCCAAGCATATAGTCTCAATGTTTTAGTAACGGAGGCAAGGCACACGGACCCAGACGCTGTTGGATTTAGGTTTGAAACAAAAGAGTTTGGAGACTTCGCCTACACAAGCGACACAGAATACTTTGAAGGCATAGGAAAATACTATGCTGGCGTGAGGCTGCTTATGCTCTGCATAATGCGACCAACCGGAAAACCATGGAAGGGACACATGACAACAAATGATGCAATAAAAATACTTGAAGAGACACGCCCAGAAATGGCTGTTTTAACGCATTTTGGAATGCAAATGATATTCAAGGGACCAGCAAGCGAAGCAAAGGAAATCGAAGAGAAAACTGGAGTGCCGACAATCGCCGCCGTGGACAACCTGCGAATAGAATTCGGCGAAAAAATAAACGTGCACGCTCCAAAGAAGGTTCAGCAGGGACTGGATAAGTTCCTATAAAGCTTTAAACTTAAACCCTTCTGATATATGCCCTTGAAGGAGCCAAGTCGATGCGAATCGTGCTTAGAATAGGCGGTTCCGTAATAGCCTCGCCAATCAATCCAACATTGATAAGCAAGTATGCGGAAATTCTGAAAAAATTGAAAAGTGAAGGTCATGACGTGGCGGTTGTTGTTGGCGGCGGCGCTCCAGCAAGAGAATTCATTGAGGCAGCAAAGGATTTGGGACTTGAAGAAAAAGACCAAGATGACGTGGCAATTTCCATTTCAAGAATTTTCGCTCAGCTTTTTATAAAGAAACTTGGCGAACTTTCCTGCAAAACTGTTCCCTTAACTGTTAAAGATGCTGTTAAATGCCTCGCGAATGGAAAAATTGTGGTTATGGGTGGTTTGAAGCCCGGCATGACCACGGATACTGTTGCCGCGATGGTTGCTGGAGAGGTGAACGCGGACTTGCTTGTCAAAGCGACGGACCAGGAGGGAATCTATGACAAGGATCCCAAAAAATATGCTGATGCTGTTAAGCTTGAAAGTTTGCGTTATGAGGATTTACCACGCGTTTTTGCTGAGAACAAGCATAAGGCTGGAATACACCAAATCCTAGACCCAGAAGCGATAAAAATTTTGAAGCACAAACGAGTTAAAGTTGTTGTTGTGAACGGGTTCAAACCAGAAAATGTTTTAGCTGCTGTAAAGGGCGAACGAGTCGGAACAACAATTTGTTAAGCGTTGAAGCTCTGTAAAATGTGGAAGCTCTAAAAAGCGTGTTGTGGTTTAGATTTTCAGTTTTCTCCCGATTTTCCTATTTAAAAGTGCTACGGCTACTGTTGAAATAACCATTAGTGGTGTAATTGTGGCTGATGGGAATTCTGGTATTACATGGGTTCCTTGTATTGTGACTGTTTTGGTGCTGTGGTTGTAGGTGAAGTAGAGATACGTGAAGTTTCCGTCTTCCAATTCAAAATAGTCTGTTATTTGTTGATCGCCAACTGTTATTGTCCACCCATCATCAACCTCAACCCACAATAAATTTTTGGGAATGGCTACCCTACAGAAGCCAGTTGTTCCATCTTTGCCAGTCACGTTAAACTGTAAAAAGGCTCCTTCTTCAGGGTCAAAGTGAAAATCCGATACCGTGGAGTTGCTGATTATGCCAACGTTATATGATACGTCGCTCCATACTCCAGCTTCAAAAACTATAATTGGCGCAATAAGCGGGTACCTGTCAGCGTTGTTTACATCAATAATGTATGGCGTGTCACCTATGCCATCAAAATCCGCATCAGTTCCATTGTAATCGCTCCAATAGTTTCCACCCGAAGGATAACCATCATCCCATGTAATATCATATACATTTCCAGCGACGGAGTGATTTTTATTGTATAAAAAGTTGTTATGAAAAACGCGGGAGTTTGAGCCGCTAATAATATCAAAGCCATAATAACTCTGAGAAATATTATTGCAGCAAACTATGTTATTATTGCATTCACTAATAACAAGTCCATAGTTATTATTTAAAATCTGGTTTTGAATTATTTTATTATTGTTACAATAAAGTAGTGCTATTCCAGTCCACCAGTTTGTCGCGTGATCGCCTACAGTATTACGATATAAAGTAACATTAGTACAGTGGAGACATTCGAGTCCTATTATAAGATACGAGGACGAAGATGGATCGGTCCGAACAACCGGGCTTATAATTGTAACATTCTGCACAAGCACATTTGTGACCTCGCAGAGAACAATGCCTGAAGTATTCGTTAGAACATGATCCTTTATAATTACGTTGGTGCAGTTAATCATGTAGAATGCTGCCGCACTGGTTGAAGAGTCATAAACAACATTTGAAGCACCTTTTATGTAGTAAATCGGTTTTCCATCAGCTATGTTGCTTAAATCCACAGTGTTATTAAAGTGCTGCGTATCCCAGCCTTCAACCGCAAAATTAAAAGTATTATTTATCATGACATTGCCTGAAAGAAAATTACTATAAGAGTAAGCAAGACCTATACCCCAAGGGCTTTCTGAGATTTTATTCTGTATCAGCGTATTGTTCCAAGATGTTACAATGCTTATTCCTCCGGAAACAAAACTGCGTATTATTGTATTATTTATTATTATGTTGTCACATGAGTAATCATAAATTGCAATGCTTCCAAAGCTTCCTCTGTATCCAACAATCGTATTATTGCAAATGAATGTGGCGCGGGAGGTCAAAACCAATATTGCGCCTCCTATTAATGTATTGTTTTCAATTAGGTTTCCATGGCTTCCTCCGGCAACATAAATGCCACAGTCAGTTAACCGATTATTCAAGATGCTACATCCGAAACTGTATTCCACAAGTAACCCTTCATAAATAGGAAGCATCCCTTTTGATATTTCCAGATTGCACACCGTCACATTATTCCTATAACTAATATCGATTCCGCCTTGCAACATGTATCCACTTCCGTCGATAACTATGTTGTCTCTTTCAACGATTATTCCATCACCAGAACTTGTAATGTTATCAGTTAAAGTGTATGTTATATTGTCATAGGTTATGATTGGTGCGTTTGGTGGGTCTATGCTTCCGTCAGCCCGAATGTAAACTGTTCCAGTCCATTCCGCCTCGGTTGGTTTAATATTAAATGCGAAAGTCAGCGTGCCAATAAAAAACATTGTGAACATAAATGCGCAAGTCATCCTCTTCATTTTTACGCACCTTATAATATTCAAAGAAGAATACTGATGTTAATTTAAAATTTTAGGTAAAAATCCTCTATAAGGTTTTTACATTCGGCTACTTATGTTAAGAAAATCAAAAGCATGCTCCTGTAGAAGACCTATTCCAGCTTTTCTTGCCAAAAGTAATTGCAATAGGTTTAAATAAAGGTTTGTCATTGTTGATATCAAATTTGATATCAATAGTGATGTGAAATGTTTGATAGAATTCCTCCAACTCCACCGTTTAGGCACTGGCTTAGGCACATGGCAGCCGTACCAAAAGGGTTTCTGCGCTATCAAGTTCTTGAGCTTCTAAACGAAAAGCCATTATCTGGCTCGGAGATAATGAGTGAAATTGAGAGGCGAACAAACGGGTGTTGGAAGCCAAGTCCAGGCTCTGTTTATCCGCTTCTGGCTTGGCTTCAGGATAACGGCTACATTAAAGAGGTGCCAGCTGAAGAAAGTGGAATAAAGCGTTACACACTTACGGATAAAGGGAAACAGCTTCTGGAGGAACAACGCAAGCTGCAAGCCCATTTCCGTGCTGGTAGGAAGCTTTTTGTGCCGCCGTTTTTCGGCTCGTTCTTGCTGCGCATCCCACCAGAAGAGGCTAACGAAATTCGAGAAGCCTTTAGGCGTTTATTCAAGGTTTTCTTCAGTCTCGGCATGAGCCTTGAAGAGAAGTTTTCGGAGCAAGCTATAAAAGAAACCTTGAAGGTTTTGAATGAAACCGCTCAGAGGCTTGAAGAAATAGAAAAGAAATTAAGAGGCAGAAAAGCGTGACGGAAGAAGTAATTAAAGCTGAAGGTTTGACAAAAGTTTTTAACAAGAGCCTTGTTGCCGTCGACCATGTGAACTTCAGCGTTAAGGACGGTGAAATTTTCGGTTTTCTTGGACCAAACGGCGCGGGCAAAACAACTACAATAAACATGCTCATAACGGTTTTGAAGCCAACTGAAGGCAGAGCATCCGTCTTGGGCTACGATATCGTCAAACAAGCGCGTGAAGTGCGAAACGTCATAGGCGTTGTGCCACAAGAGTACACAGCGGACGAGGACTTGACAGGATACGAAAACATAATTTTATGCGCGGATTTATATGGCATTTCACGTGAAGTTTCAAAGAAACGCGCCCTCGAACTCCTAGAACTCGTAGAACTCGTGGATTTTAAGGATAAAAAGGTTGAAACGTATTCGGGTGGAATGCGCCGAAGGCTTGAACTGGCATGCGGCTTAATTAATAGACCAAAAGTGCTTTTTCTCGACGAGCCTACGCTGGGCTTGGATGTTCAGACAAGAGCCGCCACATGGGATTACATTAAACGTTTGAAGAAGGAGTATGGTATGACGCTTTTCATGACTACGCATTATTTGGAGGAGGCAGACGCTCTCTGCGACCGCATAGCCATAATTGACCATGGCAAAATCGTTGTAACCGGCACGCCTGAAGAGTTAAAACGCAGTTTGGGCGGCGACATAATAACCATAAGCATAAAGGAAAATGTTGACGTAAGCGACATAATCCGCAGCGTTGAAAACGTTAAAGAAGTTAGGAACGAGGATGGCGCTTATCGTATTAAGGCTGAGTATGGCGAAGTAACAGCTCCATTCATAATCGAAGCACTACGTAGAAAGGGCTATACTGTAACAAAGCTCTCCATGACAGAGCCAACGTTAAACGAGGTTTATTTGGAGTACACTGGAAGGTCGATGCGTGACGCTGAGGAATCAGTAGAAGCCTTCAGAACGCAGAGAATAACCCTAAGGAGGGCGAGGGCGAGATGAGCAAGATAAATGAGTATCATGCACGTAGGCTTCAAGGATTGTGGGCTTTAACCAAACGTGAACTAAAAAAGTGGATGAAGGAGCCAATAATTCTTTTCATGGCTGTTCTTCAACCAGTGCTTTGGATGGGACTGTTCGGAAAAGCAATGAATTTAGGCGCGATGTTCTCCGCGAGCAACATAAACATGCCTTCTGTAATTTACCTTCCAGGAGAAGCTTTAATTCCTCCACAAAGCGGCGTTATGATACCTATCTCCGGGGCAGCACTTTCACAAATGTTTAGCAATTTAGGTCCAGAAATTATGGGCAACATATTTGGCGTCTCGGATTATTTTAGTTACATGTCTGTTGGCATGATTTCTTTCATAGTGATGTTTACAACGATGTTCAGTGGCATGTCAATAGTTTGGGACAGACGCTTAGGATTTTTGGACAAAGTACTTAGCACTCCAGTTTCGCGTGGTGCAATAATCTTTTCGAAGGTTTTGAACGCTGCTTTGAGGGCGATGTTCCAAGCGACAATAATTTTAATCCTCGCAACAATTTTTGGCTTGCAAGTAAGCGAAACTTTCACTCCGCTGAACATACTTGGCATTTACGCTGCGATATTCCTCTTAAGCGTTGGACTTTCGTCAATATTCCTTGCGCTTGCTCTGCGCTCAACTAGGCAGGAGACGCAGATGGCAATAGTAAACCTAATTAACATGCCCCTAATGTTTGCAAGCAACACGTTCTACCCGATAGGCATGATGCCAGAATGGATACAAGCCATAGCACGTGTAAACCCAATAAGCTACTTAACAGACGCAGTCAGACAGTTAACAATACTTCCGTTAAACACCTCAGCCCTAATCGCAGACTTCACCTATTTAATCGCCTTCGCCGCGGTCTTCGCCACAATCGGTATAGTGCTCTCTTGGCGTTACTTAACAAGATAAAAAGATATGAAGAGACAAGACATGACGACAATCGTAGAAACAGTTAACCTCAGAAAAATCTACATGCTTGGCAAGGTTCCAGTTGAAGCCCTACGCGGCGTAAACCTAAAAGTCGATGAGGGTGAATTCCTCGCTGTGCTGGGACCCTCTGGAAGCGGCAAGTCTACGCTTTTGAACCTTATTGGCGCTTTAGACAAGCCGACAGACGGAAAAGTGTTTATTGAGGGAACAGACGTTTCGAAGCTCAATGATAATCAGCTTGCTGACTTAAGGCGTAGAATAGGCTTCGTCTTCCAGTTTTTCAACTTGATTCCCAGGTTGACCGCGCGGCAAAATGTCGAGTTGTCAATGGCTATTGCTGGTTTAAGCAAAGAAGAACGCAGAAAACGTGCAGAGGAACTCCTAGGAATGGTTGGGTTAAAGGAGCGAATGAACCATAAGCCCACAGAGCTCAGCGGAGGCGAACAGCAGCGAGTAGCAATTGCAAGGGCTTTAGCCAACAACCCACGTTTTCTTCTTATGGACGAGCCGACTGGCAACATAGACTCCAAAAACGCCATGGAAATAATCCAGCTTGTTAAGGAGTTAAACACGAGCAAAGACGTGACGGTCATTATGGTTACTCATGACCAGCGTTTGGCTAATGAAGCCAAGCGAACTGTGAAAATGCTTGACGGCTTAATCGTCGAGGATGTGGTGAATTAGAATGAATGTTACTGATGTTTTATCCTACGCTTTTGGCGCCATAAAACTTCGCAAACTCCGCGCTGCACTGACAACGCTTGGAGTAATAATTGGCATAGCAGCCATAGTGGCGCTCCTATCCTTCAGCCAAGGCTTCCAAAACACTATAACAGCACAACTGCAAAAGGGCTTCGCGACAAACACCCTAATAGTTTCGCCAGGCGGCGGACTGGGCGGCGGAGCACAAACACCCCTACTAATTTCAGATGTGGAAAAAATTGACACAATAGAGAACGTGAACATGTCCGTGGCAATAATGCAAAAAACATGCTTCATAAACATAAGCGACAGAATCATAACAATAACCGTGATAGGCGTAGACTTTGAAAAATACAAGAGCATCTACGAAAGCACTTTCATCCCAGCAAAAGGAAACATTACAATTCCTCCACATAAAGATTCCATAGTCATTGGCACGAGGATACATGATCCATGGCAAAACGGCACAATACTCGTTGATGTTAGCTACGCCATCAACATCACTTGGACGAAAAGAAGTGACGGATTTTTCCAAAACAAAACCTACACTGGACAAGTAATCGCTGTTCTAAAGGAGATAGGAGGCTTCAGTATTGGCGGACCGTCAGACTTTGGCATATACATTCCAATCGCGCAAGCTCAAGAGTTCTTCGAGACAGATGAATGTAACGCCATTATCGTGCTGTTGAACAACGATGATAAAGCCACAATCAAAAGCGTTTCCGACGCGATAAAAGAGGCTTTCAGCAACCAAGTTTCAGTTACATCCGCAACAGCAGTTCTTGACATAATCTCAACAGTGTTCTCAAACGTCGAATTCTTTTTGGCTGGCATTGCTGGCATTTCACTTTTGGTTGCTGGAGTCGGCATAATGAACATCATGATCGTCTCTTTGATGGAGAGAACACGCGAAATAGGCATACTAAAGGCTTTAGGCATGAAAAATCGCACAGTGTTAGCAATTTTCCTAAGCGAAGCAATAATAATAGGCTTGTTGGGCGCCGTCATAGGCATAGTTTCTGGTTGGGGCTTAGCAAACATCGTTGCGAGGTTGGGAATTTTCGGCGGAAGGTTCCAAGGCGCAAATCAAGTGGCAACAGCACAAATTTCAATTACGCCGGTCTTAACGGCGACTGTTCTAATTGGCGCACTTGCCTTCGGAGTAATTGTAAGCGTCGTTTTCGGTTTGTATCCTGCTTGGCGCGCTTCAAAACTTAAGCCGGTTGACGCCTTAAGGTATGAGTAGCAAATTATATAACATTGCAGCAGAATTTTAGCAGAGAGGCAACGGAAAAATTGATTGGTAATTTGAAGAGAAGCATGGGTTTTCCAATGGGCGACGCAACCCGCCTAAAAACTAGACCAACAGCCACCCTGATTATAATTGCGCTTAACGTCGCAATGTATGCCATAACATCCTACACAAACTACTTTCTTGAGATAAGCGACTACTGGGTAAGCGCCGGCGGCTTCGTCCCATCCTTAATCGTTAATCCATCCCAACTGTACAGAATTTTCGCTTCAATGTTTCTCCACGCGGACGTCTTCCACATACTCTTCAACATGTACTTCCTATACTTGTTCGGAAGAGCCGTCGAAAACGCGCTTGGCAGATTAAGATATTTGACGCTATACCTTATTTCTGGAATCGCGGCATCCATATTCCACACAGCCTTCAGCTTTTTAGGAGGATTCACAGCCTATGTGATTCCAGCAATAGGCGCTTCTGGAGCCATAAGCGGGATACTAGGCGCATACTTAATGCTTTTCCCCGGCACGTCGCTTGTTATGGGCTGGTTTTTCTTTATGTTCCCTGTATTCTTTAGGATGAAGGCAGCCTACTACCTAATCTTCTGGTTTGCAACCCAGCTGATTTACGGTTATGCCAGACTCGCTGGAAGCACGGCGGTATTCGCTCATGCTGGCGGATTCATCGCTGGCATCGCTATGCTCGCAGTAGTCGCCAACAAGGAGCGAATGAGCCAATTTAGAATTGTGCAGCAAGTTGCGTTATATCCTTACTTAACTTTTATGCCGCCAAAGCATAGGGGATTAAGCTACATCTCAAAGTTAATAATAACAGCGCTCTTGGCGCTATTGCTTGTCGGAGCTTCTTATGCTTCAACTGGAATGCCTAATCAAGGCAAAATAAAAGCAGCAACAATCCAATACGTTTGCGAGGGAACACCATATATGGATTATCTTGGCGTTCAATTGCCAGACATCCAATCCCAAATCAGCAGCATATCACTAGACACGACGAGGATACTTATAAATAGGTTGTATGCTGCCAATCTGCTTTATGATGAATCTAAAGCCAATGGACAAGTGAATATAAGTGATTGGAGTGGAATATTGCGAATGATTGTTTATGGAAAACGCGTGAATGTAAATTTAACAATTTACTATTTTAGAGGGCGCTATGATAATGAAGGCTTCTTGAACTATTGTGAAGGGGAATTAACAACACAGGTTGTCCACATCAATTCAACAATTTATGGATATGTCATAGAGGTTGACGGCTTCATAAGCTACACTTTTGGATTTAGTTCGCAAACAGTGAACCTTACAGACGTTATGCAGTTCACGGCTTTGCCGTCGTTATTCGCAACTGCTGCGGCGCTCGTTGTAGTAGTCAAAAAGGACAAAGATTTGGTATTAATTGCAGAAGAACGTGAAACTTTTTGGCAACGTTTTGAGCCAACAATATAAGTAAGAAAATAAGGTTATGTGATATACGCCTTAGTGGTGTTTGGTTTGGTTAAGAGGCTTTACCCGAAACAGCCAGTTGTAGGCGTCGGCGCGGTAATAATCCAAAACGGAAAGATTTTGCTTGAAAAGCGAAAAAGCGAGCCGGGACGCGGCAAATGGAGTATTCCAGGCGGTTTGGTTGAGCTTGGCGAAAGCGTCAGCCAAACTGTTGTGAGAGAAGTAGCTGAGGAAACGGGGTTGGAGGTCTACGAGCCGGAGCTCATAGACATTGTTGACAACGTTGTTCGCGACGAGAACGGCGAGGTAAAATACCACTTTGTCATAATAGACTTTTTCGTCAAACTTAAAGGGGGAGAACTAAAAGCTCAAAGCGACGCAGAAGAACTGCGCTGGGTTCCGCTTAGCGAAGTGGAAAAATATGATTTAACAAAAACTTTTAGGGCTTTTTTCCAGCGGAACAAGCAGAAGCTTGAAAAGTTTAATTCAAATCTTTAAAGAAAAGCCTAGTTTCTCCCATTGTTTTTACATCTAAGGCTCGGACTTTCACGACTATTGGGAAATCTTTAACAACTTTGCCAAGCACAAGACAATGATGTGGTGGTAAGTCGCGGGCTATGGATTTTACTGTTTCCGCGTCTACGCGTGCTGCGCGTGAAACCACTTCTAGGTCATGTTCGTTTGTGAAGTTGAATAGGAATATGTTGTCCGCTTGGCGGTAAATGTTCTCGCGTATGGTGTCCGGCTGGTTAGTGATGAATGTGGTGAATATGCCAAAGTGGCGCATCCGCGTTACAATGTCATCCCAGTAGGTCTCGCGCAAATACAAGTGCGCTTCTTCAGCGAACAAGAAGACAGCTTTAAGCTTCCAGCTTGTTAACAGTTCGACGAGTTTTCCTAGAAGGTATTCGACGACTATTTGCCTATCAATCGGCGAGGTGTTCCGAAGGTTTATTATTATGGCGCCGCCCTGCTCCTTCGCCCTAAACAAACATTCTTCTAGAAGTGTCGCTTCCGCCACGTTATCCGTGAAGAAGCCAGAATTAACAAGCGCGTAGTACCGCGAAAAGAGCGCATCGCGAACATGCTGGTTGCAGTGCCAGTTTCGTATGGCTTCACCCAAATCATGAAGTGTCAACATGTTCCGTTCTTTAAGCGACTGCCAAATTCGCCTAAACTCGCGTGCGGAGGTCCCTGGCAAATGCAGTGCGTGTATTAGGATTTCCAATAGCACGTGTAGGTTTAGCTGTTTTAGGGCTACTTTGAAGTTTTGGGCTGGCGTCAAAATGTGGATTTTGTCGTAGAGCACGTTTTTCTTTCCGTCCGCGGTCATTCCCAGGCTTAGATATTCACCGTTCAAGTCGAAAACGACTACTGTCGCCTTATAGCCCACAAGGCTTGAAATTAGAAGTTTTGAAAGGTGCGATTTCCCAGTTTCCTTCTTCCCAGTAATAATGTTAAGCCTTCCATCCAACGAAGAAGCGTCTATCGTTAAAAGCGAGGCATCCTTTGTGCCGCCCAAAACTATTGGGAGTTCACCATTTATTCTCGCAAGCTTAAGCAATTTTGGTATTGAAAGCTTCTTTATAGTTGATTGCGAGCGGGATGGAAGCCAAGCGCTTGTTGGGCTTAAGTTTTCGCCGTTTTCTATTGTTGCGCGTATCTTGCATATCAGCAGACTTGCGTCTTGGATGTAGGTGATGTGCGGTGCGATTTCAAGCGGGTCAAAGTCTTCGCCCTGCATTATTTCGCCTCCATCTGGAAGGCTCCTAAGCAGTTCTTCCAAAACGCCTGGTATACTAGCGAATTGCACGTCTATTACTTGGGCGATTAGGGCCTTTCCTGCATCCGCATCTTCTATTAGGAGGTAGTCGCTCTTCTCTGCGGTTTCGTTTGGGAAGCTTAGGATTTGGACGATGTTTCCTTCTTTCTTGTAGAGTTTCATGTGTTTGCCTCTCCTTTTCCGAATGGCCCGAAAAGTAGTTTGTGCATGTCTGGTCTGTTGATTATTTTTAGTCCGTAGCGCCTTGTTATGAAGTGTTGCATGGCTATTACCTCGTTTGCAGTGAACGTGCAGAGTATGTGCGCCAAGCGTAGGGTTTCTGGATAGCCTTGCACTAGCAGGTCGTTTCCAACAAGCTTTTCAACAGCTTCCACTTTTTCTTGGCTTGGCAGTTCACGGTCAATGTCCAACCTGAAGGCGCAGTTTCCATTTGAAAGCCTAGCCACGTAGATGTTGCCGAACGAGATTAGCGGCGGTTTTGCTCTTAACCCAGAAAGTTCAAGTAGGAACGGTGGGGCAAAGTTGGGCAGAGCTTCTGTTATTAGGTTTCCGTTAAGCCTCATCGTGGTCATTTTTGAAAATGCCAATACAGCGTTTCCAGTTTTCCTTGCGTTTTCCAAGATTTCTCGCATGACATTTGCGGGGGTGTCTGGTGTGCCAGCCGTTAGCGAACCGTCTAGTAAGATTAGGCTGTTGGTCATTGTTTTTGCTGTGGCGAGTTGCAGCCATCTTTCGAGCAGAGTTGCTAAGCGTGTTGGCATCTGCGTCATGTTTGGCGTGTACTGGTGGTTTTGTATGCTTTGTTGTCCGAGGTATGCCCTTTGCAGTGCGTTGTAAACTTCTGTTTTGTTTTCTTCTGTTATGTGGAATATGAATGGCCCTAGGCGGATGTACCTATAGCGTTTGTTTTGTTTCCAGATTGTGGCGCCTCTTATGGCGATTAGGATGCCTGTTTTTGTTTCGCCGATTTTTATGCTTGAAGTGTCTATTGCCGCAACAAGTGTTTCTTGGGTTTTTGGTTTTATTTGTATGATTGTTGGTTTCAAGTTTAGGCTTGGCACCTGTAGTTGAGCGTCTATTTTGCCGTTTTGCGCTACTGCTTGTGGGGTTAGTTGGATTTGTTGGTTTTGGATGTGCCTCAGCGAGTGTATGCTTAGTTCTAGTAGTCTTTGCGGCAGCGCTGTTTCGATGGGTTTTTGTGGAAAATTATATTTTGGTGTTGTTGTTATAGTGTATTGTTCAATCACCAAGATTCACCAATAGCCAATTGTCTGCGGAAGGAATATTTAAATGTTGTGCATGAACAAGATGCACAATTCAATATTCAACAAGGTGAAAAATTGACAGAACCGCATCAAAAACCACCAATCCGAGTAAAAATGCGAATAGGCGAAATAGAATTCGAAATAGAATGCCAAGAAGACCAACTGCAAACGGCAGTAGAACGCATACTCTCAACAGTAACCCAAAAACTAAAAGAAACACCACTAATAACGGAACGCGCAACAGCGCCGCCGCGCGCAGAAACATGCAAAAGCCTAATACAAAAACTATGGGAAGAAGGCTTGTTCGCAACGCCTAAAAGCCTAAGCGAGGTCCATAATGAAATGGCAAAACGCGGGTTCCACTATGACAGAACGGCAGTAGCCCACGCCCTAATAGACCTAGTAAAAGAAGGAATCCTAACACGTGAAGGAAAACCAAGAAGGTATCAATATGCCCAAAAAAGACCGCCATAAATCGCGTATCAAAGCTGTGACTTTTGACCTTTGGGAAACTTTACTCTTTGAAAGAGATGGCTACGATGCGAGAAGATCATCCGCTCGCTGTAGAAATCTTGTAAATGCTTTGAAAGGGCTTGGAGTTGAAGTTTCTGTTGAGAATATGGATTTTGCTTTGAAGAAAACGATTTCTTCACTTTTAAAAATTTGGGACACCAACAGAGACATCGCTCATTCGGAACAGATTCAGCTACTTATGAAACATTTGTTTAAAAATTCAGTCTCTGTAAAAGAGGAGTGGCTTGACTCGTTAAGTTCAGCTTATGTTTCTGCTCTTTTTGAGGTTCCTCCTTACCTGAACCCGGATGCACTTGAAGTTTTGCGGTGGTTAAAGAGCCAAAACAAATACGTTGGAATTATATGTAATACTGGGTTAACACCTGGGTTTGGATTAAGACGCTTTCTTGAAAAAGAAGGCGTTGCAAAGTATTTTGACGTTATGATTTTTTCTGAGGAGGTTGGCGTCCGCAAGCCTGACCCAAGAATATTTCATTTAGTTTCCGAGAAGTTAAAAGTGAAGCCATACGAGGTGGTTCATGTTGGCGATAATTTGAGGAGCGACGTTTGGGGTGCGAAAAACGCATGTTTTAAAGCAGTATACTTTCTGTGTGAAACAGGACGAGATAGAGTGGCGGAGTCTGACCCTACATCGCTTGTTTCGCTTTCGCGAAAGCTTGGTGGTTTAAGGAAAGATGAAATTGCTCCTGATGCAACTATTAGTTCGCTTACCATGCTTAAAAAAGTTGTCGAGAAATTAGCAGTGTAGTTTGATAAAGTTTAATGGTGTACACGTATGAGTTGGAGTTCTTACATTCACGTTCGCAAAGTGCCTATAATTATATTTTCTCTTTTCCTCATATTCTTTGCAGTTTTATTAGCGGTTTTTAGAACCAACAATTGGGCATTAATTATAGCTTTTGTCATGTTCTTGTTAGGTGTCGCCGTGTTGTGGTATGACATTAAACTTTTCATGGATAATCTAATCAATTAAATTATGCGAGAAATCCTATAGGGGGCTACTCGTATTGGTCGGGAACTGCGCCAAAAATACATTAAAATTTGTTATTGAGCATTTGGAGCCGGAGATTGGCACATGGTTAAACATAGAATACATGCACGCTTCAGAAATTGTCAGCAAAAACCGTCTAATATTCACGAATGTTAAAGGCGAAGCTGACAAAAACAGGCTTTCAAGCCTTGGAACAGTGAAAGAACAAAGCTTTGCCGAGCTTTACAATCCGCTTGAAATCGTAATCCTGGATCCAAAGGCAAATTCAACGCTTACACCGGAAGACTTAGCAAACAAAAAGGCCGTGGTCATCGGCGGCATTTTGGGCGACCACCCACCACGGGGAAGAACAAAACTGCTGATGACAAGTCGCTGTTCCGAAGCCGCGGCGCGTAACATCGGAAAGGATCAGTTTGCAATCGATGGAACAGTTTACGTAGCTAAACTTGTGAGTGAAGGGTTTAGGCTTGAGGAAATCCCGGTGAAGAAGGGATTAACCATAAAATTGAGCGGACACCATTCAATTTACTTGCCATACGCTTATCCACTAAAGGACGACAAACCATTAATCCACAAGGCATTAATAGAATATTTACGTGCACATCCAGCAAACTAAAGCTGAAATCAAGGCTTTATGATCTTCTTCTCCTCAAAACCCAAACACAAATTTCAAAGATGACAGCAGCAAACCACAAAACGAGAATGGAAGGAATGACAATAGCTGGCGCAACACAGAAAGCAAGGTACATAACTAAGCCGCTTGCTGGAATTGGCGTCGCCATAGCGAGAATGAAAAGCAGCTGGATAAGCGTCTGGTTGTGAATTATGCGTTTAGGCTTTGTTCTCACCCATGCTTCAGCTTCAGCTTTTGTTTCGTCCAAGCCTTCCACCCAGCGAAGCGCTTGATTTACATATCGCCTCTTACCGGAATCCCACAACAGTTTAATATTAAGCTAACGGCGACCAGTAGGAAACAAGTGCATGACAATAGCATCAAAACCAATCTGGTGTTTCTCATCAAATCTTTCGCCCAAAATCTACAGTTTGGAGCGATAAAATTATTTAAGAATTATGAATTCAAAATATACATTCTCACTTCATTTTAGCAGTTAATCTAGCCCTAATTTTTGGCAAAACTTCCTTCTGCATGTGCACAACGCCAAAAGTTGTAAGCCTATACTTTTCATCAGCAGTCTTCACAACTATCTGACCCTTAACAAGCTCACCCAAACGTGTGCTCGTAATCTTCGAGCTTTTCCCAAGCCTTGCCTGCAACTCCTCCTTGGAGGCGGCATCACTGCCAACTAAACCAAGCTGAAAGCCAACATAATAGGCAAGAAGCCACAAAAGCAAAGTCTCGTTGTCCGTAAGCCTATCCTTCGAAACAAGCAGACTCGCACCTTCATTTGAAAAGGCAATTATTCCCTCACAGTCCTTTACAAGCAGCTGCAAATCGACGCTTAACGTAAGTCTTCTTGAAATTTCAAACGAAGGGATAAGCTCGCTGAAAAACCTGTTTATGCCAAGCCAAACTTCTTCCAAACTGCCAACAAACGTTTTCTCCAAATCCCCATACTTTACATGAACCGTTAACGTCTTGCTTTCTCCACTCAACCCATCTTACCCCGAAGCCTAGCTAAAACCTCATCCTCAATCCATCTCTCACCTTGAACAGTAAGCTTAAATTCCGGCTTGTTCGGGTCTGGCTTATACACTTGACCGCGCTTAGTCATCTCGTTAAGCCTTGCTGGAACCATGCATTTGATTCCACTGGACTCCAAAAGCTTGGTTATCTGCGCTGCCGTGTTCCGCCTATCATCAGAAGCATACAGCACAAGTCCAATAGCCTCGTAATGGGTTAGGTTTTCACGAGCAACAATCACTGGACCCTCAGTTGTGTATTCGATGATGCCCTTCAACTGCGCCTTTGAAGGAACAATCTTGCTTACAACAAGCGTTGAAATTTTATCCATAAAATTCTCTGGAATAGCCTCAAGCATCTCAATAATTTCCTGTGGAGTATCGCCTTCGATAACGATTTCGCCGAACTGCGTTTTTATACGCGCTTCAATTCTCTTCAATCAGCCTTCGCCTCCTCACTACGGATTAATGCCTCTTTCTCGGCGAGAATATAAACATAACCAGCATCAGTCTTCCAGCGCCTAACAACTCCCTTCCTAACAAGTCCAAAAAGTGCCCCACTTAAAACCTTTCCAGAAAAGCTTAAACCGTTAGCCTCTAAGGCACTGCGCAGTTCTTCTATGGTGCGTGGACGCCACTTCCCCCAGTCCGACTTAAGTATTTTTAGAAGCGCTTCATCACACTTTTCTGTTCGCGCAATCGTTGGAAACTTTTGCACTGTCGGTTCTTCTTTCGCCTCCGCCTTAACCGTGAGCTTAGTCACTGTTTTGGGCTTTAATCCCTCAAAAGCCTTTTGAACGTTAACCATCAGGGTCGGCAAGTCTTCAATTGTCTTTAGAACTTCTTCGCGTGTGCCGCTGACCTCAACCTCGTATTCGCCCATTCTAAAGCGCAGAGCAAAAAAGCCTTGGCCTTCCTTTCCTTTGCAATGCAACTCTCATCCCCACGTCTTATAGTGATGTTTGCAACTGCTTTTAGATTTTACGTATCGGATTTTGATATATGGCGTGGAAGGAAATATCGTATTAAATATTAAGATATGCTAATTCTATTTAGCGCACTCACCCAAAACAGAGGAATAAAGCTTGGTTAAAAAGGCGGTCCTTGTCTGGATTTTCAGTTCGCTAACAATCGTCGCCTCGGCACATCTGGTCGAAGCAATATCCGTCATACTTTTCAACAGCGAAATTAGGCTGTTGGGTCTCTACCCATTTATAGGCGAAAAACTGCAGTTGTTAACTCCCGCAGCATATTTCTGGGTAAGCCTCTTCTCAGCTTTTACTCTTTGGGGAATAACATGCGCGGTAGCCTTTGAGAATCCAGTCGAGGCTTTCCTAAACAAAATTCTTTCAGATGCGAAAAAGCAGAGTGCCGTGGAAACACAACTTGTTGAGGATAAGAGTGAAGTTATAGATTTGATGAACGAGACGATTGAGGCAAATAACGAGGTGCTCTTGCAGGTTAAGGATTTAATCTACAACATAAGAGCGGAAGTTAAGGAAATTCAGCCATTAAAGGAGCTTGTAGAAAAGGTTAAGGCTGAGGTTGGGACTCTGAAGCGTGAGGTCAAGAGGATAGAGGAGAAGGTTAAATTTCCAATACTTTGCCCCGCATGCGGTAAGCCTCTTCTTCCAGAGTTTAAGATGTGCCCGTACTGTGGCGAGCAGATAAAGGTGCAGTATCCAGCGGTCATCGAAGTGAAAGACGTTAAATGAAAATTGAGCGGTTTACTCCATTTTTTCCTTGAGTTTTTCCCTCAATATTTTGCTTAGCTGTGCAGCGTCGACTTTGCCCCTCAAATTTTGCATTAGTATGCCCATTAGGGCGCCGAAGCTTTCTTGTCCTTTTTCTTTAACGAGTTTTTCGTTTTCTGTTATTGCTTTTTCAACAAGCGCGGTCAGCTCGGTTTCTGAAAGTGTTTTGAAGCCAAGCGTGTTTATGGCTTCTTCTACGGTTTTTTCTTCGTTTTTTGAAAGCCAGACGTAGATTTCGTTTATTGCTTCTTTTGTCAGTTTTCCCGCGCCAACAAGCCTAAAAATTTCTCTTATTTTGCTTTCCGGAACCTTTTCTGTTTCGACACCGTCGCGTTTTAACGCTTTTAAGGTTTCTGTGAGGAAAACCGCGACGGTTGTTGGTGAAACGTTGCTTTCCTTAACTATTGTTTCGAATAGTTCGCCGTATTCCGAATCCATTATTTGCTTTGCAAGTTTCTGGTTTAGCCTGTACTGTTTCATCAAGCGTTCAAACTTTTGTTCTGGAAGTTCCGGCAATGTGGCGCGGATTTTTTCCAGCATTTCTTTTGTTATTTGTGTGGGCGGTATGTCTGTTTCTGGGTACATCCTTGCTGCGCCTGGTCTTGGGCGCATGTAGCGTGTTGTTCCATCTGGGTTTGCTGCTCTTGTTTCTTCTGGCACGCCTTTTATGGCTTCTTTTGCTCTTTCAACAACTGCTTTTAGGGCGTCTTTGACGTTTTCTGGCGTGTCTGCCACAAAGACTATGGCGTCTTCTGGGTTGGCTTTTACCGCGTTTTTTAGGTTTTCTATTTCTTCTTGTGTTATTCCGTACGCTGGCATTTCGTCTGTGTGGAATATTCCGCCCACTCTGCCCCAGAACCGTGCTCTGTCAGCCATTTCTGTTCCGAGGCGGAAGTTTGGCAGTAGTTCACGTTTCAGTAGCCCATTGAATTTTGGTAGTTTTACTGCTAGGACTTGGTGTTTTTTGTCTAGGGCTTTGCGAATGACTTTGCATTTTGTTTTTTCGAAAACTTTTGTTACGTCAAAGAATTCCTCTTTTATGGCTTCTGGTTTTGCGCCTCTTTTTTGTAGTTCTCTGCTTATTTCTATTAGGTTTAGTTGGCGTTGAACCTCATACTCCACAACAAGCGGCAGAAGCTCGAGTTCTTGTACGCCTTTTATTTCTGTTAGTGCACCTTCAGCTATGGATATGTTTAGGTCTTGTCTTATTGTGCCTAGTCCGCGTTTGACTTTGCCAGTAGCCCTTAGTATTCTTCCTATTGCCAGCGCGACTTCTCCTGCTTCTTTTGACGTGTTTATTACTGGGGCGGTTGCGATTTCTATTAGTGGTATGCCCAGTCGGTCTATGCGATAGCGTATTGTGTTTTCTTCTTCGCCCATTTTGCGGGCTGCGTCTTCTTCTAGGCTTATGTGTTCTATTGGAACTGTTTTTCCGCCGATGGCTATTTCGCCTTTTAGGGCTATTACGCATGTGCGTTGAAAACCAGTGGTGTTTGAGCCGTCTATGACTGTTTTGCGCATTACGTGGATTTCGTCTACTGGTTTCGCCTTTAGCATCAAGGCTACTGTTAAGGCGATTTCTACGGCTTCTGTGTTTAATGGGTGTGGTGGTTCTTCGTCCATTTCGACTAGGCAAGATGTTTCGCGGTTTGCTTCGTAGAGGATTTTTACTCCTTTTTGGAATTCGAAGTAGGCTGCTGGGTCTATTTGTCCGAGTTCGCTTTGTGTTGGTCTTAAACGTCTTATGAAGGTGATTTCTGGTTCGCCTTTGAAGAGTTCTGTTTTGCATTGGCAGAAGAGCTTTGCTTTGGTGTCGAGTTGCTGGTGTATTTCCAAGCCGACTTTTAACCCAACTTTGCTATAGTCTATTTCCATGTTTCGGGTGGCACCCTCCCTATAACGTAGTTTCTTCTGGCAGCGTCCGCGGCGAGAATTCGCCGGCTATGTTCGTTTTTAGTAGCGTTTTTGCTTCTTCTGGGTTTTGGGTTTGCCCGAAAATCCACATGAGTTTTATTAGCGCCGTTTCGGGCAGCATGTCTTCGAGTGGCATTACCCCTAGTGCTTGTAAGTCTCTGCCTGTGTCGTATACGTTCATGTTTACGCGTCCCCAGATGCATTGCGAGGTCATTGCTACGATTACGTTGTTTTCCACAGCCTTTTTTATTGCGTTGTAGCATGCGCTGCTCACGTGTCCTAGTCCTGTTCCTTCTAGGACTATGCCTAAATAACCGTTTTCCACATGCCATTCTATTATGGCGGGGTTCATGTTTGGATAGAACTTTATTAGTGCTACTTTTTCGCTGAAGTTTGACTTTAGCACTAGCCTTCTTGTTTTGTCTCTTGGCATATACGCGTCTGTCAGCATTGTTATTTGCTGGTTTTGTACGCGTGCTATAGGCGTGGCGTTTACGCTTTTGAACGTGTCTCTTCTGCTTGTGTGGCACTTGCGCACTTTTGTTCCGCGGTGAATGACAATTGCCGTATCGGAAGGCGTTTCGTGCATTGCGATGGCGACTTCTGCGAATGGAGCTTTTGCTGCGGCTATAGCTGCGCCTATTAGGTTTGTGGCTGCGTCTGAGCTTGGGCGGTCTGCTGAACGCTGCGAGCCAACAAGGATTACGGGTACGGGCAGGTTTTGTAGGGCGAAGCTTAGGGCTGCAGCCGTATACGCCATTGTGTCTGTTCCATGCGCGATTACTACGCCATCAACGCCTTCTGCTATTTTTTTAGCTGTTGCTTCGGCGATTTGCGTCCAGTGTTTTGCAGTTATGTTTTCGCTGAATACGCTGAAGAGGATTTGGGCGTCTATTTGGGCTATTTCGGCAAGTTCTGGAACTACGCTGTAAAGGTCGCTTGCCGACAATGCGGGACGAACAGCGCCAGTCCTATAGTCAACGCGGCTTGCAATTGTGCCGCCAGTGCTGATTATGGCGATGCGTGGAAGCGTTGGGTTTTGCTGTGGAAGGGGTTGCGGAACAAAAATTGGCTTTGCGCCTTCGCCGATGCGCTCTATATGCGTGTCTGGTGTTATGCGAACGCCGATGTTGTAGCCGCTCTTCAACTTGATAACAATGTGCCTTTCATCGCCATACTCAGAACGGGGAATAAGGATTCCCTCATAAATCTCGCCATCCTTTGTTATACGCAATAAATCGCCAATTTCCGCTCTAGCTTTTTTTATGGCTTCTAAAGCTTCACCTCTATAACCAGAAAATTTCTCTTCTTGACTCATTTTAAACTCTCAAACATTTGAAGCTTCAGAAAGCTAATATGCTTTTTTATTTGATTGGTATAAGTGAGGTTCGGTTAAAAATGGATGTAGGCGAGTTTGTTGGGTCTGCAATTATATAGTAGTTGGCGCAGCACCATTCCTCGGATACGCCTTGAGTCAACATAAAAGTTAACTTATAACCAACATACCAATGGCAAAATTTACTAATAGGCATAGGTATAGTTAAATTTGATGATATATGCCTAAATGTGAACATTGTGGAAAAGAGGTTATTCTTCCATACAAATGCGGTTTCTGTGGACACTATTTTTGTGTTGAGCATAGGCTTCCAGAAAATCATAACTGTCCAGATCTTTCATTCAGATTCCAGCGGGAAGAAAAAGTTGAAGAACAAAAAATTGAAAAAGAGAGAATAGCCTCTGAAGGAGAATTACACTTTGTTAAAGAATCTACTGAGAAGCATGGGGCTGAAGAGCCTAAACCAAAAGGAAAATTAAAATATATTGTCTCTATTTTCTGTATACTCTTAATCCTTGTAGGTTATGCAAGCTACAGCTTCGGTTATAACACTGGTTCTAATGCTTCATTTAATACTGGCTACGATTTAGGATACGCCCAAGGATACATCAACGGCAATCTAACGGGCTTTGAACTAGGTTATAGAAATGGCAACTCAAGCGGTTATTTACTAGGATATCAATATGGCAACATAACAGGTTATGAACTTGGCTATTTAGATGGCAACTCTAGCGGTTACATTGAAGGCTATAATAAAGGCTATCTTGATGGAGTAAAAGATGGAGCAGGAACGGGTTATAACATCAGAGACCCAACCTACCAAGAGATGCTCAACTTCATAGCCTCAGATAAAACCGATGAAAATGAATATTCAGAAAACTATACATGCCTTCACTTTACAGCAGACGTCAAAAGCCATGCTTTTGATGAAGGATATAAATGTGGATTCGTCTACGTGGAATTCAGAGATGGCGCCCACGCAATAGTCTGCTTTAACACCACAGACCAAGGCTTAATTTTCATAGAACCCCAATCAGATGAAATAGTAACTTTAACAATTGGACAGCCATACTGGGATAGAACAAAATATGAACCGCCAGACTACGATGATACCGTCATCAGCTTTACCATAATCTGGTAATATCAACCTAACATTTTTGACATGTACGGTCCATCGTAGGCATAGCCGAACCGTTTATAATATTCCTTTGTTCCTAATGCGCTTATGACTAAAATTTTCTTTAAGTCATACTCTTGGCGTGTTATGCGTTCTGCTTCAGCCAACAAGATTCCGCCATAACCCTTATGTTGCCACGCTTTAGCCAAATGTTTGCCTACTGGCACTAATGGTCCGTAAACATGCAGTTCCCTCACAATTGCACATGGCATTTCCCTAATTTCTGGTCTATGCGCTTTGGCTGACGGAACCCGCAAACGCAGATACCCAATCAAAACATCATTCACCCTATCCTCAACAGAAATGAAAATTTCCTCACCCTCAGACGCAGTATACTTCGTAACAAAAACTTCTATATTTTCTGGGTCTGGCTTAACTTTATCAGCCATAAGCCTATGTCCAACTTCCCTACAACGAATACACCTACAGCGGACAC
Source organism: Bathyarchaeia archaeon (assembly GCA_038883655.1). Classification (GTDB taxonomy): domain Archaea; phylum Thermoproteota; class Bathyarchaeia; order Bathyarchaeales; family Bathycorpusculaceae; genus JAVZLQ01. The sequence continues at coordinate 45,850 of JAVZLQ010000005.1, forward strand.
CGCGCTCCTTAAGCCTCTGCTGAACAAGCTGCCGCAAGTTACTACGGTTAACGCCAGCAACAATGAGCGGCGCTGGAATATCACGCTGCACACGCATGATGCGAACCCAAGGCGGAATGATACGCTTGACTTCAACAATCAAATCCGCTGCCTCTTCAGTCGTGTAGGGCTTGTATTCGCCGCGCAAAAACCACTCATACGCCTTAGTATCTTTCAAAACCAAACAAGGATAAACCTTAACCATATCAGGCTTAAAGGCAGGATTCTCAAAAATCATCCTAAAAGCCTCCAAATCCCGCTTAAAGTCAGAGCCGGGCAGTCCGGGCATCATGTGATAAACAATTTTTAAACCAGCATCCTTCAATATCCGCGTAGCCTCAACCACATCCGCCACGCTGTGCATCCTACCAACCAAACTATAAATCTCATCACTTGGATTCTGCACACCCAACTCAACCCTTGTAACACCCAAATCCAACATGTGGTCAACATGCCTTTCCTTAGCCCAGTCTGGACGAGTCTCAACAGTAATACCCACATTACGAATCCTACTCACCTCAGCATTCTTTTTCGCTTCCTCAAGCGTCGTTGACTCCCTCTCCGTAATAGCATCTAAACAACCCTTAACAAACCAACGCTGATAATCCAAGGGCATAGCAGGAAAAGTCCCACCCATAACAATCAACTCAACCTTATCCACACTATGCCCAATCGCACGCAACTGTTCAATACGACTCCTAACCTGCCCAAAAGGATCAAACTCATGCTGCAAACCACGCATAGCCGCGGGCTCAAAACCAGTATAGCTTTGTGGCACACCAAAAGGCGGACCACCAGGACAGTAAGCGCAGGGACTCGGCTGAGGACATGGATAAGGCTTAGTCATAACCGCCACTATGGTAACTCCAGAAATGGTGCGCGTTGCTTTCCTACGCAGAACTGGCAGAAGCCTACGCTTCTCATCCGCTCTAAGAGCGCGTATTATTTCAGCGTTTGACGGAATACGCTTCAACTTGTATTTGGCTGCAACCCGCAACTTGACACGGTTAACATGCTCTTGGCTAGGCGAAGGAACATGCATCAAATTGTCGATTATTTCCCTTATCGCTTGACTCTCACTCAAGCCAACGTCAGCCAAAATAGCTAGAGTGTAAGGAGATAAATAAACGCTAGCAGTTCAAGGCGCATTTTCCCCTTTCATAAACAACCTTGCCGCCAATAATAACCATTTCGACGCTGACATCCCTAATCTTTTCTGGTGGTATCCTATCCAAATCCTCTGACAAAACAACCAGATCGGCAAGCTTCCCCACTTCAATGCTTCCCTTCAAGTTTTCCTCAAAAGAAGCATAAGCAGCATTCAAAGTATAAGTCCTAAGCGCCTCATCCAAACTAAGCCTTTCCTCGGCAAAATTCGCCTTCGCAACAGCAGCCCAAATCCCCAAAAGCGGATTGATAGGCTCAACAGGCGAGTCAGAACCAGAAGCAACCACTATACCCTCACGCATAAGCGTCTTAAACGGGTAAACCCAACGCCCACGTCTTTCGCCGACACGCTGGAAAACCCAAAAGTCAGAAACAACAAAATGAGGCTGAACAGAAGCTATTAACCCCAAACGATTAATACGCTTAATCAACCGCGGATTCAAAACAGAACAATGCTCAATTCTATGCCTATGATTCTCGCGTGGAAAAACTTTAAACGCTATTTCATAAGCCTTCAAAACAGCTTCTACCGCGCGGTCACCAATAGCATGAACAGCCAACTGCAAGCCAGCCCTATGCGCCTTCAAAACAAGCCTATTAAGGCTTCGCTGCGTATAAAGCAGCATCCCACTCGTTTTAGGGTCATCAAAATAAGGCTCTTTCAAGGCAGCAGTACGCGCGCCAAGAGAACCATCAGCAAAAACCTTAACAAAACCAAGCTTAAGCATACTGTTGCCAAAACCCGAAAGCAAACCCAAACAAACAAGCGCATCCAAAAGCCTAGCGGGAACACCAAGATAAACCCTTAATGGAAGTTTTCCCTCAAAGTAAAGCTTCTGAACAACACGAATCTCATCAACCGAATCAACAACCCAATGAACACCAGTAAGCCCAGCCCTCACAGCTTCCCAGCAAGCGCGAAGGCAAAATTCCTCCATACTCTTCAAGTCAGGCTTAGGAACAACTCTCCAAACAAGCTCCAAAGCGTTTTCACGCAAAACCCCAGTAGGCTCACCACCAGCATCCAAATCCACTTTTCCACCATCAACAACCGTTTTCCCAGTTATACCAGCCAACTCCAACGCCCTACCGTTGACAACGCCAATATGCCCACAAACCCGCACCAAAAAGACAGGCTTTTCTTTAACAACAGCATCCAAATCCCAACGGTTCGGAAGACGCTTTTCAATAAACCGCTCATGGTCCCATCTACCACCCAAAACCCAAGGCTTCTCGGGATTTTTCGCCACGTACTCACGGATTTTCTGCTGCACCTCCACAATTGATTTTGCATCCCTCAAATCCACAGTCTGCAGAAAACTCCCAAAACCAGCCATGTGCACATGACAATCAACAAGCCCTGGAACAACACTTTTGCCTTTTGCATCAACAACCCTTGTCCCATCTGACACGTACTTGCGAACCTCACTGTTTGAGCCGACAGCCACTAGCCTATCGCCGAAAACAGCAACAGCCTCAGCACGAGGTCTACGCTCATCCAAAGTAATGACGTTAGCATTCAAAATAACGAGACTAGCACCAAACATGCATAAACGATATTAGACAAATAAGATAAAAGCTTTAAACCCAGTTCTGCCCAGGCTTACGCTGCAAAAGAAGACGCTTCTCATAATTACGCCTATTCCTAAACCTAGGCGCAGGACTCTTCTTACCCAAAGGCTGAACCTTAGGAGTCTGAGACCTAACCTTACCAGCCTTCGAAAGCGAACCATGCGTAGGCATACCAATCACCAACAACAATAAAACACAGTAACTCTTAAACCTTTTCCACACAAACAATCACACAGCAAACAGCGGGGGTCGCCGAGCCTGGTCAAAGGCGCAGGCTTCAGGAGCCTGTCCCGTAGGGGTTCGTGGGTTCGAATCCCACCCCCCGCACCAAAAATAAAGCCCATACAAAGCATATTTTGACGAAATAATCCAAATTTAGAGAACATTGGCGGGACAAAGTTCAATGTAAAACTTACAGTACATTGTACTTAAATCCCACAAAAGTTTGAAAAACCTTCATAAAATGTAGCGAACATCGTATTTACTTTAAACGGGCGGGGTGGGATTTGAACCCACGACCACAAGCTTAGGAGGCTTGCGCCCTATCCATGCTAGGCTACCCGCCCAGTAAGCATAACTTGGCGAAATTCAAATTTTAACTTAGTGCTGTTTGCGTTCGCAAAAAGCTTAAACTGTGCTGCGTTACCAGAAATAGTGCGGTGCGGGGGTACCCGAGCCAGGTCTAAATAGGCTGTTGGGGCGCAGACCAGCCTAAGACAGGGGGGAGGACTTAAGATCCTCTGGCGTAGGCCTCCGTGGGTTCGAATCCCACCCCCCGCACTTTGCCAGAACCTTCAGGAGAAATCTCTACAGAGTGCATTAGAGGGGAGGGGCTAAGGAAAATAGAGCCTAGCCATGCGCCATTTTCCAAAAACCTAGAGGGGGCATCAAATTTGGGACGCCTGCAACTGCGCAAAATTGACTTTCCAAAAATCTAGAGGGGTTAGGTTCGTACTGACTTGTTCTTAAGCTAAAAATGTTGCTCTCGTTGATGTAATGGACGGGGCGGGATTTGAACCCGCGGCCTCCACGATGCCAACGTGGCGATCATTCCAGGCTGATCTACCCGCCCTTTTTCATGGTATTTCGTTTTTTGTTAGGCTATAAGTGTTTCCTTAGCCATAGTGAATATATTGTTGCATTAGTTTTTCGATTTTTTCTGGTTTTTCTGCAATGTTTTTCCATAAATCCTTATCTCTGTAAGCCCTTAATTTTTCAATTGTTTTTTTGATCAGTTTTTTGGGGAATACGCCGTTTGCTTCGTAAAGTTTTCTGTCCTTCAAGAGATTTTTGGCTGATTCATAGCATGATTTTGGCAGCATCTTAAGCCTCTTGCCTTTACCTTTCCCGTTTATGTGCAGTTTTTCAGCAGTTTTTAGGGCTTCCTCGGGGTTTTCTAAGGCGTGGTTTATGGCTACGACCATCCCAGCGAACAGTAGGAAGGCGTTTGCGAACGGGTCTGGTGCCCTGTACTCGATTGTTTTTCGGGTGTTTTCTATTTCAGTTTGCGTGTTTAGGAAGCCCCACCATAATGGTATGCGTATTAATGCCAAGCGGTTTCTTTCGCTCCAGCAAATGTACATCGGCGATTCCCTTCGCGCAATAAAGCGCAGATATGAAATTGGCGTTGGGTTTCCAAAAGCCGTTAAGCTTGGCGTGAAGCTCAATAATCCACCAATAATTTTCAAGCCTTCTTCGCTGATGGCGCCATTTGGACTGGCAATTACGTTAGAACCATTTTTAATTGCGCAGAAGTGGATGTGCATGCCGTTTCCAGCGTGTTCAAAGGATACTTTTGGGGAGAAGGAAACTGAAACTCCGTTCCTTGCACAAACGTTTCTAATAATCCACTTAGCAACCGCAATGTTTTCCGCCATATCCGCAAGGTCTTGCGGCAAAAACTCCACTTCGTGCTGCTCCATCAACACTCCATCCTTACGCCTCAACCATCCAACCTCGCTGTGCGCATATTTCGTTGCAACACCAACTTCAGAGAGCGTAACCAAAATCTCATCCCTTAAACCTTCAAAGCGCGAGAAGGGCGCGGATTCATGGTAATTTCTATCCGGCACATTTTGAAACTGTGCTTCGCTTGTCTCCCTCGCGATTATGTAAAATTCAAGTTCAGTCAGCGCCTTTACGCTGACTCCTCTCGATGATAATAGTCTCTCTTCTGCCCTTTTCAGGATAGTCTTTGGAGCTATATCCAGAGGTTTACCATTTTCATCCAAATAATCGCATAAAATGTTCAGCGTAGGAGTGCTTGAGAAAGGGTTTATGAAGGCTTTTTTGATGTTTGGTTTTATGTAGATGTCGCTTTTCTCCGATTCGATGAATGAGAACAAGTTTGAGCCGTCAACCCTTTCGCCGAACTCAAGTATCTGGGAAACTCTACTTTTATCTGATGCGTAGAAACTCAGCGTTTTAAGTCTGCCATCTTCTGGTATGTGGCACAAATTTAGAATTTTTATGCCTTTTTCGGCGATAAATTTGGCAATTTCCTCTTTTTCGGTAAAACTGATTTTCTGCATTGAATATTCATCTCTGTTTCGGGTATTCTATTCATTATTAACTGATATTTTAACTCTCCCACAAAAGTTCACATTAGTAATAAGTAGGTGTAGCCTTTCACTAGGATATGTCTTAGGGATTCGCTATGTTTATTTATAAAGAACTTCATTTATAAGGTTGAAAAGCACGAGCAAGGATGAATGTTAATGTCCAAGAAAAACCCAACGAAGGATGAAGCCCTAGAAGCCCTAGACTTTATAGTCAACGTTTTGAAGGAACATGAAAAGGATTTGGACAAGCTGATAAATGAGTTGGGTAACATAACCGAAAGATTAGGCGACACGGGCGAATTAAGCAGCAAAATCGAAAAGGTTGAAGAAAGGCTTACTACATTACAAAATGAAATAACAAACCTAATCACCTACTTATCAGCTCCACGCGAAACAGCACAAGTCCCAGCACAATCAGCAGAACAAAAAACAACAGTCGTGGAAGCCAAAGAGCTGCGCGGTCCACCAGTGATTTTGCGTTGCAAACAATGGGAAGATTTTCAAACGTTAGCCCACCAAGCGCAGACGGTTTCATTCCTCTATCGAGAGGCTGAAAAAAGCTTCCAAGTTGACGCCCTAAAAAACAACCAAATAGTAACATACAGCGGCGAGTTACCAAAACCAACAGCACTGCTAAAGTCTTGGCTAGCTAAACAACTTGACATTGACGAAAAGAAAATTTTAGAGGGCATATTAGCCATAGGCTAAAGCCTCCAGTTTGTACGTTGCTGGTATTCAGCAAAGCTTTTATAAGAGAATTGTATCTTAAGTCTTACGATGAGACTTGGAGGGCTAGGGTTGAAGGCGAAACCAGCAGCCAAGAACTGTTTTTCCGTTTTTCGAAGCCTTCTCCTTTCTCCTCGATGACGGAAATGGCTGCGTGGTTAGCCAACAAACAATGAAAGCCCTCCAAAAACGGTGAACAACAATGGACGCGGATGAAAAGCACGCAAAGAAAATCCTTGAAGAATTTAAGCATTTTAAAATGGCGATGGAAGAGCTGCACTTTCTCAAGCAGATTTCGAACGACTTAAAGAGCTTTAGGGAAATGCTTACGCTTAAAAAGTATGATTGATGTGGATGAATCCTTAAATATTTTCCATCCATATTCTCTTAGGCGAATTAGAATGGCGCCTAAAGCAGCGGAAATATGGTTGTTTAATACTCTAACGCGTAGGAAAGAAAGGTTCGTCCCAATAGAAAAGGGAAAAGTCAAAATGTACTGCTGCGGACCAACTGTTTACTGGTACGCGCACATCGGAAATTTTCGCACATACATTTTTGAAGACTTGCTTAGACGAGTTTTTGAGTTTAACGGCTTCAAAGTAGAGCATGTGATGAATATCACTGATGTTGGACATTTAACGTCGGACGCTGACACTGGCGAGGACAAAATTGAGGTGGGAGCGAAAAGGGAACGCAAAACTGCCTGGGAAATCGCTGAATTTTACACAAAAGCCTTCTTTGAAGATGCTGAAAAACTTAACATATTGAAACCGACGGTCATATGCAAGGCGACAGACCACATCCAAGACATGATAGCGCTCATTAAGAGGATTGAGGAGAATGGCTACACTTACATTATCGATACTGGAGTTTACTTTGACACTTCAAAGTTGAAGGATTATGGAATACTAACTGGAATGGACTTCAAGAGGCTAAATGAGTCGCTGAAGGCTGGAGCACGTGTGGAGTTTAACCCGCAAAAACGAAACATAACAGACTTTGGGCTTTGGCTCTTCTCACCGAAAGATAAGAAGAGGCAGATGGAATGGAACTCACCTTGGGGTGTCGGCTTTCCAGGATGGCACATAGAATGCAGCGCCATGAGCATGAAATATTTAGGCGAAAACTTCGACATACATTGCGGCGGAATAGATCACATACCAATCCACCACACAAACGAAATTGCACAAGCAGAAGCGGCAACTGGAAAGAGGCTAGCCAACTATTGGATGCACGGAGCCTTTCTTGTCTTTGGTAAATCTGTACGCATGGCTAAATCGGCTGGAGAAATAATAACCGTCAAAAACTTGATTAAGGAAGGTTATGATCCACTTGCCTTTAGGTACTTGTGCCTGACAGCCCATTACAGATCGGAGCTTGTTTTCACTTGGGAAAGCATGGACGCGGCGCAAAAGGCTTTATCCACGTTGAGGGAGCACATGCGTAAATTTAAGGAAAGCTCTGAAGACGAAGTAAAAGAGACAGCAAAGGCTGATGAATACAGAAACGCCTTCCTGGAAGCCATAAACGACGACTTGAACATGCCAAAAGCCCTTACAATAGTTTGGAAACTCGTGAGAGAGGAGAAAGACCTAAGCTACTGCGAAAAATATAAGCTGCTGCGCGAATTTGACAAGGTTTTATCCCTAGATTTGGAAAAGGAGGAGGTTTTGGAGAAGTTGCCAGAGGAGGCTGAAGTTCTCATTAGAAAGCGGGAGGAAGCTAGAAAAGCCAAAGACTGGGAAACGGCTGATAGGATTAGAGAGCAGCTTAGAGCCATGGGCATAATTGTTGAGGACACGCCTCAAGGAGTAAAATGGCGAATAGAAAAGCGTTAGGGCGCTTACGCCTCAAACACGTTTTTTCCATGAAAATTCCACTCATCAGTCGCATATTTTTCTCTGCAAAGTTTTTCCGCTAACTCTTTTTCGTACGGCGTTAGTTCCTCTTCTATCAACTGTATTTTTAGTGTTTCTTGGAAACCGTCAATTAACGCCTTATACACCGTCTCAAGCGAGATGTTTTTTCCAAGTTCTGCCTTTATTGATGTTATCTTGTTTTTGGCTATGCCGACGATTTCCATGCACGTTTTCGCCCATGGCACTCTTAAAAAAGTGAACATCTTCTCCAAGTTTACGTCTAAAAGAATTGTACCATGCTGTAAAACTGTTCCAGTCTTATGGCATTGGGCGCTTCCAGAAATTTTTCGTCCAGCTATTGTTAGATTTGGGCATGCTCTGGCGTTTCCTTCATTAAAATCTGCTTTCAAGCCTAAAATCTGTAGGGCTTTAACTATTCCGCTGTAAATTTTTGTATAAACTTCAGATATGTCTTTAGCGCCTAGGTCTTCTTTGTTGGCGATTACGCTGTATGTGATTTCGCCTTCTGCATCGTGATAAACCGTGCCTCCGCCAGTTATTCGTCTAACAACGTCTACGCCGTGTTTGCGGCAGTTCTCCAAGTGAACTTCGTTGTTTATTTGCTGAAATTTTCCTATAGAAACTGCTGATGGATTCCATCTGTAGAAGCGCACCGTGTTAGGTACAAACCCATTTATCCTCGCGTTTAGTATAGCTTCGTCTATTGCCATGTTCGCGAAGGCGTTGTTAGTCTCGAGTTTTAATAGTCTCCATTGTCTCATTTCGAATAGGCTCCACGTTAAATTAGACTTGCTACTTTGGATTTTTGTTTTTTGCTGAAAGTGTATTTTTGGAGTTTTTTAAGCCAATAGGTGACTAGCCCCTCTAGGTTTTTGGTTTTGTGCCTCGTTCAGTTTAAATATTAGATGTGTGATTAGTCGTAGCGAGAGGAAAAGTGCGCTATGGGTTCAAAATCCCCAAGAGGCGAGTTCGCCGCTAGAAAATTGGTCGAGAAGCGGAAGAAGTTCCGTTGGAGTAGCATGTACTATAAAAGGCGAATGCTGATGCTCGACGTGAAGGCGGACCCGCTTGAAGGCGCTCCGATGGCGAGGGGCATAGTCTTAGAAAAGGTTGGTGTTGAAAGCAAGCAGCCAAACAGCGCTATACGCAAATGCGTTAGAACCCAGCTAATAAAAAATGGCAGGGTCATAACGGCGTTTTTGCCTGGAGACGGCGCCCTAAACGTTGTTGACGAGCATGACGAGGTTGTTGTTGAAGGAATCGGTGGCTCACGTGGGAGAAGCATGGGCGACATTCCAGGTGTGCGTTGGAAGGTCATAATGGTTAATGGCGTTTCGCTGAATGAGCTTGTTTATGGTAGAAAGCAGAAGCCTGCAAGGTGAAATTTTTGAGTGAAAAGTCGGAAAAGCCTGAAATTAAACTTTTCAACAAGTGGAGTTTTAGAGACGTTCAAGTTAAGGACTTGGGATTGCAGAGGTACATATCGCTCAAGCCCATCGTTATCCCGCATAGCATGGGAAGACACGAGCACAAGCGCTTCCATAAGGCAAATGTGAACATCGTTGAGAGACTTGTAAACAATCTCATGCGCCCCGGGAAAAATGCTGGTAAGAAGGCTAAGGCAATAAACATTGTTGAGCATGCCTTTGAAATAATTCATTTGCGCACTGGCAGAAACCCTATAGAAGTGCTTGTTCGTGCTGTGGAGAACTCTGCGCCATGTGAAGATACGACGCGAATAAGCTATGGTGGCATAGTTTATCATTTGTCGGTTGATGTTTCGCCCCAAAGGAGAGTTGATTTGGCTTTGAGGTACATATGCGAGGGGGCAAGGCAAGCGGCTATGCATAACCCGCGCTCGATAGAAGAGTGCCTAGCGGAAGAGCTTATTTTGGCGGCGAATAACGACATGAAGAGCTATGCTGTTTCAAAACGCCACGAGCTTGAAAGAATAGCCATGGCTTCAAGATAGTTTTTTAACACTACTTTGTATGGATTTCGACGATATCGCCATCTTCAAGCGTGAATGTGGCTCCAACTTTTTGTGGGCTAAATACCAAGCGTTTAGACCAGACCTTTGCAAATGAGAAGCGCTCGCTGAAGTCGCTGTGAATGTTTTTGGCTAAGTCGTAAACTGTTGCACCCTTCCGCAAAATGAACGGTTTTTCTGAATGCGTTCTTTCATTTGGCTCTTTGGTGTAAACCCTTATGATGTCCAAAGCCTTAAACAAAGTTTCTCCAAGCTTTTCCAAGCCGTATCGTTTTTCACATGAAACTGCAAGTATTGGCAGTTTACCGCTAACTTGGCTTTCCAGCAGCTTCAAATTGCTCTCCGCATCACTCTCATCAGCCTTATTTGCAATTATGATTGTTGGTTTATACACTGTGCTTTCAAAAACTGCATCTTCAACTTCATCCAAGGTCACTTCTCCAGAAATCTTAATAATTGCGTCTGTTATGCGGTAGCTTTTTAGCAGTTCTTCAACATCCTTTAATGTGCAGTCAACAAGCCTTCCAACAAGGATTATACGCAAACCAACACCCATGTGCTTCTTCTCGATTTCAACACGCCCCCTAGGCTTGAAAACAGATATTCGCGCTTTTTCCAACTCTCCCAGAATTGTCAAAAGCTGATTAACTGGGTCTTGCGACAAGTCAATAACCAGAATTAAGCCGTCCGCATTGCGCGCTAAAGCTAGTGTTTGGAGACCCCAAGCTTTTCCGTCAGCAGAGCCCTCCATCAAAGCTGGGGCTTCTATAATCTGGAATTGAATATCCTCATAATTCATTATTCCAGGGACAGGCTCCCTTGTGGTGTAGGGTGCAGGTGAAACTTCAACTTTCGCGTTTGTAACCGCTCTGAGTAGGCTGCTTTTGCCAGAATTTGTTAATCCCAGAAGGGCTATTTGGGCTGCACCTTCCTTTTCTATGAAAAATTTTGGTCCGCCTCGTCCAGTCTTCCTATGCTTTTTCTCTTCAATTTCCCTTCGTAGAACAGCCATTTGCTTCTTAACTTGGGCGCAAAGTTTAGCCGTGCCCTTATGCTTTGGAACCAAACTTAAAAATTCTTGCATGAGCTGGATTTTTTCTCTCGGGTTTCTTGCTGCCGAAACTTCAGCCCATTTGCGTTTGGCTTCAGCAGGCAAGTTTGTCGGCATAAACTGTTCTCATCCGGAAGTGAATTTGGAAAATCAACGTTAAATCTTTTCCGTAAAATCGCAAACTTTTAAATCACACAAGTAGTGAATTTGTTTGTGGAAAAATGAACGTTGTAAAGGTAGAAGGCAAAGACAATAGGCATAAGGTTTTCCTTTATGCCTTAAGCACTTGCGCCTGGTGCAAGCTCACCAAGCAGTTTCTTAAGGAAAATGGAATCGCGTATGAGTATGTGGATGTTGACCTTTGCAGCGAAGAGGACAAGGAAAAGATTAGGAATGACATCCTAGCAAGGGGCGGAAGCCTAAGCTATCCAGCAATAATCATCGACGACAAGATTTTGATTAACGGCTTTAGGAAGGACAAAATTAAAGAGGCTTTAGGAATTTGACAACACTTGAAGAAGTTAGGCGTAGAGCAGAAAGCGACGCGAAAACTCACGGTTACTACTTAAACCCGAACGAAGAATTCCTAAAAGAGCTTCTTGAAGGCTTAAAAAGAAACGAGGAGCGCTATGGATACCCATCATGTCCATGCCGTCTCGCATCTGGAAAATTTGAGTTAGACAGAGACATAATCTGCCCATGCGACTACAGAAACGTAGACGTAGAAGAATTTGGAGCATGCTACTGCGCGCTCTACGTTAGAAAGGACGTTTTTGAGGGAAAAACTTCAATTTCGCCAGTTCCAGAACGCAGACCAATAGAAAAGCAAGTTAAAGCGTATGGCTCGAGCACAGAAGTTGTTGCCGAAAAGCCTCACGAAGAACCAGTTGCGGAAGCGCACGGCGCCAAAATGAAGCTTTGGTACTGTAAACAGTGCGGTTACATTGTTTACCGTGAAGAGCCGCCGTACATTTGCCCAATCTGTAAGGCGAAAAGGGAGATGTTCGCCGAAATAAGGTTAAAAATTGATTTGATCGGCTGACTGCACGCGTTTTACCTTGTCACTTTTATTTCTATTTGCTTCCAGTCCTTCTTTATTCCCCTTAACGACGTGACTGCGCCGACAATTGTCCCGCTTAAAATTTTTACTACAAACTCATTTAACGCTATTTCTTCGCCGTCAACAAGTAGCTTCGCATCCAACAATCTTCACCTCCAAACAAGCGTATAATCCGCCTTTCAATAAGTTTTCCCTTCTTGTTTCCGCATTTTGATTTGCTGAATAAAGTATGATAGGACAAGTATGAAGGCGACTATGGCGAAAACAACTGAAACCGAAATTATCAATATGTTGCTTGTTAAAGTGAATACCACTGAAATTGCCGCTAAGAATACGCCCATATAGAGGCTTGCGTTGCTGCGTAGGAAATGGCTGAACTCCGTTTGAATAACCTTCCTATACTTGTTGATTAGAAGCGCCATCGAAACTATAATTAGAAATGTGATTACAAAAGTGTATGTGACGTCAGCCCAATAGGCATGCGCGCTAAGCGTAAGCAGAATCCCAACTTCGTCGCCTATTAGCCCGCCTCCAGCGCCGAAGAGAATAGCAGCCAAACGGTCTACTTTTTCGCTTTGGTAGCTTATTCCAAGCCAGCCGCCCACCGCCAAAAGCGCTATACCATACCAGAAGTGGTGAATGTGGTACTCTCCACTTTCGAGTACTATGTCTGGATTAAGCGTTGTGAATGTTCGTGCTATTAGGAAAGAGACTATAAAGGAGGTTAAGGCTATTATTGAAAGGTTCGGTTTTTCCTTGATTTCTTCGCGCATAATCATGGCTTATACCAGTTCCAGAATAGCCCATGAGAACGCTCTTCATTTAAACTTTGCTAACAAAACAGATTAGGGAATAGTTTTCCATAAATTTTAAAAATACCTATGAAATTATTTCTGGAATAAGTCTTCGTTTCTGGCTTGTTAGTCCCGCGCTTTTAGGCGCATTGGGGAGGCTAATTAGTCGGATTCTGAAGGCTTAAAACACATAGATGAAGAAGGGCAAAGCAAATGTTAAGAAATAGGATAATTGCCTTAACGATATTGACTGCGCTTTCCGTAAGCATGTTAGCATTTGTAAGCTACATTGAACAGGTTGAAGCAACAGATGAAATAATTTACATTAATGCCGATGGCTCGATTACGCCGCCAGAGGCAAACATAACCACAACCGACTATGTCACGTACACGTTTAATGGCACAAACTTTTATCCAATAGTTGTGAATAAAAGCAACATAATCATAAATGGAAACGGCTTCGCAGTTCAAGGCAAAAAAGTTTCTCAATCCTTTGGCATCTCCCTTTACAGCTTGAGCAATGTCACCATTGCAAACGTGACGGTTAAAGACTTTTATTATGGCATTAAATTGAACGAGACAACTAATGTCAAAATTTTGGGAAGCTCCTTCAATAATACTATGGATAACCTTTGGGGCTACGACACTTACAAAACTACAATCTCTGGGAACCACATGACAGGAGGACACGATGGAATTTATTTCAGGTTTTCCTTTAGCGACACTATCTCTGGAAATAACATCACTGGAAACACTTATGCTGGCATACAACTAACAAATGCGCATAACACCACAATTTCTGAAAACAACATTTCAAAAAACAAGAAAAGCGGCTCCTCTAGTTACAGTATCCTAATTTACAGTTCAACAGATAACCAAATTTACGGCAATAATGTAACAGAAGGCTATTCTGGAATAAGTCTTATCGAATGCAACCAATCGAAGGTTTACCAAAACATCGTAGAAACACACGAGTGGATGGGAATAGTCCTTGCCAGATGTATAAACACTTTAATGTATAACAATTTGCTTAGTAACAATCATTATGGGCTCCATGTTGTTGCAGAAGAATTGGACCATTATATGCATTCCATTAACGCTTCAAACCTTATAGATGGCAAACCAACCTACTACCTAATCAACCAGCATCACTTAACTATTAACGCGACAACACACCCAGAAGTTGGTTTCCTTGCCCTAATAAACTCAACAGATATCACCGTTGAAGGATTGAATATAACAGGAAGCGCAAAAGGAATTTTGGTAGCCTATACAAACAACATAGAAATCCAAAATAACAATCTCACGAACGACTACTATGGGATGTTCCTAGACAATTCTTTAAACATCACAATAATTAGAAACATTATCCAAAAAACCGATCGAGGCATCTACATTACAAATGCCACGGATATCACGATTAGCGGAAACACTTTGAAAGATAGTGGTGATACCGAAATAGAAATTTACTACTCTCCGAACTGCACAATCTCCAACAACGAGATAATAAGCAACGGTTATGGAATTAGAATTCTCTCTCATTCAAGCGCGGTTATTAGCGAAAATAACATTTCGGCAATCGACACTTGCATTTCCATCGACGTTTCTGAAAGCATCATCCACGCAAACAACATAACGAACAGCTATACAGCAATCGACATCAGCACCTCTTCAAACAACATCATACGCAAAAACAACATAACGAATAACGAGTATGGCATCACGCTTTCACGTTCAAACAACACCCTCATATGCGAAAACAACATGGTGAACAACACCTATAGCATAGACCTTGGCAGATCAGAAAACAACACAATATACCACAACAACTTCATAAACAACACAAACCCAGCATACACATACCAGTCACCGTGCACATGGGACAACGGATATCCTTCTGGCGGAAACTACTGGAGCGACCATACAGGAGTTGACGCGGATTACGACGGCATCAGCGACATACAATATACAATTGACGCAGAAAACATTGACAGATATCCACTTATGGGTCCAATCAACGTTTTTGACGCTGGAAGATGGGACGGTGCAGAGCAAAAAATCGAAATCATAAGCAATTCAACAGTTTCGCATTTCCAACTGGACGTAGACCAGAAAAAGATAAGCTTTAACGTTACTGGAACGTCTGCAAGTGGTTTCTGCAGAATAACAATTCCAAACATCATCATACAAGAATTGTGGCAAAACAACTACACTGTCCTATTAAACGGCGAATCATTAGACTTCATAAACTGGACATACGCCGCAGACACATACATATACGTTAACTATACACACTCAACGCATGAAATAGCAATAGTGCCAGAATTTCCATCAGTAGCAATGCCGCTTATACTAGGTGCGATCGCAGCGCTCACAATAATTCTCAAAAAGAAAACTAGAGCTAAACAATCCTAAAACCCAACATTTTTATCCACTTTTAGCTTCGCACGTCAACTTCTTTTTTTATGGCGCCTTGCTCAATTCGACTTCAAACTTGTATTCGCGTCCTCTTCGGAAAACGGCGATTTCCACTTTATCTCCAACTTTTCTGCTGTGAATTTCATGAAGCAAATCCTCAATTCTATAAATGTCCTTTTCACCTATTCTCAAAATTATGTCGCCAGCAGCTATTCCAGCATTTTCCGCTGGGCTGTCCTCTGCCACACGTGTTACAAGAACACCATAGTCAAGTGGCAAATCATAGTAGCGTGCAAGTTCGCCCGTAATGCTTAAGCCAACTATGCCAAGCCAAGGTCTGGCGGAAATCCCATTCGCTATTATTTCGTTTGTGCATTTCTTGGCTAGATTAATTGGAATTGCAAAGCCTATTCCCTGCGCAAAAGGGATAATCGCCGTGTTTATGGCAACAACTTTCCCCTCAAGGTCAACAAGCGGTCCGCCACTGTTTCCAGGGTTTATTGCAGCATCTGTCTGAACGAGGTTTTCCAAAAGGCCTCTCCGTGACTCTATTGTTCGGTTAACGGCGCTGATAACGCCAGAAGTCACTGTTGGTCCGCCAGCCAAGCCGAAGGGATTTCCAATGGCGTAGACTCGCTGTCCAACACGCAGCTTATCGGAATCGCCAAGCTCTGCTGCTGGCAAGTCTTTTGCGTTGACTTTTACAACAGCCATATCGTGAGCGGCGCATGAGCCAACAAGTTTTCCTTCCAAGATTTCGCCGTTCCAAAGCGTCACATCAATCTTTTCCGCACCGCCAACAACATGGTTGTTTGTTAAAATGTACCCTTTCGAGTCTATTATTGTTCCAGAACCCATCCCCTCAACTGGAACTGCTTGATAAAATATGTGATGGACAATTCTTATTGTGCTTATGTTCACAACACTCCTGCTGACTTTCTCCAAAATGTCCAGAACTTTCTTCTCGTCAAAGGAAGACAAACTTTCACCATACTGAAGGTGTTAGATTCTTTTTGACTTAAGCTTAACTGTTTGACGCTTTTACTAGTTGGGCGAAGGTTTTAGGTAAGCTAAAATAACAACATTAACATTCTAGTCTAGAATTGGGTGTTCAAAGCAATGAAAGTCAGCATAGTCTCTTTAACTTGTTGCGCGGGATGCATATCATCACTGTTGAACGCTGGCGACGCCTTTCTCGAAATCCTTTCTGAAGACTTCGAAATAGTTTACTCTCCAACATTCATAGACCTCAAGGAAATTCCAGAAGTCGATTTGGCAATTGTTGAAGGTGGAGTGCGAACACAAGCAGACGAAAACCTAATTATGGAAGTTCGCGCCAAATCAAAAGTTCTCGTTGCCCTTGGAATATGTGCTACTCACGGCGGAATAACAACCCTAGGCAACATAACATCCATCAAAAAGCTTCTCGAAAAAGAATATACGCTGATAGACACAAGCAAGCTTCCAGAACTAAAGGATTTAATGTATCCAATATGTAACTTCGTCGACGTCGACTATTACATTCCAGGGTGCCCGCCCATGCCTTTCCTAATAATCCATAGCCTAAAAAGCATAGTAAGCGGAAAAACGCCGATGCGCCACCACAGCGTCGTATGCACAGAATGCCACAGAAAAATTGTTCCAGCAAAGCTCGACCACCTATATGGCGTTTATGAAAAGGAAGTTGATCCCGAACTCTGCCTAGTAAGCCAAGGCTTCGTATGTTTAGGTTCGCTAACGCGCGAAGGGTGTGGAGCACCATGCCCAAGGGCGGGCTTCACATGCTTTGGCTGCAGAGGACCAGCAGACTCGCTCTTGTATAGGTCTCGGGACATTTACGCATTACTCGTCAAGGTCATATCCAAGCGTACAGGCATACCAGAAGAGACTGTCAAGAAAGAGTTGTATCGCAATCCATTCGTTTTTCACACTTTCATATTCTCCAAGTTTGAGCGTTTCAAGGCTAGGGAGAGGATAATTTGAGTCAAAAACGGGAAGTTACAATTTCACCAACAACAAGGATTGAAGGACACGGAAAAGTAACAATAGTGCTAGACGAGGTAGGAAACGTTGCAGACGCATACTTTTACGCAACCGAAATTCGGGGGTTCGACTACTTTTTGAGGGGAAAGGAAGCTGAAAGACTCCCATTCATAATATCACGTATATGCGGAGTATGCTCAACAGCACACGTGCTGGCTTCTGCAAAAGCCATCGAAAACGCTTATTGTGTGGAAATAACCGAAACGGCGAAAAAGCTCAGAGAGCTCTTGCTCATGGGACAAATAATAAGCAACCAATCGCTAGTGTTCTTTTTCTTAACACTGCCAGATTTTTGGTTCTCATCGGAAGAAGACCCTTCAAAAAGAAACATTTTTCACATCATGCGAGAAAAACCAGAAATAGGAAGAAAAGCCATCGAATTAAGAAGTTTTGCGACGCAGATACTGAACATAATTGGAAAACGTGAAGTCCACATAGTCTCGGTAATACCAGGCGGAATAATCAGCCCAATGAGGGAGAAGGAACGCGAAATACTGCTCAAGACATCAGAAGAAGCGTGCAAAATAACCAAAGAAGCAATAGAACTTGGAAAAGAGCTTTTTGAGAAAAACTGGCTTGAATTCAAAAAAGCAGGAGACTACAAGACGAATTACATGGCTTTAACGGACAACGGATCAATAGGATTTTACGAAGGAAAAGTAAAAGCGATAAACTCAGAAGGCGAAACGCTGTCAGAATTTGACACACAGCAATACGTGGAGCACGTTGAAGAGAAACGTTTTGGGTGGACATATGCAAAATTCGCTTATTTGAAAGCTTTGGGATGGCCAAACGGCATAGTCCAGGTTGGACCAACGCCGAGGATTAACGTGAACAAGAGTGCGGCAACGAAATGTGCCGATGAAGAAATGAACGAGTTTAAGAGAAAGTTTGGAGATCCAGCCCACGCAACATTATTATTTGATTATGCTAGGCTGATAGACCTAATGTACGCTTGTGAAAGAGCAAGAGAAATCTTGGAGGATGAAAGCCTAACGCGGGAAGAAGTTAGAGTCAAAGTTAAACCAAAAAGGGGCAGAGGAATAGGCGTTGTTGAAGCCCCTAGGGGAACACTTGCACATGAATATGTGCTTACAGAACGCGGGCGACTCAAAAGCATGAAGCTAATAATACCAACACAAATAAACAATGCGGCAATAAACGTAAACGTCAAAGATGTAGCGGCCGAGTTTATACATAAAGGCGAGATTAAGCCTGGACTTTTAAACAGAATTGAGATGGTTATAAGAGCCTATGACCCATGCATCAAATGCGCAGCAAGAAGCGTCGGAGAAAACTTGCACGTGGAAATCAGAAGTGTTGATGGTGAACTGTTGAAGGTTGTTTCAAGTTAAGATTTTTATGGCTTGCGTTGGGCAATTAAACTGGCACGTTCTGCACAAAATACAATTTTCCTCGTTTGTCACTCTAGGCTTAGTAGATTTTTCATCTTGAAAAACTGAGGTGGGACATATTTCTACGCAAATCTTGTCAAAGTCTCCAGAACACTTGCTGTAGTCGATTACTATTTTGACCATGCTAAGCCCATTTGGAATAATGAAGGTTAAGCGCTATTAAACCTTTCTTACCACTTTGAAGGTTTCATAAGCTCAAAATCAAGAGCCACAAGTTCAAGTATATGGATGCTCCCAAAGAGGAAACCAGAATCAGCGAGGTAATAGTCTCTTTATAAAAGTTGTAGCGTTCGCTTAGGACAATCATTGAAACTGCAACTGGCACGCTGTGCATCACCACCAAAGTCGCAATCGACAGTTTTGGCAAACTAAAGAAAGAGGCTATTCCAAGGGCGATTAACGGCAAAAGCACTATTCGCAGCAAACTCAGCTTTAAGGCATCAGCAATATTGGAGTATTGCCTCCCGTACAAGAATACGCCGAGCATGAAAATTGCAACTGTTGCTGTGGTGCTTCCCAGCATGTGCAATGGAATAGAAAAGTAGTCTGGAATTTTCACGTTAGCTAGCGAGAAAACGAAACCGAGCAAAATTGACAGTATAAGCGGGTTTCTCGAAAGCCTCCTCGCAACAATTTTTAATCCCTCGCTTAACGAACCCTTCTCAAGCTTATACAACTCCAGAACAATAATCGATGTGGAAACACTAATGATGGATATTGATGACGCCGCCAACGTTGCAAACGCTTCACCTTCGCCTGGAAACGCAAACATAACAAACGGTATGCCGAAGAATGCGAGACTTCCAAAAACCGTGCTTAAAATGAGAAGGTAAAGGGTGTCCTTCGAAAATCGAACAGTGTAATATAGGATAAGGTATATGGCAACCACCAAAAGTATCGGCGTTACGCCAGCGGCGACAAAACGAATATTTTCTTCGTTAAATGTTGTTTCAGCCAAGTCCACAAAAAACAGTGCTGGCAAAGCAAAATAGTACACATAAGCGCTAAGTATGCGCTCATCACCAGCCTTCAAAATCCCAATTTTTCTAGAAAGGAAACCTAAGCCCATCAAAAGAAAAATCGGGATTACCGTGCGTAAAGCGACATCAAACTCCATTTTATCCCACGAATGGTATCCTAGAAAATTTTTAACCTTTCCCCAACGATAGAGTATTTGAGTCCGATGTCTCATTTAAATCTTGTATTTTTTCGGATTTCTTTTGAATTCTTCTTCGCAATGTTTGGAGCAGAAGTAGACAATGCGTCCCTCATGCTCAATCTTGCTGTAGGCGGTTTCTGGCTCTATCTTCATTCCACACACAGGGTCTGTTACTAAACGTTTTTTCTCCATAAACTGCACCCCCCTTGGTTCATATTTTCTTAAAGTTTGAGCGTTTAAAGCAACTATAACCGTGCTTAGGGACATCACCAACGCGCCTATCCACGGAGGCAAGACAAAACCAAAATTGTAGAGAACACCAGCCGCTAAGGGTATAGTAACAATGTTGTAGCCGGCAGCCCACCAAAGATTCTGAATCATCTTTGAATATGTCTTTCTCGAAAGTTCTATTACTTTCGGGACGTCTCTCGGATCGTTCTTAACTAAGATTATATCTGCGCTTTCTATGGCTACATCAGTCCCAGCGCCTATGGCTATGCCCACATCCGCCGTGACAAGTGCCGGAGCATCATTTATGCCATCTCCAACCATAGCCACCTTAAAGCCCCTTTCCTTTAGAAAACTAATTTTTTCCGCTTTCTTATCTGGCAAAACATGGGCAAAGTAATCGTCTATGCCAAGTTTCTCGGCAACCAACTTGGCAACCTCCTGCGAATCACCAGTCAACATGTAAACCCTTATGCCCTTATCCTTAAGCTTCTTCACCGCCTCGTAGGATTCCTCTCTTATCTTATCTGATAGAGCAAATGCACCAGCAACTTTGCCATCAACCACCGTGAAAACTATGGTTTTGCCTTGCGCCATAAGCTCATCTATTCGTTGGTCATTGATTTTGACATTAATATCATCGAGAAGGTTTAGGCTTCCAACATACACCTCTCTTTTCCCCACTTTGCCATATGTGCCCCTTCCCGGAATTGCCCTAAAACTTCTGGCTTGTGGAATTTTTATACCCTTCTGCTGCACGTATGCGACTATCGCCTTTGCGATTATATGTTCAGAGTTCAATTCGACGCTTGCAGTGAGCTTCAAAAGCTCATCTTCTGGGATAAACGCGACGGTGTCACTTACGCCGAAGCTGCCAAGCGTTAATGTACCAGTCTTATCAAAAACAACAGCGTTAACATCCTTAACCATCTCAAAGGCTCTTCTATCCCTAATTAGTATACCGCTTTTCGCCGTAATCGATGTGGAAAGGGCGACAACCAAAGGAATAGCCAAACCAAGCGCATGTGGACAAGCAATAACCATAACTGTAACAGCATTTTCAAGAGCCAAGCTTGGGTTCCCAAAAACATACCACACCGCATAAGCGATTATAGCGACGGTTAAAGCGACATAAAACAGCAAGGCTGCAGCCCTATTCGCTAAATCTTGGGTTCTAGACTTGCTTTCTTGTGCTTGTCGCACTAACTTTATGACTTGCGCCAAATAGGTGTCTTCGCCGGTCTTCTCTACAACCACTTTTAGCACGCCCTCGCCGTTTATTGCGCCGCCTATGACTTTGGAGTTTGCTTCCTTGTGAACTGGTTTTGATTCGCCAGTCAATAGGGCTTCATTAACGAAGGACTCGCCTTCTAGCACTATGCCGTCTGAAGGAATTTTTTCGCCTGGACGAACAAGAACAATGTCTTTTGGTTTGAGTTGCGAAACTGGGACATCCACTATTTCGCCATTTTTTAGTAAATGGGCGGTTGTCGGCATTATCCTTACAAGCTCTTCGAGCGCCGTTGAAGCGCCGAGGACACTTTTGGCTTCTATCCAATGCCCAAGAAGCATAACGTCTATTAGTGTGGCAAGTTCCCAGAAAAAGTCCATTCCGAGAGGCAAAAACACTGTTGCGGCGGAATAGAAGAACGCTACTGTTATTGCCATGCCAATGAGTGTCATCATTCCTGGGAGCCTAGCCCTAACTTCGTCAACCAAGCCCTTTAGAAATGGCCATCCGCCATAAACATAAACAATCGCGGAGAAAAGCAATAGCACGTAATTCTGGAACGGTACTAGGGTAATTTTGTTTCCAAAGATTAATGTTTGAATCATCTCTGAAAGTAGCAATATTGGGATTGTTAGTATGGCTGATATAAGGAGTTTCCTTTTAAATTGTGCCATGTGATGTGCATGGTGTGCGTGATGTCCGCTCATACAAACCTCTTCTGTTGCTGGGGCTTAGGCGAAATCTATGATATTACATATGTAATAAAAGTCTTTCGGAAAAACTATAGCGAAATTTACGGAGCCATCAGCCCCCAGGCGCACCGTGAAATGGTACATTCTTCCAGAGGAGTTCCCACCAATCATCTTCTGTTATGGTTTCGCCTTTCACGAGAATCTCCAAAACCATCTTCAAAAGTTCGTGGTGCCGTCTTTCATCTGCCAAAATTGCATCTAACAAGAGCTTAACTTTCTCGTCTTCAACTTTGGGCAAAATCGCGCTTATCTTTTTTATGAGTTCAGCCTCCATCTGAATGTGCTTTTCAACAAGACGCCTATGCTCATCTAGGTGTTCTTGCGTTAGGGCTTGGGAAACTCTTGTTAGAAGTTCAACGGCTGCAGCATACATTTCCGCGTGCTTGACGGAATCAAGTGAAATACCCTTTAGTACTCCCTTAACTGGTGGGTTCTTTATTCCGACCAAGGCGTTGTTCAGGGAATCAACAATCTCATTTTCGACTTCTATCTGCTTTCTCATAAACTTCAATAATTCATCTTTTGATTTCAAAACTTTTCACGCCCTCTTAGATAGAATGTTAAGCTACATGCATAAGTCTTTCGGCAATTTTCCGCCCAAAATCCACACATTTATCAAGTCCACTTTTATCAGGAGCATACTTAATCAGAAGCGAAGACTCGACCACAACCATGCCAAACCTATTCTTAAGTATCTCCAAAACCAACCGCGGCGCTTCACCACTCCAACCATAAGAACCAAAAGCAGCACCGAGTTTCCCACGCAAATCCACATTCTTAACAGCAATTTCCTCAAAGAAGTTCTTGATACTTAATGGCATATCATGATGGTACGTGGGAACGCCAAAAACCAGAGCGGCAAATGAAGCAAGCGCTTCTGGAGTAACATAATAGTTAATTTCAACATCAATTCCCTGAACACTTTTAATGCCTTCAGCAACAGCTTTAGCCATAGCCTCAGTATTCCCAGTCCTACTATAATACAAAATAAGCACTCTGGGCACGTGCGTCACCAAGTTTTCTATAGCCCAAATAATAATATGAAACTTTTGTAAAAAGGCAGTTAGGGAGGCGTATCCATATGCCAATAGTTCATGTAAACGTTTGGGAAGGATTTGGCGCAGAAAAAACCAAAATCCTGATACAGAATATAACAAGGGTCTTTGAAGATTTAGGCATACCAAAACATGCTGTTGAAGTTGTAGTTCACGAAATTCCAAAATCACATTGGGGAATAGGCGGAGAACCAGCATCAGAAAAATTCCCAAACCTAAAATAATCAGCTAACACTTTCCTCCTTTTTATGCTGTTGGAGCGTTTGGAACGGCTTGTACCAGTAGAAATATGACTTAAATCGTAATATAGGTTAAATCTTTTAAAGGGTTTAGGCTATAATAGAATAGCGAAAGTTTGGTGTTTAATATGGTTAAGAGTGGAGAAGAGGAGAAGATTCGGCGCATATTGACTGATCCGAAGCTTTCTGCGATTAAGGCTATGCTGGAGAAGGATCATGCGATTGACTGCATCTTCCTGCTTTACATGGAGCGAGGCAAGTGGAAGGAAGCTAAGGAGTTTATGCGGGCGAATGGGTTGACGCTTAGTGATGGTACTTTTAGGGCTAGGATGATTGAGATTGAGGAGTTGGGACTGGCTAAGGGCGAGCGCATTGACCCTTTGAAGAAGAAGTATTTGAAGACCGAGCTTGGCGAGAAGGTGGCGAAGCTTCTGTTGGAGTTCTTTGATAAGCTTGAGCGTTAGCGTTTTCGCTTTGGCGCTTTAAGGGTTTTGTTGTACAACATTCTTTTTCGGATGTTTTTAGGAGTTTTTCTGGTTTTTTTGTTTTTGGGTTTT
Source organism: Bathyarchaeia archaeon (assembly GCA_038883655.1). GTDB lineage: Archaea > Thermoproteota > Bathyarchaeia > Bathyarchaeales > Bathycorpusculaceae > JAVZLQ01. The sequence goes on from JAVZLQ010000005.1 coordinate 69,787, forward strand.
TGTAGATTTGTTTTTCAAATAGCCAATATGGTGTAGTAAGTCGTAAGATTTAAATGCTCTTTCTCCCCTTACATAAACAGCAATCCAAAAAGGAGGGATAAAAAGGAAATGAAGTTGCTTAGGAGTAAGAAAGCCCTCAGCCCGGTAGTCGCATCGATTATATTGATTGCCGTTACAGTGGCAGTAAGCATTGCAGTAGCCGCATGGATGGGTGCTTTGGCGGGTTTATTCATGGGTGGTGCAGAGAATCTAAGCGTTGGAAATCCGTGGGGTTGGGATCTAACCCCGACAGCTAATGATGTTGTCTATGTTAACGTTACAAATAATGGTGGTTCATCGATTACATTAAGCAGTGTTCGTATAGGAAGTTACGTTGCAAGCTTCATAGCGGAGTACCATTACTACGCGAATGGTACCCTTTGCGCTACAAATGTGAATCCTCCAGTTACGTTGAAGCCAGGTGAAAAGGCAGGCTTAAAAATCACTTTTACTGGACATGACTTCACTCCGAGTGTGCCATACACCATAACGATAGTGACAGCGGGAAACAGGGAATTCTCAACGCAAGGTGCGCCGCCTGGTGCATAAATTGCTTGCGATCTGTGCTGGGATTGGGGGTGGGGCTTTTAGCCTTTCCATCATTTCCTCTATTGTTTGTGTTTGGAGGTGTAAGACGCTATGGTGGTTGAGATTAAGGAGTATGGTTCGGCTGAAGAGATAGCTGAAGCTCTTGAGAAGGAAATTTCGGAAACCAAGAGCACTTTAGGCGAGTATTTGCGTAGGCTTGATGATATTAGGGCTTTAGCCGAAAAGTCAAAGAAGATTCGTGAAGTAGTCTTGAAGTTGGCTGGTAAGAAGGCTGTTGGCGAGAGCCTCGGCGAAATCACTATTGGCAACTTGAGCATAGTATTAGATGCGAATCCTTTTCATGAGTTGACTGCAATTGAGGAGGTTGTGCGCAGTCATCAGGAGAGGCTCTTGGTTTTGCAGAAGGCTCGTGAAGCCTTGAAGTGGCTTGATCAGCTTGGTGACACTGAAGGCTTGAAGTATCTTGTTGTTGAGAATGACGGTGTTCCTGAGCGGATACTCTTCAAGATATCTTAAAGTGCGTAATGGTTGTGTGGTAGAGTATGGATAGCGATGTTTACTCCTTTGCCTTAAAGAGCGCCTTAGACGAGATTAGGAACTTGTGTCCGGACGTTACTGGTGCCTTCATCTTTAAAGAAGACGGCGAAATCGTTGCTTGTGACGGCGCCTTGTCAGATAAAGTTATAGTGCGTGTTGTGGACGCCTTTGACGGCATTTTGGATAAGGCAGGCGCCATAGGCGGGGTTAACGCTATAACTATTGATGGTTTGAATGGGCGGGTTAGTGTTTCGCGTGTTAACGATGTTTACATGGTTATTGCCACTTCAAAGAAGGCTGATGTAAATTATGTGGGCACTGTGACTCGCGTTTTGATTCCGACGGTTTTAAGGTTGCTCGATAAAATCTGCCCTACCCCCCTCAAAAGCAAAACTTCAATAGAGGACTTTTCTTTGGAGTCTGAGGAGTCGCCGTTAACGTTGGAAAGGAAGCCTGTAAGCGAAGCGGCTGCTGTTAAGGAAGAGGAGAAGGTTGAAGAAGTGAAGGTTGGAGAGGCTGAAGTGGAGTCGAAAGCTAAAGCTTTTTCTGCTGAACCTCCTGTGAATCAGCTTATCGTTGAGAATCTTGGCGGTTTGCTTGTGCCTTCTGATACTGTGCGCATTGATCCAGCGGTTTTGGAGCAGTGGAGCGAACTCTATGAGGGCATCGAAATTAGGGAGGTTGAAGTTGAAACGTTTGGGGGCAAATCTGTGCGTTGCAAGGTTAAGCCTATTAAGGATTCAAAATACGAGGGGAGAGGTGTCGTTCAAGTGCCCGAGAAAGTTCAGTCGAGTCTTGAGGTTAAGAAGGGTGAACTTGTCAGGGTTAAGCCTGTTGTTGAGTAGTGGGGGGCTAATGGTTTATGGTTAGGAAGAAGCGTGATGAAGGGGTTTCGGCTGTTGCTGCGCCCTTGGCTGTTGAGGAAACTGTAGGCGTTGATTTGCGCGCTGTTCTTGAGGAGGTTAAGGGTTACAATGGTGTTATTGGGTATATACTGCGGAATTCTACGTCTGCGGCCATCGACCTTAATGACCCTTCGAAGATTATTGACTTTGCAATTCTTTCTTCGGCTGCGCTTGAGGCTGGTGATGAAGTTGCTGAAGTTTTCAGTTTGGGTCGTGTTAAAAATGTTGTTGTTGAGGGCGGCGACGTTAAGGTGCTTTCTTTAGTTGTTGGCGATAATAAGATTAGCGTTTTTATGGAAAAGGGTGCCGATTTAGACAGGGTTTTGAAGAGGTTGCTTTCGGGTTAGGGGCTTATTTTCTCTCTTTTTATTTTACGTTTTGTCCTTGTGCTAAGAGTTTTTGGAAACTTTCTTCGAGTTTTATTTTTTGGGTTTCGGGGTTTGTTTTTGCGAGGCTGTACTCTTTTAGGAAGTTTATGATTTGCGCTGTCTGTTCTATAGTTAGTTTTGTTTTTTGTTGTATTTCTTTTGGTGTGTGCCATTTTCCGTCTGCGAGTATTTCTAGCACTTTTGTTAGTGGTGTTGTCGTTGGGTATGTCCCCCGTTGATGATATCGTTTTGCTTTTTGGTTGTTTTTATGTTTTCTGGGGTTGTTTTTCAGAAGTTTTTTCTAGAAGATTGTTTAGGGATTAGTTTTATTAGTGGTTTTGTATTATCTTATTATTTGTAGAGTTGTGTTCGGATTCTGACGAGTGATGCTGTTATGGTTGAGCGGGGAGGCGGAAGACATAGGCGGAGTCGGGTTGAGGTTATAGTTGAGATTTTAAGTGAGGCTTTGGATGGCGTTAATAAGACTCGGCTTATGTATCGTTGTAACTTGAATTTTGGGAGGTTTAATCGTTATTTGAAGGAGCTTTTGGATGCGGGTTTGATTGAGTGTATTGCTTCTAATCCTGAGGGCGGCGTAGTGTTGTATAGGACTACAGAGAAGGGGCGTGAGTTGCTTAAGATTTTGCGTAGGGTCGGCGAGTTTATGTCCGTTTAGCGTCAATTTTAGGCTGTTCTGGACTGTTAAATTGGATACCCCCTCTAGATTTCTGCTGTGCGGTTTGAGAAATAGGCTTTTAGTGGATTTTGTTTATTGCTATTTCGTTTAGTTTTTTGTTTATGCGGATTTCTAGTTCTAGGCTTGTGTCTGTTAGGTTTGTTATGCGTGTGCATTGGATTATTAGCGTTTTTTGTGGTGGAATTATTATTGTGCCTACGGCTGTTGTTTCTTGTTGTGGCGTTTGGGCTTGCGTTTGCGGTTCTTGTGGGTTTTCTTTTTGGTTTATGATTAGGGTTTTCCAGTTTTGGTTTAGTTTTATCTGGTTTGTTGCTGGGTTGTGCTGTATCATGTCTGCTTGGGCTAGGAATGCGACTATTTGGTTTGCTTTTTCCCGTGGGATTTCGAGGGTTTTTGCTACGTCTGTTATGTTGTGCCATACGTTGTCGCTTAGTAGGGCTAACAGTTTTTCTAGTTTTGTTGGCAAATTTTAGCCTTCTAACATAATTTATGTTGGGTTGGGTGGGTATTATACGCTTCTGTTTTTGTTGCTTATAAAGGGTTAAGAACTTTTAGGCTAGACTAATGGTCTGGTTTTGGATATGTTCTATTTTTGTTATAGTCTTTTGGTCTAGTTCTTTGTTTCATTGGTGTTTATATGCTGTTGTTGACAGACATATTGTGTGGTTAGGCAATTTAGCCGGCTAGTTGCACATTTAAGCGGTTAGGCCGGTCTAACCCGTGCCGAGTGTGGGGCACGTTAAATATACCCAAAAGAGGAGAAGGAGAGTGATGAAAGAAATGGATACTAAAAAGATTATGGCAACATTTGCAATACTCATGATAGCGTTAGGCGTAGCAGGATTCGCTTACGCCCACTGGAGCGAAACACTATATTTGAACGGTACTGTTAATACTGGTCGTGTGTGCGCGGAATGGTCTTTTAATGCGATATTGCCACAATCAAATCTTAAGGATTTGGATGGTGATGGGCAAGAGGATGACCCAGTCGCCGTGCTCACATATACAATGAGTGATACTGATCAGGATGGCTGCAATGACACGTTAACAGTGACTCTTACGAATGCCTATCCAAGTTTGACGGTTGAAGGAATGATTGACGTCACAAACTGTGGAACAATACCAATAGGCATCTACGACTACGATTGGACTATAACTGACAATTCAAATATTGCTGGTGCTGTTGAGCTTTTGAATGTGGACTTTTACTTGAAAGACCCACAAGGTGGCATTCACCCAATAACAGTGGACATTGAGGCGTGGATTGAGGAAGTGAACCAGATTGACCCTGGCTGGTCGCTTGTCTGCGAATTCAAAATACACTTCACGCAAAGCTTACCAGAAGACGCTACAGCAACAATTAGCGCATGGATAGAGTTCTGGAACTGGAACGAACTCTAAACGGACAGGTGATAACCAATGACGCTCTTAAAGAAGTCCAAAACAGCATTGCCCACAATTGCCGCCATTGCATTAATAACATTGGCAATTGTAGGCTTCACATACGCTCACTGGAGCGAAACACTATGGCTAAACGGCACAGTAAACACTGGCGAACTAGATTGGGAATTTGCATCACCAAGGTGCATTGACGTAGGGGTAGACTATCACTGCTTAGAGGGCTTTCCTCTTGTCGGAGATGACTATTACTGGCCAGACCCTGATGGAAAAAACATCGGCTGGCAAAACTTAACATTAGTTGACTCCGATAATGATGGAGATAAGGACACGCTATTGATTGAACTGCACAATGTTTATCCAAGCTACTTCACGGAAGTAGGCTTCTATGTGCACAACTGTGGAACAATACCGCTAAAAGTTGACAGAGTAATATTCAAAAACTCAACACATGTAGTTGGCGAATTTAGAAAAGGAGTACCATACCTCAAAGTTGACCTAAACGGAGACGGCAAATTTGACATAGAATTCCAATGGGGCGACAATTTCGGAGTACAGATAGACCCATGCAGCC
>JAVZLQ010000006.1:0-1268 GCA_038883655.1 Bathyarchaeia archaeon
ACACCGTTAGTCAAGCTAAATTCCCTTTCAACCAGCGATAGAAACGTTTGGGCAAAACTTGAATGCTTCAACCCTTTCAGCAACAGCGTTAAAGATAGGATAGCTTGGTACATGATTAAGGAATCTATAGAGAGAGGAGAGCTTAAACAATTTTTGTATGAAGCAACATCAACAAATACCGGAATAGCCCTAACCTCAATAGCAAATATTCTCGGAGCTAAAGCAAGACTTTACATCCCAATGACAGTACAAAAGGTAAGCGACATCTACCTAAAAGTCCTAGGAGCCGAGGTTGTCAGACTACCGGTTGGATTAACCGTAGAGGCTATAGGGCAAGTAGATTCAGAGGCAAAAGCTCATGGAGCTGCACACTTAAATCAGTTTGAAAACGACGCTAATCTTAAGGCACACCTCAAACACACGGCAAGAGAAATAGACCAGCAATTAATAAGCCTAGGCCTAAAGCCCTCGTGCATTATCGGAGGTGTAGGAACCTCTGGCCATATGAGCGCCATATCCATCTACTTCAGAGCCAAATATGGAGACAACATCAAGATAGTCGGTGTACAACCAGCACCAAACGAAGTAATTCCTGGAATAAGAAGGGTGGAAACAGGCATGAAATGGATACATTGGACACGCTTCGACGAGATAATAGACGTAAAACAGTCAGAAGCCATAGAGGCTGCGATAAAAATCGCAAGAAAAGAAGGCCTTTTAATAGGACTAAGCTCAGGCGCAGTTGCTCACGCCTTCGAAAAAATAGCCGAAGAAAAAGGAGTATATGTCTTAGTTTTCCCAGACAGCGGATATAAATATGCAGAACAGTTTGAAAAATACTTAAGCGCACAGCAGAAGAGCAGATAGTTGCCCCTCCAACTTATGATGTAAATTTTTAGATAGATGGAAGAGTTAAAAGAATTTTCCAAGCTTTAGTTTATTGAATTCTGATGCACCGATAATCAGTATAACACTGAGTTCCCCGCCTATATTCAAGTAGGCGTTGAAACATTTAATGCAGGGTTGCTCTCAGAAAAATATAAAGGTTAGAATGAGGAATCTTGCTACTTCTTTGAGGGTTGATGTGAATTGGAAAAACACTCTCATGATATAGTCATCGTTGGTGCGGGCTTAGCTGGTATGAGGGCTGCGGTGGCAGCTGCAGAATACAGTGACAAACTAGACATTGCGGTCATTTCTAAGCTTCACCCATTAAGGTCACATTCTGTCTGCGCTCAAGGCGGGACTGCTGCCGTAATGCGGGAGAA
>JAVZLQ010000006.1:1367-9819 GCA_038883655.1 Bathyarchaeia archaeon
ATGAGGGCTGCGGTGGCAGCTGCAGAATACAGTGACAAACTAGACATTGCGGTCATTTCTAAGCTTCACCCATTAAGGTCACATTCTGTCTGCGCTCAAGGCGGGACTGCTGCCGTAATGCGGGAGAAGGATTCATTTGATTTACATGCTTTTGACACGGTGAAGGGTGCTGACTACTTAGCTGACCAAGACGTTGTTGAATTCTTTGTTAGACAAGCGCCAAAAGAACTAATCCTCATGGAGCATTGGGGATGCCCATGGAGTCGCACGCCTGACGGCAAAATAGACCAACGGCCTTTCGGCGGCCACTCTTATCCAAGAGCTTGTTACGCAGCTGATATGACAGGCTTTCATGAAATGCATGCACTTTACGGTAAGGCTGTAACTTATCCAAACGTAAAGTTTTACGACGAATGGTTTGCAACGTCCCTCATAGTTGAAGATTACACTGTGGTTGGCTTAACGGCAATAGAGCTTAAAACTGGGGAAATGCATGCTTTTCAAGCAAAAGCTGTTATTATGGCGACAGGCGGTCATGAACGCATTTACGAGTTTACAACATTCTCCCACACCACAACAGGTGATGGGATGGCTATGGCCTACCGTGTTGGTGCACCGCTGGAGGACATGGAGTTCGTCCAGTTCCACCCAACGGGACTTGTACCTTCAGGTGTCTTAATAACAGAGGGCGCCCGAGGCGAAGGCGGCTACTTGATAAACGCTCAAGGTGAGCGTTTCATGAAGCGATATGCGCCAGCAATGATGGAGGTGGCTCCTCGGGATGTGGTTGCAAGGGCTGAACAGACGGAAATCCTTGAGGGAAGAGGCTTTCAAGGGCCTCACGGACCATATATCGCTTTGGACCTCAGACATTTAGGTGAGGAAAAAATCAACGAGAAGCTGCCTTTGATACGTGAGGTAGCTATAAAACTTGGAGGAGTTGACCCCGTTAAAGAGCTTATCCCAATTCGTCCAGCAGCTCACTACTCCATGGGTGGAATAAAGGCCAACATTAGAACAGAAACTCCAATTAGAGGATTGTACACGGCTGGGGAATGCTCATGTTTAAGTCTGCATGGCGCGAATAGGCTTGGATCCAACTCAACAGCTGAATGTCTCGTTTTTGGAGCGGTTGCTGGTGAAGGAGCAGCAAAATATGCTGCGTCCGCGAGTTTCCGTGAATTTCCAATGGAGAAGGCTCTTGCCGAGGAGAAACGAGTTTACGATGGGATCCTTGGAAGCGAGGGCAGTGAAAGAGTCCCACAATTGAGGGATGAATTGCGGAGGCTTATGAACAACAAGGTTTGGATTTTCCGCACGGGCGAAGAGCTTAAAAGCGCTCTTAAGGAGGTTAAAATGCTTAAGGAACGATTTAAACACATAAAAGTTGAGGATAAAGGGAAAATCTTTAATACCGGTTTTACAGCAGCCCTTCAACTTGACTTTATGTTAGACCTAGCTGAGGTAACGGTAATAAGTGCTTTGGCAAGAACGGAATCCCGCGGTGCTCATACAAGGCTTGACTATCCGAAAAGAGACGATGAAAAATGGCTTGCCCACACATTAGCATATTACACAGTGGACGGCCCGAGGCTTGAATATATCCCAGTGACCATTACGAAGTGGCAACCCGCCGCCCGGAAATATTAGATTAGGAGGGGACACACTATGAACAGTGGAGTTGAAAAAGTTGTTGAATTCCGAATTCGCCGCTATGATCCAGACGCCAAAAGAAGCTACATTTCCACCTATAAAGTGCCAATCTACCGTGGAACAACAGTCCTTGACGCGCTCAACTATATCAAGGAGAATTTGGATGAAACTTTAACTTTTAGACACTCGTGCAGAATGGGAATTTGCGGAAGCTGCGCCGTAAACGTCAACGGTAAGCCCATGCTGGCATGCTACACGCAAGTATTGGACTTAAACGTTGATACCGTGACTGTTGAACCACTGTCAAACCTTCCAGTTATAAGAGACTTAGTTGTGGATATTCAGCCCTTCTTCCAAAAACTTAGAAAAATCAAAACAACACTTATTAAGCCACCAGAAGCCTTCAAAAAACCAGAAGAGTTCTTCCAGTCTCCGGAAGACCTTAAAAAATACTGGGATTTAACGCTCTGCACTAAATGTTCAGCTTGCTATTCTGCTTGCCCAGCAGCCATAGATGAAAAGTTCCTCGGCCCCTCGGCGTTAACGGCCAACTACAGGTTTATCGCCGATTCAAGAGATGAAGGCTTGGATGAGAGGCTTAAGGTTATGGCTGACAACGTTTGGCTCTGTACTTCATGCAATTCATGCACACTTTTCTGTCCAAAACTTGTCAATTGCGCAAACTCTGTGATTGAAGATCGCAGCCTCCTTATTGAAACGGGAACTCTTCCGAGAACGGTTAAGGATGTTCTAGAAAGCGTTATGAAATACTATAACCCTATGGGAACTCACCAGAGCAAAAGAATGGCATGGGCTGAAGGCTTAAACGTTAAAGTGTACCCAAATGTGACTAAGGCTGATATACTCTACTTCGTCTGCTGCTCAACAGCCTATGATATACGAAACCGTGAAGTCGCCAGAGCCATGGCAACAATGCTTGACAAGCTAAGCATCGACTATGCAACTTTAGGCGAAGAAGAATGGTGCTGTGGAGACCACATCCTACGCATGGGCGAGAAAGGCTTATTTGAAATGCTCGCAGAGCATAACGCAGCTATTTTCCAGAAGTTTAACGCGAACACCATTTTAACAGTTTCACCCCACTGCTACAACACATTCAAAAACGACAAGCCCTACAAGGACTTGGGATTAAACGTCCAACATTACACACAGTTTTTGGCTGAAGCCATAGACAAAGGCAAGCTTAAACCATCAAAACCGTATCCAAAGCGGGTTGCCTATCATGACCCATGCTTCCTTGGAAAACGCAACCAAATCTACGAAGAACCAAGGCACATACTCCAGTCGATAAGCGGCCTAGAACTTGTCGAAATGAAACGTACAAGAGAAGCAAGCTTCTGCTGCGGCGGTGGAGCGGGCAGAGTGTGGACAGAGGAAGCTGAACCGGAAAAAAGACCATGTGTGAACCGTGTCAAAGAAGCCTTAGAGCTTGGCGCAGAAGTCTTAGCGGTGGCATGCCCATTCTGCATAACAACTCTTGAAGATGCTGTAAAAGTTCTGGAAGTAGAAGGCAAAATAATCATCAAAGACATTCTTGAAATCTTAAAAGAAACTCTGTAGAAGTTTCCTTTCTCTCTCTCCCTCTTTTTAACATCTACACCTGTTAGCCATGTGGCAATGGCACTTTGTTTCTTCGATTGAAAGAGTTAAGTCTATCAAGATTTCTTCGAGCTCTCTTGCAAAGCTTTGTTCGCCTTTAGCCTTCACCTCGGCAAGAAGCTTTTCCGCTTCCGCTTTTAAGGCCGAGGGGTCTTCATCCCAGCCTTCCAGGAACCGTTTATATTTGGCTTTAAAGGCCTCAATTGTTTCCTTCATAGTTTATTCCGCTCAACCAAGAAGCTAATAACCATCATAGATAAACTTTTCCGTTCCATTCAAGCGTCGCCTCTAACTATTGTTAGTTTAATGTTTCGAGATTTTGAAAGCTAATAGATACATTAATATATTAACTGCATAGAGTTATTTTATTCTCGTTGAAACAAATGGAGGAAAATTGGATTGTATGGCTATGCTGGCAGAGTTCTCCACGTAGATTTGACAACAGGAAAAACACGCATTGAACCACTAAACGAGGATTATGCTAAAAAATACATTGGCGGCATAGGCCTTGGAATGCGATTATGGCTTGATCATTCAAAGGCGGGCGTCGACCCCTTCAGTCCAGAAAACCCACTGGTCTTGACAACCGGGCCGACTTCCGGCACTGTTTGGCCTACGGGCGGTAACGGCCATGCTTTTGTATCTAAGTCCCCGCAAAGCTACGGTATAGCTGAAGCCAAGTCTCATGGCAGTTTTGGCACCGAGCTCAAACGGGCTGGATATGATGCCGTTATTTTCCATGGGAAAGCTGAAAGGCCCGTTTATGTTTGGATTGACGATGATTCCATCCAAATTTTAGATGCTGCTCATCTATGGGGTAAATCGCCAGCCGAAACGGAAGACATAATTAAGGAAGAATTAGGCGACTACTATATTCGGGTGGCCGCCATTGGACCGGCCGGAGAAAAACTTGTAAGGATAGCATGTATAATCAACGAAAAGTCTAGGGCTGCTGGTAGATGCGGCTTAGGCGCAGTTATGGGCTCGAAGAATTTGAAGGCTATTGCTATCCGCGGGACAAAAGACGTGACAGTCGCAAAGCCTGATGAGTTTCTAGAATTTGTCAAAGAATTTCACGAAAGAATGAAGGGACCCGCTACAAAGAAGTATAGGACTTTGGGCACTCCGGAAAATGTTTTGGTACACAACGCCCTGCATTGCATGCCAACACGCAACTACAACAATGCACATTTTGAGGCTGCAGAGAAAGTGAGCGGCGAATACTTAAACGATAGATATGTAGCAAAGATCATAGGTTGCAGTTCGTGCGCCATGAGGTGTGAGCACGTCTGCGTTGTCAATGAGGGCCCATATAAAGGTGCCATGGCAAGGGTTGAGTATGAACCATTATGGGCTATGGGACCCTACTGTGGAGTTGACCGCCTCGATGCTATCATCAAGGGCAGCGAACTTTGCAACTATTATGGTATAGACTCTATCAGCGCCGGCGTAATTGTTGGCTTCGCCATGGACTGCTTTGAGAACGGCATCTTAACAATTAAAGATACAGATGGTATTGAAGCCAGTTTCGGCAACCATGAAGCCTTGGTGAAGCTTATTGAAAAAATCGGTAAAAGAGAGGGTATAGGCGACATTTTAGCGGAAGGCGTAAAGTTTGCCGCTGAGAAAATTGGCAAGGGCGCCGAGAAACTTGCCCAACACATTAAGGGCGTTGAAGTTACCGGTTATGACCTGCGCTGTTTGAAGACTGCTGCTTTAGGTTTCGCTGTGTCTTTCCGAGGCGCAGACCACAACAGACATGGGTCTTACGCCTTCGACGTGAAGGGCAAATTTAACAGGTTAAAGTACGAGAAGGGCAGGGCTAAAGCCGTTAAGGACATTGAAGATGTTTACACAGTTATTGACTCAATGATTATTTGCAAGTTCTCAAGAGGCACCTACTACAAGGAGTTCGAAGACCTAGCCAAGCTCTACACGCTTGTAACCGGTTGGGAAACAACACCTGAAGAAATGCGTTTGAAAGGCGAGCGGATAAACAACCTTGCCAGAGTCATCAACGTGCGGGAAGGCTTGGGCAGAAAGGACGACACACTTCCATGGAAAGTCATGAATGTACCGATTCCAGACGAAGGCCCATCAAAGGGCGCCTACGTCACCCAAGAAGAACTTGAATTAATGTTAGACGATTACTACGAGGCACGAGGTTGGACTAGGGATGGTGTACCAACACCCGAAAAACTCAAAGCCTTGGGCATGGACGACCTAATCCCAATTGTGGAGGCAAAGATCCAGAAAGCCTAGGAGGCATTATGAATGGTCAAGATTCATGAAAGAAAGTTTGTTTCAGTTGACCCGGACAAGTGTGTTGGCTGCCAAGTCTGCGAATACATTTGCGCTTGGAACAAGGAGAAAGCTTTCAATCCATTAAAATCCCGTATAAGGGTTGTTAGGCTTAACCCGCTTGTCAATGTTTCTATTACATGTAGGCTTTGCGAGGACCCGCCATGTGTAGCTGCTTGCCCTAGAGACGCGTTAACTCAGTCTGAGGAGAATGGCACAATACTGGTGGATGAGGACAAATGCAACGGCTGCGGATGGTGTATAGAAGCATGTGATTATGGAGCAATCATGCTTCATCCAGAAAAGAAAGTAGTTTTCGTCTGCGACCTCTGCAAAGATAAGCCCGATGGTCCTCAATGTGTCAAGTGGTGTCCAGAAGAAGCTTTGGACTTGGTTACGGCGGACGTGCTGGCCCAGAAGGCCCGAATAACAGCCACAAAGAAGCTCTTCCAAGAAGCATTAAAAACTTCGACGACACCATAAACATCACCTTCCTCTACCCATTCTTATTTTTCCGGATTTTAAATACATAATGAAGTTCTAGGGAAGAATGCTGAGCAAGAGGTTCACTATTTCTTCTTCTGAAGTTGCAATTTCCGTGGAAAGTTCTTCACCGAAGTCTGTTTGCTTTGGTTCTATTAGAAGGAGAGCTATCTTAGCTTTTGTTGTTTTTGCAAGATAATCGCAGAACACCCGTAATGGAAGTGCATGAGTTGAAATAGCCGAAAAAACTTTAAGATGTTCCGGTCTAACGAGGCGACATTCGCCAGGCTTCAAACCCATAACAGCGGCGTCTATAAGCAAGATATGAGTTGGATTAAAGTCCACTATTTGCTGGATATAACTCTCCGGAACGGTTTCACACTCGATCAAAAGAACTTCTTTGGAGACCCTTCCATAAAGATCGCGAACAATTTTCACTCCGATAAAATCGTCCATACGAATAGGATTTCCAACACCTGCTACAACAACTTTTTCGGCGTTTGAAAGCCATTCCTTCAACTTTTTCTTAATTGAGTATTTCATTGTCAAGTGGCAAACTCCAAAAGAAAGAAACTGGGAAAATGAAGTGTTTATCTTTGCACTTTTTTGATGAGCTTTCCTTCTCTGTCGTAGATTTCTATGGTTAGTGGCATTTGTCCAAAAGCGAAGTGGGTTGCGCAACCGAAACATGGATCGTAAGCCCTAAAAGCCATCTCCACCATGTTAAGCAAGCCTTGGTCAACTTTACCTCCGTGAATCAAACCCTTGGCAGCATTCCGCACAGACATATTAATTGAGGGTGCATTGTTAACTGTGGCCACAATCAAGTTGACGTCCTTAACCAGCGCATTCTCGTCCAAAACATAGTGGTGAATCAAAGTGCCCCTGCATGCTTCCACCACGCCAACGCCCTCGCCGGGTTTGCCAGGCTTGCTCCTCACATTAGCACTTGTAATCTCTGGATCCTTAACAAGCTCTAAAGCCCTCTCAGCTGCGTACAGAAGCTCAATAAGCCTAGCCCAGTGATAAGCCAGAGTGGAGTGCACTGGCTTGCCGCCCAAAGTCTTGTACATTCGTTCATATTCTGCTTGGGCTAGGGGTGTTGCCATGCCGTCTGCAGCATTGAGTCTTCCAAGGGGGCCGACACGGTAGATGCCACTTTCAGGTCCGTCCACAAAGCCTTTCCATCCAACCTTCTTAAGGTATGGAAGCTTCACATAAGTCCATGGCTCCACATGCTCAACAATATGCTCTAAATAGTTTTTAGCCTCAAACTTCACGAACTCTTTGCCGTTGGGATCTACGACGCGGATTTTACCGTCGTAAAAGTTCACCTTGTTGTGTTCGTCCACCAAGCCCATGTAATAGGTGCGCAGCGCGTAAACGTCGCTTTTAATCAACTCCACGTATTTGCTGTTTTCCAAGACAATATTATGGAGAAGTTTCAACGAAAGCTTTGCAAACTCGATAGAGGATTTCACCATCTTCTCAATTTCTTGTCTATTCTCTTCGTTTAGAGGTTTAGAAACCCCACCCGGCAGTCCGCAGACAGGGTGTGTTGCCTTTCCACCAATGAGTTCAGTTATCCGTTGGCCGTAAGCCCTATGCTTAATAACTTCTTTAGCAATCTCTAATCCAGCCTTCTCAATAACGCCTAAAATGTTGCGTTTCTCTGGTGGTGCATCCGGTCCGACAACGAAGTCTGGTCCACCTAGATAATAGAAGTGCAAAGTGTGGTCATAAATATAGTAGCCACAATACATGAGTTCCCTTAGTTTCTTGGCAGCGGAAGGTGGTTCAACATTGAAAGCAGCATCCAATGCTTTGGCGCTAGCCATGTGGTGTGCAACAGGACACACACCGCATATACGTGGCGTTATGATAGGCAAATCTTCGGCTTTGCGTCCAATGCAGAACTTTTCGAAGCCGCGGAGCTCTGGAATCTGCAAATAGGCGTTTTCAACTTCGCCCGCATCGTTTAGGAATATGGCTATTTTGCCATGACCTTCAAGTCTCGTGATTGGGTCTATGATAATTTCCTTCATTCGCGGATCACCTTCCTCCTCAAAATTGAGGCTGGTAAAGCATACATGTAGAAGGTTCCAACGGGATCTTTTATCTGGTCAATCAGCTTTTCAACCTCTTCCTCTGTGTACTTCTCCTTCTCCTCTTCTAGGCCAAGAATGGACGCTAAAGCGCTAATCATGGCAGCACCTTGCTCCGGAGCGTTTGGACAAGGTCCACCGCAACCAGTGCAAGGCATATCAGCCTTCAAGCATCTGGCGCCACATCCACCTCTTGTAGCAGGTCCCATGCAAATTATTCCCTGTTCCAATAGGCATCTTTCCGGATCCGGAATCTTTTCGTAGACGCGGTATATACGTGAGATTTTCTT
>JAVZLQ010000006.1:9918-13635 GCA_038883655.1 Bathyarchaeia archaeon
GTTTTCCTTCTTTTTGGGGCAATCATCGCACACAGACTTTAACGGTGCTAGTACCGAGCCTTTAGGCGGCAGGTCTCCTTTGGCTATAGCTTCCAATGCGAATATTGTTCGTTCAACTGCTGGGGGACAACCTGGAACATAATAGTCAACGTTCACCGTCTGGTCAAGAGTTCGCACAGTGTCGTAAAACTCTGGGATTTCCAGCACACCTTCTTTCACTTGCACTTTAGGCTGGGGAAAAACCCCATTTGGATTATGCGTTGAAAAGGTTTGAGTATAGACTTTTTCGAAGATTTCCTTCTTATTATGGAGGTTGGCCAGCCCAGGCACGCCACCGAGGTGAGCACATGCGCCATAGGCAACTAGAATCTTTGATTTTTGTCTAAGAAGCTTTGCCATGTGTTCTTGTTCGCTGTTACGGATTCCACCGTTAAAGAAGCACACGTCAATGTACTTGTCGGGCATACTTTCCACATCCTTATATTTGATGTCTATGGCAACAGGCCAGAATACTATATCGGCAATTTGCACCACGTCCAAGATTTTCTCGTTTATGTCTAGAACAGCGATTTCACATCCACCACAGCTTGCCGCCCAGTAAAAGGCGAACTTTAACTTCTGTTTTGCCATATCTCTCACCTACTTGATTAAGCCTAACAATTCGGTAGGCTTGACTCTAAGCTCGCCTAGGGCTAGCTCATCCGGCGAAAAGCCCATGGCTAACCCTAGAAGCTGCGGGTAATGGAGGACTGGCAGATTGAATTTTTCGTTAAAGGCTCTTTCAATTCTGGGCTGGTTTAGGTCGAACATGATGTGGCAGAAGGGGCAGATAGTTATAAGCGCTTGGGCACCAACCGCCCGTACATGTTCAAGCTTCTCCTTAGCCATCTGGAAAGGTACGTCTTCGTTAACGCCTATAACCGGGTTTCCACAGCATTCAGTTTCATCCATATAGTCTAAGCATTCAGCCCCAGTCAGTCTAATCAGCTCTTTGAGAGTTGTTGGATTTTCAGGGTCGTCTCGCCCTACATATCTGCGGGGTCTTAAAACGTGGCATCCACTGTGCTGGGCTACACGAATACCAGTTAAGGGTTTAACGACAGAATTCTTTATTTTCTCGAAACCAACGTCCTCAGAAAGCACGTAGAGTATATGCTTAACCTCAGTTGTGCCTTTAAATTCCATACCTATTTCTTTCAAGTATCCGTTAATTTTTTCCCGAAGCTTCTTGTCCTCCTTCAATAGTTTGTTGGTTTCGTTTAGACTACAGAAGCAGCCATTGCAAAGCGTCATTATCGGTAAGCCTGCTTTCTCAGCTATGCAAAGGTTTCTCGCAGCCAAAGTCAACATTAAATCATGGTTTATAACATCCATGGGATAGCCGCAACAGTTGTATTCGGGCATCTCCACAATTTCAACGCCAAGTTTTGCAAGCACTTTTCTTGCTGAAATCTCGTAGCTTGAAAGCCTATACGGGATCACACAACCCGGAAACAGCAAATATTTGGGGTTGCTCATTTACTCTCCACCCTTGCAATGGTTTGAACCTTTTCAATCAAGCTTGCGGAACCAGTAACCTCGAAAATTTTCATAACCTCGCTTACGTTAGGCTTGGGCAACGGCGGCAATCCCTGCTCAACACGCTTTTGAAGTCTTGATTCTGGAATTTCATAGACAAAGCCGCTCTTCATCAAATTCGTTGCCAACTCCTTATAAACAAGTGGCAGAATATTCTTTTCTGCTACTGCCATATTCCGTAGAACGCGAACTATGCCAGCTATTTCCACGCCTTGAGGGCAATGATCTACACATGTGAAGCATGAGGAGCAAAGCCACAAAGCCTTATCTAACAGAAGCCTATCCTTCAAGCCTAGCTGAACCATGCGGGCTATGCGACGCGGCCGATAAAATTCACTGAATCTGGCAATGGGGCAGTCAGCTGTGCACGTGCCACACTGGAAACACGCCATAATTTTTTCTGCGCCATGCATCCTGCTCATTTTATACTTGAATTTGGGATCAAGCTCTTCAGCTTTAATCACTGGTGGTGTATATTCGCGAACCACACTTTTTTCGCTCATTTCTTCGCCTCCATTTTCAACGGGTTTGGACCAAGCTTCTTGATTTGTTCAACCATGTCCCGAACTACGGCCGCGAATTTGTCTCCCTCACTAGCGGAGACCCACTCCAGCCGCACACGTTCGGGTTCTATCCCAAAATCTTTAAGCACCTTCTTTAATAGCGTTACCCTTCGCAAAGCCTTAAAATTACCACTAAGATAGTGACAATCGGACGGTAGGTGGCAACCAGCCACCAGAACACCATCGGCGCCGTTTTTTAAGGCTTCAAGGATAAACGCTGGATCGACTCTACCGCTGCACATGACACGGATAATACGGATGTTCGGAGGATACTGAATTCGACTTACGCCAGCTAGGTCCGCGCCTGCATAAGAACACCAGTTGCAGAGGAAACCGACAATTTTCGGTTCGAAATCCTTTTGGACTTCGCTCATTTAGCCGCCACCTCCACCTCTCGCAGGACTGCCCTAACCTGGGCGAGGATTTCCTCCGTTGTAAAGTGACCGAGAACTATTGCCTTTGTTGGGCACGCGGTGCCACATGCGCCGCAGCCCTTACAAAGAGCTTCAATCACGTGTGCGACTACCTTTTCTTCCTTTTCTAGCATTTCAATCGCTCCGTAGGGACATAGAAATTCACAGATTCTACATCCACTACATAAATCTTCATTCACATTTGCCACGATTCCTTCCATTTCAAGAGCTTTCTTTGACAATATGGTAGCTGCCCGTGCCGCTGCAGCACACGCTTGAGAAATGCTTTCTTCAATATATTTTGGTGAGTGTGCCATTCCGCATAGGAAAACACCGTCCGTCTGGAAGTCAACTGGGCGAAGTTTCATGTGAGCTTCTAGGAAGAAGCCGTCCTTTGTCAATGGTACTTTGAGCATTTCGGCTACGCGCTTGTTATCTGGGTTCGGAATGGTTGCAACACTTAAAACAACAATGTCCGGTTCGATTTGGATTTCCTGCTTTAACACCGGTTCATAGAAGGAAACTTTCAGTTCGCCACCATCATTAGATACTTTTGGTTTTCTCTCATCCGAATAGTTTATGAAGAGCACGCCTTTGGCAGCGGCTTCCCGGTAATACTCCTCTTTGAATCCGTAGCTCCTAACATCCTTGTAGAGGACATAAACTTCAGCGTCAGGGTTTAACTCTTTGATTTTCAAAGCGTTTTTGATGGCTTGTCCACAGCATATCCGTGCACAGTTGGGGTGTTCCTCGTTTCTTGCGCCTACACATTGGATCATAACTACTTTTTTAGCGTTAAACTCGCCTTTGGCTATTTTCTCCTCCAACTCATGTTGGGTTAAGACGCGGGGATCCAGGCCATACAAGTATTCTTTGGGCTTGTATTCAACAGCACCCGTGGCAACGATAACCACACCGTGCTCGATCTGTTTTTCTTCACCGCTGCCTAGCCTAATCCTTGATTTGAAGTTGCCTACGAACCCGCTTACATCAACAACCTCAGCGCCTAGGTAAACGTGAATAAGCTTGTTTTCCATAACAGCCCTAACAAGTCTCCGCAAGTGCTCCTGCGGATCTTCACCCTCCAACAAGTAATAGATTTTCCGCAAGTGTCCACCAAGCTCTTTCTCGCGTTCAACAAGGTGAATTTCAAACCCTTGATT
>JAVZLQ010000007.1:0-3727 GCA_038883655.1 Bathyarchaeia archaeon
GCGGGCAGTGTATGATGCAGTTGATGAAGCTGAAGCCAGAGGCATAAGTGTAGGTTATGTAAGACTTAAAACTATTTGGCCGTTTCCAGAGAAGGTTGTCAGAGGACTTGCTGAAACAGCTGAGAAAATAATTGTTCCAGAAATGAACCTACGCCAAATTTTCTACGAAGTCGCAAGAGCTGTGGGGGGCGAGGCAAAAGTTATTCCCATTAACAAAATCGGCGGAGGTGAACTCATAACTCCTGAAGAGCTGCTTAACAAGATTCTGGAGGAGGTGTGAGAAATGTCTGAAATGTTCTCGGTTAAGAAATACCTCAGAGACTTGAAACTGCCCTTCTGTCCGGGATGTGGTGCGTTTACCGTGATGAATGCCTTTTTAAGGGCTGTTCATGAACTGGGCTACGGAAACTTGGAGAAATTCGTTTTCTGCAGCGGAATTGGCTGTTCTTCTTGGATTCCATCACCATATTTTTTGGCGGATTCGATTCATACCCTTCACGGAAGAAGCATACCTGTAGCTACGGGCGTGAAACTCATGCGACCGGACCTAAACGTGGTTGTTTTTGGCGGAGACGGCGACATAGTTGGCATAGGCCTAAGCCATTTTATTCATGCGGCAAGGCGGAACCTCGACGTCCTCGTGATAATGGTTAATAACATGGTTTATGGGATGACTGGCGGGCAAGTGGCGCCTACGACGCCTTTCAAGGCGAAGACAACCACAACGCCATACGGTAGCTTTGAGCATCCACTCGACGCCGTTAAGTTGGCAGTTGCCGCTGGAGCAAACTATGCAGTCCGCTGGACAACAGCCCATCCGAATGAACTTAAAGAAGCCATTAAAAAGGCATTGGGGCTTAAGGGTTTTCGCTTCATTGAGGCTGTAAGCCAATGTCCGACAGCCTTTGGAAGACGAGTTGGCTTTAAAACTGCCGGGGAAATGGTCAAGTGGTTTAGGGAAAATTCCATAACATTAGAGGAAGCCGTGAGGTTAAGCGAGGAGGACTTGAAAACAAAAATTGTTGTGGGCGAGTTTGTCCATAGGCAAAGGCCAACATTAATTGAAACAATTTACGCCATTGTAAAGGAGGCGCAGGAAGGTGGGTAGAACTGAGATAAGGATATGCGGTCTAGGCGGGCAAGGTGTGGTTTTGGCTGGGCAGATTCTCGGCAGAGCGGCGGTTTATGATGGCTGGAATGTTGCGCAAACCCAAAGCTATGGAGCGGAAGCCAGAGGTACAACAGCCAAAAGCGAGGTAATAATATCTGACGGTCGAATAGGATTTCCAGCGGTGAGGAAATGCGACATACTATTGGCCGTGAGCCAGGAAGCCTTAGACAGGAATATTAGGGACTTGAAGGAAGACGGCCTCCTTTTGTTCGACGAAGACTTAGTCAAGAATGTGCCCAATGTTAATGCGAAAATTTACGCTGTACCAGCAACAAGGATTGCGGAGGAAAACTTTGGAGAACGATTATACGCCAATATGGTGATTCTAGGTGCTTTGAATGCACTAACAAAAATTGTTAGCGAGGAATCTATGGAAAAGGCAATAGTTGATACGGTGCCAAAAAATGTTGCCGCCGTAAACCTGCAAGCGTACAAAAGTGGAAGAATGCTAGAAAACTCTTACTTTATCTGAATTATCTGCGTTTCGCTTACTTGGAAAGGCGGGTGTTTGGAGGACCCTTGAGGGAAATTGTTATCTTTTAAGTTGCGGTGTATAGCCTAGAGGAGTTTGGTTGAAGCGGAAAATAACTTATGCGGCTGCAGGCGTTGACAGAAAACTGAGGGCCGAAGCGAAAAGGGCTTTGCGTTTTCTAGAAGGCACTTACCGTTTTAGCTCTTACGGCAAGATTATGAAGCTTCCGTTTGGAAACATTTTTCCGTTCCGCAATGACTGCTATCTAGATCTTGTTATTGAGGGTGTCGGCACGAAGGTTCTTGTTGCTCAGCTGGCTGACAAGTATGACACCATAGGCATTGACGGGGTGGCGATGGCTGTAAATGACGTTATTCGTTCTGGTGCGCGGCCTCTGGCAGTTGCAGATAATATTCATGCCCAGGTTTCAGATCCACTTCTCGTCGAGGAGTGGATGAAGGGTATAGCCAAAGGCGCCGCTGAGGCTGAGTGTGTGGTGTCAAGCGGGGAAATAGGCGACGTGGCAGAAATCATCAGAGGCTTAGTTGAGGGAAAGGGCTTCGACATGGTTTTTGCGGCAATAGGTGAAGTTCCAAAAGATAGGGTGATCACCGGCAGGGAATTGAAACCCGACGATGTGATTGTAGGTTTGCGGGGCTCTGGCTTACACAGTAATGGCATAACCTTGGCGAGGAAAATTCTGTTTAAGCAGTGGGGCGGTAAGTACGAACCTTTTGACGTTCCAGAGTCCTTAGATAGGGAACTTGTCTACGAAGTTCTGGAGCCAACCAGAATTTATGTTAAACCGGTTCTAAATGTTGCCGAACATGTGAAGGTTAAGGCTGCAGTCCACATAACTGGCGATGCATACTTGAAGTTTAATCGCCTAACCCTCTTTTCGAAAGACATAGGCTTTGAATTCAATAATTTTAAGCCCCAGCCTATCTTCGATTTGATCCAGAAGACTGCTGAAGAGCTCGGAGGCGAAATTCCGGACGATGAAATGTTTAAAACCTTTAACATGGGATGGGGCTTCGCAATAATAATTGACAAAGAGGAAAAAGATGAGGCTCTTGACATTTTGGAAAAGGCAAATGTACACGCGGAAGAAATAGGCCACGTGACAAGTACTAGGGGGATCCGAATACTATACAAGGGTAAGCGGATCATCTTGAACTAATGTTCTTTTGCGTATTTAGTGGTGAAAGTGCTTAAATCTTCTCATGCCAGAGATTAGCCTATGAAATTTCGGTTGAGGGTTGAAGTCGGCTTAAAACCCGGGCACAGTGATCCAGAGGGCGAAACTACAGCCCGCTTATTAAGGGAACTTGAGTATAAGGTTGAAGAGGTAAACGTAAGCAAAGTTTACACGATTTTGCTTGAGGCAAATTCGAGGGAGGAAGCCACGGCAATGGCTGATGAAATGTGTAGGCGGCTTCTGGCTAACCCAACAAAGGACAATTACACAATAATTGTTGAGGAGGAAAAATGACTAAGAACCTTTACATTCGAAGGAATACGCCTTTCCCACTTTACGAGATAAACCTATTAGACGCTTCAGACGAGCAGCTCCTCGACGTCAACCGAGAGCTTGGGTTAGGCTTAAACCTTCAAGAGATGAGAGCCCTACGGGAATATTTTAGGCAAAAGGGAAGAAACCCCACAGATGTGGAGCTTCAAACTTTCGGGCAGACTTGGTCTGAGCACTGTTTTCACAAAACCTTTAAAGGCTTGGTGAAATTTGATGGAAAGAAAATCGATAGCCTTTTCAAAACTTACATCGCGAAGGCAACTTCGAAGATTAATGCCAAATGGTGTTTCTCCGTTTTTGAGGATAATGCTGGCATAATACGCTTCGACAAGGATTATGGAATCGCAGTTAAAGTTGAAACCCATAACCACCCATCTGCCATAGAACCCTTCGGGGGAGCCGCCACCGGAGTTGGCGGAGTCATCCGTGACATCCTAGGCGTTTGGGCTGATCCCATTGCATGCACGGATGTATTAGGCTTTGGTCCACTGGATTATCCTTACGAGAAGCTTCCGCCAGGCGTGAAACATCCCAAGTACATTTTTATGGGTGT
>JAVZLQ010000007.1:3825-5819 GCA_038883655.1 Bathyarchaeia archaeon
CCGTGACATCCTAGGCGTTTGGGCTGATCCCATTGCATGCACGGATGTATTAGGCTTTGGTCCACTGGATTATCCTTACGAGAAGCTTCCGCCAGGCGTGAAACATCCCAAGTACATTTTTATGGGTGTTGTAGCTGGTATTGGGCATTATGGCAACAATATGGGCATTCCAACGGTGAATGGCGCAATATACTTTGACGAAAGCTATGTTGGAAATGTTATCGTATACTGCGGCTGCATTGGACTTTTACCACTGAAAAAGTTTAGGCGCAACGCC
This sequence comes from Bathyarchaeia archaeon, assembly GCA_038883655.1. Taxonomy (GTDB): domain Archaea; phylum Thermoproteota; class Bathyarchaeia; order Bathyarchaeales; family Bathycorpusculaceae; genus JAVZLQ01. The sequence continues at coordinate 4,103 of JAVZLQ010000007.1, forward strand.
AAGCCCGGCGACATAATAGTTTTGGCTGGAGGGAAAACTGGACGGGATGGGATTCACGGCGTTACATTTGCTTCAGCTGAGCTTACAGAAAAATCTGAAGAGGTTTCAAGGCCAGCGGTGCAGATTGCAAATCCCATCGAGGAAGAGAAGCTTAAGAGGGCTATAATTGCCATCCGCGACCTGGAGCTTGCTTCAGCCATAACTGATTTGGGTGGGGGAGGTCTTTCATCAGCTGTGGGGGAGACTGCTAAGAGGTTTAGCTGCGGCGCCATTGTTCATCTCGAAAAGGTTCCACTAAAGTATCCCGGGTTAGCTCCATGGGAAATCTACGTCTCCGAATCCCAGGAGCGAATGCTTCTGGCTGTTCCACCTGAAAACTTGAGCAGGGTGCTGGAGGTTTTCCAAAACGAGGATGTTGAAGCCACTGCTATAGGCGAATATACGGACGATAGGGTTCTGCGAATCTTTTACATGGGCGAAAAAGTTGCAGAAATAGATATCCCATGCCTTTTTGAGCCTCCAAGAGCTGTACGTATCGCCGAGTACAATCCGCCAAGACTGGAAGAGCCTATTTTTCCAGAACCGGATAACTTGGCAGACGTGTTAATGCGGCTGCTTGCTTCGCCGAACATTGCCAGCCGAGAAAGTGTAGTTAGAACATATGACCATGAAGTTAAGGGCAATACTGTTCTTAAGCCGTTATATGGTGAAGTGGGCGGACCAAGCGATGCTGCTGTTCTCAAGCCTTTGAGAGATTCCTGGCGTGGTTTAACTGTTTCCTGCGGTGTGAATCCCCGCTATGGAAAAATAGACCCATATTGGATGGCGGCCTCAGCCATAGATGAGGCTATAAGGAACAATGTGGCTGTGGGCGGCAGAAGGATAGCGTTGCTTGACAATTTCACGTGGGGCAACCCTGAGAAGCCCGATAGGCTTGGCAGCCTTGTCAGGGCATGTGAAGCATGCTATCGGTTCGCCAAAGCCTTCAAAACGCCTTTCATATCCGGAAAAGACAGCCTATACAATGAGTCTCCAGTAGGCCCTGTGACGCCCACTCTATTAATAACTGCTGTGGGAATTATTCCGGACATTCGCATAACTATCTCGTTGGATGTTAAGGCGCCGGGCGACAGCATCTACCTTGTCGGAAAAACCTACCATGAACTTGGCGGTTCAGAGTATTATAGGCTTATGGGCTTTCTGGGAAAAACTGTGCCGAAGGTTCGCCCAACCCAAGCTAGGCAAGTTTTCCGTGCCATAACAAAGGCTATTGACTTGGGGCTTGTCAGTGCCTGTCATGATCTATCTGAGGGCGGCTTAGCCGTGGCGGCGGCTGAAATGGCTTTCTCCGGCGGCTATGGTATGGAGCTTGACTTGCGGCGTGTTCCAGCCGATGGAATTAAAAGAAACGATTTTCTCTTGTTTTCAGAATCCAACAGCCGCTTCATTGTAGAGGTTCCAAGCGGATGCGAACAAGACTTTGAGCTGGTGATGAGTGACGTTGCCCATGCGAGAATAGGCAGGGCGACCAAAGATGCGAGGCTGTGTGTTTATGGGTTGACTGGTGATGTGGTTGTGGACGTAGCCGTTGACGAACTGCTTAGGGCTTGGAAGAGTTTTCTTGGTGGTGAATGAGTTTTGAAGCGTGAGGAGATGCGCGTTTGCATTCTGCGGGTTGGCGGCACCAATTGTGATACTGAAACCCAAATGGCTTTTG
>JAVZLQ010000007.1:5918-12621 GCA_038883655.1 Bathyarchaeia archaeon
GGGCCTTTTACTGGTGGCAGCAGCCTGACTGGACAAAGCAAACGTTTATGCCACTTTATGGCGACGGAAAACTCATTTTCGAAAGCATGATCGAGTATCTAGATAAGAAGTTTTAGCTCCTCCAAACATGGTAAACCTGCTCTGGCACCCATTTTCATTATGCACTTAGAAGCTAAAAAATTGCCAAGTTTTCCACATTCTTTCAGACTTTTATTGTTGAGCAAGCCGTATAGAAAGCCCGCGCAGAAAGCGTCGCCGGCACCGGTGGTGTCCACAACCTCCACAGTGAAGGCTTCGACATGATGGCTCTCGTGTCCATCTGTCACGTAGCACCCGCGGCTGCCAAGTTTGACAGCAACCACCTTAACTCCGATTTCAAGTAGCTTTTCAGCTCCAGCCACGTAATCCCTTTCCTCTGTTAACAGTGTGATTTCCTTTGCGTTTGGCATCAAAACAAAACACTTTCCGATTATGGGTTTAAGCTTTTCAAGACCTTTTCTGGCATATAACTCGCCGGGGTCTAAGCTGACCTTCACGTGATTTGGAAGATTCTCCACGAGTTTTCTCTGAGCTTCGAAGGATTTTTCTCCAACAAATGATGTCAAATGTAAGAACTTGGTTTTTAAGGCATAGTTCAAGTCTATTTCTTCAAAGCTTATCGTGTCGTTTACGCCTGGATCCACGTATAGGGCACGTTCACCTTTCTGATCCACGAAACCCATAACGACGCCACTCCGTCCAGTCTTAGCTTTTACCACACCTCTCGTATTCACGCCCTCCCTGCGGAAGTCTTCTAGGAGCATTTTGCCCTCGCGGTCATTGGCAACTTTCCCGATAAAGCCGACTTTGCAACCGAGCCTTGCCAAGCCTACAATGGTGTTAGCTGCTGAGCCGCCGCAAGTCTCTTCACAGCTTATTATGAAGCCTTCTTCCTCTGGTCCAGCTATTTTGTTTACTTTGTAGAGTTTGTCCACGTTTAGGGCGCCGAAGCCAATCACGTCGAAAAGCTTTTTCATGGGAACAACTCGCGTAGATAAATCTTATAATTGCCAAGTTTACCGCCATAATTCCCAGCCGAAATTCTCACAACACCTTTAACCGTTAGGGCTGCCTCTATACCCGCCTTCATGGCTTTTTCAACAGCTTCGAGGGAAACACCGTTAATCACGATTTCAGGAATATAGCCGACGCCTTCTGGGACTTTGGATTCCTTGCCTAAACGTTGTTTCAGCGAAGGACAGTAGGGATGGTTTGTTGTCGGGCCTATCCATGGAAAGCGGGTTTCAGGCTTCGAGCCTGCGGAGCACACGTCAAACGGTGTTATGACGCCTTCAACTTTGTGGATGGCTTCAAGCGCTTTTGCTCCAGCCTCTTCAACGGCTTCTTTTGTTTGGCACATTATCCAGAAGTTGGCGCCCATGACGCCCATAGCGTAGCCCAGAAACCTTTCTATAATGAAGTCTGGAACCATTATCGGCACGACGATCACTTCACGGTTAAATCGTTTCTCCACCCATTCGTATCCGTCTCCGCAGTGGCCAACCCGCTCCATCATGTCAATCTTGCCCAACGGGCTTGGCAGAGCGTCAAAAACAGCCGTGAATGGCTTGACGAGGATATCCTGCCTTATCCTATATGAGAGTTCAATTTCAAACTTTTTAAGAGACTCTGAAAACGGCTTTTTAGGGTCTATGCCTCCCCAAAACTGGAGCACCACACCCTTACGTCCGTCAGGAGTTTCCTTCTCGCTCAGCCACTTTTCTATACCTCCTTCAATTCTGCCTATAACTATGGATGGTGTGGCTGTTGCGTGCATGGCCGCTTTACGCAGTGTTTCATCATCGTCAGCCGTAACCACTACCCGGCTGTAAATACCTTCAAAAGCCTCGGCATAAGTGTTCTCTACAAGTTTTCCTTTAACCAAATCAATATTCTCTCCGTTTTATGGAATTATTTTACTTTGTTAATTTCAGCTATTAAATCTTCAATCTTGATGTAAGCCATAGACAACTGGAACGTGTCCTGTCCGTTTGGAGTTTGGTAGATGTGATAAAGCGTGTTGTTAACAATTATGCTTGTTGAACCAGCTGGCAGTTGACTGTACTTTTCGTCATGGAAAAAGTTCTTTCCAACAATGTTCCAGCATTTGAAATCCTCCGATGAGTATAGATCGTAGCCTGTTCCGTTCCACATTCCGAGCATCATGTACCATTTTGAGTTGAAATAAAACAATGTTGGGTTTTCGAGATTGTCTATTATAACGATTTTTATGTAATTCCACCGTGTTTCAAGGGTTTTTGCGGTCGCCAGATGCACCTTGTATTTTGCGGCTGATATTAGCATGTAATAGGTATCTTCAATTTTCACTATGTATGGGTCCCAACCAAAGTGTGGAGCCAGCGTCTGTGGCATATTTTCTATAACTAAATATCCATAATCTACGAAGGTTGACGGATTTTTGATATCTGTTCCAATAGCTAGTCCCAATCTTGCAAGGCGAGTATCTTTATGGATAATGGTGTTTTTCCAGTCGCTGTAGTACATGTAAAATTTTTCATCGTCCGGATTGTATATGCAATAAGGTGCTATTTTTCCATCCATTTGAATGGATGTGAAGCCGATAAATTCGTAGGAGAATAAATCCTTAGTCCTTAGAACACCGATAAGCCATAAGTTATCTTTTTTGAAGTAGGACGCCACAATGTAGTGATGCCCGTCCCTATCCGTGAAAACCGTGTGGTTGGGGTACCGCACAAACTCCGGGTCTTTTATGCTTTTAACATCTTCGTCTGGCGAAATTATTACGCCGCAATAAATCCAATTCAAAGTTTTCTGTTTCACTCGAATGTAAGCTGTGATAACAGTAGCCAAAATGATAACTGCAAGGATTATTGAAATTGTAATTCTGTTAAGCGAAGCCACTTATCCGAGCCTTCCTATGGCTTCGCCCCTCACGCTTTTCCGGAAACTAGTGCTCTCCTTTATCAGCCTTTCCATGTTCTCTTTCTTAACAATTTCAACGGTTGGTAATCTCCCGCTGTAAGCTTCAAAAAACATGTTTTTTATTTTCGGGCTAATCTCTAGTGTTTTCAGCGAATTATTGCTCCAAGCTTCCACAAGTTTTAGCACCCCCTCTCTGTCATATTTACAGAAAGTCTCCGCCAGCACCGCTGTAATAAGCGCATTTTCAGCCATTATAGCGATTTCAGCTTCTCTCACCGCGTATTCATTGCCGTTGAATGATATGGTTAAACCACCTTCCCGGCGAACCATTCTAAAGGCTTCCACATCTGTTATGCTATCGCCGACATAGGCGGTGTCTGAAAGGCTTAAGTCCAATTGTTCAATTATCTGCTTAACTGCTTCTGCTTTTTCGCGCCCTCCAATCGGGTTAACTTCGTTAAAGAGTTTTCCAATTTCCATTTTAGCTATTTCATCCCAGAAGATTTCATCTAAGCGTTGGATGACTTGCTTATATTTTTCTGGAAAGTCTTCAAGAGTTTTTGCACCGGATGGAATTTCGATTATGGGCATTTTGGCAATTTCCGCCGCCAGTTCCTTGAGCCTCTTTTTCTCTCTTTCTTTTAACGTGTATTTGTCGATTTCAACCTTTGTGCAATAGGCATTTTCAAACGGAAAGTTTATGGCACGACACAAAGCTTTGATATAGTGTTCGTAGCTTGTGCTTACTATGTATGCGTCAGTCACTTCCCTAATAAATCCGAGAGCTTCCTTAACCTTCGGAATCAGAACCAAGTTTTTAGCCGAAAAAACGCGCATTTTCCTATCTGTGATGCCATAAGCCTTAAGAAAAGGCAATATTAGCTTTAAGGTGTCGCCTGCCTTGTATCCACATCTTTTAAGCACATCTGCTATCACGTCGTCGTACTTGCTTATCACAGTGAAAATGTGCGCGCCATTTGGCACAAAGTAAGCTGTAAGTTCAAAGGCGTTATCGTTTTTTGAGATAGGTCCTTCACAATCTGAAATATACACCTTGTTTTTTAATCTCGTTTCCGAAGTTCCTCCATGTGGTGAATGCTTTTTTCTATGTGTTGTTTCGAGGCTATATCAGTCCTATGCCAAAGGGCACCACCCCTTATGGCGTTTACACCTTCCAAGGAAATATTTCTAGCAGCTTCTATGCTATCATCTATACCGACGACACAAACAGTCCGCGACTTTAACGCATAAAATTCATTCCCACGGATTTCCATAGACGCAGGATAAACGCGGATTCTGTCACCATATTTCCTACTTAGCTCGTACGCTTTCATCAAATCCACGGGGGCACCGATTTCCGCCTTGTTGACACGGTCTGGAAAAACCTCTCCGAACCCACCGTAGTTTGGCGGCACCTTATAGGTTACAACCGTGGCTTTTTTCTCAATTTTTACGCTAGTCAAATTTCCCTCAAGGATTTTGAAGCATACGTCGACAAAATCGTCTTTTAAGATTGGCAGGATATTTATTATCTCCGGGTCTCCTGGGCGACTGTTATTTTCAAGGATTTTAGGTTGCTTTCCCGTGTGCATAAACGCCACATAAAATGGAATGCCACGCAGTGCTTGGTTATTGTTGGCTTTCCACTTTTCAAAAATCCTGTTTACAATTGATATTTCTTTCTCTCGATCAGCCGCTGTCATGAAGGGCAAGATATCATTCGCATCTTTATAGGAGCCCATTCCTCCGGTGTTTGGTCCTTTATCTCCGTCAAAGGCGCGTTTGTAATCGCGGGTCTCTGGCAGCGGTACCAAATGTTTACCATCGCAGAAAGCCTGAAAACTGGACTCCTCCCCCTCTATCTTCTCTTCAACTATGACCGCGCCATGTTTCAAGTTTTCCCAAAAATGTTCAAAAAGTTGTTCGCGGGTTGTGAAGTGATCCCCCCAGACACCTACACCCTTACCTGCCGCGGGTTTATCTGGCTTAACAACTGCTGTATTGTCAAGTTCGTCAAGCCATTTGTAAAGAGCCTTTTTGGCATCGTCCCTCGTTCTATAATCCTCCGGCTGGAAGACTTTGAAACGCGGGTTAACCTCTGGCACCGTTTCTTGGAAAAGTAGACGTTGCTGAACTTTACTGGCTTCTATAGCATACTCCTTTGTTGGACAAATCATGGGTATGCCAGTACGCTTCTCTACAATATCGCGAACCCCTTCAATTATAGGCTTTTCTGGGCCAACAATGCCGAAATCTATCTTGTCCTTGTTGGCCTCGGCGAACTTGCATATATCCTCCACGTTCAAGTCTGGGATAACAACATGCGCTGTAGCTTTCTTCACGTTGAAGGGGTTTCGCTGTTTATCCACCACATAAACTTCCACGTTATAATTAGTGCTTCTTGTGAATGCGTCGACCATAGCAGCTTCCCGCGCCCCATATGAAACAACAAGCACACCGACTTTCTCTACCATAGTCCACCCACCTTTAAACGCTAATCCCTAAGCCTTTAATCTTTTTTATCCACCGCTCTCGCTGAAAAGCTCCGGGGTCTCATAAAGTCTCCCCGTTTCTTCGTGCCCTTCTAGAAACCTTTTCCTCATCTCGTTGGCAATTTTTTGGGCTAGTGGTGTTGGATATTCACCTGTCAAGCATCCAAGACATAACTCATCCCTCTTGAAGCCGGTTGCTCTCACAAGCCCGTCAATTGACTGGTAACATACAGCATCTGCCCCTATCATCTTGGCGACCTCCTCAGACGTATACTTAGCGCCTATGAGCTGGCTGTAAGTTGCCATATCTATTCCGTAGAAACATGGCCCAATTATGCGTGGAAACGTTATAAACATGTAAATTTTTTTGGCGCCCATTCTTCGGAGTTTTTCAATGGTGACTTTTGTCGTGTCTCCTCTCACGATGCTATCGTCTACCACGATGACTTTCTTCCCTTTAATTTTGGAAGCCAAGATGTTAATCTTCTTATCAATAGTGGCGTAACGTTCCTTCTCTAGGAGAATGAAGGCACGCTCCGTTACATACCGGTGTCTTCTTGTGGCTCTTTCCCATCTAAGACCAGACTCTTCATGCACCCCAAAAGCCGCGTCATCTCCGGTTTCAGGCATTGAAATCACCATGTCCGCGTCCTTTACAATATCCGGGTTTTCTTTGACAAGGTTTCTGCCGAACTCCTCGCGAATTTCGTAGACGTATTTACTATTAAAGAAGGAGTCAGGCCTGGCAAAATAGGCAAATTCAAAAGCGCAGAAAGCCTTACGGCCACTTATTAGCCGTGTTTTTTCAAAACCTTTTTCTGAAACGGTCACAAGCTCGCCTGGTTCAAGCTCAAAGTCTCTGATGAAACCGTTTATATCCAAGCCCACGGTTTCAGATGAAAAAGCACGGATGTCCCCGTCTGGACTGTGACCAGCGCATAAAGGCCTTATACCATGTGGATCTTTGAAGGCGAAAAACTTTCCATCCTTAGTTATTCCCGCAACTGAAAAGGCTCCTTCAATCTCTTTCATGCATGCTTCAACAGCATCTTCTAGATTTTTCCGTCTTAACAACTCCGCAAGCAATTTACGACATATTAAGTCGGCATCACATTCATAAATAAAATTTGGAAAATCTTTACAAATCGCTTTTTTAAGCTGAGCTGTGTTGACAACATTCCCATTAAAAGAGATAGCAAGCTTAAAACCATTCTTAGAAGCTGTAGCAGGCTGAGTTCCCGCCAAAAGCGACTTTTCATCAGTTTTTC
>JAVZLQ010000008.1:0-11720 GCA_038883655.1 Bathyarchaeia archaeon
AAATATGCAAAAACGGGCCACCAGCAGTGCAATTGATGAAACAGGGAATCATCGTTAAGACTCCTCCAAAAACAGTCTCAAGCTCATGCGCCTTTTTCACAAACCCTATTTTTTAAATTTTGTTATAAAAAATTGCACGAGGTAATGCTTAGCTTATCCCAATAACTGCTAAAAACTTTTAATGTCAAGGCCTTTAATCTTTAATTCGGAGGAAAGCTAGGGTGAAAGACTCCCGTATAAAAATTAAAGCAAGGGATGAAGTAAGGTATTATCCTGAGTATTGGGCTGGCAAGAAGTTGGCTTATCCCCATGTACCTCCACAGCATCCTAAATTTTCCAGATCAGTGGTCGTTGGCAACCTAATATTCATCTCTGGATGCCAAGGCCAGAATGATGAGACTCTAGAAATACCTTCAACATTTGAAGAACAAATGATCAACGCGCTTGACAAGGTAAGAAAAGCCATGGAGGAGGTGGGCAGTTCTATGAACAACATTGTCAAAACTTTGATACTTCTTAAGAATTTGGAGGATTACCCTCGCATGCGAAAAACAGAACTAGAATATTACCAAAAATACGCTCCTTTCCTAGTTGAGAACCCACCGGCAAGCACGGTGGCGGTTGTAGCAAGTTTAGCAAGGCCAGAGTTTCTCATAGAAATAGATGCTATTGGATACATCCCTTGACCAACTCTGCTTAATATCTGGAAGAAAACTGTCAGAGATAACTAAATAGAAATATTACTCCGCGAAGCTATACTACTCCGAACCTCTAGGGTATTCCATCACAAACAGAGAAAAACGATTTTGACGGGGAGGAATTTACGTTTACTTGAAGCGACAAGCACCTAGCGCCTCAAAAACAAAAATTGAGAATGTTGCTGAATCGGTTGTTTGGGTTGCTATCTTTTTTCGACGATTGCTATTAGCCTTACTATTGATCCGTCTCCGCCTACCCACCTTAATGGTAGGCCTATGATTGTGCATCTTTTGCCTGTGACTTTGTCTATGTCGCCTCCAACGTTTTCATAGCCCATTATGCCATGCGTCAGTAAAAGCCTGTGGCATGGCTCCCAATATGGGAAGTCCTCAGTTACATCTCTTCCCGTCTCCTTTTTATATTCGTCTGCAAGCCATGGTAAAACACGGTTTCGCTCGTCACCTCCAGGCTGACACCACACCTCCCTAGTTGCAAGAGGATGATCAAGCGCCTGTGTGTCTGTGCCCACAGCCTTGACCTGTTTTTTCACGAACCATTCTCCTGCCTCTTTGTAGAAGCCTGGTGCATAACAGAAGTATTTGACGGTGTCGCCCCAATAACGGTGCCAGCCAGTGTTAACTATTACTATGTCACCCTTTTCTATCGGCGGATCAGCTTTTTCAAGATCTTCAGGAGTGATTATTTCCCATTTGCCCTTTGGTATGGACACGACGACGCCTTTTCCCATGTACCTTTCTATTGGTATTTGCTCAGTGGATGGGAAGCCTTCTTCAACATGTATTGGAGAGTCAGCATGGGTGGAGACATGCATCGTATGTGTAAGCACTTGCGATAACACACGGGACTTTGCATGATAATGCATCCTTTCAATTTTAATATCCTCGAAGTATGGCCAAAGCGGTACACCTGGTCCAAACGGCTGCGATAGATCGTATACTTCAACTTCCTTGCCCAATATTTCGACGCTGACCTTTTTTAGAACATCTTCTGGTTTGCCAATGTATTTTGGATCTAGCATGCCATGCAGGTATTTAGAATCAACTTCAAACTTTTTCATCTTAACCACCGTTCACCTTGAAAGATTTCCATCGCCTACAAAATAAGTTTTGCTATCAACAAGAACCTTTTGATGCGTTAACATTTATTACGTTGTTGGATCCACATTGATGTTTAATGCAAGTTTTTCATGGTGTTTAGGCTCATCTAGTTTCTAGTTACAAGATTTTCTATGCAGGCGCAGCACACATGCACTGTGACGATTTGTCTCTTCCTTCTCCAATGTTGTTTGCATAGGAGCGGTACAGTTTTATATTTGGCATGTTTATGGGTGAAGATGGCGGACTGAAAGGGAAAGGCGTTTACATGTCTGTGTCCCCTAACGTTCGCGAGGTTCTCGCAAGGCGAATCGCTGGCGAGATCATCCTCTCCAATAAGCCGGGCGCCGCCATGCGGAAGTGGCGGGAGCTTTTCGGTGTTTCGCAGACCACACTTTCTGATAAGATGATGCTTTCGCCTTCTGTTATAAGTGATTATGAAAGTGGACGGCGGAAAAGCCCAGGTACAAAGTTTGTGCGACGTTTTGTTTGGGCTTTATTGCAGATTGACGAGGAGAGGGGAAGCCGTTTCATTCGCGAATTCGCCAAGCTTACAAGTTCGCCAAGCATGGCAGTTGTGGACTTGCGGGAGTTCCCAATTTCAGTGCGGGTTGAATATTTGTGCAAAGCCATTAAGGGCGAAATTGTGGCTTGCTCTAACCTAAAAGTTAAGGAGATCTTGGGCTACACTATTGTGGACAGCCGTAAAACCATAGAAACACTTTCTGGCTTTGAGTACGCCCAGTTGTTTGGCGCTACAACTGAACGGGCGCTTATTTTTACAAATATTAGTAACGAAAATTCACCTATGATGCTTGTGCGCATGAGCAGCCTAAAACCGCGAGTTGTCGTCTTCCATGGCATGAGACCGGACGATTACTCGATTAGATTGGCAGAGTACGATCATATACCCTTAATTTATTCGGCACTGCCGACTGTTGAGCAGCTTGTGAAGTCGCTGCGGAAACTGTACCGTATAGCATTACGAATAAAGCTTGGCAAGGCAGTCCGCCCGCCCCCAAAGGTAAGCACGTAAATTAAGGTAAATGGAAGGCTGATTTAGCCTTGATTAAAGTGGGATGTTGCGGGTTTCCAACTTCGATGAAGCGTTACTTCGAAAACTATAGTCTCGTCGAATTGAACAGCACCTTCTATGAGTATCCGAAGCTGGAAACTGTTCATGGATGGCGAGAAAAAGCCCCGGAAAACTTTGAGTTCACGGTTAAAGCTCATCGAGACATAAGCCACAAAGCCAAAATGCGGCTTGATGAAACAAGCAGACAAGCCTTCGAAACCATGAAACAAATATGCAAAACATTAAACGCAAAAATACTGCTGGTACAGACACCCGGCTCATTCAATCCAGACAAACTCAACGAAGCTGAAAAATTCTTCGAAAACATAAACCGAGAAGACTTAACCATTGTCTGGGAAACTCGCGGGCAAGAGTGGGAAAAGCCAGAAATCATGAAGAGACTTAGCCAAGTCCTAAGCCGCCTAAACGTGGTGCACGTAACTGACCCCTTCCGAATTCTGCCAGCCTACACAAGCCAAACCGTTTATTTCCGACTGCATGGTTTAGGCAAGGAACTCTACTATTACCAGTACACGGATGAGGAACTGCTGTGGCTTGGCGAAACAGTCAAGAAGTTTGAGGCGGAAGACAAAACTGTTTATGTGCTCTTTAATAACCTCTCCATGTTCGAGGATGGCCTACGCTTCATGCAATACCTTTCAGCTGGAACATTCCCAAAAATAACGGGTTCTGTGGGGCTGGAATCCGTGAAAAATGTAATAGAGAAGATGCGTTATCCAGCGGCCAAAAGCATGCTTGTCAAGAAAGTTGGCTGGAGGCTTGTGGAAATGGAGGAAGGCAAACAGGTTAGGCTTGAGGAGTTGCTGGCAGAACTGCCATCGAAAACCTATAAAAGCGCAGACGAAGTTCTAAAAGAGTTAAGGGCTGCCAAAAAGTTGGACTAAGTGCTAAGCCAAGCATAACTCGTGAATTTTACCCTTCAACAGCCTAAAGTCTTCGATAAGCAGTTGCTTATACTTGGCGCTGTAAAGCCCCGCAGCCGGATGCAAAGTTGGAAAAACCACAACAGCCAAACCTAAAACGTTTGCTCGGTGAAATTTTCCTCTGGCTTCCGTTATGCCCTTAAAGGGCAACCCAGCCTTAGAGAAAATGTAAGCCGTCGAATAATTTCCAAGCGTGACAATCAGTTTTGGCTGGATAGCTTCTATCTGCCTATCCAAAAAGGGCGTGCAAGCCTCAATTTCGGCAGAAGATGGTTCACGGTCCCTCGGTGGACGACACTTCAAAACATTCCCAATGAAGACTTGACTACGTAGTAGACCAGCCTCAGCCAGCAACACGTCCAAAAATTTCCCGGCAGCTCCAACAAAAGGCCTGCCCTTAACATCTTCCCAGAAACCCGGCGCCTCACCCACGAACATAACCTTGGCATTCGAATTTCCCTCACCGGGAACAGCGTTTTTACGGTTTCTCCAAAGACTACACTTTTTACAGGCTTTAACCTCCGAAGCAACAGCCTCTAAAAAAGCCTCCCTTGAAGAGCTCATACTTTTCAGCCAGTTTTAGCGGTATATTGAAGCCGCTTATTAGAATTTTGAAAATGGAAAGAGAAATCGTCGATTACAGAGAAAAATCAAAATGTAAAGCTATTCAGTTTGGCTAAAGCTCTATTTAATGTCGCTTGGACGACGTCATCTACGTGGATTTCGCCTTCACTGGGCGGTTCAAAAACATATCCTATTCTTAGGACTGTTACTGGCAACCCATATTCGATGAAATATAGGAGGCATAGCCGCTCTGTTGCAAGTTTCATTATTGCGTATGCTGGTCCGGGGCTCCGTTGAAAAGCTCTAGTTTTACAGCGCTTTCTTCATCTACAACTTCAGCGTTTCCATCTCCATAAACTGCAGTGCTACTTGCAAACAAGAAGTGTTTAACACCTTCCGACTTCGCCTCCTCTAGGAGGTTTAGGGTTCCCTTAATGTTGACATCGAATAAGTCTGCTAAGGGAACTCTATGTTTCCACGTAGCTCCGTCCCAATTCAAAGCTAAATGATAAACTACATCCACACCTTTAACAGCTTGCCTCACAATATTTCTGTTAACCGTACCACCACGTAAATCATTGCTTCCAACACCGAAAAACTTCAGCCTATCCTTGCAATCCACTAGTTCTCCGTATCGAATGTCAAGAACTCTGACAACCCAACCATTATTCAGCAAGGCACGTACAAGCCTAGACCCAATAAAACCTCCTCCACCGGCAACAAGCGCCTTCATTACATTTCCCACTCTCATTTTTTCAGCAACGAAAATATTATTTTCACTATCCAGCTGCTTGCCGACATGATATCAACACTTTAGCACAACCATCTTCGACAGCCAAAATCTAGAGAATGGTATCAATTTTGCAGTTTGCTACGCAACAAAATTAATGTTTAAAGCGCTGCGCATATGAAGCCCTTTTCGCAGCGATTAACACCAGCGGAGGCGACTCTGAAGTTCAACCTTAACTGAAGCTACGTTAATCAAGGTTACACCAATAAGCAGACATTGTAATTTTTAAATAAGGATTGATACAAAAAGCGGAACAAGATGCTGACAAAACTTAAGGCGAAAGTGCAGTCAGCCATAAAAGCCCAAGCGGAAGCCGCCAACAAAATAGGGTTAACGCCAAACGCTATAAGCACACTTGGCATAATTTTTGCATTCCTATCTGCACTGGCATATGCGAGCGGACGGCAAAACCTCTCTTTGGCTGTTGTCCTACTGTTGCTTTCAGGATACTGCGACATGCTAGACGGTGCCCTGGCAAGGCTATGCCAAAAAACCACACTCTTCGGCGGCTTCCTAGACTCGCTGTTGGACAGATATGCAGACGCTTCCATTTACGCTGGCATAATGCTCAGCGGACTATGCACGCTCCACTGGGGACTGACGGCGCTTGTGGGCTCATTGCTTGTAAGCTATGCTCGCGCCAGAGCCGAATCCGCCGACGTAAAAATGGAGGGCGTGGGCTTAGTTGAACGAGCCGAACGCTTGATAATAATCGCAACGGCAAGTCTGATTGAAATTTTCTGGAAGGGTTTCTTAGAAGCCGGCGTAGCAGTGTTGGCTGTACTCACAAACCTAACAGTGATCCAAAGGGGCTATCACGCCTATAAAGCCTTAAAGAAAAGGGAGAAAAACGAATCCTAAAACCTTCTGCTCATTCGAAGTTTACGTTCCTCTCTAGCGCGAACCTTCACAATACCATAATGCACAGCACAGGAAACACAATAATACTTAGTGTCCACTGGCGCAGAAATATAGGCGCCTTTCTGGCGGAGTTCCCTAGCCAAAGCGGGATCCACCAAAGAAAGCCGACGTGTAACCTTTTTCGCCTTGTCTCTAGGCACAAGCTCACCACAGTTTGCGCACTGTACGAAACCACTTCTGCCCTTTGCACCCTTCGACCTTCCACGGCTCTTCCGCTTGTACGGCATAACCAAACATCCCACAGTAGTCTTCTAGCAATGAAAGTACTGTTCTTGCTTATATATCTGTCCTTAGCTTAAGCAGATAAGCAATGTTAGCCTTCGAATCTATCTTGGGGACTATTTTGCCCTTCGAGGATGTGAAAAGCGTGGTGACGCCCGGACCGTGTCCGGAGGTTACACAGTTCGTGTGAACCACAATGCCCACTGAAACAGCGCCTTTACGGTAAATCCTACCAAAGGAGTGATCCGCATCCAAAATAGCCACCAAATCGCCAAGTCGCAAATCCTCAAGCCCATATTCGCGGCGTGTCGCTTCATCAAAAAGTTGAATATCATAATCGCCGGAATAAGTCTGGTTTGCGCCTAAACCAGAACCCATAATCGCCGCCGGAATCACATGGGTCACTGGAACCTCAAGCTTGTCGCCCACAGGCTTTGGATTTAAAGCCTCCAAAAAACGAGGGTCCATATTCATGACTTTTATGTCTGGAAAATCCAGAAGTTTTAAGCCTACGCCGAAAGCCTTCACCAGAACCTTGTCGCCCAACATGAGCTTTTCAAGAATCTCAGGCTGAAAATCTACAAGCACATGCTCAATCCCACCATGTTTGCCAGTAACAACTCCCCTCGCGCCTTTCGCGTCGCCTGAAACAACGACAGCCTCATTTCCAATACATGAAAGCACATTCAAAGCCGTGTTGGCGCCACGTCCAAAACTCGGGTCATTCTCCTTGTTTTCTATGCTTACGCCCGGCTCAACATGATCTGCTTCCCAACCGCATGCAGGATCACCAACACGCACGTTGTATGTTATACCGCCCACACCAGGCAAAACCATAGGAACCCCTTCAGCTGAAATGTTGTACACGCCTCTTCCATAAACCGGACTGGCCACTTCACCTACAACCGAAATTTTAACAAGCTTATCAACATTTGTTCTAAGCATACATCCTTTCCCTCAACCTTGCATAAAGACAAGGACAGCTAAAATAATAAGTTTCCCAGAGTAAAACCGTGGGGCACATGGAATATGACAAGTTTTAAATGTCACTTTCTAGTTTTGAGTTGAGTGAAGCATTACAAACAGCCAACAAGGAGTCGACGGTTGGAGGAAAATGGCTGAAATAGGTTTAAGGTCGAAAATGCTTGTCAGGGATGTGATGAGCAGCCCGGTTATAACAATCGATGAGGAAGCCCCTGCAAACCACGTTGCAGAGCTCATGGACAAGCATGAATTAGGCTGCATTGTAGTAACAAACAAAGAGGGGAAACCCATAGGGATAATAACTGAAAGAGACCTAGTCACAAGAGTGCTAGCAAAAAACCTCAAACCAGATAAGGTTAAGGCCAAAGACGTGATGACGTCGCCGCTAATAACTATAGAGCCAGGCGAAACAATAAATGAGGCTGCCAGAAAAATGAGTAGACTAAACATCAGAAGACTCGGTGTAGTCTACAAGGGCGAATTAGTCGGGCTTATTTCAAGCAAGGACATTTTGGCAGTTATGCCGGAACTAATAGAAACCATGCAGGAGAAAGCCCTAATAGAAGGCGAAAACATGGCGCAAACCATACCTGAAGAAGAAACAAGCGAGGAGGAAGCATCCCTAAGCGGATACTGCGATCGTTGCGGAGGATGGTCGGACAACCTAAAAGACGTTGATGGTGCTTACCTATGCGAAGACTGCCGAGCCGAAATGGAGATTGAAGAAGAGTAAAAGGGGAGATTGCTTGCGTGTAGAAGAAATAGCCAACCAAAAACACCCGTCCATTTATGAGGATGAACTTGCCACAAAAGCTCGCGCCATTATCCGCGACTTCTCTCTGAGAATTCTTCCGGTAATAAACGCTGAAAAAAGACTCGTAGGAGTGGTCTCCCGAAGCTCAGTGATGACCATATCTTCATCGATTTCACCAATAAAAGTGAAAGGTATAATGACGAACCCAAAGCATATAGCCACCATGGACGACGACGCATATCAAACAGTCAGAGAAATGATACGCCTAGACGAATGGAATATACCAGTTGTAAATGCTCCGACAGAGAAACTTTTGAAAGGAGTTTTAGGCTTGGAAAACTTTATAGAAAACATTATAAAAACAAGTCCGGAAAAACTAGCCAAACCAGTTTCCGAAATAATGTCGACAAAAGTTTTAACATGCAGTCCAGAAGATGAAGTGGATAATGTCTGGCGTCTAATGCAGGAAAAGGCTTTAGCCGGGCTTCCAGTCGTCGCTAAAGACAAGCTTGTAGGGATAGTCACACAAAAGGATCTCCTTGAAAGCGGAGCACTGCTTCCAACATTCGAATCCCACAAGGGTAGACATAGATCCCCAACAAAGATTTCCGCGGTTATGAAGACAAACGTGATAGCGGTTCAGCCCTCGATAAAGGCGATACGCGTCGCAAAAATAATGGTTTCAAAAGATATCGGACGAGTTCCAGTTATTGATAAGGACGGAAGGCTAATAGGCATAGTGGACCGCGAGGATATAACCAAACCTATTGTAAAGTAGATTTAAGGTGGTAAAATTGAGTAAAGAAACTTTCAGGCGGACATTAAGAGGAAAAGGTCCAGTTTCTCTTAAAAGCCCTGCAGCGAAAAAACGGGAAGGCGAAATATTTCATATAGCCAAAAGCCCAGTCATAACAACGGCGCCTACAACACCCATCTACGATGCCGTCAAAATAATGGCGAAAGAAGGGTTCCGAAGAATCCCCATAGCTGACCCGGGAGCAAAAACCCTCACAGGAATAGTGACAGCCACAGACCTCGTTGATTATCTTGGCGGAGGTAGAAAATTCGAAATTATTCAGCAAAAGTTTTCTGGAAACATCTTCAAAGCCATAAATGAGCCGATAAAGTTGATAATGACCCAAAACGTTTTCGCTGTTAAAACTACCGCGGAGATAAGCGAAGCAATACAATTAATGAAAGAGAAAAACGTTGGCGGCTTACCAGTTGTTGATGAAGAAAACCGTGTTAGGGCAATAATTACAGAGAGAGACATAGCGCACATGTTTGCAGACCGCATGAGCGGAGTAAAAGTCGCCCAGCTTATGACAGACCGTGTAGTGACGGCGCTTCCTCAAACAACCATTTTCGAAGCAGAAAAAACCATGATCACTCAAGGCTTTAGAAGGCTTCCAATAATTTCAGACGACAAAGTCCTAGGCATAATAACAACCATGGATATAATCCGCTTTTTCGGCACTGGCGAAGTCTTCAAACATTTACAATCTGGAACAATAACGCAGGTGCTAAACACTCCAGCCCTAAAAGTAGCTACAACAGAGGTTTCAACGATTGATCCAGAGGCGGATGCTGGACAAGCAGCAAAAATAATGAGAGAGAGAAACCTCGGCGCTCTACCAGTTGTCAAAAACGGAAAGCTTTTGGGCATAATAACCGAGAGAGATTTCTTCAAAATAATAGAGTAGCCAGCTAAGGCGTTTAACAGTTGCCCAAAACTGCGCCTTGCCTAAAATTACCCAAGTTTTACGGAGAGAAGGTAATAATCTCTGCTCATAAACTTGGAATAATTGACAAGGAATTGAAAATTCAAAGGGACAACAACTACATTTATGTGCCATTAGTTAGAAGCCCGCAATCAGATGAATTTGAAAAACTTAGAGAATACAGTCCAACAATCGAAGTTTTGACGTATACTTTTCCAGAACAGCGAAAAAAGCCTAAAACAATTCATGAAGCTTTGGAGGATAAAATGCCTCCACACTTATTGGCTTGTCTTCCACGCGCCATAGACTTTGTAGGGGACATAGCTATAATCGAAATTCCACCGGAACTTGAAGCTTACAAGACTGAGATAGGAAACGCCGTACTTCAGGTGCACAAAAACGTACAGACAGTTTTGGCGAAGGCTGGAGCTGTTAAAGGGGAATATCGCCTAAGAGAGTTCCATGTGATCGCTGGGAAAGCCAAAACCGAAACCATCCATAAAGAACATGGATGCCAATTCTACATAGATCTAGCTAAAGCTTACTTTTCGCCACGTTTGTCACACGAACACATGCGAGTGGCATCCGCAGTCAAAGAGGGCGAAACAGTCATAGACATGTTCACCGGAGTTGGACCATTCGCAATACTTATCGCAAAAACACATGTAAACGTCAAGGTTTACGCTATAGACATAAACCCAGATGCAATACAACTACTAAAAAGGAATGTTAGACTAAACCGTGTCAACGGAAAAGTCTATCCAACACTTGGCGACGCAAGACAAATCATTAAACAGCAACTCTGCGGAATAGCAAACCGTGTGATAATGAATCTACCAGAAAAGGCCATAGCATTTGTAGACGCTGCATGCGAAGCGCTAAAACCGGAAGGTGGAGTCATCCACTTCTACAGTTTCGTGAAAGGCTTAAACGGGTTAGAAGACTTAAAAGCCAAGTTCATAGCAGAGGTAGAGAAACATGGACTAAGTGTTAGGACAATCCTCTTTTCAAGACTTGTTCGCGAAACAGCCCCCTATGAGTGGCAAGCTGTCATAGACGCCGAAATATGTTAAACTTCAACAGTTATGGTTATTCTCACTTTTTGTGATGGATTCTGCAGCACCGCCACAAGCTCCCTTGAAAAGTCGCATGCGGCCTTATCTGCCTTTATCGCCAACGTCCTGTCACATACATAATCGCTTTTTCTAACCACTAAATCCGTGGGATGTGCCAGAACAAGCTTTGAACATCCAAAGGCGTATATGGTTTCAGCCATCCTTCCCGCATCAATATTGATAATCACTCTTGCACTGTCCTTACGCAAAAACTCCTTAAACTCGGACTTAAAATCTTGAAAACTTTTATCGGCTGAAACTGCGACGATGCAGTCCCCTCTAACCGAAAGTTTCTTCTCCTTTGTTATTTCAAATGTTGATCTATGGGTAGCTCTAATATTTTCATGCCCGAAGGCGTTAATAACCTCTACAACCTTCATAGAATACCTCTAACAGTAGGGCTGTGATTGTAGTCACAAATTCTTCATTCCAGCTTCTTTAACCTTCACAATTTTACTCCAAAACTTCCACCGAATCCACTTTACCGTCTCCATCCAAGTCAAGGCCTTGTATAACAGCCGCGAAGGGCTCGCCATCTCTATACTTTTCCAGAGTTTTCTTCCAAAAGTTTGTTAACGCCAACACACATGCTTTTGTGCCAACCGCTTTGTTTCCGGCTAAAACAATAACCCACTTGCTGGAATCCCATGGATTAATAATTTTCGCTATAAGCCCAACGCTGTCAGCTGTGTAAACCCGCCCAGTTTTAGCAGAAACAAGTCCACCAAACAGGAAACCTTGCTCAGACGGTTGCATGTTAAATTTTATGGGTAGGTACTCGTTAAGTTCCTGCGTCAACAAGTTTGTTCCAGGTCC
>JAVZLQ010000009.1:0-7139 GCA_038883655.1 Bathyarchaeia archaeon
GAATCTGCTGATAATACTTAATAGCCTCGAATATTGTCTGCCGGACTTCGGATTCGTCCACCGCTGGTCCTCTCTGGATAGTTGAGTCAAAGGGTTCCATGTGCACAGTTACATTTCCAACGTTTCCAATCGTCTGGGTGAGCGTTCTCTCAATTTTTTCTGCCAATTCATGGGCATCACGAACAGACATTTGGGGGTCTACCAGTGCATGCATTGTTACATAGAGTTTGCCATTGGAAAGCACGGTGTTTACCTCATGAACCGCCTTCACACCGTCGACTTTTTTGGCTAGTTGTTCTATTAACTTGTTTGTCGATGTTTTTTTCTCGGGAGGTTCAACATGCACGGTAACTTCAGCTGAACCCAGAAGACGGGTAAGGTTCTCCTCCACCCTAGAGGATACCATGTGGGATTCTTCTAGACTCATGTAATCCGGAACTTTAATTGTGGCCTCAACAAACGTTTTGGTTCCAGCCTTTCTAACTCGCAGATTCGTAACTTTCAAAACGCCCTCCGTCGCCATAATTTCCTTTCTAACTTTTTCGGCTAGATCTTTAGATACCGCATCACTTAGTTCCATTCCGCTTGATTTAACAAGCTTAATGCTAAGATAGCCTATCGTGACACTCAAGAAAATTGAAGCTAAAACATCGAATATTGGTAATCCAAGTACAGCCATCCCAAACCCAAAGAGGGCTACAAGCGTTGAGCCTAAATCAGCCAGCGAATGGTAAAAGCCAGCCCTAGTGGTTGCACTTTGTTCCTTTACTTTATGGAGAACCTTTAACCGCAAAAGATCAATGCATAAAGTGTAGCCTATGGCAGCAAACCCTGCAAGTTCCCACTCCTGAATAATGAAGATTTTTCCATAGATAATTTTTTGGACGGCCTCCATGATTAGGAAAAGAGTTGTGCCGAAAAGGATTACGCCGCCTATAAGCCCACCCAGCGGTTCAATTTTCTCATGTCCGTACATGTGTTCCTCGTCTGAGGGTTTAAGCGAAGCTTTGGTGGCAATCAAGAGAATAAACATGGACACAGCGTCCAGCATCGCGTGGGCGCCATCGCTGAGTATTGCGAGACTCCCAGCAACCATTCCCAAAACAAATTCTACCATAACAACGCTTGTGATGGCAAGTGTCGAAATGCTTAGAGCCTTGAACCTCTCTTCTCCTACACGCATTATAGTCAAGTAGATTGAAAAGACGGGAGATTTAAGGGTTGTGAAGCTTCCAGCCAAAACATTTAAAACATGAAAAGGTTATGTTATGTGGGTAATAAAGGTGCAAGGTGAACACTTTAACGTGGCTTAAATCTATTGCAGTTTTGCCAAATAGCCTAAGCTTATTTCCTAAGGCAGTTTTAAAGGAGGAAGCAGATAATGAGTGTAAGTGACATTTTGGATGGAAAACTCACTAACCACGAAGTTGAAATTAAAGGTTGGCTTGTAACGAGACGCTCAAGCGGTGGAGTGCAATTCTTAATAGTTAGGGACGGAACGGGCTTTATACAGGCAACAATCCACAGAAATGAAGTCGATGAGAAGGTTTTCAATGACGCAGACGAGCTTACACAGGAATCCTCCATTATCATAAGGGGAACAGTGAAGGAAGACAAAAGAGCACCCGGCGGCTATGAAATTCGAGTCAAAGATTTGCAAATCGTGCACTTAGCTGAACGAGAGTATCCACTTGCCAAAAAGGAGCATGGTATAGACTTTCTCATGAATTATAGGCAGTTATGGATTAGAAGCCCCAGGCAAACTGCCATTCTAAGAATTAGAGCCGAAGTTGTGAAAGCTTGCAGAGATTTTCTAGACAGCCAAGGCTTTGTTTTAACAGACGCCCCTATATTTACACCGGCCGCAGTAGAGGGGACAACAACTCTATTTGAAGTTCCATATTTTGGAGAAAAAGCCTACTTGACTCAAAGTGGCCAGCTTTATGTCGAAGCAACTATAGCGGCTTTCGGGAAAGTTTACTGTTTCGGACCAACCTTCAGAGCAGAGAAATCAAAGACACCACGGCACTTGACGGAATTTTGGATGGTTGAGCCTGAAATGGCCTTCTGCGACTTCGAGGAAAATTTAAAAGTTCAAGAAGAGATGGTAACCTATATTGTCAAAACAATTTTAGAAAAACGCCGAAGAGAACTTGAAACCCTCAAACGAGACATCAAACCATTACAGAAAGTTGAACCGCCTTTTGAGAGGATAAGTTACACAGAAGCGGTGAACATGCTACAAAAGGCAGGCTTTCCTATACAGTGGGGTGAAGACCTTGGAGCACCCCATGAAAGGTACATTTCCCTGCAGTTTGAAAAGCCCGTGTTCGTCCACAGATATCCGGCTAAAGCTAAGGCGTTCTACATGCAGCCAGATCCAGAAAATCCTGAGGTAGTGCTATGCGCAGATTTGATGGCGCCGGAAGGCTACGGCGAAATAATAGGGGGAAGCCAGCGCATTCACGACTTAAAGTTGTTGGAAAAACGCATAGAAGAATTTGGCTTGCCAAAGCAAGCCTACGAATGGTACCTAGACCTACGAAGGTATGGCGCTGTTCCGCATTCTGGCTTTGGATTGGGAATAGAACGGACAGTTATGTGGATTTGCAAGCTAAAGCACATACGGGAGACAATACCTTTTCCGAGAACTATAACACGTATATATCCATGAGGCCCTAAGCGCACCTTATTGCCATTTCCAAACTTTCCGGCCCATGAATATTTCTGGGAACACAAAGAGGCCCCAGCTGGCCACGCCTATTACATACGCAAGATCTCTTAAGCTGAGAGTAGTTAAGTGGAACAATTGCTGCGTTATTGGTATGAAAGCTATTCCGAGGGTTAATGCAACTGACGCCAAGTCAGCTATGACGAAAAATTTGTTTTCAAAGGCTTTTCTGCCCATTCTCCACACGCTTCGCTTTTCTGAACGACAGTTCCATACGACAAAGAGTTCAAACATGGCAGCCTGCACAAAAGCGGTCGTGGTAGCTTCTCTGTAGGTTAGTTGCCTAGCAACCTCATCAATAGTTCCATCTGGACGAATCCACGGGTGAGATGGCCAAACATAGTACTCTAGACAGAACACTAAGAAAGTGCCAGCTGCTTGAAGTAGGAAGGATGCTATGATAAAGGCACCCATCCCATGGAGAATCCCTTCTTCAGGTTTGCGCGGAGGCCGATCCATGACATCAACATCTGGAGGGTCTGTGGCAAGAGCCACAGCCGGAGCCCCATCAGTCACAAGGTTTATCCACAGTATCATAGCTGGCAAAAGCGGAAGCGGAAATAGTTCAGGCGAGAATATTCCACCAAGGATTGCAAACGTCCCTATTACCAACAATTCATCAAAGTTGCATGCCAAAAGGAAACGTGCATATTTGCGTATGTTATCGTAGATTACCCTGCCCTGTTCTACAGCTTTGACAATAGTTGCAAAGTTGTCATCCACTAAGACTAGATCTGCAGCCTCCCTTGTGACGTCTGTTCCACTTATGCCCATGGCAACGCCCACGTCGGCTGCTTTCACTGCCGGTGCATCATTAACGCCATCACCGGTCATCGCCACTATGTGACCTTTCTTTTTTAATGCGTTAACAATTCTGAGTTTATGTTCCGGAGAAACCCTTGCATACACTGTTACTTTTTCAACAATTTCTTCGAATTCTTCGTCGCCCATTGTATCCATTTCAGCGCCTGTTAGAACGAGGTCGCCTTCATTATATATCCCAACTTCTTTCGCAACCGCCACAGCAGTTAGTTTGTGATCGCCTGTTATCATAACCGTTTTTATGCCTGCTTTCTGGCATTTCTTATTGGCTTCTATTGCTTCTTCTCTGGGAGGATCAATCATACCTTGCAGACCGACGAAAACCATTTCATTTTCAACAGTGTCAGCATCATGCTTCTCCAGAGTTGCTGGCAGACGACGATATGCCATTGCAAGAACTCGTAAAGCACGGCTGGCCAATTGCTCATTGATTTCCAAAATCTTCTTTCTTTTCTCTGCAGTGAGTTTCTTCTCTTTATCACCCTCTAGTATGTAGGTGCATGTTTCAAGAACTATTTCCGGAGCCCCTTTCATGTAGGCATGTACCTCACCGTCTGGGGTTTTGTGAATCGTAGTCATGCGTTTCCTTTCGGAGGTAAACGGGATTTCGCCGACTCGTGGAAACGTTTGTTCCAAAACTTCTTTCTGAAGCCCAGCTTTGGCAGCCGCAACAACAAGCGCACCTTCCGTTGGATCTCCAAAAATTTCCCAATTGTTGTTTTGCTCGTTTCGTCTCAGGCTGGCGTTGTTGCACAAAGCGCCTATCCGCAATAGTAGCTCAAGACTTTTTTCAGGCTTTACGGAATCTTCACCTATACGAAATTCTCCCTTTGGTTCATAGCCGACGCCCGTCACTTCTACAAGTTTCCCGTCGACATATAATTCGCGGACAGTCATCTCACCCTTAGTTATTGTCCCAGTTTTGTCTGAACAGATAACAGTCACCGCTCCAAGGCTTTCGGCAGCTGATAACTTCCTAACAATAGCATTGCGCTTTGCAAATTCTCGTGCACCCAGAGCCAATGCAATGGTAACTATTGCAGGTAAGCCTTCCGGAACAGCGGAGATCGCCAAAGAAATTGAAGACATAAAAGCTTGAATAAAACCTTCAGCCTCGAAGTGCATCCTCATTATTACTTCGAAGGCTTCAAGGGCAAATATTAAAACACAAACAGCAATTACAACTTTCGCAATTTTACTTGCAAATCTATCCAGCTTCTTCTGTAAGGGTGTTTCTTCCTCCTCAGCGGTCTGCACCATTTCAGCAATTTTACCAAACTCTGTGTTCATACCTGTTGTTACAACAACAGCTTTGCCGCGGCCGTAAACAACATGGGTGGCGGAGAAAACCATGTTTCGTCTCTCAGATATCGGTGTGTCTTCAGGTAGGACGGCTAATTCTTTGTTAACGGGCACAGATTCGCCGGTAAGAACCGCCTCATTTGTCTTGAGCTCTACAACCTCTATGAGGCGAGCATCAGCAGGTATATGATCACCCTCTTCTAATGCCAGAATATCGCCGGGCACAACCTCGCTTGCCGGAATAATGACTTCTTTCCCGTCTCTAATCACTCGGGCCTTTGGAGCAGCCAACTTTTTAAGGGCTTCAACAGCTTTCTCCGCCCTATATTCTTGAACAAAACCAGTTACAGCACACAAGAAGACTATGGCGCTTATAGTTATTGTATCAGCAAATGCCTCCATAAACTCTCCGCCATGAACCATCTCCCAATACCCGATGATAGCAGAGAAGATTGTCGCGGCGATCAAAAGTAGAATGAATATATCTTTGAATTCGTCTAAAAACATCTGAAGAGCGGTTCGCCGCTTAACCTTCCTTATTTCGTTAGGGCCATACTTTTTAAGCCTTTCAAGGGCTTCTTGGGAAGATAAGCCTTCACGGGAAACTTCAAACTCCTTTAGGATTGCATCAGCTTCTAAAGCATGCCAAGGCTTTGACATTTGAACGCCTCTTCTAGACATGCAGAGATTAAAAGACTCATACGGCAACTTGTTTATAAAATTCTCTATTCCCTCAAGCTTTCCTGAAGGCAATTTATCATAAAAAGAAAGGGAGTTTAAGCAATTAACAAGACGATCAGCGGAGCAAAAACTTCGGCTACTAGCGACATTACCGTAATCATCGTGTTGAGTGACGGCCCAGCGGTGTCCTTGAAAGGATCTCCAACTGTGTCGCCGGTCACAGCTGCCTTATGGGCTTCCGAGCCTTTCCCGCCATGTGCGCCAGACTCGATGTATTTTTTGGCATTGTCCCAGAGGCCACCCGCATTAGCCATGAACAAGGCGAAAATTATGCCAGTCACAATGCTTCCGGCTAGGAATCCAGCTAGAGCTTCTTTGCCCAATACCATCATAGTCAAAATTGGAACAATTATGGCTAATATACATGGCAGCATGAGCTCTTTAAGGGCGCCTTTCGTGGCGATGTCTACGCATTTGGCATAATCCGGTTTCGCTTTGCCCTCCATAAGCCCTGGGATCTCTTTAAACTGACGTCTAACTTCTTCCACCATTCTCTCAGCATTTCTGCCAACAGCTAAAATCAGCAGCGCTGAGAGTAGCGGAGGCATCATGCCGCCTAGGAAGACTCCAGCCACCACTTCGGGCTTCATTAGATCCAAGGCGGTTATATCAACAAGGTGGGCATAGGCTCCAAAAAGCGCCAGAACCGTTAAAGCTGCCGCGCCTATGGCAAAGCCTTTCGTTATGGCCTTGGTAGTGTTGCCCGCAGCGTCAAGTCTATCCGCAATTTCAATAACCTCTTCGCCTAGCCCGGATTGCTCAGCTATACCTTTCGCGTTGTCAGACACTGGCCCATAAGCGTCTGCTGAAATAGTCATTCCTACGGTAGCAAGCATTCCAACAGCAGATATAGCGATGCCATAGAAGGGGCTCACTCCGAACGCATCTGCCAAGTACCATGCCGCCAAAGTTGCGGCGCATATGCCGATTATCGGTGGAACAATGCTAACTATTCCGTAAGAAAAGCCAGTAAGTATGTTTATGGCTGCTCCAGTTGTTGATGCGCGGGCCACTTTTTGGGCAGGTACTCGGTCTATAGAAGTGAAGTAGTCAGAGGTTATCCCAATGATAACCCCAGCAATGAGGCCTGCAACCGTTGGTAGAAAAACTCCGGGCCAACTGTTGCCCAATCCATAGGAATACGTTAGTGCGAAAAGGAATGCGGCGAAAATTATCCATGTTGAAAAGGAGCCTCTATTAAGTGCTGCTCCGGGATTTCCTTTAATGCTGAGTTTAACAATGAAGGCGCCTATTATTGAGGCAAATAAGCCTATTGCAGCAACGATTAAGGGCAGCGTAATTAGCAGCGAGTTGCCAATTTCTGCGCCAATTATCATTGCAGCAACAATGCTGGCTATGTAGGAGTCAACCAAGTCGGCGCCCATTCCAGCTACATCGCCTACATTGTCCCCAACGTTGTCAGCAATTACGGCAGGATTCCTAGGATCATCCTCTGGGATGCCTAGTTCCACCTTTCCAACAAGGTCGGCGCTTATATCGGCAGTTTTTGTGTAAATGCCGCCGCCTGCCTTAGCGAAAAGCG
>JAVZLQ010000009.1:7237-11160 GCA_038883655.1 Bathyarchaeia archaeon
CAAAGGCCCACTGGCTTCCTTGTCAGAGCCCCCTTAGGCCGTTAAGCGGATCTCGAGGCCAGCGCGTTAACCGCTCCGCCACCCCGGCCTAAATTCAGAAACATACCCATTTCCTTAAAGGGTTTACGTTGATAAGCAACGGATAAAGCGACTTTTATCTTTAGCACGTTTTCCGTCCCATTCATGTAAGATTTTCATCGCTTTGCTAGCAACTTTAATAGCGCCTCCTTCGCCTTCACCAGGCTTAAATTCTCCGGTATACTTATTAGCATAAACCGCGCATATAGCGCCCTTAACCCCATAGAGATTAGCCGATGTAAAAAGCTAAGCACTCCAGCCCTCTGCGACATTGTTAAGATATTGTCTGTTTGCGCTTTAGTTATGCGGCTTTGTCCGACATAAAAGATCTTCTCTCTTGCAAGCAATATAATGCTGTTTTTCAGTGTTTGCTCGGTGCATTCTTTCACTGCCATTATTGAAGTTTCTTTGGCATAACCAAGTCTGCTATGTCCACGCTATGTGCATAAATTTGATGCAATGTTGAAACAGCCGCCAGAATATGAGGCATCGCTTCAAGACTTTGCTCTTTTGCACTTTTCTCAACTGCAGTTAAGGCTTTTTCGAGTTTCTCCCTGAAGTTTCGAACTCCTTCGGCTAACGCTACATCACCTTCAAAAAACGCCTTTAACGCATTCTCATGTGCTTCGAAAAGCAACGTGTGAAACTCCACGATCAATTTTTTGAAAGCATCGGTTAGCTTGACTCCTTTTAATTCTACAACCTTAAATGCTGTACGGACACATTCGTCTCCAATAGCTTCAACAAGGCTGGCAGCCAAGCGATAATCCAAACATTCGATGGGTTGAACTCCAAGCTTCTCGCTTAAGCTTGGATTCTGAATTATCGTTCTCAAAATTCTGACAAGGAGAAAATATAGGCGGTTTACCTCTTCGTCTCTTGCAATAACGCTTTTTGCCATGTGCACATCTCCGTTTACCAATGCGTTAACGACATCTCTATGCATGCCTGCGGCGATGGCATACCCCCTTCGCAAAATTTTCTCAGGTGGGAAACTTGAAGGTTCAAGCAAACATTGAAGGACAATCTTAGAGTAATCCTCTTCAACAATCTCTAATCCAATTAAACGGCTAACAGTTTTCTTGACTATTTCCCGCGTGTCGAAGCTAATGCTTTCCTTTGCCTCTACTCGAATAATGTCAAATCCCAACAGATACCTTCCGACGATTTCGCGGCTTAAAAATGGTCCAGGTTTTAAAGTTATGGTGCGTGGAGAAGGCGCAACGCCATATTCAGGATCTATGAGAAGTTTACCATCACTGGTTTCGCTTACAGCCACGACAGCGCCCCGTCTGAGTCCATAACGCTCAGCCCAATCTTTAGGCAAACAAACGAAAAAAGTGCCGCTTGGAGTTCGTTGAAGTTTGCGTAGAGTCCCCACTCAAACCACCATATTTTGAAGCCAAATACCAGCAAATCTAAAACAATATAAAACTATATAAATTTAGACGAAAAATGTCAAAATTGAAAGATGAAATTATAACCGGTATAGACTTAGCTGGCAAAGAAGAAAACCCCACGGGATTCGCTATTTGGAAACAAGGAACTGTTGAAACCTGTTTAATTTACACGGACAAAGAAATTCTCGACAAAATACTGCATGTTAAACCAGTAATTGTAGCAATAGACGCTCCGCTTAAACTCCCTAAAAAAGGAGCGTTAAGAAAAGCGGACAAAGAACTCATTCAAAAAGGCTACCGCGTTTTTCCACCGGGGTTATCAGCCATGAAAGCCCTTACCCTCCGCGCTGAGAGACTGAATAAGTTAATAATGGAGAAGGGCCTAAAAACCATTGAAGTGCACCCGACATCAACAAGAAAGGCCTTAAGTATACCTACAAAAGACTGGAACATAATACAGGAAATATTCAAAAGAATAGGGTTAAAGGGTTCTATAAAAATGCGAACACTTACGTCTCACGAGTTAGACGCGGTAACCGCTGCTTTAACAGCGTACCTCCATATACAAGGACAAACAGAAACTGTAGGTGATCAGGACGATGGGTTCATCGTAATACCAAAAAAGAGGTGCTGGTGGGAAATAAAACTATGAGTAATGCTCTCCAAAGGCTTCAAAAGGCAGTTGAGGTAACGATAGCTGCGGGTTACCAGCTTAACAAAGAAGCCTTCGACTTTTTATGCATGATAGCCACCACCGAAGATCCTGTGGAACTTGTAAGCAAAGCGTTAGAGCGAATAAACACTCTTAAGGATAAACCGATATTTATTGGGAGGAAAATCCTAGAGGAGTTTGTTGAAAAGCCGGAACCGGCAAAAGAAGAAGTTCTTCAGCCTGTTTTGGAGCTTATAAAACCGCCTCTTGCAGAATCTGAACAAAATAAGCAAATTTTCGGAGGAAAGCAAACCTTCCGTCCTTATGCAAAGGAGGTGGAAGCGGACATCAACATAATCGACGATCCAGGTAGCAGGTTAAGCTCAAGCGGCAATATGGAAGATTACCTAACATACTTTCGCGATAGATTCAAACGGATTGAAAAGCTGCTTCGCCAAAGAATAGATGTCAGAGGAGCAGCTTCAGTTATTGATGCTTTGAAAGCTGCGCCAAATACAAAGCTCAAAGTTATCGGCATGGTGATGGAGAAAAGGGAAGCAAAACAAAAAATTCTCTTAACATTAGAAGATTGCAGCGCAAGCGCCACTGTTCTTGTACCGCAAAACGCTTCACTAGACCTTTTAAACAAAGCTCGAAGCCTTTTGCTGGATCAAGTTGCTTGTATTGCTGTGGCGAAGACGCGTGGAAACTTGTTAATGGCCGAAGACATTATCCTTCCTGACATTGCACCAAAAAGTCAAAATAAGGCTCCGGTTCCGGTTTACGCCGTGCTAACTTCAGACATGCATGTTGGTAGTGTAAAATTCCGGGAAGAACTTTTCAATAGATTTGTTTTGTGGCTGAAAGGCGAGTATGGAAATGGGCAAATGCAAGAAATAGCCAGCCACGTAAAATATGTTTTGATAGCTGGTGACATTGTCGATGGGATAGGTATTTACCCAAATCAAGCTAAGGAACTAGCTATAAAGGATATTCATGGGCAATATAGGTTAGCTTCAAAACTCATCAGACAAATTCCAGATTACATAGAAGTGATAATTATTCCAGGGAACCATGATGCCCCAAGAAAGGCTTTACCCCAACCGCCAATATCCGACGCCTTCCTAGAGAGGCTACATGATGCAAGCAACATTCACTCCGTTGGAAACCCATGCCTCCTAAGCCTCCATAACGTCGAAGTTCTCATGTACCACGGCCGAAGCCTTGATGACATAATCTCCACAGTCCCTGGGATAAATTATACTCAGCCAGAAAAAGCTATGACTTTGCTTCTGCAATGCCGCCATTTAGCACCGGTTTACGGCGGGAAAACGCCACTGGCGCCCGAAAGCCGAGACTGCCTTGTCATAGAGCGGGTGCCAGACATTTTCCATGCTGGTCACATCCACACTGTCGGACACGCAAACTATAGAGGCGTAACCGTTATTAACTCTGGTTGCTGGCAGGAGCAGACAGAGTACATGCGAAGGCAAGGGTTCACTCCTATGCCGGGTTTGGTTCCAGTGGTAAACCTACAAACATTAGATGTCCGAATTATCTCATTTGCTTAAGCCACGGGCAATTAGCCTAACAACACGGAGCGGTTCTGGCACACGACCACAAACAGCAAAACTTGTTATAAGGCGGCTGGCCCATTCCATTTCTGCACCAACCACCTCAAAATATAACGGGCGCTCTTCATCCAACACTTTTACCTCATGGATAGGGCCTATTTTTGCAAAAACTTCCCAGCGCTTGCGCCAATCTCTAAAATGGCGCATAAGTGCTCGTTT
>JAVZLQ010000010.1:0-10891 GCA_038883655.1 Bathyarchaeia archaeon
CCAGTGAGATTGCAGTTACTAATATGAGTTAAGGTTTTCCCTAAACGTCGGCTATTTCGCGTATTTCTTTGGATTCTTCTTGAATTCTTCCTCGCACATTCTTGAACAGAAATAGATGACGCGCCCATCATATTCAATTTTGCTGTAGGCTGTATCCGGATCTATTTTCATGCCGCAGACAGGATCCGTAACCAAGCGCTTTTTCTCCATTATCCCTTTCACCACCTCTGGCTCATATTTCCTTAAAGTCTGACTATTTAAGGCGACTATAACAGTGCTTAGGGACATTATTATCGCACCGATGGCTGGCGGTAGATTCACGCCGTAGCCTGCTAGCACACCTGCTGCTAAGGGTATTGTCACCGTGTTGTAGCCGGCTGCCCACCATAGGTTTTGAACCATTTTAGAGTAGGTTTTGCGGGAAACGTCTATGGCTTTAACCACGTCCCGCGGGTCGTTTCGAACGAGGATTATGTCGGCGCTTTCAATTGCCACGTCTGTTCCAGCGCCTATGGCTATGCCCACATCCGCTGTGACAAGCGCCGGAGCGTCGTTGATGCCGTCGCCTACCATGGCAACGCGGTAGCCTCCGTCTCTTAGAAACTTTATTTTTTCCGCCTTTTTGTCGGGTAAAACTCTGGCGAAATAGTTGTCTATGCCGAGTTCCTTGGCAACCCAGCTGGCAACTTCTTCCGAGTCACCGGTAAGCATGTAAACCTTTACGCCTCTCTTTTTGAGTTCCCTAACAGCCTCGTAGGATTCTTCCCTAATAATGTCAGCCAAAGCCAAGGCGCCGGCAAGCTTGCCATCAACAACCACAAAGACAACGGTTTTGCCTTGCCTTTGCAACTCCGCTATTTTTGGGTCGTTGACGCTTATGCCCAACTCGTCTAGGAGATTTACGCTTCCAACATAAACCTCGTTTTTTCCAACCTTGGCGTAGGCACCTCGCCCAGGTAGAGCCTTAAATTCTTTGACTTGTGGAATTTTGGCTCCCTTGTTTCTGGCGTACTCCACTATGGCTTTTGCAATCACGTGCTCTGAGTTGAGTTCAACGGCAGCTGTTAAACTCAAAAGCTTTTCCTCAGACATTTGTGTAACGATGTCTGTTACGCCGAACTTGCCAACAGTTAAGGTGCCGGTTTTGTCGAAGACTACAACGTCCACGTCTTTAACCATTTCGAAGGCACGTCTATCCCTTATGAGGATGCCGCTCTTTGCAGTTATTGATGTGGAAATTGCCACAACCAGCGGTATTGCCAAGCCAAGTGCATGGGGACAAGCAATGACAAGCACTGTTACAGCCCTTTCAAGGGCAGCATCTGAACCAGCCAGAAAACTCCATGCTATGAAGGAGGTTATTCCAGCCACAAGCGCCACGTAAAAGAGCAGAGCTGCAGCCCTATTCGCCAAATCCTGTGTTCGCGAACGGCTTTCTTGGGCTTGTTTGACAAGCTTTATGACCTGCGCTAGATAGGTTTCTTCGCCTATCCTTTCAATACGCACTTTTAGCATGCCTTCGCTGTTTATGGAGCCGCCCACCACTTTGTCGCCGATGGTTTTGCTTATGGGCTTTGACTCCCCAGTCAGCAGCGCCTCGTTAACCGAAGACGTACCCTCAACGACAACGCCGTCTGACGGTATTTTCTCTCCGGGGCGAACTAACACAACGTCGCCCTTCTGCAGCTGGGCTGTTGGCACATCTACGATTTCGCCATTTTTGACCAAGTGGGCTGATGTTGGCATTATGCGGACAAGCTCCTCCAGTGCCATGGAAGCGCCCATAACGCTCTTGGCTTCAACCCAATGACCCAAAAGCATAACATCAATCAATGTTGCAAGCTCCCAGTAGAAGTCTTTTCCGCTAAAGACAAAGACTGTTCCAAGCGAGTAGAACATAGCAACTGAAATGGCTACACCGATAAGCGTCATCATGCCCGGCTGTTTAGCCTTAATCTCGTCCGTCAAGCCTTTGAGGAAGGGCCAGCCGCCATAAACATAGACTATCAGAGATAACAGTGAAAGGATTTCCTTCTGGAAGGGGATTTTAAGCCACTCTAAGCCAAACCACATCTGAATCATTTCGGAAAGTAGCAAAATTGGAACCGTTAACACAAGCGAAACCCAAAATCTCCGCTTAAATTCCCCCACGTGATGGGCATGGTGATGATGACTATGGGTGCTCAAATGCCTCCGCTCCAGTATCTAGCCTTTAAGCTTCTCAAGAATTATTGCGGGACAGATTTTCTTAACCCCTTCTATTGGCCCGATTTTTTCAGATATAAGCCTCGTTAGTTCTCGGCCGTCTTTTGTCCAGATTTCCGTCATTATCATGTGGTCGCCGGTGGATGTGGCGACGCTTCGGATTTCTTTGAACTCGCAGAGTTTTTGGGCAACCTCCAAAAGTTTAGGTGGATCCACATCTATGCCAACAATAGCCACGGTGTTTAATCCTATCATCGCTGGGTTTATTTCAACAGTGAACCTTTTTATTACGCCTTTTTCTTTAAGGGCTTGAACCCTCTTGCGGATTGTGGACTCGCTTAATCTGAGCTTTTGAGCTATCTCTAAAAAGGGAAGCCTTGCATCCTCCTGCAGAAGCTTTAGGATTTTCTGATCAACTTCGTCTATTTCCGCATTTTTTCGCGCCATTTTCGTATCATCTTGTACGATTTTAGCTGAAATTTGTACGAAAAGCATATATGCCTTGAAAGATAAAAAGATTGTGGTATACGGAAGTGGAGAAGGATGTAAAATGGAGAAAGTTGAAGAGAAAAAACCGCTTTTGAGTCTCGGCGAAGTGGTTCCAGATTTTGAGGCGCTGACAACCCATGGCAAGATTAGGCTTTCAGACTTTAAGGGAAGATGGGTTATCCTGTTTTCACATCCCGCTGACTTCACACCTGTCTGCACAACGGAGTTTGTGGCTTTCGCTCAAATTTATCCTGAGCTTGTCAAACGCAACGTCCAACTTATAGGATTAAGCATTGACAGTGTCTACTCCCACATCGCATGGGTTAAAACCATCAAGGAAAAATTTGGCATAACAATACCATTCCCAGTGATCGCCGATTTAGACATGAAAGTAGCCAGCTTATTCGGCATGATACATCCCAAACAAAGCACGACAGCAGCAGTTCGCTGTGTCTTTGTAATAGACCCGGAAATGAAATTACGCGCAATGATATATTACCCGCTGAATGTAGGTAGAAACATGGACGAGATTTTGAGGCTTATTGACGCGCTACAAACAGCTGACAAGTACAAGGTGGCTTTGCCAGCCAACTGGAGACCCGGCGACCCGGTGATAGTGCCGCCTCCAACAACTCAAGAGGATGCTGAAAAACGTTTGCAGGAAGCCGCTCAACAAGGCTACGAGTGCGTTGACTGGTTCCTATGCAAGAAAAAGCTTCCATAAACCTCCTTTTTATGCATTTAATTGAGGTGAAAGTGTTTGGTGCAGAAGCTTCGTTCCACAGCTAAGCTTGTGAAAGACTTTCGAATAAATGTTGACAACGGCAGAGCCCACAGCGTCTGCCTTGACCTACCGCCTGAACTTGGAACAAATATGGGACCCACAGCTCTTGAATTATGCGTAATGAGCTATGCGGGCTGTTTCGCAACAATTTTCGCTTTGATGGCTAAGAAAATGAGAGTTCAGCTTAATGACTTGGAAGTTAAACTTGAAGCCGTAAAATCCGACGAGGCTGGAACCCTAACAGAAGCAGCTTTTGATATCCTCGTGAAAACCGACGCTTCAGAGGAAACAGTTCAGAGAATTTTCAAGCTGACGGTGGAAAACTGTCCGGTTGGGAAGCTTTTCGAAAGAGCCAACGTCAAGATCAGCTATAACCTAAAAACAGAAAGATAGGAGCTAGATGCCTTTGACAAAGTGGGAATGCTCGATTTGCGGGTACATTTACGACCCGGTGATTGGAGACCCGGAGCACGGCGTAAAACCCGGAACACCCTTCGAGGCTCTACCTGAAGATTGGGTTTGCCCAATTTGCGGAGCCCCTAAAGACCAGTTTGTTAAGAAGGAATAGTTTTATGGAGGTGAATGCTTTGGAGCAGACTAAACTCTATGTTTTGCCGCAGCTGCTTTACGGCTATGGAGATTTGCAGCCTTACATGTCTGAGGAGCAGTTGCGGATACACCACACCAAACACCATCAAGCCTACGTTAACGGGGCGAACGCCATCCTCCAAAGGCTGGACAAAGCTCGCAGGGAAAACCTAGACATCGACGTTAAGGCTACACTTAAAGAGCTTTCATGGAACGTGGCTGGGCATTTGCTGCATTCGCTATTCTGGGGCAACCTAGCCCCGCCAAGCAGAGACGGCGGGAAGCCCGGCGGCAAACTCGCCGATAAAATCGCTGAAGAATTCGGAAGCTTTGAACGCTTCAAGAAAGAGTTTTCACAGGCAGCTCTAAGCGTTGAAGGCTCCGGCTGGGCAGCCCTAACATTATGTAGGCAGACGGGCCGCCTAATGCTTATGCAGGTGGAAAAACACAACGTGAACGTTTATCCAATGTTCCGCATACTAATGGTTTTAGATGTTTTCGAACACGCCTACTACATAGACTACAAAAATGACAGAGCCAAGTTCGTCGAAGCTTTCTGGAACATAGTAAACTGGGACGAAGTCGACAGACGCTTGGAAGAATCCCTAAAATAGGATGAGGGAAAGTGGCAAAAATTCTAGTACTTTATTATAGTAAGACTGGCAACACTGAGAAGATGGCTAGGGCCGTGGCTGAAGGCGCAAAAACAGTGCAAGGCATCGAAGTGGAATTAACCTATCATGTGACGGCGGAGCAGCTGAAGGAGTTTGACGCCATAATTGTGGGGACACCAACATATCACCATGACACAACCATCGACATTAAAAAGCTGTTTGAAGATGCGGCTGCAAAAAACATAGACTTGAAGGACAAGGCTGGTGCTGCTTTTGGATCCTACGGGTGGAGTGGCGAAGCCCCGAGACTGGTCCTTGAAATTATGAAAAACAGGTTTAGTATGGACGTGGCGGAGCCTCCTCTTTTGGCGAAGTACACACCGGACCAAGCGATGCTTGAAAAGTGCAAGGAGTTTGGGCGGAGAGTTGCTGAGAGGCTTATCCATAAATAGGTTAAAGTGGACATATTATGTATGGAGAAAGGGGTTATGCCCTCAAAAAGTGAGCTTTTAAATTTTATTAAACGACAGATAGAAGTGGAGAACGAGATTGTTGATTCGCTTAACGAAGCTTTGAAAACTATTGGCAATCCGTCGGTTAGGGGTGTTTTGAAAGGGATTTCGCTTGATTCTCTAAAGCATGCGGAAATGTATGATGCAGCCTTGAAGCTTTTAACTACAACCCAGCAGGCGCTTGCCCAAGAGCATCTTGACAAGCAGCGAAGTCTTGTAGAGAAGCATATCCGTGTGGAAGCCGAGCTGATTAAGAAGATAAGTGATATCTTACCAACAGTTGAAAATGAGAAAGTTAAGCTTCTTTTAACCGCCATACTTGCCGACGAAAGGAGACATCATGAACTTCTGAAAGCGGTTTTGGAAATCATTGTTAGAGGCGAAACAATAACCGAGGAAGACTGGTGGGACATTCTCTGGAAAAATGTGCCGTTCCACGGAGCACCGGGTGGTTAGCTTACATGCTTCAAATCCCCCTTTTTTCGTGAAAGTTTTAAAATTGAACTTTAAATAAAACTGGAAAGGAGGTGAATTTGTTGGTTTCTAAAAAGTTGTTGGAAATGTTGAATGACGCCATCGCAAGGGAGATGCAAGTCGCTATCCAATACATGTGGCAGCACGTTCAATGGAGCGGAGTTAAAGGCTTCGCCGTCCAAGAAGAACTCAAAAAAGTGGCAATTACAGAGATGAAGCATGCAGAAGCTATTGCTGAAAGGCTTTTCTATTTAGGCGGGACGCCCACCACAAAGCCAACCGAAATTTTTGTTGGTAAAACCCTTAAGGAAATGATTGAACGAGACATAAAAGACGAGGAAAACGCCATAAACCTATACAAGGAGATAATAGCCCAAGCCCAGAAAGAGGGCGATGTAACAACAGCATTCTTATTTGAAGGAATTCTCAAGGACGAAGAGGAACACCATGACCTATTCACAACTCTAGCAGAAGAACTATAAACACGCAACTCCATTCCCTTCACACCCTTTTTATTTATTTTGACGTATGTTTCTGCACTAATGAACTAGAGGGGGGAGTAGGGAAATAAGCTGTGAGTGTTTGCCATTTTCTTTGCGAAAGTTTAATTTGTGCTGAAAACACAGTGGCAAAATATAATCGGCATGAAAGGTGAGAAATGTATGTTATCCCAGATGCCTACCAAGATGGAGAAGGTTTCAAAGAAGCCGTTAGACTGTGAAATTTTGAGGGTTGCTATAATCGCTGAATTGGACGCTGTGAACCTTTATGAGCAAATGGCAGCCGTCGCTAACAATGAGAAGGTCAAGAAAGTGCTCTTAGAAGTTGCCAAGGAAGAGAAAACCCATGTCGGCGAGTTTCAAGCATTGCTCCTGAAGGAGGATGTAGAGCAAGCCCAAGAGTTGGAAAAGGGGAAAAAAGAAGTCGAGGAAATAACAGAATAAGTGTTGAGCGTTTCAATGTATATTCTTAAATAACAACCCTTTTATTTTTAACACGCCACATGCTGAACATTAAGTGATTAAGAGAAATGATGTGGAAACACTTAATTGGAATCCTTATACAATCGCTGCTGGCCAGCGCTAAACTAGACTGGCACTGGGGAATGAGAGAAGGCCTAACGCTGCTTTTCGCTCTTGCCTTGTTCTTTATAGAACTGTTTGTGCTGGCGGTTCTGCTTTACCTTGCAGGCTTAATTGTCGTCGGCAAAAAGCGTGCATTGTTTTCAGACGCCTTTATAATAGCGCTTCTTGGAACAGTGCTGTCAACACTTTTTGTGATCTTTCTTCCAAACCTCATCGCGCTACTGCTCATAGTTGTTACATGGCTGTTACTGATAAAACGC
The DNA here is from genome assembly GCA_038883655.1 of Bathyarchaeia archaeon. Classification (GTDB taxonomy): domain Archaea; phylum Thermoproteota; class Bathyarchaeia; order Bathyarchaeales; family Bathycorpusculaceae; genus JAVZLQ01. The sequence goes on from JAVZLQ010000010.1 coordinate 7,012, forward strand.
TTATTTGAAACAGGCTGGCTTGGCGCCATCGCCGTAGGCATACTGGCCATCTTAATCTACTTGGCAATCCTCATGCTGTTAGCCTTCGTCCTCGGGCTTCTGGGCTGGATAACCCGGTGGCTCACTACTATACCCTTCTAGAGACAACAAGCGAGGTTTAACTGTTGTCAGAATCTAAGAAGCACACAGCCTTGCTGGGCTTAGTCTTCCTCGCTTTTTTGCTTTTATCATCCTACGAAAACACTGTTTTCTTCAATCTTTTGTTGAGAGAAATCCTCAAAAACCAGTTTTTGGCTGTTGGAACGCTTTTGTTACACAACCTCCTTGTGGTCTCGCTTATTTTGCTTGGCATGAGCTTTTACGTCAGCCTCGTGCAATCTGGATTTTTTAGAAGAGAAAAACACTCTCACATAGTTTTGGAGCACCCGAGAATATTCGCCCTCGTTTTTACAGTGGTGGTAGTTTTCCTAAGCATATTGAGGGGGTGTACCCTTATATATGGCGGAGTTAGCCTCGAGACCTTACCTGCAATACTTCTGATAAGTACACCAATCGGCTTGGTGGAGGGCTACGGCATATACACAACAATAAAGAAGACGCTAAGCCAAACAATGAAGACAAGAGACCTGGCCTTCATTTACAGTATTTTTCTAGCTGCAGCGGTGTTAGAGGTAACCTTCATAAACGTTCTCATTCTAGTTTTAAGGCTGTCCGCCTAAACTGGCAATTGCTTCCTCTGTTTTCCGCAGTTTCTCGCTCAACTCTTTAATGAGACTTCTAAGCTTTGGGCTAAGCTTAACAGGGTATTTGGCAGCGCCCCGGAGGCGCTTGTATTTGTCTGGAAGTCTAGCAAGATTGTCTAAAGCCCTTTTCCGGATATCCTCAAGCGAAGGCAAATTGTACACTATTCTGCCCTTTTCCATGACTTTAACCAGCAGTGGTTCCCCGCTGATTTTTTCGCCTTCGAGAGCTATGACGTCCTTTATAAAGTTGCCTTTGTCGTCTACAAATCTATGGACCTGTTTTCTTCCAGGCAATGTGGCTTTTCTTTCGCTGAGCTTCATTATCGGAACAAACTCGCCTTTTTCGTTGGCTCTTTCGCACAGCTTGTATATTATATCCACATACGGTCTGTCAGCTGAAGTCCCCATCTTTGTACCAACGCCGAAAGCATCAATTTTTGCCCCCCTACTCAATAGTTCTTCTATTCTATACTCGTCTAGGTCTCCGCTGGCGAAAATTTGCACATAGCCAAGCCCATTTTTATCGAGCATCTCTCTAACCCTGTGGCTTATCGCCACAAGGTCACCGCTGTCAATACGTACCCCTCGAAGTCTAAACCCTTGTCTTTCAAGCTCTTTAGCGACTTTTATGGCGTTTTCAGCACCCTTAACGTTGTCAAAGGTGTCTATGAGAAGCGTAACCTTATCTGGAAACGTTCTAGCAAAAGCCCTAAAAGATTCTAACTCATTACTGAAAAACATGACAAAAGAATGCGCCATAGTCCCAAAAACTGGCATGCCATAAACCATTCCGGCGAGAACGTTTGACGTGCCGTTGCAGCCAGCTATGTAGCTTGCCCGTGCAACCTTCATGCCAGCATCCGTTCCGTGTTCCCGTCTTAATCCAAACTCGATTACGGTTCTGCCTTTAGCAGCGTAAACAACTCTAGAAGCTTTTGTAGCGATGGTTGTCTGCAAATTAATGGTGTTCAAGGCGAAGGTCTCTATCAACTGAGCCTCGATTATTGGGGCTGTAACCCTAATCAAAGGCTCGTTTGGAAAAACCACAGTCCCCTCCGGAACCGCCCAAACATCACCAGTGAAGCGGAAATCCTTCAAATAATTCAGAAAATCATCCTTAAACCCTAAACTTTTCAGATATTTTATGTGTTCTTCTGTGAACTTCATTTTTTCTAGAAAAAGCAGAACCTGTTCTAAACCAGCAAAAAGGAAATAGGAACGGTTTGGTGGAAGACGCCTAATGAATAGGTCGAAGGTGGCTGGCTCAAACTTTTTGTGGTCAAAATAGCTAGCACACATGGTAAGCTCGTATAAATCTGTGAGCATGCTCATGTTAGACTCGTTAACGAAGCCCAACGTGCCTTTCATAGACTTTCACCATGCGACAACCAACTAATATCCCTTTTTCTATCCGGGGAACGGGCAAGTTTTAGCGGGACACCCTCCAGCATATTCTGATTCTGCTGCCACGAAAGTTTTCTCAGCAGTTTTCACCTCGCCAATGTAGAGCACTTGCTCCGGCTTGCTTCCATAACGGAACACCGTTATACCCTTACATTTCAACCGCCAAGCAAGTTCAAACACTTTACGGACGTCCTCAACAGTAGCCTCGAAAGGTAAGTTTACAGTTTTTGAAACAGCGTTATCCGTATATTTCTGGAAGGCAGCCTGCATCCGCACGTGCCATTCTGGCGCAATGTCCAAGGCTGTTACGAAAACCTTTTTCACGTCTTCTGGAATCTTGTCAATTTTCTGCACAGAACCAGTTTTAGCAATCTCCTCAAGAAGCCTTGCATCATAGAAGCCTCTTTCCTTGGCTATTATTTCGAAAAGCGGATTCGTTTCAAAAAGTCTTGTACCATCTAAAACGTTTCTAATGAAAGATATAGCGAACAGGGGTTCAATCCCTGAAGAGCAACCGGCTATAATGCTTATGCTACCTGTTGGTGCAATAGTAGTGACTGTGGCGTTTCTCATAGCCTTGTACTTATCTTTCCAGATACTTTTGTCAAAGTTTGGGAATGACCCACGTTTTTCAGCTATTTCCTCAGACTTACGGTGGGCTTCCTCGTCGATAAAACGCATCAGTTTTTCGGCAAGTTCCAAGGCTTGTTCAGAATTGTATGGGATCCCAAGCTTTATGAGCATATCAGCGAATCCCATCACGCCTAGGCCTATTTTCCTATTTGCTTTTGTTATCCTTTCAATCTCCTTTAGCGGATATTTGTTAGCGTCTATAACATTGTCTAAGAAGTGGACGGCATTGTGCACGGTTTCTCTAAGTTTTTCCCAGCTGATTTTCCCGTTTTCCACCATGCGGGAAAGGTTAATTGAACCGAGATTACACGACTCGTAAGGCAAAAGCGGCTGTTCACCACATGGGTTGGTTGCTTCTATACGCCCTAACTCTGGTGTAGGGTTATGCCTATTAACTTCGTCTATGAATATTACGCCGGGATCACCGCTCGCCCACGCGGAACGTGCAATTAAATCCCAAACTTCTCTGGCTTTAAGCTCGCTTGTCTTATCTCTATTTCTTGGGTTAATAAGCCAGTAGTTGCCGTTTTCTTCAACCGCTTTCATGAAATCATCTGTCACCGCCACTGAAATGTTAAAATTAGACAAGAAGCCGGGTTTCTGTTTAGCTGTTATAAACTCTAATATGTCTGGATGGTCGATGCGCAGAATACCCATCATAGCACCTCTCCGCTTTCCGCCAGCCTTTATAACTTCTGTGGCAACGTCGAAAACCCTCATGAAACTTACTGGCCCAGAAGCTACGCCCTTTGTGGACATCACTATGTCACCTTTCGGTCTAAGCCTTGAAAAGTCGAAGCCCACCCCACCGCCGCTCTTCTCAATTAAAGCCATATTCTTCACCGCCGTGAAAATACTGTCTAATGAGTCTTCAACCGGTAGCACAAAACATGCAGAAAGTTGTCCAAGTCTTGTGCCCGCATTAAAAAGTGTAGGTGAATTCGGCAGAAATTCCAGCCTTGCCATCATTTTGTAAAAAGTTTCCTCGCTTGTCTTCGGATTATCACCATATCTTCTGTCTACTCTTGCTATGGCTCTGGCAACTCGACGGAACATTTGCGCAGGAGTCTCAATTACACGCTCGTTTTCATCTTTCAATA
>JAVZLQ010000011.1:0-10871 GCA_038883655.1 Bathyarchaeia archaeon
AGAATTAGAAACAATGCAATCACTTTGTCCCAGAGAACCGCAGCTGGCACATAGTAAATTGGTATTGTATAGGCGTTTTCAGGACTAAATGGATCAAAAATTTGGCTATATCCAGTTAATGGTTGTGAGGGAGGCGAAAGAAGGAACACTAAAATTAACACTCCGAAAACGGCGAAAGCCCAGCGCCACTTTCTGTAATAAATTAAACCGACTACTAGGGCATTTATGGGAGGAGACAAAAGAAAAGGAGCACCAAACGGACTTACGCTGCTTGGGGGTAAAATCCAAGACACAAATGCTCCTAGAAAAGCTGCAAAAGCGCCAAGATATGGACCTAAAATTATTCCGTAAACTGAGGCGATTAATGCTTCAAGTTTTATTTTTAGGTCCGGGAGCCCTATTGCAGGAATATATGGTGATACTAGAGATAAGATGTAGTAAAGGGCTGCGAAAATGGCTACCAACGCAATGTGTCGTGTTGAAATTTTCATTTAGAGACATCCTGTGTATTTTTGGTAATTGCTGTGTATTTTTTTACACAACATTAATAAGTCTTTCCGTGCAAAATGACTGTAAAGGTGCATTAATTGCAAACCTTTGACTCTGATAAGGCTACACGCATTGCCCAATGTTTAGAACTAGCCATACTGTTGGAGGTTAGCGCCGACAAACCCGGAAACGTTAACCTTGTAGTAGGTTTCGAAGGCACTAATCATGTGCATTTCTTGACCTCAGCAGTTGCGGCAGCTCCCCTTTTTAGGCTAGCTGCTGAAAGGGGAATGAGTGCTTCTCGAGGCGAAATCAGCCTAAGCGAGGTTGGTGTTGGAACAATTATCCGCGATTGCATTGCAGAAATAAGTAGTTGGCAAAGTGGCGGAAACACTTTGCTCGGCACTGTTTTGTTGTTTGTGCCTTTAGCTGCAGCCGCTGGCATGACGCCGATGGAAAAAAGTGTATTTGAAATTCCAGAGTTGAGGCGGAACCTGAAATTAGTTGTAGAGGCAACGACGCCTGAAGATGCCGTCGCCGTCTATGAAGCGGTTAAAATTGCTAAGCCCAGCGGGCTTGGAAAGGCGCCGGACTTAGATGTTAATGATCCCACATCAATAGAGAGGATTCTTCATGAGCGAATTACCCTTTACAAGGTTTTCCAAATAGCGGCATCCTATGACATGGTTTGCTCGGAGTGGGTTAATAATTACCAGGTAACCTTTGACTTTGCCTATCCAAGCTTGGTGCGGTGGCTTAAAGAGGATGGTGATATAGGGAAGGCTGTGGTTCATGCTTTTCTTGAGGTTTTGGCAACATACCCTGATACATTTATTGCCAGGAAAGTTGGCATGCAGAAAGCCGGTGAAGTTTCAGCCATGGCTAAAGAAGTTCTGGAAAACGGCGGCTTAAAAACCTCTGTTGGAAAAGAGAAACTGCGACTGTTTGACGCTGTTTTACGGTTGGACGGCAACAACCTTAACCCAGGCACGACGGCTGATATAATTGCCACCGCTATTGCATTGGCAGTCCTTAACGGCTATAGGCCATAAAGGCCCTGCAATACAAGATAGGTTAGGTTCTATTGGCCGCTTCAGCGGCAAAAACAATGTTTTCTCGTGGCTTAGTGAAGGGATAAATTAATTAGGATTAAGGTAACTGTATGTAGTCTTCAAGAGCTGAATAAGTGGTTCGAGGTTAGCCGATGGGTGAAAAACCTAAACTGAAGGTTACACTGTTAACGGGGCGCACAATAGAGCAAGGTGTTGGAAAAGAGCTTGGAAAAGCTACAAAAGAATATGCAGAAAGCGTCTCCATATGCTATATGGATCCTGAAGACATGAAAAAGCTCGGCGTAAAAGATGGAACAAACATTCAAGTTTCCACGGCTTTTGGTTCGGTTGTAGTGAAAGCCAAAAAATCTTTGAGGGCGCCCCACCCCAGCGTTATATATATTCCCTACGGGCCTTGGGCGAACGCTATTGTGAATCCTGAAACTCACGGTATCGGCATGCCCTCTTTTAAAGGTGTGCCTGCCACCGTAGAGCCTGCCCCAGACAAGCCTGTTTTAGGCTTGGAAGAACTCCTTAAACAACAGTTTAGGAAGGGTTAGAAGTGCAGGTTGTCAAAGCCGTAACGTGTCCGGTTTGTGGAAGCTTATGTGACGACATAGAGCTAACCGTAGAAAACGGCCAGATTGTTAAGGTTAAAAACGGCTGCGCCATGTGTGAAGCCAAATTCCTGGGCCACCGTGGTGAGCATCGTATACTAAAGCCTCTGATTAGAAAGAACGGTGAACTTGTTGAGACAACTCTCGAAGAAGCTGTTAAGCGGGCTGCAGAAATTCTTGCAGGTGCCAATTATCCTGTGCTTTACGGTTGGAGCAGCACAAGCTGCGAAGCCACAAGTGTAGGCATAGAACTTGCCGAAGAAGTTGGCGGCGTCATAGACAACACGGCAGTTGTCTGCCACGGCCCATCACTTTTAAGCGTTCAAGACGTCGGCATATCATCGTGCACTCTAGGGCAAATCCGTCATAGAGCCGACTTAATCATTTATTGGGGATGCGACCCATGGAGCGCCCATCCAAGACATATTGAACGTTACACAGCCTTCTCTGAGGGCAGATTCGAGAAAAGTGCATGGCGAAACTACGTGGCCAAAATTAAAGCTCTCGTGGGTCGGAAGAAAATTCAAAGCACTGTTAAAAGGCTCGTCTTAAAAAAACCTCCGGAAATTAAAGCCCGACTAGAGCCTACTTTTATTCCCTCCATCATGAAGGAAGGCCGAAAACTCATAGTTATCGACGTTAGACGTACAAAAACAGCGGAGATGGCTGACTTCTTCGTCCAAGTGGAGCCCAACAAAGACTACGAGCTTCTGCAGGCTTTTAGGGCTCTAATTCGCGACCAAGAGCTTGAAGTCGACAGCGTCGCAGGTGTTCCCGTCCAATATTTGGAGGAGGTTGCCGATGCTATGGTTAACTGCGACTTCGGCGCGCTTTTCTTTGGGCTAGGCTTAACCATGAGCGGCGCCAAACTAAGAAATATTGACGCTGCACTTTCGCTGGTCCGCGATCTAAACATGCGAACAAAATTCATCATAATGCCCATGCGAGGCCACTTCAATGTAACTGGCGCTAACACGGTGTTCACTTGGCAGACAGGCTACCCATACGCCGTAGACTTTTCACTGGGCTATCCGAGGTATAACCCTGGCGAAACATCGGTTGTTGACGTGTTGCTGCGAGGCGAGTCGGACGCCGCCCTGATTGTGGCTTCTGACCCCGTCTCTAACTTTCCAAGAAAAGCCGCCGAACATCTTGTTAAGAATCCGCTTATCTACATCGGCCCACACATGGACGTTACAGCTCAAGTGGCAGATGTCGTGATTCCATCTGCTCTTGTAGGCGTTGAGGCTTCTGGAACAGCTTACCGTATGGACCACGTGCCCATACCACTCAAAAAAGTTGTAGACCCGCCAAAAGGAGTTTTGCCTGACGAAGAAATTTTGACGAGAATTTTGGCGGAGGTTAGAAAAATAAAGAGCGAAAAGGCGGAGGCGGCCTAAAATGGAGCTTTTAATAAAAAACGGGTTTGTTTATGATCCAATTAATGGTGTTAACGGCGAAAAAATGGACATAGCCATAAAAGACGGCAAAATAGTGGAAAAAGTTAATGAACGTGAAGCCAAAATAATAGACGCCTCCGGCATGGTCGTCATGCCCGGCGGCATAGACATTCACAGCCACATAGCTGGCGGAAAAGTAAATGCTGGAAGGCTATTGCGTCCAGAAGATCACTTCAAGGACGTTGAACGGAAAACCGCTGTCACAAGGTCTGGGGTGGGCTATTCTATTCCATCCACGTTTACAACAGGTTACCGTTATGCAAGGATGGGCTGGACAACTGTTATGGACCCGGCCATGCCGCCGTTAGAGGCGAAACATACCCATGAAGAGCTCAGTGACACCCCCATTATTGATAAGGCTAGTTATCCGCTTCTGGGCGACTGGTGGTTTGTGCTTGAATATCTGCGTGACGGCAAAATCGAGGAGTGCGCCCGCCACGTGGCTTGGATGATCAAAGCGACGAAAGGCTATGCCATAAAACTTGTGAATCCAGGCGGGCTTGAGGCTTGGGGCTTCGGCCGCAACGTGGAAAGCATAGACGACCCAGTTCCTCATTTCGGAATTACGCCTCGTGAAATTATCCGCGGCTTATGCAAGGTTAACAAACTTCTAAACTTGCCTCACACGATTCACGTTCACACCAACAATTTAGGCAAACCCGGCAACTATATAACTGCTTTAGAGACAATGAAATGCGTTGAGGACTTGGCGGAGGACGATAAACCAGCCATCCATATAACGCACTGCCAGTTCTGCGCCTTTAAGGGCGACGATTGGCGAACTTTCCAGTCTGGAGCCGAAGAAATAGCCAACTACGTTAATGCCCACTCTCATGTTACGATGGACATGGGGCAAATTATTTTCACGGACACCACAACCATGACGGCTGATGGTCCCTTCCAGTACACGCTTTACATGCTTAGCGGTAACAAGTGGACAAACCATGATGTGGAAACAGAGACAAGCGCTGGAATAGTTCCCTTCCATTATAAGCGGAAAAGCTATGTCCATGCAACACAATGGTCCATAGGCCTTGAACTCGCCTTGTTAATCAAGGATCCATGGAAAATCCTGATGACGACAGATCACCCCAACGCTGGGCCTTTCATTGCTTATCCGCGGATTGTTGCTTGGCTAATGAGCCGAAAAGCCAGAGAAGCCACCCTCAAAAAGATTAACCCCAAAGCTAGGAGTAGAAGCCTCTTACCATCAATAAAACGTGAATTAGACTTTTACGAAATAGCCGTAGTAACTCGCGCCGGGCAGGCCAAAGCCCTAGGCCTAAAAAGCAAGGGCCATCTCGGTGTGGGAGCAGACGCGGACATAGCCATATACAATTTTAATCCGGAAACCATGGATCCGTCAAGGAAGTATAAGGCTGTTAGACGCGCGTTTAAGCGGGCTGCCTACACCATAAAGAGTGGACAAGTGGTTGTTAAGGACGGCGAAATCCTAAAGCATGTAGACGGCGCCACCATGTGGATTGACGTGCAACTATGCGAGCCATGTGAGATAGAGCTAAATGAAAACATGAAAAGACGTTTTAAGGAATACTGGACTGTAGAGTTTGAGAATTATCCAGTTTCAGAGGATTATTTGGCAATTTCCCGTCCAATACCCGTGAAGGCTGATGTGTAATGAATGTGAATCTCTACCCCATAAAAGAGTTCAAACTACCTATTGTGGCAGAATGCATAAACCCAGACGTTTTCAAAGGTAAAAGCCTAAAAGAAGTCGAAGCCCTAGAAGTCTGGGAAGGAAACAAACAGAAAAGACTAGGCGAACTCTTCAAGGTGGAAGGGGAAAACGTTGAAGGCGCCAAGGAAGCCCCTGTGATAACTGTTCATGGCGATGTTAGCCGTGTTAGGCGAATAGGCGCCGGCATGAAAAGCGGCGAAATCGTTGTTAAGGGCGACGCTGGTATGCATTTAGGCGAGGAAATGCGGGGCGGAAAAATAACAGTTTACGGCAACGTTTTAGGCTGGGCTGGCTCCATGATGAAGGGCGGCACAATAGAGATTTACGGCAACGCTGGCGACTATTTGGGGTCTCCTTACAGGGGCAGTACTGAGGGAATGAAGGGCGGAAAAATAATAGTGCATGGAAACGTCGGCCGTGAAGTCGGAGCCCACATGAAAAAGGGTATAATCAAAATCTATGGTTGTGCTGGACAATTTGTGGGCTTCCGCATGAGAGGCGGCACAATCTACGTGCAGAAAGATTGCGAAGCGAGAGCCGGTGCATGTATGGTGGATGGTACCATAGTGGTTGGTGGTCACATAGAGTCAGTCATGCCCACTTTCACTATTGAAGGTTTAAGGAAGAAAGTCAAAATCGAGGAAAGCGAAGTTGTCGAGACACCCTTCTACCTTTTCATAGGCGATTTGACTGAAAATGGTCACGGAAGGCTTTTCGTCGCCAAAGGACCGAATCCTCATCTAAACCATTATGAAAGATTTCTTTAAGTAGAGAGGGCAAATCTTGTCGAAAACCGTTTTAAGTGTAAATCGTTTGGCTTGGAAACTTTTAGAAAAGCTATGTGAAAACCCTGAATATTATGGTGTAAAAGTTGAAAATAGAAACGGCGCTATAGTGGTGGACGCAGGCATAAACGCTAGAGGCGGCTTTCAAGCTGGCAAAATAATAACGGAAATCTGCATGGGTGGATGCGGAAAAGCACGTATAAGCTGTAGCCGATATGGCGAACTTGAGCTTCCGACAATATTTGTTTACACAGATCATCCGGCTATAGCCACTTTGGGTTCACAGTTTGCGGGTTGGAACATCAAGAATGGCGATTACTCTGCTATTGGCTCCGGACCAGCTAGAGCCATAGTCCAAAAACCGAAGGAGATCTATGAGCGTTTGGGCTACAAGGACGAATGCGAGAAAGCTATAGTAGTTTTGGAAACCGACAAATACCCGCCGGAAACGCTCATAGAGCGCTTAGCCCGCGACTGCAAAGTGGAAAAGAAAAATCTAGCTATAATATTGACGCCGACAGCAAGTGTCGCCGGCGCCACTCAAGTGGCTGGCAGAATTGTTGAAACTGGGATTCACAAGCTTGAGAAGCTTGACCTTGACCCTAAAATGATTCTTCACGCTTGGGGGTACGCTCCCATACCGCCAACTCACCCAAAGTTTATTAAAGCCATGGCGAGAACTAATGATGCCATCCTTTATGGCGGAGTAACCTATTATGTAGTGGATTGTGAAAACGAGGAGGCCTTGGCGAAAACTGTGGAAAAGGCACCATCAAAGGCCTCTGAGGACTATGGTCATCCATTTCTTGAAATTTTCAAGGCAGCAGGCTACGACTTCTATAGGATAGATCCAAATATTTTCGCGCCAGCAGTTGTGATTGTTAACAACTTGAGAACCGGAAACACTTTCAAGGCTGGAGACATAAACCTGAACGCTTTGAAAGAATCTTTTGGTTTCTAATCAACCATTAATTAGTATGTTTGGAGACACTCGCGGCAGCTTTTTGCGCTCCGAGGAATCTTGAGACGAAATCTTTGAACCCATTGTTTCCGTTAAGAGCTCCCATTAAAAGGCTCATAACAAATATTTCTACCCAAGCTTTTGAAATAACTATTGGTATCATGAATTCCATAACGCGGCCATAGAAATATGGCACCAGATAGCGGAAATATGTTATAGTGAAGATACACTCTGGAATATACGAAGCAAGTATTACTGGAATCGTTAATGTGGAGGACTTGGAACGGCTGTTTACGCGTAACGCTTTGTAAAGGAGGCTGGCTGTTAAGCCTGTCAAAGCCTTTCCGGAAGGCACTCCGATAAGCGACAGAAGCCCGAGGGAGCCCATAACATAGCCGAAATAGTATCCGGCGTAAATGCCGCTTATAAATCCAACGATAACACCTAAGGCTGGGCCGCCGAATATAGCTGCGGTGAATGTTGCGATGTGGGAAAAGTCTAAAGCAGCGCCGCCTTGACCTACCGCTGCGAAAATTGGAGCAATATTCAACGATATAACTGAAAGGAGCAGGCCTAAAGCGCTCATGAGAGTAGCGAAGGTTATTTGTCTACTGTTCATTTATCTCACACTGTCCAATCGCTTTAAATCGCTAATTATTTAAGAGTAACTACTCAAAAATGAGTATTCAAGAAATAAATATAATTTCTGCCCATTCAATTGTTGGGAAAACGATTTGTGCACACGCTTAGAAATCCCGTTGTCAGAGCTTAAAAAGTGGCTTGAAAACCAAAATTACTCGATTCTCACACCAGTCCAAGGTAAAGCTGAAAAGCTTCTTGAGGAGATGCGTAAAATCCAAAGAAACCCAGTTGAGGCTTGTAAAACGCTTATGGAAAGTAGCCGAAAGGAAATCGATAAACGCAATGCTCGCACTTTTAAATGGGCTCAAGCCTTAAACAAATTGGCTAAACTGTTTTTGGAGCAACTGCAACAAATCAAGGTTCTAGAAAAAAGTTTCTTTCAAGAATGTTGAAGAGTTTGTGGGCATCGTCCAGAAAGCTTATGCGGTCACGGATGCGGATGTGCGGAATTGGTTTCCAAGAATTTCCCCTTTTTTCATAATGGATCGCAGCAGATTCCTATGAGCTTTTGAAGGTGCAAAGGCTTCGCTTAAAGAAAAAGATTCAAGAAACCCTTGGAAAATAAATAGCTACAAAAGCCTCGTGGAAAAGAGCATTTTAGACTTTAGTGGACGTGAAGCCTCTATAAACATATGGGGCTGAAAAGCTTGCAGCTTCAACAAATAGTTAAAGAGGCTCTCGATGCCTCAGGTCGAGAGTTCAGCCAACTTGTAGAAAAAGCTACAAGCCTCCTTAAAGGCGAAAATGGGAAAATTGGAAACTTTGAAGTTATAGGACGACTTATAAAGCTTCAACCAGTAGGCGAGGCTCTGGTTGTAGGCGATTTGCACGGCGACCTCGAAAGCCTCATTGACATCTTGAACAGCAGTCAATTTATTCAAAAAATGGGTCAAAGCTCTGACGCCGTTATCATGTTCCTTGGTGACTATGGGGATAGGGGCCCATATTCGGCGGAAGTTTACTACATCGTTTTAAAGCTTAAACTTCAGTTTCCAAGACAAATAATTCTGCTACGGGGGAACCATGAGGGGCCAGAAGATCTTATGGCTTCACCACACGACTTACCTTGGCAGTTTGAAGCGCGGTTCAGCGTGGAATGGAAAGAAGCCTACACACGCATACGCGAACTCTTCAAGTACCTATACAACGCGGTAGTTGTTGAAGATCGTTACCTAATGGTGCATGGCGGTCCACCACCCGAAGCAAAAACTCTTGAAGACTTAGCTTACGCCCATATGAGACATCCCAAAGAAAGCTTATTAGAGGATTTATTGTGGAGCGACCCCATTGATACCATAAGCGAAACATGTGCTTCGCCCCGCGGTGCCGGAAAACTTTTTGGACAAAATGTGACGAATGTTGCCTTGCAACGTTTCGGCGTAAAAATTTTTATCCGAGGCCACGAACCATGCATGGAAGGCTACAAAATAAACCATAATGGAAAAATCTTAACTCTGTTCTCGAGAAAGGGGCCACCATACTTTAACGAACACGGCGCATATTTAATGGTGGGCCTTTCTGAAAAACCGCAAAATGCCATGGAACTGCAACCCTACATCCACGAATTCTAGTAAGCTCCGCTTCCTATGTAGAGTCAAAGTAAAAAGAAAAAACAGCATATCTGAGTTATAAAACTGGGTTTTTCTTACCTTTAAACATGGCTGCCTCCTTAAATTGTGAGCTTTTACATAAAATGTTTGTGGATTTTCGCATAGACACATAATGCAAAGCGTTACACGGAAACTTTAAGAGTTTAGCTAAACACCGTTTCTCATGGTTAAACATCAAGCAAGGCGGTTAAATCTTGAAGTTTGGAATAGTCACACGGAATCCAAACGCCTACAGTTCAACTCAACTCCGCGAGGCGTTAGAAAGACGTGGAATCCCCTACGTCTGTTTCAGTTTCCCATGGCTTGTCGCCCGTGTTGGCTACAGACCCTACTTAAACGTGCGAAGCATAGATGTCCTAAAAGATTTAAATGCGTTAATTATACGACCTATTGGACGTGGCTCGCTTGAAGAGATTGTTTTTCGCATGGACTTGCTTTATCGGCTTGAGCGTTTAGGCTTTTATGTAGTTAACCCGCCTGAAGCCATCGAACACTGTGTAGACAAATATGATTTGTTGGCTATTCTAGAAGATAATGGTGTACCGGTACCTCGGACAGCTGTTACAGAAGATCCGGATGAAGCCTTAAAGGCGTTTCACGAACTTGGCGGAGACGTTGTGGTGAAGCCGATTTTCGGCTCCCGTGGAATTGGCTCTACACGTATAAATGATCCGGAGGTAGCTTACACGGTTTTTAGGGCAATAGCATTCTATCATGGCGTAATATACCTCCAAGAATTCGTGCCCCATGGATGTTCTGATGTTCGCGCCTTCGTTATAGGTGATCGTGTGACGGCAGCCATGCGTCGTGTCGCAACCAGCTGGAAAACCAACTACAGCCAAGGCGCACGTCCAGAACCGTTAAGGCTTGAAGGCCAGCTTGAAGAGTTGGCGGTGAAATCCGCCCAGCTAATAAAGTGTAAAATTGCAGGTGTAGACATTCTGGAAAGCCCAAGAGGCCCATTAATAATAGAGGTTAACAGTCAACCCGGCTGGCGGGGCTTGCAGTCTATTGCCCGTGTCAACATTGCAGACGAAATAATAAGCTTTGTGCTATCAGAATTGAAAAAATAGAGGGGAGGTATCCAATTTATCAAAGTGAAAATTGTTAAAATTAACATTAAAACCCAAGAGCTCATGAAAACCGAGGATTTAGTAGCGGAGGAAACACATATTCACGTATTTATAAACAAGAGACCTTATGCCACCATATTCTGCACACCGCAAGACCTTAAAGAGCTGGTTGCAGGGCACCTCCTTTCCGAAGGCCTCATAGAAAATATCGGGGAAATCGAGAAAATAAGCATTAAAGAAAATGGCTTATGCAATGTAAGCCTAAAATCCACCGTGAACATCGAATCTCGATTAAAACTTGCCCAGCGGCTTTACCGTATAATTCCATCAGCATGCGGGGGTCCATATCAGCCTCTGGCACTGAAACATGTCAAAAAAGTGGACTCAAAACTAACTGTGAAGGCTGAAACAATTCAGCGTTGCATCCAAAACTTAAATAACATGTCCGAAACTTACCGGAAAACCCATGGAGTACACGCAGCC
>JAVZLQ010000012.1:0-3985 GCA_038883655.1 Bathyarchaeia archaeon
GTTGCCTTATCCGTCGGAAGAGGTTCTGGACACACTCTTTTCCCAACAGTTGTTGGGATTTCTAGGCTTTGGGGACTTAAAGTAGCATTAGGCTACATCTTAGCCTTCACGCTTGGAATCGGCTCCTTTGGGATATGGCTGGCCATAGCAATAAGCAACATTGTAGGAGGAATTATAGCCACACTATGGATAAGATACGGAAACTGGGCTAAAGCGGTGGTAAAAGAAAGAACAACAGAAGAAAGATCATTAAACAGCTAAAATCAATACCTTTTTACAGGTTTTGACTTAAAAATGATCAATAGCCTCTCTAATTTCCAGTATTCAACTTTTATAACATTTCTAAGTTCCTAATTTTGTTTGCAGCTCAGCGATGAAAATGCTAGAGAAGGAAAGATCCAAAGTAGTATTGTTTGTAAGATGCATTTTTCCTTTTCAAAAAGTCAAAACGCGGTTGGTTGAGAGATAAATCAGCTGAAAATAGGTTTATGGGTTTTGCCATTTCTCCTGTAAGAATTTAGGGATCTCCGAAGAGTCTCTTGGGCCGACCAGCACTTGCCAGCCGCTTAGTTCTTCTATTTCTCCGCTTAGACGCGCTGCCTTGCCGGGTATGATGATTTTTCTGTGTTTTACCTTATTTTCTATGCCGGAAATTTTTATTGCTTCAGCTACTTTTTCTGCTGTGAGTTTTCGTCCAGCAACACCGCTGTCTACCGCTGTGCCTTCAGTGTCTATAACCAGTAAATAGGCGTTTATTTTTGCTGATTCTATGTCTGAAGCAACAGTGTAGTATGTTAGGGCGAAGTTTGTTGTGAACATTACTGGTGAGTTTTCGTCGGGTGTGCCAAACACTTTCAAGCCCGGTTCGACGGCTACTGGTTTGCGGGGATCTGTGTAAACGTTAGCTCTTAAGACGACGTCGGGCAATAGAGCCCATCCATCTAGGCTGTGCATTATAAGAATGTCAGCGTACCGCACTATTAGCATGGCTGCCAAATAGGCTTCTCGCCACTTCACAATTTCTTGGGCTAAACCAGCACTGTTAAGCCAAACAGTCATAGGAATGCCCATGAGCGGGAAACCTAAAAGTTCATCGCCTTGTTTGCATGCAGCCCGCCTTATCATTGTGAAGTTGTTTAAAGTGTCAGCTAAACCATCGCCTGCAAAAGTACCCGGATCCAATACAAGGTCTTCAACACCATATTCGACAAGAGTCTTCGCTAAAGACTTTAACAATTTAGGGTTGTTAGGTGCGGAAACTGTTAGTGGACATCCGTACATTAAGGCAAGTTCAGCCATCTCTCGCCAATTATCCTTAGTCGCTGCATACAGCAACGGCCGCGCTTTAGGCGCAGCCATTAAGCCAGCCTCCAGAACATTTGGGTTTAAAGAGCATAATATCATGGGCAGTTTGGTGTTTTCGGCTACTTTTCGCACTGTTGCCTTAAATTTGTCCGGATCGTTGGATGTAGAACGTACTGCGATCATGTCGAGCTTTAAAATTTGCCCGATGTATTCATAGCGGAACTCTTCGACGCGTCTTATGCGGCTTATAATTTCGTCTTCGGGCATTTCATCTGCGACGTCAATGGCTATGGCTGTTGGGTTGAAGTATGTGAGTTCGTGACGATACATGACGAGTTTTCCGCCGATCTTTACAGTTTTGTCGCCAGCGCCAACCACAATCTCTTTTATGGCGGGTTTCAGCATTTCTTTAAGCTGTTTGTAGGCTTTTTCAAACTCTTTCTTTAAAAGCGGTTTACACTTTTCAATTGATACTTCGCGGTTCACGATTTTTGTGGCGAAGGCCATACAGTTTTCTTCGCCGCACTCTTTACAGTTTGTGCGAGGTAAAAGCTTGTAAACGTCTATGGGACTGAGCTCTTTAACGCCGACCTTGCCTTTATCTTCTTTTCCACTCATCTTGTCGCAAGCCCCCTTAAACGGTTTAAATCTTGGCAGTAACCCATTCCATGAGACTCTCAGAGTTGCCAGACTTGCCGCCCATTAACTGGGCAATAACATCTTTGACTGTTTTAACTGCCGCTGGATGCATCATCATAAACAGGTCAACGCCAGCTAACAGTAGTGTCAAGGCGGTAACAACCTCCCATAAGGGTCCTCGAAGTTCGCGAGGCTCCCACTCCGGAGCCATTTTCAGCCAAGCCTCACGAGCTGCCCAAGCGTTTGTTGTCCCGGAAGACATTGGATGTGCCAGTTCAGGATCGCCCATCAAAGCCGCTAAGCGGGCACGCTCCATGTTTGTGAAAGCGTACTCCAGTCCGTAGCCAAGAGCCGCTGTCGTCAAGTCCATTACAATGTCTTCTTTGGGCAGAAAATCGTATAGCCGACGGTTCAATTCTCTAGCAATGTTTAGGTCCATTGGCGTAAACGCTAAAGCTGCTTGTCCATTCTTCTTGATGAATTTGGCGCATCGTTCCACGTCCATGTCCCTTGTTATGGAACTTATTAGAAAACGTTCACCGGCGAAGGTTTCACAAACTTCTTGAAAAACATCTGCATCTTTGGCCGGGTCACCGCAACCTCCGATTACAAGGGGTACGTCTACAGCTTGGGCGACAGCCTCAACTGTTTTAACGGCCTCTTTGGGCGATGCATTCTTTACAAGCGGGTCAATGCTAATAAGGTGAATTGTTATTAGGTCTGCGCCGAACTTGTCCACAGCTAGTTTAGCCCAAGCCGCCGGGTCGCCTATAACGTCTTTAACGTGCATTTTCACAGCCTTAGGTAATGGTACCTCCATGTCGAAAACGTCTAACGATATAACTGGTGGATGGGGAGTCGGCCTCTCAAAAGTGTAAAAGGCTGGAGTGGATTCGCCGCCAATAACAATTGATTTGCCGTTTACACGACCAAGCTTAACCTCAACAACTTTGCCGGGATAAGTTTCAACAGGTGGAACAAACTCCGCCTCCAAAATCTGTGTCGGTTTAGCCTTAGCCGGTGGAGCAACAGCCTTTTGTGGCGGCGCAATCACCGGAGCGGCAACAGCGCCGGGTTGAAACCAAATTTCCAAATCACTGGCTTGCAACTCGAAGTCTTCAAGTTCAACTTCTTGGATCTTAGCTATAAGCTCTAATAGCCGTGAATCCAGCTTCAACCCTACAATGGTTTCGTCTTTCTCTTTCTTTTCAGCCAAACTTTTTCACCTTTCTCATTTTTTCTCAGGTTTCTCGCTTTTGACGGCTCTGATTATGACACGTTTAGCATAGATTTTTGCATCTTTAAGTATGATCTTATATCCGCCAGCAGTGATTGGCAGCGTCGCCGCCGTAACCACAGGTGCCATCGCAGGCACAGCCTCTTCCTTTGCCTCGGCTTCCGCTGGAACAGCCTCTGGAACCGCTACAGCCTCTTCTTTCCAACGTTCAACAACCGGATGACCGCGAGCCTTCAGAAAAGCTTTCAACTCATCAATAGTCTTGGCGTCTTCCTCGGTGGCGATTTTGTCCACAAGGTCCGCTGGAATGAAGTTTTTGACACGTTCTTTCACTTCTTTAGGCATCCAGACGACACGTTTATAGCCGCCGTCAGCTTGCAAGAACTTCGGAGAACGCATGTACTCAATGGATACGCCGTGAAATCCATCCACTTGTCGGCCACCGGCTGTTGAATCTGCAAGAGTTGAAAAGGCCAGCCCGTTCACTGTAACATCCTTGTAGCCTCTGTGAACTATGCCGAAGCCGTCTACCTCTGGAATATAGAAAGCGACAGCCTCGAAGCATCCGCAAGAAGTGTGCGGGTAGCCGAAAGCTGTGTAGAGCCAAACTCGCGTTATTTCGCCCAACGTCCTCTTCTTGACAGCTTCGTTTACACCGGAGAACTCGCCTTTAGCGGGGTCCAGAAGCTCGCCTCTATTGATCTCAAAGATAGGCCCTTTCGGATCGATGTTGGCTGATGCCCGTGCATCAAACCAGCTTATGGCGCCGCAGTTAGAATATCGCTGAGGCGTTATTACACAGCA
>JAVZLQ010000012.1:4083-5711 GCA_038883655.1 Bathyarchaeia archaeon
TGGGTCCAGAAGCTCGCCTCTATTGATCTCAAAGATAGGCCCTTTCGGATCGATGTTGGCTGATGCCCGTGCATCAAACCAGCTTATGGCGCCGCAGTTAGAATATCGCTGAGGCGTTATTACACAGCAATGAGTTGGCGCGAAAGACTGGCATAAGATGCATCCGTAAAATCTGTCCACTTCCTCGTCTTTGAGACCTCTTGCCCTCGCGTCTCTAGCCTCGTAAATCTGCAAGGCTTGAGGATAAAGCTCCTTAATCTTTTCAACATCAGTTATGAAAGTTACTTGCATTTTCTCAACAATAGGTAGTTCGCTCTTAAACAACCTATGCAAAACTTTCCCAATGTATTGAAACGAATTTAGGCCTTTCTGGAAGGATTTTTTGCTAAGCCTTAGCCAAATATCGTAACGCTGGTTTAAGTGCATAAAACCTTCAATGTAGTTGCAGTATGCGTGGATTCGCCTTTCAATGACACCTTCCAGTTCTGGCTCAAGTTTGGCGCCTGCCACCTCAATGAGGATGCCAAAGGGGTAGGATTTACCCTCCTCCATATCTTTAAGATCTGGTCCAATGATTGTTATTTTTCCATCTTCAACTTCTTCAGGCTTTTTGACTCTCGCTAGCTCAAACTTCTCTTTGACGTCCGGTCCGCCGAGTTCTACGTACATGTCTTTTCTGCGGATACGTTCGCCCTCGTAGACTACGCCCACATCAACCGGTATGTCCTGAAACATACTCATTTTCTGTTCGCCTCCTTTCAAACTTTTTCCATTATAACTTTAAGGTTTTTCACCCACTCTTCGTGGGAAAGGTTGGGGAAGGACCAACTTGCATGAGGATGATAAACATTATCCAGCGAAACTGTCTTCAAATGTTTGGCAAAATGTTTCAGCCCCGACAGAATTGTCCACTCCATGTAATAATAAAGCCCCACAAACAAGGCTAGGTCATGCGGCCCCTTGCCATCCACACCAGTCCACGATGGGTCAACAAGCCTATTTCCAATGTCGACTGCAGGCATGAAAGCCGCTGGTTTAAAACCTCGCTTGGCGAACTCGCCAATCATATGAGCGGTGGCTACAACTGGAATGCCTGTTTTCTTTGAAAACTCTATAATGAAATCTACGAGTTTTCCACCCTCAAAGTCTGTTTCAGACGCTTTATGGCCAACCACAAGCACCGGGTGCTGCGCCCGTTTAATCATGGCAGCAACGACCTCAGGCTTCGTTATAACCAAAGCCTTTTTAGGTCCAGGGATTTCTGCCGTCTGCCAAGGTTCAGCAGACATTACCATCTATTCCTCCTATTCCTTCTTCTTCCTTATGAGTCTAGACAACAGCGTTGGATCTGGAATCACCGTCTCTTTCCAGCCTTTTTCTTCAAGGATCTTTATTATTTCATCTTTCATTGTAACCGGAATGTCGGCAATTGTGCGCACGAAACGATGGATATCTTCCGGCATGGTTCCGTATAAGCGTTTATGCAAATCAATATAGTGGGTCAGTTTTATGGCTCTGCCCTTTGTTGTGTCATTTGGGCGCATGCAAAGCTTGGCAATCATGACCATGGCTTCCTCTTTGGTTTCGGCAGCGTAGAATAAGTGTTCGGGTGCCGGCCCAACGTGCAC
>JAVZLQ010000012.1:5810-10513 GCA_038883655.1 Bathyarchaeia archaeon
GTCAGTTTTATGGCTCTGCCCTTTGTTGTGTCATTTGGGCGCATGCAAAGCTTGGCAATCATGACCATGGCTTCCTCTTTGGTTTCGGCAGCGTAGAATAAGTGTTCGGGTGCCGGCCCAACGTGCACTTTCTCTCCTGTCCTAGCGTCGTAAACGTACCAGTCTTCTTCACGGTCAGCCCTTCCCAAAAGCATCCGCCTATACTTAATACCATGAGGCCCAACAATAACCGGAACGCCTAAACGCCAGAAGCCGGCAGCTATTGAAGCAGCCTTTTGAGAATAGGCGCCCCACGCGACACCCACGGCGCCTACACGGTTAAGGATATAGTCGGCAATTTCCTCATAATTGGCGCGGAGATTTCTTTTAGCAAATATATTGGCAATTTTTATGGCTGCTCCGGCTATGTGAGCATTAGCCACGCACGAGCCAACGTTTACTAGGCACCCAGCAGTGAACTCACCTGTAAACTCCTCATAGGGTGTTTTGCCCTCCTCATTTTTGTACATGCCAGCAGTCATGGCTGAGCAACCGGATGTAACAACAATATAACGTCTGTTGGCGAATTCGCGGCACATCTCCGCAACGTCCAACCCGCCTTTTGGATAGTTGGAGCATCCGACAAAGGCCACTACACCTGGAATCTCGCCAAGCACTATTGGGCTTCCAACGTTGCGGATTTCCACATCTTGAATTGGTCCTCGCCCAGCCCGCACTTTGTAAGTTTCCTCTTTAAGTTTTTTCTCGCCAGCCTTGATGATGAAACTGTGAACCTGCAAACCTGCTGGGCATGCTTCTTCGCAACGGCCACATCCAACACACAAGTCGTATAAATCTGCAAGCTTCGCCAAAGAGCCTTCCATGGCGGCTTTCATGGCTTCTGGAATGTGCAAGTCTTGGGGGCAAGCCCTACGGCAGTCGCCACATTGACGGCACTCTTTCACTATTTGAAGAATCTCGTCCACTTCTGGGATGGCTTTAAACTTCTTCCTTAATGGTGTGACTTTTAAGGCAACCTTAACTGCAACTTCACCCACCTTCTCAGGGTCAAGAATTAAAACGCCCGGAGTCTTGCCGCTTACGAGATCTTCAACTATGGCGTCGGCTGAATCGTTGGTGCGGTTTGGCAGGCCCATGCAATTCTTTTCAGAAGTCACAATAACCGGAGCTTTTATTCGCTGGGCCTCGTAAAAGGCATCTGTCCGAATACACTGTTCGTCTAAAACAACAACGTCTGGAACACCACTTCTTATGAAGCGCAACTGCCAAGAAATCGGCCCAATAATCTTACCCCGGTTATAATAGCGGGTCATATCATGGGCGGTACAGCACAAGCCGCAAACCTCTATTTCACCATCCAGCCCGTTCTCCTTCATGTAGTCAATTATACCGACAGACGGAACAACATTATGTCCTATACATAGGATGACTGGTTTTTCAATGTTAACCGTACCGTAACCTAAATCTACAAGGGGTGCGTCTGGATCTCCCTTCGGAAAACCGTAAGCCGCTATTTGGGCTATGTCCGCCACTTCCATGCCCACGTGGTCCAACATGCCTACATGGAACACTTTCGATTCAAAGTCTAGGTTGCCGCCTTCTTGTCCAGTGTGACAAACGGACAGACAGTGGGTAATTTGTTGCTCTACATAATCAAGTATCTCCTCCAGGTCGCCGAGGGTCTCGGGTTTGACCCCGCAGACTAGCCTTGTGATTGGAGCTTCTACCTGAATATTTAATCCACCAACGTCCAACGGCATTCTTCTACCATATTTTTCGATAAGATGCTCCACTAAGTGGCGGGCGTGGCCAGTGTGTGTTGCCGCTCCAATGCAACATGCCAAAAGCACTATTCGAGACTGTTGAGCAGCCATGTCTATGCCGCATGCTCCACGCTTTCCGCCTGTTAAGTCACATTTGCCGAAAGTGCACAGGCAACATACATCACAGAAAGGCAAATAAAACGGCTTATAACGCTGTAGAAGCTTCATGTCCCATTCACGAAGAGTTGTAAGCGACGGAAAAGGTGTAGGCCCTACGGGCTCCGTCCATGTTTCTTCAACTATTTTGCCAATGGATAATTCAAGGTTTTTAATAAGCCCCAAATCTGACCTCATTTCGCCAATTTTGACATGTAATCCTTTTTTGCTCAAAGCAAGCACGACCTTGAATAGAAGGTTTAATGTTAACGCTCTATGCTTTAAGCTTTTCTAAGAAAAACATACGCTAAACTTATGGTATAATGGCTAGTCTATGTTTTGCAGTAACCAGCATTTTCCATTATCTTTTTAACCGAAACATATGCAGGCGTGTCTGGCGAGATTTCCAGCAGTGATCTTCCGGCAAGTACATACTCCTCCACATTTTCGTCGTAGGCAACCCTTCCTAGAAACCTGAACTGTAAAGTTTTCTTGGCTTTTTCTTCTAAGCTTTCAGGAAAGCGAAAACCACCGACAACATAAAAGTTTCTAAACGCTATTTTCACTTCTCTTGCCACTCGAAAGGCCCGTTCAACATGGTCAAAAGATTTCTTAGAAGGATCAATAACGTCAAAAATATCATCCACCTTGGAGGTTATTCTCCTGTTAAGGTGTTCCAATCCGGCTGGAGAATCTATTAGGACGTATTTGTAGTTCTTTGTAAGCGACTCTAAAGCTCCTTTTAAAGCTGCGTTTGGGAGGCAATAGCAACCCTCAACCCATTTTGTTCCAAGAGCTATGAAATCGAAATGTTCACTTTCATACATTCCCTGAGCCCAAATGCGGCTTTCAATCCGCTCGGTTGGCGGAACACCGACAGTAGTTCCGCCTTCTTCAAGAAATGTTTCCACAAGAAGCTCTGAAATGGATTTTTTGCCGGCCGCGTGAAGATCTACGCCTACCATTTCTCCCAAGTTTTGGTCAGGGTCGGCGTCCACTAAAAGTAGCGGACTCTCCCCAAGCTCAATAAAGTATTTTGTCACTAGAGCTACAAAACTTGTTTTGCCCGTTCCACCCCGTCCCATCGTGACTAATATTTTCACGTTATTATCAGCTCCTTGGCATGTTTTCTAGTATTGGAGGCCATCTACTTAAATATGCTTCAATCTTATTATATGTTATCTTGCAAAAGTTTGTCACATAGTCTCTCAAGAGCTCTCACTACTATAGCATCGTTATATTTTAAGGGGGTTTCCCCCCGCATTTCAGCCTCAACAACTTTGGGATCAAAAGGCAGATAATCCAAGACTATCAAACCGTTTTCCACTGCAAATTTTTCGATAGCCTCTTTCTGAGCCTCATTTTCGATCTTGTTTCCAACCAATAGAATGCGTTTCATTCCAGCTTTTATTCCTAATTCATGGATACGTTCTGCGGTTTCAAGAGATTTCATGTTCGCGTTAACAACAACAAGCATAACATCCACATGTCGGGCCGTGCCACGTCCCATATGCTCGACACCAGCTTCCATGTCCAAAACAACCGCCTCGCCACGTTCAACAACCAAATGCCTCAAAAGCGAACGCACAACAGCATTAGCCGGACAAGTGCAACCAGCACCCACGGAACGTACAGTTCCCATCACTATCAAATTCACACCTAAAGGAGTCTCAACAGCATAATCGCGGACAATATCGTCTACGGTAAAGGTTAGGCGGTAAACACCTGCATAACCAGTACCGGTCTTCGCCTCCACAAGCTCTTTATTCTCAGATATAGGCACAATGCGACGAGCTTCATCCGACGATAAACCCAACGACAAAGCAAGGTTAGGCGAGGGATCAGCATCAATAGCTATAGTCTTAAACCCCCTCTTAACAAAGGAAACAGCTAACCCGGCAGCGACGAGCGTTTTACCAACGCCACCCTTACCAGAAACAGCCACTTTCATAAACACCACTTCAAATCAAGATCCATTTTACCAGCTTTTTCACTCAACAACCATTGATTAACCATGCTCTAGACAAACCCTAACATCTCATTTCTAATAAGCGTTATTAACGGGCGGGGTGGGATTTGAACCCACGACCACAAGCTTAGGAGGCTTGCGCCCTATCCTTGCTAGGCTACCCGCCCCATCCAATAGAAGAACAGCATCTCAACTTAAATGTATCTTGACACGGAAAACTTAAACCTTGGAAACTCTTTGAAAGTATTTGCCGGGCGGGGGTACCCGAGCCAGGTCTAAATAGGCTATTTGGGGCGCAGACCAGCCTAAGACAAGGGGGAGGACTTAAGATCCTCTGGCGTAGGCCTTCGTGGGTTCGAATCCCACCCCCCGCACCTCATCGGAACCTACGGTTCCGATGCCTCCCTTAGATTTTGCTATGTGGTGCACTTCTAAAGTCTTTCAATCATTGTGGTCAGAAAAGTTAGATAATATATTTTAGGGTAATGGGGGATAACATAAAGAATAGGTTTTAATTTCGCCGTTTATTTCATGTATCTTTTAAGTGCTGTTTTTACGTCAAGACCTTCATGAACTATGCCGCATAGCACTTGAACCATCTTTGTTGGGTTCTCATGTTGGAAAACGTTTCGACCAGCTGCTACACCTGCAGCACCGGCGCGTATAGCGCCGTACACCATGTTACAGAATTCTTCGTCTGTATTTGTTTTCGGGCCTCCGGCCATGACTACGGGCACCGGACACCCTTTAACGACTTCCCGGAAGGTTTCCATGCTTCCAGTATAATTGGTCTTGATGATATCTGCACCTAACTC
>JAVZLQ010000013.1:0-9030 GCA_038883655.1 Bathyarchaeia archaeon
GAAGGAGCCCTCAGTGAAGGAGCTCTTAGCCTTTGTGCGGCTTTGGCTGCTGCTGAGCATGGTGATGCTCGAAGGGCTTTAGATCTGCTTAGGGTTGCCGGGGAGGTTGCAGAGCGGAGGGCTGCTAGCACTGTTACTGAGGAGCATGTTCGTGAGGCTGAGAGGCTCATAGAACATAATAGAGTTGTTGATGCCTTAGCGAATTTGACCTTACACTCGAAGCTTGTAATGTTGAGCGTCTACCATCTTGTTAGGGCGAATGGTTACCGTGCAGTAACTGGCGAAATATATGAGGTATACAATGAGCTCTGCAGCGAATTGGCTGTGACACCTCTAACGCAAAGACGCGTAAGCACTTTGGTCAACGAGCTTGACGCTTTGGGACTATTGAACGCACAGGTTGTAAGTATGGGGCGTTATGGACGTACGAAAAAAATCCGCATGGAGGTGACACGCACCCTTATTAAAGAAGCCTTCTCTAATGACAGTAGGCTCGGACGCTTGATCGATTATGAGCCTAAATGCCTTTCAAAGGATGCGGGTAGTAGGAATTGAAGATGGAAGCTTTGTAAAAGGTGTTAATAGAAAGGCTCTTTTAGCCGCCGCTCTTTTCAAGGGCTTTAAAATTGAGGATGTGGCTTTCGAGTGGATAGCCGTTGACGGCTTCAATGCGACGGAAAAAGTCACGGGCCTCCTTAAGCAATGGGACTTTGAGGCTGTTATGCTTGCTGGGGTGTCCTTTGCCGGTTTTAACATTATAGATCCTTTAGTTCTCTATGAAAAGTTTCGGAAACCCGTTATTGTTGTGGCAAGGACGAAGCCCGATAATAAGGCGGTAAAGTGGGCACTTATTCGACATTTTAAAGACTGGAGGGAACGGTGGAAAGTTTTTGAAAGATTAGGGCCTATCCATGAGGTGAAAGTGCTAGATGGAGAGCCTCCATTATATTTTGAAGTTGTTGGAGCGGAACCTGAATGGGCCATCCGCCTTATAGTGGGTTCCACTGTTTGTGGCCGGGTGCCAGAACCCCTCCGTGTTGTTAGATTAATTGCTCGTGGTCTATCCTAGGCAAATGAAAGGATTCTAACATCTAGTGTTTGGAGATTTACCACTGGAACCAAGCCCGGCATTGGAGTGAACCCTTGCCTCCGCATGTACTCCGTCTGCTCTTGCCAACAACCAGAGTTAACGACGGTGACACCTCTATAGTTTGCATGCCCGACTGTGTGGATGTGGCCGGCGTGGAAAATGTCAGGCACACGTTCTATAACAAGGCAGTCTTTACTCTCAGGCGCAAGCGGCGTTTTTCCACCATAAACTGGCGCCAAGTGGCGACACTGCAAAAGTAGAGTCATTGCTTTTTCCGGCTGGGTATAATTTATTCCCGGGACTGTGGAGATTATGTCATCGAGGCTTCGCCCATGGTACATGAGAACTTCAACACCGTGGAGGCTTAGACGACACGGATTTCCAAAGGAGTGCACATTAGGTGAATTATGCAGAGTTTCCAAAAACGCGTCGGAAATCGGCGGTTGGGGTAAAGCCTTTCGGGGGGCGTCGTGGTTTCCCGGAATAATTATCACTTCAATGTAGTCTGGGATTTGTGCGATGAGCTTTGAGGCTAACCTGTATTGCCCATAAATGTCCCTCATTGCAAGTTCCTTAACTTGATTTGGGTATACACCTATACCGTCAACGATGTCACCGGCTATCAAAACATATTTTACGTGGCTGGCTATTTCCTGCATTTGCCTATTTCCGTATTCGCCCTTCAGCCACAAAACAAACCTATTGAAAAACTCTTCCCGGAATTTTAAGCTGCCCACGTGCAGATCTGAGGTGAGCACAGCATAAACAGGTACAGGAGCCTTATTCTGATTTTTGGGGGCAACATCTGGAAGGATTATGTCTTCTGCTATTAACAATTTTCCGCGAGTTTTAGTTACGCTAACACAAATAATCTCATCCAACAAAAGGGCTCTTGCCTTGGTTAAAAGGTCGGAGGGAGCATTTTGCGGCACCAGAACAGTGGCGCTTGCGCTGAGATCTTCCAATGTTAAGAGAATTTTTTGTTTAGCCTCTCTTTTCTCTGTTATCATGCCGATTACTTTGAGTTTTGTGTTGGGCGGAGCCCTTGCCGCTTCAGCAATTGAAACCGCTCCTCGCACGTCTATCCTCTGTCTTAGCAACTTTTCAATTCGGTTAAATCTGTCTCGAAAGTATTCAAGGTAATCCTCCAATGTTCCGCTTGAGCTTAGTTTACTGCCAGCATCTTCAATAACTTCGATTTCGGCTTCCACTTCTTTGGCGTAGGGGCGGAAAAGCCTCTTTCCTTCAATGATTAGTTGTGGCTGTACAAGCTGTTCTTGAAGGATTGATTGTGAAGGGGCTTCTTTTAGTTGTGGTGTTAAAGGAGAGCCTTCAATCCGTTCAGCCTTTCTTACAAGCTCTTCTAGAAGGCTTCTTTCGATAAAAAGTGGCTTATCCTTCAATGTTTCTATTTTGGCTAAAGCTTTACTCATAATTTCAATGGGATCTTCGGTGGCAGATGCCTCGTTTAAGAACTCAAACGCCTCTTTGTTAAGCTGGTATCCCGCTGCGATGGTGAGTTCCACAGCTTTTTGAAGCTTCTCCGAAGAGCTCACAGCCTTATCTCCCTCCAATCTTGTTTGATTGGAATTACAATGTAGCCTTCCTCATGGTCACCTACAAATTCCGTTAAGTCTTCCATGTAGAGCGCGCCCGTTAGGGCTGCGGTTATGGCGTCTATTTCATGCGGCGTTAGCCTATGTTCGGTTAGAGACCCGGCTAGGCCTATGCACTTTAGGATGTTTTGAATGACTTCCCAATCTTTTGTCGGCATGCCCAAAGCCTTTCTTGTTGAGGTTGGGTGCACTTCTATTGTTTGTATGCCTCCCTTTATTATTAACCTATTTAGCTCAATTGCCCGAAGGGTTAGCTTTTTCATAGCTGGCAAGCCTGGTGGAAAAACGCGGTAACCCCTTTTGATGAGCTCCTTGTCCGCTTTTCTAAAAATTCCACTTTTTGGAAGTTTTAGTGGAGCATCTATTGCCACAATTTTTGGGTTTACTTGAAATACTTCTTCCAAAATTTCTTTGTTTGTGTAAATTAGGCATGTTTCCACAGTTTTATTTCGCCAAATTGCCAATCCCGTTGGATTTTCCTCTTTGCCCGCCAAGTCTATACCAATTATAACTTTGTCCTTCAATTTCAACACTTATGCTTAAGTTTATATATTGAAGTTTTGTTTAAATCTGTTAATACGCGTTGTTGCATACACGCATTATGGTGTGGTGTAAATTGGGCACCATTCGCAAGATTCAGCGGACGCCAAGCGGCACTTTCTTCGTCTGCATCCCTAAGGATTGGGCTGAACGATATGGATTGAAACGCGGATCTGTTGTGGCGGTAAACGAAACCAGCGATGGCAAACTTCTTATAGACCCGGAATATGGGGCAGCTCCCTCCCCCCGCACTATTATTTTAAAGCCTGGGCCATATTTAAGCCGAGAAATCATTGGGAAATATTTGCTCGGATTCGACATTATCCGCGTGGAGGGTAAAGAACCCATAAACTTTGAGATTCGCGAGAGTGTTAAAAAGACGGCCAGCCGCCTAGTGGGCCTTGAAATAGTTGAAGAGGACTATTCAAAAATTGTTTTGCAGTGCTTGCTTGAGCCTTCCAGTTTTCCACCTGAAAAGATCTTAAGAAGGGGCTACTCGATTGTTGCGGGTATGCACCGGGATGTTGTAAATGCGCTTATTGACGGCGATTTGTCTATGGCAAAAAGTGTAATAGCCCGCGACGAGGAGGTCAATAGGCTCTACTTCCTCCTTGTAAGGATTCTTAGAACGATTATCCAGAATCCAAGTCTAAGTGAAAAGCTTGGGGTTCAGCCAATCGAATGTCTCGACTACCGTTTAGCCGCAAGTCTTGTAGAAACCATTGGAGACGAGTGTGTGCGCACGGCCTTTAAAGTGGCAGAGTTGAAGGGGGCAAAGCTGGATGAAACATTGAAGAAGCTTATTGTTGAATTTCATTCCCTCTGTTTTGAGGCTCATGAAAACGCTTTAAAGGCTTTCTTTGCTGGTGATGCTGGCTTGGCAGAAGATGTGCGGAACATGAGGGAGAAAATAGAAAAAGCCTTAGCAGCCATTGAAAAAAATGCCAAAGCGCAAAGTCTCGAGATAATGCCTCATCTTCTGGCTGCGATTTCAACTCTCCATCAAATATACGAGCATAGTGTCGACATAGCGGACTTGGCAATGCCCAAGAAACTACAAACTGGGAGGTAACCTCATGCACCAAGCCGGAGCAAGTGGCAAGCAGTATCACATAGCGTGTGGAAAAGGCGATTTGACAGAGTATCTGCTTGTTCCAGGCGACCCAGACCGTGTTCCAAAAATAACTGGATTCTGGGATTCAGCCAGAGAAGTTTCATGCCACAGAGAGTTTCGGAGTTTCACTGGCACTTATAGGGGGGTTCCAATATCCGCCATTTCAAGCGGTATTGGGCCAGCGTGCATGGCAATAGTTGTTAATGAGGCTTCAGCCATAGGAGTTCACACTTTTATCCGTGTTGGAAGCTGTGGAGCCATTCAAAAAAGTGTGAAATGCGGTGACATCGTTATTTCATCGGCTGCCGTTCGCCTTGACGGCACAAGCAACTGTTACGTAATGCCAGAATACCCCGCCACAGCCAATTACGAAGTTCTTTTAGCGCTGATTGAAGCGGCTGAAAGCCTCGGCATTGGCAACTATCATGTTGGCGTGACAGCCACAACATCAGACTTTTACGCTGGACAGAACCGCCCAACCAAAACCGAAGCAGCCAAAATGATCCCAGCCTTGCAAAAGGCTGGCGTCCTCAACTTTGAAATGGAAACCGCAACCCTCTACACGCTTGCGAATCTTTACGGACTAAGGGCTGGGGCGGTCTGCGCAGTATACGCTAACCGCTGCACTGGCGAATTTAAACCCGGCGAAGGCGAGGAAAACGTCATAAAAGTAGCCAACGAAGCCGTTAGAATCTTACATGAATGGGATGGAAAGAAGAAAGTCGAAGGCAAAAAGTGGTTTTTCCCGTCGCTTTTAAAGGCATAAACCCTTTTAGAATAAATGCCTTCTTAATTTGTGAGGCCGGGGTGGCGGAGTGGTTAACGCGCTGGCCTCGAGATCCGCCTAACCGTTTAGAAGGGGCTTTGACAAGGGAGCCAGTGGGCCTTCGGGCTCGCAGGGGTTCGAATCCCCTCCCCGGCGCCAATTTACCGGCAAGGTCATATTTGTGCTTGCTTTTGCTTTACAAATACGCTAGCCTTCTAGGTTTTTGCAGTAAATTTATAAGCTTGGGGTTTCATTTCAGACGGTTTGTAAAAGGAGCGGCTTGCAGAGGTTCGGTGTATGGAGTGGTTTTATGTTACGCCGATAGCCGGATTGGCTGCTGTTGGCTTGGCTATTTACCTATACAAGTATGTTGCCAGCCAAGATTGTGGCACTGAACGCATGCGGGAGATTGCCAGCGCCATAAAAGAGGGCGCAAAAGCATATTTGAGAAGGCAGAATATGACATTGGCTGTCTTTGCCGTCATAATGGCAGCTGTTCTTGGAGTGCTATACACTCTTTATGAAAGTTTTACATTTGGACTAAGTATGGCTGTTGCCTATCTTTTCGGCTCTCTTTGTACAACTGTTGCTGCATATATAGGCATGATAGCGGCTGTTGAGGCCAATGTTAGGACGGCCAATGCGGCGAGGCAAGGATTAAAAAAGGCTTTCCCTGTGGCCTTTTACGGCGGTGCGGTCATGGGCTTATTCATTGTTGGTTTAGCCCTTTTAGGAGTAAGTCTACTCTATTACCTTTTTAGTATGGTTCTGCCGCCAGTGCTGGGTTGGATACCGGAAAAGATCCAAGTCAACGCTACTCATATGGTTTTGGGTTTTAGTTTTGGAGCTAGCGCTTTAGCGCTTTTTGCAAAAGCCGGTGGAGGCATATACACTAAGACTGCGGATATTAGTGCAGATCTTGTGGGGAAGGTTGAGCTTGGGATTCCGGAGGATGACCCGAGAAATCCAGCGGTTATTGCAGACAATGTTGGGGATAATGTTGGGGATGTTGCGGGGATGGGTGCTGACTTAATTGACTCATACATTGCCAGCATCGTGGCGGCTATGATGATTGGTGCAACAATGGGCATGAGCAGCTTAGTGGCATTGCCTCTTTTAATCGCTGCCGTTGGACTTTTCGCTTCAATAATAGGCGCTTTTATTGTAAAGTTAAGTATTAAAGGAAATCCTGGAGCCGCCCTTAACAGAGGATCATTCGCTACATGGATAATCTTTGCTGTCTTCCTATTTGTTGTTACCCGGTTTTCAGGACTGCCGGACAATCAATGGCTTGGGGTGTTTCTTCCAACGGTTGCTGGGTTAGTCGCTGGGGTAATAATTGGTATAACCTCTGACTACTTCACGTCCATTGATAGGGCGCCAGCACAGAAGGTGGCGAGAGCCTCAACAACCGGTGCCGCGATAAACATACTTACAGGATTTTCCTACGGTGTTGTGAGCATAGTTCCACCCGTAATTGGCATCTGCGCTGCCACTATTGCCGCGTGGAACTTGGCTGCAGCCTTTGGGGTCGATGTTGTCTATGGCATTGCAATAGCTGCTGTAGGAATGCTTGCAACTGTTGGAATGACGATATCGGCAGATGCTTACGGACCAGTTTCCGATAATGCAAAAGGCATAGCTGAACAGTCAGGTTTAGGTGAAGAGGTTATCGAAGTTGCAGATAGGTTAGACGCGGCAGGGAATACAACAAAAGCCATAACCAAGGGCTTCGCCATAGGTGCCGCAGCTCTAACGGTTCTTGCGCTTTTTGGTGCCTACAAAGAGCTAGTCGAGCACCTACTTAATACAGAGTTAACTCTTAATTTAATGGATCCAAAAATGGTTGCTGGCATTTTCTTGGGTGGTATGATGCCCCCGCTTCTATCAGCCTTACTAATTTTGGCTGTGGGACGAAATGCCGAGAG
Source organism: Bathyarchaeia archaeon (assembly GCA_038883655.1). Taxonomy (GTDB): domain Archaea; phylum Thermoproteota; class Bathyarchaeia; order Bathyarchaeales; family Bathycorpusculaceae; genus JAVZLQ01. The sequence goes on from JAVZLQ010000013.1 coordinate 7,055, forward strand.
AATGGTTGAGGAGGTTAGGCGCCAGTTCAAGGAGATTCCAGGGCTTATGGAGGGCAAAGCCAAGCCTGACTACGCCCGATGTGTGGACATAGCTACTAAAGGCGCCATAAAAGAGCTTATGCTTCCGTGCCTACTAGCCATAATCGTTCCCATCATAACATTGATTGCGCTTGGAAAAGAGGCTTTGGCGGGATTCTTGGCTGGAAGCATTGTTACTGGCATAATCTTCGCCTTGTTTATGGCTAATGCTGGCGGGCTTTGGGACAACGCCAAAAAATATATTGAGGCTGGAGCGCATGGCGGAAAAGGTTCAGAAGCCCACAAGGCTGCTGTGACTGGCGACACTGTCGGAGACCCCTTCAAGGACACAGCTGGGCCATCACTAAACACAATGATTACAGTTATGTCGCTGGTAGCCGAAGTCTTCGCTCCACTGATTCTCCTGCTAATCGCTTAAGCTCCCTCCCTTTTTCTGAAACATGCTTTAAAAAGGCTGGTAAATAGCGAATTTTATAAGTAAGTTGCGGTATGAGTCTTTTAAATTTGCAAGCTTGGAAGAGGCGTTTAGATGTCGAAGCCTTGGCATGCAATGGAAGTTGACGAAGTCTTTAAGGAGTTAGGAGTAAGTCATAACGGTTTATCATCATCTGAAGCCCTTGAAAGACTTAAAAAATATGGACCAAACGAAATTAAGAAGGTAAAGCGTCGGACAGCTCTCCACATGTTTTTGGATGAGTTCAAAGACGTCTTCATTTTGTTGTTGATTGCGGCCACCATATTCTCAGCTATTGTTGGATACTACGAAATGCTGCAAGGCGAGTTTCTTGAGGCCTACGCAGACTCTATAACGATAGGTGCCATAGTCCTTTTATGTGCAATTACAGGATTTGTTCAAGAATATAGGGCTGAAAAGGCTGTTGAAGCCCTCAAAAAGTTGGCAGCTCCAAAAGCCCGTGTAATAAGAGATGGAAAAGAGATTATTATTCCGGCAAGTGAGGTTGTTCCCGGCGACATTTTAGCACTTGAGGAAGGCGACCATGTTCCAGCAGACGCGCGGCTCATTGAAGTTGTTGAGTTAAAGGCGAATGAGGCTGTTCTAACCGGAGAATCCACACCAGTCGAGAAAGAGTTAGTGGTTTTGAGGGAGGATACTCCCGTTTCAGAAAAGAGAAATATGGTTTTCTCCGCAACCCACATTGTTTACGGCAGGGGCAAAGCTGTTGTAACCGCCACAGGAATGAACACCGAGTTCGGCAAAATCGCCGAGATGGTTCAGACCGCTGAGGAGGAAGAAACACCCCTTCAGAAGAAATTGGATAGGTTTGCCAGCAAAATTGCCAAGGTCGTGATAGCTGTCTGTGTACTCATTTTTGCACTGGAAGCGTTTGAGGTAATAATGAAGATGCACTTTGAACCCGAAGGCTTCATTCAAGCTTTTATGTCCTCAATCTCATTGGCAATATCCGCAGTTCCTGAGGGCCTACCAGCCATTGTTACTATAGCGCTGGCCCTAGGGGCGAGGGAATTTGCAAAGCGCAACGCTATAGTGAGGCGGCTTTCATCAGCAGAAAGCCTCGGCGCGGTGACGGTCATATGCTCTGACAAAACCGGGACGATAACTAAAGGCGAAATGACTGTTCGCCAAATCTATGTTGATGGAAAACTTGTTGAAGTGACTGGGGTTGGTTATGAGCCTAAGGGTGAGTTTCGCATTGACGGAGACCCTGTAAAGCCTGATAGCAGTCTTGAATTTGTTTTAAGAATAGGTGCCCTATGCAACAATGCCAGCTTAAGAAAAAACGAGCAAAACAACAGTTGGGAAATCTTCGGCGATCCGACAGAAGGAGCACTTGTTGTAGCGGCTACCAAGGCTGGACTTAGCAAGGAGGCTTTAGAAAATAGTTATCCACGCGTTGGTGAAATACCCTTCACTTCTGAAAGAAAGCGCATGACTACAATTCACAAGACTCCGGAAG
>JAVZLQ010000014.1:0-8717 GCA_038883655.1 Bathyarchaeia archaeon
GGTTCTATGGTTTACCCTACGGCTACGAGTTTGGAACTCTCCTAGACGGCATAATCAGCGTCTCGCGAGGTAGGGCAGATATTCTTGAAGAGACCCGAGAGAAACTTAAACGCGTAAAAACGCCTGTTCATATCCAAGTTTTCGTCACTTTAACCTGTCCCTACTGCCCTGCCGTGGCGAGTTTAGCATTCAAGTTTGCTATTGAAAGCGACATGATCAAGGCTGACGTAATTGACGTCAGCGAGTTTCCCCACATTGGACACAAGTATGGGGTCATGGGCGTACCGAAGACGGTTATAAACGAGAAAGTGGAATTTCTTGGAGCCGTTCCAGAAGATGTTTTCCTAGAACATGTTTTGCTGGCTGCTCGTCGTCCAGAGTACGTGCTTTAACCAACCTTCAAAGGAGTGCTGTAAAGTTGAGTGGCAAAGAGGGGTTTTTGACACTGGTTTTTATTTATAGTGGCGAGTTCGCTGAACGCGTCATAAGAAACCTCATAAACGATCCAAGCTTTTGCAAGGCTTGTGGCTTGTACTGCGACTCATGCAAGTACAGCGTTTACAGTTATGTACGCAACATCCGCGCAGCGCTAGAGTTGCCGAAGCCTTCCGATCTACCAGCCTTCATTGATAAACCCGAAGAGTACATGCCAAAGACCATTCCAAAAGTGGACTTATGCGTGGCTTCAGGCTTGCATAAGGACTTGCTTCTAGAGCTACCCGCCTATCTTGAAAAAGCTGGTGTCAAAGGCTTAATTGTGCCTATTGAAGACTTTAACGAGGTTCCGTCAGGTTTAAGGAAGCAAATTGAGGAACGTTGTATTGAACTGGGCTTGGAATACGCGTTTCCAAAGCCTTTCTGTTCGCTTGAACCGGCCCGAGATAAGCCGTTAATTTCGCGTTTCGTCACGGAGCTTGGTGTAGGACGCCCAGAACTGGAGATTTCCACGGCAAAAAGAGGGGGACGTGAAATGATTGAAGCGGCTATTGTTAAAAGAAGTGCTCCATGCGGCTCAACGTGGTATGTGGCGCGAAAACTGATAGGTGCCGAAACAAAACAAGAAGTTTTGTATGACGCCATTGCGAAGGCACATCACAGTTATCCATGCACTGCCACCATGAATGTTGATCCAGAATCTAGAGAACCCATTTTGCATTTAGCTGGCTTCATCATAAGGGAGGAGGTAGAAAAGGCCCTAAAAGAAAAATTGGAAATAGCTTAGGTTTTCTGTTGCGTTTTCAGCCTTTCAATCAGGTCTAAGACTTTGATTTTTATAGCATCCCTAATTTTTCTCGCCTCTTCTAACGGCATTTTTGCCGGGTCCGGCATGTTCCATTCTTCAACATGCTTTGCATAGACCACTGGGCATAGGCTGCCGCTGCAGACGATTATGGCTATTTCAGCTTTTTCCTGAAGTTCTCTCGTCATTATTTGGGGTTTTTTATGGCTTATGTCTATTCCCTCTTCAAGCATGAGCTGAACAGCGTTGGGATGAACTTTCTCCGCTAGTTTTATACCAGCGCTTGTGGCCGTCCAGTCTTCAGGCGCATACTTATTAAAGTAGGCTTCAGCGATCTGGCTTCTGAAACTGTTCTCCACGCAGACGAACAGGACGTTCTTCAACTTTAGCCTTTCCAGTCTAGAAGGCGTTTTTCACCCTCGATTTTCTTTAGGTCTGTTATGTCTTGAGTCACCTCCATCGTGCCCAAATATTTGCCATCCTTATCCCTTACAGCGAAGTATCTTATGTGTATTAGACGATCGTCCTTTTGTATCCAGAACTCCGCTACGTCTTTCTCTCCCTTCTTGAAGCCTTCAAGGATTCTGTTGACCACGTGTAGACTTTTCTGCGGATGGCAAAGCTGAACCTTTCTGCCTAGGACGGCTTTTGTTCTCACGAACATGCGTTTCTCAGCCTTATTAAAGAACTTGACAGCGTCGTCCTTATCCACGAAGGTTATGTCCACTGGCAAAGTGTTTAAGATGGCTTCAACTTCTTCCTTCGTCAATGTCCCAGTCTCAAACTGTAAAGCGCCTTCAGCCATGGGCTTAACCTCAACCACTGGTTTTTCAGCCGGCTTTTTTATTAAATGTTCTGGAGTAAAGCGGCAGTAGCCAATCTCGTCGAAGTCCGTCCGCATCTCCGTCCACTCTTTTTCTGTGACGACACGTTGGGCTGTTGGGAGCAAGATGTTGTTTTCCTTGAAAAGGTGGCTGTTTAGGGTGCTGGTAATGGCGTTGGCTAGTTCGCTGAGCTGCCTCTTAAAGTCTTGGAAACCAATGCTAGCAGCGTTTTCCAAGAGGTTTTTGAGCTGCTTTTTCTTTTCCCTAAGCTGATTGTGTTCTATCCACATTATGGCTGGCGGCTCAGTTATTCCATGCCTCTCCAAAATTGGGAAAAGGGCGTTTTCCTCTCGTAAATAGTGTTTTTCAGCGTCTAAAAGCTCTTCGGCAATATGCCTAAGCTGCGTCAACTCATCCCTTAGGGCTTCAATGTTTTCAGCGCTCTGCACTTTTTCAGCCATCATGCCAAGTTTTTGAGTTAACTGCTGAAGCGCTTTGTGTTCCTCAAGAAGGATGCCAATCGGACTTGTCGGCGGCGCTATTTCAAGCTGTTGTTGCTCTAATTGTTCTCTGAATATCGCCAAGTGCACGTCGCAAAGCCTCTGAATTTCTTCTCTAGACATTCCCTCGCTTATGAGCTCTTGTTCGATTTTGGCGATTTCCAGAGAGCTTACGCCTTCAAGAAACTGCCTAAAACGCTCTTTAACATGTTCCGGAGGCATACCAGCGTGAAGCTGCCTAATAATTTCTTTAAGAGCCTTTTTGCGATCTTCCCCTATTACTCCACCCATGCTAGGCATCCTCCTTAATTTTGTTGGCTAGAGACTTGCCTATCTCAGCGATTTGTCGTAGGTTCTCTTCTGTTGGTGGACCATTAACCTCTAGTGTTCCTATAACCTCGATTTTGTAGTCTTTAAGCAGTTCCTGAATCTGTTTTATTGCGCCTCCGCCCCAACCATAAGAGCTAAGGACAACAGCAAACTTTGTTGGCGGACGCAATGCCTTGAAAAGATATGTGACATAAACGGCTAGGGGATGTGCCCCGCCCAGAACTGTTGGCGCACCTAAAACAATGGCTTTTGAATCCACAAGGTCTTTGGCTAAATCGCCGATGTCGGCGACAACTAGATTATGTAAGGCTAGCTCCACGCCTTCAGAAATTAATACCTCAGCTATCTGTTTCACCATGGCGTCCGTGCTGTTCCACATGCTCACGTAAGCTACAACAGCCTTTGGACGGGTTCTGCCAGCAGCCCACCGTTTATAAGCGCCTAGAATAAGCTCTGGTTTTCTGTGAATTGTACCATGGCTCGGTGCGATAACACGAATGTCGAGATTCGCAATTTTTTCTAGGGCTTTCTGCGCCATAGCTCTGAAAGGCATCATTATTTCGCCCCAGTACCGCTGGGCGTGCACTAAATAGTCCTCAATCTCGTCGCTGTAGATGCCGCTTGCCAAGTGGGCGCCGAAAAAGTCGCATGGAAAAAGTATACCGTCCTCTTCAAGGTATGTGAACATTGTTTCAGGCCAGTGAAGCATTGGCGCCTCAATAAATCGCATGGTTTTGTCGCCTAGGCTTATGGTGTCGTTGTCAGCTACCACCCTGATTCTCTCTTGTGGTGCGTGATAATAGATTTGAGCCATTTTTGCGCCTCTGCCAGTGGCTACAAGTTTTGTTTTTGGAGCTATCTTCATTACATGCGGTACAGCGCCAGCGTGGTCTGGTTCAGCATGATTCATGACAACATAGTCTAACTCTTCCGGGTTTATCAAATTGCGGATTTTCTCTTCAAGTTCTTTTTCGAAACCAGGATTAACGGTGTCTATTAGGGCTTTACCTGTTTTGCCTATTACGAGGTAAGCGTTATAGGATGTTCCTTTGGGAAGCGGTATCAAAGCATCAAAAAGTCTGCGGTTCCAATCTCTTACACCGATCCAGTAAACGTTTTCAGCCAGTTTCAAAATGTTTCTTTCATGCATGTACGTCACCTCTATTACAATTGTAATAAACTATATTTATATCTTTCCAGAAATACCACAAGGAGGAGCCATAAAATGATATTGCCATGCGAAGTTGCCGTAAAAAGCCTACTACCACCAGTGAGAGCAACCCTAGCCAAGTACCTAATGACTAAACATGGCTTAAAACAAACGGAAGCTGCAAAATTATTAGGGGTAAGCCAGCCAGCCATAAGCCTCTACAACAGAAAAATGCGAGGAACCACCCTAGACTTAGAAAAAGATGAAGACATTGAAAAGTTGATTGAAAAACTAGCGGACGCCCTTGCAAAAAAAGGATTATCCCACAAAGACTTTACATTAAAGTTTTGTGAAATCTGCAGGAAGGCCCGCGCCAAAGGCTTGTTATGTAACATGCATAAAAAGCTGGACCCGGCTTTTGACACTGAAAAGTGTCAGCTATGCATGGCAACAACACTGGAATGTTTTGGCTAAAGAAGTTACTCAGCTAGAAACTTTATGATTTTCTCGTATACGTCCCTGTCTCGGAGATCCTCCTGCCCCTTGTATATGCTTGGGTTGTCGTTGACCTCCACCACTATGTAGTCACCATTAACCTCTTTGATGTCAACGCCGTAAAGTCCCTTCCCAATTATACTGCAAGCCTTTAAGGCTGTCTCCTTCAATTTTTGTGGCGCATTATCCCGTTTTAGGGTGACTGTTCTTCCCCATACAAAACTTGGTTTCCCACGCTTTTTTACGCCATGTTTCCATTTACCCTTTGGCATCATGTACTTGCACACGTATAAGACTTCGCCGTTTAGGACGCCTACGCGCCAGTCGAAACTAGACGGCATAAACTTTTGCACGACTATATAGTCTGACCGCCTAAAGAAGCGTTTTGCAATTTCGCGGAAACTTGTTTCACAGGAGGCTTTCTCAACATACTTTGAGAAGCTCGTGTATGGTGCCTTTAAAACCACCGGCTTACCGAATAGCTCAAAGATCTCTGTGATTTGCTTGTGATGGAACTCTTCTTTGCTGAGGAAAACTGTTGGGATATGTGGTACTCCATATTTCTCGAGAAGGCTGTACTGGTGGATTTTGTTAGCGCAAATTCTAATTGAAACAGGGTCATCAACAACTCTTAGGCCGAGCTCCCAAGCCGTTTTCGAAACAACATAAGCCGTATAAAGCGGATCCGTAGTCGCCCTAATAAAGACAGCGTCATACTTCGGGATTTCAGAAAGCCCATTCCTGAACATAAAGCAGAATTTATGACCCATTCTTTCAGCTGTTTGCTTAAAGCTCTGCAGAGCCTCAGCTTCCCTTAAGTTAGAGAAATTATATTTTTCAACAAAACATGCTATCCGCGTCAATCAAACCATCCTTTCCCGGCAAACCGGGAAACCATCTTAGAAAGCAAATTAACATCGGAAGATTGAAGTTCATCCAATTTTAAGGGTTGAAGTCCACATAGGTAGGCTTTCCCATCAAAGCATTGAAGATACAACTTACAAACCGGAATATTGAAAGTTTCATAGACTTTCTTGGCAACAGCTTTCACATTGATAGCTTCAAAAGCACATTCGCCGAAAAAACATTTAACGGACAACAATTCACCTTGAAGCGGTTGGGCACAGACAGCATACCGATAGTTCATGCTCAAGCTTTTAACCACCCTATACAAGGCTGTCCGATTTTTAGCCATTTGGAAACCGTTAAACGAGAATGGATTCACAGCAAAAACAACGACTGGAAAAGCGAATTCAGCCATAATTTGCTTCACAGAGTCTGTAACTATGAAAGGCATAGTTGGCGTTCCATTTTTTGCTGCTCTAGTTAACAGGATTGGTGGTCTATAGGCGTCAGCAGCGTTTTCTGTTGTTGGAACAACCGCGTCGCCTAATACTTCAGCATGGAGCGAAACATAGTAACCAGTCTTCATATATCGATAGTCATTGTTTACGTTGAGAACGAAACCTCTAAAAGAAGATTTGAGGAATGCTGACGGTTTAGTTATAGGCGTGTTCGTTTTTAGGTCTATGTTTGAGACGACCAGCAAACGGAAGGCACCAGACAACAGAAAATCGCTAAAACACTCCATGTATTTAAAATTAACTATGAACTATGAGGCATACGCATAAAGTTTGAAGCTATAACCTTATATTTTGGCTATTTGCAACCTACTTTAAAGAGGTCTGTCGGTACGTATAGAACCCTAGAGGTTCTCGGTCCGGAGCACGAGTTTTCACTTGTTGATGAAAATTTGAGACCATTGCCTATCGTGGACAAGGTTATAAAGGACGTTTATGGACGTGTTGTGAACTTTGTGAAGTTCGGCGATTTCACTTTTGGAAAAGAGTTGCAACTGCATGTTATGGAGGTTAAGCCCAACAAGCCTTTCAAGTCACCGGAAACATTTGAGGAAAGGATGCATGAAGCTATTTTAAGGCTCGGCGACATGCTTGAAAGACATTATGACGCAAGATTGTTGGGAACAGGGATGCATCCTACGCTTAGGCTTTGGGAAACAGCGGTTTGGCCGCATCGTCACAAACAAATATATGAGGCTTTCAGCCGCATCTTCAACCTTAAACAACATGGCTGGCTTAACATTCAAAGCTTCCAGCTTAACCTTCCATATACAAGTGAAGACAAAGCCGTTTTGATGTATAATTTGCTGACAAACATCTGTGCATATCTCCCAGCCATTTCAGCTTCGTCACCCATCTACGAGGGGCGTTTAGGCGAATATGTGGACAATCGCCTCCATTTCTACATGGAAAACCAAAAGGAAATACCTTCAATAACGGGGAAAGTTGTCCCAGAATATATTCAGTCCTTTGAACAGTATAGACGCGACGTTATTAGACGTTACTCCAACGATTTAGCTCGAGCTGGCGCCCACCCATGCATTCTCAACAAGGACTGGGTCAACTCAAGGGGAGTAATTCTTCGCTTTGAACGGAGAGCCCTAGAAATTCGAATAATGGACGAACAGGAATGCGTAAGGTCTGATGTGGCCTTAAGCTGTTTTGTCAGGGCTCTGCTTAGGGGCTTAATGAAAACTGGTGTGCCGCTGTTGCCGACAGAAGTTTTAACTGAAGACTTCAAATCCATCATAAAGTATGGTTTAGAAGCAAAGGTGCTTCATCCCAATGGGCCAACGGCTAGGCATGTATGTAGACACTTCATAAAAATTTCTTGGGAGAACGCTACAGCTGAAGAGAAGCGGTATCTACCATTGATAGAGAAACGAGTAGAACATGGAAGCCTTTCAGAAGTCATAAGGAAAAAAGTGCAGATTAGGATGCAGAAAACAAGTATGGAGGAAGCAATTATAGACGTTTACTCGAAACTTTTAAAATGTTTAGAGGATAATGAGCCCTTCTTCTAGAGGTGTCATGCTTGCAAACCGAAAGTGAAAGGCAGAAAAACTTTTTTAATATTTGCGGTTCATGCAACATAAACTGTTGCTGGGATGCTAGACCACCCATAACAGCACAACGCGAAAAAACCATTCTGGAGTACTTAAAGGCGCATAGCATTCAGATTGCCAGCCCATTCGTGCACGCTGAATACACTTTCCCAAGGGAAACAGCGGAAGGTTACTGCATATTCTACGACAAAAGCACCCGAAAGTGCATTGTGCATCCAGTCAAACCAGAAACATGCGTAGCCGGACCCATAACTTTTGACATAAACGCCAAAACAGGCAAGATTGAATGGTACTTGAAAATGGAGAAGATTTGCCCCCTCGCAGGAGCCATGTACAGAGACAGAACTCTCTTTGAAAAACATTTTGAAACAGCTCGAAGAGAGATACTGCGGCTTGTCAAAGAGCTAAACCCGAAAGCGCTGAGAATAATTCTGAAACGAGAAGAACCGGACACCTTTAAAATAAACGAGGAAGAAATAGAAAGAACAATTTTGAATAAACTGCAAAATGAAGAGTTATAAGAAAAGCAATCAATTTCCTCAACAGCCCCCACGTAAAAAGAGAGGGTAGAAAATTTTCTAAAGCCACGCATAGGCAGTTTCGCCGACAGCAGAAAGGGTTCCACCTTTTCGCCCAGACACCGCGTTAGTGCCCGACATCTCGGGCGATTGGGGGCCGCGGGCTGAGCTGGTCGGCCGAAGCCTTCCAGCGTACACCCCGGCTCCATCAAACCCGTCTTTTACGGGAGCCCTCGTCCCACGGGCTCGGGCTGTTGCCAGCCCAGCCGTATGTGGGAGTGGCTGCCTATTTTCGGGAGGGGCTTCGGGCTTAGATGCTTTCAGCCCTTATCCCCGGCGGCGTGGCTGCCCGGCGTCTGCCCTGTCGGACAACCGGTAAACTAGAGGCCACAGCGTCCCGTTCCTCTCGTACTAGGGACCCTTTCCCCTCAGGCAGCCAGCACCCCCAGCAGATAAAGTCCGACCTGTCTCACGACGGTCTAAACCCAGCTCACGTTCCCCTTTAATAGGCGAGCAGCCTCACCCTTGGCCCCTTATGCAGGGCCAGGATGGGAAGAGCCGACATCGAGGTACCAAGCCGCGGGGTCGATGGGGACTCTCGCCCGCGACGAGCCTGTTATCCCCGGGGTAACTTTTCTGACACATCCGGCCCCCACCAAGGGGGACACGGATGATCGCTAGGCCCGGCTTTCGCCCCTGGATCCCTCACTGTGGAGGATCCAGTCAGGCCGGCT
>JAVZLQ010000015.1:0-6800 GCA_038883655.1 Bathyarchaeia archaeon
CTAGTCTTCGTGATGTTGTTTTTTAAAACTGTATTGTGTGAAGAACCGTGATCAAGTACTATTCCATGCCCATTCCAGTTGCTTGTTGCCACATTGTTGTTGTATATGCTGTTGTTTGATGAGCGGTAAAGTGCGATGTTACCGTAGTAATATGAGGAATATCCGTTGTCGGTAAGGTTATTTCCATAAATTGTGCAGTTGTTGGAGTAGGCGAGTATGATGCCCTCTAGGTTTTTTTCTATGTTCAGGTTTGCTACTGTTATGTTTTTGCAGTTAATTAGGGCTACAAACCCGGCGTCTAATGGAAGTGCATCATTTTCTCTACTAATCCAATAGTAGATTGGTTTGCCATTAACGGTGTTTGAAGTGTCTACATCATTGTATAAGTGCGGCATCTCAGCCCGATAGCCTTCGAGTCCGAAGTTTATGCGGCTGTTGTTCACCATAACATTGCCTTTCAAAGTGTTAGGCGTATAGTCGCCATGACCAGCTCCCAGCATAATGCCCCAGGTGTTTTCTGCGACATAATTATAAGACACATTACAGCCTCCACCCTGTGAATGGATGGAGATACCTTCCCCGTCGGGGTATTTGTTTCGCGTGATAATGTTTTCGTAAACGTTGTTAAAGTTGCCTCCAATACTGATTCCGCGGTTGTTTCCAGTTACGTTGTTTCTGTAAACGCTGTTGCTGTAGCCGAGCAAGTATATTCCATGATTGCTGTTGGAGGCTACGGTGTTGTTGTATATCAAATTGTGGTGTCCGGCGCTCTCAACCTCTGAGCCTGTTATGCTTATGCCTATGCCGTTGCCTTCAATGGTGTTTCCGTATATTTTGCAGTATGAAGTGTAGTAGATGCTTATGCCGGTGCTTGAAGAGTAAACCCTGCAGCCAAATATGGTTATGTTATTGGAATAGTAGGCGTATATGCCAAATGAGCTTGGTCCAGCGTCCACGTTCAAATTCTCTATTGTTATGTTGCTTTGATACTGAAAGCTTATTCCATCAGCACTTGCCACTTTAAGCGTGAACCCCGCTCCGTTAAGTATTATGTTGCTCCGCTCTATGACTATGGTGTCGTAATTGTTGCCGGTAAAAGTGTAAGTCATATTAAACTCGTCTCGAGTTATGTTCGCGGTTGGTGGGTCAATGGATCCATCGGCTCGAATATAAATGGTTCCAGCCGCTTCCACATTTGGCGTTTTAAGGGCGTAAAATGATGCGGAAACAAGCATAAGCAACATTATAAGCCATACTTTGCCAACATTTTTCATTCTTAATTTCTCCTTCAATTTTGTTGAGAAAAACGCAACTTCCGAATTCGCCCGAACCCTTCAAAAGAAGAGTTAGGCAAACCCCAGCGAAGCGTCTTTCCCAGCATACAAAGTTTCTACAAAACTTTTATGTTTTTCGGATACTTGATCTAGGTTAGTACTCGGTTAGGGCTTTCTGCTTCCACTCTTCTTTTTCAAGCTTCTCCAAAGCTTCTTTTTTGATGAAGCCGCCCACCTGCTCCTTAATTTTCTTTGCCAACTTCGGCCCGATTAGCGGTAGATTCATCAAGTCTTCAATTTGAGCATGTTTCAAGTCCTCTATTGTTTTGTATCCAGCGTTGTATATTATGCGTCCACGCACTCTGCCCACGCCTCCTAGGCGGACTATTGGAAGAAGCTCCTTTTTCACGCCTTTTTCCACTCTTTCCATGAGTTCACTGGCTAGGGGCGGTATTTCCTTGTTGTTGAATAGAACTGCCAGCTCGTGGGTTGCGTAAAGCAGCCACTTGGCGCTTTCGATGGTTCGGTATAGATCGCCGGGCTGCACGCGGTACTTTTCAATTATTTCGTCTTCGCTGACTTCCTCAATCCAGGCCTTCAAAACCATGGCTGTTTTCACTTCGCCCAAGAACTGCTCGTAGGCTATGCGATCCTCCCATTCGTCTGGAACGGGCACCATAAACTCGTCCCAATGCTCTTCTAGGAAAACCGCAACAGTGTCAAGTTCGCTTGTGAATGGTCTGAGAATCGGCCCCATGTCGGGAGTGTGGCAGATCATGTGGAGGAGGCTTAATTCCGTCAGAAGTGGGGGTTTCTGCCGCAGGGCGTCGCGGATTATAACTGCCGAAATGGGGTCTATGTAGAGTTCACTTACGCGTTTGCCGAATCTTGTGGCGTAAATGTTGGCGCCGCTCACATCTATCATTTCCTCATCATAGAGGAACTTGAGGATTTTTGCAATCATTCCTTTAATGGCTGCCACATCATACTGGTAGGCGTAGAAGGTTTTGCCGAAAAACTCGTAAATGCCAGCCTCTGTGTGAGCGTAATCAGCAGCGATGGTAGCCAGCACGTGGCTGCGCAGAACACGCTCCACAGCAAGCTTAGACCATATGCGTTCGGGCTTGGCAAGCACGTAGCTTTCCATTAAGTAGTCGGCTTCGTCGGCTGTTCTAGCCACTATAACGGCTTCGCCTATCTTGTCATATTTTGGTCTGCCAGCCCGCCCGCACATCTGCTTATACTCTAAAACGCTAATGGGATAGTAGCCGTACCCCGGCTCATAACGCCTATAATCGTAGATGATGACTGTTCTGGCTGGAAGGTTCACGCCGAAAGCTAGGGTGGGTGTGGCGGTTAAAACCTTAATCTTGCCCTCACGAAACGCGTCTTCAATGATTTTTCTGTGCTCACCCCCTAAACCAGCATGGTGAAAGGCGACGCCTCGCTTAACCAGCTCAGCCAATAGCTCGCTTATCCTTGTTTTTTCGCCGGCGCCCAAAATTCGCTCAGCTTCGCGTTCTAAAGCCCTTTTAGCCGGCTTCGAAAGCACCTCTTCTATCTTTTTGGCTGTCTTCTTCGCCAAAGCCACGGCGCTTTTCCGAGTAGCCGCAAAAATTAAGGCTTGTCCGCCAGTTTTCACCGTGTGCAGAGCCAAGTTGATGGCTGGATTTTTGACCTCCTTCTCTATTTTTCTGGCGTCGCCTTCTTTGAACTGAATTTCATTGTGAAGCAGGACGCCCTCCTTTAGCGTTATGGGACGCCATTCAGTGGTTATGCAGCCAGCCCTAATCCAGCCTGCAACCTCCTCCACGTTGTTTATGGTGGCGCTCAGAGCCAATATCTGGATGTCTGGATTTGTCTGCATAAGCCTCGCCAAAACCACCTCCAAGGTTGGACCGCGGTCCACCTCGTTGAGCAGGTGCACTTCATCCGCTACTACGAGGCTGACGTCGTCAAGCCATTTGGCTTTATGCCTCAAAAGCGAGTCCACTTTCTCATTGGTGGCGACAATAATATCGTAATGCTCAAGCCACGGGTCAGAACCATCATAATCACCCGTAGAAATTCCCACGCTTACCCGTTTACCATCTGGCTTAATTATGACTGAATATTTCCTAAATTCCTCATACTTCTCGCTGGCTAAAGCCCTTAAAGGCGACAGGTAGAGGACTTTACCATTCTTTTCCAAGACATGTTTAAGCGCGCAAAGTTCCGCAACCAAAGTCTTGCCAGAAGCTGTTGGACTAGCCAAGACAAGGTTATGCCCATCCAAAGCCCCAGCCTTAATAGCTTCTTCTTGGGGCGGATATAGCTCGACAATCCCGCCTTTAATAAGAATCTCCTTGACAGACTCGGGAATCGGTAGATCAACAATTTTCACTTGGACGCCCTTTTATGTTCCTACTGCATAATAAAGAGTGCCATCAATTTAAAACATTACGTGGGTTTAAAATCATGAAGTGCGAAGCGATTATTAAGGAGAAGCCAAACCAAATGTTGGGATGTAAACGGTTGGAATGCTAATGATCAACCTGCTCCTATTCTTAGCTGGGTTGCTGGTGGCCACCATTTGCAGTTTAGTTGGTCTCGGTGGGGGGATTCTCATAGTCCCCATACTTGTTTTGGGTTTCGGCCTCAAAACACAGCACGCTATCGGAGTCAGTTTATTAATGATGACGTTTACAACAATTTCTGCAGCAATAGCATATGCTAGGCAAAGGAAAATTAATTATAAAGTGGGAGTTTTGCTTGACGTATTTGACGTCCCTGGCGCTGTTCTAGGAGCTTTCATCACAACGCTCTTATCTTCCAACATCCTTGCAAGCTTATTTGGCTGTTTGCTTATGATAATTTCAATTCGCATTCTCAAAACGAAGAATGAGAAAGGTGGCGAAATCGAATGTGGAGACTTTATTTTATCTAGGCGGACAATTTGTCTCTGTCTTTTAGCAAGCTTCGTCAGCGGCTTCGTTGCTGGGCTGTTCGGCGCTGGCGGCGGCACAGTGGATATGATAGTAATGGTTTTAGTTCTGGGCATGTCGCCATACATAGCTGCGGGTACAAGCGAGTTTGGGATGGCCCTCACGAACACGGCTGCTCTTATACCTCACATTTTTCTTGGAAACGTTGCCCTACAGTGGGCTGCACCAGTAACTATTGGGGCCGTCATAGGCGCTCAGCTTGGACCAGCCATTTCAAGGCGGATAAAAGTTACAACTTTAAGGAGGATCCTTGGCTTAGTCCTTTTTGTCGTTGGGATAAGAATGCTGGCAACATTGTATATTGGAGTTTAAACTTGATTGATGGGCTATCTTGTAGACTGTGAAAAACTAAGGGAAGAGTCGCTATTTTGCTTCGTAAACGCCAAAAATATATGGAGAGGAGGGAAGCTAGGTATTGTTTTATAGCAACTGCAAATTATTGACCTTTTGGATGCAGTTTCACATTTTCAAATAGCTTTTTCTATAAGCTTAAACCTATTATGAAGTGACAAGTATAAGCGGATCTGAAGGTTATGATGGAAAACGTTCGTGAACTTCTTAAAGCCCATGAAGGGCTAAAACATGAAGTTTACTTAGACATTGAGAACTCAAGCTTTGTTCATCCAGAAGTCGTTGAGGTTATGCTTCCATATTTTAATAAACGTGCTATTGGCAACCCAACGCTTACCCACAAGCCGGGATGGGAAGCCTACGAGGCAATAATGGAATCTGCCCAAAAAATTGCTAGCTATTTAGGATGTAGAAGCATTGAAGAAGTCAATTTCACACCAGGTGAAACTGAAGCTAACAACCTCGCTTTGCTTGGCGCAGCTTCTCAGATGCGGATGAAGGGTGCGAAAATCGTGATCTCCGAGATTGAGCCATTAAGTGTGATACACGTGGCCGAAATGATGGCCCAACAAGGATTCTTAGTAGTAAAAATTCCAGTAAACAGCGAAGGCTTCGTAAACCTTGAAAAACTTAAGGAGGCGGTTAACGGCGAAACAGTTCTCGCAAGCTTCTCGGCAGTAAACCATGAAATTGGAACAATACAGCCCATAAAAGAGATAGTTGAAATCATAAAGGACAAAAACCCAAACGCTCTTGTCCACGTAGATGCATCAGATGCTTATGGCAAAATTCCTTTTAACGTGCAAAAGCTGAATGTGGACATGGCAACAATAAGCAGCTACAAGATACTGGGGCCACGCGGGATTGGCGCTCTATACGTAAAGGAAGGCGTAAATATCCAAAGAATATTGGAGGGGCAAATAGGCACTCAGAAACTTTGGCCCGGCGTTGAAAACACGCCGCTGATTGTTGGTTTTGCAAAGGCGTCTGAGTTAGCCTTCAAGAACTTTGAGGATAATGTTAGCTACATGCGGAAACTCCGCGACAAACTCATTGAAGGCGTAATGGGTAAAATACCGGACGTGCGACTTAACGGTCCAAGAGGTGAGAAAAGGGCACCTGACAACGTTAACATAAGTTTTCTACGCTGTGAAGGCGAAGCTCTAACCATTGAGTTAAGCCTAAACGGTGTATATGTTTCAAGTGGAAGCGCCTGCACAAGACGTTTGCTCCAGCCGAGTCACGTGCTGGTTGCCATAGGCAGAAAATTCGAAGAGGCCCACGGGAGCATCCTCATGAAAGTTACACGAGTCCATACAGAGGCGGATATAGATTACGTGTTGAAGGTTTTGCCCAGAGCCGTTGAAAGGCTTAGGGGAATAACAGGTTCAACGGTGGTGGAGTAGCCTTGTCACGTGTACCTTTACCCTACAGCCAAAAAATCTTGGAACTCTTCAGGAACCCAAAGAATTTAGGGAAAATGGAGGACGCTACGGTTTCAGCGGTGGCTGGAAACCCACAATGTGGAGACATGATAACCTTCTATTTGAAGATTAACGAGCAAGATACCATTGAAAAGGCAACCTTTGAAAGTTACGGATGCGCCGCCAACATTGCCACATCAAGCATTGTAACTGAGAAAATTAAGGGAATGAAACTTGAAGACGCCTGGAAAATCTCGTGGAAAAGTATAGCTGAAGAGGTGGGTGGGCTGCCAGCTGTTAAATTTCACTGCGGGATATTGGCTGTCGGAGCTTTGAGACGCGCCATCCGCGCCTATTACAAAATGAGACAGCAAACTCCAGAATGGTTGCCGGGAGAGTTAACTTTCGAAGAAAAACAGGCATTAGAGGAGGAGGAGCTGGCAAAAATCCTCTCGAAAAAAATGAAGATGGCTGAAGAAGGCGCTTAAAATGTTTGACCCCTACAAGGTTAGGGAAGACTTTCCCATATTGAAACGAAAAATAAACAATTATCCACTCATATACTTTGACAACGCGGCGACATCTCAAAAGCCAAAGCAAGTTATCGAAGCCATGAAAGAGTTTTACGAAAAACAAAACGCCAACGTCCACCGTGCTGTGCACACATTATCGCTGGAAGCCACAGAACTCTATGAGGAAGCCCACGAAGAAGTTGCCGAATTCATAGGCGCCAAAGACATGGAAGAAATAATCTTTGTCAGAGGCAC
>JAVZLQ010000016.1:0-6472 GCA_038883655.1 Bathyarchaeia archaeon
GAATACTGGTGGTTTGCCGCTGGAACTGGCTGACCGCATGATTGAGAATGTTATTGGTGCTTTTCCAGTGCCATTGGGCATCGCTGTGAACTTTCTCATTAATGGGCGGGATTATTTGATTCCCATGGCGATTGAAGAGCCTTCTGTGGTGGCTGCGGCTAGCTATGCGGCTAAAATGGTGCGGGAGGGCGGAGGCTTCCACACAAGCAGCACTCCACCAATAATGATTGGACAGGTGCAGGTGGTTCGCGTTAAAGATCCTTATGCAGCTAGGCTTCGCGTTTTGGAGGCTAAGGAGGAAATCCTAAAGAAGGCGAATGAGCAGGATCCGGTGCTGGTTTCTGTTGGAGGCGGAGCTAAAGACTTGGACGCTAAAGTTATTCAAACGGTGCAGGGTCCAATGGTTATTGTGGAGTTGCATGTAGATGTTCGGGATGCTATGGGCGCTAATGCTGTGAACACCATGTGTGAGGCTGTTGCCCCGTTGATTGAGCGGATCACCGGCGGCCGTGTTTACTTGCGGATTATCTCGAACTTGGCTGTTAAACGCTTAGCCAGAGCGTGGTGTGTTGTACCCAAAGAGGCGGTTGGCGGCGAAGAGGTTGTAGACGGCATTGTGAACGCTTGGGCTTTCGCGGCGGCCGACCCGTTTAGGGCGGCAACCCACAACAAAGGGATTATGAATGGCATAATTGCCGTTGTAATCGCCACCTGTAACGATCACCGCGCCGTAGAGGCTGGCGCTCACGCGTATGCTGCCCGAAGCGGCCACTACACAACGCTTTCCACATGGGAGAAAAACGAGAACGGCGATCTGATGGGCTCCATAGAACTGCCTATGGCTGTCGGCCTGATAGGTGGAGCTGTGCGAACCCATCCAATAGCCAAAATTTGCCTAAAAATTTTGGGCGTAAAGACAGCCAACGAGTTCGCTGAAGTTTTGGCGGCTGTGGGATTAGCCCAAAACCTAGGCGCGTTAAGAGCCTTGGCTCATGAAGGCATACAACGAGGACACATGTCCCTTCACGCGAGAAACATCGCTATTGCGGCGGGCGCTACTGGCGAACTAATAGACTTGGTTGCCGAAAAGATGGTAGAGGAGCGCAAAATCCGCATGGATAGAGCTAAAGAACTTATCGAACAGTACAAGGCAACGGGAAAAATCTAAAAGACTGTGTCTTTCATTAAAGAGCGGCGATATGATGAAAATCCTACCCGGTCCAGCCTCCAAGGAGCTAGGTGGAAAAATAGCCAGCCTTCTAGGCTTGGAACCAACCCCGGTCTTTTTTAAGGTTTTTCCAGACGGCGAATCCTACGTGAGACTTGAAGGAACAGTTGAAGGCGAAACCGCTGTTATAGTACAAACGACAAGTCCACCGCAGGATCAGCGACTAATCCAGCTGGCTCTGATGGTGGATGCCGCTAAGAGAAATAACGCTAAAACCATTATAGCGGTTGTGCCCTATTTAGCGTATGCCCGCCAAGACAAGCTTTTCCTCAAAGGCGAAGCCATAAGCATAGAAGCCATCGCAAGAATGCTTAAAGCTGCAGGTGTAGACAGCTTAATAACAGTAAATATTCATGAGAAAAACGTCCTAGCAAGGTTCCCATTTCCGGCAAAGAACCTCTCAGCTATCCCGATTCTGGCAGAATACTTCAAACGGAGGGGCTTCAAGGATGCTTTTGCACTTGCTCCGGACAAAGGCGCTATCCACATAGTTCAAGAAGCCGCAAAAGTTCTGGGTTGCGAATGCGGCTATCTGGAAAAACATCGAGACCGCTATACTGGACTGGTGAGCGTCGAGAAAAAAGAGTTCAATGTTGAAGGCAAAACCGTCGTGATTTTTGATGATATTATCAGCACTGGCGGCACCATTATGGCGGCTACAAAACTTTTATACGAGCTTGGAGCAGCAGAAGTTTACGCCGCATGTGTACATCCGCTTTTGGTAGGCGAAGCTGAAAAACGCTTACGGGAAACCGGCGTTAAAGAGATTGTGGGAACGGACAGCGTTCCAAGCCATGTCAGCAAGGTTTCGCTGGCACCGCTTATAGCCCAAGCATTGCGGGAGCTTTAAAGTGATTAGACTATTTTTTCTGTTGTCAGGGGAGCATGAAACACTGCCAGCTGCAGAATTAAAAGCAATCTTGGAAGCTGAAGGCTGCGCATACACGGTTTTGGAGGAACTCGACCAAGTTTTGAGGATTGAAGCTGACATCAAATGTGTGGAAATCGTTAAAAAGCGGGCGGCCATGACAAGGCTTTGCGCATTGGAGCTTTTCACGTGCGAGGCTGATGCAAGCGAGGCTGTCAAAACTCTACGCTCGATGAACATCACCAATCTACTAGAGGAAGGCGAAACTTTCGCAGTCCGTGTTAAACATGTGAAAAGCCACGCTAGGCACATTGATGGAATGAATTTAGAGCGGAAGCTTGGCGAAATAATCCTAAAAATGACTGAAAATGTCAAAGTAAACCTTAAAGCGCCTCAAAAAACTTTCACGGGAATCCTAACAGATGACAAGCTTCTTTTCGGCTTGAAACTGGCAGAACTTCCACCGAAACCCTTCATGGAAAGGCGCCCGAAAAATAGACCCTTCTTTCATCCATCAGCTATGCCGCCGAAACTTGCAAGGTGCATGATAAACCTAGCCAGACCTAAAGCTGGCGATTTAGTGTTCGACCCCTTCTGTGGAACGGGAAGCATGCTCATAGAGGCTGCGCTGATAGGCTGCCGTGTTTTGGGCGCCGACATCCAGTGGCGAATGGTGAAGGGCAGTCGAGCTAACCTTGCCCATTTCCGTATAACGCCAGAAGGCCTCATGGTGGCGGATGCAAAAAATCCGCCAGTGACAGCCGTGGACTGCATCGTGGCAGACCCGCCATACGGAAAAAGCGCTACAACCCTCAAACGGACAACAAAACAGATAATTGAGGAATGCCTAAACGCTACTCGCGACCTACTTAGTGAAGGCGGACACATATGCATGGCGGCGCCAAAAACAGTGGGCATAAGCCAAATAGGCAGAGCAGCTGGCTACAAGCATGTGGAATCTCACATGGTCTACATACACAGAAGCCTTACCCGCGAAATCGCAGTATTCAAAAACCTTAAACAATGAAATTAAGTGTTTATCCTTCATGACATTAAGGGTTTGTGCTTTTCCGCGTATATTGTTAGGATGGATATTGCCGGTACGATTAGACCGATAGCGGCGGTTAATTGTATTGTTAATCCACATAGGTCTAAGGCTATTGTTGCGAAACTGGCCAGCATTACGATCCAGAAATCCCACTTTTGTCCTGTTAACAAGCCAAGGGCGGCGATAAGTCCTAAAGCGCCCAGAATCAGAAACATGGCAAAAAGTATGGCAGAAGTCGTTGGCGAGATAGGCGTATCCAGAAACTGGTCCATTCCCTCCGGTGTGCCGACCGCTGCAAAACAAAGTCTGCCTACAGACTGAACAATCCATAAAAAGCTGACAAAAATCACTATCTTGTCTCTTGCCATTGAAGCCATCATTTTTCACGCTCCTTCTTAAGCTGGATGGCTATACTCTTGCCGAATTCCCTGCATTTTGGCAACTCCTCTTCTAGAATGGGGCCCTTAATTCCCCTAACCTTTATTGACAAGCCAGCAGTTAAGCGCGTAAGGCCTGGAGCTTTTTCGCTTATTCGCTTCTCCATTTTCTTAACTGCCTTATCAAAGTCTCTGCCCATATAGGTGTCAAAAACAGCGTATTTCTTTCCCTCCAACTTT
The DNA here is from genome assembly GCA_038883655.1 of Bathyarchaeia archaeon. Lineage (GTDB taxonomy): Archaea > Thermoproteota > Bathyarchaeia > Bathyarchaeales > Bathycorpusculaceae > JAVZLQ01. Next base: position 3,762 of record JAVZLQ010000016.1, read on the forward strand.
AGTTTGCCAAGCTTGTCGATGAAGCCTCTAATGCCTCTTGTTGGTCCACCTATATGATTTGGAGAGCCAATCAATACCGCGTCGTAAAATGGAATATCCTTCAAGTTCACCTCTTTAAATTCTTTAATGGAAACCTCCACTCCACTAACTTCTCTCATTTCTTCAGCGATGGATTCTGCCACGCGTTTGGTGTTGCCATAACGCGACTCAAAAACTATAAGCACCTTCACCATATACAACAAATCCATTTATACGTTCTCGGCCGACCTATTAAGGCTTGTGGACTAAAACACTGGTTTTTGCCGCCATACTTGTGATCTCGGAAAGCATAAAGGCTAACAAGGATATGCTTTATACTCTAAGCGGTGTAGTGCGCCTTTATGAACTTGAAAGTTGTCTTCTTGGGTACGGCTGGAAGCGTTCCCACCCCGAAAAGAAGTCTACCAGCTATCCTAGTGAAGCGTAAAAGCGAACAATTGCTTTTTGACTGCGGCGAGGGCATGCAAAGGCAGATGGTATTGGCAGGCGCCAGTTTCCACAAGATGACAAGAGTCTTCATAACGCACATGCATGGTGACCATGTTTTAGGCTTGCCGGGGCTCATGCAAACCATGGCGCTGCATGGTAGAGAAAAGCCGCTCATCGTCTACGGGCCTCCGGGACTACGAAAGTTCATTGAATGTGTAAGAGAAACTGTGCAGTTTGGCTTAACTTTTCAGATAGAAATTCATGAAATCCGTGAGGCTGGCGTGGTATGTGAAACACCCGAGTATACTGTTCAAGCGGTTTGGGCGAACCATATGTTGCCCAGCTTAGCTTACGCCTTGGTGGAGAAACCTCGCCCCGGAAAGTTTTATCCAGAAAAGGCTAAAGCCTTAGAGGTTCCAGAAGGTCCTCTGTGGGGACAATTGCAGCGAGGGAAAACCGTCCGACTTGCAGACGGCAGAACCATAAAACCTGAAGATGTTTTAGGCCCACCAAGGCCTGGAAGAAAAATTGTTTATACCGGCGATACTAGACCTTTTGAAGGTTTAGCGGAATTTGCAGCGGACGCGGACTTGCTTATTCATGACTCAACCTTCGGTGATGAGTTGGCTGAAAGGGCTGATGAGGACGGGCATTCAACTCCAAGCCACGCGGCAGAAAACGCCAAAAAGGCAGGGGTAAAAAAGCTTGTTTTAACTCATATTAGTGCAAGGTATAAAGATGTTTCTATGCTCCTAGAGCAAGCCCGCAGAATCTTTAAAAACACCATTGTGGCTGAAGACTTATTGTCCATCGACGTCCCGCTTTCAAGCAAGTAGACTCCTTCAAGCTTTTTGACGCTTTCTATGTCCGTTCCAAGGTCAACATCGATGTTCATCTTGACCACTGCCTACTGCTTTTCAAGAAAGATGTATCCTAGATGGACGCTTTTCTGCAATTTTACGTCCATCTTCTGTACTTGGTATCCAGGATATTCAAAGCTTAGGTGATATTCTCCCGGGTTTAAACCATCAAACTCAAAGTCTCCAAACTCATTTGTAAGCGCTACTTGAATTGAATCGTCTTCTTTACTATGGAGGGTTACCTTCACTTTCTCAGCGCACTCATCGGTGTCTTTGAGCACTACACTTCCCGCAATGAATTCCTTAGTAAACCTGTACAGCCCAATATAATATACCCTTGGATTTGTGCCAAGCTCTGGTTTAAAACGCTCGGCTTTTCCAGATGTGACCACTTTGTATACAGTGCTTTTAGGGTCGTCTAGGTCTCCGAATATCAGTGCTCCAGTTGGACATGCCTGCACACATCTCGGCTCTTTCCAGCCTTTGTCAAGGAGGTGGGCGCAAAAAGTACATTTCTGCGGAATTCTTCTCTCCTCATTCCAGAAAATAACGCCATACGGGCAAGCTTCGACTAACTGTTTCTGACCGAACGATTTTGCTGGGTCAATTATTATGATCCCGTCTAGCCTTTTGTAAATTGCACCGTTTTTTGCCCTGTCAATACATGGCGCGTTGTCGCAGTGCATGCAGGGTACGGGCATATATGCCACGCGCACATGGGGGAATTGGCCTCTCTCCCTTGTGAAAACTTGCATCCAGAAATGTCCATGCCTAGGTTGCGCTGACGAATATGGAGGATATTCGTTATCCCAGAATTCATCTTTACATGCAATGAAACAGTTGTAACATCCGTTGCATTTCGTTATGTCAACCACCATTGCCCAATTCGCCATTTACTGTCCCCTCCACTTCTCCACTTCCACTAGGCAAGAGTTAGGCGCCATACCGCAAGCATTTTTAGATTGATATCTTGAAGGCGTTAGTATGTTTAGACAGCCCCCACGGTCCACCGAGTTTGGATCACCGGGTTCACCGATTGGTTCATAGATGTTGCATGACTCCCATCCGTGGACAACACCCGGTCTGACTCTATGTGTTACTTTTGCCACGCAGAGGACGGATCCTCTATCATTGTATACCCTAACTATGTCACCGTCCTTAATTCCACGAGCTTCAGCGTCCAAAGGATTGATGCGAATAATCCAATAATAGTGTCCATCTTCTTTAAGCACCCTATGTTCTGGAATTTCGTTTATCCATGTTCCCTTACCGTCATGGTGCGTGTGATAGGAATATCGAGGGTGAGGAGTAACCATTTGCAATGGGTATTTTTTGGTAAGTTCGCTTAGATGCCCCTCCCATGATGGAATAAAGCGTGGCAGT
>JAVZLQ010000017.1:0-6236 GCA_038883655.1 Bathyarchaeia archaeon
AATTTTCTTAGCTAAAACAGCGAAGGCTTCGGCATCCCCCCATTTAGGCTCGATGCTGTCTAAATCTTCTTTCGTTAATATCCCTCTCTGGAAGAGTTCTGCTACAAAACCCAACACGTTGCCTGTTTGAATACCGCAAAGCCCCAGATCATCAATGACTGAAGCCATGTAAACATTTGCTTCAGGAGTGAAAATGCCTAAGTTTGTGCCCAAATAGGCTTGCAACTCATAGTCCGGGTTGTCGGTTATGGCGCCCTTGAACTGTCCAAACCGTACAACAGCCAGTTTAAGGCATGTAGTTGGACAGCCGAAGTCACCCCAATACTGTTTTATCCATACACGGTTTTCAAACTTGTCAACGCCGAAACTTTTCTCGTTATGCCACTCCTCCTGCCAGTTCCGCACAGGCTCAGAACTCGTCATAGCCCCAAACTCATAACCGCCTGAACCTGTCCCCCAACGCCTCCAAGACTCATTTTCATAAGCGTTATTGCAAACCTCCTGCATAAGCCGCTGGACAGCCTCTATGTCGGCGACTTCAGGCAAAGGCCCTGTTCCCTTGACAGCTATAGCCTTAAGTTTTTTAGCGCCCATTACGGCGCCGTATCCACCATAACCAGCAGCATGCGACCACTTAGCTGCCACCACAGCTGTTCGCACTTTGTTTTCTCCAGCTGGGCCAATATAGAGGATGGCTGGCTCTTTCCATTCGCCTTTCAGCGGGTAACGCTGTTTCAAAATGGTTCTGCACTCCCTAGTTAATGTGGCAACTGTCCGTTTGGCGTCCATGCCCCAGACATGAGAAGCATCCCTAATTTCGATGTCGCCGTCTTTTATGAAGAGATATATGGGTTTTTCAGACTCTCCAGAAACGATGATGCCGTCGTAGCCAGCGCATTTCAGTTCAATGCCGAATTCGCCGCCAACCGTTGAGCCGACCACCCCGTTGCTCTGCGGAGACTTACCTGAAACACAGATCCTTCCACCTGGAAAAAATCCAGTAAGCGGTCCTGTCAAAAATAAGAGTGTGTTTTCTGGTCCAAGCGGATCTACGGTTTCCCATCGGTTGCCAAGCCTATCCCAGAGAATTTTTGCAGCTAACCCTCGACCGCCCACATAGTCTCTTAGAACTTCCTCGTTGAAACGCATTTCTTTGACGTTTTTGGTTGAAAGGTCAATTTCGAGAAACTTTCCAGCATAACCACAAATCATAATAGATGTTCTCCCTCCTCCCCAAAGATTTTGGCAGCTAGGTCCCGAGCTATTTCTTCTGGAATTCGAGCGTAAAGCTTGTAAGGATGTGTCCTCCGAGGCACTGCTCGGAGAACGCCCCACAATCCTTCTTGACAAACTTTAACGCACTGGGGATTTCCGCCGCACAAATCGCAAATTAAAATCCTATTTTCCGTCGGATGCATATGAGGAATTCTTCCGGGACATGCCTCGATGCATTTTCCACAGCCAACGCAGGTATTTGCGTCCACAAGCACGGCGCCAGTTTCTTTACTCACGGATAGGGCTTTGGTTGGGCAAGCCTCAATGCATGGATAATCTTCGCATTGGGCGCAAAAATGGGGAAATTCGACGCCCGGCGCAAGCATGAAAATTCTTATTCGGGAAGCTTCAGGCCATATGCGCTTTTCATGAAAAAGTGAACAGGCTATTTCGCATCTTCTACAGCCGCTGCACTTTGAAAGTTCTCTGGCAATCCACATAGTTTCACGTTTTTCAGCCTCAGCCAACAATAAAACCTCCGGAAGCCTAGGATTTTGATGATGAAAAACTTTAATTTAAAATTTGACCTGCCACGGTCTCTGGTTTACGGTAAGCTCTTTAAGACTGATAAACCTAAAGATAAGGGAGGCGGGACTTTGGCAGCGGAAGACCTTCTAAGACAAATCACTGATTGGTTGCAAAACTTTTCCATGCAACATGGATACTTTGGCGTTTTCCTAATAAGCCTGTTTGGCTCCATGTCAATTTTTTTCCCAGTTCCATACACGGTGGTGATTTTTACACTAGGCTCCATCGAGACATTTAATCCGATATTAACAGCATTTGTATCTGGTTTAGGCTCAGCTGTGGGAGAGTTTTCAGGTTACTTGCTTGGACTTGGTGGAAGGAAAATAATAAGTGAAAAAGGCAAGCGTAACGTTGAGTTCTTCCTGAAAATTTTCGGGAGATATAGTGTCCTAGCAATATTCATTTTCGCATTGACGCCACTGCCGGATGATTTGCTGTTCATTCCGCTTGGGGTGATGCACTACAGTTTTTTGCGGGCGTTTATCCCAGCCTTTCTAGGTAAGCTTTGCATGAGCCTAATAATAGTCTACAGCGCCCGCTTCACGGTTGGGGTAATCCGCGAAATCTTCGGAATAGAGAGCGACTGGGTTTCAGCCATCATCGGCACAGTCACCGCCTTAATCCTACTTGTAATAGTCTTCATCCTAATGTTTAAAGTGGACTGGGAGAAAACCCTTGAAAAACGCAGAAAACCTAAAGGGAGGGGGCTAGCGAAAATAAAAGTTTACGCAAAACCATTTTCCACAAACGTAATAGGAAGATAAACACAAATTTGCGAGTTGGCGGAGAACTTGAGGGTCATAGCCGACCTACATATTCATGGACGCTACAGTCGGGCGACAAGCCAAAGCATGCGCGTGGAGGAGATCGCCCGTTTCGCCAAAATTAAAGGCTTAAACCTTGTTGGCACAGGAGACTTCACTCACCCCAAATGGTTAAAGGAACTGCAGGAGACTCTTATACAAGATGGGAACTCTGGACTCTATAAGATTGCCGGCAACCCAGACTTTCCAGTTTACTTCATGATAACAACAGAAGTCAGCACAATATTCACGTTTGAAGGCGAAGTTAAAAAAATTCACCATGTAATTCTAACGCCAAGCATAGAAACAGCCACCCAGATCAACGAACGCCTAGCAAAGTACGGAGATCTAGCAGCCGACGGACGCCCAACTCTAGACATAAGTGCCCCAGAGCTTGTTGAGGAGGTTATGAAAGTCTCCAGCGATAACATGGTTTTCCCAGCCCATGCTTGGACACCATGGTTCAGCATTTTCGGCGCCTTCAGCGGCTTCAACAGCGTTGAAGACTGCTACCAGGACATGACAAAACACATCTACGCCCTCGAAACAGGCCTCTCCTCAGATCCGCCCATGAATTGGCGGCTGAGTAAACTGGACAGGTTCACATTGGTTTCAAACAGCGACAGCCACAGCTACTGGCCATGGCGCATGGGAAGAGAGGCCAACGTCTTCGAGGTGGAAAAACCTAGCTACCAAGAGATAATAGACGCCATTAGGAAAAAGGACAAAACACGGTTCAAATTCACCATCGAAACAGATCCAGCCTATGGAAAATACCATTGGACAGGCCACAGAAACTGCCGTGTCTCGCTGCCGCCAAAAGAAGCCATAAAACTCGGCAACATATGCCCAGTATGCCGCAAAAAACTGACAAAAGGTGTTGAACAACGAGTTGAAGAGTTAGCAGACCGCCCAGAAGGCTTCATTCCAGATAACGCTATAGGTTATATGCATTTGCTTCCCCTCTCCGAAATTATTGCAACAGCTATTGGTGTTGACTCACCCTCAACGCAGCAGGTTTGGAGCATTTACAACAAGCTGATTGAAAAATTCGGCGACGAATACAGGGTGCTGATCGATGCGCCGAAACAAGCCCTAAAAGAAGCAGCAGATCAAAAGATCGCCGAGGCAATAATAAGGGTTAGAGAAGGAAAAATAAAGGTGATACCAGGCTATGATGGCGTTTATGGACATCCCATAATTTTCGATGAGGAAAAAACCTCAAATATAAAACGCTTAAGAGAAAAAGTTCAACAGTTAAACCTTACAGACTTCATGTAAAGCCTATTTTTACATTCTTTATCTGTATTTATGTTGCACATTCGCACAACAAAGCTTATTAAGTCGCAATATGTACGATAGCTTGATAGCAATGTTACCCATAAGCCAACAAACATTCAAAGAAAACGAGAAAATCGTTAAAATAATTGACCGAGTATTAAAGCAGATTTTTGGAAGCGAAGCAACCAAGTTAATTTACAGATACTTGGAAAATCATTATGGTGTAAAACGCAGTGAAATTGCCGATAAAATCGACATATTTGCTAAGGGACTTGAGGAATTTTTGAGGACAGGCGCGTATGTAATTGAACGAAAGATTCTGGAAGACATTTATTCAAATTATGGTCTACTCCGCAGATTAGAGCTAGAAAGAAGCCAAAACGATGATTTTGCAAATCAAATAAAAATGTTAATGAGACGAGCTTAAACATAAAAGGCATAGATAGTGCTTCTCCTAGATTTTATTGAGTAGACTTATTAGCACCCTTCTGCAAATAAACTTCTCAACAGAATTTAGCGTTTAGGAAGAAAGCACATTGAAAGATTTATTGACTAAGATTATAGAATTGGCTGTCCAAAAGTTCAGTGCGGAATACGCGGAGGCCAGGGCGCAAAAGATTTTCAAAACAATGTTGACAGTCAAGGAAGAGAATGTTGAATCTGCAAAGGAGGGGATCGAAAGCGGCATTGCTTTAAGGGTTCTTGTCGACGGAGCATGGGGTTTTGCTTCTGTAGGCTCCTTTGACAGGGACATATTGGCAGATGCTGTTCATAAGGCATGTAAAATGGCAAAAGCAGCCAGTTTGCAAATCAAGAGTCCAGTAAAACTCGCTGAAAACAAGGCCATCGAAGATAGCATCTCAATTAAGCCTAAAAAGAAACCCTCAGAGATATCTGTTGAAAATAAAATTGGAACCGTTTTGGCCATTGCAAAAAACGTTCTAAAAAGTGACAGCCGCATTAAAAGCTGCACAGTAGATTATTTAGATCTCGTCGGAGTCAACTATTTCATGAATAACGAAGGCACATATATAGAGCAAGACAAGCTTTATGTTTGGTCAAGAGTTCTAGTCACTGCAAAAGAAAAAGAGGTCTTCACATTTAGCCGTGAAGAGGTCGGCTCAACAGCAGGCTACGAGATATTTGACATCGAAGCACCAGAAATCATAGGCGAAAGAGCTGCAAAAAGAGCCATAGATCAACTAAGAGCAAAGACCCCGAAAGGTGGAACCTTTCCGGCTGTTTTAGGGCCAAACGTGGTTGGAGTTTTCGTCCATGAAGCATTCGGACATTTAGCTGAAGCAGATTTAACACTTTCAGGCTCGGTTCTCATGGATAAGCTTGGCAAAAAAGTAGCTTCAGAAGTTGTCACAGTCTACGATGACGGAACAATTGAAGGAGCTTTTGGCTCCTTCAAGTATGATGATGAAGGTATTCCAGCACAAAAAACGCTTCTGATCAAAGATGGAGTAGTTGTAGGCTTAATGCACAATAGGGAAACAGCCAAGAAGTTTAATACACAACCCACCGGTAACGCTAGAGCGGAAGACTTTCGCGTGGAGCCGATAATACGTATGCGCAACACTTTCATGGCTCCCCGGGACTACTCTTTGGGAGAATTAATCGAAGACATAAAGTTTGGATATTACTTCAAAAGCTTCAGAGGGGGACAAGCCAACTTAGATGGCACATTTCAAGTAGGCATCCAAGAAGGATACGAAATAGTAAAAGGCGAGATAGGTGAGCCTATACGCAACGCCTCGATAAGCGGGAACACTCTTGAAACATTGCATAAAGTAGACGCTGTTGGAAAAGATTTTGAACTTTGGCCTGGAAGATGCGGCAAAGGACAGACTGCTTTTGTCTGTGATGGTGGACCGCACATAAGAGTTCGCGAGGTGCTGGTCGGTGGCAGTGCTTAAAGAGGAAGAAATAATAAGTCTGGCAGAGTTTGCCGTAAAACTCGCGCTAAAAGAAGGCGCAGATGAAGCAGAAGCCTTTGCCTATGAAGGTTTAACGACAACCGTAGCCATAGAAAGGGGACAAATCGCTAAGAGCTCAAGAATCATTGACAATGGATTAGGCATAAGAACAGTGGTAAACAAGACTATAGGCTTTTCCTACACAAACATTCTAATGGACAAGGCAGCCATTGAAGAAGCCGTGGTAAAGGCGCTAAAAGCTGCAAGGGCAAGTAAGCCGGACAAGAATTGGCAAGGCTTTCCAACCAAAAAGTCCTTCACCAAAATCGAGGATATTTTTGATGAGACACTCTGTGAGTTGTCTCCGGAAGACTTAGTAAAAAACGCCTTACTTATGTTGGAGGCTTGCGAAAAAACCGACAAAAGG
>JAVZLQ010000018.1:0-6042 GCA_038883655.1 Bathyarchaeia archaeon
TGAAATCATGCAGCAGATGCTCGAACAGTATGGATTCCAGCGGCGATCTCTTGAGCCAACGCACTGCACGAACACTACGCGTTTAGCTGGTTTTCCATCTGAAGGCCTAACGGGTACGCCACCAGTTGGACCGAAGGCATCTAACATTCTCGCCAATTCTAGATGGGTTACCACGTCTGGGTATTCGCCATAATGATATTCTTTGATGACGCTTGGATCGTATTCACGGAAACCTGTGGCCACAATGATGCTGCCGACGTTAAGCGTCAAGTGTTCGGGTTTCTGGTCGAGGTTTATGGCTTTCGTTGGACAAACTTCAACGCATTTGGCGCACGCGTGGAATTTGCATGCTTTAGCGTCTATAACGTAGACCGGTGGGTATACAAGCGGTTTGTTTATGTAGATGGCTTTACGCTTCGAAAGTCTAGCGTTATACTCGTCTGGCGATTCAACCGGGCAGACGCTTGTGCAGAGGTCACACGCCACGCATTTCTTTTCATCCACGTAGCGAGGCCTACGTTCAACAGTCACCTTAAAGTTGCCCGGACCGCCCTCGACTTTCACGACTTTAGCGTTTGTTAAAATGTTTAGATTTGGGATTTCCGACAAGCCTGAACGGTAAACACACTTTCTTGAAGTTTGAGTCACAGCGGTAAGGCTTGCCGGAGACTGGATGCATATGGCGCAATCGTCTGTTGGGAAGAAACGCACGGCTTTGGCTGCTAAACCACCCAAAAATGGCTCTTTCTCAACAAGGTAAACTTGGAACCCCATTTCAGCCAAGTCTTCAGCTGCCTGCATTCCAGCGACTCCACCGCCTATTACAAGGACGGATTTTACGGATGGAAACTCAGCCTTATCTATCGGCTCCATCAGCTTAGCTTTTTCAATAGCTGCCAGAATCATTGCCTTAGCCTTCTCCGTAGCCTCTTTAGGCATGTCTCTGTGCGGCCATGCACAATGGTCTTTAATGTCTACAACCTCCACTAGGTGTGAGTTGAGTCCAGCTCTTTCAACGGCTTTTGAAATGGCTACCTCGCTTATTTTTGGAACAGTTTCCGCAACGACCACTCGGTTTATCTTCTTAGTTTTAACAGCGTCCACTATCGTTTGGAGGCCTTGACCTCTCCAGAACTCGCTCCCTCTAGCGACTAATGCAACCCCTGGGACGCTCTTCACAAAATTTGTCAGAGCCTCGAAGTCTAGGATTTTGGGAATTTGCCCACCACAGTCAGATAGAAAGACTCCAACTTTGGCTTCTTCCATAATTTTCACCTTCTTTTTTCTCCCTCCACTTTTACCTTTTGATTGTTCGGACGAGCTTTTTATCGCTACCATAAATCTCCACCTCCAAGGGCATTTGACCCAAGGCGAAGTGCGTTGCACATGCAAAACATGGATCATAAGCCCTAAAGGCCATCTCAATCATGTTTAATATGCCGTCTGTAACCTTGCCTCTCTTAATTAGGCCTTTAGCTGCGTCTCTAATTGACATGCATATGCCCGGCACGTTATGCGTAGTAGCCACGATCAAGTTGACTTTCTTGGCCAAAGCTTTCTCGTCTAACTGGTAATGGTGGATAAGCGTTCCGCGAGCAGCTTCAACTATGCCTACGCCTTCTCCAGGTTTGTCTGGTTTGTTGCGGACGTTTTTGCTTGTTATCTCCGGATCCGTTACCAACTCCAAAGCGCGTTCAGCAGCGTATAACAACTCAATTAATCTAGCCCAGTGGTAAGCCAATGTGTTATGGACCGGTTTTCCGCCTAAAGTAGCATACATTCGTTCATATTCTGCTTGGGCTAGGGGTGTTGCCATGCCGTCTGCAGCATTGAGTCTTCCAAGGGGGCCGACACGGTAGATGCCACTTTCAGGTCCGTCCACAAAGCCTTTCCATCCAACCTTCTTAAGGTATGGAAGCTTCACATAAGTCCATGGCTCCACACGTTCCTCTATAACGTCCAAGTATTCTTTAGGCGTGAATTTGACGAATTCCCGTCCGTTTGGATCTACCACACGTACCTTCCCATCGTAGAAGTTTACCTTGTTGTTTTTATCCACTAAACCCATATAGTAGGTTTTAAGCGTGTACGCTTCACTCTTAATTAAGTCCACGTAAGCTTTGTTTTTCAGCACTATGTCGTCAAAAAGTTTCAGTGAGAATTTGGCAAAATCAAGGAAACTTCGCACCATACGCTCAATTTCTCGACGCTCTTCTTCGGATATTGGTCTTGCAAAACCACCTGGAATACATGCACTTACCGGATGAGTTGCCTTTCCACCCAAGATTTCGGTTATCTTTTGACCATAAGCTCTATGCTTTATTACCTCCTTGCCAATTTCCAAGCCAGCCTTTTCAATAACGCCTATAACGTTACGCTTTTCTGGCGGTGCGTCCGGTCCTACAACAAAGTCTGGTCCGCCCAGATAGTAGAAATGTAATGTGTGGTCATAGAGGTAATAGCCACAGTACATGAGTTCGCGTAGTTTTTTAGCTGGTTCTGGTGGCTCCACGTTAAAAGCTGCGTCTAGGGCTTTGGCGCTTGCCATGTGATGGGCGACTGGACATACACCGCATATGCGGGGTGTTATTATGGGCAAGTCCTCGGCTCTGCGGCCTTCACAGAACTTTTCGAAGCCTCTGAGCTCTGGAACTTGGAAGTAAGCTTCGTCCACTTCACCTTCTTCATTTAGGAATATGGTTATTTTTCCGTGGCCTTCAAGCCTCGTTATTGGATTTATAACTATTTCCTTCATGGACGCATCACCCTCCTCCGCAAGATTGAGTTAGCCAAAGAATACTTGTAGAAAGTTCCAACGGGATCAACAACTTGTTCAATTACCTTGGGGTCTGTGGCTATAGAGGCGAAAGCGCTTATCATGGCTGCGCCTTGATCTGTTACACGAGGCGCTGGTCCACCACACCCGGTGCACGGTATATTCGCCTTCAAACATTGAGCACCGCATCCACCGCGGGTGGCGGGTCCCATACATATTACGCCCTGCTCCAAGAGGCATGTTTTGAAATCGTCTTCTATTTCATAGATCCGCTTTACTTGAGTGATTTTGCGGTCCTTCTTTTCTCTCGGGCACTCATCACAGATAGACTTGTTAAATAGTAGGTTTGCGCCTTTTGGCGGGAGTTTTCCGCTTAAAATGGCTTCTAAAGCATCGATAATTCTCGGGACTGGGGGTGGACAGCCAGAAATAAAGTAGTCCACGTCCACGGTTTGCGCCAATGTTTTTACGGTGTCATAGAACTCGGGAAGTTCAAGCTCGCCTTGCAGCGCTTTAAAGCTGGTTTGAGGCGTTATACGCTCCGGGTTTTTTGTTGAAGGTGTTTCAAAGTAGGCTCTCTCAAAGATTTTCTCGCGGTTCCAAAGGTTACCCAAGCCGACAACGCTTCCGTCGCAGGCGCAAGAGCCGAAAGCCACAAGCACTTTTGACTTCTTCCTCAGAAGTTTCGCCATGTATTCTTGTTCGCTGTTTCGAATGGCACCGTTGAAGAAGCACACGTCTATGCTCTTATCAGGCATGGCTTCGACATCTTTATATTTTATATCCATAGCAACAGGCCAGAACACGATGTCCGCCTTGGCTATGACATCTAATATCTTCTCGTTAATGTCTAAAACAGCGATTTCACAACCGCCACAGCTAGCTGCCCAGTAGAAGGCAAACTTTAACTTTTGAGGTTTCCCCATGCTCGCTCACCATTTGTCGCACTCTAATGAAGCTACATTATTACAGTTTCTATAATTTAAATTTAGCTTATTCAAGTAAATAGAAATAATATCTTCATTAAGCTTAATTCATTCTCGTTAATTTAGAAAACGTTGCAAAGATGAAATTTCAATTCTTGCACTCAGTGTCCTTTCGAGAAAATTGAACATTACAAACTAATGGGTAATAGACTTCGACTAATTCAAACAGAAAACGCAGAGAGTTCTGTTCTAGGAAATTTGGCAAGCATCAAAAAGTGACATTACCTCTTACTCATTAAGTACTCATGGATAGCCCTCGCGGCTCTTTTTCCGGCTCCCATGGCGCTTATGACTGTGGCTTCGCCGGTGACTATATCGCCGCCAGCGTAGACGCCTTCAAGACTTGTTTTACCGTTCTCGTCAGCCATGATTGTACCCCATTTGGTCACAGCTAAACCCTCTGTTGTACGTTGAATTATTGGATTTGGTGTTCTTCCAATAGCAATTATAACGGTGTCCACGTCCATCAAAAATTCTGAGTCCTTAACCGGCACTGGGCGTCGTCTTCCAGACTCATCAGGCGGTCCAAGCTCCATACGTATACATTCCATCTGTTTAACCCAGCCCTTCTCGTCTCCAATGAATCTGGTTGGATTTGTCAAAAGCTTGAAGATAACTCCTTCTTCCTCAGCGTTTTCAATTTCTTCTTTGCGGGCTGGCATTTCATCTCTAGAGCGGCGGTAGACTATGTAAACTTGTTCTGCACCGAGGCGTAGAGCCGAGCGGGCAGCATCCATAGCAACGTTTCCGCCACCAATAACCGCAACATGTCTTCCAACCCTTATCGGCGTGTCATATTCCGGAAACGCATAAGACTTCATTAAGTTAACTCTGATAAGAAACTCGTTAGCTGAGTAAATTCCTCCAAGGTTTTCGCCAGGCACGCCCAAGAACTGAGGCAAACCAGCACCTGTTCCGATAAATACTGCGTCAAAACCTTCCTCTTTAAGCAATTCCGGAATGGTATAGGTTCTGCCAATGAGATAACCAAGCTTAAGCTCCACACCAAGCTTCTTAATATAGTCAACCTCTGCCTGTACAATGCTTTTTGGTAAACGAAACTCGGGGATGCCGTAAACAAGCACACCGCCGGGAAGATGCAATGCCTCAAAAATCACCACTTCATGCCCAAGCTTTGCTAAGTCAGCTGCAGCAGTTAAACCGGCAGGTCCAGCACCAATGACAGCAACCCTCTTGCCAGTTGGTGGAGCCCTCTCCGGAATTGTGAACCCTTTAGCTCTCTCCCAGTCCGCCAAAAATCTCTCAAGCCTTCCAATACTAACAGAGTCGCCAACTTTTCCAAGAACACACATTTTCTGGCATTGTTCCTCCTGGGGGCAAACCCGACCGCAGATGGCGGGTAGGCTGTTTTTCTCCTTAATCTTCCTTATGCCCTCCTCATATTTGCCCTCCCTTAGTAGTTTGATGAATGCTGGAATGTCAACTTCCACAGGGCAGCCCTTAACACATTGGGGTTTTGGGCACTGCAGGCAGCGGTCTGCCTCTTCAAGGGCTTGCTCCTCCGTGTAGCCCAAAGCCACTTCGTTAAAGTTGTGCCTTCGCACCTCAGGTGGCTGTTTAGGCATTGGAACAGCCTTTTTCTTAACTTTAGGTTTAGATTCAGCTTGCGCCACAACCGCAACCTCCAAGCTCCCACAAAAGAGCGCTTAAACGCTCCTCCGGGAGAAACATGCGTTGACGCTTGATTAACTCCTCAAAATCTACAAGGTGCCCGTCAAACTCTGGGCCGTCCACACATCCAAACTTCATTTGTCCGCCGACACTTACACGGCAGACCCCGCACATTCCCATGCCATCAACCATGATTGGCATAAGCGCCACAATGGTTGGAATCTTGTATGGCTTTGTTAGCCCGCATACCGTTTGAAGCATTGCAACCGGACCCATGGCGATACAGCGATCAAACTTTTCAGAAGCTAAAACATCCTTTAGGAAGCTTAAACCCTTGTAGCCCTCGGAACCATCATCTGTCGCCACATAAAACCTGTGACTTAAAGCTTTCATCTCCTCTTTAAAGAATAAAAGCTCCTTTATACGGGCACCCATAACCGTTACAACCGTGTTTCCAGCCTCTCGCAAAGCTTTGACTTGCAAAAGCATCGGTGCAATCATTACGCCGCCAGCCACGCATAAAACCTTCCCAAAGTTTCTAATCTCCGATGGGTTTCCAAGAGGCCCCGTGATATTCCATATGCATTCGCCCTTTTTCATCATTCCAAGCTGCCTTGTTGTTTTGCCAACTTCGTTGAAAACAAATGT
>JAVZLQ010000019.1:0-5651 GCA_038883655.1 Bathyarchaeia archaeon
CACTTCCTTGGCTTCATCGGCGAGTTACTTAAGACAGAAACGTGTTTACGTTAGGGCCGGGCTAGTTTTAGCTTGCTCCTCTTCTCTAGGCGGCTACACTGGGGCGGCAATTACAGCTTTTGCAGCGGTGAAAATGTGGCTTGGAGTACTTTTTGGAGTTTTTTTAATGTTTGTTGCATTTCAAATAACGTATAAAGCTTTGCGGGCAAAATCTGTGAAGGCTTCAGAAATGATTGATCCGGCCTTTGAGGAGATGCTTCTTAAAGACTTGAAACGGATGTTTTTGGGTTTGTTACTAAGTTTTTTTGGAGGTTTTGCCTCAGGGCTTTTGGGCATAGGTGGGGGTCGTCCTTGTGCCAGTTATGTGTTATTCGCTCGGTTTTTCAATTTATTTTTCGATCCCCACATCCATGTTTATAATGGTTTTTACGTCTATTTTCGGCGTGGCCAATCACTTGCAGCAAGGGCATGTTAATTCGCTCTATGCTGTTTATCTCGGCATTGGCTCGGTTGTTGGTGCTCCGGTGGGTGCCTACATCAGCAAGCGGCTTTCAAGTAAAGGTTTAAGTTTTATTTTTGCTGCCATGCTTATTGTGGCAAGTGTAAACATGATGCTTAAGAATCTGAATTTTGCATATCTACTTGGAATATCCTAAAACTTATAACTAAGATTTTGCTAGTTTCACGGAAGGTGAGTTTGTGATCATCGCGGTCGTATGGGTCGTACTGCAAAGTTGGTTGTTACAGATTCCGGGAGACCTGCTCTCCCAGATTTTCTCAGCTGTGTTCATAATCATGTTGTTTATTTCTATGTTTTACGGTCAGAGGCTTCAGCTTCATATTTGGCTCAAGGAGATTGAAGGTTCTCTCTACAAACTGAAGTATATTAGGGATGAGGGACGGAGAATAGCCATTGATGCAATTAAGGAGATTGGAAAGCCTCAAGCCGATCCTACGCCTAGGGTCGACCGTTTCCTTGAATATTTCACTATTTCGCCTCAAAGTCTTGACCCGGTTGGTATCGTTTGGAAGTTAGAGCACATTTTGGATGTTAGGGATGAACGGTTTAAGGATGAAGTTAAGCTCTTGGCGCCTTCTGCTGATGAAACACAGGTGAATAATTTAGAGAACACCCTTGAAGCTGCTATGGCTTTAAACTATATTTACAAGGTTATTAGACATTACTTTTTGCTTGGAAAGAAGACATTAAGCCTATACGTTATAATGCAAATTCAAATGATACTGCCCCTGGTGATGCGGGAGGCTGAAGCCTACGCCAGCGCCCTTAAAGCTTTTGCCTATGGCCAGCCCATAGGTGACGGGGTTGGCGCCCTTGTAGCTGCTAAGCTTATGCATGGCTACCCCATTAGAAAAGTGCCGAAAGACTGTGTTGTAGCAACTGTTCCAATAGAGGGAAGAACCGCCTATGTGATAAAAGCTGAGGGTCCAGGTGGCAACGTTGGCAAACCAGGAGACGCCATTAAAGCAATCATTGAAGAAAATGAGGGTAAAATTGCCAACATTATCATGATTGATGCTGCTTTGAAACTTGAAGGTGAAGAAATAGGTGATGTGGCCGATGGTGTCGGTGCGGCTATAGGCGGACCTGGTGTAGACCAGTTTAAGATTGAAGAAACAATATTAAAGTATCGAATACCAATAAACGCCGTAATAATTAAAGAGGACATTGGCGACGCGGTTTCCCCTATGCGAAGGGAAATATTTGAGGCTGCGGATAAAGCCATTGAAAGGATTAAGCAGCTTATACTTGAAAGAACAAAAGAAGGTGACAAGGTTATAATCTGCGGTGTTGGAAATACGATAGGCATAGGACAGTAATGATGGAGGAGATATCTGTTGAGTCAAGCTTCCTCTGAACCTTCGCCTGCTGTAAAAATTTCATCATTCGTTTTGATTGCAATAATTGTTACGTTAGTTGTCGCCATCATGGCGCTTGCGAATGCAATTCAAGCCTATTTTAATGGAAACTTAGAAGTTGCCACAGTTCTTTTGATAATAGGGTTCATAGGTGTGGGTGCATGCACTTACGTCCTTTTCCAAATGAGACAGCGTATAATACGGTTAAGAATAGAGGCACCGCCGATAACAACAACTATTGAATGTCGAAAATGCGGCTTTAAAACCGTTAGGGCTTTCCAGCGAGGCGATTATATTTTTAAGGAGGTTGATATCTGCCAAAAATGTAACGAGAAAATGTTGATAACCGCCATCTACCGGGAGGTTCGCGAAAAAGTAAAGGCATCCTCTCCATTTTTACGTTAACATTATACAGCCATTTTCAACTATTAACACAGTGTGCTCCGCTTGGGCGACTGGTTTACCGCTTGCCTCTACAAAAACCGGATAACCCATAACAGCCTTCGAAAGTAAGAGTTCTCTAAAGGCTTCTCTAAAATGTTGTTGAGGTATTACACCTTGAAGCCATCTTTCAGCGAATGGTAATGTTTTGAAGGTCTCCTCAATATATTGCAAAAGTTTTTTCGCGTAGTGGTTTTTCATGGGCTTTTGTTTCACGAAACGGAATATCGTAACTTCGCTGCTGTTTTCCACTTTTCCAATAGCGTTTTGCGTTGTTACAAAAGGTTCAATAGCATAAGCTTCTCCCGGCCTAACTTTTGCGATGGAAACATGCGCCACATTTGGTAATGATGTGCCGGCATGTACTAAAAACCGGCCAACTTGATGTCCCGTCAAGTTTGAGATTGGCTTATAACCTCTAGATTTTATGGCATGCTCGATAATGGCGCCGAGTTTTGAAGTTGACATGTGAGGCTGAATATTTTCAATAGCTTTTTTCAAAGCATGTTCAGCTGTTTCCACCATATCCTTTAATTCATGATTGAAACATATTGTTACCGCTGTATCAGTCACGTAACCGTCCACATGGGCACCTATATCCACCTTTACTAGGGAGTTTTCTGGGATTCGTCTTTCGTCACCTGGTGGCGAAGTATAGTGGGCTGCAACTTCGTTTATTGAAATGTTACATGGGAAAGCTGGGTTTCCACCCTTCCGTCTAATAAGTTCTTCCGCTTTTTCACAGATCTCTATGACAAGCATGTTTTCACGGATGAAGCCCTTGAGCTCTTCACGAGTTTCGCGAAGGATTTTGCCAGACTGGCGAAGCTTTTTTAGGGCTTCTTCTTCCAAGCTTTTCGGTGCGCCTCCACTTTAAACTTTATTAACCTAACAAGAGCCTTAAAAGGTTTGATTGGAGGGATGCTTAGATAATGGCAAAAGCAACATGGTTTGGACACGCAGCCTTTAAGCTTGAGTTAGCTGATAAAACAGTTTTGATAGATCCTTGGCTTGACGGTAATCCAACATCGCCTATAAAAGCCTCTGAAATAGACAAGGCGGACATTGTTTATGTTACACATGATCATGGCGACCATTTAGGCGACGCAATAGCAATATGCAAAAGAACAGGTGCCACTTTTGTGTCAACGTTCGAGCTTGGCAACTATGCCAGCGAAAGCGGGGTTCCAGATGTTGTTGGACTAAATATTGGGGGCTCAGTGGAAATTAAAGGCATAAAACTACACGTTGTGCATGCTTTCCACACATGTTCAAGGGGGGCTCCCACAGGAGTTATTGTTGAAGGTGAAGATAAAACGGTTTACCATGCAGGGGATACTGGACTTTTTGGTGATTTGAAATTTATTGGACAATTTTACAAGCCGAACTTGGCGCTCCTACCTATAGGAGGCTACTACACCATGGGCGCTTCAGAAGCGGCCGAAGCTGTTAAACTCTTAAAGCCTAAGTCCGTTATTCCAATGCACTATAAGACTTTTCCAGTGCTGGCGCAATCGGCTGACGAATTTGTAGAACGAGTGAAGAAAAAAGCACCTAGGATTAAGATTGTAGTTCTAAATCCCGGTGAAAGCTTCGAATTTTAAGCTTCTGTTTTTCTTTTTAGATTTTAGCGGTGAAAATTTTCGGTTCCAGTGTTGCAAATTCGTTTCCGCCAATGTGGAAAATCATTTTAGCCTTTTCGAGATTGTAACCTGCTTCGCTAAAACAGTCTCTGTCAGCGTAGGCTTCAACAACCTCGCCGACAAAAATTGTGTGGTCCCCCGTTGGAAATCTGCTGTGAAGCTTGCATTCTAAGTGGGCAATGCACTCTTTTATAATGGGTGGCTTAACTTTCTTGGCTGGAAGAGGTGTTAAACCAGTCTCCTTAAACTTGTTATGGCTTCTCCCGCTTACCCGTCCACAGTAAAGTGTTGCCTTCAAAATGTCCATGGTTGGGATATTCACCACAAACTCACCGGTCTCCTCAATGAGGCTGTGCGAGTGTCTGCCAGGCGCGATGCTAACTGCGATAAGCGGTGGATTAATGGACGTTGGCATAGCCCAAGCTAAAGTGATAATATTGGGGTTTCCCTCCTTACCAACACATGACACTAGAACCGTGTGCATAGGGTGAACAAGTCTGTAAGCGTTTGACAAGCCAACGTTAACTACATCTTTTTCCTTCATTTTGGCTTCTCTCCCTTCTAACGTTTCAAGTGGAACTTGTCTATTATGTTTCTGGCTTTCTCTCTTCGTTTCTGGTGTTCAGTTAAAAACTTTACAACTCTTTCAGTTAATTCTGTTTTGCATTCGCCGCAGAGGATTTCTCCAGCTCTGCATTTTCTTTCTCTTTCTACAAGTCTGCTGTCATTCTCTTCGAAAAGGAAATAGAAGTATTGAAAGATAGAGCAGATGTTGGGGTCTCCGCCCATTTTCCGCTGTTCGGCCACGGTGGGTTTGCCACCGGTGAAGGCATTCCAAATTTTACGTTTAACAACGTTAGGCGGGTCTATGGTGAATATGGATGTTTCAGGCTCTGACGCGCTCATTTTTCCACCGACACCAAGTCCTGGCAAAAAGCGGCAGTGAATCTGGGCGGGCTTATAGTAGCCAAGCTTAGGCGCTACGTCGCGGGTTATCCTCCAGTAGGGATCCTGATCGATGGCTGCCGGGATCAATGCTGGAACATTTTCGCCTGTTAGTTTGGCGTGGATAAAGCATGGAACTGCTTGAATGGCCGGCCAGAAAATCCAGCCTATGTTGGTGCTTTCTTGAAAGCCGAAGGTAGCTTTTGCCGTTGAATAAGTTACGCGTTTGGCCACTTCGAGGGCTATGTCGTAAAGTACGCCAATGTCCTCCACGTCGAAGATTATGAAGGTTTTTTCAGGTTCGAAGCCTAAAGCGATTAGGTCTAAAGCGTTTTCGTAGGCAAATCTTCTCGTGTCTTCAAGTTTAAGCTCGTCGTCTACAACGAACTTCTCGTCGTCCGTCATCTGGAAATACAGCCTAGTTCCAAATTTTTCCTGCAAGTGCTTCGTGAAAATCCATGGAACTAAATGTCCAATGTGAACTGGGCCGGATGGTCCTCTGCCCGTGTAAAGGACAAATCGTGTCCCTTCCTCATATAAGTCTAGAACTGTGTCTAGGTCTCGGTGGGAAAAGAAGATTCTGCGCCTAAGCTGAAGGTGAAGCTCACCAGTGTATTTGGCTATTTTTCGTAATAGTTCTTCAGTTAGTGGTTGAGTTCCAAACTCGCGAATCAAGCGTTCATAGTCTACTTTGCCCCTAACTTCCCAGGGAGTGACGATCATTTCGTTTTTATCTTCGTTGGT